>NZ_JACRSQ010000007.1 GCF_014384895.1 Bianquea renquensis
ATTTGGGTTGTGCTAATGTTCCTCAGCCTCGCAGGGCTCATCATGACTCCGCTGCTTAGGAAGAGAAAATCACGTGACTGTAAATCTAAACGGCACTGAACGTTTGCTGCAACCAATACTAATCTGCGGGACTAAATGGAGAAAAGTCAACATCCAGCCACGTCCCAGGGCAGATCTCATGCAGACCCACCGGCAAGCCGATTTGATTCCTGATGCGTGTATCATTCCACTTTCATCATACGATATCCAACGCCGATGTGGGTCTGAATATACTGTGGAGAGTCTGGGGTGGGTTCCAGTTTTTTCCGGAGCGTTGCCATAAAGACGCGCAGAGAGGCGATATCATTGTCCCAGCTCCGGCCCCAGATATTCTGCGTAATAAAGGTATGCGTCAATACTTTTCCAACATTTTTGGAAAGCAGGCACAGCAGCTTATACTCGATTGGAGTCAGATGCAATTCCTGATCGTTCCAATAAGCGCAGCCACCGGCATAATCCACCCGCAGCTTTCCATTGACAAATACAGAGTTTGCCGTCAGCATCTCAGCAGTCATAAAGGAAAGCCTGCGCTGCGTCACCCGCAGTCTGGCCAACAATTCTTCCACAGAAAAAGGTTTTGTCAAATAGTCGTCCGCGCCGGCATCCAGCGCCTCGATTTTATCGTTGTCCTCGCTGCGGGCACTGAGAACGATGATCGGCAGATTCGACCACGAACGGATATTCTGGATTACCTGTACACCGTCCATATCCGGTAGCCCGAGATCAAGCAGTACAATATCCGGATTATGGGAGGAAGCTTCCAAAATAGCAGTTGCGCCGTTAGCCGCAACCAAATAACGGTAATCATTGGTTTTTAATGTAGTTGTAATCAGGTTGCGTACCGGAGGATCATCCTCCACAACCAATATCAAAGGTTTATTCATGCAATTCAACCTCCCCTGCCGGTAGTGTAAATGTAAAAACGGTTCCTTCTGGCTGATTATCCGCCACGGAAATCATACCTCCATGAGCCGTGACAATGGACTTGCACAAGGAAAGGCCCAGGCCCAAACTTCTGCGGCTGTCCGCAATAGTATTGGCTCCGCTGTAAAACATATCAAAAATGTAAGGCTTCTGCTCAGCGGGAATTCCCGGACCATTGTCAGAAACAGAGACTACAATCCACTTGTCCTTCTGGCTCGCGCAAATTTCTATGGCGGAACCTGCAGGCGTATATTTTACAGCATTATCAATCAGATTGATTAGGACCTGAACAATCAGCTTCGCGTCAATACGGGCCAGCAGCAACTCCTGGGAGGAACTAACGTGAATACTGTGTTCCTTGCTTTTGCGGTTAATATGCCGCAGAGCCTCCGCAATGACCTCATCCATCAATTCTACCGATTGCGTCAGACGGACCTGTCCGCCTTCGATTCTGGTCATCGCCAGCAGATTTTCCACCAGATTGATCAGCCACATGGAATCGTCATAAATATCCGTAAGGGACTGGACTCTGTGAGTATCATCCATCTTTTGATAGTTCGCCAACAGGTTGCTCGCGCTTCCGGAAATAGAAGTCAGCGGTGTGCGGAGATCATGAGAGATCGCCCGGAGCAGATTTGCCCGAAGCTGTTCGTTTTTTGCCAGTATTGCAGCATCCTCTTTTTCCTTTACGTTTTTAATGTTTTCCAAAGCCAGAGCACACTCTCCAAGGATTGAGAGCAGGACGCTGTTTTCAAAAGAATCCAAAGGGATCTCGTTCATGGCGATTCCCACCACGCCATATACCTGATGATTGACCCGGATTGACAGGTATAGACATTTGGCGCTGGAAAGGGTATCCGTGGTGGCGCCTGCATGCTTATTGTTTTTAAGGACCCATGATGCAACCGCTTTTTCGTTTTCAGAAACCAAGTCGTACAGGTCGCTGTCCGGTACCCGGTAAACGCGTGGCTCCGCCAGGCTACTGCCTTCCAGCGGATAAATTACCAGATCCCTTTTTAGGAGCTTGATAAGTTGCCCGGCTGTTGCGCTCAACACAGCCTGCTCATCCGTTTCCTTTTGAAGAAGCTGATTTGTTTCAAATAAAATTTTCGTTCGATAGGCTGCATGGGCAGATTGCTTTGCATTTTCCTTCAGTTTCGTGGCAAGAGAACCGGTTAAAAACGCAACCATAAACATAATTACAAATGTTACAATATAATTTGAGTCGTTAAAATGAAACGTAAAGCGTGGAACGGTGAAAAAGAAATTGAATACCAGTACGCTCACAAACGATGTCACAAGTCCGCAAAACCGATTTGTTGTAATAATTGATGTAATCAGGACGCCAAAAATATAAACCGCAACAATATTTGCTTCTGTAAATCTAAGAGAATAAAAGACATAGCCAATCAGCGTAGCCGCCAACAGAACCAGTATGCTTTTTGCAATATCCCGGACAGGCATTGCTTTGGACAGTTTCAGTTTGGGAAACCGATATTTTTCGCTGTTATTGACGTCTGGAATTACATGGATGTCCAAATTGGGAGCGGCGGCAATCAGTCGGTCCGTCAGATTGGGCCTGCTGAAAACGCTTTTTTTGGCTGCCGTACTGCGTCCAATCACAATTTGGGAAACACCGGAGAGCCTTGCAAATTCCGCAATCTGATAGGGAACATCTTCTCCATAGCTGGTTTCAATGGCAGCGCCAAGCTGCCTGGCCAAACGCATATTCTCCCGCAGCCTTTTTTTATCCTCCTGATTCATAGCTGCGGTATCCGGCGTCTCCACAAAGAGGGCGGTAAATGCTCCCCTGAACGCCCTTACCATTCTCGCCGCAGTGCGGACGATTTTCGCATTGGAGGGCGAAGATGAAAGGCAGACTAAAATGTGTTCGTCTGTATGGTAATCGCTCCGGCTTTGAATTCGTGCGCTCTCGGTCAGCAAATTTACTCTGTCCGCACAGCGGCGCAGGGCGATTTCCCGCAAAGCGGTCAAATTTTCCACGGTAAAAAAATTCACTGCCGCGCGTTCCGCCTGTTCTTCTCGATAGACATTTCCACTTGCCAAACGTTCCAGAAGTTCCGCCGGCTCTATATCCACCAGCTCCACTTGATCCGCTTCGTCGAAAACAGAATCCGGGATGCGTTCCCTTACCATAATTCCAGTAATCGCAGCGACCGTATCGTTCAGGCTTTCGATATGCTGCACATTGACGGTTGTATAGACATTGATGCCCGCTTTTAATAGTTCCTGCACATCCTGATAGCGTTTTGCGTGACGGCTACCTTCCGCGTTGGTATGCGCAAACTCGTCCACCAGGATTAGCTGTGGCTTTCTTTTCAGCGCGGCGTCAATGTCAAATTCGCGGAGGGTGATTCCGTTATACGAAATCTCCTTTACAGGTAGCTGTTCTAGCCCGGAGAGCAGGGCGGTTGTCTGCGGACGCGCATGCGGCTCAATATACCCAGCCACAATATCAAGTCCGCGCTCTTTCGCCTGATGCGCCGCCTGCAGCATGGCATAGGTCTTTCCAACTCCGGCGGCATAGCCAAAAAAAATTTTCAGCTTTCCACGACTGCCACTGGATATATCATTGCGGATCGCGCGCAATAGCTGATCCGGGTCTTGTCTTGCGATTTCCATCTGCACTCCTCCTTCAGCTTGAAATGTAATTATAACATAAGATGCCAGATCCTTCTACTTTTGCGAGTTGTCTTGTCTTTTATACATCCTACAAAGCAATTGGTGGATGATGTAGTGGCCTCCGTTAGCCATATAACCTTCTGTACGACGGCATCATCAGCAATAGGTTCGATGGATAAACCTCCATATTTCATAGTAACAGGAGTATAGTCCAACAAAACTTTTTTGATACCATAGCACCCGCCAGCGAGACCTTCACTATTTTCAGGCAGAAAAATAATGTCTAGTTTTCGACATAGAAGCCCATTTACCAGTTCATCCTCCGCCCCATAAAAAATTTGGACCGAACTGTCAGGGCATAGTCTGCAATATTGTTCCAAGCTATCGGTCAGGTGATCTGAAAATAATGGATTCGAGAGTCCGATCCGTAAGATGTCCTCGCCAGATGAAAGTTCCAAGCCCTGTACCTGACGGTTGTTCTCCAGAAAACGATCCAGCCTGTTCATCAAAACCCATCCAAAAACAAACACCGCCGCCACAACTGCCAGTAATAACAAATCCTGCATATATTTGTTCCCCGCTGCTCTATCTGCAAAAACATGGTTGCAGATTTTTGTTCCGGCCAAAAGCCGGCATAGTACTCTCCATTACCATTCTTTATCTGGTCCTTATCATAAGGCCGCTCTGATAAAGAGGGCAAAAGGATTTCCGTATCTGTATTAAGAAGGTATAAAGATACAAGATTTGTTTTTTTGGTATGCCCCAGTCCGACTTTAAGAGCGGCTGAAGATTAACACCAACCAAAGAGCCACGCCATTGGGAAAGCAATAACAACGGTACTAATACAGACGCAGATTAAAATAAAGAGTGGCATACCAACAAAGATGGCAAGGAATCCAAGACATGGGTGATCCCAGAAAAATTTTTCTGTTCTTATATCAAGTTCCCGTTCAAATTTTCGCATGGATTTCGAAATGCTCATAACCATTTTCTCCTTTCTTCCCTGTGTCACCAGAATACAGCAAAGAAAATTAAAAGGGGGGAAAGGGGAGGGGAATTTACATTAAGTTTATATTAAATTCAGTAAAGGTTTGGCATACAGCAGAGAAATGCCTTCTTTCACGCGAAAAGCCTTGAGCAAACTCGAATGATGGCGAGAGTAGGTTTTTTTTGCTGACGTAATTTTTGGGTTTACAGGCGCCTCAATATGGGGTACAATAAAAGAGAAATAGGCAGCAAGGGAGGACGACGATGCGCAGGGAAGATAGACGGTATGGCCGCCGGAATAAACAAAAAAACAAATTCGCCATCATCGCCAGTGTCATGCTCGTGATGGTATTAGCGTGTTCCGCCAGTGTTATATCTTGGTGGATTTATAATCAGGAATGCGGGGTCGTATTTGCAGGATCTCCGGCGCATCAGAGCGTGGATGACGCTTCCACCTCTGGGCTGGCGCTTCAGACCGGATCCTTTGATTTGGAGACGATTAACCAGGCTAAGGTCAAGACGCAGACTCTCATGTTTGAGGACTCGTTTACAGCGGATGGCGCATATCTGGTGGATATGCAGGGCAATACCTTGTACGAGAAAAATCCAGATAAGCAATTATATCCAGCGTCTATGACCAAGGTTATGACGGCGCTAGTAGCCGTAGAGAATGGGAACCTGGAGGATACGGTTACAGTTGGCCAGTTGGAAGGGTGCTATGAGGAGGGGAGTAAGCTCACATATTTAGAAGAGGGCGATGTGTGTACACTGCGGGATCTGCTGTACGCCACACTCCTGTACTCTGCCAATGATGCGGCCACAGCAGTTGCCATGTATATCGGGGGCGATGTCGCCACTTTTGCCGGGATGATGAACCAGAAGGCGGCAGAGTTGGGAGCCAACAATACACACTTTACAAATCCACATGGGCTGCACAATGACGATCACTATACAACGCCCAAAGATGTATCCCTGATTATGAGAGCGGCGACTGAGAATCCTACGGTCATGGAGATTATGCAGACGCCTACGTACAGCTGTACCATCACCAGAGAGAACGGTGGCGACAATCAACATCAATATACATGGAATAGCACCAATGTGTATATGCGGGGAAAAGATGCTTTAGAGGGAATCCAGTATATCTGTGGAAAAACCGGGTATACAGGAGAGGCGGGCCGTTGTCTGGTCTCCTATTTTCAGCTGGGTGAGGAATTCTATATCAGCGTCATCATGAACGCAGAGGATTATGCGTCTGCAACAAAGCAGTTGGTCTACTATAAACTGGAGCCGGCTCTGTTGGAAACGGCCATAAGCGCAACAACCGATTCTTAAACGAAAAGTTCGCGACAGCGAACTTTTTTCTTTTTGAGGTCAACCGTGGTTGTAAAAGACCAGGTCGGAGAAAGATCGTTTGGGAACGTGCAGCGTGCCTGTGCTGTCTTCATAGTATTGAATTGCATCGCCGGACATAGGTTCACTGACGGGGCTTTCATCAGGGTATCCGAGAGCGATGACGGAATGAATGAGAAAGCGGTGGGATATGTTGAGGACCTGGGCCAGCACCGGTCGGTTCACAGCGCCGAGCCAACAGCTGCCAACGCCATCTCCCTGTGCGCACAGAATCAAATTTTCTCCACAGGCGCCGGCGTCGGTGTCATACCCGGCAGCCTTGATCTGTGTATCGATAAGCAGTACAATATAGGCCACTGGCCGCTGGTCAGGTTCCGGCGTATGGTCAGGGTACAGGTAAGCCGCCCATTTTGTCGTATCAAATACCGGGCTTAACAGTGAGGGATCATCCACCACAAGATATTTGACAGGCTGAAGGTTTGCGGCCTGCGGCGCCAGTCTGGCTCCATTGATCCACCTCTCGATGTCAGTGCGCTCCAGAGGAATCTGTCGAAATTTGCGAATGGAACGACGATTGATAATTGCGTCGTATACGTTCATGGGTATGCCTCCTATTTCTATTTGCCGCTGAGACGGCGTATGGTACTGGTATCTTACCATATAGGGAAGCACAGTGCAAGTCCTCGTCAAAATCTTTCAAAATCCATACTTTTTATACGAATTCCAAAAATATCTTGTCAGATAAAATAAAACACGATATACTACCAACAGGGATATCAAGAGGGGAGTCTGTATATGGAATCCATTCTATCGATTGAGAACGTTAGCAAATATTTTGGCGGCAAAGCGGCAGTGGAACAGTTTTCGCTGTCGGTAGGGGAGGGAGAGATCTTTGGCTTGCTAGGCCCTAATGGCGCAGGGAAGACAACGCTGATCAAGATGATTGTCGGCCATCTGCGAGTGGACTCGGGCAGCATTATGGTTTGCGGACATGCCATCGGGCAGGAATTTGAGGCGGCGATGAGCTCGGTCGGCGCGATAGTGGAAAATCCGGCGCACTATCTCTATATGTCGGGGTATGAGAACCTAAAGCTGACCTCTATGCTGCATACGGACGTTGAGCGGGGGCGAATTCGCGAAGTCATTGAGCAGACCGGCCTACAGAGCCGGATTCACGACAAAGTAAAACGCTATTCACTGGGAATGCGGCAGCGGCTGGCTCTTGCCCAAACGATTCTACATCGGCCGAAGCTGTTGGTGTTAGACGAACCGACTAATGGCCTGGATCCGGCAGGAATCAAGGATCTAAGGGAAATCCTGCAAAATCTGGCAAGGGAAGGCATGACGGTTGTGGTATCCAGCCATATCTTATCCGAGATGAGTCTTCTCTGCACCCGCATTGGCATTATGCGCAGCGGAAGATTGGTTGCAGACTCCAGTGCACAGGCACTGCAGCGTTCGCAATATGGAAAGATTCGTTTGAGGGTTGGACAGCCGGGGGAAGCGGTTCAGATTTTGGAGTCACAGTTTACGGATATTGCAGTCGAGGTGCAGGAGGATGTGCTCTTGGTGGGCGGCGATGCACTCGATTCAGGACAGTTAAATCGAATGCTGGTTCTCAATGATGTGGATGTCTATGAGGTGGGAGAACAAAAGGAGACGCTGGAGGATGCGTTTATGGAACTGACAGGGGGCGGTGGAATTGCTTAAATTGATTCGGAGTGAACTCTTTAAGCTTCGGAAACGCAAACTGTTCATCGTTCTGCCGGTGCTTATGCTGTTGATCTGCTTTGGCTTTGCAATTTTGCTGAAAGGGATAGCGGCATATTCCGATAGAGACTGGAAAGAAGATCTAAAGAAGCAGATAGTGACAGAACAAGAGTATATCGAATCCATCGATCAATGGGAGTGGATGACGGAACAGGAGCGGGAGGCACAGAAGCGAAGCAGCCAGATTTCCATCATGGCCATGGAGTATCAGCTACAGGAGGATATCCAGAATGGGGATTGGCGCTATCCCCTTATATACGAGTATTTCTATAACCAGACGCTTATTGAGCTGCTGGAGGAGGGACAGGACCCGGAAGACTATAATCTTTCATGGCCGGGCGAATCGGGGACGGATGCCATATCCGAAATTCGGAAACAGAATGATGCGCTGATAAAGCAGATTCAGGAGGAGGATTACCAGCAATACAACCAGAGTCAGTTGCAGGCGTTGCGGGAAGAATACAATTCGGTTTTCAGCTCTGCCACCGATGAGCAGCGGGAGATCTATTCGGTACAGCTGGAGGCTTTGGAGCGGTATGTATCCTGCGATGTGCCGCCTCAGGCGAAGGATAACTGGAAAAGCGTCGCCATTGGCCGGATTCAGCAAAATAAAGAGTATTTGGTCCGATCTAAATACTCTGCCCAGAGAGAACCTAGTTACTTGACAGAGACACAAAAGTCTTACAATGGCGCGCGGGAGGCTGAGGTCGCCGCAGATGAGTATGCCCTGGCCAACCAGAAGATATCCCTCGATTTATACCAAATCGTCGAGGAGGAGGAGACCTTCTCCGATTATATGAGCGTCATGGTTTCCCTGATGCCACTTATGGTTTTGATTGGAATCATTTTAGGGGGAACGATGGTCGCCGGCGAATTCTCCATGGGCACAGTGAAAAGCTGGATTTTATATCCCTATAAGCGGGATAAACTCATGGCTTCGAAGATCATCACGCTGTATTTGGTTTTAAGCGCATGCACCCTTGTTTTCTTTGTCAGCGCGATTTTGGCCGGGTCCATACTCTTCAATTCCAGTGTCGCAACACCTGCTTATTTGAGTTTTACGGGCAGCGGAATTGTATCCATTCCCTTTTTGGCTTTTTCGGCTATGGGCTTTGGGGTGGGACTGCTGGAAGCGCTCGTCATGGGGACGATTGCGCTTCTCATCGGAACCATCAGCCGCTCCAGTGCGCTGTCCATCGGATTGAGTTTATTCGCCGCGCTGGTTGGCCCCATGGGGGTTCGGATTTTCTATTCCGCCATCTATCCATTTGCACCGCTGAAATTTGTACTGTTCGGCAACTTCGACCTGATGCAATATGTGACCAACACTGTGTCGGCGCCCTATGCCACCGCAGGGCAGTCAATGTTGACGATACTCGCGTACTGGACTGTAACCGTCCTCCTGTGTTTCATGACCTTTAGCCGAAAAGAAATCAAAAATTAAAAATGTTCTGCTCAGGGCAGCCGCTGTTGGCGGCTGTCTTTTTGTATGAAAAGCAAGAGTTTTTAATAAAATTGCGCCTCCTGGAAATACTACTATCAAATAGCACGCAGGAGGTATTAACATGCAGCATGAAACCATTCCGCTTCCGAAAACCAATGCCTATGGCTTTTATGAGATCCGCCTAGAAAGTATCGGGGGTTTGGGCGCGAATTTAAGTGGCAAAATTTTAGGCGAGCTAGGCGCACTTTATTTGCGGTATAACACGGCAAATTTTGCCAGCTATGGGTCCGAAAAAAGGGGGACACCAGTTAAGTCCTACATCCGGTATGCAGAGCCAGATAAGGAAATTCGGATTTCAAGTCCGGTGGAGAAGCCGCATCTCATAGGGATCTTTCACGAACGACTGGCGGGAAAAACTGGGGTTTTGGCAGGCGTGGACGAGGAAACAGCAGTGGTGGTGAACACTGCGAAATCCCCGGACGAGATTCGCAGAGAGTTTCAGATGCACGGTGGCGTCCTGACCTGTATTGACGGAATGAAAATCACAGTGGAAGAAAAGACTCGCATGAATATGATCATGTTAGGCGCACTTTGCAAGGCGTCAGGTTTCCTTCCATTTGAGTGTCTGGAGGAGATTATCCGGGAAACTATCGGGCGCAAGTATCCCGCCATGTTGGACAGCAATCTCCGAGGTCTGCGCCGAGGTTTCGAGGAGGGGACGACGAAAGCCTTTCCGAATGATGAGACCTATCCCTATGTTCCCTTTACAGAAGAGAGGCGCAGTTTAGGCTGGGATAATGCACCGTTGGGCGGCGTCGTTGTGACAGCCGGCTCGACGGTTAGCAATGATGTATCGGCAAGCCGGGAAGGATATGTTCCGCTGTTTCATCAGGAAAAGTGCATCCAGTGCGGCATGTGCGATACAGCTTGTCCGGATATGGTCTACCAATTTGTCAAAGGTGAATGGAAGGGAAAACCGGCTATGGTCAATCTCGGACCGGATTACCACCATTGCAAAGGATGCCTGCGGTGCGTGGAGGTGTGTCCCACAGCGGCAATTACAGCCGGAATTGAGTATGAGCAGGATATATGGAAACAGCATGTGCGGAATCAAGATTTGATTGTAGAGCGGCTGGAGTTTGAAGATCTCGGCGCAAATTCCATCGTGAATGAAGAAAAGTATTAGGATTTCATTCATGCCGCATAGCGCGGCAGCGAGGAGGAACTATGAACGAACAAAAACGAGTATTTCACAGTGGCAATGAGCTGGCCGCCTTGGCGGCCAAACAGATACGATATCATGTGATGGGGTATTATCCGATTACGCCGTCGACAAAAATCGCAGAGTATTTGGATGAGCTAAAAGCCGCTGGATTTTCTGACGTGCGCATGATTCCAGCGGACGGCGAACACAGCGCCGCCGGAATCTGCTATGGCGCCTGTACGGCTGGCGGAAGGGTCTTCAACGCCACGAGCGCCAATGGCCTATTATATGCGCTGGAACAGCTTCCCGTGCAGTCGGGAACCCGGTTTCCCATGGTGATGAATGTGGCATGCCGCACGGTGTCTGGGCCATTATCCATCAAAGGAGATCACAGCGACATTATGTACACGCTCAACACGGGCTGGATCATCCTCTTTGCCAAGAACCCTCAGGAAGTGTACGACATGAACCTTTGCGGTTTAAAGATTGCAGAAGCGGTTGCACTTCCTGTTATAGTCGCTTTCGATGGGTTTTTCACGAGCCATCAGGAGCGGGTGGCCATGATCTTTGAGAACGATGAGGATGTGAGATCCTTTGTGGGGGAGACCTACATCGCGCCGTATCATGTTCTAGACCCAGAAAATCCCATTACCATCGGCGCATATATGAACGAGCCGGATATCATGAATAATAAGTATCAGCTGTACCTTGCCATGGAAGAGGCAAGGCATGTCATACCACAAGTATTTCAGGAATACGCCGGCATTACTGGCCGGCAGTACAGCGTTGTTCAGGGATATGGGATGGAGGATGCCCAAGCCGCCTTATTCATCCTTGGATCCAGCTATGAGACAGCCAAGGAAGCGGTCGATCAGCTGCGAAAAGAAGGTTTGCCCGTAGGTGTCTTTACGACAAATGTGCTGCGCCCTTTCCCGAAAATGGAGTTATTCCAATTGCTGAGTCCGAAACTGACGGGGATTCTGGCGGCAGACCGGCAGGATAGCTATGGGGCAGAGGGCGGAAATATGAGCCTTGAGCTAAAAGCAATGTTGCAGGAACACGCCTCATCCATCAAAGTCATATCCAGAATCTATGGATTATCCGGCAAAGATTTCTACGTGGAAGAAGCCGTCTCTATGCTGCGCCAAGCGTATGCGGCTTCTCTAAAACAGGAGGTGGAAGTCTTTGACTATAGTGGCCGGTATCAAGGGGAAGAGGAGGCGGACCGGCAGCAATACTTTGCTCCCATCACCCTATCCAGGTCAACGCCGGGCATCACCTCCGCAGAAACGCTGGAGGACGGCTCGATCAAAATAAAAGGCGGAACGGTTCGGGATGGCCTGCAAATGCCGCGCAGACTGGCGCCAGGTCATGGAGCCTGCCCTGGCTGTGGGATTCCAATCAATGTCAACCTACTGTTAAAGGGTATTGAAGGTAACGTCGTCCTGTTGTTCCACACCGGTTGTGGCATGGTGGTGACGACTCCGTATCCCAAAACAGCGTTTAAAGTCTCCTATGTGCACAATCTGTTCCAGAGTGGGGCGCCAACTTTATCTGGCATTGTTGCCGCTTTTGAGGAAAGACAGAGGCGCGGCGAGCTGCCGGAAGGGGATGATTTTACCTTTGTGATGATCAGCGGGGATGGCGGTATGGATATTGGAATGGGAGCCGCCTTGGGCACGGCCCTGCGCAATCCGCGAATGATTTTGATGGAATACGATAATGGTGGATATATGAATACGGGCTATCAGCTATCCTATTCTACCCCTAAAGGAGCGAAAACCTCCACATCCCACGTAGGGCCAGCACAGTACGGCAAGACTATGTATCATAAGGATACGCCACAGATTTTTTCGGCCACCGGCATACCCTACATCGCCACCGTCGGAGAAAATCAACCGGCTGATTTTATCAAAAAAGCAGCCAAGGCGGCGCGATATGCCCAAAGCCACGGGATGGCTTATATTAAGGCATTATCCGCTTGTCCGCTCAATTGGAACGACAATCCGAGGTATGAGCGGAGTGTCATCGATGCGGGGGTTAATTGCTGTTATCATCCTCTCTATGAGATTGAAAACGGCATAACGACGCTGTCCTATGACCCGGAGGAAAAAGGGAAAAAGATTCCTGTGGCGGAATTTTTCAAGATGATGGGCCGGACGAAGCATCTGATAAAGCCTAATTTTGAAGAGATCATGGAGGACGTCCAGCGAGAGGTGGACCGGCGATGGGAGAGGCTCAAAGCGAGGGCGGAGAGTCCTGTTTTATGAGAAGCTAATTTATAGCGGAAGGCATCTTCTTTGGATATGCCTTCCGCTTACTGTATCATTCCGATAGAGTGGTGCTTGCGATAGTAAAAACGCAAAAAGGTGGCGCCCCTCACAAGGGGACGCCACGCCCACAGTACCTGCCCGAATTAGGCAGGAGGGAATCCCTCTCCCTTTTATGCTACTGTAAAGTCTTCTACAGCACTAGGTCCGAATGTTCACGCAGCTGGAGCAGCCAGTAGGCGACGTGGGATGCAAAGCCATGATTGCAGCTGGCCCTCTCTGTGTCATTTTCCCACAGCGTTCCAGTTTTCACCGCCATCCTATAGAAATAGCCTTTAAATTCCTGCAACATCTGTTCATAACACTGATACCGGTACAGAATATCCAAGCGCAGATAATTGCCGATAAATGCATTGGCAAAGGGGACATCGGGATACGCTTTGGTTTCTTTCCGCTGAGGCCCGAAGTCTGTGAGCAAAGTCTGGAAGAGCTCCGGATACAGCGATGGCGTCGCGACGTCGAAAAAGAAAGCGTAATACTGGCAGACCTCCGTTGTCGTCTCTGTAGGCGTCAGAACTCCATCAATGCGGATGGCGTTGTCGACAAAGAAAGATCCGTTGAAGGATTGTCTTCGAACCTGTTCCTTTATCGTGTGTCCTTTCACGCAGAGAGAGGGCTCATCATACAGATGGCCAGCAGCTTCAAGACAGGCCGCATAGGTCATGTTAGTCGGGTAGTTGACGCCGCAGACCACATCCTTATCGTTGGCGCGGGACCACTCAAGAAAAATCCAGCCATCTAAGTCTTCCAAAAGGCCGTCGCTGTTCTCAAATTTCTTAAAATAGTCCAGCAGAGCAAAAATGTGCCCCTTTAATTCGGCAACCAAGGCTTGATCGCCGCCGCGCGCATAGCGGTATTCTTCCAGCTCCAGCACAAACCACATAGCCCAGTTAGGAATAAAGCCTCCGGAATGATTGGACGGGTAGCACATGGGCAGCATTGCCTCTGGAAGGGGCGGGATGGATTCATAACCAGTGGAGCGCAGATAGTTTTCAAAAAAGTTATACTCCACCAGGGATTTTCCAGTGATGGCAAATTCGCTTCGCCCAGTAAAAAAGCTATCACACAGCCATCCAGCTCGTTCACGTGAGGGGCAGTCCATATAGACATCCGGAGCATTTTGGCGGAACGTATTGACAGCTGCTTCGAAGATTACTTGTATTTGCGGATCCTGGAAGGTGGTCGACGCAACGGGTGGATACGCGATCTCCTTCAGATAGTGGCGGTGGAGTTCCACAGCGCCCTTCGTGACACAGATCTGAATATAGCGGTACGTATAGGGTTCCATGCTGAGAAAAGAGTAGGTTCCCGGGGAAGCCATCAATTTTACGCAGCAAGTGGGATCAAAACGGGTATGACTGAGATGGCCGTCAATCAAGATTTCATCGAAGATGAGGTAGAGTTCACAGGCGTCTTTGACCGTGAAATCCAGTCCAATCAACCCAGTGCTGTTGGAAGCAAAACTGTATTGGATATACGTATTGTCAGTCAAAAGTTGATTTTGAGCAGGCATTTTTTCATGAGGAATACAATCGAGGGAGTGCATTTCTGCATGTAGATTGCATTCCAGCGCGTCGAACTGCTCCACCTTCGCATTCAACATCCGGTCAAAGTACCAGGGGGCTCCCTTGTAGGTTTTGCGTCCCAGGATGCCCGTCTCCGATATGCACTCCGGAGTCAACTCCACATCCACCGGATAGGGGACATTGCGGGTTAAGTAATTTGGAGTATCCTGAACAGCAAGCGTGACAGGATCATGGGCTGTCCGGTCGAAGTCGTAAACTTCGCAGAGGACCCGTTGGTAGGAGAATTTGCTGGCTTTCTGGATTCGCTCTGTCCGAACATAGCAAAGGGGCACATCCCGTCCTGTTGCAAAGACAACGGAACCGTTCGCAGTCGCTTCACAGGTTAGGAAGGATGGATGGTTTGCATACTCATAACTGAATACATTGTAGCCGGCCACGATGATTTCAACCTGATTTGTTTCCCTTTCCAGGTATGGAGTCACGTCGAGATCATCAACACGGAAATAGCCGTGCCCTGCCCTGGCAGGGCCCATCATAATAAAGTGATCGTTAATGAAGAGCTGATACGCAGTCGAAGCGGTCAGCTTAAGTCGAGTCGAGCCAGCGGCCAAAGGAAAGGAAAATACTAAGGTCAAGTTGATTTCTTCCTGGCGATCTTTGGCCCATACAGGCTTTGCAATCTGAAACATAGGACAATACCTCACATTTTACTAGTTTACCGGTTGCTGATACGCACCCGATGCGTATATTGTAGACTAGAATGAAAGAAAAGTCCAGCTTTTTCAGAGATAAAATCCATTGAAACTTCAAATCTAGAGTGCTATAATGAGAGCATACTATTGTTTGCATAAGTGAAGGACAAGAAGGGAGATAGACCCATGACACAGGAAAGGGATCGCAATGTAGAGCGGATTGAAAAGATGCATGGAGGACAGGGGCATGTTTTAATTGAAAGAATCCTCGGAGAGAAGGAACTGAACGGAAAATGTGGATTGTATGCGAAGGTTACCATTGAGCCTAAATGTTCCCTGGGGTACCATGAGCATCACGGGGAGAGTGAGACATATTACATCCTGTCGGGAACCGGCTTGTACAACGACAATGGCGTCGAGATCCCGGTGAAAGCTGGCGATTCGACCTTTACTCCCGATGGCTGTGGTCACGGATTGGTGAATGCGGGGGAAACCGATCTAGTGTTTATGGCGCTCATTATTTTTGATTGAGATGAAAAATAATCGGAATTGTTTCCAACAGGTAGACAGACAGAAGGGGCTCCTACCCCCATTGCGGGCAGGAGCCCCTTCTGCACGATTAAGAAGAGTGCTCTGTCTTTAGCCGATGAATCATTAATTTACACTTGTCAAGACACCATTGAACCCCGAGCCCAAGCTTGTCCATACACCAGGTAATATTTTTCATAGTGGGGTAGGCCAGCAGCGCAAAGACAACCAGGATTAAGGAGCCGCCGAAACTGAGAGGCGTGAGCATAAACAGGTCGCTGAAGAGAAGGCTGGCCAGGATGAAGGCTGCGACCATACTCCCCCATATGAGCCTTCGCTTGATATTGAAGGGAGTGCACACTTTAAACAACATGAGGAGGCCGACGATTCCCATAAGGGTGGCACAGATCGTTGACATTTCGCTGTCGGAAAAATCAAAGGCGAGCCAGAAGAGCAGAACTCCGATCACGACAAACAGATCTGTCAATGCCGCTGGAAAAGCCCGATGCAATACATTTCGCAGAAAATGACCTTTGACGATGTTTTTATTTGGCTCCAGGGCTAAAAAGAAGGAGGGAACCCCGATGGTCAAGGAACTGACCAAGGAGAGTTGGACTGGAGTGACAGGATAGGGAAGAGCCGCAAACAGGGTGATGATCGCCAATAGGAAGGAGAAGATATTTTTGACCAGGAACAGGGAGGCCGCCCGCTCAATATTATTGACGACTCGACGCCCTTCCATGACGACATGAGGCATCGATGCAAAGTTGGAATCCAAAAGAACCAACTGGGAAACATGGCAGGCCGCGTCGCTCCCTGACGCCATGGCAATGCTACAGTCCGCATCCTTCAAGGCTAATACATCATTAACCCCGTCTCCCGTCATGGCAACGGTATGACCCGATTTTTTTAAGGCTTGGACTAACATGCGCTTTTGATCCGGCGTAACCCGGCCGAATACTGTGTACTGATCCGCAGCCTGGAAGATGGCCTCCTTCGTCGTCAGAGTCGAGGCGTCCACAAATCGGTCTGCATTGTCGATTCCAGCCTGCGTTGCAATCTGAGATACCGTGAGAGGATTATCTCCAGAGATAACCTTGATGGCAACGCCCTGCCGAGCGAAGTATTGAAAGGTCTCCGGCGCTTCCTTTCGGATTTGATTGGCCAGAAGAACAAGAGCGATGGGCGTCACAGGGCGGCACAGTGGTCCGCCGTCCAGCGGCCCCTCATATTTGGCAAATAACAGGACGCGGTTGCCCTGTAAGGAGTAGTCCTCAATCTGAGGGCGAAGCGACTCATATGAGCCGTGGAGAATAAATTCGGGGGCGCCGATGACATAGGAGGCATCCCCGTAGGAGACTCCGCTGTACTTGAGGGATGAGGAGAAGGGGGATATATGAGTGGGGGTGCGGTAAGCGGGCATGTGAAAGTGGGCCTTTAGCGCCTGCATTGTGCTATTGTCCCCATCCATGGAAGAGACAAATCCACCCAAAAGCTTCTGAATCTCGCCATCTGTATACTGTTCCGGTTGCAGCGAGATCGTGTCAACAACCTGCATCTGAGGTTCCGTGATAGTGCCGGTCTTATCGACGCACAGAACATCGACGCGGGCCAGAGTCTCAATACACCCCATCTCATGGACGAGGGTTTTATGGCGGGCAAGGCGGATCACGCTGACGGCGAGTGCAACGCTTGTGAGCAGGTACAGGCCCTCCGGAATCATGCCGAGGAGCGCAGCGACAGTGGAGACAACCGACTGTTCCATGGTCAGCTGCAGTGTCCGGTACTGTTGAAAAAAGAGAAGCGCACCGATGGGAATGATTAAGATTCCAATAATTTGAATCAAGCGTGTCAAAGACTTCATCATTTCCGATTTTTTTCGCTTTTTCGCTTTCTTTGCCTCGATGGTGAGTTTTGCGGCGAAGGATTCCGCGCCGACCTTATCGAGCTGCGCACAGCATTTGCCGGAGATGATAAAGCTTCCGGAGAAAAGCGGGTCCCCCTGGCGCTTCGTAATCTCATTGGATTCCCCTGTGATGAGGGATTCATTGACTTGAACTTCGCCCTCCAAGACGATGGCATCCGCGCAGATCTGATTGCCAGCTGAAAATATCACAATGTCGTCCAGCACCAAATCCTCCGTGGAAACTTCCTGTTCTTCATGATTGCGGATTACGGTGGCCTTTGGCGCCGACAGAAGCGTAAGCTTGTCGATGGTCTTCTTAGCCCTCAATTCCTGAAAGATTCCGATCCCCATGTTGGCAAGAATGATCACCATAAACATAAGGTTTTGATAAGAACCCACAAACAGGATACAAGCAGCCAGAAAAAAATAAAGCAGATTGAAAAACGTAAAGACGTTGGAAAGAATAATCTGCCCAACAGATTTAGAAGGAGGATTCACGGAACAATTGGTATACCCGTGTTCCACCCGTTCTTGTATTTGAGCGTCTGTCAGGCCAGCCCGCGGGTCCGGCTGAATGCGCTGTATGGATAGTGCTTGCGTATCATCAGATATACTTTTTTTTCTCATTGTACACACCCCGTCCACTTTTAACTTTCGCTATTTATGTAGCACGTCACACATCGACGGCATCTTTTCTTATTCTAATTCTACCCTATTTTCAAAAAAATGACAAGCGCGAACCATAAGCTTTTGTTGTGATTTTATTAAGTTTATCTTATTTTTACGTCAACTAATGGTCCGCCTCCTGTAACGTACAGTACCGCCCTACGCGGAGCTTTTTCATAAGGCTCCTCATTTCATCCGTTACGCACCGCATTTTACACAGTTGGATTTCGGTAAAATGCCCATTATATTCCAACAGAGGCGACAAATCTTTTACGGACGCATTGTACAGGCCAAAGCACATTCCTTGCAGCCCCGCTTTTTTTAGTCTGCCCAGAGTGCTGATGTCCTCCAGATCGGCATCTTCTATATACAGTTGAGATACCGAATCTCTCCCTTCGAGGAACGATAGATCTTTCAGATTTTTGCCAAAGAATATATACAGTTGGCAAAGCGCGGGGAAGTCGGCAAGAAAGGTATACTCCTCCAGAGGGACAAAGATAAACACCGAGCGGACCTGGATCTGCTTTAGCATTTCGCGGATCTCCGGATCCCGGATGTCCTCCGGTGAGAGGAAGACATCTGGCAGTTTCATATTCATACAGGCTACGGTGCTATCCCAGGGCGCCGGAACAGAATGGCATTTTCCTCCATCTGCTGTGATTCCAAGGAAACAATACTCAGGGTTGCAGGCTTTTAGTTTTTCCATGGCGTTGCCGGATTCTTCGATACAAATTTCTTTTTCCATACGCGTCTCCCTTCTTCGTCAACATAAGCCGAAAATACTATTTTGCTTTATATTGTAACACAGCTCATTTCAAAATACAATAAAGCGACACAGCTGTAAAGGCGTATGGAATGAAGTGTCAGCCAGGCCCCAAAACTTGACAGTGCCAGGGTTTGTTGTTATACTGGAAAAGATGTTGAGAAGGTATTCGAGGGGGAGGATTTCGATGAAATCTGTTGATGTATCCTTATATCTGGTCACCAACAGTGATGGCTGCGATGAAAAACGCTTTTTGTCTATTCTAGAGGCAGCTTTGCAAAATGGAGTGACACTTGTGCAGCTGCGGGAAAAGGAAAAGACAAGCGAAGAATATTATACATTGGCCGTAGCGGTCAAGAAGATAACCGATTACTATGGAGTGCCACTGATCCTGGATGACCGCGCTGACATTGCGCTGGCGGCGGACGCGGCGGGGGTTCACGTCGGGCAGCAGGACTTGCCTGCGGCAAAGGTGCGGCAGCTGCTAGGCCCCAACCGAATCCTGGGAGTGAGCGCAAAAACGGTGGAACAGGCCATCGCGGCGGAGAGCCAGGGGGCAGATTATCTCGGGACAGGGGCCATGTTTCCAACAACAACAAAAGTGATAACCCAGCCTACGTCCTATGATACGCTAAAGGCTATCTGCAAGGCTGTGACAATTCCAGTTGTCGCCATCGGAGGAATCAACGAATCCAATATTCTACAGATGAGCGGCAGTGGTGTTCACGGGGTTGCCGTCGTTTCCGCGATTATGCGCAGCTCTGAGCCAGGGACAGCCGCAAAACGGCTGCGAGAGCTTTCCGACACCTTTCGAGTTCGATAAAAGGGGGATGGACAGATGGCGAAAGCGATGAGCAAAACCAACGCGATGCGAATTTTGGAGCGGGAGAAGATTCCCTACAGGGAGCACACCTATTCTCACGACGATGGAGCCATTGACGGTATCTCGGTCGCAGAAAAAATGGGGCAGGATCCGGGTCAAGTATTTAAGACCCTTATCACGCGCAGCTCCCATGGCGGTATCTATGTCTTTGTGATTCCCGTGGCGAAGGAGCTGGATTTAAAGGCGGCCGCCCGTGCCGCCGGTGTCAAGTCCATTGCGATGATTCACGTCAGCGAAATTCTGGAGATAACGGGATATATCCGGGGCGGCTGCTCCCCCATTGGAATGAAAAAATTGTACCCGACCAGCTTTGACTGCGCATGTCAGAATCTTGAGACTGTCATTGTCAGCGGGGGCAAAATCGGATATCAAATCGAAGTGGCTCCCCAGGACTTGATACGGCTTACCCGCGGAAGTGTCGCGCCTCTGACGAAGGAGGGTCTTTGAGGGCCTTATCCTTTACGAGTTTCACGTACTTTGCCTTTCCGACCTGAATTGTAACAGGAAGTGGGGCGGAGAGCAGGAAATCGCGGAGTATGATTCCCTCGGCTTTGACGCCAGCTTGGGCGACGAGCCTGCGAACCTCACTGCCGCTGGATGCGAGGCCCGCTTGTACCAAAACTTTGGTGAGATCAATGGCTCCCTCCCGCAGCACAGCGCCGGTGACGGGAAAGAGTGGAAGTGTGGCGGGGACAGCCCTTTTTTGAAAAATTTGGATAAACTCCTGGCGCGCCATGTCCGCCGCGGAGGCATCGTGATAGAGGCGTGTAATCTCATGGGCCAGCTCTATCTTAACATCTCTTGGATTTTCGCCCTCCTCAAGTCGAGATTGGACAGTGCGGATGTCCCGCGGGTGCAGGTCGGTGCAGAGCGTGTAGTAGGAGAGGATCTGTTCATCTCCGATTTTCATAACCTTTTGGAACATTGTGTTCGCATCTTCTGTGATTCCGACATAATTTCCTAAACTCTTGCTCATCTTTTCGACGCCATCCAATCCAACTAAGAGGGGCATAAACAGGGCGACTTGGCTTTCCATACCCATGGATTTCTGCAAAGTGCGGCCCATCAAAATATTGAATCGCTGATCCTGACCGCCCAATTCAATATCCGCTTGAATCTGGATGGAGTCCCAGGCCTGCATCAAAGGATAAAAGAATTCATGAAGACCAATGGGTTGCTGCTTCGCGAATCGATTGGCAAAATCATCGCGCTCCAGAATACGGGCGACGGTGACCTGGGAAGCAAGCTCCAGAACCTGACGGAAATTCATTTCTCCCAGCCAGGAGCTGTTAAAAAGAACGGTGGTTTTTTCCCGGTCTAGGATTTTGTAGAGCTGCTGTTGATAGGTCAAGGCATTGGCCTCTACCTGTTCCCGGGTTAGCTGAGGACGTGTTTTCGACTTTCCGGACGGGTCCCCGATAGCGCCGGTAAAATCTCCGATAATAATAATCGCTTCATGACCTAATTCCTGCATTTGGCGAATTTTGCGAAGGACGACGGCATGTCCTAGGTGAAGGTCGGGGGCGGAGGGATCGAGCCCTAACTT
This sequence comes from Bianquea renquensis, assembly GCF_014384895.1. GTDB lineage: Bacteria > Bacillota > Clostridia > Lachnospirales > Bianqueaceae > Bianquea > Bianquea renquensis. The sequence goes on from NZ_JACRSQ010000007.1 coordinate 21,205, forward strand.
AATGCGCAGTGGGCGTCCCTCACGCAACTTCTCCTGCAGATCCTCCGTTTGAATGACCTCCAGCGCGCCTTTTGTGATGATTTCCATTTGTTCGTTCACAGGTAAAAACATGAAAAAAACTCCTTTCGAATTCGATAGATGGGGCATGCATGAATTAATCTATATCCGCCTCACGGCGGACTTTCCGAAGAATAAAAAATCCTTTGTAAGACAGTTGTCTTACAAAGGACGGATCATTCCGTGGTACCACCTTTTTTCGCTCACCAAATTCTGAGAGCCTCATGTAGGTACGGCAGCTATGCGTATACCCCTGCGAAGATAACGGTCGCAACTCCGTCAAAAGACCTACTTCGACACCATGGTCGGTTCAGCCCGCAGCTCCGAGATGTATTTCGATGTGGTTTCTTCCGCCCCTCGCACCGACCGGGAACTCTCTGAGGAGAAACAGGGACATCTACTTCTTCTTTTCATCGCCTTTATAGGGGCCATTGTATCACGGGGATTTTGTATTGTCAAGGGAGGTTCACAAAATAGTACTATTTTTAGTTTTCGCTTGTATTTCCGACTCTTTTTCCGTATACTGAGGAATAGAAACATAGAAATGTAGATTGAGAGGATTTGAAATATGAAACCCAATTCATCCCAGACACGGAATCAAGAGCGCAGCGCGATGTTGCGGGATGAGAAAGTCAGTGTGGTTTTGACTAAATTATCGGTGCCTGCGACTCTTTCCATGGCGGTGAATGCGCTGTATAATATTGTGGATACAATTTTTGTCGGCCGTGGCGTTGGAACCAACGGCATCGGAGGGCTTACGATAGCCTTCCCGATCCAGATGGCGGTCATGGCCGTCAGTCTAATGCTTGGAGTGGGAAGCGCCTCAGCGGCCTCCCGATATTTGGGCGCTAAAGACGAGGAGCGGGCGTGTCACTGCGTTGGAACGGCATTTAGCGCAGGGCTGCTCTGTGGATTGCTGATGGGCATACTGGGGCAGATTTTTTTAGAGCCGATTCTTGTTTTTTTCGGAGCGACAGAGACGTTGTTGGGAAGTGCGCGGGAGTATATGCAGATCATCTTGCTTGGGACGCTATATTACCCTATGGTCCTGGTAGGCAACAACGTATGCCGCTCTGAGGGAAATGCCCGCACTGCCATGTTTTCTATGATTGGCGGAGCTGTCTTGAACATTCTTTTAGACTTTCTCTTTGTGTTTCCACTCGGCATGGGGATACGCGGGGCGGCTTTGGCAACGATTCTGTCTCAGGGTTTCAGCCTGCTATATTTAGCACAGTATTTTATCCGGAGGAAAAGTATCTATCACTTGCGGCCGCGGCATTTTGTGATACAAGTCAAAACACTCTGGGAAATCGTTGGCGTTGGATTTGCTTCCTTTATCCGTCAGATTGCCAATTCCCTGGTTGCGCTGGTTTTGAATAACATGCTCAAAGACTTTGGTGGTGACACGGCCATATCGGTATATGGGATCATCAATCGGATTCTAACCTTTCTCTACATGCCGACTCAAGGGCTAGTGCAGGGCATGCAGCCCATTGTCGGGTATAATTACGGCGCCAGAGCTTACGACCGAGTCAAGAAGGCACTTCATCTATCCATTGTGGCCGGATTGGCATTTGCGGGCGTGTTTACGGCCTTGATTGAACTGTTCCCCGGCTGGATCTTCCGCCTGTTTAATGACGACGCAGTTCTGATTTCGGCCGGCGCCCATGCTTTGCGGCTTGTGTGTGTGCTGTCCCTTTTTGCGGCTGTCCAGATCGTAGGAGCTGGATTCTTCCAAGCGATCGGGCGTGTGATCCCATCCTTTATCCTGACGGCAAGCCGGCAGATCCTTTTCTTTATCCCGCTGGCGCTTATTCTGCCACAGATTGGCGGATTGGGAATGTGGGGAATCTGGCTGGCGTTTCCATTGGCGGATGGGCTGTCCGCTGTTGTTACGGTCATCTATCTAAGGCACTCCCTCACAGTGCTATCTTCAGGGCACGACGGCAATACAAGATAAGGAGGAATCCCCATGATCAAACGGGTCATCAAAGGGACAAATTTACAAATTGCACCTATTGTGCTTGGAACTGCTGATTTTGGAACGGCGATTGACAAGGACACGGCGTATGCACTGCTGGATATGTTTTATGCTCAGGGGGGAACGATGGTTGATACTGCCAGGGTATATGGAAATTGGGTTTCCGGGATGCACAGCCCCAGTGAAAAGCTCATCGGTCGGTGGCTGGCGGATCGAAGGCTGGAAGGACAAATGCTGCTCAGCACCAAGGGGGCCCACCCAGATTTGCGTTCCATGGAGACCCCGCGTATGAGCCGCCGGGAAGTGGAAGAGGATCTGGATGGAAGTCTCACGGATTTAGGAGTGGCGCGCATCGACCTGTATTGGTTGCACCGCGATGATACGAGCCGGCCAGTGGAGGAGATCGTCTTGATGATGAACGACTTTGTTCAGCGAGGCAAGATACGGTATTTTGGAGCATCCAATTGGACAGCAGCGCGTCTGGAAGCTGCCAACACATTCGCTAGCAGCCATGGGATGCAGGGATTTTGCGCGGACCAACTGATGTACAGTCTCGCCACCGTCAATCCCCATGAGATTGGAGACCAAACCCTTGTGGCCATGAATACGGCAAGCCGAGAGTATCACGAAAAAACAGCGCTGCCGGTATTCGCCTATAGTTCACAGGCCGGTGGTTATTTTACGAAATTGGTAGAACACAAAGTGCCGGATGGCTTGCAGCGTAAATACGGCAATACAGCCAACATGGCCATATTCGAAATGCTCAGCGAGATGAAGCGGCATTACGCCGGAAGCTCCGAGGGAACCCTGGCCTTAGCATATCTTCTGGGACAGAGTAAATTTACCTGTTTTCCCATAGTCGGCTGTCGGACGAGTCAACAGCTTGCCGACTCTCTCAGGGCGTGTCAATTCATTTTGCAGCCAAGGGATATACAGCGGTTGTATGTGGCATCCCAACATAATCAGAACGGATCGCAAATGCCGCAGGTAAGACGTGATAAGGGGACGTCCAAAAAAATTAAAATTCACTCTTGACAAATACCTCGATTCGCGGTACTATATAGTCATTCCGTTCGGGGATGTAGCTCAGTTGGTCAGAGCGCTACGTTCACATCGTAGAAGTCGCTGGTTCGAGCCCAGTCATCCCTATTCGAAACGTGATGGGGAGGAGCGCATGTGGTGTGCGCTCTTTTTTTGTCCTATAAAAGAGTCAATTCAACTGTCAGTGTACATCAAAGGGCGGCTGTATTATCTCGCAGGATTGATTTTGCAATGCCAGAAGCAATTCTTCCTGGGATGTAATGGGCTTCTCTGTCATAATACCGCTGTTGCCCACATCCTCAACTTCGTGGCAATCGGAACCGCCCGACATTCGCAGATGATGTTCTCTGGCAAAGGCTAAAGCCAGGTCATTATGAGAATTGTGGCGTGGATTCCCGTTGGCGACTTCAACTCCGTCCAGATACTGTGGGTCCTGCCGGGTTAAATTCGAACGGTATGGATGAGCTTGATAGATCAGGACGTGATGTTCCTGAAGCAGTGAGTGAAGGCGGGGCATATCGAAGCGATAAAGCTCTGGAAAGTCATATAAAAACTGTTCTGTTACGCCGAACAACAGATAATCGTTATTGCTACCCTCGAGCCGCAGCTCCGCGCCGAGAAGCACGGACATCCCTGCCATCTCACCGGCTTGCCTGGCACAGTGATACCCAGTCAGATACTGATCCATCCGTTCTGTCCAGCTTTGGGCCTCCAGGGACTCAAAGTAGTCTTGATAATAATGATCTGTGATGCACAGTCCGCTGTATCCGGCCTTTTTATATAGCGCAATCGTATCAGCCGCTGTCAGGTTGCCGCAGGGGCTGGTCTCCGATGTGTGTACATGGGTATCGAATTTATAGGCCATCCACCATCGCCTCCATCTCTTTCATGACCGCCTTTAGATAGTGCATCTTGAGATCACGAATGGCGAGGGGACACCCGGTTTCACCGCCGATTTCAAAGTTATATACGCCATCGTATTGAATTTGTGCTAGAGACTTTACCACCTTAACAAAATCCACTTTGCCTCGGCCAAAGGGCATGATATGCTGATCACTGCTCCCATCATTATCCGCAATGTGCAACGCCTTTAAATAGGGTGCGGCCTTGTGGATAAAATCGGCCTGGTCATGGCCAGCGAGGTTGAGGTGGCCTGTATCCAGACAGATTCCGAGGTTGGGGCCGCCGACAGCATGTATGATCTGAAGCAACTCATCAACGGAATCCGTTATTTTTAGAAGATTTTCCAGGCAAAGGATCATATCCGTTCCGCTGAGATACCTCGCCAATTTGCGAACCCTGTCAACATTCGTTTCAAGCATAGTCTGTTTGGATGTGCCTTCAGGGAAGGAGTCACTATCGCAGTGCAAGACTGCACGGCGGACGCCAGCGGCATAAAAAAGATCCAGCCAGGATTCAAGGGTGCGCAACACCATATCCTCGTCAGGGGCGCAGAGAGGGCAGGCAAGCCAGAGATGCCCCTGAGGGAATTGGACCTGGTGGGAATCGGCAAAGGCTTTAAATTCTTGCCCCATGGTTTTCGGGTCGCCCATCTGTAAAAGCATGGCGCCGTGTTCGTCCGACAATTCGGAATATGTCCAGCCATTCTTCTGGATTCGAAGGACCATCTCCTTCGGGGATAGATCACGGTAGAAAGATGACCACATACTGATCTTCACGATACAACCTCCTTTAAATATAGTCACGGTATGTTTACCGATGACTACCCTATTATAGCGGGTAGATCCCAAGAAGTAAATAAAGAAAGTTGTCGCATCTTTTCATTATATTGTCGACAAGGAGAAAATGCTATGGTATACTAATCGTGGATTTAGCCAGAGGAGAAGTTTTATGATAAAAGAGCGAAGCGGACACCCACATTACCCCGACAGCACCGATTTTGATCAGACACTGTATGTTGTCAGCTGTGGGTATTCCTTTTTGGAAGACGCCGATCATCATTTCGTGACACGGCGGCCCAGAGGAAGGGATGACTACCATTTTCTGTATGTGGCCAGTGGCAGTGTCCATGTTTGGATACGAGGACAGGAACAGATTGCAAAGGAAGGAACCCTGATCTATTATAAGCTGGGCGATCCGCAACAATATTTTCAAGATCCCCTAAGCCGTCCGGAAGTCTACTGGCTTCATTTCAGTGGCCGGAAGGCTGGCCAGTTTATACAGGATCTGGGGTTTCAGGAGAGTGGTCTTTTTTTCATCGGGAAAAATGCACAGGTCGTTGAATTGTGGGAGTCGATTCTCCGGGAGCTACAACTGAAAAAACTCTATTATTTCAAAATCTGTGCCGGGTACCTTATGCAGCTGCTAACCTGTGCGGCACGTCTGCTCCGGGAGGGACACCATGCATCCTGGGAGAAAGAGGAGAGATGGTCGCAAGTTTTGGCGCTTCTCAATAACGACTATCAGTCTAGCTGTCCCGTTGAGGAGTACGCCAATATTGTGGGCCTAAGCAAATATCGGTTTATCAAAAATTTTAAGACACTGACCGGCAGAACTCCCATCGAATACCGAAATCGAGTCCGGATTCAGCACGCACAGATGTTATTGCAGGATACGGCGTGTTCGATACTGGAGATTGGAGAGCGGACCGGTTTTGAGAGTTCCTCCTATTTTTCCAGTACGTTTAAGCGATACACGGGTGTCTCCCCGGCACAATATCGAAAGACCATGGCGGAGCCGCAGAATGCGAAAAATGAAGAATTTTCGCGAGAAAAAAGTTTCGACTTTTTCCAGAATCTGTGATATAATCATCGAATGTTGGGAGATGTCCTGATAGAAGGGAGAATGCGATGAAAGCACTCATTTTATTTTTGAAAGGAATCGGGGTCGGAATCGCCACATTGGTTCCCGGCGTCAGCGGTGGAACAATGGCGATTATTTTAGGTGTGTATGACCGCTTAATCCACTCCATCAGCTCATTTTTTAAAAGTTGGAAAGAAAACTTACTCTTTTTGTTAATTCTCGGATGCGGCGGCGCTACGGGCCTACTTTTATTCAGCAAGCTGATTTCCTGGAGTCTGGACGTATTTCATGATCCTATGATCTACTTATTTCTCGGGATTGTGCTGGGAAGTATTCCGGTGCTATTAAAAAAGGCAAAAAGTCAGCAGGGAAAGTCGTGGGACTTACTTTTTTTACCTCTTGGCTTTCTGATTGTATTTCTTATGACGCTCCAACCGGTTACCATTGTCAATCTGGCTACAGCGGGGGGGATTGGCAGCTATATTTTTCTTTTTTTTGCGGGGATCATCACAGCGGTGGCGCTGATCCTCCCAGGTATCAGCACATCCTTCATGCTGCTGACTTTCGGACTGTATGATCTGACGTTGGAAGCGTTTAGCACTCTGAATTTTGGGTATCTGATCCCACTAGGGATAGGGACGGCGGCCGGCGTTATCCTGACGACCAAGCTTCTGGAATCTCTCATGCAGAAGCATCCAAGGCCGACATACCTCATGATATTGGGCTTTGTCCTGGGCTCCATTGTGGAAATCTTCCCAGGGGTGCCCAAAGGGAGGGAGCTGCCCCTATCAGCCATTATGCTGGTGCTGGGAGTCATCTTGATCACCTTTATTATTCGCCTTGAAAAAGAAGACGCTTAGAAAGTATGCCGACATCGGGTTTGCATAAGAAGAGGCCTTGAAATCAGTGGGAGGACTGACTTACAAGGCCTTATTTATCCTAAAAGAGAGAGCGTTTGCGGTAAGCGGCCGGCCGCATGCCGGTCAGCCGGTGAAAGAAGTTGGAGAAATAGAATTCATCACAAAATTCTAGCTCGTCAGAGATCATCCGGATACTTAGCGCCGTTGTGTCCAATAGCATCTGAGCTTTTGCGATCAGTTGCCGGTCGATGGTCTGCTTTACGGTGAACCCTGTGTCAGCTTTGTAATGCTTATACAGGGTATTTTCCTTACATCCCATATAGGTGGCGACCGCCTTAGGTGTTAACGCGGCGCTGACATGATCCCTGATATACCGGTGCATCTCTTTATACTTTTCCAAACTCCGCAATGTCTGAAAATCTACCTCCGGTAACAGTTGCAAAAAAGACGCCACGGTTTTGTACAGGTAAGCGGTCAAGGCAACGGTATCCTGGACCTGGCCTGTTTGGACTGCGCGGAAATACGATGTGGCCTCCGCTGGACGAAAAGGGCGTGACAGAATGGAGTTGCTTCCAGCGAAGAGATTGTAGCTGGAATAAACTTCAGCGTTACAATGGACATACCATTTATCTAAGCGCGTCGTACATTGATACGTATTTGTCGTGAAGGGAGGAATTAGGTACACATAGCCAGGGCGGAGAATCACACGCCCCTGTTGATTTTGAATACTCGATTCTCCATCCATCATAAAATACAGTCTTGTAAAGGAGGAGTACACATGGGGATGATACCACTCCGAGCCACCAGAGTAACGCTGACATACGTACAGCGTTAAGGAGAGATTATTGTAAATCGTCAAAAAGGAATTGATTTTAGAATCCATAATTTCACATATTTAATCCTTTTTACTGCATGGACTTTTTCATTTTGTGTGTTAATCTTACCATAGAGTAAGCAGTGATGCAAGGAGGAAAGGAAATGTCATTTGAAAATGGTATGGCGGCGCTTCGGCTGGAGATGACCGACCATGTTTCGAGAACAGAATATTCGGTGTTGGGCCATTCTAAGCTGATCGAGAGGGTAACTGGGATTGACCTATCCCATAATCCGACGCCAGAACAGTGGACGAGAGCCCGCCAAGAATTTATGCGGGCTTGGGATTTCTGCTTTACTTGGAACATTTTAGTCCACAACAGCTATCTCGGACCATATTGCAGTTCCATGGGCCACGCGGAGTATGCGGAGGGCGGAAGCGACCGAAATGATAACATTCATTATCTATTTGACGACGAAGAGGAAGCGCTTCGCTTCGATCCCTTCGAGACGCTGCCAGTCGTTCCCCAGAAGGACATGATCCGTCAGTTTGAAGAGAACTATGAAGCGGTTCAGAGGAGCCATCCTGATACCGTGGCCACGACAGGGATCTATATAACCGGCATGTCTGGTCTGATTGAGATCTTTGGCTGGGATATGCTTCTCACCTGCTGTGGAAGCGATCCGAAACAATTTGGGCATTTGATGAATCGCTATAGCATGTGGGTTGAACATTTTTTCCGCGCGCTGGCAGCCTCCAATGTCCCAACGGTGATGATACATGACGATATCGTCTGGACGGAGGGGGCATTTCTCGCGCCTGAGTGGTATCGAACCTACATCTTTCCTAATTATAAAAGGCTCTTTCGTCTTTTGAAGGATGCAGGCAAGATTCTTGTCTACACCTCAGATGGCAACTACTCAGAATTTATCGACGACATAGCCGAAGTGGGGGTGGATTGCTTTGTCATGGAACCCAGCACGGACATGGCCTATATCGCGGAAAAGTATGGCAAGACCCACTCTTTTATTGGAAACGCAGACACGCGTATTTTATTGGAAGGAGATAAGGATGCCATCTACCGGGAAGTGAAACGCTGCATGGACATCGGGAAGAAATATCCTGGCTTCATCATGGCAGTCGGAAACCATATTCCAGCAAACACACCGGTTGACAGCTGCCTTTACTACGACGAATATTGCAAAATCCTTGGAAAGCGATAGGGACTTTACAAGTGGAAGGATCCGCTGTATAATATGTTTCGACATATTGACAGGGAGGACCGACGATGATCATCGATTTCCATACTCACGCATATCCGGATAAAATTGCGGATAAAGGGGTACAATATATAGGGGATTTTTATGCCCTACCCATGTATGGGAAGGGCACCATCGCACATCTAAAACAGGTGGAGCGCGAAGCGGGCGTTACCTACACCGTTGTGCTGGGCGTTGCTGTGCGGCCAGACTTGGTACAGTCCATCAACAATTGGCTGTTGAGCGTATTGGATGACGAGCTCATTGGATTTGGCACCATCCACGCTGCTTATGAGGATAATGCAGGAGAGATTGCGCGATTTTTAGCAGAAGGATGCCGTGGAGCTAAGATCCATCCGGATATGCAGGAGTATGTCATTGATGACCCTCGTCTAGACTCCGCCTATGATTACCTGTCCCAAGTGGAGGCCCCGCTGATGGTCCATCTCGGAGACGCCCGATATGAATATTCTATGCCGCAACGCCTTGCTAAGGTAATGGATCGTTTCCCGCGATTAAAGGTAATCGGTGCCCATCTCGGGGGATACACGCGCTGGGATGATGCGCTGACTCTATGTGGGCGGGAGAATCTGTGGCTGGACACCTCCAGCGCACTCTGGGCTTTAGATCCGGCTCTGAGCCGAAACATTATCGAAAGACATGGGGAGGATCGGATCCTGTTCGGTACCGACTATCCCGTATCCCTTCCAGAGCGCGAATTTCAACTGCTGGATAGGCTGGGCTTGTCGGACAGTGTGAAGGAAAAGATTCTATATCGAAATGGCGCTGAGCTCCTGAAAATTCCCGCTAGGAAATAGATTCCTAGCGGTGTTTTGTTGAGCGTGGTTCCTTGAATTTTCCAATCCCCTGTGGTATACTGTTATAAATACGAAAGTATCCAAAACGGAGGATCGCTATGAGAAGAATCCTGATGATTGCGACGGGGGGCACCATTGCCTGCAAGAGGACAAAGACAGGATTGGTGCCCTTGTTGACGTCGAAGGAGATCCTCCGTTACGTGCCGGCAATCCGCTCCTTTTGTTCAGTGGATACCCTACAGATTCTCAATCTTGACAGCACCAACCTTCGCCCGGATCACTGGCTTCTCATGGCGAGGACCATCCGCGACCGGTACGAGGACTATGACGGCTTTGTCCTGTGCCATGGGACGGATACCATGGCGTATACCAGTGCGGCGCTATCCTATCTGATCCAGAACAGCGCAAAGCCTATTGTCATAACAGGAGCCCAGAAACCCATCGATATGGAGATTACGGATGCAAAGACCAACCTGCAGGACAGCTTTCGATATGCGTCATGCCCCCAAGCCCACGGGGTTGTCATCGTATTCGATGGAAAGGTGATCTGCGGGACGAGGGCCAGAAAGATGCGAACCAAAAGTAACAATGCCTTTTCCAGCATCAACTTTCCGGACCTGGCGGTGATTCAGGAGGATCGAATCATTCAATATATCCAAGACCCACCGCCGAATTCGCAGCCTATTTTTTATCAGACACTGAATCCAAACGTTATCGTCATCAAGCTGATACCAGGAATGGATCCCCATATTTTCTGCTGCCTGTCTGAGAGCTTTGACGGTGTGATCATTGAGAGCTACGGCGTAGGTGGAATTCCATGGGATACGGAATACAATTTCGCAAGCGCGCTAGATCGGCTGGTTCAAGACGGCAAGATCGTCGTGATGACAACCCAAGTATTGCACGAGGGCAGCGATATGAGCGTGTATCAAGTGGGCCACATGGCGAAAAAACAATTTAGGCTGATGGAATCCTACGATATGACGCTGGAGTCTACGGTTACGAAACTGATGTGGGCGCTTGGACAAAGCAGTGACCCGAAAGAGGTGCGCCGGCTTTTCAACGCCACAATCAATCACGATATGCTGTATCAAGGAGTGAACTGCCAGCAGGAAGAGAAGGAGGGCGCAACATGAAGAAACGTACAGGCACGTTTGCCAGCAGCAACGGACGAGATCGGATTCGCTACTATGTATATAGCCCGGAAGAGAGTCCGAGAGCAATTCTCCAGATATCCCACGGAATGTGCGAGTATCTGACCCGCTATGAAGGGTTCATGGAATACATGGCGGACAAAGGCTTTTTGGTCTGTGGAAACGATCACCTCGGACATGGCGGGTCCGCCGCTTCAAAGGAAGAACTCGGATATTTCGCCAGTGAAAACGGGTGGTCATGTCTTGTGGAGGATCTGCACCGCCTGACCGTCCACATGAAAAAGAAATATCCGTACCTCCCATACTATCTCTTGGGACACAGTATGGGATCCTTTGTGGCACGTGCCTACCTCGTCCGTTATGGGGATGCGCTGGACGGTGCGATTCTATGTGGAACGAGCGGCAGCAATCCCTTTGCAGCGCTGGGGGTACTCATGGCAAAGATGTTGGCGCGCGTAAAAGGAGATCACTACCGCAGCCGATTTCTGAACGACTTGATGTTTCAGTCCTACAACAGCCGGTATCCCAAAAAGCGGACATCCTTTGACTGGCTGACGAGGGAGGAGACCATCGTGGACCGGTACATTCAGGATCCGTATTGCAATTTCGTCTTTACGGCCAATGGGTTTGAGAATCTGCTGTCCATGTTGCGGTATGTTTCGTCGAGTCGATGGTATGCATCGGTGCCCAGAGATCTGCCCATTCTGCTTATCAGCGGCGACATGGATCCCGTCGGTCAGTACGGTAGCGGTGTAAAACAGGTATTTCGACGGTTAAAAAAAGAAGGCGTGGTGGATTTGACCATACGCCTATACGAACAGGGCCGCCATGAACTTTTGAATGAAACCAACCGCCTGGATATCTACTCCGATGTGGTGGATTGGCTGGAGGGATAGAAGTCCAACAGCCGCTGAAAGACTTCGCCGATTTTATGGTGGATCACCAAATCCGCTCTCCCGTCTAAAGGAGTTTCATCCCTGTTGATCAGAACGAGGCCCACATCCCCGTGAAAATATCGGAGGAGGCCGGCTGCCGGGTATACATTGAGCGAGGTTCCACCTACAATCATCAGATCCGCCTCCTGAATCTGGGAGATACTCTGTGAGAGAACGGTTTCATCGAGCGCTTCTTCATAGAGCACTACGTCGGGCTTGATCAATCCGCCGCATCTCGTACAGCGGGGGAGGGGGTCGCCTCGGAGAATGATGTCAAGTCCAAAGGATTGATGGCAGTCCATACAGTAGTTGCGATGGATGGATCCATGCAATTCCAACACCTTTCGGCTGCCGGCCCTCTGATGCAGCCCGTCGATGTTCTGGGTGATCACAGCGGTCAAAACACCTTGACGCTCTAAGAACGCCAATCCTCTGTGGGCAGCATTGGGAACGGCGGAGGGGTGGAGCATATAGTTCCGATAATATTGATAAAAAATATCGGGGTGCTTGACAAAAAAGGTATGGGACAGAATCTCCTCCGGAGGTACCCCGTACTCCTGTACTGTTCGATAGATCCCGGACTCACTTCGAAAATCCGGAATGCCGCTTTCTGTGGAGACCCCTGCGCCGCCAAAGAAGACGGCTTTTTTGCATGTCAGCAGTCCATTGTATAGTTGCTGTACTGAATCCTTCACTGCGATAGACTTCCTTTCAAATCAGATTGCAAGGCGCAAGCCCTAATCTATGGATGCCGCAGGTAACCCTTGCGGCGCTGTCAAGCTTTGATTTCGACTCGTAAGGGCAAACAAAGCTCCTATCGGGACGTTTTATGAAAACAGGCCTCGATCAAAGCGATGACAACGTTGTCATCCTGCAAGGGCTCCTTGACGGCTGACTCCCATAGGGAGGGAGTTTGGACCAACTCAGACAAGGGCTGTTCAAAATACTGGGAGAAGTCGGCCCGGCTGACGCTAAATTCTTTGTCGAGAAAGCGATAGCGAAGCCCCTCTAGATTGTCGATGAGACCAAAAGCGGCGGCGGAGTTGTAGATGAGAGAGCGCATGACGAGCTGCTCTGAGAGAGAAGCTAGGGAAACATTGTAGTTGATCTGGAATGTTAGAGACTCAGGATCGTTTTCATAGCTGGACGGGAGATCTTGCAGCGGGAGATTACCAAATAGATGAATGGTGTTGGCCGCATCTCCCATATAAAGAGATTTATACTGTTGTATCGAGGACAGATCATGGGTGAGGGGATCCCGCTGTCTTGTTTCATATTCCTGCTGGCGTTGCTCCTGCGCCGGCCGGTATACACACTCGATTCCAAGGAGGATCAGCAAACCGATCACAAGTAAAATCGCAATGCTGATATCTTTTTTATGCCTCATCGCCTTGTACCTCCGCTTCCAGGGTTGCCTTGCCTACATGTTGGACAGCGAGCGGAATCCATAGAAAGGTCGCTGGCAAAAAATAGTCCGCAGCCAGAAGTGCAAATTGATAGGGGCCATTGATGTGGATAGGGCGAGAAAACCACAGGTTGCTGCCAAAGCGGATGCCTGTCACCAGGGCCAGATCAAGGAGAAAAAACAGGGCAAAGAGAATCCAAACCCAGCGGGATGCCTTTTGAAGGGAGCGGAGGGATACCCGCGTAACCGTCGATGGAGATAGTAAGCGAGCCAGAAAATAGAGAATCCCCGCTGCGATAATCATTAGAAGATAGGCGGTATTGAGTATACGTCCAGAAGTATGGAACATGCGGAAGGGAAGGGTCACAATCCAGGCCACTGATAGACATAACAGGACATGCTGCAAGATGTTGAGGGCGAAAGCGCGGGTCGATACGGTCAGCCGCTGTTTCGAATCAAGAAAATCTAGAGAGGGAATGCTATTTTTTGCATTCGCAATGGCCTCTTTTTCGGAAAGCCCATGAGAGAGATCATCTGCGATCCGAGCGCGCAAATTTGAAAGAATTTCATCTTGAGCCTCCAGATTGGCCTGGGTTTTCGGGTATCGGGCAAATAATTGGTTGATATAGCGTTCTAAAGAATCCATATGGTTACCTCCAGACAGCCGCCATGCGGCAAATGTTTCAGCAGTGAAATAAATTATATTGGGCAACTTAAGTTTCCTCTTTCAACAGATCCTCAATGAGATCACGGGCCTTGTTCCAAGCGGCGAGGTTTGCCTGCAGCAGGGAACGGCCGACAGGGGTGATGCGGTAATATTTTCGCCGTCCTCCCTGGCTTTCATCGCCCCAGTAAGATTCGATGCATTGCTGTCCCTCCAGCCTGCGGAGACTGGTGTACAGAGAGGGTTCTTTTAATTCGTAGCGGCCATCGCTTTTTTGTGACACTCGCTTGATGAGTTCATATCCATAGCTATCGTGATTGTCCAGAATTCGCAGGAGTATGGTGTCAATATGGCCTCGAATGGAGTCGGCCGACACGGATTCCGATTTACCCATATAGCATTCCCCCCTTTCCGAGATCATTTGGTATGAATGCATTATATAACAAAGTACTATGTATGTCAATGTACTATTTTAAAAATAATATATAAGACTTGACATTCATCTGAAATCAAGCGCTATTAAATATTTGTGGAGGAGGTGCTTGCGCCTGTCAGCGGGTATCCCGTGAATCGTCAGCAAGAAATAGCATCCAGGAAAAATTTTTCAAAAATCAAAATTTTCTCTTTACAAAGACAAGTTTCTATATTATAATATAAAGGCACTGTTTGAGAGGGAATATAGCTCAGTTGGTTAGAGTGCCACGTTGACATCGTGGAGGTCGCTGGTTCGAGCCCAGTTATTCCCATATAAATTCCGGAGGAGGAGATCTTCCGGTTTTTTTATAACAAATTTGTGCACGAGCACAAAAAAATGGGAGGTATAGAGATGGAACAAGACCGCGAGATATATGAGGCTGACCGGCCTTTTCAGGAGCGGGTGCAGGAGCTACTGTCTAAGATGACCTTGGAAGAAAAATTCTCTCAGATGACATTCCGGTCGCCGGCCATCGACCGGCTGGGAATCCCCGCGTACAACTGGTGGAACGAAGCGCTGCACGGCGTGGCGCGGTCCGGCGTGGCGACCATGTTCGCCCAGGCCATAGGACTGGCGGCAACCTTCGATGATGGCCTTGTGCATCGGGTGGCGGATGCCATATCCACGGAGGCCAGAGCGAAATATCATGAATATGAGAAGCATGGGGATCGGGGCATCTACAAAGGTCTTACCTTCTGGTCTCCCAATGTCAATATTTTCCGCGATCCCAGGTGGGGACGAGGACATGAGACCTACGGGGAGGATCCCTATCTGACAGGGCGCATGGGCGTTGCATTTGTTAAGGGGATTCAGGGGGAGGATCCAAAATATTTAAAAGCCGCCGCCTGCGCTAAGCATTACGCTGTACACAGTGGGCCGGAGGCTCTACGGCACGAATTTGACGCGGAAGTATCGGCCAAGGACCTGTGGGAGACATACCTGCCAGCCTTTGAGGATTGTGTGACAGAGGGAAATGTGGAAGCTGTCATGGGAGCCTATAACCGGACTAACGGGCAGCCATGCTGCGGCAGCCCTGTGCTGATTCAAGACATACTCCGAGATACATGGGGATTTCAGGGGCATTTTGTGTCCGATTGCTGGGCGATCATGGACTTTCACCAACATCACCATGTGACGGCCACCGCGCCGGAATCTGCGGCGCTTGCCTTAAACGCAGGATGTGACGTAAACTGCGGCAGTGTGTATCTGCATTTGCAGGTTGCCTACCAGGAAGGACGGATTACGGAGGAGACGCTTGATAAGGCGTTGTCAAGGTTGTTCATGACACGAATGAAGCTGGGAATGTTCGATACCCCTTCCCAAGTTCCGTACACCGCGATCCCATATGAGAAAAATGACTGTGTGGAACATCAGTCCCTCAACCTCGAAGCGGCGGAGAAATCTATGGTCCTCCTAAAAAATGACGGGGCGCTTCCTTTTACAGCCACCTCCATAGGGACCATCGCGGTTATCGGTCCTAATGCGGATAGCCGTGAGGCGCTTAAGGGAAATTATTATGGAGATGCATCCCAGTATACAACAGTTCTGGAAGGAATTCAGAAGTATGTTGACCAGGAGAACTGCCGGGTCCTCTATGCAAAGGGCTGCCATCTGTGGCGAGATCGCGAGTTTGGCGAATCCGAGTTTGATGGCGATGGGATAACGGAGGCCGTCATCGCCGCGGAGAAGGCAGATGCCATTGTCCTGTGCCTTGGATTGGATGCAAGCTTGGAGGGGGAGGAGATGCATGAGTCCAACACCTACGGTAGCGGTGATAAGCCGGATCTTGAGCTCCCCGGATTACAGCAGCGCCTCATGGAGTCCGTCTGGAAAGCGGCTAAGGGCAAGCCCATTGTCCTAGTGCTTCTCAATGGAAGTGCCCTGGCGGTGAATTGGGCACAGGATCATCTTTCGGCTATTGTGGAAGCCTGGTATCCGGGAGCCAGGGGCGGCGATGCTGTTGCCAGACTGCTATTTGGAGAGTTCAGTCCGGCTGGCAGGCTCCCGGTTACATTTTACCGCACAGCAGAGGAATTGCCCGAATTCACAGAGTATTCCATGGAAGGGCGGACATACCGCTATATGGCCCAGGAGGCGCTGTACCCCTTTGGGTATGGACTGACGTATACAACATTCCGCTATGACGCTGTGCCGGACCAGCAGCTAGTCTATAGGAAAGACGAACCGGTGACGGTCTGTGTCGATGTCACCAATACGGGCGCCAGAGATTCCGATGAATGTGTGCAGCTCTATCTCTCCCATACCATTCAGAACGCGCGGCTGTCGCCAAAGTGGAGTTTAAAAGGATTTACAAGGGTGCACATGGCTGCGGGGGAGACCAAACGGCTTACCTTCACATTGACCGCCCATGAACTCCGATCCGTGGAGGAGGATGGAAGCCGCGTCGTGGAGAGCGGCCAGTATACGGTGTATCTAAGTGGCGGACAGCCGGACAACAGGACACGGGACCTGACAGGTATAGAACCGGTGCGCTATGAGATAGTGCTTCGGTAGTGTGAGGTATCAGAAAGTAAAGAACCTTCGGTTCCTTCGGATCAAGGTCCGCCTCCCGGCGGACTTTCCCATAGGACAGAGAGAGACCAGGGACATAGTCGCCTAGAAGGCAGCTATTCCCTGGTCTTTTCATTTTCATCGAGATGGTTTGAAAAATAATTCCATAAAATACTATAAAAATCGGAATTTTTTTTATTTTAGGCTTGAAATTAAGTTTCATATATTGTATAATAATTTTATACTTAAGTTTCGAATGGGATGGAGGAAGGGACAGGTGTTAAAGACGGCAGAGCTAAGACAGCAGCGGACGAGGAATCGACATGGGAACTTTGCATGGCATAGAATCAGCCGAAATTGGGAATTGTACTTGATGATTTTGCCAGTTTTCCTGTTTTTCATTGTTTTTCACTATGTTCCTATGTACGGAATTCAGATCGCATTTAAGAATTTTTCCGGTGTACTAGGAATTTGGGGGAGCCCTTGGGCAGGGGTTGAGCATTTTATCCGCTTTTTCAACGGTACATATTTTAAAGAGATCGTGTGGAATACCATCAGCATCAGTGTGTACTCCCTGCTTGTTGGTTTTCCAGTCCCCATCATTCTAGCCTTGATGCTCAATGAGGTGCGCAACAAGCATTTTAAAAAGCTCGTCCAGACCGTGACCTATGCTCCATACTTTATATCGGTTGTGGTCATGGCGGGAATGATTCTTTTGTTTCTCGCGCCGGAGACAGGAGTTTTCAATCAGATGCGAAAGTTTTTCGGCGCAGAGTCCATCAATTTCATGTATGAAGGGCGATACTTTAAAACGATCTATGTTCTTTCAGGCGTATGGCAATCGGCAGGCTGGGGCTCTATCATCTATTTGTCAGCCCTGGCGGGGATCGACCCGGAATTACATGAGGCGGCAGTCATCGATGGAGCCTCCAGGTTGCGGCGAATCTGGCATATCAATCTCCCGGGGATTCTTCCGACGATCTGTATTATGCTGATTATGAACTGTGGCTCCCTGATGAATGTGGGATTTGAGAAGGTTTTCTTGCTCATGAACGATTTGAATCGATCCCACGCGGAGGTTATTTCAACGTATGTTTACAAGGTCGGCTTGATCAATCGGGAATACTCCTTTTCCACAGCCGTCGGGTTATTTAACTCTG
Source organism: Bianquea renquensis (assembly GCF_014384895.1). Classification (GTDB taxonomy): domain Bacteria; phylum Bacillota; class Clostridia; order Lachnospirales; family Bianqueaceae; genus Bianquea; species Bianquea renquensis. The sequence goes on from NZ_JACRSQ010000007.1 coordinate 39,102, forward strand.
TGATCAACTTTATCATGCTGCTCACAGTGAATACCATAACCAAAAAGCTGAATCAGAGCAGCTTGTTTTAAGGGGGGAAGGCTATGATCGCTAGAAAGAGTAAAGATGACCGTATATTTGATTCCGTCAATATAATCCTGCTGGTCCTCATCCTGATTATCGTATTGTACCCTCTGTATTTTATCATAATCGCCTCCTTTAGCGACCCGCTGGAGGTATTGGCGGGAAAAGTCTTTCTGCTTCCCAAAAAGATCAATGTGGAGGCATACAAGATGGTGTTTCGGGATGAATCAATTGTAACGGGATACCGCAACACCATCCTGTATACCATCCTTGGAACGGCCATCAATATTGTCATGACGATACTGGCCGCCTATCCCTTGTCCCGGAAGGATTTTGTGGGCCGCGGGTTTTTTACCCTCATGATGGCCATCACCATGTTTTTCAGCGGCGGGTTGATTCCCACCTATCTGTTGATTTCCAACACGCTTCATATGCAGGACACCATATGGGCTATGGTGCTGCCGGGAGCGGTCTCCGTGTGGAATACAGTGATTATGCGGACTTATTTTCAGACCAGTATTCCGGAGGGACTGCATGAGGCGGCCGTGGTGGATGGATGTAGCAGCACAAAACTCCTGTTAAAAATCGTACTGCCGCTGTCAAAACCAGTAATCGCCGTGCTGGTGCTCTTCTATGGAGTGGGGCATTGGAACAGCTTTTTCAACGCACTAATCTATTTAAGTGATAAAGATAAGTATCCGTTACAGCTGATATTGCGCTCCATCTTGATTCAAAATACCATGTCGGAAGATATGATGACCGATGTGGATTCTCTGGCCAACCGCAAGGTTTTGGCGGAGACGATCAAGTATGCGCTGATCGTTGTGGCGTCGGCTCCGATTATTATGATCTATCCATTTTTACAGAAATACTTTGTCAAGGGCGTCATGGTCGGCGCCATCAAAGGGTAATCAACCTGCGCTGAGCAGGAAAAGTAAAAGGAGGATATCAAAATGAAGAAAAAAGTGAGACGAGGTTTTGCTCTATTGCTGGCAGTGACCGTGATGGTATCACTGGTCGCCTGCCAGGAAAAGGAAAAGAAGCCTGCGGAATCATCTGTGCCAGCCAACGGTAGCGAGATCTCTGGGCAGGAATCGAAACAGGAGGAGACGGTTACGCTGCAGGCATTTGCCGTGGAAGGACCCTATACCAAAGGAGATTTTAATGACCTCCCACTGTGGAAGACCGCAGAGGAGGCCACCGGGGTGAAGGTGGTATTTGAATCGACGCCGAGCGCCTCCGCCTCGGAGAAGCTGGGATTGAAATTTGCATCCAATCAACTCCCGGATCTGTTTTTCAAGTGCGCTCTGGGAAATAATGACATCACGAGATACGCGCAGGAAGGCTCCCTCATACCGCTGGACCAGTATCTGGATAAAAACGCGCCCAATTTTAGCCAATACCTGAACGACGACGTATCCATCGAGAAAAATATTCGAATGGCGGATGGACATATTTACGGATTCCCGTACTTAGTCACAGCTGCCCCCTCCCGTATCTCCGCCAAGTATTTTATGAATGAAAAATGGCTGGAGGCACAGGATCTGACCATGCCGAAGACGACCGAGGAGTTGCTGGAGATGCTTCGCAAGATGAAGGGCTACGACTTCAACCAAAATGGAGAAGCCGACGAGATTCCTCTTGCGGTGGAGAGCTATAATCATCTTGCTTTAGGCCTGATGGGGGCTTTCGGTTTGCTCACCCGGGGAGGCGCACAGCAGACATGGGATATAGATCCCCAGACGGATGAGCTTCGATTCGTCAAGACCACAGACCAGTATAAAGAGTATCTGGAATATGTCCATACACTGTATGAAGAAAAATTGATTGACCAGGAATGCTTTACCATGGACCTGACGAAGCTGACGGCCAAGGCACAGCAGAATATCCTTGGACTTGTTATTACCATGAATACCAACTATCTGGGAGACTATAAAGAGGATTACACCTATTTGCCGGCGGCATTGATTGGCCCCCATGGGGATCAGATTTATGGTGCCAGAACCATACCGGTTGCAGGTCAGAACACCTTTCTCACCAGCGTGAACAACTATCCGGAAGAAACGATCAAATGGGTGGATTACTTCTATTCAGATGAAGGGATCGAAGCGTATTTCATGGGAGTGAAAGGTGAGACGTATGAGATTGGGGAAGACGGGAAGCCACAATTTACGGACATGGTTACCAATAACCCAGACGGTCTGAATATGGAGGAAGTCCTGGGGCGGTACGTCTGCTGGAGTGGCGGCGGCAATCCATCTGTGGCCGATGACCTACATTTTGGCAATCATCTGATTCCGGAGACCACGGTCAAAGCAGCGGAAGCTTTGATGGCATCCACACCGGATGAGATCTGGGGAACATTTGTATATTCCGTGGAGGACACCCAGCGGCTCTCCATTTTGCAGCAGGATATTGACACCTATCTCAGTGATATGACCGCCAAATTCATCACAGGCGAAGTCGGATTCGATCAATGGGATGCGTATAAACAAAGGATTGAGCAGCTGGGCCTGGAGGAATACCGGCAGATCACCCAGCGCGCGCTTGACACCTACAATCAACAGTAACCGGATACAGCCGTAGTCACTGGCACAGGCGCAAGTGGAAATGAGGGGGGATCCCTCAGAGGGATTGCCTCGAGTCGGTCGATGAACAGCTTCGGAGTGATTCGAGACAATCCTTTCTTGTAAAAGGAGGATGGAAAAATGTATCAAAGCCGATATCATTTTACGAACGGAAAGATGAGCGTTGCCGTTGACAGCATGACCGGGGAACTCCTGGAATTGGTTCACGCGCAGAGCGGTGAAAATCTGATCAAAAACTCATCCTTTCAGCTGCCACAGCCTTTTATACTGCGGGGGAGAGCGGGAGAAAGGACGGTGACTTTGCACCCAGGAAATGCAAGACAGATAGCGGAAGACGAGGGACTTCGAGCGAAGATATGGCAGGTGCATCGCCAGGATGAGGAACTGGAGGTCCATGTTCTGTATGAAAGGCTCATGGGAGATGGGCGGATCTATGATGTCCGGGCGGAGTATGTGATATGCCTTGGAAGACAGGAGGCGAAGAGTACCTGGCAAATGACCTTCGAAAATAAAGAGCCGGGGCTGTCCATAAAAGAAGCACAATTTCCCTGTATCAACGGTGTGTATTGGGGAAGCCGCTGGGAAGACAATACAATGGTCTATCCCTATCATGCGGGGATTCAGCTGAAAAATCCTATTCAGGCACTGGAGACGGAGCCAAAACGGATCTACTGGAAATGGCAGGAATACCGCTATGCCTACCTCATAGACGGATTGGTGGGGACAGCGGATTCGAATGGGCTGTACGCGCTAGAATGCAAATATTCTGGAAACCTATCCATGACATGGCTCGACTATTATGGCGAGGAATATGGGCTGTACTTTGGATGCCATAATCCAGACCCGGATGTGTGCGCCTTGCGGGCGGACACGTGGGGAAGCAAAAGCCCAGGGATGAACTTTTCCTTCCGGTTTGATGTGGGGGAGAATCTGGAAACCTGGACCTCTCCGCCGGTTGTTGCGGCCATTCATTCTGGCGACTGGCACAAAGGCGCCGCCATATACCGCGATTTCAGGCAGCAGTATATGCCTGCGGTCATGCCGAGGCCGGAGTGGTTTGAAAAAAGTCCTGGCTTGATAGCGCACTATGATTTTCAATATCAAAACGGTGGAATCGTGCATACCTATCAAGATCTGGGGCGATTATTGGACGAGGCGGAGGACTTTGGGATCGAGCATCTGCTCTTGGCTGGGTGGCATCGAGATGGATTTGACCAGGGATTTCCCATGTACCAGTGGAATAAAGATTTGGGGGAGGAGCGAGAATTTCAGGAAGGCGTTGCCGCCATCCGCCAAAAAGGCGGGCACGTCTCTCTCTATATCAATTCCCGGCTGGCCAACCTGAAATACGGGGAGTTGCAGGAATTGATTCAGAAATATGGTGTAAAACTCCATAATCAAGAGCTTATGACAGAATGTTATGGGCGAGATGACGTAAATTTTGCAGTGATGTGTGCTGGCAGCCAACAGTGGCAGCAATGGCTGGAACATGCTGTATCCTACGGGACGGATACAATCGGCGTAGACGGCGTGTATTTGGATCAGCTGGCCATGGCACCTCCTTGCCGCTGTTATAGTCAGGAGCACACCCACACCGGGTGGAATCAAGGCTATCAACAGTTGTTGGAGCAGATCCTGTCAAAGTCAGGGAATGATTTCAATGCCATCCACGAGGGGGTATCGGATCTGTATGGGACTCTATCGTCAGGTCAATTAATCTCAACCTTTTTTTATTACCATAATGGCGCCTACCCAGAGATGTATAAATATACATTTCCAGACCATATACTGGTGGATATGTTGTATCCAGAGAAAAATATGGCCATGCGCCCCGTCCATGTGGGGCAAGTCTCTACCGCTATGATTCAAAAAGCCTTTGTGCTAGGCAGCTATTATTGGATTTATGATTTGGTGGATGACAATACGTTTACGCGGGATCCAAAGCAATACGCCTTTCTCAAGCAGGTTATTGCACTGCGCAAATTCTGGTTAGAGAGGTGGGGCATGGGAACTTTTCTGGACACCGATCATATTGTACAGACGGCAAAGGGATGGACCGTCAAGGTCTATGCCCTGCAGGATGGGTATCTGCTGGCCTGCGCCGCTGAGGCGAATGAGCCTGGATGGGTGGAATTGGATATTGCACATCTGGACAGCGCAGTGCAATATCCGTTGGAAAGGCCGGAAGAGGAGACACCGTGTCAAATTCAGCAAAAGAAGAGCACGTGCACAGTTGAAAATTTACAATCTCCTCTGACCATTATAAAAATTAAGGGATTGGGGGAGAGTCACCATGGACTACGCCAAGTTGGTCACTGAAAAGGTGAACGCATCAACAGAAAACATCGATCTCTGCTCTTCCCGAGAGATTGTTGAGCTAATCAATCGGGAAGATCAAAAAGTGGCGAGGGCGGTGGAGAAGGAGCTGCCTTTCATAGCAGAGGCGGTTGACAGCATTGTGGAGCGGATGCGGCAAGGGGGACGATTATTCTATATTGGCGCTGGGACAAGCGGCCGCATTGGAGTCCTGGATGCGTCGGAATGCCCGCCTACCTTTGGAACCGATCCGTCATTGGTGCAGGGGATTATTGCGGGAGGCGATACAGCCCTCCGGACAGCCATTGAAGGCATTGAAGATAGTTTTGAAAGCGGCGTGGAGGACATCCGAAAGATAAACATTGGGGCTTCGGATACAGTAGTGGGCATCACGGCCAGCGGGAGTGCCCCCTATGTAATCGGAGGGTTGGAGGCGGCAGGAAAAAAGGGCGCCCTCTGCATTGCCGTGTGCAATACCCGGCCTGCCGCCGTGGAAGCCTATGCGTCTGTGGTCATTGCGCCGGTGGTAGGCCCTGAGGTGATCATGGGCAGCACGCGGATGAAGGCGGGGACCGCCCAGAAGATGGTGCTTAATATGCTGTCCACAGCCTCCATGGTCCGGTTAGGCAAAGTCTATAAAAATCTTATGGTGGATGTCATGCCCACCAACAACAAATTGGCGGATCGGACGATTCGGATCATCATGGAGGCCTGTAACATTAATCGGGAAAGGGCGCAGGATGCCTTAGAGAAAGCCCAGGGACGTGCAAAAGCAGCGATTGTCATGGTTCAGTATGGATACTCTCTGGAAGAGGCCCACCGGTATCTGCAAAGAAATGATGGTTTTATTCGAAAAATACCAATGCCGGAGGAGGCTTGATTACAGATGGAGTACGTCATTGGTCTGGACGGCGGAGGGAGCAACACGACCTTGAAGGCTGCTACCTTGGAACAAGGGATTGTATTTGAAGCACAGGGGGCATCCTGCAACTTGAATGCGGCTACGGCTGAGCAGGTTCGCGACAATCTCCACAGTTTGCTCCGCATCTTTTTACGGGAAGGCTATGAAGTGTCTGAGTGCCGGGGAATATGCCTCGGGGCCTCGGGTGCAGGCGATCCTCAGGTGCAGGAGCGGTTAAAAGGAATGCTCCGTGAGATATTTCCAGCTTGCCCTATCCAGGTGGCGCATGATGCTTTGACAGCATTACACGGCGCCTTTCCAGATGGAATCGGCATCGTCATCATTGCAGGCACAGGTTCCATCTGTTACGGCCAAAATGTGAGGCGCGAGTTGGTCCGAACCGGAGGCTGGGGCCATGTGATGGGAGATGAGGGCAGCGCCTATGATATTGCAAGACAGATTCTGCAAGCTGTTATGCGCAGCTATGACGGGCGGGGGCGGGAGACGGTTTTGACGCAAGGCCTGCTGGACTATTGGAAGATTTCATCTCCAGCGCAGATACCGGAGATGGTATACCGCTGCGGGAGAGACAAGAAAGCGATTGCGGCAATTGCCTTTTTGTGTGATATCGGTTATAATAAAGGGGATACAATATGCCACGAGATCGTGGACTCCGCGGCCCAAAGTCTTATAGAATTGATTCTCTGCACAGCAAATCGGTTGAGTGGATCGGGTGAGGTTTTGCGCTGCGCGTACACCGGTGGAGTGTTGGACCACTTTACAGATCTTCGAGGGCGAGTGGAGCAAAGGATAAGAGCCCACGGACAGAGCGTCATCTGGACAGGAGAGAAAGCCGACGCGGCACTGGGATGTGTCCGGCTGGCGTTACAGACACAGGAGTGATGGAGGATGGCAGGAATCATTCTGCGAGTGACAGAGTTGCTGGAGTTTTTCAACCCTTCCGAGCGAAAGGTTGCCGCTTACATATTGGACCAGCAGCAGAAAGTGGTGGGAATGACAGTGGGGGAGCTGGCAGAGCAGAGTCAGACCAACAAAGCAACCATAATCCGGTTTTGTAAAAAGGTAGGTTGTAGTGGGTACCGGGATTTTTCCATTCAATTGGCAGCGGAACTGGCAGTCACACAGAATCATTCTCAGGAGGAAGAGTACACGGATGTCCGGGTCGGGGATGATATTGGCAGCATTATGAAAAATGTTTGTGCCAACAATGTGCGCGCCATCGAGGATAGTTTGCTGCTGTTGGACAGCGCGGTTGTGCAACAGGCGGTGGATATGCTCATCGCAGCCCACCGGGTCAATGTGTATGGGATTGGCGCGTCAGGAGTGGCGGCCCAGGATATGCAGCAAAAATTTGTCCGAATCAACAAGAATTGTGCCGCCTACGAGGATTCCCACATGCAGCTGACATCGGCCGCCAACCTTAACCCGGGGGAAGTCGCCGTGATTTTGTCCTGGTCCGGTGAGACGAAAGAGATGATTGAAGTCGCCAAGATGGCGAAGAAAAATCAGGCGGGCATCATTACCATCACCCGATATGGGCAAAATCCGCTCTGCGAGTATGCGGATGTGAAACTTTTTTTGAGCTCCCCCGAGACGTCCATCCGCTGCGGCGCCATGAGTTCCCGGATCGTTCAGATGACGATGATTGATATCCTCTTTTCCTGCCTCGTCAGTCAGGATTACCACAATGTAAGGCGATATCTGGAGAGAACTCGTCAGGAGGTCCACAAAAACTGGGCGGATAAAGAAAAAAATAAGTGAGCTACGGTTTTATTAAACTGTAGGATCTCGTGCAGGAGAGATGTTGTATGGACTGTAAAGTATGTCGCAAGGATGGGAACTTGCAGTTGTTGATTGACGGAGAGCCACAAGCGCTGTCCGCCTATATGACCTACAATCCTCGAAGCGAGGAATATGCAGCGTTTGCAAAGGCGGGCGTACAGATTTTCAGCATGGGGGTCTATGTGGGAGATCGTGGGATCAACAGCTTCAGCGGAATTCATCCTTTTCGTGAGGGGTATTGTAAAGGACCGGGCGTATATGACTTCACACAGGTGGATGAGGATATGGAGCGCATTTGCAGGGAGAGGCAGGATGCCCGGATCATCATCAGAATCGATTTGGACAGCCCCATTTGGTGGGATCTATGCCATCCGGAGGAGCTGTTTCGAAACTACAGTGGGAAGTCTATGCGTCAGTCTTTCGTCTCTGTGGCATGGCGGGATGCGATGGGAACCGCTCTGTGTGCCTTGATCCGCCATGTGGAGGCTTCCCATCTGGGAGACAACGTCATCGGATATCAGGTGGCCGCTGGCAAGACGGAGGAATGGCTGTACCATTTGTCTTTTATTGGAGAATACGGGGATTACAGCGAAATCAATCGACAACGGTTTATCCAGTGGCTTCAGGAGCAATACGGAGAGATTCAGAATCTGAATATCCACTGGAATCAACACTATGAAGATTTTTCTGATATTTCCCTGCCCCATCCGTTCCGTCGCAGCTTTTGCACGGAAGGCGTCCTCCGGAATCCAGGGCGAGAGCAGGATGTAATCGATTTTTATCAATATCACAGCGAGATGATGGCCGATGCCATCCTCTATTTTTGCCGAAGGGTTAAACAGGAGACCGGAGGGAGACGCATTACCGGTGCTTTTTATGGCTATGTAGGAGAACTGATGGACGGAGAGTATGGCCATCATGCTCTTGGGAAACTGCTGGAATCGCCGGATTTGGATTTTCTTGCCAGCCCCAACAGCTATATGGAGCTGCGAGCTCCTGGCATTGATTGGCCCTTTATGTCGGCAGTGGATTCCGCCTTTCTCCACGGCAAATTGTGGTTTATCGAATCGGATACGAGGACGAATCTGACACAACCCCTGGCCAGTGCAATGCCGAGTGTCTGTCCGGACAATCCTAGCTATGATTTTCAAGGCGTTTGGAAAGGGCCGGAGTCCGCGGAGCTGTCCCTGTCTCTCTTACAAAAAGGATTTGGGAAGGTGCTCACCGGGCGGGCCGGAACCTGGTGGTTTGACATGTGGGGCGGATGGTATCACAATCCGATCTTCATGGACTTCATGAAGACAGCCCACGGGATGATGGAGGAGGATCTGTTGAACCCGGCCGGATCCGCCGCACAGATTGCCGTCATTCTCGATGATCGATCCTACGCATATTTTGGACTCAACACCCCGGTGCTCAGCGAACTTGTCTATAGTCAGAGACAGGAATTTGGCAAGATGGGAGCGCCTTTTCACACGTATCTCCTACAAGACCTGCTGCACCCTGAGTTTCCTGCCGGCGACTATCGAATGATCATTTTCCTCAATACAATCAAACAGCCGGACGATATTCGCCAGGCGATACAGAAGCGCTTACAGAGAGATCAGAAGACGCTGGTCTTCATCTATCTACAGGACCGGTATGATCAACATAATAAAATTCGAAAGGATCCCATCACGGGGTTTTCTGTGGAGTACAGGGAAGAGGATGAACCAGTGCAGGCTTGCTATAGAGGGGTCACGTTTCCGCCAATCCCCGTATCCTGTCCCCGTTTTACAAAGAAGGATTTTATTCCCTTGGGGTATTGGAAAGACACCTCGATACCGGCAGTGGGGATGCAGGTGAAGCCAGAGTACACCAGCGTGTACAGCTTAGCGCCGCACCTTCCCGCCTCGTTATTGATGGATCTGGCAATGCACAGCGGGGTCCACCTGTTTAGCTTGACGCAGGATGTGATCTATGCCAATGACCGGTATCTATTCATTCACGCCTCTCAAAAGGGGTCTAAACGGCTATATTTTCCGTCTTTCACCCGTGTCTCCGATGTGTTTTCAGAGAGGCAATGCGCCCAGTGGTGTACGTTCATGGATTTTGAGATGGAACAATATGAGACCCGGGCCTTTCGATATGAACCTCAGTAAAAATTTACAGAGCATTGGACGGCGGCAGACAGGTCTGATTTTGACATACATAGTAGGTGGTTTGTCCGCGCAACAGAGGGTATTCATCGGTGGGCCCGTGAAAGACAGTCACATTGGCGTACAGCGGAAGCTGTGGCCGCACCGTATCCCACTCACTGGGGTTGCACAGTACAACGGTGATGTTGGGAGGCGGGTTCAAATATAGGAGCAGGGAAAGCAAAAACATGCTGTGGCCGGCTGGATATTTCTCCGCTTCCCCGGAGAGATAGGCCAGCTGTGCCGCAGCGGCCTCTTCCAGCCGCTGTTTATGGGTCATCTGCGCTAAGCGGACGAGATTGTATGCCATCATGGCGTTGCCGCTAGGCAGAGCGCCATCATAGGTTTCTTTCGGGGTTAGCACGAGGGACTCATTGCCCTTGCCGTTTAAGCGAAACCCGTTGCCTTTTCCATCGCAAAACCGCTGTACTGCTTCATGGCAGATGGTTTCCGCTTTCTCCAGATAGAGGGATTCACACGTTGCATCATAGAGGTTCAGCAAGGCCGCGGTATAGTAGGCGTAATCGTCAAGAAAGCCTGCGCCAGAGCGCTTGTCGCTCCGACAGCTGACATACAGAATCGAACCGTCAAGGAGATGGTTTTCGATATATTGCTGCGCCCTTTTAGCCGCGCAAAGGTATTGCGGTTTTTCAGATACCCGGTATAGGAAGGAGAGCGCCGAGATCATCAAGGCGTTCCACGCAGTCAGGATTTTGTCATCCAAATGGAGCTTTGTCCTTTTTGCGCGGTATTCGTAGAGCGTTGACAAAGCGTCTTCGTACTCAGTACCGACCTCTTCCCCGTGCAGACGGTTGGGAATATTCTTTCCTTCAAAATTGCCATGCTTCGTGATGCCAAAATATTGGTTGAATTTTGGGCCTATGGTTTCCCCTAATACTGATAGGATCTCATCGTATTCGAAGAGATAATATTTTCCTTCCACTCCGTCGCTGTCCGCATCCTGGGCTGAATAAAAGGCCCCCTCCGGGCTGACCATCTCCCGCAGAATGTAGGCAGCAGTTTTTTCCGCCGTCTCCAGATGCTGCACTTCCTTCGTCACAGCATAGGCCGCCGTATAGGCTAAAATCAACAATGCATTGTCATAGAGCATCTTTTCAAAATGGGGCGCTAGAAAATAGCGATCCGTAGAATACCGTGAGAAGCCGTAACCTATATGATCGAAAATGCCACCTTTGCGCATCTGGGTGAGCGTTGTGGAGGCCATGGCAAGGGCCTGCGGATCTTCCCTAAACTGGGAATACGCCAGAAGAAATAGAAGGTTGTGAGGTGTTGGAAATTTGGGCGCACTGCCAAACCCACCGTATTGCCGGTCATAGGAGTCCCGAAACTGCTGGACGGCAGTCTCCGGCAGCGCTGGGTTTATTGGGCCTGCCTTTGTAACCAAATTTTTTAAAAGATCGATCATTTTCTCTGCGGACTCGAGAAGTTCGGACCGGTTGTTCTGCCACTTATGGGAAATCGCCCGAAGAAGATCTCGAAAGCCGATCATTCCATATTGGGATTGGACGGGAAAATAAGTGCCCGCAAAAAATGGTTTCTGCTCCGGCGTCATAAAGATGCTGGTGGGCCAGCCGCCGCTGCCTGTAAAAGTCTGGCAGACCGCCATGTACACGCTGTCGATATCCGGCCGCTCTTCCCGGTCGACTTTAATCGAGATAAAATTCTCGTTGAGTAGTCTGGCGGTCTCCTCATCCTCAAAGCTCTCGTGGGCCATGACATGGCACCAGTGGCAGGTGCTGTACCCAATACTTAGAAATACCGGTTTTTGTTCCCGTCTCGCCCGCGAAAATGCTTCCTCGCCCCAAGGATACCAGTCCACTGGGTTGGCGGCGTGCTGGAGCAGATACGGACTTGTCTCATGAATCAAATGATTGCTCACGCAAAATCCCTTCATTTCGTATAGTTTAAAAATTCTGATGCTGATGCTTGTCGTCCCATGTCCCTGTGCTGATATGTGTAAACACATCTCAGCACAAGGACATCCTCCGGGACTTTCATAGTATATGCGAAAATATTGGGAGTAAACCTGGCCCTGGTATCGGAACACTCCCAGTTTTTACCTTGCTTCTTGTGTTGAAATTTGTTACAATATGTAGAGCAACAGAATCCATCAACCGAAAGAGAGGACATGACATGCTGTTTATCGAATATCCCAAATGTTCCACTTGCCAGAGGGCAAAAAAGTGGCTGGAGCAGAATGAAATCCCATATACCGATCGCCATATTCAGGAGGAGAATCCCACCTATGAGGAACTCAGAGAGTGGCTTGACAAAAGTGGTTTGCCCCTGCGCAAATTCTTTAACACAAGTGGAATGCTCTATAAATCCATGCAGTTGAAGGACAAGCTGCCGGGTATGTCCGAGGAGGAGCAGCTCCGCCTGCTGGCCAGCGATGGAATGCTCGTGAAGCGTCCCATCGCTGTGAAGGGGGATACGGTTTTGGTGGGGTTTACGAGTGACGAGTGGGAGAGGTTGAAAGGATGATCGACCTCGAGTGGCAATAGACCAAAGGGAGATTCTATGAACATCTCGAACAAAATGATACATCCAGAAATAAGAACCATAGGGAAAATTATACGCTTTATAATACCGTATTTCAAGACATCCACGTTCAAGTTGAGTCGTCATATAATAGGAGTTTTGAAGAAAAAAAGCTGCAAGGATATGTGCTATGAGCAGATTTATATACCAAGAAAGGAAAGACGTGTCACCGAAGATTTGTTGCGGATATGTGTATATAGTCCCTTTGAGAGGAAAAAGAAAGCTACCGGTATTCTATGGATTCATGGAGGAGGATATGGCCTCGGAGTGCCAGAGCAAGATGAGGCTTTTATAAGAAGATTTGTTTTAACATACAACTGTGTTGTTGTTTCGCCAGATTATTGTCTTTCTACGATTGCGCCATATCCTGCGGCTTTGGAAGATTGTTATACAGCACTTATGTGGTTGAAGGAAAATGCTGCTTTATATGATATATGTCCCAATCAGTTAATGGTAGGCGGGGATAGTGCCGGAGGTGGACTGACAGCAGCATTGACAATTTATGCACGAGATAAGCGAGAAGTTGCCATTGCCTTTCAAATGCCTCTTTACCCTATGTTGGATGACAGAATGATTACAAAATCGTCTCAAAACAATGATGCACCCGTATGGAATACGAAATCAAATGAAAACGCTTGGAAACTATACCTTGGTTCATTATACGGTACAGAAGATATTTCCCCCTATGCAGCCCCGGCGCGATTGACTGACTTTAGCAATCTTCCTCCTGCTGTTACGTATGTAGGAGATTTAGAGCCTTTCTATGATGAAACAGTGAATTATATGGAACAACTAAAGGCGGCAGGCGTTTCAGCAAAATATAAAGTGTTTACAGGATGTTATCATGCTTTTGACATAATGGCGGGAAAATCAACCCCAGCAAAAGAGGCTGTGGAATTTTTAATGAAGAATTTTGAGTACGCACAAAATCACTACTTTAAAGAACAACCATTCATTGTATAATGTGTATAAATATGCGCGGTTTTATTTATCGTATATGCCACTTGCAATAGGAGTACATTCATGGTAGTATCAGTATATATACATAAATAATACTTGATTCAGGGGGAAAACCCCATTTTATTTGTATGAAATGTTGCATTCGGTGTGTAAGGGTTAGCATGAATTAAAATGAATTTTACTTGGTAACGATTTTACGAAAGGGAGGGGAAAAGTATGCGAAAAGTCTGTCTTTGTATCAGCATCCTGATTCTCGTGGTAACCATCATCCTGTCCAATTATGTCTTCTTTGCCGCTCGCCATGTGGATTTTTTTCCTGTATATAACTCCTATTCATACTTTTATCAGAGCTTTCAATCTATTTTAGTTTTTCTCTTTTCCATTCTCTTTACCGTGGGTATACACGGCGAGATCAAGATCAAGCGAGCTGTCGGTATCACCCTGGGCGTTCTCTTCTTCTTGCTGTCCATCCACTCGCTAATAATCTACATCCCTCTTCTAAGTCGGGTGACGATTCCGGATATCGGATATCTCTATTATAACGATAAGTTTGGAAACCTAGAGCCAGTATTTGCCTATTTGGCAGGCCTCTTTATCGCAAGCTCCATTCAGAAGCAGACAAATAGCTAACATTGTAGTAAACCGAATCGCAACAGCGGCAGATATGATATATCCCCTTAGAGTAGACTAAGGGGACTATTTATTGAGTGCCGTCCAACTAGTCCTGGACAGTGCTGATGGTTCCGCTCCCAGACGTGGTTTTGATTGAAAAGTGATGGGTTCCATCACCATACATCAAGGTATTGTCCCTGCGAGTCCCATCCTCCGTCTTCAGCCGGCCACTGACGCTGGAAAAATCCACTTTCACGGAAGAAGACTTCGGTATGGTGAGCCGGATGCTTCCCGAGGTAGAGCTGAACCGGCCATTGCCCTTGACTGGGGAAGTATACTCGAGCTCAATGCGCCCCGAAGTCGTATCCGCCGCCATATCGGTCCACTGTCCCGTTCCCTCGATGGCACCACTGGTGCTGTGGAGTTCCATGGTATCCGCTTGGATTCGATTTAGAAATAGGCTTCCCGATGTGCTTTTCGCGTAAACGCTGTTGCACTGAAGGTTCTCCAGGCTTATTTTGCCAGAACTGGCGGTGGCGGACACCTTGCCGGAGACTTGGCTGTTCGTCAACGCAATCTTACCAGATGTGGCGTGGAGTCGAGTTTCGGAGGCGGAGAGATCGTGTAGCTGAATTTTTCCGGATGTTGTTTGAAGATCCAGAGACTCTGTCACCATTTTACTGATAGACACCTTGCCCGAGGTGTTCCTTCCGCTGATGGACAGTGAAAGTTCCGTCGGACAGTAGACCGTAACACGGCTGTCACCCCACCCTGCGAAGAGACTGAAAAGTCCCTGAAAGGCCGAGTCCTCCTGCCGCAGGCTAACCGTGTTGTGTCCTTCCAGAGAGGCAGAGAAGTCGATTCCCTGATTTTTGGGATAGATGGCCTCTACTTTAATGGTTTGGTCCGCCGTGGGTATGATTTCAAGAGGTAAGTTTGTCAGGTGAAAGGTTAAGTTTGTGATGTCCTGAGAATCAAAGGTTTTTTCAAAAGTTGTCATGGTCGTTCCTTTCCGTGCAGCGTAGGACTGCACACCATAGATTCCAATTTCAAGCCCGACGCCGATGCCCGTTAAAATCGTCGCGCAGATAAAGATGACCAACATAATCTTAAGCCAGCGTTTCATATTGAACCTCCATTCTGTGATCGGTATGTCATCCCATAGCTTTGCAATTCCAGTGAAGATAGCGGGCCGTCAGCTTGTAGAAGCCTTTATTGAGCAAGGTAATGGCATAAAAGAGCAGAATTCCTCCGCTGATCAGCGCAATCCCAGCCATAATGGCGTTAAAGTAAGACAATGGCGTATATAATGTAATCCAGTCGAACACCATCATTGGCGCGATGATTCCGGCGGCGATACAGAGGATTCCTGATAGGATCAGGGCAATCGCTACAAACCACATACTAAAGAGTACAGCTGCCACCCCGATCCAGGGCCCCAGGACGACAACCAGATTGAAAAATGCTAGAACACAGAACATAACAAGCTGTCGAAGACATCCGCCTGACCTTGAACCATTGGCCGAGGAAGCTGTCCTGATTGGAGGGGGCGGGGGCGGCGGCCCTTGGTTTGTAAAGGGAGGCGGTCCCTGCCGTGGAGTCTGACCAGAGATGAGGGGAGGCGTGGACGGACGGGGTTGCGCGGTTAAGGGCGGCGTCTCAGAGGGTTCTGTCACATCCGCGCCAGACTGGACCGCCTCCTGGCGCAATTGTTCCCCAATTATTTTCGGATCACCTAAGCGAACGCAAATTTCATCTTCTGATTCCCCATTTAAGATCCCTGCATCGAAATGTTCCTCAAAATCTGATAAGACTTCCCGGATGTATTCTGAGGGCAGCCCAGCTAACGATTTTTGCATTTCGCTCATGAACCATGCTTTTGTATGTGGAGTATCACACATGGGGATCTCCCTCCTTTACGATTAAATTCACACCTGTCACAAACGCATCCCATTCCTCTACGAGCGCGGCCTTCATGCGAATGCCTTCCTCCGTGATTTGATAATATTTTCGAGGAGGCCCCTCCGATGATTCTTTCAGGTACGTGGTCAGCAGACCATCATTTTTGAGCCTGCGCAGAAGAGGGTAGATGGTCCCCTCGGTGATATCCACCTGATGCGAGATTTTGCTGACTAATTCATACCCGTAACAATCCTGCCGGTGAAGGACCGCTAGTACACAAAGTTCTAAGGCGCCCTTTTTCAATTGTGTATTCACTGACACCCTCCTTCCGTTCTTTGTTTCAGTGAGACAGGAACAGCTGGCAACTGGTTACTAAAGAATAGTATATCACACATTACTGTGCAATGCAAGGTACTGTGAAAAATATTTCTGCGGAGATTGGTATGATTGTAAACTTAACAAAAAATATAGTTGACAATCGTTGCCGTTATCCTTATAATGAAATCAGAAATTTTGCTCTGATCCATGGTGAAAGGACGTGCCCCCATGTCACTCTATAGCATAAAAATGCGCGCAAGCACAAACCAAACTCATATCTCTGGGGCGGAAAAGATTATCCCCTATGATCAAATCGGCCCATTTGTAAATCAGCTTGTGCAGCGGGGGATGCATCATCCCAAGGGAAATCCGGATTCCTTGAATCTCAAAATCGAAACGATCGATGAGCGCGATATTCTATATATAGAGGCTCTTCCCGTCCGGACAATCGAGGTCGGCAGCTGCCGGGACGGGATAGAGGAAATCCGGAAATTTCTCCTCTCACTGGGCCTTGCGCATCCTGACAATATACTACGGTTTCTGTCAGAAACGTATGCCATGCGCGGGGCTATATTGCTGGATGTGGATACCCTGGAACGGCTTGAACCTGACGGAAAACGTGGGGTTCGCGCCACGTATATGGACGCGGACAGGACCTCGGGAGGTCCATCCGGTAACGGAAAAGATCATTATGCGGAGGCAATTGTGCTGGCAACAAAAGTTGCACATGCTCCCAATCTCATCGGTGAAATTTGTATTTCCGATGATCCCGATTATGTCACAGGATACGTGGCATCAAAGACCACAGGGTATACCCGGATTACCAAAATGAAAGAATTGGGCAGCGAAAACGGTGGGAGAATCTTTCTATATCGGGGCCGCAGAGAGGATGTAGCAAAAACCATATCTTTTTTAGAGAAACAGCCAGTTATTGTCCGAAACATACAACCTCTGGAGGTTCCCACACACGCCATCGATAAATTTTCCTTTATCGATGCGGCGCTACAGGAAATGCAGGAGGCTCATCTATACAGAAGCCTGAAAACAGTCCAGTCCGCGCAGTCGTCAACTGTACAATCCCACGGCCGAGAGATGATCATGATGGCTTCGAACAGTTATCTTGATATGTCGAGGGTGGAGGAGGTGAGAGACTATGCCGCGTATGCTCTCAAAAAATATGGCACTGGCTCGGGAGGTTCACGCCTCACAACAGGCAATACCATTCTGCACGAAATGCTTGAAAACAAAATTGCAGAGTTTAAGCATACGGAGGCTGCATTGGTCTTCAATACAGGGTATGTTGCCAATCTTGCCACAATCTCAGCACTGATGGAGAAACCGGATATCATTTTCAGCGATGAACTCAACCATGCAAGTATTATCGACGGTTGCCGCCTCAGTGGAGCGAAGACCGTTATATACAGACATAATGACATGAGAGATCTGGAAGAAAAGATTTTGGCCAATCCATGCCATAAAGGGCTTATTGTCAGCGATGCTGTTTTCAGCATGGATGGCGATATTGTCAACCTTCCACAATTGGTTCAGATTGCGGACCGGTATCATCTGCTCTCCATGGTTGACGAGGCGCACGCAACGGGGGTTATCGGCAAGACAGGCGGAGGCATTGTAGAGCATTATCACAATACATACAGACCGGACATTGTGATGGGGACTCTCAGCAAAGCCATAGGCAGTGAAGGTGGTTTTGTCTGTGGACGCAAAAATCTTATTGACTATCTCAGAAATAAAGCAAGGGGCTTTATCTTTTCGACCTCCCTGTCTCCTGTCACGATGGCCGCCTCTTACAAAGCCTTGGAGTTCATTGAAAAAAATCCCCAGCGTGTCACGGACCTTCAAAATAATGTTCAATTTTTCTGTGATTGCCTGCGGCAAAGAGGACTCCCTGTTTCTTCTGATACCGGCATTATCCCCATTATCATCGGAGATGAAGAAAAGGCTCTCCAGGTGTCACAGGAGCTTTTTAATAGGGGGTATTATATATCGGCAATCCGATATCCGACTGTAAAAAGAGGCAGTGCAAGGCTCAGAATTGCCCTTATGGCCACCCATACACAGGACCAATTGCAAAGGGCAGCGAGTGCGATTGTTCAAATCTTAAAGGAAAAGGAAGTTTTGCCATGGTGACCACACTGAAGAACAAAGTTTTACAGGGACAACTGCCGGTGAAAGAAGAGCTGCTCTCCCTGTGTGATGCTCCTCTGGAAGAGCTCTGCGCAGCTGCCGACGAAATCAGAGACTATTTCTGTTCCAATACATTTGATTTATGTACCATTATAAACGGCAAGAGCGGCCGATGCACCGAAGACTGTAAGTATTGTGCCCAGTCGGCATTCTATCACACCTGTATTGAAGAGTATCCACTCAAAAGCCAGGAGGAGATTTTGTCCCTTGCAAAGTACAATGAGGCGAGAGGAGTACTCCGATATTCCATAGTAACGTCAGGTCGGTGCTTGAATGACCACGAGATTGATCAGGTGTGCGATGCTATACGAGTCATCAAGAGGGAGACCCGTTTGGAAGTGTGTGTCTCGTTAGGACTCCTCAGCAAAGATCAGTATCGAGAGCTAAAAAATGCCGGTGTTACGAGAGTTCACAATAATCTGGAGACCTCGCGAAAAAATTTCCCTACGATTTGCACCACCCACACCTATGATGATAAAATCGCGGCTATAAAAGCCGCCATGGAGGCGGGACTGGATGTGTGCAGCGGCGGTATTATGGGACTGGGGGAAACCATGGAGGATCGAATTGACATGGTCCTTGCCATACGGGAGCTTGGGATTGCGTCCATTCCAGTCAATCTGCTCAATGCCATTCCGGGAACCCCCTGCGAAAATAGCAGAAGGATCACACAGGATGAAATGAGACGGATTGTTGCGATTTTCAGGTTTGCCGTGCCCCATGCATCCATCCGGCTTGCAGGGGGAAGAGGGCTGCTTGCGGACCGGGGAGAAAAATGCTTCAAGTCAGGTGCCAATGCAGCTATTTCCGGCGATATGCTCACAACTTCTGGCATCTCCATCGAGAACGACATGAAAATCCTCGCAAAACTTGGATATAAGGTGGAAGTAAAGAATGGGTAAGGGATTATTCATAACAGGCACCAATACCGATGTAGGAAAAACCTATGTCACAGCATTGATTGTAAAAAAACTGCGGGAGAACAATCGGAACGCAGGATATTTTAAAGCCGCGGTCAGCGGGAATATACGGACAGAGAAAGGGCTCATCCCCGGTGATGCTGAATATGTGGACCGCGTCGCACAGATTGGTGGAGATGTAGGGGAGATGGTTCCCTATATATATGAAAATGCTTATTCCCCGCACCTGGCCGCACAGATTGAGGGGAATCCGGTGGAAATGTCCGTTATCCGCCAAAGGTATAATGCCATAGCGCAAAAGTATGACTACGTCACCATGGAGGGAAGCGGAGGGATCATCTGCCCTATCCGATATGACGGCAAAAAGATTATGCTAGACCATATGGTAAAAGAGCTTGGGCTGGGAACACTTGTCATTGCAGAGGCAGGGCTGGGAACGATCAATGCGGTATATCTGACCGTGCATTACATGAAAAGTCAGCAGATCAAAGTCCAGGGGATCATCGTAAACCATTTTCATGATGGCGATATCATCGAACAGGACAACAGGAAAATGATTGAGATCCTGACAGGGGTCCCAGTGGTAGCAGTGGTCCATGATGGGGACAAAGACCTGGATATAGACGTGGAAAGGTTGGAAGAATTCTATGGCTGATGGCAAACCCTATACGGTTAAAGCAATTGCAACGGATGGTATCATGTCTGTCCTACTACTTGTCACGGGAATACTGAGGCTCCCATCCCTTATACCAGGCGCCGAATTTCAGCTTTCTGCGCCCTTTGCCGTCTCCATAGCAAAAAATCATGGATTTAAACGATATCTTATCATTGGCATTGTCGCAAGCACATGTGGTTTTTTGCTTGGGTTACAAAATATATTCAACATTACCATCGCCATGATCTATAGAATCGTAGCCGGTTCCATCGTCTCGATCTGGAAGAACAGTAAAATTGCGCTGGTGGTCAGTGGCCCCTGTGGGACCTTTGTATCAAGGATTGTCCTTGCATTTTTGCTCCACACCGATATGTGGCTTTTGATACTATATGCCCTGCCCGGTATGATATTTACCGCCATCGCGGCGCCGCTTGTCACAGAATTTGAAAAGAGGATCCTAGGTTGCATCGGCCTATATCCGCTGCAATCCTCCGCGAAAAAACGCTCCGGAATGGAGGACTGAAATGAATACTCAACAAGACTTAGTACAAAGAGATTTAAAGTATATTTGGCATCCATGTTCCCAGATGAAAGATTATGAGGAGCTACAGCCCATTGTCATTGCGAGCGGCAAAGGTGTGTATCTTTATGATAAGAACGGCAAAGAATACCTGGATATTGTAAGCTCCTGGTGGTGCAATCTGCTTGGACATTGCAATCCGATCATCAGTGAAAGTATTAAACATCAGCTTGATAGGCTGGAACACGTCATCTTTGCAAATTTTACACACGAGCCCGCTATAACCCTCTGTGAACAGCTTATGGGGATAATCCCCAAGGGACTTGCGAAATTTAATTTCTCCGATAACGGTTCAGCCTCCGTGGAATGCGCTCTAAAGATGGCGTTTCAGTACCAATACCAGACGGGACATCCTAAAAAGACCAAATTCATGTGTCTCTCCGATGGATACCACGGCGAAACCATCGGAGCCTTGTCTGTGGGCTGTCTTGACTTGTATGCCAAGATCTATCAGCCAATGTTGATGAGTACCATCCATGTGCAGGCACCGGACTGCTATCGGTGTCCATATGGCAAATGCAGAGAGTGCTGCCAGGCGGAGTGTATTGAATTTGCCAAAACAGCCTTCGAACAGAATGCGGAGGAGACCTGCGCCATGATAGTGGAGCCTTTGCTCCAGGGCAGCGCCGGAATGCGAATCTATCCTCCTATCTATTTAAAAAAGCTGAGAGCTCTGTGTGATCAATATACTGTACTGTTGATTGCCGATGAAATTGCGACGGGCTTTGGCAGGACAGGCAAGATGTTTGCCTTTGAACATGCCGGAGTCAGCCCTGATATTATGTGTATATCAAAAGGGCTGACCGGCGGGTATATGCCAATGGCAATTACCATTACGACAGATGAGGTTTATGATGCGTTTTACGCTGACTACAGCGAAGGCAAAGCATTTATGCACAGCCATACATACAGCGGGAATCCGCTGGGATGCTCCGCTGCACTTGCGGTACAAAAGATTTTCAGAGAAGAGCCAATCCTCGAAAACGCGGCAAAGAGAGCCATCTATCTGAATCAAAAGCTGCAGGAGGCGCTTATCGAACACAAAAATGTCGGGGAGATACGACACATTGGACTTATCAATGCAATCGAACTCACCCCCGACAGAAGGGCAAAGTCTGAATATCCCTCGGAGCTTAGAATTGGATATCAAATTTATAAGAAGGCTCTTGCGAGGGGGCTGCTACTCAGACCATTGGGAAATGTCCTTTATTTTAATCCTCCGCTTATCATAAATGAACTGGAAATCGACAAAGCGATACGGATCTGTAAAGAGAGTATACTGGAGGTTTTAGGGGATTTATAATGGAACCGCCATCGCCTTTCTTTCATGAAAGGTGGAGATGGATGTGAATCCCATGGAGCGCAGGGTTTGATAGCAGGTTTCCATGGAAAGGCCCACATCTTCAGGAGAATGTGCATCTGAGCCGGTGGTCAAAATGGTTCCGCCCAGCTCCCGATACCGCTGCACTATATTCCAGGGAGGAAGAGGCCTCCCTAGACCAACTCGATATCCAGAGGTATTGAGTTCAATGCCTGCGCCATTGGCAATAATCTGTGTCAGAATTTGGTCGAGCAAGGGGGCAAATTCCTCGTAGGAATATTTTTCTTCACCGGGGTCATAGCGCACTAGATAGTCCAGATGCCCATAGACGCTGGCATAGGGAAAGAGCTGCACCATGGATGCTACAGCCTCAAAATATTCCTCATAGCATTGATGGCGTCGGTTCGATTGAAACAGATTGACTTCGTAGGGATCGACCCCTCCAATCGCGTGGCGGGAGGCGATGATGAAATCTAACTCCCGCTTATATTGCTCATAAAACCGCAGACAGCGATCAAGGCAGCTTTCCTGAATGCCGAGCTCAATTCCCCTTCGAATTACAATCTGTCCGCGGTATTTTTGTTGCATTTGTGCCAGCGTTTCCAGATAGTCATCCATATCAACTACCCAAAGATTGCCGCCGGGGTTGGGGAATTCATAATCGATATGATCGGTCACAGCGATTTCCTTGATGCCCTTGTCAATGGCGGCCTGAATCATGCTCTCCACGGCCGCATCACTATCCATGGAATATCGAGTGTGTAAATGGTAATCATACATAATAAGGATTCCTTCTTTCTTTGCGTGCTCCACCGTATTGTATCATAATTTTCGTCAAGAAAAAACATTTTTTATGAAAACAGGCAAAGTCTGACGAAATCCCTAAAATGCACTTGCCCTCATGGGTGAAATACGGTAAAATATAGAAAGTGTGTAAAGTTTTTGCCGGATACACAGCAAAAACGCAAAAATTTGAAGCGAGGACGCATGTGATGAAAGACATGTCAACGTTAGTGCTGACGATTATCGGTTTGTTAGGCGGATTAGGGTTATTTTTGTATGGAATGAATATCATGGCGGACGGTTTGCAGAAATCGGCCGGCAGCAAAATGAAAAAGCTTCTCAGTATTCTGACGACCAATCGTTTCTTAGGCGTCGCCGTGGGCGCTTTAGTGACGGCCATCATTCAAAGCAGTTCCGCCACCACCGTCATGGTGGTAGGCTTTGTCAATGCGGGTTTACTCAATCTACTTCAAGCAACAGGCGTGATTATGGGAGCGAATATTGGAACGACCATCACTTCCTGGATCGTATCCCTTGGCGAGTGGGCAAGCTTCTTAAAACCCAGCACGCTGGCGCCGTTGGCTGCCGGGATTGGCGCCATGATGTTTGTCTTTGGAAATGACCGCAAGAGGCAGGCTGGTGAAATAATAATTGGGTTTGGCCTTCTGTTCATGGGGTTAGAGCTCATGTCCAACACCATGAAGCCATTTCAGGGGTCCCAGGTTTTCCGGGATGCGTTCCAGACCATGGGCGCCAATCCGATTCTCGGAATCCTGGTTGGCTTGATCGTCACCGCCGTTATCCAGAGCAGTTCTGCGTCCGTGGGAATTTTGCAGTCCGTCGCCAGCCTGGGGCTAGTTCCCTGGAATGCAGCGGTGTACATTATTCTTGGGCAGAATATTGGAACATGCGTGACCGCCCTTCTATCAGCCGCTGGGGCCAACCGCACTGCGAAACGGGCGGCCCTGATCCACCTCCTTTTTAACATCACAGGAACGATTCTCTTTGCCGTGGGATCGGTTCTCTTTTTCCGCTTTAATACGGGATTTGGCGCGATTCCTGTCACTCTGACGGGTATTTCCATATTCCACACCATTTTTAATGTTGCGAACACGGTTGTGCTGTTTCCTTTCAGCAAGCAGCTGGTCCATCTGGCAGAGAAGCTTCTTCCAGAGCATAAAACAGCCGCTGGAGATGAGATTGCGGAGGAAAAGTTATTAAAGCGCCTCGATGAGCGCATTTTAAACAATCCTGGCTTTGCCATTGCCACCACAGTTGAAGAGGTGCTGAAAATGGCGGATCTGACCTCAAGTAACCTGCGCCTTTGCCAGCAGGCTTTGATGGAGCGGGATGATGCCCTGGTGCAGCGCGTCTTTGAGCAGGAAGACATTGTCGATCGAAGTGAAAAGGAAATTACGGAATATCTGATCAAAATCAATGAGGAGTCCATCAGCGAGAGGCAGAGCCATACGGTGACGGCGCTGCTACACACGATCAACGATATCGAGCGGATCAGTGATCACTCGGAAAATATGGCGGAATTGATTCAGAATTATATCCGTCAAGATCTTCACTTTAGCGAGGTTGCCTCCGACGAAATCCGAACGATGATGAACATGGTCCGGGATAATTTTGAGGAGGCGGTCAATGTTCGAAGGCAATATGATTTTCGGAAAGCAGAGTCTGTTAAACGCCAGGAGGATGCGGTGGACTCTATGGAAGAGGATCTGCGTTTCGAGCATATCAACCGGCTGGCGCAAAATGCCTGCGATACCAGGGCTGGCGTTATCTTTCTGGATTTGATCAGTAATCTAGAGCGGGTATCCGATCACTGCGTCAATATTGTGGAGGCGGCAGAGTCCGAGCTGTAAAAGGACATGCGCTTCTTTTGTCAAAATTTACTTGCAATTTATTGTGAAATGTTTTACAATGAACACGAATGCCACAGTAGGAGTTGGGAAGATATGGAGACGATTCTGCGGCGCTTGCTTCCAGATGGCATGGACGATCTGATACGGCGGTGGCGCCTTCTAGTGGCAATTCGTACATGCGGAGTCGCCGGACGCCGAGAACTGGCCTCACGCTTGAGCTTATCTGAGCGGGTGCTCCGCCAGGATATTGTTATCTTGCAGACATACGGCCTGATCGCCGTCACGGCAGGTGGGATCTCTGTCACACCGGACGGGATTCAGACAATCCGGTCCTTAGAAGAAGCCTGGCCGCGCACCGCAGAGATGTGGCGCGCAGTGGAAGAACTTAAGCCCGCGCTCAATGGAGTGAGAATCGCGGGGTATCCTGCCGGGCCCTATGCAGCGGCGGAGATGGCTCGACATATGGAGGCACGGCTTCACAGCCATATGTCCGTCTGTGTCGGTGGCGGCCCTCTCATAGCCCGGGCGGTAGCGCGTTCCCGGTCTCTCAGGAGATTGTCCGGCCTCACGGTATACCCTGCACAGCAAGCGTCTGCGGAGATTGCGTCCTCTCTTGCGCGAAAATTAGGAGGATTCCAGCCGGATGGAACCGATATTCCAGCCATTTTAAGGCCGCCCGATCTCCTGCTGCTGGAGATTCAAGAGGGAAGGATGGCGGCCAGGGCATATGGACTGTCAGATGACTACCAGCGGCTTTTGGATCGCAAGGAGGCTCGCGCAGAAATTCTAGGGTATTTCCTGAATGCTGAGGGACAACCCGTTCTGCGGATTAAGGACTCCGCAGCGGATTTGCAGGTGATCCGACAGGCATCGGAGGTTCTTTGGATCGGAGAGGGAGAGCTGGGCGCCAATGCCTTTTGGGCTGTCCGGCGCTATCTATCGCCAAGGGGAATTCTGCTGGCGGACGATATCTTTATCGGCACGCTGTATCAGCTATGTTTTCACAGGTCATAGAATGGTGAATAGGAAAGCGGTTCCTATCTCATATTACGGTGTAAGGAGGAACAGATTTGGCACGGATTGCAATTAACGGATTTGGACGGATTGGTCGGAATTCGTTCAAGATTGGAATGGAGAAGGGGTTGGATATTGTCGCCATCAATGATCTGACGGATGCGGCGACCCTGGCACATCTGCTCAAATATGATAGTGTATTTGGCAAATTCGCGGGGACAGTGGAGTCGAGAGACGGTTTGCTTATCGTCAACGGTCGCCCTATCAAGGTGGTGGCTGAGCGGGACCCGAGCCGCCTGCCCTGGAAAGAACTTGGCGTCGACATCGTGATCGAATCCACGGGACTGTTTGCCAGCATGGAAAAAGCCAGCGCTCATCTCCAAGCGGGAGCGAGAAAGGTTATCATTTCGTGTCCTGCAAAGGGCACAAAATCCATCGTGATGGGTGTGAATCAGGAAGCCTATGATCCGGCAGTGGACCATGTGATTGACAATGCCTCCTGCACGACCAATTGCCTGGCGCCTGTGGTCAAAGTCCTCCATGATCAGTTCGGGATCGTGAAGGGGATGATGACGACCGTTCACTCCTACACAAACGATCAAAAAATTTTGGATCTGCCTCACAAAGATCTGCGGAGGGCCCGCTCGGCGACGCAGTCCATTATCCCTACGACGACGGGAGCTGCCGAGGCGGTGACGAAGGTAATCCCCTCCCTAGAGGGACGGTTGACCGGCATGGCCATGCGGGTGCCCACCCCCACAGTGTCCATCGTCGATTTCGTCGCAGAGCTTAAGACGGAGGTGACCAGGGAGAAGGTCAACGCTGTCCTGAAGGCCAACGCAGACGATATCATTCTAGGGTATACCGATGAGCCGCTGGTATCCATAGATTTTCGCCAGGACTCCCGCTCATCCATCGTGGACGGCCTGTCGACGAAAGTGCTGGACGGCAACATGGTGAAAGTCGTCGCCTGGTATGACAATGAGTGGATGTATTCCAACCGTATCGTTGACCTGACCCGTTTCGTGGCCGAGGGGCTAGCGCCCTGAATTATGCTTTTTTAAGCCTCTGCTTCCAGCGGAAGCCGGCTTTAAAATTATAACTATCACATTACACCCTGAAAGGAGTATGGTTATGTTAAACAAGAAATCTGTCGATGATATGAATGCGAAGGGAAAGCGAGTGCTGATTCGCTGTGATTTCAACGTTCCGCTAAAGGATGGGGTTATTACCGACGAAAACCGCCTTGTGCAGGCACTGCCGACAATCCAGAAAGTGATGAACGATGGGGGAAAAGTCATTTTGTGTTCCCATCTCGGCAAGCCAAAGGGAGAGCCGAAACCGGAATTGTCCCTGGCGCCTGTGGCAAAGCGCCTCTCTGAACTGCTGAACAAGGAGGTTGTTTTCGCCAAGGATGACACCGTTGTCGGAGAAAACGCGAAGGCAGCCGTTGCCGCCATGAAAGACGGGGATGTGGTCCTTCTGGAAAATACCCGGTATCGCAAAGAGGAGACCAAAAATGAGGACGCCTTCAGCAAGGAATTGGCCTCCCTCGCCGACATTTTTGTCGACGATGCCTTTGGAACGGCTCATCGCGCTCACTGCTCCAACGTTGGTGTAACCAAATATGTGGAGACCTCCGTTGTGGGATATCTCATGGAAAAAGAGATCAATTTCCTTGGAAACGCTGTAGACAATCCTGTACGCCCCTTTGTAGCCATCCTGGGCGGTGCGAAAGTATCCGATAAGATCAACGTCATCAATAATCTCCTGGAAAAGGTAGACACTCTGATCATCGGCGGCGGAATGGCCTACACCTTCCTGAAGGCGCAGGGGAAAGAGATTGGAACCTCCCTGCTGGAAGCTGACAAAATCGAGTATGCTCTTGAGATGATTGAAAAGGCGAAGGAGAAGGGCGTATCCCTGCTGTTGCCCGTTGACAATCTGGTGGCAAAGGAATTCAACAACGATGCGGAGTACCGCGTTTCTGAAAATGGAATGAATCCCGATGAGATGGGGTTGGATATCGGGCCGAAAACGAGAGCGCTCTTTGCCGATGCTTTGAAAAATGCCAAGACTGTGGTTTGGAATGGTCCCATGGGCGTCTTTGAGATGCCGAATTTTGCAGGTGGTACCATTGCAGTGGCTAAGGCTCTGGCCGAGATCGATGCCACGACGATTATCGGCGGCGGTGATTCCGCGGCGGCTGTCAATCAGCTGGGCTTCGGCGATAAGATGACGCACATTTCCACCGGCGGTGGAGCGTCCCTCGAATTCCTGGAGGGAAAAGAACTTCCTGGCGTTGCGGCCATCGCGGATAAAGAATAAGGAGGCGCTTCACTCATGCGGAAAGTTATCGTTGCAGGAAACTGGAAAATGAACAAAACGCCCCGCGAGGCCATAGAGCTGATTGAAACGCTGAAGCCCTTAGTTTCTGAGCGGGAGGATGTGGAGGTCGTCTTCTGCCCACCCTTTATTTCCCTTATGGTGGCGGTGGAGGCCGTAAAAGGCACCAACATCAAAATTGGTGCGCAGAATATGTACTTTGAAGAGAACGGCGCTTACACTGGCGAAGTTGCACCTGATATGATCGCAGAGTGCGGCGTTGAGTATGTGATCCTGGGACATTCGGAGAGACGCCAGTATTTTGGAGAGACAGACGAATCCATCAACAAAAAGGTGAAAAAGGCCTTTGAGCATGGATTGAAACCCATCATCTGCGTGGGAGAGACGCTGGAGCAGAGGGAGCAGGGGATTACAGAGGATTTGGTCCGGCTTCAGACTAAGATTGCGCTGAAAGATATTTCGAAGGAAGATGCGAAAAAAGCTGTCTTCGCCTACGAACCTGTATGGGCCATCGGAACCGGAAAGACGGCGACTAGCGTTCAGGCTGAGGAAGTCTGCGCGGCGATTCGAAGGGTTCTGAGCGAAATCTACGATGAAGAGACTGCCGGAGAGATTCGCATTCAGTATGGCGGCAGCGTCAACGCTGGAAATGCGGCGGAACTGTTCGCCATGCCCAATATCGATGGCGGCCTAGTCGGCGGCGCCAGCCTGAAGGCTGATTTCGCCAAAATCGTAAATTATTAAGGAGCGTCTACATGAGCAAAAAACCAACTGTTTTAATGATCCTGGATGGTTTTGGCCTCAATGACCGCGTGGAAGGAAACGCGGTCAAACTCGCCAAAACTCCGAATTTTGATAAGCTGCTCACGGATTGGCCTTGGGTCAAGGGGGGAGCCAGCGGCCTGGATGTGGGGTTACCGGATGGACAGATGGGCAATTCCGAAGTCGGGCATTTAAATATCGGGGCTGGCCGTATCGTCTATCAGGAGCTGACTCGAATTTCCAAAGCCATTGAGGACGGAGATTTCTTCGAGAATCCTGCTCTGGTCAAGGCCATGGACAATTGTAAGCAGCACGACAGTGCCCTGCACCTATTGGGGCTGCTGTCGGAT
Source organism: Bianquea renquensis (assembly GCF_014384895.1). Classification (GTDB taxonomy): domain Bacteria; phylum Bacillota; class Clostridia; order Lachnospirales; family Bianqueaceae; genus Bianquea; species Bianquea renquensis. The sequence continues at coordinate 68,111 of NZ_JACRSQ010000007.1, forward strand.
GGAGGCGTTCACAGCCACAACACCCATCTGTATGCCCTCCTCAGGATGGCAAAGGAGCGGGGGCTGACAAAGGTCTATGTTCATTGCTTTTTGGATGGACGCGACACCCCTCCAACCTCTGGGCTTGACTATGTGAAAGAGTTGGAGGCAGAGATTCAGAAGATTGGCATCGGCAAGATCGCCACTATTTCAGGCCGTTATTACGCTATGGACCGCGATAACCGCTGGGAGCGGGTGGAGAAAGCCTACAACGCCCTTGTCTATGGAAGGGGAGAGACTGCCGATTGTCCCGTCTGCGCTGTGGAAGCCTCCTACAAGGCGGAAATCAATGATGAGTTTGTTCTTCCGACAGTGATTATAGAACAAAATAAGCCTACGGCGACGATTCAGGCGCAGGATTCCGTGATCTTCTTCAATTTCCGTCCTGACCGCGCCAGACAGCTTACAAGGGCTCTGTGTGACGAGGCCTTTGCGGGATTCCAACGGGAATGGTTTCCGCTGGAGTATGTTTGCTTTACTGAATACGATGTGACCATCCCGAACAAGGATGTTGCCTTCGAAAAGGAATCCCTTCATTGCATTTTCGGGGAGTATGTCTCGTCGAAGGGGTTGAAGCAATTGCGGCTGGCAGAAACGGAAAAGTACGCTCACGTTACGTTTTTCTTCAATGGCGGCGTCGAAGAGCCGTATCCCGGAGAAGATCGGATTCTGGTCCCCTCACCGAAGGTTGCGACCTACGATCTTCAGCCTTCCATGAGCGCCGTCGGCGTCTGCGACAAGCTGGTTGAGGCGATTCGGTCGGGGAAATATGATGTGATTATCATCAATTTTGCAAACCCGGATATGGTGGGACACACTGGCATTCTGGAGGCGGCGATTGAAGCCGTGGAGACAGTGGATGCATGCTTGGGTAGGGCAATGGAGGCGTTGCTCGCTGTGAATGGCCAGATGTTTCTGTGTGCGGATCACGGCAATTCCGAGCAGCTGGTCGATTATGAGACTGGCGAGCCCTTCACGGCGCATACGACAAATCCCGTCCCCTTTGTACTGGTCAATTATGAGCCAGGCGTGACGCTGCGGGAAGGCGGCAAGCTTGCGGATATCGCGCCCACCCTTCTGGATATGATGGGAATGGAACAGCCAAAAGAGATGACGGGCCAGTCCTTGCTGATTCGTCCTTAAAACTAGAGAAACGGTTTCTCAGCTCACTTGAACTGAGAAACCGTATATTTTTCGCACAATTTTCCATACTAATTTCATGGTGCCGGAGGATACGGCATACAATAGGAGTCAACAGGCGAGAAGGAGTTTGATCGAATGAGACAAAATATCGCAATACAAGAGATCCATGCCAGAGAGATTCTGGATTCTAGAGCAAATCCAACCATTGAAGTCGATGTGATAACGGAGGATGGTACCCTTGGCCGCGCCGCTGTGCCGTCGGGCGCTTCCACAGGGGAGCATGAGGCGGTGGAGCTTCGGGACGAGGAACGGCGTTATGGCGGAAAAGGCGTACAGAAAGCGGTGTCAAACGTTAACACTGAAATCCGCGGTGCGATTCGAGGAATGAATATACTGGATCAGCCGGCAATCGATGCGGCTTTGATCGCGTTGGACGGTACGCCGAACAAAAGCCGTCTGGGCGCCAATGCCATTCTAGGCGTTTCCCTGGCCGCTGCCCGCGCCGCGGCGGAGGTGCTGGGAATGAGCCTGTATCAGTATATTGGTGGCTGCAACGCCAAAGTTTTGCCGGTACCCATGATGAATATTTTAAATGGGGGCGTCCACGCGGACAATACCGTGGACTTGCAAGAGTTTATGATCATGCCCGTCGGCGCGGCCAGCTTTCAAGAAGGGCTTCGGATGTGCGCGGAAGTCTATCAGCAGTTGAAGAAAGTCCTGCATGGGAAAGGGTTATCTTCGGCTATCGGGGACGAGGGAGGATTTGCTCCCAATCTCGCTTCTTCCGAAGAGGCTCTGGAGCTCCTGCTGGAGGCGGTGGAAAAAGCGGCCTACGAGCCGGGACGGGATATTCGCTTCGCCATAGACGCTGCGTCCTCCGAAATGTATCAGCCGGACAGAAAAGCCTATTATTTCGCCGGTGAAAGTCAAATGCGGGGGGAAGAAATCTACCGAACAGCGGATGAGATGGTTCAGTACTATCAGAATCTGTGTGACAAATTTCCAATCATTTCTCTGGAAGATGGGTTGGATGAAAATGACTGGGAGGGATGGAAACTGCTCACCAGCCGCCTTGGAGACCGGATCCAACTTGTTGGCGACGATCTATTTGTGACCAATACACAGCGGTTGGAAAAAGGAATTACAGAGAAGGTCGGCAATTCCATCTTAATCAAAGTCAATCAGATTGGAACCTTGACAGAGACACTCAACGCCATTGAGATGGCAAACCGAGCTGGGTATACAGCTGTAGTATCCCACCGGAGCGGAGAGACGGAAGATACCACCATCGCAGATATTGTGGTGGGCGTCAATGCAGGGCAGATTAAGACCGGCGCGCCGTGCCGGTCTGACCGCACCGCAAAGTATAATCAACTGCTGCGCATAGAGGAAGAACTGGGAAAAAGTGCAGAGTACTGGGGACTGAAGGCGTGGTTCAATTTGCGCTAAGGAGTCACATGGCTAACAGAAGCGCTGCAAGGGGGACCGCTTCCCCCTTGCAGCGCTTCTGTTTTCTTGAGGAAGAAAATCGCAGTCTAACAACTATAAAAAGAAAAAGGACTTGCCTGCCATGACAATTTACGGTATACTAAATCTATCCTACGGTAAACAGGAGAAGAACAATGGGGTGGACCTTTGCGGACTTTTGGATATCATTATTTGAATCCCTATTATATATGGAGTTTGTAACTCGTTACAATGGGCTAAAGTGGAATCGCAGGATCAGCACCACAGCATTTATCATCGTCACAATCCTGATCTATACTTTAGTCGCGGTGGCGGGCTATCAGCAGTTTGCACCGGAGGCTAAACTATTTATCCGGACTGGCATGGTATTTTTATACGCTTTGTACTTTCTAGGAGGTTCCATGGCAGGGAAGATCATGTCCTGTCTCTTTTTTCCGCTATCCCTCGTGACATCCCAAGTTTTGGTTGCCATTTTCGCTGGCAATATTCTGGACGTCAATCTCAGCCTTCTCCTGGAAGGGCAGGGCCTCTATCACTCCATTGTCACTGTTTTAGCGGAAATCTTTTTATATTATGCGACTAGAGTATTTTTGCGATTCAAATACGTCGCCCAGTACCCGTATAATAAGCTGCATGTCGTCATCGTCTCCTTAATTCCCGTCATTACCATCCTTTTTATGGTTGTGATCATGGACGCGGCTATAGACAATCAGATACGGGATTTAAATTCTCTATATCTGATTATCTCCGTTCTCGGTGTCCTCGTAATCAATATGACGATGTTCTATTTATTTAGCAAGCTGGGCAAGGAGGGACAGCTTGCACTGGAAAACCGGCTGCTCCGCCAACAGAACAAATATGAGCGCAAAAACATGGAGGATCTGAAACGATTCTATGATCAGACCCGAAATATGAAACATGAGATGAAAAATCACCTTTTATACATTGCCCATGCGCTGGAGGAGGGACATGTCCCGGAGACCCTTGCATACATTGAGGAATTGAGAGGGAAGATCAATCAAATTCAAAACTATGTCCACACCGAAAATGATTTTCTAAATTTCGTACTCAACACACGGCTGTCTTTAGCGGCTGAGCAGGAGATTCCGGTGAAAATTCAGATCGAGGACACGGATTTCGCTTTTATGGAACCGATGGATTTCCACTCGCTCCTGGGCAATATCCTGGATAATGCCATGGAGGCCAGTGCAAAGCTGCCTGTATCCTGGAGGGATGTCGGGCTGGAGCTGTCAACGAAGAGGGGGTATCACCGTATACTTGTGCGAAATCACATCCAGGACAGTGTGCTAGCTGAAAATCCTCATATGTCCACGTCAAAGGAGGATGTGATGAATCACGGCATTGGGGTGACGGTGATACGGAAGATTGTGGAGCGGTATAAAGGTCATGTTGACTTCTATGAAAAAGATGGCTATTTTTGTGTCCAGGTTTTGCTTCCCAACTGTAGGGAATCCGAGGCACCGAATCAAAATGAAACGGAGGCAGATCGATAGATGAACTTTACCATTGCCATCTGCGATGACGATGCAGCGATGACACACTATCTCGGGGAGAACATACAGATTGAATTTTCCAAGCAGAATCGAATCTGCACTCCCCATCTCTTTACCGACCCGCACAAGCTCATGGAGCAGTTGGCGGTTATGGCGTATCATATGGTCTTCCTGGACATGGATATGCCGGATATTACAGGCTTCGATATCGCCAAAGAAGTGGTGGCACACCATCCGCAATCTCTGATTGTGTTTGTGACGAGCCACGAGGAATTGGTCTATCCATCGCTGCAATACCATCCCTTTCGCTTCATTCGAAAGCGCTTCTTTTCCAGCGAAATCCAGGAGGTGGTATCCTCCGGAATCACGTCGCTGGAGGAATCCGGTCAGCTTCTGGAGATCAGGACCAATGGAGGGCCGATCTATCTATATAAAAACGAAATCATATATTTCGAGAGTGAGCGCAACTATCTTATGACGGTGACGGAAACCGAGACATATCGAAGCCGGGAGAGCATCGGGCATAAAGAGAAGGAATTGAAAGATTCTGGATTCATTCGAATACACAGCGGCTATTTGGTAAATCAGCGCTACATATACGCCTTTGAATCCGATCAGGTCAAATTGCGCAGTCAAACCGTCCCATTTCTGCCCCTGAGCCGGCACAGGCGGGATAGGGCGATTGAAGAATTTCAAAAATATTTGCGGTAAAACGGAGGATGTAGTGCCCTATGAATATTCACGGAGGAAATATATGGGATTTCGAGGGGCCGCCGCTTCTCGACTATAGCTCGAACATTAACCCTTTTGGTGTCCCGGATAGTTTCCAGAGAGCCCTGTTGCAGCATATGGAGGAATTCACGAGATATCCGGATCTCCAGTATCGAGAGGTGAAGCGGAGCGTAAGGCAGTATTTGTACGCTGGGGGGGCGGAGCCGGATGTCTCGGTCATTCTTGGAAATGGGTCTGCGGAAATCTTTTATAAGGCCATGACATGGTCCTCCATAATGGATGTTGTGATTAGCGTTCCCACCTTTAACGAGTATGCTAGGGCCGCTTCCTTTGCCGGAAAGCCCTGTACGGCCGTACCATTGAAGGAGGAGGAGGAGTTTCGCCCCAATCTTTCAGCGCTGCTCCCGTACATAAAGAATGGCACTCTCTGTCTGCTCTGCAATCCCAACAATCCAACTGGACAACTGCTTCTAGGCTCGGAGCTTCGTCCTTTTTTGGACGAGCTTCAGAGGAAAGGCGCCTATCTCATGGTGGATGAATGCTTCATTGAATTCTCCCGCCAGAGCTTAGCCCAATCCATGGTCGAGGCGGTGCCATCCCATCCCAATCTCATGGTTGTCCGCGCGGCGACAAAGTTTTTCGGTATGCCAGGACTGCGATTGGGATATGGCATTACATCCAATACGGCTTGGGCTCAAGAGTTGGAGGCGCAGATGGAGCCGTGGCACATCAACGCGGCAGCAGTTGTGGCATCGCGCTGTATTTTTCAAGACCTGTCATATATGGAGAAAACGAGGCGATGGTTTGAGACGGAACGGCCTACTTTTTTGTCCGGTCTTCTTCAGTGGGACAGCGTCCATGTGTATCCCGGACATGCCTGCTTCTTCTTGCTTCGCGCAGTGGACACGGCTAGGGCAGAGGACATCTACACAGAACTTTTGCAGGAGGGAATTTTGATCCGAAGGGCGGAAGGATTTGAGAATCTGTCGGCAAGACATTTTCGGGTGGCGCTCAAGGATGCCAGATCCAACGCGCATTTTATTCGAACGATACAAAAACGGGGACTATAATAGAATCAGAGGTGAGGACAGTGACAAGTGATACGATTATTTTGCACGGGATTCCGACTAAAGTATATTCCGTTAACACTGTGATTGTGGGGACGGGCGCCGCGGGATACAACGCGGCCAAGCAGCTGTGGGACATGGGACAGAAGGATATCGCAATCCTGACCGAAAAAGCGGATGCCGGAACTTCGCGGAACGTCAGCGCTGATAAACAGGCGTACTACAAGATCTCCATCTGTGGATGGGAGATGGACAGCCCTGGGAAAATGGCCAAAAATCTCAGCGCAGGTGGCTCTATGGACGGAGATGTGGCGCTGGTGGAGGCGGCCATGTCCGGACAGGCCTTTTACAATCTGACGGAGAGTGGAGTTCCTTTCCCGAGAAATCAATATGGGGAGTATATCGGATACCGCAGCGACTATGATTCGGCAAAACGGGGAACCTCCGCCGGCCCGGTTACTTCCAGGCTGATCACGGAGCGCCTGGAAGAGGAAGTGTGGAAGCGAAAGATCCCCATCCTGGATGGCCATCAGGTGATTCAATTGCTGACAGATTCTGACGGCAAAGCCGTCATAGGACTGCTGGCCCTCAATCTAAATCAGGTTCGGGAATATCACCAGCGATTCGTCTTATTTAGCTGTACCAACATCGTCTATGCAACGGGAGGTCCGGGAGGGCTATATCGCAGTGCCGCGTATCCTGCCTCTCAGTTAAGCTCCCTCGGGATTGCACTGGAAGCCGGCGCTCTGGGGGCTGGGCTGACAGAGTTTCAATACGGAATTTGCGCGGCAGACTTCCCCCATATGATTACAGGGGCATATCATCAGGCCATTCCCCGGTACATATCGACCAACGAGGATGGCTATGAGGAGCGGGAATTTCTGAGCGATTATCTCGAGGACCCTCGACTGTTGGTCAACACCATCTTCGCGAAGGGGACCCAATGGCCCTTCGATGCCAAGAAGACCCGAAAGGGTGGCACCTCCATCCTGGATTTGCTCCTATACCATGAGATTGTGGTGAAAGGGCGCAGGGTTTTTCTGGATTATACCCGCAATCCATCCGGGGCGGGGGTTCATCTGGATTTCTCATTGCTGGATAAGGAAGCATACCTGTTTCTCCAACGCTCCGACGCACTGCTGGAATTGCCGTACCAGAGATTGTCCAAGTTAAATCAGCCCGTCATGGAATTGTTGTTGGATCAGGAAATCAATTTGCGGCAAGACCCCATGGAAATCACCTTAGCCGTCGCCCATCATAATGGGGGTTTGGCCGTTAATACTTGGTGGGAAAGCAATCTGCGCCATCTGTTTCCTATCGGAGAGGTGGCTGGAACCCATGGAATCTATGTCCCAGTCGGAGCTTCCTTAAATGCCGGCCAGGTGGGGGGATACCGCGCCGCAGCCTATATCACGGCGAATTACACGGCGCCGCCCATGCGTGCGGATCTGTTTGTTCAGCAGGTGAGTGGTGCTGTCTCAGGGCGCATCCAGATGGCGGAGACCTTTGTGGAAAAACTTCAGAAAAGGCGTTGGACACACGAGAAGGGGAATATTCGCAGCCGTGTCCAAGCGATCGGGGAGCGGATGGATTTCGCCGGCGGTCTGCTGCGGCGCCAGGATAGAATCCAGCAAGCATTGCAGGAAGCGCGGGATGAGCTTCGGAATGTGACCGATACGCTGATCCCGATGAGCATGCGGGAAATGGGGCTTTGCTATAAGGTCTACGATTTGTTGATCTGCCAGATTGCCGTATTGTCCGCGATGGAAGATTATTTAGAGCAGGGCGGCAAGAGCCGCGGAGCCTGCCTGGTCTATGACGCGCAGGGGGGATTGGCGTCGGATAAACTGCCCGATCGATTCCGATTCGGGCTATCGGATGCGACCCTGCAGGGACAGGTTCAGGAGCTACAATATCAGGCTGAGAATAGCCAGTGCCGGTGCACCTGGAGATCCGCCGTTCCCATCCCAAAGGATGAAAATTGGTTTGAGACCGGCTGGCGGGATTTTCGACATGGGAAACAGAAATAGCCTGTCTATAAAGTTATAGAATGCTGTTACATTCGGCACAGACAAAGACATGATAGGATAGAAGGTCCCTTCTATCCACAAATAGGGGGATTTGTTATGCGACAGGAAGAGCAAGCGTTTTTTGAACAGCTGTATTTGCAGCTCTACGACGGGCTTTACCGCTTTATCGCGCGCATAGCCAAGGATGCCGACGCGGCGGAAGATCTGGTTCAAGAGACGTTTACAGAGGCTTTTAGCCGGATCGATACTCTGATGGCACATCCCAATGTGACAGGGTGGTTTTATTTGACAGCAAGAAACAAAACGCTGAATCATCTGCGACGAAAATATCATCAGGAGATGACGGATCTGGATTTCGATCTGGTGGCGTCCACTGCTTCCAGCGATGGAAACTCGCCTGTGGAGACGACGGTCATGGAGGAGTTTTTCCAGTTCGCACAGCTTGCAGGATATGTGACGGAACAGGAGTTGGCTATGTTGAAAGACCGGTTCGAAGTGGGACTCTCCCTTGAAGAAATTGCGCAGCGATACGGTTTAAGTCTTGGCGCGTGCAAGATGCGGTTTTCTAGGATTTATAAGCGTTTGCGAGAAAACCCGGAGCTGCTGAGGGTCTGTGTCCTAGCGCTCATGCTCGTGTTGCAGGCAAAAGGAGGTATATAAAATGGCGGATAAGAAGGCGCAAAGACTTTTTCTCCGGCTCATCTCCGAGACATTCTTTGTCTCCGATGACACACTGGATTCCAAAAAAATTGACCGCCTTGTAAAGAGGCTTGACCGCCTTGATCCGATCCCTTCCTCCGCCTCCTCCGCGGAGGAGGCGCTCCAGCACTGGTACCATACCCAGGGAATCGAGCCGCCGTCGGTTGAGCTCGAAAGGCCTAGATTCTGCTCTGCGAAGAAGCGTGGCAAGCATATATGGAAAACCATTGTCGCACCCGCAGCTATTTTGTTGACGCTCTTTCTTGTGATCTGGGTGCCTACGAATTTTCAGCAATCAAAGACGGACAGCGCAATGCCGAATCGGACGGCGGAGGGAGAACAAAATGCCGCGCCACAGCAGTACAATGAAGTCGGATTTGATAACGCACAGTCGGCGGAATCCAAATTGGCGGCAGGGGAGTCGCAGGATGAGGAGCCGGCAAGTCAATATAGCGGCGCCATGGAGTACTCGCGTCTATTCAATTCCGTGGATATGTCCTTGCCAATGGGGGAATGGCTGAAATTAAAGATGGATGCGGGGGAGCCGCTGGCAGTCACGGGTACCGTGACGCACGTGGCGAGTGACAGCGCAACCATGAGCTTTGTGCTGCACACAGAACAGGGAAATCTCGGTCTTCTTCTATCCAGTGCCCTGTTTGTGCCGGAGACGATTCTCCATAGACAAGTCTGTGTATGGATTCGCGAGGATGCGTATGCGCCGACGGCGAATTTGGGGTTCTCAGAGGAGGAGATGGCATCGCTGAACGTAGAACCCATTGAGGTGGACTCTCAAGCCCCATTCGACAGCGCAAATCTGGCCGTCTTCCTCGTGGACGAAGTAGGAAACCTACAGGCGGTCTACGAGGATGATTCTCTCGAGGGTGAATTTCCACAGACGGTGGAGATGTGGAACTCGCAGGTGGGGGGAGAGTAAAAAAAGAGTGTTAAAGTGGGATACGATCCGTTTGGGTTTTATCCCACTTTTTATTTTAAAGTTCAAAGAAAAAGGGGATTGACAAAAGTATGAAATCATACTATAATATGCCGAGTATGAAATCGTACTATGGAGGTGCGCTATGGAACATGGAATCGAGATACAAACGAAACGATTTAACCTTCTGTCATCGGAAATTGATGCGGCTTATCATGAAGCAGCGCTGAAATTGGGGCTGTCAGACAGCGCGATGCTGATCCTTTATACTATTTGTAGCCGTGATGGGGAGTGCCTGCTCAGCGATATTATGCAGATGTCCGGCGCAAGCAAGCAGACGATAAATTCGGCGCTGCGGAAACTGGAAGCCGAGGACATTGTCTATCTGGAAGCGTTCAGCGGCAAGAAGAAAAAGGTCTACCTCACGGATAAGGGAAATCAGGTGGTGAAGAATACCGTTCTTCGTCTGATGAAAATAGAAAATGATATTTACACTTCCTGGACAAAGGAAGAATGGGAAACCTATGTGGAGTTAACACAGCGGTATTTAAATATGTTTAAGGACAGAATGAAGGATTTATAGAGATGAACATCATGACGATTCAGCTTTCAGACCATTTTAATTACAGAAAACTTCTGCTTTTTACGATTCCATCCATGATTATGATGGTCTTTACTTCCATCTACAGTGTGGTAGACGGCTTTTTCGTATCGAATTTTGTGGGGAAGACTCCCTTTGCTGCCGTGAATTTTATCATGCCGGTGCTGATGATTTTAGGGTCGGTTGGTTTTATGTTTGGCGCGGGAGGTAGCGCCCTGGTTTCCAAAACCATGGGAGAAGGCGATGACGAGAAAGCACAGCGGCTTTTTTCGCTGTTTGTCTACTGCACAGCGATCTGCGGCATTGTGATTGCCGTCATCAGTTTTATTTTTCTTCGCCCTCTCGCATCTCTCATGGGAGCTGAGGGGGCTATGTTGGATAACGGTGTGACATATGGACGGATTCTGCTGGTTGCTCTGCCGTGCTACATGCTGCAGTTTGAATTTCAGAGCTTCTTTATTACAGCCGGAAAGCCGCAGCTCGGCCTTGCCGTGACCGTTATATGCGGGCTGGCCAATATGGTGCTGGACGCTGTATTTGTGGTCGTTTTCTCATGGGGACTTGTGGGAGCCGCATTGGCGACAGCATTCAGCCAGATATTGGGCGGCGTTATCCCTATCTTTTATTTCAGTCGGAAGAACAACAGCCAACTTCGGCTGACAAAAACGGAACTGGATGGAAAGGCGCTTCTGAAAGCCTGCACAAATGGCTCATCAGAGCTAATGAGCAATATCTCGACTTCCGTCGTCAGCATGCTCTATAACTTCCAGCTTATGCGTTACGCCGGAGAAAACGGAATTGCCGCCTACGGTGTTTTGATGTATGTCAACATGATCTTCCTGGCCATTTTTATCGGATACTCCACAGGGATCGCGCCGGTTGTGGCGTATCATTACGGTGCGAAAAACCATCTTGAGTTAAAGGGGCTGCTGAGAAAGAGCTACGTTGTCATTGGGATTTTCGCGGTCAGCATGTTCGTGTTGGCGGAAATTCTGGCGAAGCCGCTGGCAGGAATTTTTGTAGGCTATGACCGGGAATTGATGGGGATGACCAAGAGAGCGTTTACGATTTACTCGTTCTCCTTCCTGTTTTCCGGGATTGCCATCTACGGCTCCTCTTTCTTCACCGCACTGAATGATGGCCTAACCTCGGCGCTGATTTCATTCCTGCGAAGCTTAGTGTTTCAGGTGGCGGCGGTCTTGATACTGCCGGTCTTTTTGGAGATCGACGGAATCTGGTTTTCTGTGGTTGCCGCAGAGATGGTGGCAGCGATGATGACCGTCTTCTTTATTGCGGTAAAGAGGAAAAAGTATCAGTATTAACTTGAGTCATTTCAAGAAACTATAAACTAAATAATCGTTTATCGGAGGGCTTACAGCCGCAGCTGTAAAGTCGGAAAAGATGTCGAGTGCGCTCGGTTATTTAATAATCGGCGCATATTTTATACTCAAAATTCGGAAAGGAATGCTTTTATTATGAAACTTATTTTACGGTTTTTAAAACCACATTGGAAATTGTGCCTGATCACAATACTCTTTGTAATTGTGGATGTAGTCGGAGCATTGATTATTCCGACCTTTGCGGCGGATATGTTAAACCAGGGTACAGCGGCGGGAGCTGATTTTTCAGCGCTCGTCAACACATGTGTCAAAATGCTCGCAGCAGCCCTTATCTCAGGCGTGGCAACGATACTCGGCGCTTATACCTGTTCCGACCTGACTTCAAAAGTCGGAGCAGACATCCGGAGTTCTCTATATAAAAAGACCTTACGCTTATCCGGGGCGGATTTCCGTTCTTTTGGCACGGCATCGGTGACAACAAGAACCGTATCCGATATCACAAATATTCAGTTCGCACTTCTGAGTTGCTTTCAGATGCTGTTCCCTGTTCCAGTGATCTTTGTCGTTTCGCTGGTGCTGACCTTTCAGAAAGATATTTTGATGGGTGTTATCCTGCTTGGAATTTTGCTGATCATCGCTATCGTCGCGGGAATCATCATGAAAAGCACAGCGCCCATGTTTCGAAAGCTACAAAAGAAGCTGGATACGATGAGCAAAGTGCTCTTAGAGAATATTACAGGCGTCCGTGTAATCAGGGCATTTGACAAGGAATCCAGTGAAGAACAGCGTTTGAATACCGAGTTCAGTGACTATGCCGGAACCGCTATTAAGGTCAACAAACGCTTTGCAATCCTTGACAGTATTTCTAATTTTGCAATTAATATGTTTATAATTTTAGTTTATACATTCAGTGGATTCCGCATCACGGCCGGGCATTTCCAAATTGGTGATATTACGGCGATCATCGAGTATGCCATGCTTTCTCTGTTTTTTTTGATGATGGCACAGATGGTGATTCTGACGCTTCCCCGCGCTCTTGAGTGCTGTAACCGTGTCAGTGAAATGATGAATTTCTCTCCGACGATTGCCGACAGGAAGAACAAATGGGCCGAAGAAAAAGAAAATTGTCAGGATGTCCTGACCTTTAAAAAAGTATCCTTCCGTTTTGCGGATGCCGATGAATATACCTTGAAAAACCTTAACTTTACCTGCAGGCGTGGGGAGACGACAGCAATTATCGGCGGTACAGGAAGCGGAAAGTCCACAGTCGCTTCCCTGATGATGCGTTTCAACGAGGTTACAGACGGCGTGGTGCTGCTGAATGGCGTCGATATTCGGGAAATGCCGCAGAGTCAGCTCCGGGAACGCCTTTCCTTTGTACAGCAAAGAGCATGGCTGTTTTCAGGAACCATTGCAGAAAACCTGAGATACGGTAACTCGGAGGCTACAGATGAGCAGTTATGGCACGCCCTTTCCATTGCACAGGCTAAGGACTTCGTTGAGGCGCTGCCGGATAAGCTGGAATCCTTTGTGGCTCAGGGCGGCACCAACTTTTCAGGAGGGCAGAAACAGCGTCTCTCCATCGCCCGTGCCCTGGTAAAGAGACCGGAGCTTTACATTTTTGATGACAGCTTCTCCGCCCTTGATTTCAAAACGGATGCTGCACTGAGAAAGGCGCTGATTCCGGAAACGAAAGATGCTGCGGTTGTGATTATTGCACAGAGAATCAGTACCATTCTCCATGCGGACAGTATCATTGTCCTGCACGAAGGCGAGCCGGTGGGAATTGGAAAGCATGAGGAACTGCTTACAAATTCCCCGATCTATAAAGAAATCTATGACTCACAGACGAAGGAGGCAAGTGAACATGAGTGATAAGAGAACTGTTACATTTGATAAAGAAATACCGGAAAATGCCGGTATAACGGCAAAGCGATTGTTTGGGCAGCTTAAGAACCAACGCAGCCGTTTGATCATCGTCGCAATCTGCATTGTTTTGTATACGGCACTTAATATCTTTACACCATATTATAGTGCAGGGGTGATTGACCATCTGCTCACTGCGATTCGGAATTGTGTGAGTACTGGAGCTAAGTTTTCCATCGAGTGGAATCCGCTCGGTATGAAAATGCTGGCGCTATTTCTTATGTATATCCTTACGAGTGTGTTTTATCATTTCCAAGCATACCTGATGGCGAGTGTTGCAGAGCGGCTGATTTTGACCTTGCGGAAACAGATTAGTCATAAGCTGAATAAGCTACCTCTCCGATTTTTTGATGGGAACAAACCCGGTGAGATCTTAAGCCGTGTGACGAGCGACCTGGATAAAGTATCAGAAACTCTGCAGACAGGACTTTTGAAGCTGCTGACTGCAATTGGTACGCTGGTTGGCGCGATGGCCTTTATGTTTTATTACAGTGTTTTGCTGATGCTTGTATTTCTTGCTTTTACGGTCGTGAGTCTTAGTGTGACCAAAGCTGTGGCAAAGAAAAATCTCGAATGTGCTGCTGACCGGCAGCGGGCGCTTGCCTACCTCACAGGTATTGCAGAAGAATATTACACAGGGAGAGATGTCATCCGGGCCTATAACCATGAACAGGAGAGCATTGAAACAGTCAACACTGCAGTGGATGAGCTCCGTGCCGCAACAAAAAAGACCGACTTTTTGACAAACTGTGTAAACCCATTGATACGTATGCTTTCCCGGTTGTCACAGGCGGCCATTATGCTCCTCGCCTGCCATTGGATGCTGCAAGGTAGAATGTCTCTCGGTGTTGTCCAGGCATTCTTCCAGTACATGAACATGGCGGCAGAACCGCTTACCGAAACCTCGTATATGATTAACTCTCTGCAGGCAGCCCTTGCCTCTGCAGAGCGTACATTCCATTTCCTGGATGCGGCAGAAGAAATACCGGATACCTCCACTCCCATCCCTCTGGAAAAAGCAAAAGGAAAAGTCTCATTTGAGAATGTCAGCTTCGGATATACGCCGGATAAGATTCTTATGAAAAATATCAGCTTTACAGCAAAGCCTGGGCAGAAGATTGCTGTCGTTGGTTCCACCGGAGCTGGTAAAACAACGCTGATCAACTTGCTCATGCGGTTCTATGAAGTAAATGGCGGACAAATCACGATCGACGGTATCCGCACCACCGATCTGACGAGACAGGATTTGCGTCACAATTTCGGCATGGTGCTTCAGGATACATGGCTATTTGGCGGAACAATTGCAGAAAATATCGCCTATGGAAGGCCAGACGCGACAATGGAGGAGATTAAAGCCGCCGCCAAGGCAGCCAAGGTCGATTACTTTATCCGCACCATGCCGCAGGGCTACAACACAGTATTGGATAACGATGCGGCAAATCTCTCAGTAGGCCAAAGGCAGCTTATTACCATTGCCCGTGTGTTCCTTTGCAATCCACCTGTGATCATATTGGATGAGGCAACCTCCAGCGTGGATACACGAACCGAGGCAGAAATTGGCAAGGCTATGAAGCAACTGATGAGTGGCAGAACAAGCTTTGTAATCGCGCACCGGCTTTCCACGATTCGTGATGCGGATAACATTCTGTTTATGGAAAACGGCAATATTATCGAACAGGGCAATCATAAAGAGCTGCTTGCTGCGAAGGGTGCATATGCTGCGCTGTATTACAGCCAGTTTGCATAAAAAGTACTAGGAGTACTTGTACCTCAGTCTTCGGGAGTGGAGGAGGGGGCTTGTGGCGTCTCGCTCTGCGCCGCTGCGCATTTTTGTTCTTCTGCGAGCCTTTTGGCTTCCTCCTTAGCCTTCATGTTGGCGGCAGCTTTCGCGCGCTGCCGCTCTTTGTATTCCTTTTTCTTTTGCAGCAGCTGAGCCTGTTGAATCTTATACCATTTCATGTACCGGGCGATAAAGTAGACAGCGCCAGCGGCTATGATAAGGAAAACCGCGTTGGATGGCCAGTATCCGAGCCATTTTTCAACATAATTGACACTGATCAGATACGCGATGTTGATTCCGATTCCGACATAGAGCACCCAGATCTTCTTTCGTTTGACGCTGTGATAGACCAATAAGACCAGCGCCACGTTGATGACGACCATGAATAGCTGTGTGATCATCTGAACTTGGACAGTAAAGAAATTAAGCGACCGTATCTGCTGGACAAGTCCTTCCACCTGATCGATTGTAATCGTCTCCGTAACCAATTCCTCAATCTTTCCACTGTTGACTGTGCGGGAAAGGCTCCCCTGGCTGATCATGGTAGCGCTGTTGCTGAATATGGCTGGTAGCCAGTACGCGAGCCCCATGGCCAGGGTGTCATAGATCGTCCATTTCCCCTTGCGGGTGAAGCGGACGGCAAGGTATTGGATAGGAAGCTGAAAGAGCGCCGTAATAACGGATAAAATCAAGACTAACAGATAAAACTGACTCTCCAGATACTCTAATGCCCCTGGAAACGCGCCGATAAGAGATGTAATTCCGGGAATCAAAACTTTTGTTGAGGCGAAGTAGATAAGGATTCCAAAGAAAAGGGAAGAAATGGAGTAGCGGTGGCGGCGGTATAGAAAATATAGAGCAAACAGTGGAATGGTGATCTCCAACACTCCGGCAACATACAACCCTACGATGGTACTGGTTTCAATCATTCAGCAAGCCCTCCTGCGTATTCAATACATTTACAGATATTGTATTATTATACAACAAGCGGTTCCGTTTGTGAAGCTTTTTTCACATTATTTCACCGGTTTTCTACGATTTTCTTTCTCATGCCGTTTGACTTCAATGATGGGTTTTCGAATTAGGACATTGGACAGAGCTCGCCCGTCGAAGGGGAGTAGAGGCCATGTGTATCGAAGGCCGCTGAAAGAACGGGTTGTAACTAAAACCAGAAGGAACAGGATAAACCCTATGGCAAATCCCCACACGTCAAATAGGCCAGTCAGCAGCAGGATGAAGATCCGATAGATGCGTATGGCCATGCCGAACTCAACGCTTGGCACCGCGTATGTGGCAAGCCCCGCAATGGCCATATAGAGAACGGTATCTGGAATCAACAGGTTTACCTCAATGGCATATTGGCCGAGGATCAATCCGCCGATGATCCCCATAGCCGTTGTAAGGCTTGAGGGGGTATGAATCGACGCCATCCGCAGAATCTCCAACCCGAGTTCTACCAGAAGGAGTTGGACAAAGAGCGGAATCGCCGCAGATTCTGTTGGAATCATAAACTGTAGGATCGATGGCACGAAATCCGGATTTTGCGCTAACAGAAGCCAAAGAGGGGTAAACAAGAGACTGATGAGAATGGCGAAAAAACGGATCCAGCGGATATAGGTTCCCACCAGGGGATTTTGATAATAGTCTTCCGAGTGCTGTGTAAAATGAAACAGCGTGGCCGGGAACAGCATGGCGGACGGCGAGTTGTCCACCATCAAGACAACGTGTCCCTCCAAAAGATGGGCGGCCACCACATCTGGCCGCTCCGTAAATTTCGCCTGTGGAAATGGATTATACCATCGCTTTTTAATCAACAATTCTTCCAGAGTTTTTTCGCCCATCAGAAGCGCATCCACATGAATATTGTCCAATGCCTCGCGAAGATGCGCCACAAGATGCGGATCCGCTAAACCATCGATATACCCGATGACCACATCCGTGCAGGACTTTGAACCAACCTCTTTCATTTCGTATACAAGATTGGGGTCCCGCACGCGTCGCCGAACAAGAGCCGTGTTGAAAACGATTGTTTCCACTAAGCCATCCCGAGAGCCCCGGGTCACCTTTTCTAAGTCAGGTTCTTGAGGACTTCGAACGGGGTAGGTCCGCATATCCAGCAGAATGGCTTGATCGAAACCGTCGATCAGGAGTAGGGTCTGACCAGACAGGATGGCCTTCATCATAAGGTCCACGTCGCGCTCCAACGTCGTCTCAATATACCCGATCTGATTCTGTAAAAACGACTCCAGTGTTTCCATATCCTCAATCCCTTGCTGACCTTGGATATGCTGAAACAGCCGAAGAAGCACGTCATCTTTGCTAAGCCCGTCTACCAATAGATAATAGGCGGGTTTACCAGCGATGATAAGCCTTCGCCCCACTAAATCAAAGCTCTTTTGAATCGGAAGTTTCTTCTCAAACAGACCAATATTTTGTTCCAAATCTTTAAAAATCTGCATAATTTCACCTCAGGGAGAAAACAATTTTCTGATAGTTTTCCCAGGGATCGGGAATTTATTCCCATGGAGATCGAAAGATACGGAATCCCTATCGGCTAAGACTACCAAATACACAAAAAACCTCGAAATATGTCTGGCAATACTCGTTGGAGTATGATATAATGGCAGTGACGAAACGGGGATGTTACATAGCCTCCGTAAAATTAAGAAAGTAGGGATAGTACAATGCCTTTTGATGCGTCAACAGAAAGTATAACCCATTTGCAGGTGGCGAATCTGGGACTCGTGGCAATGGACAGCGCCTCTGAATTTGGAAAAAAAGTTGATGGACATTTAAAGAAGCTTTACTCTAGGCTGGAGGGGCCGCAGAAAGATGCGGATTCATTTTTAGTCGGCGTCTCTTGTCCTCGTTTTCAGACGGGAGATGCGAAGGCGGTCATCGGTCAATCGGTGCGGGGAATGGACGTGTATTTGCTGACGGATGTGGGGAACTATAATTGCACGTACTCCATGTTCGGACAACCGGTTCCCATGTCGCCGGATGATCACTATCAGGATCTGAAGCGAGCCATTGAAGCCGTCGGCGGAAAGGCACACCGCATTACGGTCATCATGCCCATTTTGTATGGCGGACGGCAGCATCGCCGCACATCCCGCGAATCATTGGACTGTGCAGTTGCGCTGCAAGAGCTACGCAATATGGGCGTTCATTCCATCATCACCTTTGACGCCCATGACCCGCGTGTACAGAATGCCGTCCCCTTGATGGGATTCGACAATGTCATGCCCTCGTATCAGACATTAAAGGCTTTGCTGCACCACGTCCCGGATATTGTGATCAATAAAGATTCTTTCATGGTGGTCAGTCCTGATGAAGGGGCCATCGATCGAAATGTATATTATGCCTCTGTTTTGGGTGTGGATATGGGTATGTATTATAAGCGCCGGGATTATTCCCGTATCGTCAATGGGCGCAACCCCATTGTTGCCCATGAATTTCTTGGCAACGATATCCATGGAAAAGATGTCTTTATCTACGATGATATCATCTCCTCCGGAGATTCGATGTTGGATATCGCCTACGATCTGCGCAAGAGAGGGGCTGGTCGCATCTTCGCGGGTTGTACCTACGCGCTCTTTACGGAAGGGGTCGACAAATTCACGGAGGCTGTTGAGAATGGATATCTGTCCGGCGTGCTGTCCACCAATTTGACCTACCGCCGTCCGGAATTGTTGGAGGCTCCCTGGTACTATGAGGTGGATGTCTCCAAATATGTCGCGTATTTTATCGCTTCTATGAACCATGACATGTCCATCAGTCTTCTGCTGGATCCCCTGGCAAAGATCAACGACTTGGTCGCCCGCCATGCGGAAAAGCAGGCTATGCAGTTGGAGTTATTCGAAGAAGATGATGAATGATCGGTTCCTCGAATAATAATAAAAGGGGCACAGCACAATACCGGGCTGTGTCCCTGTTTAGTTGGCAGAAATACGCGTTCTGATAGTCAATACTCCCGGTACAGTCCGATCACCTTTCCCAAAATCTCGCAGTCCCGCACCAAAATCGGGTCCATAAAATCGTTCTGAGGCTGCAAGCGTATGTACCCATCCTCCCGAAAGAATGACTTCACGGTTACGCTGTCGCCGAGCAGTGCGACGACGATATCGTTGTTCTCAGCGCTGCTCTGACGGCGGACCAGAATTAGGTCGTCCTCCAGAATACCAGCGTTGATCATGCTCTCACCGCGAACGCGGAGCATGAAGACCTCGCTGTTATGAGTATACTGAACTGGGATTGGAAAGTAATCTTCGATATTCTCAACGGCCAGGATCGGCTCTCCCGCCGTAACCTTTCCGATAATGGGCACGTTGACAAGTTCTGGCTGGGGGCCGGGGAAAGGGATGACCTCCGCCTCCGGCTGCGGCGGCCGGGCGGCAGGCGACGCTTGCTCAAAGCTCTTCTCCAATATCTCGATTGCGCGAGGTTTGGTCGGATCTCTGCGAATAAAGCCCTTTCTCTCCAAGCGCTCTAGATGACCGTGGACGGTTGACGTCGAGCGGAGGTTCACAGCAGCGCAGATCTCCCGCACCGACGGGGGATATCCCTTAACAGCCTGTTGAGCGACGACATAATCTAAAATCTCTTGTTGTTTTTTTGATAAATCGGACACGCGTATCACCTCAAATGGAATTTGCTATCATTATAGCATATATGTTCGCAAATTTCAAACAAATGTTCGAAAAAAATGAAATCTTTTTAGTCCCGCTGGTTTGAATGTTTCACGATACTCTGAAAGGATGTCAGAAACGCGCAAAATTTTTTGACAACTCCCCACGGATGTGGTATACTATATGCTTTGACAACTGCGAAAGCAATCCACAAGTGTGGATTCCAAAGCCTGGCAGAAAAAAGAATCAGGAGGACATAGTGTTGGTGGCAGAATTCGCCGCTGTCGCTAACGCTCCAGAATGGAGATTTTTATGAGCATATCGCAACATCCGGATTATGCTGAGGAAACACAATATCTGTCCCACACGCTGCAGGAACTGGAAAAGACCTTGAAAATCATGCAGAAAAGAGCATCGGATCTGTCTGTCGAAGTCCATGAAAAGAATCGTCAGGTAACCAATGACAGCAGTCAGGACTACATTGATTTGATGGTGGGCTCGGCGTTATTATCCTATGCTTCCAACAAGACGGAAGCGCTGGAGGCAGTGCGCCAGGCTCCTTACTTTGCAAGGATCGATTTCCGGGAGGATAAGAAGCAGGAGACAGAGCGGTTTTACCTTGGAAAGACATCCATCATTGAGGAAGAGGATCAGAAGTTGTTGGTCGTCGATTGGAGGGCACCTGTCGCGAATTTATACTACGAGGGACGCATTGGAGAGAATCACTATAAGGCACCTCAGGGGGAAATCACGGGGGAATTGTCGCGAAAGCGGCAGTATGTTATATCCAGCGGCGCGCTGGCCGGGATTTCAGATGTGGACATCGTGACCGACGACGAACTGTTAAACGCTTGTCTGGAAGCCAATGCCACCAACCGTCTGAAAGAGATTGTGGGAACTATACAGGGAGAGCAGAATCAGATTATACGCTCAGATCTGTGGAAGACCTTGATTGTTCAGGGGTCTGCCGGAGCGGGGAAGACCACCGTTGCCCTACACCGGATCGCGTACTTACTGTACGCCTATGCGGGCACCATCGCTGGCGATAACTTTATGATTCTGGGGCCGAATCAATTCTTTCTAAACTATATTTCCGCCGTGCTTCCGGATTTAGGCGTCGGGGAGGTCAAGCAGAGTACATTTGAAGACTTTGCCAGGGCCATATTAGGTAAAAAATTCAAAATTCAGGATATCCACCATAAACTGCGGATATTTCTGCGCTCAAAATCCAAACCGGAAGAGATTCGATGGTTAAAACAAGAGTCCTATTTTAAATCTTCCCAGGCATTTATCCATGTCTGTGACGCGTATCTGAAGCATCTGGAATCTAACTACCTGCCAAAAGAAGGTCTGTTGCTTGCGGGCCAGCCTTTCATGTCATATAAACAACTGCAAGATTTGTTTCTCCATTCTTACCGGCATCTCTGCTTTGAAAAGCGCATACCGGAGATGAAAAAGAATATTCAGTCGAAACTCCGCACACAGAAGGCGGCCATGCAGAAAGGGCTGGAAGAGAAGTGCGAGCGCCTGCGAGAGAAAATCATCATGCAGTATCCCAATGACTGCCCTCAGCGCAGGGAGGCCATGAAGGCGCTATACGATAAGCGCGATGCCTTGTTGCGCAACCTAGAAGCGGAGAGCAAGACCCTCATTGCGAAATACTTAGCAAAAATACCTAAAACAACCGGCTTAGAGTATTATAAACAGCTCTACACAGATGATCAGCTGTTCGATCAGTTTGTGCGGCCTGCCGCAGGGGATTTTGCTGATTATCTGCGGCAGTATACACTGGAGCATATTCGGAGACAGACACTGGAACTGGAAGATTTAGCGCCAGCGATGCTTATTGCCGTGTCCGTCAAAGGGCTTTCCAAAAGTGAGGGGATTCGTCACGTAGTCATTGACGAAGCACAGGATCTCAGCCTTTTTCAGTTTTATATGCTCAAACGGATTCTGAGTAACTGTACCTTCACCATATTAGGAGACTTATATCAGGGAATTCACGGGTATCGGTCCATCCAAAACTGGGACGAGGTTCAGAGGATCTATTTGCCCGGGGAGAGCGCCAGCGACGTCAAAATTCTGCAGAAGAGCTATCGGACTACAATCGAAGTGGTGGATAAGGCGGGACTCATTATGGAACGGCTGCACATGAATCCAAGCTATAAAGCGATTCCCTTTCTCCGCCACGGCGATGAAGTTGTCTATCAGAAATTGGATTACAGGTCTACAATCGCAGCGATCGGGCAGTCCATCCTTCAAGGAAGGGCCGAGAGAGGATATGTGACCTTTGCCGTAATCTGCAAAAATCAGGAGGACGCAGCGACCGCATATCAATCCCTAAAAGAACAGCTTCCGAACGTCCAATTGATCTCGGAGGACAACGCCGTCTATGACGGGGGGATCAGTGTCCTGCCGTCCTACCTGGCAAAGGGGATGGAATTTGACGCGGTCTATCTTCCCTGGGCGGATGCCAGCCATTACGGAATGGACGCTCTGGATGGCAAACTGCTATATGTCTCCATGACCCGCGCGCTCCACAGTCTTTATCTCTACTATGAAGATGAGATTACGCCGCTACTTGCATGCTGAGGTTTTAAAGTGTTATAGGATAAGAATAGGGGGTGTATCCAAAGATACACCCCCACATATCGATTCCCTCTGGGACTGTCAACCGGCAACTTTACTGTTACTGCTGCGGCTGGCCATTGTCTGTTGCAATCAAGCGATTGATCTCATTCTGCATCAGGGCCCAGCCGACAATGGGCATGAGCAGTTCTAAGACAAGGTAGAGAACATTGCTGTTGCTGCTGGGGATACCGCGCTGCGTCTTGGCTTGATCGAGCTTTTCACCCATCTTGTAGGCCCAGTAGATGCCATAGATATTGCAAGTGACAAGTGTCAGAAGAAATGCGATTCCACCGGAGGGCGCATTGGTCTGATTGGACAGCTGATTGGAGTCATTGGTCATGCAAATGAACCAATAGATTCCATAGATGCCACAGGTGACGATGGACAAGACGATACATAGGGGAAGACTTTTTTGTTGCATAGTATGTAGAACCTCCTTTGATTTATAAATCCTCTCTTTTACCATTTTACAAAATTGCGCCCCATATGTCAATTACCTATATATAATTTTTAGACTCGCAGAAATTTGGCAGTGCGATATATTGTATCCTTTGCGAACATATGATCTAAAAAATTCCCGAATTTTTCTAAAAACCCTCTTGACAAGAATATGCGTTCGCACTATAATAAGAACATACTATCGGCAAACAATTGTTCCTATTTCAATGAAAAGAGGGATTCTGATGACTACATATCAAGCTACACATGTGACGGCCAGAACAGCGCCTAAAAAGAAACTTCTCGCCCGGTATCGCAGGCTGCTTGTCATTCTTTCAGCGCTCGTCATCATCTTGTTATCGCTGCTGATCGCGCAAGGGATTCACTATTCTGCTCGGGCGGAAGAGCTGAATGTCAAGACGTATCAGTCTGTTACCATAAGCGAAGGGGAATGCCTGTGGACCATTGCGCAGCAATACAAGGCGGAGGGAATGGATGTTCGCCGGTATGTCGGTGAGATTAAACGGATCAATCAACTGTCCTCTGATACCATTGTGTCAGGACAGTCGTTGATTCTGCCAATTTACTCGGTCTCCAACGAATAGAAACCTCATCTTTTACTATTGACACGGCGCTAAGGCGCCGTGTTTTCGACAGATTCTTTATCTTTTATCCAGAAAAAGTCTAAAACTATTGCCAAATCCTAGTTTATTCGCTATAATAGAACGTATGCTTTGTACCTGTACATCAAAAAACTAGGAGGGGATGAAATGGACGATAGGATATGGATTATCATCGCGTTCATCATGTATTTGGGGATTATGCTTACCATAGGATTTCGCTACTATGGGAGAACGAAAAATTCGGAGGAATACTTTTTAGGAGGCCGCAAACTTAGCGGCTGGGTGGCGGCTCTCAGCGCACAGGCATCCGACATGAGCGGTTGGCTGCTCATGGGATTGCCCGGCGCCATCTATGCACTCGGCACAGGACAGATATGGATTGCCGTTGGCCTGGCTCTTGGTACGGCCATCAACTGGATCTTTATCGCAGCCAGATTGCGAAGGTACACCATCGTGGCGGGGAACGCCTTGACGCTCCCGGAGTATTTTCAGAACCGCTTCCACGATACAAAGGGAATTTTGAAGATCGCCTCCTCTCTCTTTATCATGATCTTCTTTCTCGTCTATACCGCCTCAGCTTTTTCAGCGGGCGCCCAGCTTTTCCAAACCATTTTTGGAATCGAGTATACATATGCACTTATCATCGGCGCGGTTGTGATCTTGTCTTACACCTTTCTTGGCGGTTTCATGGCCGTCTGCTGGACAGATTTCATACAGGGATTGTTGATGCTTTTCGCTATTTTGATCGTTCCAGCCGTGGCGCTGAACCTTATGGGTGGTCTGGGGCAGCTGAATAGCGCGGGAACAGCTCCCCATTTTTTGAATCCATTGTACAATGGAGGGGAGAGGATCACGGCGGTATCCCTGATTTCACAGTTTGCCTGGGCACTGGGATACCTGGGGATGCCTCATATTCTGGTACGTTTTATGGCGATTAAAAATAATCGGGAAGTCAAAAAATCTAGAGTCATTGCCATCACGTGGGTGATTCTATCTCTGGGGGCGGCCTGTGCCATTGGCGTTATTGGCCGCGCGTTTCTCCCGAACCTCGGCGCCGATGACAAGGAAAAAGTCTTTATCTCCATGATCTTAGAGATATTTAAGGGGAATCCTCTTTTGCTTTTGATCGGCGGAATTCTGCTGTGCGGCGTTCTCGCCGCCATTATGTCGACGGCAGACTCACAGCTTCTCGTCACAGCCTCCTCCATATCACAGGATCTCTATAAGGGCGTTGTCAATAAAAATGCATCGGACAAAAGTCTTCTGCGGTTGAGTCGAATTGTCACTGTCGCCGTCGCCGCCATCGCGTTCTGTATCGCGCTGGACCCTAAGAGCAGTGTCATGGATCTGGTTTCTAACGCCTGGGCGGGCTTTGGCGCGACCTTCGGACCTGTCGTTCTGCTGAGCTTGTTTTGGAAGCGAGGCAATAAAATCGGTGCGGCTTTTGGCATGGTCGGCGGAGGTCTGACTGTGATCATCTGGGATTATATTAAGTTCGGCGGCGCTACCTTAGCGGCGTCAACAGGACTTTACTCCCTGCTTCCCGGTTTTCTTGTAGGCTTGGTCGCCTTTTTCGTCGTCAGCCTTTTGACGAAGGAACCGGAGGACGTCATTCAAAAGGAATTTGCTTTGGTTGCCTCGGGCAATGACGTGGAGATCGACAAAACCTTGGAGTCCTGATATTGTCAAGTATTTGACAAAAGATACCGACAGGAGTATACTATACTTGCGTTTTGAGACGTAAATTTACTTGGAGGTCGATGAAATGGCGAATCGTATTGTTCTAAACACAGTTTCGTATCACGGCAAGGGCGCGATCGCAGAAATTGCCACGGAGATACGGGCAAGAGGGTATAAGAAGGCATTTGTCTGTTCTGACCCAGATCTAATCAAATTCCAGGTAACAAAAAAGGTCACGGACGTGTTGGAGCAGGCGTCCATCGCGTATGAGATTTACTCGGATATCAAACCCAATCCCACCATTGAGAATGTGCAGCACGGTGTAGCTGCCTTTCATGCCTCTGGGGCAGACTGCATCGTTGCCATTGGCGGCGGTTCATCCATGGATACGGCCAAGGCGATTGGAATCATTGCAGAAAACCCTGAATTTGCGGATGTCCGGAGCCTGGAGGGGGTGGCGCCCACAAAGAATCACGCGGTCTTTACCATCGCAGTCCCAACGACAGCGGGAACTGCGGCGGAGGTGACCATCAACTACGTTATCACGGATGTGGAGAAGAAACGGAAGTTTGTCTGTGTTGACACCCACGATATACCAGAGATCGCGGTAATTGATCCCGATATGATGGCCAGCATGCCAAAGGGATTGACCGCGGCCACCGGCATGGATGCGCTGACCCATGCCATTGAAGGCTACATCACAAAAGGCGCGTGGGAAATGACGGATATGTTCCATCTGAAGGCGATTGAGCTTATTGCAGAGCATCTGCGCGGCGCTGTGAACAACACGCCGGAGGGCCGGGAGGGCATGGCGCTGGCTCAGTATGTGGCGGGCATGGGCTTCTCCAATGTGGGACTGGGGATCGTACACAGCATGGCCCACGGCTTAGGCGCTCTGTATGACACGCCACACGGTGTGGCCAATGCGATTCTCCTTCCCACCATCATGGAGTACAACGCACCGGCGACAGGCGACAAATATAAGAAGATTGCCGCGGCTATGGGAGTCAAGGGCGTGGAAACCATGACACAGGAGGAATATCGAAAGGCTGCTGTAGACGCAGTTCGGCAGCTATCAGCCGATGTGGGAATCCCCGCGGATTTGAAGGATATCGTGAAGCGGGAGGATGTAGATTTCCTGGCAGAATCCGCTTATGCGGACGCCTGCCGTCCGGGAAACCCTCGGGATACAAGTGTCGAAGAGATCAAGGCGCTCTATCTTAAACTGATGGAATAACCCCGCTTGACCGAACATTTATGTATAAAATCGGCAGAGAGTGAACGTTTATGTCACTTTCTGCCGATTTTTTGCACACAGAAAAACGTTTGCGTTCCGCAAACGTTTCTATTCTTCCTTTCGAAGCTTTACCACGTTGGCAGCACTGCGCCGCCGGGAATCTTCAATCTGCGCATAGTGCTTTCGCGTCGTATTGACGTCCTTGTGGCCTAGGACATCCGCTACGAGATAGATATCGCCTGTCTCATTGTACAGCTCCGTTCCATAGGAGCTGCGCAGCTTATGGGGCGATATATTTTTTAGCTGGGTTACCGTCTGCGCGTACTTTTTCACCAGGTTTTCAACCGCACGGACGGTGAGCCTGCTTTTTTTCAGCGACAAAAAGAGGGCATCCTCATGGCCTTCCAGCGGGAGAATCTGTTTTCTCTGTTCTAGATAGTCGCGGAGGGCCTGTTCGACCTCATCCCCAAAATAGAGTATGGACTCATTGCCACCTTTTCGCACAATCCGCAGTCCATTATTCTCAAAATCAATATCTGTCAGATTCAGGCCGACACATTCGGAGACCCGCATCCCCGTCCCCAAAAGCACAGAGATCAGCGCAAGGTCCCGGACGCGGGTGTGTTCGTGATAGACCCGCTGATGCTTCGTCAGCTTATCGCCGGATTCCACTTCGTCCAACAGTCGGGCAATCTCGTTCACGTCCAGCCGAATAATATTTTTATCGTGGATTTTGGGAGTGCTGACCAGCATGGCCGGGTTGCCCTTAATTTTTTCTTTTTTATAAAAATACTTGTAGAGGCTGCGGACAGCGGAGATCTTTCGCGCCTTCCCCCGTTCTCCATTCTGAAACTCCTCCACGGCGCCGTCCTCATCCGGTTTTTCATAGTAGGAGAGATAATCGAGAAACATCTCGATCTGCTGGGCACTGACCCCATCCAGATCCTCCAGGGTGATATCGTGGATGGTCTTGCCGGAGAGGGAGGGGATGTACTCCAGGAGGAAGGAAAAAAAGATGCGCAGATCATGGGCATATCCCAACCGAGTCTTTTCCGCCGTTGTCGGTTCAATTCCGCGAAAGTACTCAAAACAAAATTCCGGCAGCTGAAACAGAAGCTCCCGCAGCTTTTTAATGTCGTTTTTCTTTTGTTCCTCATGATAGTCCATGGTCGGTGTTCCACCCCTTTATGTCAGAATTCCGTATTGCCCGGAATATCCGCTCCGTTGTTCCGGAATTCTCTTTATTCCACTGGCGAAGCATATCCTTGGCATACTCTCGTTTGGTAAATCCGTTGGCCGGGCAGGGATTGTGCAGGATGGGCAGTTTCATGGATCGGGCAAAGGAGATAAGATCAGACTCCGGAGTGAAGAGCAGGGGGCGGATGGAGTAGAGTTCCATTCGATCCCAATGGGTCACAGGGGAAAAGGTATGGATCCGCCCCTCGTAGAGAAGACTCATGATAAATGTCTCCACCACATCCTCCATATGATGGCCAAGCGCCACTTTATTGCAACCTAGCTGTTTGGCCGCTTCGTTGAAGGATCCCTTGCGAAGCTTAGCGCAGAGAGCGCAGGGATTCTTTTCCTTACGAATCTCAAACACGATTTCTCCAATGTCTGTCGGAATCACCGTGTAGGGGATCTGATAGTCTGCCATCAGCGCCGCCACATCGGAAGCGTCGAAACCATCAAATCCCAGGGATACCGTAAAGGCGTGGAGTTCAAATTTCTTCGGATAGAAGCGCTGAAGCCCCTTCAATGCCAGCGCCAGGCTTAGGCTGTCCTTCCCGCCAGAAACGCCGATGGCGATGAAATCGCCATCCTCGATCATGTGAAATTCATCCACAGCCTTCCGGGTATAGCTCAACAATTTCTGATAGGTCATTAATACTGTTTCCCCCAGTAAACCTGGTGTTTGGCCGGTTTGCCGCAGCATACGCATACATCGGAGAGATGCTCTTCCACAAAGGGAATACAGCGGGATTTCACTCCGCCAGTCTCATCTTTGATCTTGTCTTCACAGGCGGAATCTCCACACCACATGGCTTTGATAAAGCCCGGGCGATTTGCGGCGATATCCAAAAACTCATCATAGGTCCTCGCAACATAGGTTTTCGCCTGCAAATTGGCAAGCGCCCTCTCATAGAGACCGTCGTGAACCAACGCCAATGCCCGGGCAATTTCCGCCTCCAACTCATGGAGGGAGACGAAGAGCTTCTCCCGATTGTCCCGGCGGACAAGGACGCACTGATTCTTTTCTATATCTTTAGGGCCGATCTCCAGTCGAAGGGGGACACCTTTCATCTCGTACTCGCTGAATTTCCATCCAGCCGACTGGTCGCTGGCGTCAAGCTTGACACGGAAAGTCTCCGACAGCCGGTCCGCAATCTCTCTCGCCTTTTCCAACACGCCCTCTTTATGCTGTGCAATGGGGATGATTGCGACCTGGATGGGAGCGACCTTCGGCGGCAGGACCAATCCGTTGTCGTCGCCGTGAACCATAATCAGCGCACCGATCATGCGGGTGGAAACGCCCCAGGAAGTCTGATGGGGATACTGGAGGGTGTTATCCCTTCCCGTGAAGGTTATGTCGAAGCTTCTGGCAAAGCCATCTCCAAAGTAGTGGGATGTGCCGCCCTGAAGCGCGACGCCGTTGTGCATCATCGGTTCAATGGTATAGGTCTCCATGGCGCCGGCAAACTTTTCCTTTTCTGTTTTACGCCCGGTTACAGCCGGTATTGCCAAAGTCTCCCTGTAGAAATCTTCGTAGACTTTCAGCATACGGAGGGTTTCCTCCCTGGCCTCCTCGGCTGTCTCATGCATAGTATGGCCTTCTTGCCATAAAAACTCGGAGGATCGGAGGAATGGGCGGGTTGTTTTTTCCCAGCGGACGACAGAACACCATTGATTGTACAGTTTCGGCAGATCGCGATATGAATTGATGATCTTAGCATAGTGCTCACAGAACAACGTTTCCGATGTAGGACGGACGCAGAGCCGTTCTGTCAACGTCTCGGATCCTCCCTGGGTAACCCAGGCAACCTCCGGGGCAAAGCCCGCCACATGATCCTTTTCCTTCTGCAATAAACTTTCCGGTATGAACATGGGCATGTATACATTTTCATGTCCGGTTTTTTTAAAACGGCGGTCCAGGTCCTGCTGTATATTCTCCCAGATTGCATATCCATATGGTCGAATGACCATGCATCCTTTAACGCTTGAATAGTCCGTTAATTCCGCCTTTTTGATCACATCTGTGTACCATTTTGCGAAGTCTTCGTCCATTGCGGTGATGGCTTCCACCATCTTTTTCTGTTGTTCCGCCATTGTATATTGTCACCATTCCTTTTTTGTGAGGATTTTCATAAGTCCAGCATTTCCTCAGATATGGACTTATGTACTTTATCATACCATCATTAAGGCAAAAAATCAACGATTAATGCCGTCAGACGAGAGAAACTTTATCATTTCCGGCGCAAACGGCAAATTCTTCTTTTCATTCCGGAGAAGGTGTGGTATGCTTAGAGAGGAATCTTGGTTCCGAAAATTAGTAAAAGGAGTCGTTACCATGAATGTAACCAGTGATCAGACGAAAAAGATCACCAAAGGCGTCATTATTTTAGTGATTGTGGCGCTAGTCGTGTTTATAGTCTTAAATTCCTTTACAACCGTCCCGGCGGGGCACACAGGCGTCGTGACAAAATTCGGCGCGGTCAGCGACACGGTTTTGGAGGAGGGGCTTCATTTCAAAATTCCGTTTATTACCCAAGTTATCTACATCGATAATCGAGTTTTGAAAACGGAGGTCTCATCCAGCAGCGCTTCGAAAGATCTCCAGACGGTGGAAAGCACCATCGCCCTTAACTACCGAGTCAACAAGACTAATTCCACATCCCTGTATAAAAACGTGGGCACGGATTTTGAAAATGTTATCATCAATCCGGCGATCCAGGAGTGTGTCAAGGCCGTGACGGCTCAGTATACCGCTGAGGAGCTTGTGACAAGCCGGCAGGAAGTCGGAGACCGTATGCGAGAGTTGCTGAGTGAAAAGATAACACCCTATGGATTGAATATTGAGATCTTTAACATCATAAGCTTTGATTTCAGCGAGGAATTTAATGCCGCCATTGAGGCGAAGCATACGGCTCAGCAGAATGCGCTGAAAGCGGAACAGGATCTCGCCCGCGTCAAAGTCGAGGCGGAGCAGCAGATTGAGCAGGCAAAGGCGGAGGCGGAAAGCTACCGATTGAAAAATCAGGAGATCACCAAGGAAACTCTGTTGATGGAATGGATCAATAAGTGGGACGGAAAGCTGCCCGCGGTTTCTGGCAGTGGGGATACCATTCTGGATATCACAGATATTCTGAATGACTCCACGCTGAGCAGCTATTCCAGCGGAACGGAGACCCCATCTCCGGAAACTCCCGTACAGGATGAGGACATATCGACGGCGGAATAGAGTGGACCATATATTTTTGTGCATTTAAATGCATAAACTCCCCTTTTTAGGAGAATCTAACCATAGATTCCAAAGAAAGGGGTTATATGACCATGAACGCAACATCAAGCACTCCGTCACTCGAAGGGACCCAAACGGCTACAAACCTAATGAAAGCCTTCGCAGGTGAGTCCCAGGCGCGCAACCGCTATACATTTTATGAAAAAATCGCGCGCCAAGAAGGGTATATCCAAATCGCAAATATCTTCCATGAGACAGCGGCCAACGAGGAATCTCATGCAAAGCGCTTTTTTATCTTTTTGAATGACGGGGGTCTGAATCAAAAGACCGTCGACATCGGCGCGGATTTTCCCGTGGCTCTCAACGACACCCTGACGAACCTAGTCTCCGCCTCCCAAGGAGAACATGAAGAATGGCATGACCTGTACCCGGAATTTGCTAAAGTTGCAGACGAAGAGGGCTTTCCCATCATCGCCGCTACATTCCGCAATATCGCAAAGGTGGAACAACACCATGAGGAACGGTTTCTTACGCTGGCCGACAATATGAAAAACGATCAGGTATTTCGCAAAGACGCGAAAGTGGCCTGGATCTGCCAGGTGTGTGGCTATATCCATGAGGGGGAGGAAGCCCCCAAGATCTGTCCCGCATGCCAGCACCCGCAGGGCTTTTACAAACTCTGGGTTCGGGATTATTAATCGCATCTTTTCCCCCACCTCTTCTGCTCTTTTACGCGGGGAGAGCGGTAGGGGAGTGGAAAAAAGGCTGACAGCGCCCCTTTCCGGCGCTTGCCAGCCTTTTTCCTATTATTTACATATAGCCGCCGCTATCCGGCCAGATCCACCAAATCTGGAGAGCAAAAGGCACCGTTGTCATATAACGTCTGATCGATTTCCAACACCATCTCTTTCTGGAATTCAGGGGCAGTCAAATTTTGGAGTGACTTTCGATTATTGTTGTAAAACTCCCTGGCGACAGAGGCAATCTGTTCTGTTCGTACATAATAATATTTATCATATTTTTGGCTGATCATAGAGCGGGTAAAGTCGCCTGTCACAAAAAAGGGTTGCCCATATCGCCAGCCTTTTTGATAATCCGGCCAGCACTGTAAGCCGTACCCGATTGTCGGGAAATTCGCTGCGTCCCGGGGAAGCACATATACGTCGCTTCCTTTTGGCAGCGTCAAAACAGGGGTGGCGTCACCGGGAGACTGATAGTACTCCACATCACAGGGCAGTGTAACCCTTTTATTATAGTCGGGGTCCACCAGCGGGCTTATGATGTCTGAGTAGTACTGTGACGTGTAAATGCTAAAATCCATATCAGTAAGGGGCGTCTCTGCGGCATAGGGTTCATTCTTTCCATTGTCTATGTAATTCTCCTTCAACTGGCTGCCAGAACCAGCCTTACAACCTGCGAATAGAAAAGAAAGAGCCATACTGATCAGGAGGAACCCGCAGATGGACACAACATTTTCAATTTTTGAGTTCATTCCTTGGACATCCTTTCTATGTACAAAGTACAGATTCAGACCACTTTCGAGAGTGGCTTTGATATAAGACTTCGTAAAACTTGCCTTTTACGAAGTCTTGTGGGTAGACCTCTTCCATCCCTGAGACCAGCTTTACGGAGCCACTTCAATTGGTCTGATTCAATTGATCTACCGAAATCATTTTTCCATCAGACCAGATACGCTCTAAATCATAAAACAATCGGGCTTCTTTATGGAATACATGGACAATGATTCGCCCAAAATCCATCAAAACCCAGGTTCCTTCCTGATATCCTTCGATATTGCTCACATAATATCCACTCAAGGCAAGTTTATCTTGTACCTCATCAATCAGGGCCTTAACGTGGTTCTGATTCTTTCCATGGGCAATCAAGAAATAATCAGCCAACACAGAAATTTCATGGATGTCTAAGATTTTAATGTCCTCACCCTGTTTATCATCCAAGGCTTCATAGGCAATTCGGGCCATGGCAGCCGATATGGCTAAATCCTTGTTGATGTCATCCTGCTTCATCACTGTTTTGTTCCCTCCTTCAAACTTCATAATCAAACTTTTATACGGTCTGCGAATGCCTTCCTCGCAGCAGATCCTCCAGTGTTTCCTGGGTTAAAGGGTGTATCGCTTGTTTTTTCTCTTTCAAATAGGAGATGGTCTGTTCCAGAATGAGGATACAGCCCTTATCCAAGTCCGCAAAAGTCCGCTCGCGGGCTGTTTCCAGCCCTTGAAAGGGCTTTCGGTTGGGCTCGATATAATCAGCGGAAAAGATGATCTTCTCCAGAGTGGACATGTGAGGCCGTCCCGTGGAATGGTATCGTATGGCGGTATAGATCTCCTCCGGAAGCCCTGGATACGCCTCTCTTGCCAAAACTGAACCGGCAAAAGCATGTAATAGAGAAATGTAGCGCTCATTCGGATGAAGGTCAATGGCGTTTTTCCGGCAGATGTCCAGCAAATCCTCATCGGTCCGATTCTTCGCCATATCGTGGAGCAAGGCCGCGATGGAAGCCTTCTCCGGGGATTCATCATGGAGGCGGGCTAGGGCAACGGCGGTGGATTCCACGCCGAGAGTGTGAGTAAACCGTTTGGGTTTCAATGTCTTCGCAAGCATCTCCATAATCTGCCCGCGCAGTTCCTCGTATCCCCACTGTCCAATTCGATCGAATGCTTGCAAGACGATTCCTCCTATGTGGCACTGGTACGCCCATACAGCGCATGTTTGTAAATATAGTTCTCCACGCTCTCTGGCAATAGATATTTGATTGGCCGGTCCTCCCGCACCCGCTGCCGGATATCGGAGGACGATATGGAGAGCGCAGGGACCTCCAAAAAATGTAGGTGATCCCCGAAATCCTTGCCCAGCTTCTCCACCCTTTCCGACAACTCTTTTCGGTGATAGCCGGGGCGTGTAGCCGCCACGAAAGTACAGCTGCTTAAAAGGTGTTCCGCATTTTTCCATGTCAGAATTTCATGAAATGCGTCCGCCCCCGTAATGAAAAAAATCTCGGTGTTGGCGGGATAAATTCCCTTTAGCTCTTCAATGGTATCCACGGTGTAGGTAAATCCAGTCCGTTCAATTTCAATCCGCGATACATAAAAAGCTGGATTCGTCTCCGTCGCCAACATCGTCATCAGATACCGGTCTTCCGGGTGTGTAACCTCCGACTGCTTTTTATGGGGCGGATGTCCTGTCGGGACGAATAGAACTTGCCCGATATCATACTGATGGCGGACCGCCTCCGCCGTAACCAGATGTCCATAATGAA
The DNA here is from genome assembly GCF_014384895.1 of Bianquea renquensis. GTDB lineage: Bacteria > Bacillota > Clostridia > Lachnospirales > Bianqueaceae > Bianquea > Bianquea renquensis. The sequence goes on from NZ_JACRSQ010000007.1 coordinate 102,353, forward strand.
TCGGATCGAAGGTACCGCCCATAACCGCAATCTTCAGAGGTTTGCTAAAATAAAAGCTCGTATAGGCGGCGCCTGATTCTCGATAGGTATGCATAGCAGCAGTGAGACTGAAGTATCCGTTCTCCAGTCTGTCCCTCCTCTTTATTTGGGCAGCTCAATCTTGGGATTCTTCTTCTTTTGGCGATAGAGAAGAATCTTGTGACCAATAACCTGAACCGGCTCAGAGTGAGTCCGGGAAGAAATGATCTCTGTCAGTGCGTGTATGTCGTCAAAACAATTCTTCAGCACCGTGATCTTGATCAGTTCCCGCGCTTCCAGCGCATCGTCCAGCGCCTTGACAACCTCCGGCGATGCCCCCTGCTTTCCAATTTGAAATATAGCATCCATGTCGGAGCCCAGCGATTTGAGGTATGCCCTCTGTTTTGATGTCAGCATGTTTTTCTGCTCCTTTTATCCGTCATGTATTTATGGGTAATACTCAAATGCAATATCCGCAACTTCAACCGTATCGCCCTCCGAAATTCCCATCTCCTCCAAGCGCTTGATCACGTGTCGGTCTCGCAGGAATTTCTGAAAGAAGTCGAATCCCTTTTCTGATTCCAGATTCGTATACCCGAGCATCTTATCGATGGGGGCACCGGAAATCCGATACAAGGCTTCTGAGAGCTTTTCTACCAGAATCCCATCCCCCTCCTCTTCCTCGAGGCGAGGCTCATCAATGAAATATTCCCGCTCAAAAACAATGGGTTCCGGGTCCATCTGATCCCGCAGTTTGACGACATGATGTAATAGCGCCTCGATTCCCTTTCCCGTAGCCGCAGAAATGGGGAACAGGGCGTACCCTTTCTCCTGGCAGTATGCGGTCACCTCGTCCATAAAGATCTCGGAATCCGGCAGGTCCGTCTTATTGGCGGCAATGACCTGCGGCAGCGCCGCCAACTCCTGACTGTACAGAGCCAGCTCGCGATTAATGTTCTCGATATCGCTTACGGGGTCACGTCCATCTGTACCTGCCGTATCCACAATGTGGATCAGCACTCTTGTCCGCTCCAGATGCTTCAAAAATTCATGTCCCAGGCCGACGCCCTCCGCCGCGCCGTCAATAAGTCCAGGGATGTCCGCAATGACGAGAGATTTGCCATAGGAGAGGTCCACGACGCCTAGATTGGGCGACAGCGTTGTAAAGGGATAATTGGCGATCTTGGGCTTAGCGTTGGATACCCTCGCCAGAAATGTGGATTTTCCTGCATTAGGGTACCCCAACAGGCCCACATCCGCAATGACTTTCAGCTCTAAAATGACCCACAGACCTTTCCCCTCTTGACCCTGCTGCGCGTATTTGGGAATCTGCATCGTGGATGTGGCATAGTGCTGATTTCCCTTTCCTCCTTTGCCACCTCGCAGAAGAACCTCTTCCTCCCCCTCCTTCGCCATATCGGAAATCACAAGACGGCTTTCGGCCTCGCGGATGATTGTCCCCACCGGCACGTGAATCACCAGATCGTCTCCCTTGCGGCCGGAACAATTTTTTCCGCTTCCATCCCGGCCGGACTCCGCTCTGTACATCTTGCGATTGCGAAAATCGGAAAGGGTGTTGAGGCTGGAATCCGTCGCAAATATAACGTCGCCCCCCTTGCCGCCATCGCCTCCGTCAGGGCCGCCATTCGGCAGATATTTCTCTCTGCGAAAGGAGGCGCACCCATTCCCGCCTTTGCCGGACTCAATATAGATCTTGACTTCATCTACAAACATGGTATCTTCGCCCATCCTTTCCAAGATTCCTTTTCTTTCGTTTTATACAATACAATCGCTCACTGCGCGGCCGGCGCGCATAATCGCTCACGCGATTATTATACCACACTTTCCAGAAAAAAAACAGGTTCCAAATAAAAGCTTATTTGAAACCTGTCTCATCGGTTTACATCGCCTGCTCAACAGGATAGACGGAAACCTGTTTCTTGTCCCGTCCTTTTCTTTCAAACTTCACTCTTCCATCGATCAGGGCAAACAGTGTATCGTCCTTGCCAATGCCGACGTTGGTTCCAGGGTGGATCCTGGTCCCTCTCTGGCGATATAGGATATTCCCCGCCTTGACAACCTGTCCATCGGCTCTCTTAGCTCCCAGGCGTTTGGACTCGGAATCACGGCCATTTTTGGTGGATCCGACTCCCTTTTTATGAGCGAAAAGCTGAAGATTCATCTGCAACATGGTGCGCACCTCCTTTATGGTTTCTGGCTGACTGCCACCTGCACATAGTCTTGTCCGTAGGTATCGCGGATGGATACCAGTCCCTGCAACAGCGCCCTCATGAGCAGCTCCGCGTCATGGCTGGCCTTAGAGACCCGCACTCCCGGAAGCTCCACCGCAAGAACGCCATCCTCCTCCCGACACACGATCTCCTCCCCTGCCAGCGTCTCCAGCGCATTGGCTGTATTGATCGACAGGGCCGAAACTGCCGCACAGACGATATCGTCCCCATCGGCATATCCGGCATGCCCCTCAATGGAGAAGCCCCAGAGTTGACCGCCGCAGTTCTCATAGAAACTGGCCATGATCATCAGGATATCCCACCTTCACGACAGACATTACGCATTGATGGCTTTGATTTTGACCTTCGTGTAGTATTGTCTGTGTCCCTGCTTCTTGTGATAGCCCTTTTTGGACTTGTACTTGTAGACGATGACCTTCTTAGCGCGGCCTTCCTCTACCGCCGTAGCAGATACCGTGGCACCCTCCACATAGGGACTTCCAACTTTCAATCCGGCATCGGTGGATACCATCATGATCTTGTCGAAGGTGTAGCCTTCCCCCTCAATGAGGCCCAGTTTTTCAACTGAAATTACGTCTCCTTCTTGTACCCGGTACTGCTTCCCGCCAGTTTCAATGACAGCGTACATTTTCCAGGCACCTCCTTTTCTTAAGACTCGCCGAATGTGGTATGTGCAGAATTGCATTGTACTATGCCTCTTACACAATTTGAACCTCTTCGTGCGGCAACATTCAAATGATACCATAGTTTGAGGGGGATGTCAATTTATTTCCGTGGTTTTTTACGAAATTCACCGATGATTCCTGGGAACTTGTCTAGGCTCAATCCCAAGTTCCCGCAGCATACCGTCTGGATGATTGAGAAATTGCCGCATCACCATATAATGCTCTGTCTCCTCATAGGAAACAAGGCGAATCTCATGCTGTTCAAGGGCATATAGCTCCGCTCCGGGCAGCGCCATTAAAATAGGCGAATGCGTTGCGATGATAAACTGGGCTCCCTGCGCGCTTAAATCATAGATCAGCTTTAAAAGTGACATTTGACGGGAGGGGGAAAGGGCGGCTTCCGGCTCATCTAGAATATAGAGTCCTTTTCCATTGAAACGGTTCATGACAAGGGCTAAAAAACTCTCCCCATGGCTTTTCTCATGGAGATGTCCTCCGTAACCTTCTAAAAACCCCTCCCCTCCGGGAGCGGCCTCTGCCAGACGATCCACCTCAGACGCAACGTTGTAAAAGCTCTCCGCCCGCAGAAAAAAACCATTTTGCGGGCGTCGAATTCCTTTTGACAGAACTAGACATTGATGCAGGGGCGAATGGGTTTCCTTTGTGGAAAAAGAAAAATTGGGAGAGCCTCCCTCTGGATTGAAGCCATATTTTACGGCAATCGCTTCTAAGAGGGTCGATTTCCCCGTTCCATTTTCCCCTACGAAAAAGGTGGTCCGGCTGTGAAAGTCCAGCGCATCCAGATTCTGAATGGCGGGAATCGATAAAAAATAGCGGTCCCCCGCTTCGCCCAATCGCTGCCGGTCGAGGCGGAGGCCGCTTATATACAGATCACTCAGCATCCTGGCATTTTGATTCCGGGGAGTGCTCAGCAAACGGGCACTCGACAATCTCCGGCCGAATCTTGTTGGGAGCCGCCCACCGAACAGCATTGTAGAGAATCTTCCGGATGTTTTCATTGTAATAGGAGTTGTTGGTTTCATGGCCCGGCTGTAAATAGAATATCTTGCCAGCTCCCCGTGTCCATGTACAACCCGACCGGAAGACTTCTCCGCTGCGGTACCAGCTGATAAAAATGACGTCATCTGGCTTCGGTATATCGAAGTACTCTCCGTACATCTCCTCAATGCCGAGATTAAAGTCAGACGGAATTCCTTCCGCAATAGGATGCCCTGGATTTACGTTCCACATGCGGCAGAACTCGTCAGCCCGCCACTGCAACGCGCCGGACGTTCCCCAGAGAAGGCGAAGGGGTTTCGACATATGAGCGGAGTGAAGGCCGATGAATCCCATTCCCATCAATACCCGCCGCTGCACCTTGGCGGCTATCTCGTCCGGCACCTTATCATGCGCCATGTGGCCCCACCATATAAGGACATCTGTAGTATCCAACACTTCGTCGGTCAACCCGCATTCCGGCATGTCCAGTGTCGCCGTCGTCACTTGGATTTCCGGATATTGCCCTAAAAACGAGGCAAGAGTTCCATGGATTCCCTGTGGATGGATTTTGCGGACCGTCTCCTCCTGAACTTCATGGACATACTCATTCCAAATCGTAACTCGAATCATAATGATACCCTCCTTGACCTTTCTATGTTACTATTCACATTGCATTATACGAGAGTTGCCGTCAGAAAGCAAGCTTTAATCGTAATTTTCCTCGTGATCTTCTAAAAATTCTTCATAGGATTGGCCTCCCGCCTCCAACTGGATGGAAACCTGCAGGGGAAGGCTTTTCTTCTGACGGCTGATTTCAACTAGCCCTAGGTTCGTCATTCCATGGATCGTCGTCCTGCGCGGATCGGAGTGGGTTGCCTTTCGCAGCAAATCCAGCAGCGCTGTTTTGTGCTCCTCGCGCCTCATATCGATAAAATCGACGACAATAATCCCTGAGAGATTGCGAAGCCGCATTTGACGGGCGATCTCCTCCGCCGCTGCACAGTTGGTGGAATATGCTAGCTCCTCAAAATCCATCCGGCCGGCGGGACTGCCACTGTTCACGTCAATAACCGCCATCGCCTCCGTCTGCTCAATGACGAGAAAGCCGCCCTTCCGCAGGGGGACTCGCTTGGCGAGCGCTCGCTGCAGTTGGGAGGTCAATTTATAAAATTCCTGGATTCCAAATCGCCCCTGATCATGATGGCAGACAATCCCGGTCAGTGCGGGATAGGTAGACTGTAACGCATCCTTCAACTGCCGGTAATACGCTGTGTCATCCACCACGATCTTCTGTATTGACCCCGTGGGAAGATTCTTGATATACGTCAACACAGGCGGCATGGGCTGATACAAAATACTTCCGCTGGTGGCGTACGGCGCTCTCCTTCGAATAGTCTCCCATTGCTTCACCAGCTCCTCGGCTTCCCGTTGGATATCCGCATCCGATTGCCCCTGGGCGTCCGTTCGAAGAATATAGCCCGTCTGCTTCAAATTGGGAAGGCAGGAGGCCAGCCGGTGTAGGCGGGCGCGCTCTTCCGGATTCTGAATTTTAGAAGACAGACTCACTCGCCTGTCGAAGGGCGTGAGCACAAGATATTTGCCGGACAGGGATATTTTTTCTGTCAACAGATATCCCTTATCCTGTGTCCCTTCCTTTACGATTTGAACCAACAATTCTTCACCGCAGGCCAGCTTGCGCCCCCCTCGCAAGGGCAAAAACCCAGATTTCCCGGCGCCGCAGTCTAAAAATGCTGCATGGAGAGTCAGGGACACTTCCTTTACCTTGCCGATACAGACTCGATCAATCACCGGAAGGCTATGGCGTGGAAAGACCTCATATTCAATCAGGCGCCCCTGCTCTAGAAGACCGACGGATAGGGTTTCGGCTCGGGCCTGGACGGTGATGATATACGTCGCTTCATTATGCTTCATCGCGCAAACGGTAGAAGCGGTAGAAGCCTCCCCTCCTCCTTCCGGTAGAGCTCCTCCCTCTCGATGGTCTCCGTATATGCCAGCTCAGGACGACCCGCTTCTTTCATAAGCCGATGGACCAACAGGTCCGGCTTCAAATTCTGTTCACTGCCACAGACGCACAAAAGCTCCATCGTTCCATCCTGGGAGATAGCGCAAGATTCAATGAGGGGCTTAATGTCCAGAGAAACCATCTGCTTGCGCCCATGTTTTTTCCCTAGCTTTTCCACGAGTATCGCATCCTGAGATAGCAGCTCTGCCAATCGAGATGCCCAATCAATACCTACCTGCGGTAACCCAATGGTATATCTCGCTGCGCAGACCTGCGCCATGGCGGCAGGTGTCCCCTCCGGTATCCTCTCGCACAGCGAGGCGTGGAGATGTTCCGGAAAATTTGCGTTCAATCGCGCCAGAATCTCCTTCTCCTCCATTTCCTTCTCAAGCTGCATCTCCATATACTCCCGAAGCCCGGTTGATCCAAGGGCTAGCGGATGGGCAAAGGACAGAAGGGGATGGGGGTTAAACCCCTGAGAATAGGCCAGCGGAATCTGTGCGCGCTTGAGAACGCGCTGAAAGGTCCGCAGCAGATCCAGATGCCCGATAAACTTTAGACGGCCGCTCTTGGAGAATTGAATCCGATATTTCATCCTACATGGCCCCCTTCTCTTCATAGCAGACGCCGGTCTCCGCCAGGCGCATCACTCCACATCCCGAGCATGACTGCCTACAGTGTGGTGTCACGCGCTCCTCCTGCGCTTCCTCATACTGCCGGTAAAGAAACTCCTTGGTTACGCCGATGTCGATGTGGTCCCACGGCAAAATCTCATCCTTCGCCCGCTCCCTCTGGTTATAATACTCCAGTTCAATTCCGCACTCTTCGATGGCTTCCCGCCATGAGTCTTCTAAGAACATATCCGACCAGCTATCGAAGCGACACCCCTTCTCAAAAGCACGGCGGATTAAGGCGGATGTCCTCCTGTCGCCACGGGCCATTAATCCCTCTAAGGTGCTTAAGAATGCATCGTGGCAGTTATATTGAATCTTGCGGTTCTTAATCTTTCCCTGCAAAAATTGCTGCTTGTCCATGTACTCTTCATAGCTGGACTGCCGGCACCACTGAAAGGGCGTAAAAGCCTTCGGCACAAAAAATGAGGTGCTGACTGTAATGCGGACATCCCTGGAGCGGACATCCTTTGGCGTCCCAAAATAAGCATTTAATACGCGGCTGGCAAGGCTGGAGATTCCCTCCACATCCGCCTCCGTCTCCGTCGGCAAGCCTAGCATAAAATATAATTTGACCTTATCCCAGCCCCCAGAAAAGGCAAGTGCCACCCCGTTCAAAATCTCCTCCTCCTCTAACCCTTTGTTGATCACATTTCGAAGGCGCTGCGTTCCCGCCTCCGGTGCAAAGGTGAGGCCGCTCTTTTTTCCCTGGGCCAACTCTTCCATCAGGGAGAGGGAAAACGCGTCCACTCGAAGGGATGGAAGGGACACATTGACATGGGGATGTCTGCGGTGGAGCTCTTCAACCAACGCATACAGGTCAGGATAGTCATTGGAACTCAACGAGGTTAAGGAGAGTTCATCGTAGCCGGTATTGGCTAAAATCGCATCCGCCAGCTCCAAAATTTTCTCTTTGCTGCGCATTCGAACCGGCCGGTAGACCATCCCCGCCTGACAGAAACGGCAACCGCGGATGCAGCCGCGAAAGATTTCGACGACACCTCGGTCATGAACTGTCTGAAGATATGGGACTAAAGGTTTTGTGGGGTATTCCGCCTCATCCATGGAGGAGACCAGTACTTTCTGGATTTTGGCGGGCGCCTTCGCATTCACCGCCGTGATGGAAGCAATCGTGCCCGTATGCTGGCATCCAGCCGCCGGCTCGTCGTGATACTGCACATCGTAAAAGCTGGGGATGTAAATCCCGGGAATCCCAGCAATGCTCTCCAAAAACTCTTGTTTCGACTTTCCTCCTCGCTTGTGGAGACCATAGGCATCGAATATCTGGTGGAAGACCGCCTCCCCCTCGCCAAAGTAAAAAAAGTCGATAAACGGAGCCAACGGTTCTGGATTGTAGGCCGTTGGGCCGCCGGCGCATATGATGGGAAAGTGTTCATCCCGCTCCTTGGACTCTAGGGGGATTCCGCCTAAATTCAGCATATTGAGAATATTGGTAAAGGACATTTCATACTGCAAAGTGAATCCGACAAAATCAAAATCGGAAAGAGGAGCGTAGGACTCCAGGGAGAATAGCGGAATATGATTCTGGCGCATCTGCTCCTCCATATCCGTCCACGGGGCAAATACCCTTTCACAGTAGACATCCTCACGCCTATTAAATTCATGGTATAAGACCTGCATTCCTAGATGGGACATCCCCACCTCATAGACATCGGGAAACGAAAATGCAAAGTGAATATCCACTTGATCCGGATCCTTCATGACAATATTGACTTCCCCGCCCACATAGCGGGCAGGCTTCTCCACTTTTCGCAGTATTTCATCGCTCAAGGCTACTTTACGCATAATACGTGTCTTATTTCTCCTCTCTTGGAAGTTCTCCAATACTTCCGCCTATAACGAGTATCATAACACAATCTAATTTTGCCGTCAACAAAACAGTACTGTGTTCCCATGGCAACACGGACCGCGGGTTCCCCTTCTCCCCTACTGCCTAATGTTCAGATCACGGCCATAGACTCTTCCAAACCTCGACAAAGTCTGTCTCTCTCCACAGGGACGCAATATCCTCCCATGTCCAGTTGACGGTTACATTTCGCTGGATCTGCGCCAACAAATCTTGGCTATTGGAGGGACCTAGCTCTTTGCAACAATAGATTCCAAATAGAATCACGGCTACGCCGATAATCTGATTGACACTGCACAGGCTCGGCCCGCGTTTGTGCTCGGCTGCCGCCACATCCCTGCCATACCGGCGGCTTCGCATCCCTCTGGATGCGTATACCCTCTGGCGCGCCATCCGATGCGCCTCGGGATCATACCGGCGTGAGCGGACTTGTGCCGTGCCCTTCTCCCCGTCCGCCTGGGGCGGCAACACCTGTTCTTGAGAAAACCAGTTATCCAGAGGTTTTTCCGATACAACGGGAAAGCTCTGGGACTGAAGTGGCGCTTGCACTGGCTCCAGCACATTCGGCGTCTGCTCTGCGGGAAGCGCCGCCTTCTTCTCATCTCGAATCACAAAAAAATTCATGCCGTTGACTTGCGGATTTCGCTCCTTCTGCATCGTGATCCTCCTCGCCTATTGGATGTCCATGGGCTTCTCCAAATTTAAACTTTAAGGGAAGCTCATACTAATCCATATGCGAGTTCACACGCTTGTATGCCCCTAGAAAAGACAAAGAATTCGCTCCCTGTGACATTTTCCTATGGGATGAAAAAAAGACCCTCACAGGTCCTTTTCTCACTTGTATAGATTTCTCCACTCCAAGTCCCCTCGATCCAGAGCCATGATCAGCAGCTCAGCCGTGGCCAGGTTTGTCGCGATCGGTATATTATGCGTATCGCACAGGCGGATGATGGAAGCGGGGTCCGGCTCATGGGGCTTTCCCGTCAACGGGTCGCGCAAAAAGATCACCATGTCGATATCATTGTGTGCGATCTGCGCTCCCAGCTGTTGTTCACCGCCCAAATGCCCTGCCAAATACTTATGAATATGGAGATTGGTCACTTCTTCGATTAATCGACCGGTCGTCCCAGTGGCATACAGCGTATGCTTATTTAAGATATGCCGGTAGGCAATGCAGAAGTTCTGCATGAGTTTCTTCTTATTGTCGTGGGCAATCAAACCTATATTCATAACCTTCACCTCCTGGATTTATTTTTTTTCGTCTCGCTATGCACCTTTAAAACCAATCCGATTCCCATCATACTGCCAGTCAGTGAACTCAAACCATAGCTGATAAAGGGAAGCGGCAATCCGGTATTGGGAAGCAACGCGGTTGTAACGCCTATATGGATCGCCGACTGCACAGCGATCATGGTGGCAACTCCTGTGCAGAGAAGCTTGCCGAAAAGATCCTGAGCGCGTCTCGCAACCCACAATATCTTGAGTACAATCAGAACAATCATGAGGATGACAAAACATGCACCGACAAATCCCAATTCTTCACCGATGACTCCAAAGATAAAGTCCGTCGTCGCCACCGGAATATCCTGCCCCTCAAACAACCCGACCCCGCGGAGACCGCCAGATCCGATGGCATACTTTGAAGTCAAGGTTTGAAATGCCAAGTCAAGACGGTACGACTCAGGATCCAGCCAAGCTCGAATACGGTTGACTTGATATTTCCCCAAAAACGTAAGGGCAAATTTGGGTGTCTCGCTCGTGGCATCCTGGATGATAAAAAACGCCGCCACGCCGATGATCAGCACACCTGGAATAATATATCGCCATCCAAGCCTTGCAACGAAAAGTGCCGATAAGGCTATGGTGATCGTCACAATGGAGACGGAGAGACTGGGTTCCTTCATGATCAGGATAACCGGTATCCCCACCAGCACCAGTGCGCCGGCCACAACGGCCACGTTATTGATTCGTTCCTGGAACTTATCCAAATACCACGCGAAGAGCAAAATCAACCCGATCTTTGCATATTCGGAGGGCTGGAGCGTGAATCCGCCTGGGAGTTGAATCCACCGGCGGACATCCTCACCATCCGAATCGACGCCGACGCCAATCTTTAAAACTAACACCAACAGCCCTAAAATGACGACATACGCGGGAATGGCAAGCACCTTCAGAACATCGTAATTCAGCAGAACAATCAAAACAATGGCGACCAAGCCGATTCCGTAACCGAGGAGCTGCTTGATCATCAGCTTCATCCCTTCATCCTTTAGATTGAAGGTCTCCCGGCTGAAAACCCATCCATCCGCGCTCCCGATCATTATCGTGCCAAATCCGACCAAAAGGGTTACAAGTATCAGCAATGTGAAGTCAAGATTTTTGAGATTGTCTCTCTCAAACATAAGTATAACCCCTTCTTATATCTTTTTCAAGTGAATTTTTTCAAAAAAGTAATATATTTTCCGCAAATCCTTGAAACGGGAGACGGATTTTGTCTAAATCTTCTTGCAGTCCACAGGTCAAATCGGATCTATCGCATCAATCTGTGGAAAAAACTCTGAGACAAATACTCCAATCATTCACCGGATAAATCCAAGTCATAATAAGCAGCGATAACATCGCGGAATGCCGGTGTTGCATTGGTGGAACCGCCGCCATAAGGAATGACGATCGTGGCCACGATTTCTGGATTCTCATAGCTGGCAAATCCTGTGAAAAGAGAATGGTCCGGCCGGTTATCAGACTCCTGCGCTGTTCCAGTCTTGCCAGCCGTAGTGATCCCCTGCTCTTCCAACACACTGAGAACTCGTTTGGAACTGTCGGTGCTGACCAGACGCATTCCCTCCCTGACTAGGGCTAAGTTCTCTTGCGATACGTCAGCCACATTATCGACCACCGGCTCTGTTTTCGAGAGAACCTCACCGGATGCCGTTTGGACTCGATCCACCAAATACAGATTATACACTGTACCGCCGTTGGCGAGTGTACAGGTGTACCGATTGATGTTCGCCGTGGTGTACGAATGTGTGCCCTGCCCAATGGCGGAACGGACAGCATCCAGAGTGGAGACCGTCGGCGTGGCCTCCGCCAGCTCAATATTCGTCTTCGTCGCCAACCCCAGCATGGTTGCGTAGGTATCCAGCTTCTCATACCCCACAGCATCTTTAAAGGCGCCAGTGAGAGGATCCGGATCCGATAGGCGATATCCCAGATCATAGAAAAAATAGTTGCAGGACACGTCGAGACCTCGGACAACGTTGACGAGCCCGTGACTGTTCCGACTCCAACACACAGGTTTTTGGACACTATTGACATTGGGATATTGGTATCGGTCGTACACAGTATAATCTTCATCGATATAGCCAAGCTCAAGCCCTGCTAAGGCGGTGACCATTTTGAAAGTTGAGCCGGGGGCCCTCGTCTCTGTCAGCGCCCGAAAGGTCAGAGGGCTGGATTTATCCTCCGCGATCTTCGAGTAATACGACCAGCTGTTCATAACCAGATTGTTGTCGTAGCTCGGATAGCTGACCATGGCCAGCACCTCCCCTGAATTGCAATCCGTTATCACGATCGAGCCGCTGCACGGATCGAGATTCAGCTGTGCTGGGGTGATCTCATCATTGCTGATCTTTTGTTTGACGTTGGCTAACATTGACGATTGGGACATACGGGCATTCTGCATTTGGTCTAGGCTTCCATCCTCATTGCTGAGATATCCTAAATCGTACAGCAGCATCATAAAATCAGCATCCGAGAACTGATTGTTCTTTAGAATATAGGTATACACCGTCTTTTTAAATTCCGGATTGGTCCTCGCATACTCGATTTCCTCGTTCACGATCGTCTCCAGAATCAGATCCATATTCTCTTCTTTTCCAAGATTGTAATACTCACGGTCAATATAATCGTTCTGCACACAGTACTCTAAAAATTCACGGGCCGTTTTGTTTCCCTCATATGAATAGCTGACATAAAACTTACTGTTGGCATCCCGGTATGCGGAAGACAGCGTCTTCTTGCGGTCACGCATCCCTTCGATGATGACATTATAATAGGACGTAATTTCATCGGAATAATCCCCTGTCACCGTGTCCGAATTCAGCAGCAGATCGCGCATGGTCTCGAGAATTCCTTCTGCCTTGCTGTCATACAGCGCTTTCAAATTCGCGGCGTATGAGCTCTCGCTGGTTTCCACGTCGGCAATGGCGACAAAGCTGTTATCGATCATGGCACAGTAGATGTCCTCCAGAGAATAGGTTTTATTCTCCACGTACACTCCCGTGATTTTGTCCAGAAGCAAGCTTTTAATCTGGTTATACAGGATATCGTAGCATTTCTCCTGCAAATCCCGGTCAATGGTGATAAAAAGATCATTGCCGCGGGTCGCCTCCTTTACCACCGTCTCGCTGATGCGCTGGTTGGTCTTCCCATCCAGCTCGATATTCACGATTCCGTTTTCGCCGCGCAACTCGGATTCATATACGCTCTCGAGTCCCGTCTTACCGATCAGATCCTTTTCATCGTAGCCCTGCTGCTGGAGCTCTTCCAGCTGCTCCTTATCGGAGATACGGCCGACATAACCGAGAATATGGGCAAACAATTCCTTCTCGGGATAGACCCTGGAATAGACGGTCTCCACTGTGAATCCGGGAAAATCACCGCGCATCTCTTGGATTGAGACTTCGGTCCCCTGACTTATGTTCGATGCGATGAGAAGAGACGTCTTTCCATCCCATTTTTCGACGAAAATCGCGTGGCGGAACGCCAAAATCTGAAGGGCCGCCTCCGTTGTATAGGAAGGATCTACGGTATAGGTTGTATCCCGCATATACCAGTAGACCTCCTCCGCGCTGGCATTCCACTGCTCCTCTGTCAAGTCTTTCCGGCTTGTGTTATAGACTTCGGCCAAAAAATTGCCGAGGGCCGTCTTGCGGTTTGGATCGAGGTAGGAATCCGTAAAGCGAAAGCCATTGTCATTGTCATAGAGAATGGGAAACTCCACATCCAGGGACAGCGAATCTCCATTGTTCTCCAGAATCTCCATAAGGTGCCAATAGGCCTCATTCAAGCCATCAGAGGATGTGTCCAGCTGAAAGTAAAGGGATTGGGCTTTCTCATTGACCGCAAGGGGTCTGCCGTATCGGTCATAGATATTACCTCTGACCCCCTGAATCGTAGCCGTATCCTCTGTATTTTTATAAATCTTTTCTTTATACAGGTCCGCATCCAATATCTGAATCTGATATAGCGCCCGCCCTAAATATAGGAACAGCGCCATAAATAACACGGTCAACAAAAAAATGCGATTCAGTACAAATTTTCCAATGGATCGTATGATATTTTTCAAGCGCATATCCATTCCTTTCTAAAATGCCCGCCGACAAATTTTGTCAGCGGGATGAACTGCGTGCCTGCATCCTTTGTTCTAGCAACCTGATTCTGCCATCGATCCAAAATAGAATCCGATAGCAGGGCAGCGCAAAAATCGCAGTATAGACCAGTTCCGGTATGATGATTCTCTGGAGATACAGCAAAAAGCGCGTATCCCCTGGGAGCAGATACAAAAAGAAATAACATACCAAGCTATAGAGCAAGTCCCCTGCTGCCAGCAAAAATAGCGGCAAAATATAGTTTTCCTTGTAAAAGTCTTTGTTGAAATACCCGCTCAGGTGTCCGATGTAATAGTACAGAAGGCCGGTAAAACCCGCGGTATGAAAAAAGAGGAAATCTTGAGTCAGGCCGATAAATAGTCCTAACCCCCGCCCTCTCTTTTTCCCCTCCAGAATGCCATAGCTCACAATCAAAATCAGAGATAGATTGGGGATCACACCGCGAATCTCAATGGCGTGACAGACGGTGGACTGCGCGAAGACGCACAACAGGGAGAGCAAACCCATCATGAGAATTCTCATTCCCCCGATCCCTCCAACTCTTCCTTCATCTGGTCCTTCCAGAGTTCCGTGATAACAAGAACATAGTTCAGATTTTTCATGTCCACAGCGGGTTCCAGATAGGCTTCACTGTTCAGTCCATCCCCGATCTCCTGAATTTTGATCACCGTACCGATCCGCAGCCCAGGCGGATAGATCTCCCCCAACGCCGAGGTCACGATCTCATCTCCGATGGCGATGTCCACATCCTCCGTCGTAAACTGAATCCGGCAAAGCCCACTGCTGGACACATCGTCAATACCCTGAACTCCCACCTTGTCCCTCGGGCTTCGGTTGACTTCGCCATAGACAAAACTGTCGGGATTCACGATGGCCGTCACCCGGGAATAGTTCTCAAACACTTCGCTGATATGCCCAACCAGCCCGTTTCCCGCCAGAACAGGCATATATTTTTGAAGTCCATCCTTTGAACCCTTATCGATGATGAACACATCGTACCAATTGCTGGGTGACAGACTGACGATCTGGGCCCCAGTTTTAGGGTAATTCTCGTAGTAATTGTCCAACTTATACAGTTCCTGCAATTCCTCCAGCTTCGCGGCGTCATTTTTGAGGATGGTGTTCTCGTACATGTACCGGTCGATTTCCGCTTGCAGCTTTTCATTATCTTCTTCCAACGATTTGAGACGCTTGGCCGTTGTCATCAGTCCGGAGAACCAATCTTCAACTGCCAGGTACGCTTTCTGAAAGGGCGCCGCCACATACCCGAACACCGCATTGATCGGTTTGATATTTTGTCCCAGCACAAAGGTTACAGTGATGAGTGCGAGACAGAGAAGTGTAACGCCAATCATACGGTATTTGGTGGATACCTGCATCTTCTTGCGATCCCGCATTGGTTTAATGGGGCGCAGCGGATCGAGAGGATTTCTCTTCGACCTCTTTTTTGCCATCAACAACCCTCCTGTTTATCACCGCCAGCGGCTGTGTTTACCTTTCTGAAATCCATTTACCGGTTGCGCTTCGGCGGCAGCAACACATTTTTCAGGTGATCCACGTCGTCCAGAACGATGCCTGTTCCGTTGGCGACGCAGTCCAAAGGATTTTCTGCGATTTTTACGCTCATGCCCGTTTCCTGGTGAATGATGGCGTCCAATCCCTTTAGCAGGGCGCCGCCTCCGGTCAATGTAATTCCTGTCTCCATAATATCCGCCGAAAGCTCAGGTGGCGTTTTTTCAAGGGTATATTTGATCGCGTCGATCATCGCCATGACCGGTTCCTTGATCGCCTGCGCCACCTGGATGTTGGTAATCTCCACAACCTTGGGCAGTCCCGTCACAAGATCGCGCCCTTTGATATTCATGACTTCCTCGGGGGTGAACTCGTCGACGTAGGCAGTGCCAATATTCATTTTAATCTGTTCCGCAGTGCGCTCTCCGATCATGAGGTTGAATTCCTTTTTGACAAAGTTGACAATATATTCATCCAGACTGTCACCAGCTGTCCGCAGGGAGCGGCTGGTCACAATACCGCCCAGGGAGATGACAGCCACCTCTGTGGTGCCGCCACCGATATCCACCACCATGCTTCCCATGGCCTCCTCCACAGGAAGTCCGGCTCCGATGGCTGCCGCCATAGGCTCCTCAATGAGAAATGTCCCTTTCTCGCTGGACCCCGCTTGAATGGAGACATCCACAATCGCCCGCCGTTCCACCTCCGTAACACCGTAGGGGATACAGATGACGATTCGAGGCTTGCCGCCGATTCCTTTTTTGATGACCCGCCGGATGAAATACTGCAACATCGCTTTTGTCGTAGTGAAATCTGCGATCACTCCATCCTTCATCGGGCGCACGGCCACGATATTCCCGGGTGTGCGGCCAATCATCCGCTTCGCTTCCTCCCCCACCGCCATAACTTCTTTTGTCGTTGTATTGAAGGCCACTACCGATGGCTCGTTGATAATGATTCCCTCGCCGCGCAGGTATACCAGTGTATTGGCGGTTCCCAGATCGATCCCCAAATCTTTTGAAAATATCATTGAATAAGCTCCCTCCTGGATGTATTACGTAATATACCCTTCTTCTCTCATAGAAAAGTATTTTCCATTGCCGATGATGATGTGATCCCACAATTGGATTTCCAGCAAAGTGCCACATTCTCTAAGCCGTTTCGTCGCGATAATATCGGACCGGCTGGGTCTCGGGTCTCCGCTGGGATGATTGTGAAGCATGATCAGGCTGACAGCCTCCTGCTTTAGAGCGGCTAAAAAGATATCTCGAGCGCTAATGATGGAAAAATTAACGGTACCAAGTGAAATATCCTGCGCGGTTATGATTTCATTGCGCCCATTCAAAAAGACAGCTTTCACCACCTCTTTGCTCAGAAAGCGCATCTGCTGCATGTACAGGGCAGCTACGCTCTCCGGGTTGGCCGCGCAGAAGCGTTCCCGCGCCTGCGACGCCGCGATTCTAGCCGAAATCTCCAAAAGGGCCTTTAGTTGAATGACTTTGACTCTGCCCAATCCCCGAAAGCGATACAGCCGGTCTGAACTCATGCGAAGCAAGTCGGAGAGAGGCTGACCCGATTCCTGCTCCTGCTCTGCATACGCCAACAGTCGTTTTGCCAGGTCTGTCACCTTTTCACCGCAAGCACCGCTCTTCAAAATGATGGCCAAAAGTTCAGCGTCAGTCAACTGCGAGGCGCCCAGCGTCTCCAATTTCTCATACGGCCGTTCCGACAAAGGCAATTCTTTCATTGTCAGTGGTTTATTCGAGTTCATACTAAGACTCATCCTTTCCCCATTGATCTGAAAGCATGACCTCAGCTGTGCCCCTTCGCTTCCCCTGGATGGACAAATGTGCAAAGGCCCTCAGGCCCCCATGTACCAGCGTAGACTGCGTCCTGTGCTCTGAAGGGTCTGTTCCAGCTTATATAAGGGAAGCCCCACCACATTCCAATAGTCCCCCTGGATTCTATCGACCAAAAGCGCACCCTTTCCTTGAATTCCATATGCCCCTGCCTTGTCCATCGGCTCGCCAGTCGCCACGTACCATTCCAGAAGCTCGTCCGGCACCATGGCCATGGAAACCTCCGTCCGTTCATAGGCCTGGATATATGTAGTATTCACAGGAAAACAAAGGGTTATACCTGTATAGACATGATGAATCCTGCCTCGAAGCGCTTTTAACATCGAAAGCGCCTCTTCTCCGTTTGACGGTTTACCCAAAATCTTGTTTTCAACGGCGACGACGGTATCCGCGCCCAGGACAACCGCCCTGTCCCCTATGTTTTTAGCGACGGCATCCGCCTTTCGCCAGGACAGCTCCATGACCACTCTGTCCGGTGCCGCTCCCTCCACAAAGCTCTCCACGATGCCGGCTTCCTGGACGCGGAACTTCACTTGCAGCCGCTCCAAAAGCTCCCGGCGCCTCGGAGAACCGGAGGCCAAAACAAACGTCTCCACAGACTCGCCTCACATCTTGCGGTGGACCAGAACCGCGATGAAGATTCCTAAAATGGACGCGATGTTGATCTTGATTTGCAGGCCAAATGTCAGCTGAAGGATGCCAAGATTCAATGTCATCGTATCCACGCCGAAGGACTTTCCGTACGCCAGCCAGCGCCCGAAATCATATGAGCCCAGCCATTCGCCCAGAAAACCGCCTAGCACAATTCCTGCCAAGATAAACAAAAAAAGTGTCCAATTGTTTTTACCACGTATCGCCAAAAGTATCCTCCGTTCACAGCAGATAGGATGGATTCGACACTCTGGTTTTCCAGATTGTGCTGTCTGCCAGAGCCTCATCACTACTCATCCGCCTTATTTTATCACAGTTTTTTCCTTTTGTATACACCCTCATCAGGATTTCATATTTATTTAAAATTTGTAAGATTCTCTTCAATCGATGGGTAGCTGTTCAAATTCTTTCCGCAAAGATCGGACCGGCGGTGTCGAGAGGTGATCCGCCGCCGACATTTCTCCTACCATCAGGTAGGAGGATGGCCTGTGGAGGGAACTGTTCTTTTGAACAGTCCTCTCGTTGTAATTCGCATAGCAATACACGCAGCCATTCCGGCAGGTATTATAAGCGCCTATATCAATGCTGCGGCAACATCCGCAATATTCGCGCTGTCCAGCATCCGGTTCTGTTTTTAGAGGATAGCCGCACACAGCCTCCAAGATGCCCGGATCAATACAGGAAGCCGGCCTAATGCCGTAGGAAGAAAAATCATGCTTTTCTGCGCAGGCCTTCAAAGGCAAGTCAAAGGATGAGGCGATCTCGGCAAATCCCTTAGCCAGCCGCTCCTGTTCCTGAAATGTAGGCTCTCGAAGGATTCCTCGCTGAAAAGGGCCCGTCAGCTTATCGTAGGAATCGACGAAGCTTATGGTACATTGGCACGTATGTGCCGCCAATTGACGGCATAGGCGTTCAAACTGGTTCAAATGATAGGAAATATCAAGCCCCTTATTCAGAACGATGGGATCATAGCGCCATAGAACTCGTTTAGGGCCCAATCTGTCGCTTAAGCGAAGAAACGTATGGAGTATCTCAGGTTTGGGCCGCAAATTTCGCTCGAGCTCTCTGCCGTAAGGCGTCAGTGTGAACTGAAAAAGATACCGGTACCCCATGGAGTCAATCTCGTCCAGTTTATCCATCAGATTCGCCGGGTCCTTTGTCCAAAACACAATACAGTCCACCACTTCCGGTGAGAGCGCAATTCCCGTTACCTGGGATGGGTTGACAGGATTGCGGGTCAACACCAGTCCCTCCCGAAGGCGGCGAAGAAACCATTCAGAATAAAAGGACGGTAGATCCGTCCTTCTGCTTGCACTGATGATCATACCGAAATGCCTCGCTTCAAAGCTCTAACGTCACGGTTCGACCGCTGTGGGGAAGCTGCCGGTATGCAACGCCCGCCATATCCAACATCCGTTTTGAAGCTATGTACGGAGGCATATCCGCGTATTTGTCACACTGGTAGATCACCTCTTTGATTCCGCTCTGGATAATCGCTTTCGCGCAGTCATTGCAGGGGAATAGGGATACATAGAGCTTCGCGCCTTGCAGGGATGCCCCAGCGTTGTTCAAAATCGCGTTCAGCTCCGCGTGGCAGACATACATGTATTTCGTCTGCAAAGGGTTTTCATTCTCTCGATCCCAAGGCATCTCATCGTCACTGCAACCTGTGGGCATTCCATTGTAACCGATGGAAAGGATTTTATTCTTCTGACTCACAATACACGCGCCGACCTGGGTGCCTGGGTCCTTACTCCGAAGGCCCGCCAATAAGGCGATTCCCATGAAATACTCGTCCCAGGATAAGTAATCCGTTCGTTTCATACCTACCTCCATTCCGCCGCCCCAACGGCATTGAATTCCACAATTGTTGTTTCAGCCTCTTTTCTTTGCTACCCAATATTGTAGCATAGCCTTTCCATTTTTGCAACGTTTAGTTTCGGAATACCAGGCCTCTACTGCGGTGCTCCGCCTACCTCTCGCCGCTCTGGCGGTACTCCCCAACCAATAGCTCCGTAACAAGGCCGTAGCTTATAACACCAGGGCTGCCAGAGGCTTGCAGATAGGTGTTGTTGATCTGTGTCGATACCTCATTGACCTTGCCCTCAAACTTAGCCCACCATTGATTCGAATACCGGAATTCCCCCTGAATCCTGGCATCCAATTGGGACATCAGCGTGTTATACAGATCCTGATCCGCCCGATACAGGGAATTGGATACATATCGGAGGGCACAGATATAACCGGAATACTGGACGTAGGGATCCGTATCCTGCATACAGACACAGAGGGCGATATAATTCGCTTCATCCTCCTTGGAAAAGCCCTTTTGGTGGGCCATCTCATGGGCTGCCGTAACGGGGATGTCAAAGGTGGGGATTGAAATATTGACGTTGGATTCACCGGTAAAGGGTATGTAAATGCCTGTAATCCCCGCGTAGGACATGCCAATCGAAGCCAAAACAGCCTTCGGCCGCGCGTTGATCCCTCCTAAAGGAAGTCCCATGGAATCCTGAACGGCTGAAAAACCAGAATAGGAATGTCGCAGCAGCGCGCGATTTCCCGCTTCCCTCGACATTCCCTCCTGATATCGCGAGTCCCCCTCCTCTGTATAGTAGATACAGTCGCACAGCTTGTTCGCCTGGGCCAGTAGCGGCATGGCTGTCTGATACAGTTCCTGCGCGGTAATATCCTCTGTATCGTAATCCAACATCGCCTCTAGGCTTCTGCGCCCGAACTGAATGACAAAGAGGGTTTGAAATAGAAAAAAGCCCCAGAAAACCAAACATAGCAGCAAAGCACCGTATCGTTTCCATTTTTTCAGACGGGGACGGATGCAGCATACAAGAAGGCCTATGGGGATCATGAGAATAAGGCAGTACAGAAGGATCTCGGCAACCGAAAAGGGAACAAGATTGGTGATAAAAGTAAGAGGCACCGTCAAAATGCGCGTGAGCCCCCTGGCAAAAAGATACTCAGCGGCCCATTCCGACTGTTTTGCCCAAAGAACGAGCAAAAAGCCAATGGACGGCAAAAAAACTCCTAAAATCCAGAATCGCATCCGCCTGTTTCCCTGACCGCTGCCCGTCTTTTTCATTGCGAATCCACTCCTCGTTCAAATCCATATATGTATAGTAAAATTATACCTCCGATCCCTTCCTTCTGTCAAATGCTAGTTGCTCCCGGCAACCTGGCAATCATTTCAAACAATGAGAGATGACTTTGCCAATGGCAATGTGAGACCTCTCCCACAGGTAAAAAAAGAGAACGGATGCAAAGAATGCATTCGCCCTCCTGACGCTCAACAGCCAAGACGGATGTATGGCATTAACAGATAGGCAGATACATGGCCATATACTGTATACCCTGATCAAAATAAACTTCCTCCAAGCAGGGAGATTCCTCACATGAAAAAAAGGAATAGCAATCGTCGGGTGTTTTGCAGCCCAAACGGTTTTCTATCTTATTTTCAAATGTCCATTTTAATAGAATTCGCTATCCGCTCTTAGCGGCTCTCCGTTTTGCTCTGTAAAACTGCTTATGTCAATGTTCTCCTCAACGTCTCCGAAAAGCATCACGTGGGCGTTTTCACCGTCCCATACGATTTTACGTATGAAGGTGCGAAGCGCTGCTCTTTTCTGTTCCACCGACATGGTATCAAACGATTTACTAAAGGAAACAAGCAAGTCTTTTAAAATTTCAAACTCGCTGTCCGAATAGCTGTATTGATTCGATACGCTTTCAATATCCGCAATCTGTTTTTGGATGCCGTCGTTTTTACGGTGCAGTTCATTGATTTGATTGGTGATGTAATCGAATGCCGCCATACCATCCGATTTAGCAAGAGCAGTCACCAGTGCATTGATTTGTTTTTCATTGTCCTGCCGTTCTTTTTGCAAATGAAGCAGACGTTCGTTAAAATCTTCTCTGTTGGCTTCAAATTCCCGTTTTACCGTGGATAAGCCTTTGATGAATGCGGAATGATTTTCGGACAGCAGTTTGATTTGCTCACAAACCATTCTGTCAAGCTCGT
The DNA here is from genome assembly GCF_014384895.1 of Bianquea renquensis. GTDB lineage: Bacteria > Bacillota > Clostridia > Lachnospirales > Bianqueaceae > Bianquea > Bianquea renquensis. Next base: position 124,293 of record NZ_JACRSQ010000007.1, read on the forward strand.
TTCCGTTTGGATTCTTGCCGTCGCAGTTTTGTCTGCGGCTTTTTTCTTTGGTCTGGCAAAGGTAGGAGTAGATTTGCTCTCCGTCCTTGTTCAATCGCTGAGACAATTTAGGACGCATAAAATCGCCGCATTTTCCGCAGAACAACAGTCCCGACAGCAACGCTACATTGCTTCTCGGCTTGTGATAGGATTTGGGCGATTTTGTTTTAGAGAAGCTTGCGCTTTTACCCAATCCCTGCCCGAAATCAGACCTTCATGTTTTCCTACCGCAATAATCCATTCGTTCATATCTTTAATCTGATTCGCCTTACCAGGTTTTTGAATGGTTTTGCTGTAAGCGATTACCCCATGTTTGCCGTCAAAATCCGATTTATCCGCATAGATTTCCACGCCCATGGATTCAAAATAATTCCATGCTTGCATATCGGCAATCATGTAAACGGGATTGGCTAAAATGGAACGGATGGAAAATCGGGTAAAATCCTTGCCGTTTTTGGTTTTGATATGGTTTTGAAGCAAATAGGTTTCCGTTTTGGTGAGTGAATTGGTTTCAAGAAATTTTTCAAAAATATCCTGCACAAGCTCGGCTTCGACTTTTACAATATCCAGCTTATACGCCTTGCGCTCTTTCCCGTCAACCGTTACGCCTCCTACAATCTGCGTACTTTTGTAACCTGTCGGCGTTGTACCGCCCAGCCATCTGCCAGATTTGGCAAGTTCGTGCATATTGTCTTTGATACGTTCAGCAATCGTTTCCCGCTCCATCTGAGCAAAGACGGTACACATACTTAGCATTGCTCTGCCGGACGGGGTTGAATCTGAAACAGACGAAATTTTGAAAATATCGCCGTAGCAGTAATACAATATGGTTTTTAGTAATCGTTCTCTAAGGTGGTTTTTATCATTGTTGTTTAAAATGATATTTAATAATTCAATGCAGTCTGGTGATTCATAGTTTAGTTTGTTTATAAAAGATATTGATGATTTGTCTAACGGAGTATTATCATAAACGGCAGTTATCTCTGGTGGTTTTCCCGTTATTACTTCGTCACAGGAAACCCCAAAGAAATCCGCAATTTTAACAAGTTCCTCAGCATAAAAAGGATATTCTCCGCTAAGCCGTTTGCAGTATGCGCTTGGCAAAATATTCAATTTTTTAGCAATATCTTTGTCTAATATAGCCTTATGCCTGCACGTTTCTCTAATGGATTTTTTTTCAAGTTGTTGATATTCTTTTTTATTTTTTCAGCAGAATATTTGTTTTCCATAATATGTTCCTCCCACTGATTTTAATTTCTCTACAATCAACTATAGTATAGCAAAACTCATATTGAAACGCAAGTCTAAATTGTTTCGAAATAAATTTTACGTGATATAATAAAGTCAGAAAAATGAAATGCGCATACGATTTTCTAAAACTAATAAAAATTTGGAGGAATAAAAATGGATATAAAAAATTATTCATGGATTTATAGGGATTTTAACGGTCAAATAAGGATTGACAGACAAAAGCTCTATTGTCACATGAAAGAACATCTAAAATTAAAGATTACTGACGCTGGCAATATCTATCTACTGAATGGTAACATTTATAAACGACTTTCAGAAAGAGAATTTAAAGCTCTTATAAAAGAATATCTGCCAGTAGAGTATCGACATGATAAGGACTGGGAAAGTATATGGAAAGAGTTTGCAACTGATTTTCCTGATGTAGAAGAAACGGATTTCAATTCAAATGAAAATATTGTTCCGTTTCAGAACGGCATTCTTCTGCTTGAATATATTGGGGCTATCCTCTCTAATGTAAAGGGGTGGAGATTTAAGAAACTTCTGATATTAGTAGGAGCTGGCAACACAGGCAAGACACAGTTACGAGAACTTACAATGAATTTGCTCGGCAGAGAAAATTGCATATCCATTGATATGAAGAAAATCAATGAAAGGTTTGGAGCAGCACAGTTATATCTAAAGCGACTTGCGGGAAGTGGTGATATGTCAACTGTGGAAATATCCGAAATGGCGGTTATCAAAAACCTTACGGGCGGAGATAGTCTTTTTGCCGAGTATAAAGGCAAAGACGGATTTTCTTTTCGATATGATGGACTGCTGTGGTTCAATGCGAACGCACTGCCACATTTCAGAGGTGATCGGGGAGAGCATGTATACTCTCGTTTTGTTATCATCTACTGTAACAATATAATACCAGACGAGGAGAGAGACCCAAGACTGTTAGATAAGCTGATGTCCGAAAAAGATGTCATAGCCAGTATAGCAATAGATTGCCTTAAAAATGCAATACAGCGAGGATATAAGTTCTCTGAAAGTTCTGAAATGATTGTTGCAAGAAAAGAGTACTCCATAGAGAACAATTCTCTTCTGACTTTCGTTAACGACTGTTGCGAATGCTACACAGTAGGGCATAAAACAAAACGGTCAGAGTTCAATCGGGTGTATAAGCTATGGTGTAATGCCAATCGCGTACTGCCTGAACGGGACCGAGAAATCGGAAAGCAGTTAAAAGAGTTCTTTGAAATTGAAGTACAAAAGAACAACGGACACTACTACTATCCGATAAAAATCAAAGACGAGGTGTTCAAGGAGTACGATAGTACAAACTATGCTTTGTCACAAATGGGAGCAAAATATAACAGTAATTGAATTGGGGCAAAAAGGGGCAAATATAATACATTCTAAAGTACGAAAACCAAACACAGTATAAAAAGTATAACATTTGCCCCTAACCGCCCCAAAATGAAAGAGAGGTTAAACTACATGAAATCAAACGATACATACTTTACTGACATTTACAAAAATGTTGATTCTACAACAGCAGAATTAAATTATACACGCAGAGTGCTACTGCAATTTGGTTATCTGAACGATGACGAAAACGAATTGCTACAATATGCCCTGCACCTACTATATGAAAAGATTGTTGCAGTAGGTGACGATATTCAAAGGTACAAGGAAGCAGAAACACTTGATTCTGAACTGCCTGAACCTTTGGAAGAGATTTTAACTTCGTTGGATATATAACATACCGTACAAGCAGTACGTCATATACTTTATAAGGAGAGGGGGCAGGTATTGCAGTGTGAATGTGATTATCCACTATCCCAAGATAAAGCAAGGGATTGAAGAACTTGAACGTAAAGTCGCTTCTGTTCATGTTGAGGCAGTAAGAAGTTACATAAAGCAATTACCTTGTCCCAAAGAGCAAAAGCTGGTGTTGCTGAAATCCGTTCAGGACGATTTGAAGAACGGCAAGTAGATACATAAAATTAGACGGTCAGGCTAATTAGGCTTGACCGTCTTTTTCTATATGGAGCTATCATCATTTAGACATTTTTTGATTTTGGCCATGTGATTTTTCGTTCCACGGGAGATTTTATCATGTTTTCCAAAAATTTTTTCAGAACGTTGGACATATGTTAGAAAGTTTCCATTACCTTGATGTGCCCCCTTTTGAGAATAAAGCATGTACAAATTTTTATTGCTTATACGTTTTTTGTTTTTGGTGTAGTGTTTTGATTTAACAATAAACCTTGCCTTTTTATACATTCTATAATAATATTTAGACAAAGTTTTATCCCTGATAGTAACAGTTTGACCATCAAAAGAGAATCCCAAGTAATTTAAAATGTTTTTTCCTTTTTCTACACCCTCTAAATATTCCGAACTTATATTGGTTAATCGACAGTTACTAAAATAATATAACTGTGTTTTTTCATCTTGCAATTCTAATCCGCTTGTATTTTTAATTAAGTTTTGTATCCACCGAAGTTGCTCGGCAAATTGACCGTTAGGAGTGTGAGAAAACACAGCAATGAAATCGTCACTATACCGCATATATAGTCCCGAGAATGTATCCACATATTCTCTAAACTCTTTATCAAAATCAAGCATATAAATATTTGATAAGACCGCACTTATCGGTGAACCTTGTGGGATTCCGTAAGACTGATTATGCGGAAGAACATTATCTATTTTATACTGTTTAAATTGTTGAGGTGTCAACACCTGCTCATAACTATTCAGTTTTTTAATGCCCGATCTGGAATCAGGAAGATTATTTAAAGACAAAAGACTTTCCAAGTTCCAAGTCGAATATTTAGTAATGTTTTTAAATATTGCGTAGTAATCACTTGGAAGCGAATTGCACTCTAATAAGTTGCATAATTGTCTTTTTAGATATTTGTGGTCGAGCCTATCAAAAAAATGTGTGAAGTCACCTACAACTATATAACATGGGGTATGACTGCGGATATAATCAAAAGCGATTTTAGAAAAGTGAACGTTGCTTTTATGTAAATCAGTGCGGTAAGCAACTGCGGAATCTGATATTTTATCAGCTATTACTCGCTGGTTATATTGTTCGTTTAGCAAATAAGCATAGTAAGCATAGATATAACGGTCTATGTGTGCCGCATAGCACAAATCTCTTGTTTTGGGCTTTACACCGTTTTTCTTGCTGTATTTATTAAATTTTTGCTGGTAATGAATGAAAGGATAAAAACCATGATGTTGAACCATGCTAGGAGTAGATATGTAATCCCAAACATATTTTAATGGTACTCTTTTATCAAAATGGGAATAATACTTTGGCGAGGCATTTTTGCTTTTCCATTCGCTTAGCTCCATAAATATTTCTCCTAAATAGCGCAATACCCACTAGTACGGAGGGTAGTGTTCCTCAGCTAGCAGGTATACTTTCAAACATGGTATTCACTTTTTTACCGAAGTAAACTTGTGTTGGAATGCCAACTACCCAAAATCGCCCAATCATAGATTATGTTATAATAATCTGGGAGGGAAGTCGAATCAACATTTACTTGTGTATATGGATTACAGTAAGCATCTTGCTGACCGACCGTCAAGCTTTCAAAGACATATCGAAAGAAATCTTTGCAAAGTTCTTGACAACAATCTCCAACACCTATACCCTTTTGTATAGGTCATCTCTATTATAGCGTGTCAGTTGCTTGTTGTCAATCATTTCTTGGTAAACTTTTCCCACGTCCCTTTCGTCACCCTCACTTTTCCGCTCTCCCACCTTTTCACGGCGCTGGCAGTAACGCCATGTATTTTTCCAAACTGATATTGCGTCATTCCCATGCTTTTACGAATCTTCCGTATCTATGCCTGTACTCATTTACTGCGCAGTTATGCGCGCTGTCCCTACTCTACCGCCGGCGCCGCCGGCTCTTCCTTATGTATAAATTTTCTTCGGACTACCAGATAACAGATTCCATGGACCGCCGCGGTGACAAACCATGAAACGGGATAGGAGATGTACAGCATCGGAAGCGTGGGGTCCATGGCAAACAGGGTATAGAGCCAAAGGATTCGAAGTCCACAGGCGCCAGCCAGGGAAACGATCATCGGCATAATCGAGTATCCCAATCCCCGCAGACTTCCAACCATAACCTCCATCACGCCGCACAGGAAATAGGGAACGCAGACATAGGCCATCCGCAACATCCCATAGTGAATGATCTCCGCATCCGTGGAATAGATCCTCAACAGCGTATTGCCCAGCAGATATGCGCCACCCCCCAGGGCAACGCCGATAACGGTCACCAGCGCCAGACTGAGCAGAAGAACCTTCTCAATCCGCTTATATTGTTTTGCGCCCAAATTCTGACTTGTAAAGCTGAGGGTCGTCTGATGCACCGCATTCATGGAGACATAGACAAATCCCTCAATATTGGAGGCCGCCGTATTTCCAGCCATGACAGTGGAGCCAAAAGAATTGATTGAGGATTGGATTAGAACATTGGATATCGAAAAAATTGCGCCCTGCATACCGGCTGGCAGACCGATTCTCACCATCTTCCCTAACTTGTCCATATGGATCCGCAGCTTTTTGAGATGCAGTTGATAGAGCCCTTGACTCCGAATCAGACAGTATACGATCAGCAGAGCGGATATGGCCTGGGAGATGATGGTCGCCGTTGCAACCCCTGCCACCCCCATAGAAAAGACGATAACAAAAATCAAATTCAAGACAACATTGATGACACCTGCGACAAGCAGAAAATATAGGGGGCGCTTCGTATCGCCCACAGCCCGAAGTATGGCGCTTCCAAAATTATACAACATATTGACCGGCATACCGATAAAGTATATCCGCATGTAGAGGGATGACTGCTCGATTACGTCGTCCGGTGTTCCCATCAGATGTAAAAGCGGCTCCGCCACAACGAGACCGATCACAACCAAAATCGCTCCGCCGATAACGCTAGCTAAGATCGACGTGTGGATTGTCTCGCTCAGATCCTCCCCCTGATGCGCCCCATAGTATCGGGCAACCAAAACGTTGGTTCCAACAGATAATCCGATGAATAGATTGACAATCAAATTGATTAGAGCTCCAGTGGAGCCGACGGCTGCCAGAGCCTGATTTCCGGCAAACTTCCCGACAACTATAATATCCGCCGCATTGAATAGAAGTTGCAAAATACTCGATACCATCAACGGCAGTGCGAAAAGAATCATTTTACCTAAAAGAGGCCCGCTGCACATATCCATTTCATACGATTTTTGTCCCACTTGTCATTCGATTCCTTTCTAAGATCAAATCGATTTTATATCGCATGCCTGTTATTCGCAGACGCTGATTTCTATATTATACGACTCCTTTCGACTTTTGGCAACCGCCAAACTATCCAATAACCTCCTCAAAATATCTGATAATTTGGAATCTTTACGAAGCTCTAAATTATCTCCAGGTAATCCCGGTCCGGCAGAGATGGGAATGTTGCATTGACCCGATCCTGATACCAGAATGCCACTGAGGATATATCATCCTGCAAGGGCAAATACCGGCCGCCGCTGCGCCAGCCCAGCGCCTGGATCGTGACACGGATATCCTCGTCAAAATAGACAGGATCACAGATATGCCAGCGATATAGGGAAAAACGCTGCTGCGATTGATAGGTTCCATCGGGCCGCTGAACCTTATGTAGGCCACTGTATGGCGTAGTGAACTCTGTGTACTGCCCTCCAATATCAAAGTTGTAGGCGCCACAAAAATAATCTTCCGTCCCTGTTCCGCAGATGGTTGGGTAGTCCGTATCGCCATCAAGATAGAACTTGATTTCCCCTTCCCCCCACCAACCATTATTGTTAACGCCCCAATAAAGATATGTCCCAACATACTGTCCTTTTCCGTGGACATCATCCAAAATCGTATACACCTCTTTATAGGGAAGCGGATTGACTCTTCGAAATTGAGCGTGGAAATAGGCGCAGTCCTCGGGCAGATCTGTGAGAATATAATCAATCTGATAAAAGACAGTAATGCGCTCTGTATAGATGTTCTCCAGCGTCATCCGGCAATGTTTGTGAAAAGGCATTTCCCAGTAGCAGTTGAAGGCTCCCTTTGGATTGACGCAGACCGCCAGCGAGGAATAGGGAACGCAGTGGCTGGAATCTGAGCTTCCGAAAAAATCACCCAGCGGCGTCTCGATGGACGGTTTATCATTTCCATCCCAATAGGTGCGGAGGATAAGGGTTCGATCCCTCTGCAGGGATTCTACAATCCAGATATGTTTGATAACCCCAGGACCTTCAATATCCGCCAACTCCGCCGTTTCTCCCGGTTCAATATGGATACAGGGCGATACTTTCCAGCCAACCCCCAGATCGCGGGCACTGCCAGTGCCCTCTTCGGGCACGGCCCTACCGCCGCCGCCCTTCTCCCCCTTAAAATTTTCCGCGCTGATCGACCTGGACTTCGCCGTGGAGAGCCGGGCAATATTGTGCAGTGAACTTCCCAAGCCATTTACCATTTCGTATTCCTCCTTCACAGTTTTCCTTTATTTTATACGGAACCCGTGGTATAATAAATACCATATTTTGTGCTGCTATTTATCAATTCTTGCAAAGAAGGAAGAAAGCTTCTGATGAATCTAAATGTGATCGCTCCCTATATCCGAGTGGCCATGCGCTCGAATCTTAAAGTCCCCTTTACCCTGCGGCAGCGAATTATTTTTGACTATGAGCTGATTCTGCTGGAGCAAGGCAGCTGGGATCTTACCGTAGATGGATGCCAGTATCGGTGTAACCCCTCCGACATTATTTTGCTGCGTCCGAATCAGCAGCATGAGATCCACAGCGTCGGAGACATTCCCATATCACAGCCCCATATTCACTTTGATATGTGGTATGACGAGTACAGCGAACAAGTGTATGTCTCCTACAAAAATCGGGATGGATTTACACCGGAGGAATTGCGGATGATCCGCCCAGATCTATTTCAGGGGGAAGCCCTGTCCACACCTCTGCTCCACATCCCAGACCTAGACTATTTTAAGTGGCTTTTTTTTGATATCCTTGACATTTTTGCGTCAAAAAAGAGTTTGTATCCCCTGGCCTACCGCGCGAAATTCATTCAACTTTTGCAGTATATCTTAAAAGAAAATCTGCCGGACATGGAACTTGATGAGGCCTCCTCGGATGTGTCAGATATCCGTTTTATCAAAGAGTACATCGACAACAACTGCGCCAATGCCATCTCCCTAGAATCTTTAGCGCTCCAATTTCATTACGATAAATATTATCTATCCAAAAAATTTCGAGCGACCTACGGCATACCGGTGATTCAATACTATCATCACGTTCGGGTGAACGCAGCTAAGGAGCTTCTCCTACAGACTCACTCTGTCACAAAAACAGCATTCCTCCTGTCGTTCCCGTCCATCTACGCCTTCAGCCGATTCTTCAAAACAATGACTGGCCTGTCTCCCGCCAGCTATATGAAAGCCCACGATGAATTTCGCCCTAACCCATAACAAAAGTCAAGGCACTATGCAGAAAACCGGAAGATACGGGATCTTCCGGTTACCACACTCAGCACAAGTTTCGTTCACAATCCTCAACACCGGGCAATGACGTTAGACGGACATTTCTCCATGCAAAGTCCACATTGAGTACACAGAGAGGCATCAATGCGGGCTACGTTTCCTTCCATGGCAATGGCTCCGGAGGGACAGGTTTTGACACACAAGGTGCAGCCAAGACATCCTGCCTGGCACAGCGCCTTCACGTCCCGGCCGCGGTCCTGTCCAGAACAGGCAACCCGCACTCTCTGGGATTGTGGGATCAGCCGTATAACATTTTTGGGACAGGCCGACACGCAAGCGCCGCATCCAACACATTTGGATTCGTCAACTTTCGCGATGCCATTCGTCACATGGACGGCATCGAATTGGCAGACATCAACGCAGCATCCAAAGCCCAAACAGCCATATTCACAGGATTTAGGGCCTTTGCCTGGAATCACGGAAGCCTCTATGCAACTTTTGATGCCGCTGTAGGCCAGCTTTTGATAGGCGACATCGAAGGTTCCACTGCACTGAACGAAGGCAACCATCTTCTCTTTTTGCGTCACCTCCACTCCCATAACCTGTGCCAACTGCGCTGATACAGACGCACCGCCAACAGGACATGCATCCAAGGAGGCGCTATCTTCCACAATCGCCCTGGCGTAGGCATCACAGCCGGCATACCCACAGCCGCCGCAGTTAGCACCTGGCAGACAGCCGCGAAGCTGCGGGATCCGTTCATCCTGCTTGACTGCAAATTTCTTTGCGGCGAAACCCAGGACGACTCCAAAAATCAATCCCAGCACTCCCAATATAAGAATCGGGATTAATACATTGACAAACATGACGCGACTCCCCTCCTATATCAGTCCCTGAAATCCCAGAAATGCAATCGCCATCAGCCCCGCTGTGATCAGCGCGATGGGAAAGCCCTCAAACGCCTTCAGAATCTTATTATGCTGCGTCCTCTCCCGGATACCGGCAAAGAGAACGATTCCCATGGTAAAGCCAATGGCGGCAGAAAATCCGCTGACAACACTCTCTAATAAGGTGTACTTTGACTGCATGTTGATCACGGCCACACCCAGCACCGCACAGTTCGTCGTGATCAGGGGCAGATACACTCCCAATGCCGAATACAGCGAAGGACTCACCTTTTGAATGACCATCTCCACAAACTGTACCAGGGATGCGATGACGAGAATGAAGGCGATGGTGTATAGATATTCTTTCTGCGTTGGCACTAAAATCCAGTTATACACCATATACGAAAACGCCGACGCCAGCGTCATGACAAAGGTGACAGCCATTCCCATTCCCAGCGCCGTCTCAATCTTTTTCGAAACGCCGAGAAAAGGGCAAATCCCTAAAAATCGGGATAACACAAAATTGTTGACAAAGACAGAGCTGACTATGATGACCAGTAATGTAGGCATTCCTTACTCCTCCTTTTCCGCAGCGCGCTCACCTGCTTTTGTCTCTCGGCGGGATCTCAGGTGATTAAAGATGGCGAGTAGGATTCCAAGGACAAGGAATCCCCCTGGGGCCATGATCATAATGACGGCAGGTTGAAAGGAAGCCGGCGTGATTTTCATCCCGAAAAAGGAGCCCGCGCCTAACAGTTCGCGGATGACCCCCAACACGGTTAAGGCAATGGTGAATCCTAATCCCATGCCCAGGCCATCAAAAACCGACGCCAGAGGCGGATTTTTGGAGGCATAGGCCTCTGCCCGGCCAAGAATAATACAGTTGACAACAATCAAGGGGATATAGAGGCCGAGAGATTGATACAAGGTATCATAGAAGAAGGCTTGTAGGAGAAGATCGATGACCGTGACAAAGGTGGCGATGATGACGACAAAAGCCGGGATTCGAATTTTATCAGGGATCACTTTGCGAAGCAGAGAGATAACAAGATTCGAACCCATCAGGACCGCGGTCACAGACAGCCCCATGCCGAGACCGTTGATTGCCGATGTGGTCACGGCTAGGGTGGGACACATGCCTAACACTTGAACAAAGGTAGGATTCTCATCGAGAATTCCCTTTTTTAAGTTCGACAGCAGCGTGGACATCTAGTTTCCCTCCTTCAGATACACTGTATAATACTGTAATGCTTCATTTACGCCCTCGGTGACGCCTCTCGATGTGATCGTCGCGCCCGATATGGCAGAGATCTCATTCTCCGCCGCGTCCCCCTTAACAACGGTCAGCGTCTCCTTCGCATTTTTCCCGGAATACTGGTCGATAAAATCGGCCTCCGTCGCCTTTGCCCCCAGCCCTGGCGTCTCCCCGTGGCTGATGATCGATACCCCTGTCACATTGCCATCGGCATCGATACCGACTGCCATCTCCATATCGCCACCGTACCCGGTTCCCATTACTTTCATGGCAACACCGCCGTTCTCTGCCCTGTAGACCTCCAGGACGGCTTTCTGGTCCGGCTGGACCTCCAGCTTCGTCAGCACACCTGCGTCTGGCAAAACCTTTGCGTAAGCCCTTTGGTTGACTTCTTCCTTCTTATCCGCGATGACGTCCTTTGTGGATTCATAGACAAAACCAAGGCAACAGCCAGCGATGGCCGTGATCAAAAATAGGATTGCCCCCAGGCGGACCAGATCATTCTTTAAAAGCCCTGTCACCTTGGACATGGCGGACATCTTGTGTCCATCATTTTGCATGCTTCTTCACCTCCCCGTAGATCTTAGGAACTGTAAAGCGGTCGATCAGGGGAACGCAAAGGTTCATGAGCAAGATCGAAAACGAGACGCCCTCCGGATACCCGCCAAACCGGCGAATAATCGCCGTCAACAGTCCGCAGCCGATCCCCATAATCCATTTGCCCTTCTTCGTCATGGGAGATGTGGTATAATCTGTGGCCATGTAGAAGGCGCCCAACATCAGACCTCCTGTAAACATTTGATAAAAACCGTCTCCGCCGAATAGATACGTCAGCAGTACGGTGGTCGCAATAAAAGATACGGGAATAATATAATCGATGACCTTGCGGGCAAGGAGATAGCCCCCACCCAGCAGAATCAACAGGGCGGACGTCTCCCCGATGCAGCCGGGGATCGTACCAAGGAAGCAACTCATAATCGAGGGCAAGCCGGCAGGGTCTGTGATCCCCAGCGGCGTGGCGCTGGTAATGCCATCGACGGTAAAATTCGTCATGGGCGCAGCCCAGGCCACCAGCAGAAAGCATCGAGCTGCCAGCGCCGGATTGACAAAATTCTGACCGATTCCGCCAAACATCTGTTTGACAATCAGGATTGCGAAAGCGGAACCGATGACCGGAATCCAGAGCGGCACGCCGACCGGAAGGTTGAAAGCTAAGAGAAGCCCCGTCACGGCCGCGCTGTAATCTCCAATGGTGACAGGCGTTTTCGTCAATTTCTGCCAGAGAAACTCCGACAGAACGGCTGACGCCACGCTTAAGACTGTAACCAGGAGCGCTCTCGGCCCGAAGTACAGTGTCGCAAATATCAAAATCGGGATCAGAGAAAAGATGACGTCCCGCATGATCGAGCCCGTGGAATACGGCGCGCGAATATGGGGGGAGATGGATATATGATATAAGTGTTTTTCTTTATCGTCCGCCATGATATTCGTCCTCCTACCCTTTCTTTTTGCGGTTTGCCGCGACAATTTGCTTTCCTGCTTTGAACGTCTGGGTCAGATGCCTCTTGGCCGGACAGACATAACAGCAGGATCCACACTCAATACAATCCATCCCATGCATTCTCTCAAACCCCTCCCAATCCCTGCGCAAGGCCAAATGATTCAACTCATAGGGGAGAAGATGGATGGGACAGGCCTCGATGCATTTTCCACACCGTATGCATTGCGATTCCTCTGGGATGAACGCTTCTTCTTCATTAAAAAATAATAGGGCGGAGGTGCCCTTCAGCACCGGCACGTCAGTGGAATATAGCGGCATCCCCATCATCGGACCGCCGTTGAGAATCTTGTAAGGCTCTGTCACAAATCCACCGGCAGCCTGGATCAATTCCTGAATATTGGTTCCGATTCGGACACGAAAGTTCTTCGCTTCCCTGATGGCGCCACCGGCTACCGTCACAATCCGGCGCATCAGCGGTAAGCTCTCCACCAGGGCATAGTAGATCGCCACGACCGTATCGATATTATGTACAATACAACCCGCATCCGCCGGCAGCCCGCCAGAGGGAACCTGCCTACCCGTGACGGCGTTGATGAGCTGTTTCTCCCCTCCCTGGGGATATTTTGTCAGAAGCGGGACGACGGACACATTTGGAATCTCCTTCGTCAGATCCATCAACAGCTCAATGGACTTCGGCTTATTATTCTCGATTCCGATGTATCCTTTGGCCTCGGGGAACAGAGTCAACAAAATCTTGAGCCCTTCGACCACCTTTTCAGGGGCTTCGATCATAACCCGGTAGTCGGAGGAGAGAAATGGTTCGCACTCCGCGCCGTTGACAATGATCGTATCGATTTTCTTGTCAGGTCCCGGCGACAGCTTCACATGGGCCGGGAATCCGGCGCCCCCCATTCCCACAATACCAGCCTGGCGAATTCGCTCCACAATCTCTTCCCGCTTCATGGCTGTATACTCATATCGAACAGCCAGCTCCGGGGCCTCCTCATATTGATGGTCGTTCTCAACCACAACGGACATGACTTTCGATCCGTTAATATGTAGCATGGGTTTCACATCTTTCACCACTCCGGAGACGCTGGAATGGATGGGGGAAGAAACAAAGCCCGCCGCTTCGCCGATGCACTGGCCCCTGAGAATCCGGTCTCCTTTTTTTACCAACGGCTTACAAGGGGCGCCGATGTGCTGCTGCATAGGAAATACTAAATCCATCTGTGGGTCCAAATAATCCTCAATGGGTTTCCCCTCCGTAATTTTCTTGCTGTCCGGAGGATGGATTCCACCCTTAAACGTTCGCAATGCTCCAGAAAACTGGCTCATTCTCCTACCTCCAATATTGTAGTCTACATACGGGCACCAATCAATACGCGAAAGTGGCAAACCTGCCATATGGTTTGCCAACTCAGTCTAACCTGTACTATTGTAAACTATTTTACCCAAAAGTTCAAGGATCGTTATGGTTTTAACAGCTTTTTTCGCTGGCTAAAGGATTTTCCCGACACAGCGCCCTTGGTATCGCCCTTGCTCCAACATTTTCCTCTCAATCTCGTCCTGGATACTCCACCAGCTCCGCCCCCAATTTGCAAAAATCGTATCCGTCGCTGGCGCTCTCCCCAGCAGCCGTTGAACTGCCACGTCCTCAGGGAGATGCTCCAAAAAGACCATAACTCGCTCCATATAGTCTTCACAGGAAATCATTTCCAAACAGCCGTTTTCAAAATCCTTCGCCATCTTCGTCCCTTTCACTAGATATAGGGAATGGAGCTTTACCTGCTGTGAGCCTGTTTCCCGCAAAAGCTTAGCCCCAGCCACCACATCCTCCATTTGATCGTAGGGAAGATTTAGAATCATATGGGTACACACAGAAAACCCGTAGTCAGCGATTGTCTCCATGGCACGCCGGTAACATGCGGTGTCATGCCCTCGATTGATGCGCCGCAGCGTCTCATCGTTGGCGCTCTGCAATCCCAGTTCAATGGTGATGGCAACATTTTTTTCACGCTGTATCCGGCGAAAGATCTCCAAATGCTGCACCTCAAGACAATCCGGCCTTGTCGCCACCGCGATCTCCACAATGTCAGGCTGACATGCTTGGATCAGCATCTCATAGAGTTCCACTGAGGGCCGATACGTCCCTGTATAATTTTGAAAATATGCGATAAATTTCTTGGCCTTGTATCGCTCAGTGATTATGGATTTTTCCAATTGTAGCTGCTCTTCGATAGGAATGGACGAACTCAGCGCCTCATGGCCAGCGCCCTGTTCGCCACAGAAAGTGCAGCCGCCTGTGCTGATGGTTCCATCTCGATTTGGGCACGTTCCGGGGACATTGACAGGAAGTTTATATACTTTTTCTCCATATTTTTTTTTGAGAAAATCGGAATAGCGGTAGTAGATCTGCATAGAAATTTCCCCTTTCTTCAAATGAATACGTTTTTCAAAGGTATAAAATCGAATCTATGTGTAATCCTATTTATGAAAGGCAAGTACTTTCAGAAGGAGGAACCATTTCATGAACACGAAGCCATTTGATGTAATCTGTCTGATACTGGTTATCATCGGCGCTGTCAATTGGGGGTTGATTGGATTTTTCAATTTTAACCTCGTCGAAGCTATCTTTGGTTTCAATTGGGTTGCGCGCGTCATCTATGCTTTGGTTGGTTTGGCCGGCTTGTACTGTATCAGCCTCTTTGGGCGTATTCGCATTCCTGCAGACCGCAACAATTAACGAACCAATGGAAAGTCCTTGGGTTACTTTAACCAAGGACTTTTCTTACTGTGAAAGAATTTTCGCTTTCATGTCCGCCTCACGGCGGATTTTTCTTTAGGATAAAAAACGTCAAATATTTTTAGAAATAAAAAAGGAAATTTAGAAACCTTGACGAATGTATATTAGTAAGTACGGATACGTTCGGTGTTTGAACCAGCCGTAAGTTCACATCATAACCCTACAAATCGATAGGAGGAGATTGACATGATTCAAATCATTGCAGGCAGGGAAGGCGCCGGTAAGACCAAGAATCTTATCGACATGGCAAACGACCTAACCAAGGTGACGGATGGACATATCGTATATGTGGATGCGGATAACAGCCACATCTATCATTTAAGCCATCAGATCCGGCTTATCAAGCCAGATGAGTATCCCTTGGAGTCGACATCGGAATTCTTTGGATTTGTTTGCGGGATCTTATCCCAGGACTATGACATTGCGACAGTCTTTATCGACGGTCTCCTAAAAAATGCAAAGGTGAATCCCGACAAGGTGGACGCGCTTTTACATAAAGTGGATATGGTCGCCACCAGATACAACGTCAATTTTGTCATCAGCATGTGCTGTGCACCGGAAGAACTGCCTGATTCCGTACAGCAATATCTCGTCTCGTAGTTAGGGTTGTCATCCATCATGTCCCCGAAGTGGTTCCCGCTTCGGGGATTTTAGCCTGTAAAAATGCGTTTTCCTCGGTTTCGCCCTGATAACGCTTGCGAAATGCCGCAAACTATGCTACTATAAAGCATAAGCGGTGCCGACCAGACTGTGCGCGGGAAAACCGCGATTTTGTTGAAAAACGGGAGGAAACAAAAGTGAAAAACGTATACGATATCTTAGAGGAGCGCGGCTTTATCCAGCAGGCGACTCACCCGGAGGAGATTCGTGAGGTGCTGGGGCAAGGGCCCACCACATTCTACATCGGGTTTGACGCTACAGCTGACAGTCTTACAGCGGGACATTTTCTGACGGTCATGGCCATGATGCATATGCAGCAGGCGGGGCATCGCCCCATCGCACTGCTGGGAGGTGGAACCACGCTGATCGGAGATCCCACGGGCAAAAGCGACATGCGCAAAATGCTGACTCGTGAGCAGGTAGACGACAATGCCATGCATTTCAAACAGCAATTGTCTAAGTATATTGATTTTTCAGATGGAAAGGCGATCCTGGAGAACAATGCGGATTGGCTGTTGGATTTAAACTATGTCACCTTCTTGCGGGAGGTCGGCGTTCACTTCTCCGTAAACCGGATGCTCACGGCGGAATGCTACAAAGCGCGGATGGAGAAGGGATTGACATTTCTTGAGTTTAACTATATGTTGATGCAGTCCTACGATTTCTACGTGTTGCAGGAAAAATATGGATGCTGCCTCCAACTCGGCGGAAATGACCAGTGGTCCAACATTATAGGCGGTGTTGAGCTGATCCGCCGCAAGCTCAATAAACCGGCATACGGCCTGACCTTCACCCTGCTGACCACCAGCGAAGGCAAAAAAATGGGAAAAACCGAAAAAGGCGCGCTCTGGCTCGATCCTGACAAGACGTCCCCCTACGATTTCTATCAGTATTGGCGCAACGTCGAGGATGCCAACGTAGGAAAATGTCTGGGGCTCTTGACTTTTCTTCCCATGGAGGAAGTTCACAGGCTCAGCAATCTACAAGATTCTCAGATTAACACGGCAAAGGAAGTTTTGGCATACGAAATCACCAAAATCGTCCATGGAAAGGAGGAAGCGGATAAGGCTCAGGCGGCGGCGAAGAGCCTGTTTATGGGAGCCGGCGCTGACGACAGTGCAATGCCGGCAACTGCGCTGACAGAGGCAGAGCTGAATGATCTCGATATCATCGGACTGCTGGTTAAAACCGGATTGGCCGCCACCCGATCCGAGGGACGGCGCCTCATCTCCCAGGGCGGCGTCAAGGCCGCTGGGCAGAAAATTGAGTCCATCGACATGCCGGTCTCACTGTCCTTATTTGACCAGGATCGCACCCTCCTTCTCCAAAAAGGGAAAAAAGTGTATCACAAAGTTACGCTCCAGTAAACCTCTTCCGATGGAAAAGGTCCGTTCTCCCATGCCTTCGCCATGGGATGACGGACCTTTCTTTTACGTGCGCTCGACGACGGTTGCACTCTCCTCCTGTTCCAGCATTGCCAACAAAAGCTCCCATGTCCGCTGAACCGACGAGACGCTCATGCGCTCGCTGGGGGAATGGATATCGACGATATCCGGCCCGATGGAGATGATATCCAGATCGGGAATCGCCTTCGCAAAGATTCCACATTCCAGGCCGGCATGGATCGCCTCCATCCCCGCTTCTTTTCCAAATAAGCGCTGATAGACCGCACAGTAGCGCTGACGAAGCGCCGACTCCTCCCGATATTCCCATCCGGGATATTCGCTGAAGACCTGCATTTCAATCTGATTCATGCCCGAGAGAATATAGAATTTTTCTTTCATGGCCAGCAGCTGATCCCGCTGAGATCCCCGGAGTGACACCACTCCCGTCCAGATGTCCTCGTCAGTTCGAAGGATACCCAAATTGCAGGAGGTTTCCACCAACCCCTCAATGACATGGCTCATATTCTGAACTCCGTCAGGCGCCAAATTCAAAAAGCTCAAGATCCGCCCCGTATCCTCATTGCTGCACGGCTCCAGCGACCAGCCTTCCGGATCTCTGGCAATGTCCGCCCATTCCAGCGCGATCTTGGCCTGGGAATCGGTGCCGCCAAATTCCTTTGCCAAGTCCTCTCCAAACCACCAACAGCCGCGCTCCACTTCCTCCGACAGATCCCCCGGCACCCACAGCTTCGCAGTACATTCCCTGGGAATCGCATTGTCCTTTACGCCGCCATCGATGGAGACGAGCCTGGTATTGGGACAGTGGTTGTACCACCCAAACAGATACCGGCTCATCAATTTATTGGCATTCCCGCGCTTCTTATTGATATCCTCGCCGGAATGTCCGCCCTTCAGCCCATAGATTCTCACCGTGACGGGAATGTAGCCGTCCGGCTGCACAGAACGGGTCAGACGGGTGTGAAACTGAAGCTTTGCTCCCCCTGCGCTGCTGATCAACACCGTTCCTTCTTTTTCTGAATCCAGGTTGATCATGCGTTTTGAACGGATTTGCGATGTATCAAAGTAGTTTGCTCCGAGAAGGCCCGTCTCCTCCCCTGTGGTGAGAAGGATCTCCAGCGGCGGCAAAGAATGGGTTGTATCGCTCATCAAGGCCATGGCGTAAGCCACCGCGATGCCATCGTCCCCTCCCAGCGTCGTTCTATCGGCAAAAAGCCAATCGCCGTCCAGCTTCAAGGCGATGGGATCTGTCTCAAAATTATGTGGACTCCCATGATCCTTCTCACAAACCATGTCCAAATGGCCCTGTATCAAGAGCGAGGGCTCAGCCTCCCTTCCGGCAGAGCCAGGTTTTCGAATCAATAGGTTGTAGGCGGCATCCTGATATACCTCCAGTGACAGTCCTTCAGCAAAAGCCTTTACGTAGTTGCTCAGTTCTTCCTCATTGCCGGAGCCGTGTGGGATTTGAGAAATCTCCTGAAAAAATTGAAAAATCTCTTTATATTGGATATCTTCAAACATTTTCTCCACCTCTTTTCTGAATCAATGAAATGCGGCTAGCACTGTATCCATGACCTGTGGCGGTGGCGCCGTCACCACGGCATCCTCCATGGCGGATAACAGTGGTGGACACTCCGTAAAGTGTAGCTGATGCGCGTGAAGCATCTGGGCTGACCGCGAGGAATCGGAAAGGAATCTGGCCGATATGGAGGAACCCCCAATGGAAGCCCCATATTTGGGATCGCCAAGAATCGGATATCCCATGTGCGCCAATTGCGCCCGAATCTGATGACCTTTTCCGGTGATCAGCTCGATACGCAAAAGTGATAGGGTATGGTCTTCCGAGCACCGCTCCACATGGCATCGGCATTGTACCACCGCCTCATCCGGCAGTCCCGTTGGCAAGTCGGACACCGTAACCGTATTGCGCTTTGAGTCCTTACGCCAATAGTGCGTCAACAGTTTGGAATCTTTCCAGCCGCACTCCCCGACCACGATGGCTAGATAAAATTTATGGATCTTTCCCTCCTGGATCATCTCATTGACCGCCTGTGCGGCGCGCACCGTCTTTGCCATAATGACAGCGCCGCTTGTATTTCTGTCCAGACGATTGCACACCCCTGGACAGAAACCGCCAAGATCTTCCTGGTTTTGCCGTATGATGGCGGCGCCGATCTCCGTCAGAGAGATAGCGTCTGCCCTATCCTTTTGCGAAAGCATGCCTGCTGGCTTGTTAAAAATCGTAAGATTCTCGTCGTCATATAAAACTTGTACTTTGGACATCCCCTTCAGGATTTGTTCTGAATTGTACAAGGTCCTGTCCGATGCCTGAAGCTCCGCGATTCGAGCATCTGCCAGGTAGATCTCTACCTGATCGCCGGAGGAAAGGGAGTATTTCGGATCCTGAACTCGTTTTCCGTTTACCTTGACCGCCTTTGTCCTTAACAGCTTATACAGAAGGCTCTTAGGAGCTCGGGGCAACTGTTTCTCCAAGTATCGCCCGAGACTGCGCCCCTCCTCCTGGGAAGAGACAATTCTCTTCTGCATGCGGTACCTCCTATGATCAAAATTACCCTTTTTCTATTGTACTCCATTTTATGAAATCCTTCAAGAGATTTCCGTCAATCTGCATAGGAAAATTTTTTGCTTTTTTTCGTCGATTTTTTCAATTTTTATCATCAAAATTGCATAATAAAGGACGAATATGAGGCTTATTTCACGGTTAGCAGCGCTAAACCGGAAAATTCCTCCTACTCGTCCCTATCATAGTCTGTTCAACTTGCCAATACTCTACAGCGCAATCCCAAAATATTCGACTGCATTCCGATAGCAGATGCCCTCGACGATTTCTTTTAGCATCTCCTCATCGTCCGGATACTCGCCATTCTCAACCCAATCGCCTACTAAATCGCAGACTAGCCGGCGGAAATATTCGTGTCGGAAATAGGAGAGGAAGCTGCGGGAGTCTGTCAGCATACCGATAAACTTTCCCAAAACCCCCACATTGGCGACCGTCCGCATCTGCTCGCGCATACCGTCGATATGATCATTGAACCACCAGGCAGAGCCCAACTGTATCTTTCCCGGAATCTCCCCTGCAAAACAGCCGCCGATGGTCAACAGCGAATAGTTGTGGTTTGGATTCAAGCTATATAGGATCGTCTTTGGCAGCGCGCCGTCCTTCGCCATGGCATCCATAAGCCCCGCAAGGCCGGCGGCCAGATGGACATCCAGAATGGCATCATTTCCCACGTCCGGTCCCTTATCCTGGAATAGCTTGCTGTTGTTATTGCGAATCGCGGCCATATGCAGCTGCATGACCCAACCGCGCGTGGCGTATTCCTCCCCAAAGAACACCAGGAGATGCGTCCGGTATTGATCCCGTTCCGCATTCGTCAGAACTTCCCCCCGCAGAGCTCTTTGGAAAATCCCATCCACCGTCTCCGCCGAAGCTTCGGCATAAGGTGCATAGTCCAACCCGTGGTCCGCGATCCGGCCTCCATTTTCATGGAAATACGCGATTCGCGCAAGCAATGCCTGTTTTAGCTCCGCCAAGTTCGAGACCGGCATCTGACACACATCCGACAGCGATGCAATATACTCCGCAAATCCAGCATTCGTCAGTTCTACAATCTTGTCAGGACGGAAAGCTGGGACGACTTTCGCGTGGAGCGCTCCCTCCTGCCGGATCTTCTGATGATATTCCAGATTGCTGATGGGTTCATCCGTGGTCGCGATCAGATCCACATTGGACATGGCAATCAAATCCCGGCAGCTTAAGTTTTGAAGCGCTGCGTTGGCTTTCTCCCAGATCACGGGAGCGGTTTTCTCCGACAGCGTCTCTTCGATGCCAAAGTACCGTTTGAGCTCCAGATGGGACCAGTGATACAGCGGATTGCCGATGGCATAGGACAGCGCCTTGGCGTAGGCCACAAACTTGTCATAGTCGGACGCATCCCCTGTAATATACTTTTCATCGATCCCCATTGCTCTCATGATTCGCCATTTATAGTGATCGCCATACAGCCACACCTGGGTTATATTCTCATAGCGTTTATTTTCCCAGATCTCTTGAGGGTTGATATGACAATGGTAATCATAGATCGGCAGCTTCTCCGCATATTCATGGTACAGTCTTCTTGCTGTTGGGGTTTTGAGCAAAAAATCAGGACCCATAAATGTTTCCATCGTTGTACACCTCTCCATTCTACTTCAATATATTTATGGTTATAGTCCCTGGCAGCCAGCCAGGTCTTTATCCATCTTGTTGTTTAGGTGTTATGCTATTGTTTTAGTATACCATGAAACTTAGCAATTGCAAGGTATTGTGCGGACGATGGCAAGCTATGCAAGAAACGCAGCAACTTATGCAAGTTGCACTCGCGAGGGGGCTGCAGCGAGTGCTGCCTTTCCGCCTCGCAGCGGACTTTCCTAATAATTATAATAAAGAAGGCGAATCTCCCGCCAAAGTAGATTCGCCTTCTCATCGCCAGAAGCTCCCGACCGGATTCGAACCGGTGACCTATTGATTACGAATCAATCGCTCTACCGACTGAGCCACGGAAGCACAAGCAAGATATATGATATTACATTTTTTTTAGAATGTCAAGAGTTTTTTTATTTTCCTTGAATGGAAAATCGATTCTGTAAATTCCCAAAGTAAGTGCCACAGTGGGATTTAAAATGGGATTTACTTTGATACGTCATTTGTGGTTGAATTGAATCTGGGAAATTATTTCTCAGAAAGGAGGCCACACATATGGC
>NZ_JACRSQ010000008.1 GCF_014384895.1 Bianquea renquensis
GTAAGAGATGGTGGTGGGGTCTTTCTGGACGAGTTGGGAAATGGCCTTGAAGGTCATGCGCTTTCCGAGGCAGTCCTCAATCACCTTGCGCTCCTCCAAAGTAAGATGTTTGTTTTTTCTTGGGTTCGATTTTTTAGCCATATGTGTGGCCTCCTTTCTGAGAAATAATTTCCCAGATTCAATTCAACCACAAATGACGTATCAAAGTAAATCCCATTTTAAATCCCACTGTGGCACTTACTTTGGGAATTTACATATAAAAAATAAAATCGTAGATTTTCCTCCATCCTATTGACTTTTACGGGCAACTGTGCTAAAGTAAATGAGTAAATCTAAGGGTTCTTTTTTTTTGTGCTTTTTTGCAAGCCCTTGTTTGAAACAAACCAATGGAGGTGGAAGTTGTGCGTACCAGGATTACCTTAGAATGCACAGAGTGTAAACAGCGGAACTATAACACGACGAAAGACAAAAAGACACACCCCGACAGAATGGAAACCAAGAAATACTGCCGTTTCTGTCAGCGCCACACCCTTCACAAAGAAACCCGGTAAGGGTCCGGAGGAAGGGAGCTTTGGATCCCGAGAATGAGGAGGAATAAAGAGCTATGTTCAGCTTAAAAGAGCTTAAGAGCGAGTGGAAGAAGATTGTCTGGCCCGGAAAGAAGGAACTTGCTCAAAAGACGGGCATCGTCATCATCGTGTGCGCTATTTTTACTGCCATTATCAGCGTTTATGACCTGGTTTTCTTCAAGATTCGAACCTTGCTGGAAAATTTATTAATTAAGAAGTAGGGGATGAGCACAGTGGCAGAAGAAGCAAAGTGGTATGTGGTGCACACCTATTCCGGTTATGAAAATAAGGTTAAGGCCAACATCGAGAAGCTGGTCGGCAATCGAGGTATGCAGGATCAGATTTTTGAGGTAGCGGTCCCTCTGGAAGACTGCGTGGAAGATAAGAATGGCAAGCAGGTTGTCGTGCAGAGAAAAGTATTTCCCGGTTATGTGCTGGTCAATATGATTATGAATGACAATACCTGGTATGTCGTGCGCAACACCCGCGGCGTGACAGGGTTTGTGGGGCCAGGTTCCAAACCGGTCGCTTTATCGGAGGAAGAAGTCAACAAGCTCGGTATTCAGCTTCAGAAATCCAAAATCGACGTGGAGCTCGGAGAAACGGTTCAGGTTATCGATGGACCCTTTGAAGGCTCCGTAGGAAATGTAACAGAGATTCTCGAGCCCACAGAAACCGTGATCGTCACGCTGTCCATATTCGGGCGGGAGACTCCGGTGGAGCTGAGCTCAACACAAATCAAAAAGATTTAGTCGTTTCATACTTTGGAGGTGTAACGTAACATGGCAAAGAAAATCACAGGATATATTAAGTTGCAGATCCCGGCTGGCAAAGCGACCCCAGCTCCTCCGGTAGGTCCTGCTCTGGGTCAGCACGGTGTCAATATCCAAGCGTTTACAAAGGAATTCAATGCGAGAACGGCCAATGAAGCGGGCATGATCATCCCCGTCGTCATTACCGTTTATCAGGACAGAAGCTTTACATTTGTCACCAAGACTCCCCCGGCAGCAATGCTGATCAAGAAAGCTTGCAATATCAAGTCCGGTTCCGGAAGCCCGAAGGCGAAGAAGGTCGCTGTTCTGAAGAAGGCGCAGCTGAAGGAAATTGCGGAACTGAAAATGCCGGATCTCAATGCCGCCAGCCTCGAGGCAGCAATGAGCATGATCGCAGGGACGGCCAGAAGCATGGGCGTGACGGTAGAAGAATAGTCGTTTGTAGAAAATACACTCAGAATTGGGACAAGGATGCCGCTGATCCGAATCCCGTGCAACAAAAATTGTGGGAGGGAAACTCCCCGCTACGACCACAAGGAGGTTACGTTATGAAAAGAGGTAAGAAATATCTGGCTGCGGTCAAGGAATATGATAAGGCCGCGCAGTACGCTCCCGCAGAGGCCATCGAGAATGTGTTGAAGATGGCCAGTGCGAAGTTTGATGAGACCGTAGAAGTACACGTGAGATTGGGAGTTGACGGACGTCACGCCGATCAGCAAGTCCGCGGAGCTGTCGTTTTGCCCCATGGAACAGGCAAAACCGTTCGAGTCCTTGTCTTTGCAAAAGGTGACAAGGCCAAGGAAGCGGAGGAAGCTGGCGCTGATTTTGTTGGAGCCGAGGATCTCGTCTCCAAGATCCAGGGCGAAGGCTGGTTTGATTTTGATGTTGTCGTGGCAACTCCGGATATGATGGGCGTTGTAGGACGTCTGGGCCGTGTTCTTGGACCGAAGGGATTGATGCCGAATCCGAAGTCCGGTACCGTGACGATGGATGTAACCCGCGCCATCTCTGAAATCAAAGCTGGTAAGGTTGAGTATCGGCTGGACAAGACGAACATCATACACGTGCCGGTTGGAAAGGTGTCGTTCGGCAAAGACAAGCTGGTCGACAATTTCCGCACTCTGATTGGTGCAATTATAAAAGCGAAGCCATCCGCCGCCAAGGGTCAATACCTGCGCAGCATCTCCATGAGCTCCACCATGGGACCTGGCGTTAAGATCAACCCTCTTCGCGCGGAGGAATAAGGGTGGCGTAGAGCAGAATCAGAAATTTTAGCTTGACACAGGACAGTCTCTTTGGTATAATAGGCAATGTCTTGTGTGATCAATTCAATAAGACAGCCGGAGACAGCAGGTGGCGATGTGCCGTAACAGAGAAGGGCCTGCCGAGGTGAATTGTTTCTTTTGAAGAAGTTTTGTCAAGAGAGTAAAAGCCCTTCCGCGGAAGGGCTTTTGTTATCCTATAGGAAAGTCTTCCGCAAGGCAGACTTTTTATAGCGAGATTCGTCGCGAGAGAGCATCCGGTAGTATCGTTCCAGGAGGTGAATGAAAGTGCCAAAGATCGAAGCAAAGCAGAAGGTTGTCAATGAGATCAAGGAAAAGCTTGAGAGGGCTAGTTCCGTCGTTTTGGTAGACGCCAGAGGGCTGACGGTAGAGCAGGACACGAAAATGCGTAAGGCTCTGCGCGAAGCAGGAGTGGACTACAAGGTCTATAAGAACACGATGGTAAACTTCGCCATCAAGGGAACAGAGTTCGAGGCTCTGGCTCCTCACTTGGAGGGGCCCACGTCCGTAGCAATCAGCTATGACGATGCCACCGCCGCAGCTAGAAATCTGGATTCCTTCGTCAACGATTTTGAACCTTTGGAATTCAAGGCTGGTGTTGTCGATAGCGTGTACTACGATGCATCGAATATCGTCAAGATTGCCAAGATTCCTCCGAGAGAAGAACTTCTCTCCAGACTGTTGGGCAGCTTCAAATCGCCCATGGCTTCCTTTGCCCGCGTGATCAACGAGATCGTCAAGAAAGGCGGAGAGGCAGCGCCCGCAGAAACCCCAGCAGAAGCAGCTGCGGAAGATTCTGCGGAGTAAACCCTTTACGGGGGTAAGCCCCCAATCTAACAGACAAATGACTATGGAGGTGTACTGTAATGGCTAAATTAAGCGTACAGGAGATCATTGACGCCGTCAAAGAACTGACGGTATTAGAATTGAATGAATTAGTAACCGCTGCGGAAGAGGCCTTTGGCGTTTCCGCTGCCGCCGGTGTAATGGTAGCGGCGGGACCGGCTGCCGCTGTTGAGGAGGAGAAGACCGAGTTTGATGTTGAGCTGACCGATGCAGGCGCTCAGAAGATCAAGGTTATCAAGGTCGTCCGCGAAGTGACGGGTCTTGGCTTGAAGGAAGCGAAAGATTTCGTTGAGGCTGTTCCGAAAGTCCTCAAGGAAGCCCTTCCGAAGGAAGAAGCTGACGAGCTGAAGGCGAAGCTGGAAGAGGCTGGCGCCAAAGTTACCATTAAATAATCAACGGAGCAGGAACAGAAAACTCTATGCGGGTGGGTTAAACCATCTGTGTAGAGTTTTTTTTACCTCCAGGAAGCGGACGCAATTTGAGTTCGCGAAGCGAACTTATTTACCTCCAGTAAGCCGCGAAGCGGATAAAATTTGAAGAACCGAAGGTTCTTCCAAAGTTCGCGAAGCGAACTTATTTACCTCCAGCAGAACAGACAAGCAAAAAGAGCGAGAGGAAATAAAATCCTGCTCGCTCTTTCATTTTCGTGACAAAGAAAAAAGAGATATATAGTAAAATAAAGCTCGCAATCAAGCAAAAAGAAGTAGAATCTTCCAAATAAAGGGACAAAACTTCGATAAAACACCTTGACATATGAAGAAAAACATGATAATATTATAAATTGCATCATATTGTCTATTTTTATATTCTCTAATATGATACCATAAACCAAGATAAAAATCAAGATCTATTCAAAAAGTTGTGTAAAGCCTCCAAATCCTGGAAAAAATGGGATAGAAAGGCTTTTCACTGCTGTTTAATATCGGTCTACAAATCTGTCAAGGGGTGAAACGTATTTATGGAAAAAAATCGGATCCATCCGCAGAAATTCGGAAACCGGATTAGGATGACGTACGCCAGAGAAAAGGAAGTTCTCGGCATGCCGAATCTCCTGGATGTTCAAAAGGACTCTTACAAGTGGTTCATCGACGAAGGGCTCAGGGAAGTCTTTGAGGACATCAATCCGATCACGGATTTTAGCGGCAATTTGTCTCTGGAATTTATTGATTTCAATTTGACCGGGGACCCGAAGTACACCATTGAGGAAGCGAAGGAGAGAGACGCCACATATTCAGCGCCGTTGAAAGTCAAAGTCCGACTGACCAACGAGGAGACAAAGGAGAAGCAGGAACATGAGATCTTCATGGGCGACTTCCCTTTGATGACGGAGACAGGAACTTTTATCATTAACGGAGCTGAGCGAGTTATCGTCAGCCAGTTAGTACGCTCCCCCGGCATTTACTATGCAAAGACCATTGACAAGACAGGTAAGCCCCTCTTTTCATCAACTGTGATCCCCAACAGAGGGGCATGGTTAGAATATGAGACGGATTCCAACGATATTTTTTACGTCCGTGTAGACCGGACGCGTAAGATACCGGTAACAGTTCTGATTCGCGCCCTAGGGGTTGGCACTGACTCCGAGATTCTTGAACTGTTCGGAGAGGATCCCAAGCTTTTGGCTACGATTGAGAGAGACAACTCCAAATCCGTTGAGGAAGGGTTAATCGAGATCTATAAGCGCATACGCCCAGGCGAGCCGCCGACGGTGGAGAGCTCACAGAGCCTATTATACTCCATGTTCTACGATAATAAACGGTATAATCTGGCAAGAGTCGGACGCTATAAATTTAACAAAAAACTAGCGCTGCGAAATCGCGTCAATGGCTTGACATTGGCTGAGGATGTGGTGGATGCTTCCACAGGAGAGCTCCTTGCCACCGCCGGCACCAGAATCGACATGTCTCTTGCCGACACGATTCAGAACGCGGGTATCTCCTATATATGGGTTACGAAAGAGGACCAAAAGATTAAGATTCTCAGCAACCTGGCTGTGGATATTCACGCCCATCTGGACCTGACCGAGGAGGAACTTTATGAGGCGGGGATCGGAGAGCTGGTTTACTATCCCGTTCTAGAAGAAATTCTGGATATGCAGCTGGAATGGAATGAGTTGAAGGCGATGTTGAAGAAGGAGTCCTACCGGTTAGTTCCGCGGCATATCACCTTCGAAGACATTATGGCCTCTATCAACTATAATCTCCATTTGGACTACGGGATTGGAAATGTGGACGACATTGACCACCTGGGCAACCGCCGGATTCGCTGCGTAGGAGAGCTTTTGCAGAATCAATTCCGCATTGGACTGGCCCGTTTGGAGCGCGTTGTGCGGGAGCGCATGACGACCCAAGATCTGGAAGTGGTGACGCCCCAGGCGCTTATCAACATTCGCCCCGTTACGGCGGCAGTCAAGGAGTTCTTTGGAAGCTCACAGCTGTCGCAGTTTATGGACCAGAATAACCCGCTGGCTGAGTTGACGCACAAGAGGCGTCTGTCAGCCCTTGGACCGGGCGGCCTCTCCCGTGAACGGGCTGGGTTTGAAGTTCGAGACGTCCATCACTCCCATTATGGAAGAATGTGCCCTATTGAGACGCCAGAAGGTCCCAATATCGGATTGATCAACTCATTGGCCACCTACGCCCGCATCAATAAATATGGATTTATCGAGGCGCCTTACCGAAAGATCGACAAATCAGGCGATGTCCCCGTTGTAACCGATGAAGTTGTCTATATTACAGCGGACGAAGAAGAAAATTACCGCGTTGCCCAGGCCAATGAGGCGCTGGACAGTGAAGGACATTTCAAGAAACAGCGCGTTACAGGGCGTTACCGCGATGACAATATTGAGATGGACGACATGGAGATCGACTTGATGGACGTGTCGCCTAAGCAGGTATTCTCCGTTGCCACGTCCCTGATTCCTTTCCTCGAAAATGACGATGCGAACCGGGCTCTGATGGGTTCCAACATGCAGCGCCAGGCGGTTCCTCTTCTCGTGACGGAAGCGCCTGTCGTGGGAACCGGTATGGAATACAAGTCAGCGGTGGACTCTGGCTCCTGTATCTTAGCTAAACATGCGGGGGTTGTGGAATCCGTGTCCGCTGTGAAAATTGTGATCCGCTGCGACGATGGCACGAAGGACACGTATAAATTGTTAAAGTTTAAAAGGCAAAACCAGAGCACTTGCTTTAACCAGAGACCTCTTGTCCGAAAGGGCCAGCGGGTTGAAGAGGGCGAGGCCATCTCCGATGGGCCGTCAACCGACAACGGCGAGCTTTCTTTGGGAAAGAACGCCCTGATCGGTTTTATGACCTGGGAGGGATATAACTATGAGGACGCAGTTTTGCTGAGTGAGCGGCTTGTGGCGGAGGATGTCTATACGTCTCTTCACATAGAAGAATACGAGACAGAGGCACGGGATACGAAGCTCGGACCGGAGGAGATCACACGGGATATCCCCAATGTGGGCGACGACGCTCTGAAAGATTTGGACGAGCGCGGAATCATCCGCATCGGTGCGGAGGTTCATGCGGGCGATATCCTTGTGGGAAAGGTGACCCCAAAGGGTGAGACGGAACTAACAGCGGAGGAGCGTCTTCTCCGGGCAATATTTGGAGAAAAAGCCAGAGAGGTCCGAGACACGTCCCTGCGGGTTCCCCACGGTGAAGAGGGAATCATCGTGGATATGAAGATCTTCACGAGAGAAAATGGGGATGAGATGTCACCGGGCGTCAATCAGCTGGTTCGCGTGTATATCGCCCATAAGAGAAAGATCTCCGTCGGTGACAAGATGGCTGGACGTCACGGGAATAAGGGTGTCGTATCCAGAATTCTTCCCGTGGAGGATATGCCGTTTCTACCAAATGGCCGACCCCTGGATATCGTTTTGAATCCTCTGGGCGTTCCCTCGCGTATGAATATTGGGCAGGTCCTTGAGGTTCACTTAGGGCTTGCGGCGAAAGCACTCGGCATCCGCATTGCGACTCCTGTCTTTGATGGCGCCAATGAGTTTGACATCATGGATACCCTTGAGATGGCGGATGACTATGTCAATAAGTCCTGGGATGAATTTGTGGATAAGTATCATGATATTCTGCATCCGGACGTCGTCGAATATCTCCATGAGAACTACGATAACAGGGAAGAATGGGCGGGCGTTCCCATCAACCGAAACGGAAAAATTCCCCTTCGAGATGGCCGGACGGGAGAATACTTTGATAATCACGTCACGGTGGGCTATATGTACTATCTAAAATTGCATCACCTGGTTGACGATAAGATCCATGCCCGCTCGACGGGACCGTACTCTCTGGTTACACAGCAGCCGCTGGGTGGAAAAGCGCAGTTCGGCGGTCAGCGCTTCGGAGAGATGGAAGTGTGGGCGTTGGAAGCCTATGGAGCGGCATACACTCTCCAAGAGATTTTGACGGTGAAGTCCGACGACATTGTGGGGCGAGTCAAAACCTACGAGGCCATTGTCAAGGGTGAGAACATTCCGGAGCCCGGTGTGCCAGAATCCTTTAAGGTTCTACTCAAAGAATTGCAGTCTCTGGGGCTGGATATCCGCGTGTTGACGGAAGACGCCCAGGAGGTCGAGATTCAAGAGGATATCGACGATGAGGTACAGGAGCTGAATGTCAACCTGGAAGGCCTGGAAGACGTGGATCATGCACCTGGTTACGCGGGAGGCGACGCCCCGGCGGATGATTTTGATTCGGATTTGGATGATTTGGCATTGGAAGAGCTAGATTTTGAGAATCCAAATTTTGAGGATTCGGGATTCCAGATAGCCGATGCGGATTCGTTGGATGAGTCGCTATTTGAGGATGAAAAATAAGAAAGGGGCGCTGCTTCGCTATGGCTGTAAACACCAGCGATAAATCGATACAATTTGACGCGATCAAAATTGGCCTTGCTTCACCTGAAAAGATCCGCGAGTGGTCCCACGGGGAAGTGAAAAAGCCGGAGACAATCAACTACAGAACATTGAAGCCGGAGCGCGACGGTTTATTCTGTGAGCGCATTTTTGGCCCCAACAAGGACTGGGAATGCCACTGTGGCAAGTATAAGAGAATCCGCTATAAAGGCGTTATCTGTGACCGGTGCGGCGTCGAGGTCACCAAGTCGAAAGTCCGGCGCGAGCGGATGGGACATATTGAGCTGGCGGCTCCCGTATCCCATATCTGGTACTTTAAAGGGATTCCCAGCCGGATGGGACTCATCCTGGATATTCCGCCCCGTGCGCTGGAAAAAGTGCTTTACTTTGCCTCGTACATCGTCCTCGATGCAAAAGATACAGGTCTTGCCCATAAGCAGCTTCTGACGGAGAGAGAATACCGGGAAGCCTATGATAAATATGGAGACGGATTCCGAGCCGGGATGGGGGCGGAGGCGATCAAAGAACTGCTGGAAGCCATCGACCTGGAAAAAGAGACGGCCATGCTGAAGGAAGAGTTGGCCAATACCTCCGGGCAGAAGAGAATCCGAATCATCAAGCGGTTGGAAGTACTGGAGTCTTTCTTGCAATCGGGAAACCGGCCTGAGTGGATGATCCTGGACGCGGTGCCGGTTATTCCTCCGGACCTGCGCCCAATGGTACAGCTGGACGGCGGCCGGTTCGCCACGTCGGACCTGAACGATCTGTACCGCCGGGTCATCAACCGAAATAACCGTCTCCGCCGGCTGCTGAATCTTGGCGCCCCGGATATCATTGTGCGCAATGAAAAGCGGATGCTGCAGGAAGCAGTTGACGCTCTTATTGACAACGGCCGCCGCGGCCGCCCGGTGACGGGACCTGGCAATCGCGCCTTGAAATCCCTGTCCGACATGCTGCGCGGTAAGCAGGGGCGGTTCCGGCAAAATCTACTGGGCAAACGTGTTGACTATTCTGGGCGGTCCGTTATCGTCGTAGGCCCGGAGCTTAAGATCTATCAGTGCGGTCTGCCGAAGGAAATGGCCATCGAATTGTTTAAACCCTTTGTCATGAAGAAGCTGGTCGAAAAAGAGCTGGCCCACAATATCAAGTCGGCGAAGCGGATGGTGGAGCGCCTTCAGTCTGAGGTATGGGACGTACTGGAGGATGTCATCAAAGAACATCCGGTTATGTTAAACCGCGCCCCAACACTGCATCGTCTGGGAATTCAGGCCTTTGAACCGACGCTGGTCGAGGGCAAAGCCATCAAGCTTCATCCCCTGGTCTGTACCGCGTATAACGCAGACTTTGACGGAGACCAGATGGCAGTTCACGTTCCGCTGTCGGTGGAAGCGCAGGCGGAGTGCCGTTTCATGTTGCTATCCACCAACAACCTGTTAAAGCCGTCGGATGGCGCTCCGGTTACGGTTCCGTCCCAGGATATGGTATTAGGGATCTATTATCTCACCATGGAGAGGGAGACGGACAAGGGGAGCGGCCGCATGTTCAAGGATAAGAATGAGGCCATCCTCGCCTACGACAATGGAGAGCTGACCCTGCACGCCCCGGTTACCATCCGCCGGACGATCATGGTAGAGGGAGTCAAAGTCACGGGAATGTTGAAGACCACAGTGGGAAGAATCATTCTGAATGAGCGGATTCCCCAGGATCTGGGCTATGTGGAGCGGGATATCAAGCGGCCGGAGAGTTTCATAGACTATGAGGTCAACTTCCTGGTGGGTAAAAAACAGTTACAGAAGATACTGCAGAAGTGTATCGATGTCCACGGTATCACAGAAACAGCTACGATCCTGGATGATATCAAATCACTGGGATTCCGGTATTCCACGAAGGGCGCGATTACAGTTTCCGTATCGGATATGGTGGTTCCGGAAAAGAAACCGGAATTGATTTCAGCGGCGGAAAAAGAAGTTGAGCGGACGCTGAAAAACTTTAAACGAGGATTCCTCACGGACGAGGAGCGCCATGACCGGATTATCAACATCTGGACAGAGACAATCCGCAAGATTACCGACATGCTGTTGGATGGATTGGGCAAAGACAATAACATCTTTATGATGGTGGATTCCGGAGCCCGAGGATCCAATGACCAGTTGAAACAGTTGGCTGGAATGCGGGGCCTTATGGCGAATCCATCGGGAGACATCATTGAGCTGCCGATCAAGTCCAATTTCCGAGAGGGCCTTGATGTGCTGGAGTACTTTATTTCAGCCCATGGAGCGAGAAAGGGGCTGGCGGATACTGCGCTGCGCACAGCTGACTCTGGATATCTGACCAGACGTCTGGTGGATGTATCCCAGGATATTATCATCCGCGCGGAGGACTGCTGCCACGACCATGAAAAGCCAGAGGGTGTATGGGTAGCGGCCTTTATGGATGGAGATGAGGTTATTGAGCCTCTGGAAGAGAGAATCACGGGCCGTTGGTCCATCGATGAGATTCGCCATCCGGAGACGGGGGAAGTCCTGGTGGAAGAGGACACCATGATCACGGTGCGGCAGGCGCAAAAGATCATTGACGCGGGAATTAAAAAGGTTCACATCCGAAACATGTTGAGCTGTAAACAGAAGTTAGGCGTCTGCGCCAAATGCTACGGCGCCGATATGTCCACCGGCCGCCCTGTCCGTATGGGAGAAGCAGTGGGAATTGTTGCTGCACAGTCCATCGGAGAGCCTGGCACGCAGCTGACCATGCGGACCTTCCACACCGGCGGTATCGCGGGCGATGATATCACCCAAGGTCTTCCCCGTGTGCAGGAGCTCTTTGAAGCCAGAAAACCCCGCGGTCTCGCCATTATTTCTGAGTTTGGCGGCGAGATTACGGAGAACATGACCCGCAAAAAACGGGAAATCGTCGTGACGAACCCGGAGACAAAGGAATCGAAAGCCTACATGATTCCCTACGGCGCACGCCTCAAAGTCAGAGACGGACAGTTTGTGGAAGCGGGTGACGAGTTAACGGAAGGTTCCGTCAATCCCCACGACATTCTAAAGATCAAAGGGCTTGAAGCGGTCCAGGATTATCTGATTCAGGAAGTCCAGCGAGTGTACCGTTTGCAGGGCGTTGATATCAACGACAAGCATGTGGAAATCATCGTGCGGCAGATGCTGAAACGAATCAAAATAGAGGAAAACGGCGGGACCAATCTGCTGCCCGGCAGCCTGGTGGATTACCTGGAATTTGAGGAAAAGAACGCGGAAGCCATAGAAAATGGTTTGGAACCGGCAAAGGGCGAGCGGATTCTGCTGGGAATCACGAAGGCATCCCTGGCGACGGATTCCTTCTTGTCGGCGGCCTCCTTCCAGGAGACAACCAGGGTTTTGACGGAGGCGGCGATCAAGGGCAAGGTCGATCCTCTTGTGGGATTGAAAGAAAATGTCATTATTGGTAAACTGATACCGGCCGGAACAGGAATGAGCCAGTATCAGCGCGCGGAATTTGTCAAGAGCGTCGATGACGCGGACCTATATCCTCCCATCCAGGAGGAGAAGGAACCGGTCAAGCTGCCCGAATTTGATGATGTAGATGACGCCTTTGACGACGAGCTGGCGGATGAACTGGATGAGTATATGGAGGATGATGGGGAGGAATCCGATCTCTTCACGTAATTTGTCAAAATAATCGTTGACAAATGAAACCCATCATGATATACTGGATCAGTATGCGATATGGCTAGACGGATGAAAACCGGAGGATATCCGGTTTTTTTCCAGTAGAGGATTCGGGTGTCAAAAGCGCCTGCGATGCTGTCCGCATGCGATATTTGCGATTTATTGCCGCTGCAACACGACAATGGACGCTCAAAATCTAGACAGGAGGTGCAAGTATGCCTACTTTTAACCAATTGGTAAGAAAGGGAAGACAAGTCGCGGAAAAGAAGTCCACTGCTCCCGCTCTGCAGAAGGGATGGAACTCTTTGCAGAAGAGAAGCACAGATCTCTCCGCTCCCCAGAAACGCGGTGTTTGTACGGCTGTTAAGACGGATACGCCCAAGAAGCCGAACTCGGCTTTGCGCAAGATCGCCCGTGTGCGTTTGAGCAATGGTATTGAAGTGACGGCGTATATTCCGGGTGAGGGCCATAACCTTCAGGAACACAGCGTTGTGCTGATCCGTGGCGGCCGTGTCAAGGATATGCCTGGTGTTCGTTATCATATCGTCCGCGGTACGTTGGATACGGCTGGCGTTGCCAATCGCAAGCAGGCCCGTTCTAAGTACGGTGCCAAGCGCCCGAAGAAATAAGTCTTATCCCTGTTTTCAAAAGTATGTGCTTAGTACCTACGTCCAAACTCATGTTGCAGTGTTTTGATCGAGGCTGTACTTTGCACGACACACAGACGAAGTGAGTACCGATGATTTAATTGATTGATTAAGGAGGGAAGAATCGTGCCTAGAAGAGGACATATCACCAAAAGAGAAGTACTGCCAGATCCTTTATATAACAGCAAGGTTGTGACCAAGTTGGTGAACAACATCATGCTGGATGGTAAAAAGGGAGTTGCGCAGAAAATCGTGTATGGCGCCTTTGACCGGATCGCGGAAAAGACTGGCAAGGATGCTCTTGAGGTTTTCGAAGCAGCGATGAACAATATCATGCCTGTCTTAGAAGTTAAGGCAAGGCGAGTCGGCGGTGCAACCTATCAGGTCCCGATGGAGGTGCGGCCGGAGCGCCGCCAGACATTAGGTCTGCGCTGGTTGACACTGTATGCAAGAAACCGTGGCGAGAAGACCATGGAAGAAAGATTAGCCAATGAGCTTATGGATGCGGCCAACAATACAGGTGCTTCTGTCAAGAAGAAGGAAGATACCCACAAGATGGCGGAGGCCAACAAGGCATTTGCTCATTTCCGCTGGTAGTTTAAGAGGAGGAACAAACATTGCCTAGAGAATATTCGCTCCAGGACACGCGTAATATTGGGATTATGGCGCACATTGACGCCGGTAAGACCACGCTGACGGAACGTATTCTGTTCTATACCGGTAAGACCCATAAGATCGGCGATACCCATGAAGGAACCGCCCAGATGGACTGGATGGAGCAGGAGCAGGAGCGCGGTATCACCATTACGTCCGCTGCGACCACCTGTTTTTGGAAGGAAAACCGCATCAATATCATTGATACGCCGGGACACGTTGATTTTACCGTTGAGGTAGAGCGCTCCCTGCGCGTTTTGGACGGAGCGGTGGGTGTCTTCTGTGCCAAAGGCGGCGTGGAGCCACAGTCTGAAAATGTGTGGCGCCAGGCTGACCAATACCACGTTCCCAGGATGGCCTTCGTCAATAAGATGGACATCATGGGAGCTAACTTTTACAATGCCGTACAGATGATGAAAGACCGTCTGAATGCCAATGCGGTTCCGATTCAGCTGCCGATTGGCAAGGAAGACGAATTTAAGGGCGTCGTTGATTTGATGACCATGAAGGCTTTCATTTACAATGACGACCTCGGCGAAGATATCACAGAAACGGACATTCCGGAGGATATGCAGGAGATGGCGGAAGAGTACCACAATGCCATGATTGAATCCATCTGTGAGACCGATGATGAGCTGATGATGCTCTATCTGGAGGGGGAGGAGATCTCCCTTGACCAGTTGAAAGAGACTCTGCGAAAAGGCGTGTGCAACGTACAGATCATCCCTGTGCTCTGTGGAACAGCCTATCGCAATAAGGGTGTTCAGAAGTTGCTGGACGCGGTTATCGAGTATATGCCCTCTCCGCTGGACATCCCCCCTATCGAGGGAACGCTGCCGGATTCTGAGGCGACAGATGTGCGCCATGCGTCGGATGAAGAGCCGTTTTCGGCTCTGGCGTTCAAGATCATGGTGGACCCCTTTGTCGGGAAGCTGGCCTTCTTCCGGGTTTATTCCGGAACCATCAATTCCGGCTCCTATGTCTTGAACTCGACGAAGAACAAAAAGGAAAGAATCGGTCGAATCCTTCAGATGCACGCCAACAAGAGGCAGGAGCTGGACAAGGTATACTCCGGGGACATCGCAGCGGCCGTCGGCCTGAAGGTGACCACCACAGGCGACACTCTGTGCGATGAACAGCATCCCATCATCCTGGAGTCCATGGTATTCCCGGAACCCGTTATCTCCGTGGCCATCGAGCCAAAAACCAAGGCAGGGCAGGAAAAGATGGGCATTGCGCTGGCGAAGCTGGCTGAGGAGGATCCCACCTTTAAGACCTACACCAATCCTGAGACGGGTCAGACGATCATCTCCGGTATGGGTGAGCTTCACCTGGAGATCATCGTGGACCGTCTCCTGCGTGAGTTCAAGGTGGAGGCCAATGTCGGTGCTCCTCAGGTCGCCTACAAAGAGGCGATCACCAAGGAGGTTGACGTGGAGGGCAAATTCGTCAGACAGTCTGGTGGCCGCGGACAGTATGGTCACTGTAGAGTCCGTTTCTCCCCCACAGACGCCAACGCGGAGAATCTGTATGAGTTCGTCAACGCCATCGTCGGCGGCGCGATTCCAAAGGAATATATTCCCGCAGTCGACAGCGGTATTCAGGAAGCGATGCAGAGTGGAATTTTGGCCGGATATCCGGTTCTTGGTATCAAGGCGGAACTGTACGACGGTTCTTACCACGATGTCGACTCCTCCGAGATGGCCTTCAAGATCGCAGGCTCTATGGCCTTCAAGGAGGCCATGCGCAAAGGCGCTCCGATTTTGCTGGAGCCCATCATGCGCGTGGACGTCACTGTGCCCGAGGATTATATGGGAGACGTCATCGGAGATATCAATTCCCGCCGTGGACGGATTGAGGGGATGGAAGCGGTCAACGGCGCCCAGATCATTCACGGGTTTGTGCCGCTGTCCGATATGTTTGGGTATGCCACAGACCTGCGCTCCAAGACCCAGGGTCGCGGTGTGTACTCGATGTTCTTCGATCACTATGATCCCGTGCCCAAGAGCGTTCAGGAGAAAATTCTGTCGAATAAGGGGAAGGAAGATTGATTCATCGCCCTGCAAGCTAATTCTTTTCATATTTTTTAGAAAAACACTTGCAAAAACCCATGGTTTTCACTATAATGAAACAAGACGCAGTCTATTTGAACCAGTATCGCGAATAATTATTAAGGAGGAATTCAATAATGTCCAAAGCTAAATACGAAAGAACCAAACCCCATGTTAACATTGGCACCATTGGTCACGTTGACCATGGCAAGACCACGTTGACGGCGGCGATCACCTACACGCTCCACCAGAGATTGGGCACCGGCGAAGCGGTCGCTTTTGATAACATCGACAAGGCTCCGGAAGAGAGAGAGCGTGGAATCACGATTTCCACAGCGCACGTTGAGTATGAGACTGAGAAGCGCCACTACGCCCATGTCGACTGCCCCGGCCATGCCGACTACGTTAAGAACATGATCACGGGTGCTGCCCAGATGGACGGTGCCATCCTGGTCGTAGCAGCCACCGATGGCCCTATGGCCCAGACGAGAGAGCACATCCTGCTTTCCCGCCAGGTTGGCGTTCCCTATATCGTCGTTTTCATGAATAAGTGCGATATGGTTGACGATGAAGAACTTCTTGAACTGGTTGAGATGGAGATCCGTGAACTTCTGTCCAGCTATGACTTCCCGGGCGATGACATTCCGGTTATCCAGGGTTCCGCTCTGCAGGCTCTGAATGATCCCACCGGCCCCTGGGGCGACAAGATCATGGAGCTCATGGACGCCGTAGATGAGTATATCCCGGCTCCTGTCAGAGACACCGACAAGCCTTTCC
This sequence comes from Bianquea renquensis, assembly GCF_014384895.1. Taxonomy (GTDB): domain Bacteria; phylum Bacillota; class Clostridia; order Lachnospirales; family Bianqueaceae; genus Bianquea; species Bianquea renquensis. Next base: position 16,145 of record NZ_JACRSQ010000008.1, read on the forward strand.
TTATGCCTGTTGAGGATGTATTCTCCATCACCGGTCGCGGTACCGTTGCGACAGGCCGTGTTGAGCGTGGGGTTCTGCATGTATCCGATGAGGTGCAGCTGGTTGGTCTTCACAGCGAGTCCAAGAAGTATGTTGTGACAGGTATCGAAATGTTCCACAAGCTGTTGGATGAGGCCCAAGCCGGCGATAACATCGGTGCGCTTCTCCGCGGTATTCAGAGAACGGAGATCGAGAGAGGGCAGGTTCTGGCGAAGCCCGGTTCCGTTACACCTCACCACAAGATCAAGGGTCAGGTTTACGTTCTGAAGAAGGAAGAGGGCGGACGTCACACTCCGTTCCTGACCAACTATCGTCCTCAGTTCTATTTCAGAACCACCGACGTTACGGGTGTCATCACGCTTCCCGAGGGAGTGGAAATGTGCATGCCTGGCGATAACGTTGAGATGGGCATCGAGCTGATCTACCCCGTCGCGATGGAAAAAGGACTTCGGTTCTCCATCCGTGAAGGCGGACGTACAGTTGGTGCTGGTTCCATCACGGAAATCATTGAATAAGCACAGTAAAAGCTGCCTTTGGAGAGGGGCATATCCTCTCCAAGGGCAGCTTTTTGTCTTATAGGAAAATCCAAAGAACCGAAGAGACTTCCAAAGTTCGCATTCCGCGAACTTTTCGTATAAGAAAGGAACAAGGAGAAATGAAGACACAATTTTACAGGGGGATTCTTCCAGCGCTTGTCACGCCACTTGAGGACACTGGCGCGCTTCGGGAGCAGGCCACGCGAGATCTTATGGAATGGGAGCTGCAACAGGGGGCGGATGGCTTTTACATTTGCGGCGGTACAGGTGAGGGGCTTGTCCTCCAAAAGCACACGCGTATGGCGATGTGTGAAGTATGTGTTGACCAGATTCACGGCCGCGCGCCGGTCATCGATCATATTGCCGCTATGAATGCCGGTGATAGCATTGAGCTAGCCAAACACGCGGAGAAAGCTGGAGTCGATGCAGTCGCCTCCATTCCTCCATTTTATTTTGCCTACTCGGAAGAGGATATCTACCAGTATTACAAGGCCCTGGCTGCTGCGGTGGATATCCCTGTCATGGTTTATTTTTTGCCGAGCGGCGGCGTCTCCATGTCGCCGGAGTTGATTGCCCGGATCTTTACGATAGAGAACGTCACAGCGGTCAAGTGGTCTAGCTCCGACTATTTTCAGATGATACGGTTGCTGGATATGACGAACGGCGAGATTAACCTCATCAACGGGCCGGATGAAACACTGCTCTGCGGACTGGCGGCGGGAGCCCACGCGGGCATCGGATCCACATACAATATCATGTTGCCAGATTTCAAAGCCATGTACACCGCATTTCAAGAGGGCAGGATGGAGGAGGCGAGGGCGATTCAGTACCGCATTAGCCGGATCATTGCGGTTCTGTGCCAGTACAAAGTCATCCCTTCCGTCAAACAGCTCCTTGAGGTAAAAGGGTTTCCTGTGGGAAACGCTACCTTTCCCATGCGGCGGTTCACCGAGGGAGAAGCGAGACAACTGTTGGAGGATGTCCAGCAATGCGGATGGCGGTGACGCTCAGCCACAGGGACACGGTATCACAGGGAAAGCTTTAACAACGACGCGGCGTTGCGCCACAGAATCGCATCTTGATCCTCATTGGACAAGGGGAGAGAGCAGAGGGAATCTACATCCAGCTTCTGGCTGTGCCAGGGAGAATCGGTTGCGAACAATATTTTATCAGCGCCGTGAGCGGCCACGATGCGGAGAAAATCATCCGGTGGGATCTGATGATTCAGACAGTAGGCGGCATCCAGATAGACAGGCGCCCCGGCGAGATCACGGATGACATCCTCCTGATACTGATATCCGCCCATATGGGCGAGAACGATGGGCGCGCCCTCGAAATGAGGGAGAAAACGCAAAACCCGCTGGGGGGTGCAATGATGGATATCCGGATATCCAATGTCCAAGCCGGCGTGAAAGACGAGAATCAGATTTTCCTCGAAAATTGCCTCATACATGGGATATAAGCGCTCTTCATCCACATAAAAATTTTGATAGTCGGGATGGAGCTTGATCCCCTTTAGGCCGTCTCGGGCAATCTGTCGTATCTCATCCCGCCAGTGCTCACTGTCTGGGTGAAAGCTGCCGAAGGAGATAAACTCAGGGTTGTCTTCCGCCACCGCAAGGGCAAACCGATGAACGTTGGCAAATTGCTTTGGCTTCGTTACAATGTGCAAAAGGACGCTTTTATCGATGCCGCCCTCAAGCATTGACGCTTTGAGATCCGCGGCAGTGCCGCCGCGGTACGGCGTCGCATGAGAGCGCTCTGCAAGAGACTGTATGGCGGGACCTGCGATGGCATCAGGGAAAATATGAGTGTGAAAATCGATGATCAACGATATCACTTCTTTCCTAGAGAATTAAGACGCCGATTTGTCCCGGCCGAGGATGAGGGCGAGGAAAAAACCGACGATGAACGTAATGACAGACACAATAACGGAAGGGACGTTGACGCCGCTGGCGTAGGTCGCAGGATCAGCCGCGATGGAGTAGAGGGAGCCGATGATCAAACCGAGGATTGCAAAATATGTTACGGAATACGCCTTCTCCATGAGGATGGAGATGAGTTTGCTGATCAGGAGAACGCCGATGACAATTCCGATTCCTAGAGACAGCAGAAGCGGAATATTGAAAGTGTTAAGCGCCTTCAGGACAGAGGGGTAGATGCCAAGGAGGACAAGGACAAACGATCCGCTGATCCCTGGAATTACCATGGCGGCAGCCGCTACGGCACCGGCGCCCAGAAAGATGGCTGCGTTTGTGACGGACATCTCCGCAAAGTTGGCAGAGGCCCCCGGGTCCTTCAACAGGGAAAAGAGGACCACCACGGCAAAGGCAATAACAGCAGGGATGATGTATGTGGGTTTAATTCCTTTGTAACTAGCCTTGCGGTAGATCAAGGGAATGCTTCCGGCAACTAGGCCGACAAAAAAATAATTCGTCGGAAAGGAATAGGTTTTGTAACAGAATTCGAGAAGGTGGCTAAGGGCCAATATGCCTACCACAGCCCCCAGTCCGATGGGTAGCAGGTATAGAAAACTTTTCTTAAAGTCGGTGAACAGAGAATTGATGGAGGAGATCAGACGGTCAAAGATCCCCAGGATGACCGCGATGGTTCCACCGCTCACACCAGGAATAATGTTTGCCACCCCGACAAAGATCCCCTTAATAAAATTGAGCAAAAAATTCATGAATCAGCCTCTTTTCTGTGTCAAAATAAATTTTAGTAATGCGCCATTATCATATCACAGACAGGCTAAGATTTCAAGAAAACCCAGAAAATTTCGGTCCAGGAGAATCTGCGATAAATTTGTATGAAAAAACAGCAAAAAACCTGAGAAAAAGCTTGATTTTTTTGCAAGACTATAGTATACTGGTAAATGTTGTGGCATTGATAGTGTAGATCCGGGAGGTTGCATCAGAATGCTATCCGAGATAGGTTCTGAGGGATTTCCGGGGAGCGAATGTCAAGTTCAAGAAACTGACGGCAAGGTCACTGTACAATCTATCGAACGTTGTGGATATTCGAGTTTGCTTGTTTATAAGAATAGGACACACACGGGTAAGTGTACAGTCGCTAGTTTGTCGTACGACTCCCCCATATGGGAACATAGTGCGAAAAGGAGGCTGTTTTTTTATGGCAAACCAAAAGATCAGAATTAGTTTAAAGGCATATGATCATCAGCTGATTGATCAGTCTGCTCAGAAGATTGTCGAGACGGCGAAGAGAACCGGGGCACAGGTCAGTGGACCGATTCCTATGCCGACACGCAAAGAGGTCGTGACGATTCTCCGCGCGGTACACAAATACAAGGATTCCAGAGAGCAGTTTGAGCAGAGAACCCACAAGAGACTGATCGACATCCTGATGCCGACCAATAAGACGGTGGAAGCGCTGATGCGCCTTGATCTGCCTGCTGGCGTTGATATCAAAGTCGACGTTAAGAACAACTAAGTCGCGATATAGGGCGGCTAAAATCGTATGCCGCGCCAAGGAGCAGTATAAACAAGCAAAAAGTAGAAGGTTATTCAAGTTGATATAAATCAACGCCCGGCATGAACAAGAGTCCGCTGCCGGGGGCGCCTGCTGATCGAGAATCCAGCGATAGGCGGCAGGCACTAATGACCTAGGATGACCCCCTAAACAAGCTTTCTGAGACGAAGGCAAGGGTCCGCTGTAGATTATTAGGAGGTGTAGGTATGAAGAAAGCCATCATGGCCAAAAAGATCGGAATGACGCAGATTTTCGATCAGGAAACTGGCGACATGATTCCGGTAACCGTATTGGAAGCCGGCCCCTGCGTGGTGACGCAGGTCAAGACTGTGGAACACGATGGATATAGCGCCATCCAGGTTGGATTTGGCGAAATCCGTGAGAAACTTGTCAATAAACCTTTGAAAGGGCATTTTGACAAAGCGGGAGTGGAATATAAGAGACATCTTGAAGAATTCCGCATCGACGGCGCGGAGGACTACGCGGTCGGAAGCGAGATCAAAGCGGATGTGTTTGAAGTTGGAGACAAGGTCGATGTGACAGGTATCTCCAAAGGTAAGGGATATCAAGGCGCGATCAAGCGCCATGGCTTCTCCAGAGGACCGATGGAACACGGTTCCAAGTATCACCGTCATGCTGGTTCCATGGGTGCTGCCACGTCCCCTGGGCGAGTTTTCAAAGGAAAGAAGCTGCCCGGACATATGGGCAATGTACAGATCACCGTTCAGAACCTGGAAATCGTGAGAGTGGATGCGGAGCAGAATTTGCTGTTGGTAAAGGGTTCTGTGCCGGGACCGAAGAAAGCTGTCATCACCATTTTTGACAGTGTGAAGGCGTAAGCTTGAAAGGAGGTAAAGAATCACATGGCGAAAGTAGCTTTATATAATATGGACGGCAAAGAGTGCGGACAGATCGAACTGAAAGATGAGATCTTCAATGTGGAGGTCAACACTGTGGTCATGCACGAAGTTGTGGTAGCACATCTTGCGAATCGCCGTCAGGGCACTCAGAGTGCAAAAACCCGCGCTGAAGTTCGGGGCGGTGGAAGAAAGCCGTACCGTCAGAAGGGAACGGGACGAGCTCGTCAGGGAAGTATCCGTTCTCCCCAGTGGGTCGGCGGCGGTGTCGTTTTCGCGCCCAAACCGAGAGATTATTCCAAGAAGGTCAACAAGAAGGTTCGCAGGATCGCCCTGAAGTCTGCCCTCACATCCAGAGTGCAGGAAGATAAGCTGATCGTTCTGGAAAACCTGAATCTTGAGGAGATCAAGACGAAGGCGATGGTGGGCGTGTTGAATAACTTCAACGTGGAGAAGGCATTGGTCGTTCTCGACGGGGACAATCAGAACGTTGTCCTTTCCGCCCGCAATATTCCCAATGTCAAGACGGTTCGCGCGGATATGCTGAACGTTTATGACATTCTGAAGTATGAGACCTTTGTCGCTACGAAGGACGCTGTAGCGAAGATTGAGGAGGTATACGCATAATGGCTGATATTAAATATTATGACGTATTGTTAAAGCCCGTGGTGACAGAAAAAAGTATGAGACTCATGGGTGAGAAGAAATATACGTTCCTAGTGCATCCGGAGGCGAACAAGATCCAGATCCGCGAGGCGGTGGAAAAAATGTTCGAGGGCGCCAAGGTTGCGAAGGTGAACACCATGAATATTCAGGGAAAGAAGAGACGCAGAGGCATGACCGTTGGCCGGACAGCGAAGAAAAAGAAGGCCATCGTCACGCTGACGGAAGACAGCAAAGATATCGAATTCTTCGAGGGAATGTAATCGATAGTTATTTCTTGAAAAGGAGTGAATGGAATGGCGATCAAAACCTACAAGCCATATACCCCTTCCAGACGAAACATGACCAGCTCTGCTTTTGACGAAGTGACCAAAAGCACGCCGGAAAAGTCTCTGGTTGTACGGGTTAAAAATAACGCGGGCCGCAATAACAATGGCAAGATCACAGTGCGTCACCGCGGCGGTGGAAGCAAGACCAAATATCGTATCATTGATTTCAAGAGAAATAAAGATGGAGTGCCTGCAAAAGTAGCGGGAATCGAGTACGATCCCAATCGCAGCGCTAACATCGCGCTCCTGCACTACGCAGACGGCGAGAAGCGGTATATTCTGGCGCCCCTTGGCCTGAAGGACGGGGACATTCTCATGAGCGGGGAGAATGCGGAGATTAAAGTCGGCAACTGCCTGCCGCTCAAGAATATTCCGGTGGGCTCCAACATTCACAATATTGAGCTGGTTCCGGGCAAAGGTGGACAGATGGTTCGCTCCGCTGGAAATGTTGCGCAGCTCATGGCCAAGGAAGGGAAATATGCGACGCTTCGTCTTCCCTCCGGCGAGATGAGACTGGTTCCCATCAACTGCCGCGCCACCATCGGCCAGGTCGGAAACGCAGATCATGAACTGATTAAGATCGGTAAAGCAGGCCGCAAGCGCCATATGGGCATTCGCCCGACAGTCCGCGGTTCGGTTATGAACCCCAACGACCATCCTCATGGCGGTGGTGAGGGGCGTTCCCCCATCGGCCGTCCGAGTCCCATGACCCCGTGGGGCAAGCCAGCTCTCGGGTATAAGACTCGCAACAAGAAGAAGAAGTCCAACAAATATATTGTGCGCAGCCGCGCGATGAACAAGAAATAAAGGAGGAAAGACCTATGGCGCGTTCTTTAAAGAAAGGTCCCTTCGCGGACGACCATCTGCTGAAGAAAATCGATGCGTATAATGCGTCTGGAGATAAACAGGTCATCAAGACCTGGTCCCGCAGATCCACTATTTTCCCGAGTTTTGTCGGACACACCATTGCGGTTCACGATGGAAGAAAACATGTCCCGGTGTATGTGACGGAGGACATGGTAGGACACAAACTTGGAGAGTTCGTCTTGACAAGAACTTACCGTGGACACGGCAAAGATGAAAAGAAAGGCAAAGTACGTTAATCCAAGTACTCTTGAAAGGAGGATCCCAACATGGCAAAAGGTCATAGAAGTCAGATTAAGAGAGAGCGCAATGCGCAGAAGGATCTGAGGCCGAGAGCAAAAGTATCCTACGCTAGAATCTCACCCTCCAAAGCGAAGATCGTTTTGGATACCATAAAAGGCAAAGATATTCGTCTTGCCTCCGCAATACTGGCGGCGACTCCGAGAGAAGGCGCCCGCATCATCGAGAAGGTGCTGGACTCCGCTGTAGCCAACGCAGAGTATGCATCGGCTGAGCGTGATATGGATATCGACGTTTCCAAACTCTACGTGCAGGAAGCGTACGCCAATCAGGGCTCTGTCATGAAGAGAATTCGCCCTCGCGCACAGGGTCGTGCCGATCGAATCCTTAAGAAGACAAGTCATATCACGATTATTCTGAATGAGAGATAAGGAGGAAGCCCATGGGACAGAAAGTAAATCCCCACGGCCTTAGGGTCGGCATCATCAAAGACTGGGGCGCAAAATGGTACGCCGACGATAAACAGTTCGGCGATCTGTTGGTGGAAGACAATAAAATTCGCAAATATCTGAAAGATAAGTTGTATGCGTCGGGCATCTCCAAGATTGATATCGAGAGAGCCTCCAACCGCATCAAGGTTACAATCTACACTGCGAAACCCGGTATTGTAATCGGTAAGGGCGGAGCCGCCATCGAGACGTTGAAGGCAGAAGTTCAGGCGCTGACAGAATACAAAGTGGCGCTGAATATTATGGAGATCAAACGCCCGGAGCGCGATGCACAGCTGACAGCTGAGAATATCGCACAGCAGTTGGAAAATCGTATCTCCTTCCGCCGTGCCATGAAGCAAGCCATGGGCCGTACCATGAAGGCCGGCGCAAAGGGAATCAAGACCATGGTGGCAGGCCGTGTTGGCGGAGCCGAGATCGCGAGGACAGAGTCCTACAGTGAGGGAAATATCCCGTTGCAGACCCTTCGCGCGGACATCGATTATGGATTCGCTGAAGCAAATACCGCCTATGGAAAGATCGGCGTGAAAGTATGGATCAATAATGGAGAGATTCTTCCTGTGAAAGAAAATAAGGAAGGGAGCGAGCAATAATGTTAATGCCCAAAAGAGTGAAATATCGTAAGCAATTCCGCGGCACCATGTCCGGAAAAGCGCTCCGTGGCAACCGTATCAATTACGGAGACTACGGTTTGATCTCCCTTGAGCCAGCCTGGATTACCTCGAATCAGATCGAGGCAGCCCGTGTTGCCATGACCCGTTATATCAAGCGTGGCGGTCAGGTGTGGATCAAGATTTTCCCCGATAAGCCTGTGACAGCGAAGCCGGCGGAGACTCGAATGGGTTCCGGTAAAGGCTCTCCGGAATACTGGGTGGCGGTCGTAAAGCCAGGCCGTGTTATGTTTGAAATCGCCGGTGTGACCGAGGATATAGCAAAAGAAGCGCTTCGCCTTGCCATGCATAAACTTCCTGTCAAGTGTCGGATTGCCTCTCGTGCAGAATTGGATGCGGAGCTGGATGCTGCCGAGCAATGATGCCGGACAAATGGATGAGGATGGTGAATAGAGTTGAAGAAAACTAATTATTTAGACGAATTGAGAGCAAAAAATACGGAGCAATTGGAAATGGAATTGGTTTCCGCAAAGAAAGAGCTTTTCAATCTCCGTTTTCAGAATGCCACCAATCAGTTAAATAACACGGCCCGGATCAAGGAAGTCAGAAAGAATATCGCCAGGATCCAGACCGTACTTACGCAGAAGGCTGCGCAGTAGGCGGAAAAGGAGGAAGTATCGTGGAAGAAAGAAATATGAGAAAAACCATGGTTGGCGTTGTTTCCAGCGATAAGATGGACAAGACGATTGTTGTATCCGTTGTGGATAACGTCAAGCATCCTGTATATAAGAAGATCGTCAAGAAGACCTACAAATTGAAGGCCCATGATGAGAAGAATGAGTGCCGCATCGGAGACCGTGTCCGCGTTATGGAGACTAGACCTCTGTCCAAGGACAAAAGATGGCGGTTGGTCGAGATCGTAGAAAAAGCGAAATAAGGAGGTAGTCAGCCATGATACAGCAGGAAAGTAGGCTGAAAGTTGCAGATAATACCGGTGCAAGGGAACTGCTCTGCATTCGGGTTCTGGGAGGCTCTACCCGCAGGTATGCATCCGTTGGTGATGTGATCATCGCTTCGGTCAAAGATGCAACACCAGGCGGCGTTGTAAAGAAAGGCGATGTGGTTCGCGCCGTTGTTGTACGGACAAAGAGACCTGTTCGCCGTAAAAATGGTTCCTATATCAGGTTTGATGAAAATGCAGCCGTTATCATTAAAGAAGACCAAAACCCCAGAGGAACCCGTATTTTTGGCCCAGTCGCCAGAGAGCTTCGCGAGAAGAAGTTCATGAGAATTCTATCTCTGGCCCCGGAAGTACTCTAATAGGAGGTGCCGCAAGTGTCGAAATTGAAGATTAAGAAGGGCGATACCGTCCGCGTAATCGCCGGCAAAGATAAAGGAAAAGAAGGAAAAATCCTCGTTGTGGATAGAAAGACGGACCGCGTTATCGTAGAGGGCGTCAATATGGCTACAAAGCATGTAAAACCCCGCGGAGGAGTCCAGCAGGGGGGAATCGTTCACCAGGAAGCTCCTATTCATGTGTCCAACGTGATGTACCTGCATGAGGGCAAACCCACCAGGCTGGGAATCAAGTCTGAGGTCAAAGTTGTCGACGGCAAAGAAGTGACGGTTCGGTCCAGATTCGTGAAATCCACAGGCGACGTGATTGACTAAAGACGGAAGAGCCTTAAAAGGAGGTAAATATAGTGAGCAGAATGAAAGACTTCTATCTAAGCGAAGTAGTTCCAGCGATGATCAAGAAATTCCAATATAAGAATCCTATGGAAGTGCCGAAGCTTGAAAAGATTGTAATCAACATGGGCGTGGGGGAGGCAAGAGAAAATCCCAAGGCTCTGGAGAGTGCCGTATCCGATATGACGATCATCTCCGGACAGAAACCCATCATCACCAAGGCAAAAAAGTCCATTGCGAACTTCAAACTTCGTGAGGGAATGCCCATTGGCTGTAAAGTCACCCTTCGCGGACCCAAGATGTACGATTTTGCGGACCGCCTGATCAGCCTGGCGCTGCCCCGTGTCCGCGATTTCCGCGGAGTGAACGCCAACGCCTTCGATGGCAGGGGAAATTACGCTCTTGGAATCAAGGAGCAGCTGATCTTTCCGGAAATCTCCTATGACAAGATTGATAAGGTCAGAGGAATGGATGTTATCTTTGTAACCACCGCCAAAACAGACGAAGAGGCGAGAGAACTGCTGACCCTTCTGGGAATGCCCTTCGCGAAGTAATCAGCATAAGTTAGGGAGGTTAATAATGGCTAAGAAATCCATGAAAATAAAGCAGCAGCGCCAGAATGCAAAGCCGAAATTCTCCACACGGGCTTATACTCGCTGCAAGATCTGCGGACGCCCTCATTCTGTCCTTAGGAAATACGGAATCTGCCGTATCTGCTTCCGGGAATTAGCATATAAAGGCGAAATCCCAGGTGTAAAGAAAGCCAGCTGGTAAGGCCTGGCGTCGAATGTAAAAAAAGGAGGTCAATCCAATGACGATGAGCGATCCTATTGCCGATATGCTGACTCGTATCCGGAACGGAAATGTCGCAAAGCACGACACTGTGGATGTTCCGGCATCCAAGATGAAGCAGGCGATTGCTGATATTCTGGTAAGAGAAGGATATATAAAGAAATATGAAGTCGTAAGCGACGGAAATGTGAAGAATCTTCGTATCTATATGAAATATGGGAAAGACAAGAGCGAGAAGGTCATCACCGGTATCAAAAGAATTTCTAAGCCCGGGCTGCGGGTGTATGCTGGAAAAGATGATATGCCAAGAGTGCTTGGCGGTTTGGGAACTGCTATTATTTCAACCAACAAGGGTATCGTGACCGACAAGGAAGCAAGAGCGATGAACGTCGGCGGCGAAGTGCTGGCTTTTGTTTGGTAGTCTAAGGGCGGAAATTTTTTAGGAGGTGTAACACCATGTCTCGAATCGGGAGAATGCCCGTACAAATTCCTGCCGGTGTGGAAGTCAAAATCGCGGAGGGCAATGTGGTTACGGTCAAAGGGCCAAAGGGAACTCTGGAAAAACAATTGCCGCAGGAAATGAGCATTACACAGGAAGAGGGAGCGATCATCGTGAAGCGCCCCAACGATTTGAAGAAATTTAAATCGCTGCACGGCTTGACGAGAAGCTTAATAAATAATATGGTCATCGGAGTGACGGACGGCTTCGAGAAGACGCTGGAGATCAACGGCGTTGGATACAGAGCGCAGAAGCAAGGAAAGAAGTTGGTTCTATCTCTGGGATATTCCCACCCGGTGGAAATGGAAGATCCGGATGGATTGGAAGCCGTTGTGGATGGACAGAACAAGATCATCGTCCGAGGGATTGACAAGGAAAAAGTCGGTCAGTATGCGGCGGAGATTCGCTTCAAGCGCCAGCCTGAACCTTATAAAGGAAAGGGTATCAAGTACTCGGATGAAGTGATTCGCCGCAAAGAAGGAAAGACCGGTAAATAATAAAGGGGTGAAGTCCAAATGATTAAAAAACCTTCCAGCAGTAAAAATCGTGCGATTAAGCACTACAGATTGCGCAAGGATCTCAATGGGACGGCAGATCGCCCCCGTTTGAGCGTGTATCGCAGCAATCTTCATATGTATGCACAGCTGATTGATGATGTTCAGGGGTGCACCTTGGCCAGCGCGTCCACCGTGGAAAAGGAAGTGCGTCAGAATCTAGACTGCACATCCGATGTAAACGCTGCCAAGGCAGTTGGCGAGCTGATTGCAAAGCGGGCATTGGAAAAGGGAATTACAAGCGTTATTTTTGACCGCGGCGGATTCCTGTATCATGGAAAAATTCAGGCTTTGGCCGATGCTGCCAGAGAAGCCGGTTTGCAATTCTAAAGGATAGGAGGCAGGTTCATGAAAAAGGAAAAGATTGATCCCAATTCTCTGGGTGAATTACAGTCCAAGGTCGTCACCATCAAGCGCGTCACCAAAGTTGTAAAAGGCGGCCGGAATTTCCGTTTTACGGCCCTGGTGGTCGTGGGCGATGGAAATGGCCATATTGGATTCGGACTTGGGAAGGCAATGGAAATTCCGGAAGCCATCCGCAAGGGCGAGGAAGCCGCGAAGAAAGATATGATTGCGGTGGCCAGAAACGATGTGGATTCGATTCCCCATGACATCGTCGGCAAGTTCGGGAGCGCCCAGGTGCTGCTGAAGTCTGCGGCCGAGGGAACCGGCGTTATCGCTGGCGGACCGGCGCGTGCGGTGCTGGAACTCTGCGGGATTCGCAATGTCCGTACGAAGTCGCTGGGATCCAATAACAAGAACAATGTTGTGGCCGCTACCTTTGAGGGGCTTCGCGGCATCAAGACGCCGGAAGAAGTGGCGCAGATCCGCGGCAAGTCTGTAGCGGAAATTATAGGGTGAGGAGGGCTTTTATATGGCACAGCTTAAGATTACGTTGGCGAAATCAACCATAGGAGCCATTCCCAAGCACAAGAAGACAGCGATTGCCCTTGGTCTTACCAAGACGCAGAAGACGGTGATCAAGCCGGATAACGCTGCCATTCGTGGTATGATTCGTTCCATTGAACATCTCGTGAAAGTTGAAGAAATTCAGGATTAAGGAGGCGCACCAATGAATTTACAAGATTTAAAGCCGGCTGAAGGCTCAAAGCGAAGCGCATTCCGCGTCGGCAGAGGCCACGGTTCCGGAAACGGAAAGACCGCGGGCCGCGGCCACAAGGGACAGAAAGCTCGTTCCGGCGGCGGCGTCCGTCCTGGTTTTGAAGGCGGCCAGATGCCGTTGTATAGGCGGATCCCAAAGCGGGGATTCACCAATCGCAATTCCAAAGAGATTATCGCGATTAATGTTGACCGCTTGAATTGCTTTGATGATGGAGCTGAAGTAACGATTGAAGCCCTCCAGGCGGCGGGCATCATCAAAAACCCTATGGATGGAGTCAAGCTTTTGGGGAATGGCGATCTTACCAAAAAGCTGAGTGTCAAGGTCAACGGGTACAGCCAGAGCGCAAAAGAGAAAATTGAGGCGGCAGGCGGTACAGCAGAACTAGTATAATGCTTTGCCAAATTGGTTAGAGGAGGGCGGTTGATTTGTTTAAATCCGTAAGAGATGCTTTTAAAATTCCGGATCTGCGGCGAAGGATTTTGTATACGCTGTTGATGCTGGCTATCGTCCGCATCGGATCCGTTATGCCAAGCCCTTTGATCGAAGCTGACGCAATTCAAGAGTATTTTAGTCAGGCGAGCGGTGTCATGGCTCTGTTTGATGCCATGTCCGGCGGCGCCTTTAGCCAGATGAATTTGTTTGCTATGGGTATCACGCCGTATATCAATTCGTCCATTATTATAAGCCTTCTGACCATTGCGATTCCACGCCTGGAAGAGCTGCAGAAGGATGGGGAGTCAGGGCGAAAGAAGATTGCGCAGTATACCCGCTATCTGACGGTTGTGTTGGCGTTAGTTCAAGCTTTCGGCATATCCTACAGCCTGCGCTCGGTATTTTCGGATGCGTTTCCGACAGCGTGGTCGATTATCCTATCCATCGCTGTGTTTACAGCAGGAACGGCTTTTGTCATGTGGGTCGGAGAGAATATCACCTCCAAAGGTATCGGAAATGGAATCTCCCTGATTATCTTTATCAACATCCTATCCCGGATTCCATCTACAATATCCACCCTGGGAAGTCAGGAAAATAAATGGATGATCGTGATCATCGTCATCGCTGCGGTCATTATCACTGCCTTCGTCGTAGCGCTACAGTTGGCGGAGCGCCGGATTCCCGTACAGTATGCGAAGAAAGTTCAAGGAAGAAAGACCTATGGCGGGCAGTCGACGCATATCCCGATCAAAGTCAACCTGGCAGGTGTGATTCCCATCATCTTTGCCATCTCGCTGTTGAGTTTCCCCCAGATCATCACAGGGTTCGTAACGGCGACTCCTACTGGATGGTGGGCGACGGTGCTTCGGTATTTGAGCACTTCGCACCCGGTTGGCGCTTGTCTGTATGTGTTGCTCATCATTTTCTTCACCTATTTCTACTCTTCGATCACCTTCAACCCCATGGAGATCGCGGAGAATATGAAGAAGAGCGGAGGCTTCATCCCTGGAATCCGTCCGGGAAAGCCAACGTATGACTATCTGAAAAAGGTATCAAAGTATGTGATTTTCATTGGCGCCATCGGATTGGCCATCGTGGCCAGCTTGCCGGTGATCATGTCCGCTGTCACCAATATCGACGGCCTCAACATCGGCGGCTCATCGCTCTTGATCGTTGTCGGCGTTGCGCTGGAGACGGTGAAAGCGGTAGAAAGCCAGATGGTCATGCGCCATTATAAAGGCTTTTTGAGCAAATAGACCTGGTCTGTATGAAAGGAGCCAATGGATTGAAACTTATATTATTGGGCGCCCCAGGCGCCGGCAAAGGAACGCAGGCTTCACGTCTGGCGGAGCTCTACGCCATCCCCCATATATCCACCGGAGATATCTTCCGAGCTAACCTGAAGGAAGAGACGCCTTTAGGGCTAAAGGCGAAGGAGTATATGGATCAGGGGTTGCTGGTGCCAGACGAATTGACGGTGGATCTCGTCATGGATCGACTGAAGAAGGATGACTGCGCAGGAGGCTATATACTGGATGGATTTCCAAGAACGATCGTACAGGCAACGGCCTTGGATGAAAAAGAAGAGGTGGATGCGGCGATCAATGTGGAGGTCCCAGATGTGTCGATTATCCGGCGCATGGCTGGACGTCGCGTGTGTCCCGCCTGCGGAGAGCCCTATCATACGGAATACAAGATACCGTCCCGGGACGGAGTCTGCGACCGCTGCGGCGCAGAGCTGATCATCCGAAAGGATGATGAGGCGGAGACGGTCAGGAAGCGGTTGACGGTCTATCATGATCAGACAGCTCCTCTGATTTCTCACTATGAGGCGGCAGGTAAGCTTATCACCGTCGATGGAACTGAGTCGGTAGAAGCGGTCACAGAGGCCATCGTAAAGGCTCTGAAGGAGCGGTAGAATGGCGATAGCAGTCAAGAACCCGGAGGCAATCGAGAAGATGCGAAGAGCATGCCGCATCGTGGCTCTGGTCCATAAGACGATGGAGCAGGAGATACGGCCGGGTATTTCAACCGCCTATTTGGACCGGGTTGCGGAGGAAGTGATCCGTTCGGAGAAAGCAACGCCCTCCTTTAAGGGATACAGAGGATTTCCTGGAGCCATCTGCGCGTCCGTGGACGATGAGGTGATTCACGGCATTCCCAGCGAGAAAAGGGTTCTGCATGAGGGCAGTATCATCAGCATTGATGTGGGAGCCTATATCGACGGATACCACGGCGATGGCGCGAGGACCTTTCCGGTTGGCGTGATTTCTGACGAGGCAAGGGCATTGATTGAAGGGACGAGAGAAAGTTTCTTCGAGGGTATGAAGTATGCCAAAGATGGGAATCATTTACATGAAATATCGGCGGCCATCCAGAAAAAGGCAGAGAGCTATGGATACGGAGTTGTTCGGGAGTTCGTCGGTCATGGCGTCGGCAAGAAGCTGCACGAGGACCCGTCGATTCCGAACTTCAAGCCAATTGGGCGTGGGCCGAGGCTCGTGGCGGGCATGACCCTTGCAGTGGAGCCTATGATCAATGCGGGGCGTCCGGAAGTGCGGGTACTGGAAGATGATTGGACGACCGTTACCCGCGATGGCTCATTATCGGCTCATTATGAAAATACCATTTTAATAACCAAGACAGGATATGAGATTCTGACCAAGCTTTAGCGGTCAGCAAGGGTAGGAGGTTTAAGATTTGTCGAAAAGTGATGTTGTAGAGTTTGAAGGAACCGTAGTGGAAAAGCTGCCCAATGCCATGTTTTTGGTGGAGTTAGAAAATGGTCATCAGGTTTTGAGTCATATCAGCGGAAAGCTACGGATGAATTTCATTAAAATATTACCGGGAGATAAAGTGACCATTGAATTATCCCCCTATGATTTGACGAAGGGCCGCATTATCTGGCGTGCGAAATAGCAGCAAGGCGCGCTGCGGGATTTAGAAAGGAGCGACTAGGATGAAGGTTCGTTCATCAGTAAAGCCAATTTGCGAAAAATGCAAGGTAATCAAGAGAAAAGGCAAGATCATGATTATCTGTGAAAATCCGAAGCACAAACAAAAGCAGGGTTGATCGCGCGTAGATTTGTATCATAATCCCACGAGATTCCGGCGGTGGAGAGCGATGCTTTGTGCATATTCGCCGGGTTTGGCGGAAGGCAGATGGCAAAAATTTGCTTGCAAAACCGGAAATTCTGCGATATAATTAAACTTCGGGAAACTATATTTTGACGCGGCTGCAATGAAAGCGTTTGGCAAACGCCCATTGCTGATGGAAATACAATCGGTGGATTCCCCACGGGATTCATCAACCAGGCTGTAGCCAAGGGCAAGGTCTGGCAGGTTTTTAGGAAGTAGAAATCTAGGAGGTGCACGATTACATGGCACGTATTGCTGGTGTAGATTTACCCAACGAGAAGCGAGTTGAGATTGGCCTTACCTACATTTATGGTATCGGTCGCGCCAGTTCCAATCGTATCTTACAGGAAGCCGGTATCAACCCTGATACCCGTGTGCGCGATCTGACGGACGACGAGACGAACAAGATTCGTGAGATCATCGAGGCCACACAGGTTGTCGAAGGTGATTTGCGCAGAGAGACGGCTCTCAACATTAAGAGATTGACGGAAATCGGATGCTATCGCGGCATTCGTCACAGAAAGAGCCTTCCCGTTCGCGGTCAGAATACGAAAACCAATGCTCGGACTCGCAAAGGACCAAAGAGAACCGTGGCCAATAAGAAGAAATAAGTAGGAGGTCAGGAAGTTGGCAGCTAAGAAAGTAGCGAAGAAAACAACGACGCGTCGCCGTGTCCGCAAGAATGTGGATAAGGGACAGGCGCATATTCAGTCTACGTTTAATAATACAATCGTAACGCTCACCGATACGGCGGGCAACGCCCTTTCCTGGGCAAGCGCCGGCGGTCTGGGATTCCGTGGATCCCGCAAGAATACCCCCTATGCCGCACAGATGGCCGCGGAGACAGCCGCCAAGGCTGCTATGGAGCATGGCCTGAAGTCTGTCGAAGTCATGGTGAAGGGACCGGGAGCTGGCCGTGAAGCCGCCATTCGCGCTCTTCAGGCAGCCGGATTGGAAGTAACCATGATCAAGGATGTGACGCCCGTTCCCCACAACGGCTGCCGTCCTCCGAAGCGCAGAAGAGTGTAATCTCAGGAGGTGAAATAAGACTATGGCTAGATATTCAGGACCGGTATGCAGACTATGCCGGAGAGAAGGACAGAAATTATTTTTGAAGGGTGACCGCTGCTACACAGGCAAATGCTCCGTCGATCGCCGCACCTATGCGCCCGGTATGCATGGACAGAATCGCAAGAAGCAGTCCGAGTACGGATTGCAGCTCCGTGAGAAGCAGAAGGCAAAGCGCATTTACGGCATTTTGGAGACGCAGTTCCACAATTATTTTGAGAAGGCGTCACAGCAAAAGGGAATCACAGGTGAGAACCTGCTGCGCCTGTTGGAGATCCGTCTGGATAACGTCGTCTACCGCGCAGGGTTTGGGCGCTCACGCACAGAGGCGCGTCAGGTGGTGCGCCACAACCATATCGAAGTCAACGGAAAAAAGGTAAACATTCCCTCCTATCAGGTCAAGGTCGGGGATGTGATCACGATCAAGGAGCAGTCCAAGGGGATTCAAAGATTCAAGGATATCTTTGAGACGGCATCCTCCAGAACCGCCCCCCAGTGGATGGATGTGAACTTTGATCAGGCTCAGATCACCGTTACTGCGCTGCCAGCGCGTGATCAGATCGATATCCCGGTTGAAGAGACACTTATCGTCGAGTTGTATTCTAAATAATAGAAAGAGTTAGTGAAGGAGGGCCCCTGTGTTAGAATTTGAGAAACCACGCATAGAAGTGATGGATATCAGTGAGGACGGTACCTACGGCAAGTTTGTTGTTGAGCCTTTAGAGAGGGGTTATGGTACCACATTAGGAAATTCTCTGCGCAGGATTATGCTGTCTTCTCTGCCCGGCGCGGCCGTTTCCAGCATCAAGATCGAGGGAGTTCTGCACGAATTCTCGACAGTTCCTGGTGTCAAGGAGGACGTGTCGGAAATCATTCTGAACCTGAAGAACCTTGCGATAAAATGTCACGGGGAAAGCAATGAAGCTCGCAACGCTTATATTGAATTTGAGGGCGAGGGAGTCATTCATGCTGGGGATATTAAAGTAGACCAGGATATTGAAATCATCAATCCGGACCTTGTCATTGCAACGCTCAGCGGAGGTACGGATTCCAGATTGTTCATGGAGATGAGCGTCACGAAAGGGCGGGGCTATGTGGGCGCCGACAAGAACAAGAGTGACGACCAATCCATCGGGATCATACCCATCGATTCACTCTATACTCCGGTACAGCGGGTCAACTTTATTGTTGAGAATACTCGAGTCGGACAGATTACCGACTTCGATAAGTTGACGATGGAAGTGTGGACCAACGGCACGCTGCAGCCCGATGAAGCGGTGAGTCTGGCGGCAAAGGTATTGAACGATCATTTGGCATTGTTTATCGATTTGTCTGATAGTGCGAAGAACGCAGAAATCATGGTGGAGAAGGAAGAGGATCAGAAGGAGAAGGTTTTGGAGATGACCATCGAAGAGCTGGATCTTTCGGTTCGCTCCTACAACTGCCTGAAGAGAGCGGGAATCAACACAGTAGAGGATTTGACAAACCGGACGGAAGAGGAAATGATGAAGGTCCGAAATCTCGGCAGAAAATCCCTGGATGAGGTGCTGGGCAAACTGGAAGAGCTTGGGTTGGCGCTGAAACCGGGCGATGACTGATCAGGAGTTGGCAGGACATAGCGTCCATAATAGGTAAAGGGGCTTTATTCCCGCGGGGATAGAGCGACGGCGTCTGCGGCTGCCTGTAGTGGAGCATGGCAGATACCGGGGACCGCGTCAAATCTTTATAGGCCGCGGTCTTTTAGTGGAATACGGACTAGGAGGTTCATTATGGCTGGATATAGAAAGCTTGGCAGGACATCGTCCCAGCGCAAGGCGCTGCTTCGGAACCAGGTTACAAATCTGCTTTACAGAGGGAGAATCACGACGACGGTGACGAAGGCCAAGGAGATTCGCAAGATTGCAGAACATCTGATTACGCTTGCCGTGCGGGAGAAGGATAATTTTGAGACCGTTACGGTGACCCAGAAGGTGCCGAAGAAGACGGCGGACGGAAGACGCGTGAAGGAGACTGTGGATGGCAAGAAAGTGACGGTCTACGAGGAAATCACAAAGACCATCAAGAAAGACAAGCCCTCCCGTCTGCATGCGAGACGGCAGATGCTGAAGGTCTTCTATCCTGTCACGGAGGCGCCGGCCGATGGGGTCAAGATGAGAACCCAGAGCAAAAAGGTGGATATGGCGGCGAAGATGTTTGATGAGATAGCGCCCAAGTATGAGAACCGCAAAGGCGGATATACCCGCATCATCAAGGTCGGCCCTAGAAAAGGCGATGGCGCGGAAGTTGCCATCATTGAGTTGGTATAAGAGCTATTGTAGCTGGGAGACGAAACTAGGTTAGGCGCTTGTCTAACCTTTTTCTATATCTGAATATGAAATGCGGAGCGGGAGGAGGAGCGCCAATGGATATGGTGCGGTCAGAGGGCTTGATGCATGAGTATGCGGTCCGAGGAGATGACGGCGAGGTCACCCAGCGAATCCGTGCGCTGGATCATGTCGATCTCTCAGTGCAGGCGGGCGAGTTTATCGCGGTTTTGGGACACAATGGTTCCGGCAAATCCACCTTTGCGAAGCATGTCAACGCGCTTTTGTTCCCCGATGGGGGTACGCTCTGGGTTGATGGGATGGACACAAAAGAGGAAGATCGAGTGTGGGAGATCCGGCAAAAGGCTGGGATGGTGTTCCAGAATCCTGATAACCAGATCATTGCCTCCGTGGTGGAGGAGGATGTGGCCTTTGGACCGGAGAATCTCGGGGTGGAACCCACTAAGATCCGCACGGATGTGGAGGATTCTCTGCGTGCTGTCAATATGCTGGATTACCGCAGCCATTCCCCGAATAAGCTCTCCGGCGGCCAAAAGCAACGGGTTGCCATTGCCGGTGTTTTAGCCATGAAGCCGAAATGCATTGTGCTGGACGAGCCGACCGCTATGTTGGATCCCTCCGGACGGCAGGAAGTTATGCGGACGATACAGCGGCTGAACAAGGAGGACAATATTACCATCCTGCATATCACCCATTATATGGAGGAAGCGGTGCAGGCCGACAGGGTTGTCGTCATGGACCACGGAAAGGTAGTCCTGAACGGAACGCCTCGGGAGGTATTCTCACAGGTGGAAACCATAAAGGAAATTGGGCTGGATGTACCGCAGATGACAGAATTGGCCTACCGTCTGCGCCAGGAGGGACTGGAAGTTCCAGCTGACATTTTAACAGTCGAGGAAATGGTGGATGCGCTATGTCGATTGAAGTAAGAGACGTCAGCTACGTCTATGAGGAGGGCTCCCCCCACAGCAAAGCGGCGTTGGACCATGTGAGTCTGACCATCGAAAAGGGAGAGTTCATCGGAATCATTGGACACACGGGGTCTGGAAAATCAACACTGATTCAGCATTTGAACGGACTTTTAAAGCCCTCCCACGGTGAGATCCTATATGACGATGTCAATATATTAGAACATAAGGAGAATTTGAGACAGCTCCGGCAAAAAGTTGGACTGGTCTTTCAATATCCGGAGCATCAGCTCTTTGAGATGACCATCTGGAAGGACGTGGCCTTCGGCCCGACCAATATGCGGTTGCCGCAGGACGAAATCAACCGGCGGGTAGAAAATGCGCTGTCCATGGTGGGGATCAGCTCTGATTTCTACCAGAAATCACCCTTTGAGTTATCCGGCGGTCAAAAGCGCAGAGTTGCTATTGCCGGGGTGCTGGCCATGGAGCCGGACTATCTGATTTTGGACGAGCCAACGGCGGGCTTGGACCCGATGGGCCGAGACGCTATCTTGGGGAAGGTCATGGAGTTGCACAGGGAACTGGGCATGACGGTGGTGCTTGTGTCCCACAGTATGGAGGACGTGGCGCGGTATGTCAACCGGATTATAGTCATGGACGAGGGGACAGTCAAATTTGACGGGGAGCCGAGGGCGGTATTCTCTCACAGGGATGAACTGGAAGCCATGGGGTTGGGGGTACCGCAGGTGACCAAACTGGGGAGCTTGCTGCAAAACCGTGGGTTTCGGATGGAGGATACAGTCCTGACGGTTGACCAGATGGTCGGGCAGATTCGCGCAAATTTCCAAAGTTAGGGGGAATACGATGCTTCGAGATATTACCATTGGGCAGTACTATCCCGTGGATTCTGTGATCCATCGACTGGACCCCCGCACGAAGATCATCGGCACCATTGTCTATATCATAGCGCTGTTTTTGGTGAAAAACCTTCTCGGCTTTGGCATTGCGATCATCGCTCTGGCGGCATTGATTTCCCTATCCAAGGTGCCCTTTCGCTATATTGTGCGCGGTCTCAAAACGATTGTCATCATTTTGCTATTTACGGTGCTGCTTAATATGTTCTTGACCAAGGGAGATCCGCTGATCCATTTCTGGATCTTTACGATCACACGGCAGGGGATCTATACGGCGGGATTTATGGGCCTTCGGTTGATTTTGCTCATCATCGGCTCATCGCTCATGACCTTGACGACAACGCCGATTCAGCTCACGGACGGAATTGAAAGCCTTTTGAGGCCTCTGAAAAAGATCAAAGTTCCCGCCCACGACATTGCGATGATGATGAGCATTGCCCTGCGCTTTATCCCAATCCTGTTGGAGGAGACGGATAAGATCATGAAAGCGCAGATGGCGAGAGGTGCCGACTTTGAGAGCGGCAATCTTCTGCAGAGAGCGAAGAGCATGGTTCCCATTCTCGTTCCACTCTTCATCTCCGCCTTTCGCCGGGCCGATGAATTGGCCACGGCTATGGAGGCCCGGTGTTATCGTGGGGATGTGGGAAGGACACGGATGAAGGAACTGCACTATGGGCGCCGGGATGCGGTCGCATACCTGATTTTGTTGCTGTTTGTGGGAGGTCTCTATGCGTCCCGGTATTTACCGGCCGTTTCCCAGTTGCTCCACATGATTTTATAGAGGGTGAGAATCGTGCGGCGAATATGTATCACCATCAGCTATGATGGAACGGAGTATGCGGGGTGGCAGCGGCAGCACAACGCTCTCGGCATTCAACAGGTTTTAGAGGATACCTTGGAGGCTTTGTTTGGCCGGTCTGCTCACGTGGTGGCGTCGGGCCGAACCGACACAGGGGTACACGCATGGGGGCAGGTGGCGTCCTTTGATTTGGAGCACGAGATCGCGCCAGGCCAGCTGAAAAAGGCGATGAATTCAAGACTGCCCGATGATATTCGGGTTATGGATGCATCGGAAGTGGGATTGGACTTCCATCCGCGATTTGATGCGAAGGAAAAGACCTACTGTTATTCCGTCTACTGCGGGGATACAATGCCTCCCCTGTACAGGCGGTATATGGTGCTGGAGAGTAGGCCTTTAGATCGAGACCGCATCCGGGAGGCTCTGGCGCTCCTGGTGGGCCGCCATGACTTCAAAGCGTTTCAATCCACAGGTAGCCCGACCAATACGACAATTCGAACCTTATATGGCGCGGAGATGAAGGTGGACCCCGCGGATCCCCATATCCTTCGGTTTTATTTTACAGGGGATGGATTCCTGTACAACATGGTGCGCATTATGGCCGGGACGTTGCTCCAGGTTGGATATGGAAGGTTCCTGCCCGGACAGGTTGAGCAAGCGCTGCGGACAGGGAGGCGCGAGCTGGCAGGCCCTACAGCGCCGGCCCATGGATTGGCGCTAATGTCGGTGCGCTATCCGGGTCGATAAGGGAAGACTCTCGTTTGATCCCCTGTCAGCCGAAATATGACAAGAGCCAATGGGAATGTAAAAAAACAGCCAGCAAAAAACGGAGAAATCCAGAAAAGGGTTCCTCCGTTTTTTGCGGCGTATTGGGTCTGTGGAAAAAATCAGGGAGTCATCTATGGGGCAGAAGGTCATAGCTTTTGAACATATCGACAGTATTGATATGGATGTATTGACTATTATATTAAAATTGTTTATAATAGAAAAAGATAAAAGTGGTATCGTGATATTGCTTTATAAATAGTAGAAATGAACAAAACACACTGTATAAATGGGTAAGAGTGGAGGTGGTCCTATTAGAAAAAGATGGACGTTCTCAATCATCACAATTTTGATAATAGTAAGTATTTGTATTGTCATAGGCGTTGTAGGGCGAAATAGCTCCAAGGTGTTACATCCGTCGAACTATGAAATATACACGGCTGACACGATTAAAATGGAGGCAGAAGAACAGGCATACTCTAGTAACATTGCATCGATTAAAACGATTGTAACGTCCAGTGTAGAATTGGGTTATGGGATGGACTTTGAACTGGAGTTCTGTAAGGATGGCAGGTGGTATACCATGGAGATGAAAGATACCTCCTTTATTTCGCTCACCGGTATCATCGCCGCCGGCACGCCTCACGAGATTGACTATCACATCCACGACCACTACCGGACGCCCCTCAAGGCGGGGAGGTATCGTATTGTGCAAGAATTCAGTTCTGAAGAGCTGGGAATCTGCTATTGCGCAGCCGAATTTGTTATCCAGTGATAAACAGGATTCTTGCGGGAAAATAAGTTAGAAAAAATCCTTGACTTACCACGAATCTTGTAATATAATATATGCGTTATGCACCTCGGATAATCTTGGTGCCATATGCTATGCGAAGGAATTAATCCACTAGCCCCGGATTCCGATTTCGAGCTGTATAGTAAATACTAAGGAGTGACGATAGTTCCATGAAAACGTATATGCCCAGCGCAAAAAATATCGATAGAAAGTGGTATATTGTTGATGCAACAGGACAGACGTTAGGACGCCTTGCTTCCCAGGTGGCTTCTGTGCTGCGCGGTAAGAACAAACCACAGTTTACACCCTTCATGGATATGGGGGACTTTGTGATTATTATCAACGCGGATAAAGTGAAACTGACAGGCAAAAAGCTGGAGCAGAAAGTATATTCTACACATACGGGACAGCCCGGCGGCTTGAAGGAGACCAAATATAAACTGATGATGCAGACGAAGCCCGAATTGGTTGTCAAGAAAGCCATCAAGGGGATGCTGCCCAAGAATTCTTTAGGCAGAGACATGATCAAAAAACTCAAGGTATACGCCGGAGGCGAGCACAATCATCAGGCGCAGAAACCAGAAGTTTTAGAGATTAAGGCTTAAGGAAAGGAAGGAGAGCGTAAGTTATGGCGAATATACAGTATTATGGCACAGGGAGAAGAAAATCCAGCGTGGCCAGAGTATTTTTGAGACCCGGAACGGGCAAGATTACAATCAACAAGCGCGATATCGACGATTATTTTGGGATGGAAACGCTCAAGACCATCGTGCGTCAGCCTTTAGCGGCGACAGAGAGTGTCGACAAATTCGACGCAATGATCACCGTGCGCGGTGGCGGATTCACCGGCCAAGCCGGCGCGATCAAACATGGTATCGCAAGGGCGCTCCTGCAGGCGGATGCAGAGTTCCGCCCTGTTCTGAAGAGAGCGGGGTATCTGACTCGTGATCCCAGAATGAAGGAGAGAAAGAAGTACGGACTGAAGGCCGCCCGCCGTGCGCCGCAGTTCTCCAAGAGATAAGGACGCGATTGGAATTTCGAGTTTGCGTGAAGCAAACTTGTGGAATGAGGGACAAAGGGGAAGACGCCTTTGTCCTTTTTCTATTCAGGAAAGATGTGACAATATATTACAGAGAACTGAGAAAATCAGCACGAATCGACAGGTTCGCACAGAAGGAGGCTGAGATATGGAAAGACCCATTACAGTGCATCCGAGGCGTAAACGAATCCTCGTCATCCTGGGGATCACACTGGCGGGGATTCTGGCAGCGGCGGTGATGGCGGTCATGATCCTCTATATCTATGTCCGCAAACATGAATTCTCATATCAGTATAGGGAAGTGGATATTGAAGAATATCTGAAAGAAACAGGCATTGAGGCTCTGTCGCTGGATATGGAGAGCCAGACGATCACCGTAGCGCTGCCGGAGGATGCGTTCAATACGGCGATAAATCAATTTCTGGAGGAGCAGGGGAAATCTTTGGATGGCGTTTCAATACTCCACATGGTATTTCGCCAGGCGGATGGCCGCGTGTATATGCAGATCAAGAAGGATGGGCTTATACTGCCTGTGGCGGCGAAGGTGACCATGGCGGTGGAGGGAGAGGCGCTTCAGTTAGGCCTTCAGGATTTCGTTTTGGGGACCATGGAATGGAGGCTTCCCAAGAAATTTTTACAGGGGCAGATGCAGTGGAGTATACCACTGGATGAACTTCCAGGGCCGGATTGGGTTTCCTTGACAGGTCTCAGCTGGGACGAGGAGGAAATCCGAGCACAGATGAAAATCGATATACCCAAGCTGATATCAATTTTTCAGGGGTTTTTATCGGGGATTGAAGAGAACTATCTAGATATGATGCTGGCCAAGGAGGATCACGGGGCGCTGCTGGATCGAATTCAGGCGATCTATGGCGGAGCGGCCATGACGGGAGACGATGCACTGGCGATCCTACAGGACTTTTTTCATACGCAATCTCAACTATTTCCCATGCTCTCTATATTAGATGAGGCCACGTCGGAACAGATTCTACAGAGATATGCATATTTAGTTCGTCCAGGGACTGATTATCAAGCATATTCAGAGCTTCGCGCCGAGCTGTCATTGCAGATGAAAGCCACGGTGGCAGGGTATGTTGAACGAGGACTGTATTCTATGCTCGGCAAGACAGTGGGAGAGCCGCTAACCCTCTATTCCATCAAGGGGACTCCCTATGATCCCTCCTATGGAACGCTGTACAATCTTGAGACAGTGCTTGCCGCAAATCCGGTGGAAGATCGGTATAAACCCATGTTGGAAGGGATGCGGCTGTATTATCGAATCGAGGATGGCAGCTGTAGCGTTTTGACAGAAGCCAACAGCGAGGGCCAAATTCTGGTTGTCTCCAATGGGAGTTATGTCGTCGTCAGCGAGGAAGAGGCGGATTCACAGTTCCCCTATCGGGAGGAGGAGGCCAGCGTTGCCCAGATCCTGCCCCGGGGGGATGCCACTAGGCAAGAAATTGAAGCGTCTGCGGCTGCCAGTCTTGGAATCGGAGATATCAAAACGCGATATATCGCAGCTTCCGAAGACAGTGCCTTTGGCGTCTTCACCGACGGTATGTCCCACACTCTCATGGCAGCCACCCTGGAGCAGATAGACGGAAGCTGGCAACTGAAAGACTCCGATGTTACAGAGTATTGGGCGTATAATCGGGACAACCCTGATTTCAATGCGAGCGTCTTCCCTCTGAATACAGTCAATGATGTCAGCATCAAGTCCATCTCTCAGGCTGGGCAGAGCGCGGTTCTGACCAAAGCGAGAGCCAGCGGCTACGCGTCGGGCAAGGACACCATCCAGTTTTCCTGCTTTATTGGTTCCCATATTTATGTCAGCTTCTCAGGAGGCGGTGAGTGTGTGATCCACGTCAACTCATTGGGAGTGCTGGATGATTGTACCTCAGTGGAGGATGCAAGAGCAAACTGGAGCTTGCCGCCATTTCTAACAGTGCAACCGTAAAGCTCTGCTGCGAAATTTCTATAATGGAATACCCCGTATACCGCTCTGGGCATACGGGTTACAGAAAACAACCATCCATCGTGATGATTTGGCCATTGATGTAGGAGCTGTCAGGGCTCGCAAGGAAGGTTAAGAGGGCAGCGGCCTCCTCAGCGGTTCCAAAGCGTCCCACCCCGATGGCCTCTTCCAGTTCGTGGCGTTCTCCTTCCGCAAGGGATTGGTTCATGGCCGTATCGATACAGCCGAAGGCCGCGGCGTTGACCCGAATGCCCGAGGGAGCTAGTTCTCTCGCCAGTGCCTGAGTGAAGGCGTTAACCGCGCCTTTGGAGGCGGAATAGGCAACCTCACAGGAAGCCCCCCGCACGCCCCAGATCGAGGAGACATTTAGGATCGTTCCCTCATGGGCTTGAACCATAGGAGCGATAGCCAGTTTCGAACAGATATAGACGGATTTTAGATTGACATTCAGCACCTGATCCCAGGCATCCTCCGGCATATCCTGAAGAAGGCCTGAGTAGGAGATTCCGGCGTTGTTCACTAGGACATGGAGGCGTGGAACCCGAGTATAGATTTCCTTGCGAAAAGCCTCCTCCATTGAGGGATAGTCCGATACGTCAGCGGCAATCACGTGGCAGGGAACGCGGTAGCAATCCTGTATCTGCGCCTGGAGCTCATATAGTGCAGTCCCCGGGGGACGGCCGTTAATAAATACCTGATAGCCCTGCCGGGCAAAGGATAGTGCGGCCGCCCGGCCGATTCCCCTGGAGGAACCGGTGATTAACACTGCGGGGTACGAGTTCATAGGGATCCTCCTTTCCAATACATATCAATAATATTCACAACGAATGATGCTATTGTATCAGATTTCGCACCAAAAAGAAATACAAATTTTATTGATTTGTAATGAAAACATAAAAGACATATGGTACACTAAGAGATGCATGAACGCGGCATTGGCCCGCACGGAAAAAAGAGGGAGAAAGAGGAATGAGCAAAAGAAGAAAAAGGTTGACGCCTAGTCAGAAGGTATTACGAGTTTTGGTATTTGTTCTGCTTCCCTGTGTCATCGTCGGAGTTGCAGGGGTGGGGATTTACGCAGCTCTGAACCCAGGAGGAGACTCCTCAGGGGACATAGCCCAGGAATCGTCGAGAGAGATGAGCTCTGGCGTGCAGCCCAGTCAGTCGGAGTCCAGAGAGACGTCAGAGGAATCCAGCTTAAGTCAAGAAGAGAGAGAGTTTCTGGAATGGATGGGGCAGAAGCCCAATCAGGAGAATGTCACCGCCCTGCTAATTGGAATGGACCTGGAGGAAGTCCACACGGACGTCATCATGCTCTGCAATTTCAATAAAGAGACAAAGACGACATCCATCATCTCCATTCCCAGGGACACGTATATCAAGCTGACAGACGAAGAGTACAAAGAACTGCGCAAACTAAACAAATATGCATATCGGGAGATGAAGCTCACAGAACTCCACGCCTTTGCGTACGGGGACCACGCCACCGATTGGACCGTGGACATGGTAGAAAAGATTTTGGATATCGACGTGGATTTCTATGTCTCCGTCAACTTCGAAGGGTTTCGACAAGTGGTGGATGCCATCGGCGGCGTGGAGTTCGACGTGCCGAAGACGATTACCACGTGGAACGACGATTACCAGCGGAATGTCACGGTAGAGGCCGGTCCGCAGGTGTTGGACGGCGAGCAGGCGGAAGCCGTAGTCCGACACCGCAAAACATATTCTGAAGCTGATCTACAGCGGGTCCAAGTTCAACAGGAGTTTATGAAGGCCGCTGCGAAACAGCTGCTTCAGGGAAAGAACATCTTAAAGATTCCCGAACTGATTCGAATTTGTTATAAATATGTGAATACGGACCTAGGGGTAGGGGATATACTAAAATATGCCGCTATCGCTGGGGATGTGGACCTGGACAACCTGGTGACGGGGACCCTGCCAGGTGGGACAGAGGATGTGGGCGACCGCAACTATTTTGTCATGGACAGTGCGAAAACAAAGGAATTGATGGCCAGCATTTTTACCCCCAGCAAGTATCAGGAGTGGCAGCAACAGAATTCTTCTGACAGCGCCGGCTCTTCAGAGGATTCAAGGGTGCGATAATCGCGAGAAGGTGGAGAAATGGCAAAAGACCGGAAACGAGCTGCCAGCAGGGGGAAAGCTGTGCTGGATATGGGAAAGATCACCGCTGGGACTTTCCTTCTGGCCGCGGCATTGAATATTTTCTTTGAGCCCCACGGCATCATTACGGGGGGAGTCACGGGCATCGGAATCCTCCTTAAGGAACTCTCTGAGCGGTTTTTGCCGGTCTCGATCCCACTGTATCTTTCCAATTTTGTCATCAACATTCCACTTTTAATCATTGCACTTGTCATAAAGGGCAGAGCTTTCCTTGGAAGAACGTGTGTTGCAACGATTCTGCTCTCCTTGTTTTTATTTTTGACACAGAAATGGGCCTATGATTCCGGGGATATGATCCTAAATATCCTGTACGGTGGAATCTTGAGTGGAGCGGGTATCGGCTTAGTTTTTACGGCTTCCGCAACAACGGGCGGCACGGACCTTATCGCTGCAATCATCAGCCATTATCACAGTCATCTTTCCATACCCTATTTGCTGTTCTTTGTCGACGCGGTTATTGTTCTAAGCGGCATTTTTGTCTTTGATGTCTCGAAAGCCATGTACGCTGTGGTGGGCATCTTTCTGACTTCCCACATGGCAAACCGAGTCATGGAGGGGTTCCACTATTCCAAAGCCATTTTCATCATCTCCGACTGCTGGGAGGTATTGGCAGATACCATATTAAAAGAATTACAGCGCGGTGTGACGGGCTTATCCAGCCAGGGGATGTACACTCGAAAGGACAGGAAGATGTTGTTTTGTGTAGTTTCCTCGAAAGAAATTGTTCGAATCAAGGAAATTGTTGCACAAAAAGACGCCGGAGCGTTTCTTATTGTGACAGATGTTCGGGAAGTGTTCGGCGAGGGCTTTGTTGAATACAGCAATTCCTGAGGCAATTCTTGGATAAAATTGCAACTATTCTAAGAAAATGCATAGTTTGTATGCAAAGTAACCAAATTGTAAAATACGGATTTGTCTATTTAATCAATAGCCGAAAAGTGAAAAATGGTGTATTATTTGTAATAGAGTTTTAACAATGAAAATTTTTAAGGAGGCTGTTCCAATGGCTAGTTTGCAGTTAAAGAACATTAAAAAGACCTATGGCAACGGTATTACAGCGGTCAATGACTTTAATCTTGATATTGAAGATAAAGAATTTATCATCTTTGTAGGTCCGTCAGGATGTGGTAAGTCCACAACGCTTCGTATGATCGCAGGGTTGGAGGAAATTACAGAAGGTGAGCTGTATATTGGCGATAAATTGATGAACGATGTTGCGCCCAAGGATCGAGACATCGCCATGGTTTTCCAGAACTACGCTCTGTATCCCCATATGACCGTGTATGACAACATGGCCTTCGGCTTGAAATTGCGCAAGACGCCGAAAGCTGAAATTGAAGCCAAAGTTAAGGAAGCAGCCAGAATTCTTGAGATTGAGCATCTTCTTGACAGAAAACCGAAAGCTCTTTCCGGTGGACAGAGACAGCGTGTTGCGATGGGCCGTGCCATTGTCCGTGAACCTAAGGTATTCCTCATGGATGAACCTCTCTCCAACTTGGATGCGAAACTCCGTGTCCAGATGCGTGTTGAGATCGCAAAGCTGCATCAGAGACTGCAGGCGACGATCATCTATGTTACCCATGACCAGGTTGAGGCTATGACCCTTGGAACAAGGATCGTCGTTATGAAAGACGGCATCATGCAGCAGGTTGACTCTCCTGTTAAGCTATACAATGAACCCCAGAATCTGTTTGTCGCAGGTTTCATTGGCTCTCCCCAGATGAACTTCATCGACGCAGTTGCCCAGAAGGAAGGCAGCGATGTATACCTGGCGTTCCACGGTCAGAAGGTAAAATTGCCTGCTGAGAAGGCGAAGACCGTTGAGGATGGCGGTTACATAGGCAAGGAAGTGATTATGGGTATCCGCCCTGAGGATATTCATGAGACAGAAGCTGCGCTGAAGCAGTTTGCTGACTCCTCCATCGTAGCCGATGTAAACGTGACAGAGCTTCTCGGAGCGGAGATGCACCTGTACCTGTCCATTGAGGACACAGACTTGATCGCCACAGTGAATCCTCGTATTCAGGTTAAGTCCGGCGACCGCCTGAAGCTGGCGATGGATCCTTCTAGAATCCACGTGTTTGACAAGGAAACGGAACTCACCATCACCAACTGAGAAATAGCCGCAAAAACATCGTCAAAATAGATAAATTGTGGACTATAAAAGAAAAAGAAGAGGGAAAAACAAACAAAAATGTATTTTCTCTCTTTTTTTTTTTCCCAAAATGCGATATAGTATAGATACGCACAAGTTTTAACCATAATAACTTGAATCAATGCGGAAAGTCCGGTTTAAGCCAATATAGACAATATATCAAAACAGAAGGCATAGGAGAGTGGACATTTATGATTTCAAACCAGATTCTTCAGAGCACCATTGATGGCCTCAAAGGCATCACCAAGCGGGACATCACCGTTATGGACGTTGAAGGAAGCGTTTTAGCAACGACGGAAGATATTGATATCGGAAGCCAGGTCCCTACCGTTCCCGATCTTATTCACTCTAAGGCAGAGAGCATGTTGATTCAGGGATATCAGTATTTTAAAGTGTTCGATGAGCATACCGTAGAATATGTCGTGTCGATCAAGGGAGAAGACGAAGACGTTTACAAAGTGGGGAAGATTACGGCTTTTCAGATTCAAAATCTTTTGGTTGCGTATAAAGAGCGGTTTGACAAGGATAACTTCATTAAGAATTTGCTGCTGGACAACATGCTGTTGGTTGACATCTATACGAGAGCGAAGAAGCTTCATATCGAAAATAATATCAATCGGATTGTATTTTTGATTGAGTCCAACAACGACCGGGATACCAATAGCTCTGTCATGGATATCATCCGCAGTCTGTTTCCTGCCAAAACCAGAGATTTCATCACGGCGGTGGATGAGAACAATATTATCCTGGTGAAGGATGTCAGCGAAGATTCTCAGCGCGGCGTTATGGAGAAGACGGCTAAGAGCATCGTCGATACGCTGAGCAGTGAAGCCATGGGCCGGGTGCGGGTCGCGCTGGGGTCGGTTGTCAACGATCTGAAAGATATCTCTCGCTCTTACAAGGAAGCGAAGATGGCGTTGGAGGTCGGAAAGATCTTTTATGAAGATAAGTTGATTATCAATTACAACCGTCTCGGCATCGGCCGCCTGATCTACCAGCTGCCGCTATCCCTCTGCAAGATGTACATCGATGAGATCTTTAAGGATATCAAGGTTGGCGATTTTGATGAGGAGACGCTGAACACCATAAATAAATTCTTTGAGAACAGTTTGAATGTCTCCGAGACATCGAGACAGCTGTATATCCATCGAAATACGCTGGTATACCGGCTGGACAAGCTCCAGAAGAACACGGGGCTGGATATTCGCACTTTTGAGGATGCCATTACGTTTAAGATCGCGCTGATGGTGGCGAAGTATATGAATTATATGGAGAAGAGCGGATATTGATCCGCCTTGGCTTTGAATAGGAGAGACTTGTTTTGATTGAGTTGAGCAATGTGAGCAAAATATATGACAATGA
The DNA here is from genome assembly GCF_014384895.1 of Bianquea renquensis. Lineage (GTDB taxonomy): Bacteria > Bacillota > Clostridia > Lachnospirales > Bianqueaceae > Bianquea > Bianquea renquensis. Next base: position 48,792 of record NZ_JACRSQ010000008.1, read on the forward strand.
TGTAACGGGAGTCAAAGAACTTAATTTGACAATTCAAGATGGCGAATTTGTCTTTCTCGTCGGGGAGAGCGGTTCCGGAAAAAGCACGCTGTTAAAGCTGCTGATGAAGGAGCTCGACCCGACGGAAGGCGCGATCACCATAGACGGCGAGGACGTGACGCATCTAAAGAGAAAAAATGTATCAGCGCTCCGCCGCAGAATGGGGATCGTCTTTCAGGATTACCGCCTTCTCACGAAAAAGACTGTGTATGAAAATGTGGCCTTTGCGCTGGAAGTTATCGAGGAGTCCAGTCGAAAGATTCGGCGCAGTGTACCGTTGGCTTTAAATATGGTAGGACTTGCGCACAAATCGAAATACTTGCCCGGCGAGATTTCAGGGGGCGAGCAGCAGAGGACGGCGATTGCAAGGGCAATTGTCAACAATCCTCCGATTTTGCTGGCCGATGAGCCCACCGGCAATCTGGACCCTAAGAATTCAAAAGAGATTATTGAGCTGATTGAACGAATCAACAAGAGGGGAACGACGGTTATCATCGCGACCCATGATCGAGCCATCGTCGATACGATGCAGAAGCGGGTGATCCATCTGGAGAAGGGTGAGATTGTCCGAGATTCTGAAAAAGGCGGGTACGACGATGAGGATTAGAACGATAAAAGTATGTCTAAAAGATGGCTGTAAGGGGATTCTCAGGAATGGCCTTATGTCCTTGGCGTCCATCGGGACCATTGCTGCCTGCCTGTTTATTCTCGGACTTACATTTTGCATCGTCCGCAATGTTCAGCAATTTACAAACGATCTTGGAAATTCCCTGGGGATTGTTGTGTTTTTGAAGGAGGGCGTTACAGAGGAGCAAGGCAGAAACCTGGCGGAAGAGCTGAATGCCAGGGATGAGGTGAAGGGCGCCCGGTACATATCGCCCGACGAGGCGTGGATGAACTTTAAACAGACGCTGGAGAAGGAGACGGGGCTAAATTCCGATATCCTCAGCGAGCTGGACCAGGATAACCCGCTGGCGAATTGTGCAAACATTGAAGTCTATCTATACGATGCACAGTCGCAGGCGAGTTTTGTCGAGTATCTGGAGACAAGCTCCGATGTGCGGAGCGTCAAGTATTCCAATGAGGCGGCGGATATGCTATCTTCCTTCAGCAAATTGGTTACCTATGTGGGATTGGCCCTGATCGCCATCCTGGTTTTCATTGCGGTGTTGCTCATTGTCAATACGATTAAACTCTCCGTGTACATCCGCCGCTATGAGATCAATATTATGAAATATATCGGGGCACGGGATTCTTTTGTCAAGCTTCCCTTTATTGTGGAAGGCGTAATTATCGGGCTGATCGGGGCCGTCGTGCCTGGATGTCTGATTTATTTTGCGTATTACTACGTGGTGGAGATTATCAATGAGCGATTCTCATCGGTCAGCTATCTATTTAATTTTCTCAGCGTCAATACCATTATGCAGACGCTGATCCCTCTATTTTTGATCTTAGGGGTCTTGGTGGGAATCATCGGCAGCTCAATTTCAATCCGAAAACATTTGAAGGTATAACAGGTTAACTCGGGGATGACTTGTACTCTGTGGCTGAGCCGCGGAATGAGTGGGCATTGTAAACGAAAGTGGAGGGACACAACGTGAAAAAAAGACTACGATCCTTTGCCACCCTTGGTATTGTGGCACTTCTGTTGGCGGTTATCGCGCTGTCACCGGTTTTAGCTGATGAAGTGGATGATCTAAAAGGACAGCAGAGCGACATCCAGAATGAGCAGGAGAATACCCAGGATCAGTTAGCGAAGACGCAGCAGAAGATTGACGAAGTCAATGCGACAGTACAAAAGCTTGATGAACAGATTGTGGAATATAGCATGGAGATCGACCGGCTGACGCAGGAGATTACCGATCAGGAAGCGCTCCTGGTTAAGACGCAGGAGGAGCTGGAAGAGGCGAAGAAGGAAGAGACACGATATTATGCCGCTCTGAAACAGCGGATTCAGATGATGTATGAGACTGGCGATGTGAACTACATAGAGGTCTTGCTTCGCGCAGAGAGTGTGTCCGATTTCTTTACCCGCATGGAATACACGAAACAGCTGGTGGAATACGACCGCAGCATTATGGACAATCTTGTGGAATCCAGAGAGGCGGTTGAGGAGAAGGAAACCCTGATCGAGGAGACGAAGGCAGGGCTTGAGGCTGATAAGCAGGAACAGGAAGTGCAGAAAGCCAATCTGGAAGCATCCAAGGAACAGAAGTCGGTAGAACTCTCTTCCTTAAAGAAAAATGAGGACGAGCTCACTGCATACATAGCCGAATTGGACAAGCAGGAGGCTGAGATTGAGGCGCAGATTAAAGCGGCGGAGGAAGAACTGCGGCGCCAAGAGGAAGAGCGGAAGCGTCAAGAGGAGGAAGAGAGGAGGCGCCAAGAAGAGGAGGAGCGGCGCCGGCAAGAAGAACAAAATAGCTCGAGCCAGCCCCAGGAACCAAGCACTGAGGAGCCAAGCGGCGGGGGAACTACATCGAACAGCACGCTGTCATGGCCGCTTCCTGGATATACCCGCGTCTCCTCTGGATATGGGGATCGAGAACATCCCATCTATGGAGGACAGCGCTTCCACACGGGTCTGGATATTCCGGCTCCTCAAGGGACGAGCATCAAGGCGGCGGCGGGGGGAACGGTTATCACATCCCAGTACAACAGAAGCTACGGGTACTATGTGGTCATCAGCCACGGAAATGGGCTATCAACTCTGTATGCCCACTGCTCGCAGCTGTTCGTCTCCGTTGGGGATACGGTGTCGCAGGGAGAGACCATAGCAGCGGTTGGCAGTACGGGAGATTCAACGGGAAATCATCTCCATTTTGAGGTGCGGGTCAACGGATCTCATACGAATCCCTGGAACTACGTATAAGAGCATGGATACCGGGGCAACCGCCTTCTGAAAAAAACACCCGCAGGGTGTTTTTTTCATCTGGGAAAACCGCCGCAAGGCGGACATAATCTAAAGTTTGCGGAACGCAAACTTTTTCATCCAAAAGGAAAAACCGCCGCAAGGCGGATATAATCTAAAGTTTGCGGAACGCAAACTTTTTCATGGAACAGGGCATAATGAATACCATGGTTGAATAGCCTGTAAGAAAGAGAACGTACCGATCAACGGAATGTTCGCGATTTGATGGAAATGGGAGGCGCGGCATGTTTTGGAATAAAGAGAATCGAGAGGATACAAAATCATTTATCTCCGGATTTGTGTGTGGGCTTTTGCTTATGGGGGCTGTTGTATTTGGGGTATTCGCATATACGCACAGTTATCTGTTGACGGCGATGAAATCCGATGGCTTGACGGTAAAGCAAGCACTTCAGCTGGTCAAGAAAGCGGATGCCATTGTGCGGACACTGGATAGCTTGTATTTAGGGGAATATGACACGGAGGCGCTTCTGGACGGGGCGTACGAAGGTATGGCGGAGGCGGTTGGCGATCCCTACACGCGGTATTACACACAAGAACAGTATGAAAAATTTCAGGTAAGCACCACAGGGACCTACGGGGGACTTGGCGTCACCATCGTAAAAAATGACGCAACTGGGCGAATCCGCGTAGTAAGCGTCTATGAAGGCGGTCCGAGCGAGGCTGCTGGGGTACAGCAAGGCGATGAGTTTATGAAAGTGGAGGGGGAGGATGTGACCGGTCTAACGACAGATGAGTTGGCGGCCAAATTAAAAGGGCCCATCGATACGGCGGTGACAATCACCTTCTATCGCCCGGCAACGGATTCGGAAGTGGAGATTGAGATCACACGCAAGAAAATAGAAGTGCCCACTGTCGAGCATGAGATGTTGGAGGATGGCGTCGGGTACATTGCCATCTCAAGCTTTGATGAGATCACGCCCAACCAATTCGATGCAGCGTTGGAAGAACTACGAGGGCAAGGCTTGCGAGGTCTGATCCTTGACCTTCGGGACAACCTGGGGGGACGAGTCGACGCTGTTGAAAAAATTGCGGATGCTCTGCTTCCGGAGGGGATCATAACCTACACCGTGGACAAAAACGGAGAGAAGATAACATACAATTCTGACGCAGAACATTCCCTGGGACTTCCACTGACGGTGTTAGTCAATGAAAATTCAGCCAGCGCCTCTGAGATTTTAGCCGGCGCCATTCAGGATCACGGTGTTGGGACCCTGGTTGGCACAAGAACCTACGGCAAAGGGCTGGTACAGCGGACAGTGCCCTTTCAGGATGACACAGCACTAAAAGTTACCATGGCCAAATACTATACCCCCAATGGCAACTACATCCACGGTGTCGGAATTGAGCCGGACATCGTGATCGATCTGCCTACCGGCGTCAGCTATCAGTCTCTGGCATCTCACCAGGAGGATATCCAATTTCTGACAGCCTATGAGGCGCTACAGACCATGCTGGATTAAGCTGGAGAGATGGGATGGATTTAAGTCAGATCCTGTACCTTTGTCTCCATGGAGCGGCGAAGAATTGTTTGAACCCTATATTTTGGATTGCAGTCTTAGTCTGCTGGCAGCTATATAGAAAAAATGGCGCGAGCGCAGCATTCGCCCGCCGAATCACACTGTACTCCGCCTTGGAGGGGGTGGTGGCTGGACTTGTGGCCGTGTCCGTCATGGTCGTGCTCGGCCTGTCGATTCAACCGGGGATCTATCTGATCCTCCTATTTCCTGTCGCCCTTCTGCTCTCCCTAATTCATCCTCGATTTCTCTGCTTTTCCTACAGTGCCGCCCTTATAACCGCAGTATCGCGGATTCTGCATCCCTGGCTGAATTTGCAGGCAGATGCCGCGGGCCTGATGGCCGTCATTGCCGTGTTACATTTTATGGAGGCGATTTTGGTTCTAGTAGGCGGAGACCGTCAAAAGCAGGCGATCCTGGCAGAAACCGATTTAGGACTTCGTCCAGGATGGAGCATGAATCGCTACTGGCCTGTGTCGCTGGGCTTGCTGCTTGTGACGGCAAGCGGAATGAAGGCGGCGCGGATGCCAGAGTGGTGGCCGCTGCTGGCGGGAGGGGAAAGTCTAATCTACGGATTGTTACCCATGACCGCCATGTTAGGCTATTCCAATCTTGCGGTGAAGCACTCTCCCAGGATGAAATGCCTGCGGAGCGGGGGAAAGCTTGTGGCGTACGGTGGAATTCTACTGTTGCTAAGCTTGTGGCAAAATGGAAACAGCATAAGGGAGGGAGTGGGACTTCTCTTTCAGGTGCTAGGACACGAGTGGATTCTCCAATCCGAAGAACGCGCAGAAAAAAATTTGGCTGCACCGCTGTTAAAGCGGATTCAGGGCAGATGAGAGAAGAAATATTTGATTTTTACATAAGAGTATGATATACTGGACGAAATACGATGGAACATGATTTCGCCGCGGACCAATCAGGCATTTGATTCGCCAGATCCGCGGCGTATTTACGGGTGTGCCGACGGGCACATGTCCATACAGATTCAGGTAAGGAGAATGTCGATGAGCAAAAAGATGTCCAAGAAAAAGAAGAAAAAAGTCTTGATTATATCCTGTTTTTCCGTTATCATGCTCTGCATAGTTGGGGTTGGGGGCATGGTGTTAAAGGCCATGATTGATGTCAATACTGCAATGGGCACTATGTACGCGCCTGTCAAAACGGACAACCTTCGAGTGGATTCAGGTGACTCAGGTGAGATCACCCATGATGATTTGATCAAGGCTCAAAAACCATTTTCTGTTCTGTTGCTGGGTACCGATACGGGGGATTTTGGCAGGACAGAGACAAGAGGGCGGAGCGATACGATTATCGTCTGCACCATCAATCCGGGGGAAGGCTCCGTGAAAATGTTGAGCATTCCCAGAGATACCAGGACAGAAATTGTGGGTAGAGGGACGATGGACAAGATCAACCATGCCTACGCCTTTGGCGGCGCTGAGATGAGCATCAACACCGTGCAGAAATTCCTGGGGATCCCCATTGACGCCTATGCGGTTGTGAATTTTGCGGGATTTCAGAAGATCGTGGATGCGGTTGGGGGGATCACCGTCGAGAATACACTGGACTTTTCCATTGACGGATATTCTTTCACAAAAGGAACTACGGAGCTGGACGGGGCCAGAGCTTTGGCGTACTGTAGGATGCGCTACGATGATCCCAATGGAGATTTTGGCCGCAGCGAGAGACAGCGGCAAGTCATTGTTGCCATCGCCAAAAAGGCCTTGTCCTTCAACAGCGTGGCCAACTATAAGCAGATTCTCGATTCCGTGGCCGACAGCGTCCTGACCGACATGGACTTTGAAACGCTGCTGAGCCTGGCTACCAATTACAGCCAGTGCGTGAATAATGTGACCCAACTTCCGACGCTCAAGGGACAGGGGACGAAGATCGATGGGATCTACTATTATATCGCGGACGAAGCGGCTCTGGCGGAGACGGTAGCTGAGCTGAAGGCCCATCTGGAGATTGATTAGGGCAGGAGGCTTTGATCAAATATACTCTCGGCGGGATGGATAATCACCATCGTCCCGTCTGGGACCATACGATACAACCATTCGGCATCTTTGTCAAGCAAACGGATACATCCGTGGCTGGCAGGGGCGCCGATTTTATCTTCCTCAGCCTTGATGATGTTGCCATCTTCATCCCGGGGTACACTGTGAAACAGGTATTGTTTGTGGATGCGAATCCAATAGCGGGCGCCTTCCTGAAAACGGGGAGAGTAGAAGTCGTCCCCTCTTTCCTGAAGTGTAAACGTCCCCATGATAGTGGGGGATTCTTCCGTCCCGCCGGAGCAAGGCATGACGCGGCTGAGATTTCCATTGGTCCAGATCCGAACTTCCTGAACGTCGCTCAGCAGAACTTCAACCCAAAGACTGGGCATCGGGGAAGAGAGGGTCGAAAAATTACTACTCACAGTATATGTATGGCCATCGGCATTGCGGATGGTTCCCTCTAGCCGGTAGGACGTTCCAGGGGAGAGAAGGTCGTACGGATAGAAGCGCACGCTGTCCTCGTCCAGCTGTGTTTCACCATCGATCTTCACTCCGTCCCCATCTTGCAGCGTCAGGGTCGCGCCTTTGGCCGGAGATGTTGTCACAATCTGCAAAATTGGATAGAGCAGCACATCGTTTGTCCCATCTGCTGGAAGGATGCTCGGGGAATCAGAGGAGGGCTTTGTCGTGGCGGGAAGGCTCTGCGTCCAGGGAAATACCTGGTAGGCTATGATACAAAATGTCAGTAAAATGAGCCAGGAAAGAAGTTTTTTCGCTCTTGAAACCATAATGTCCTCCGTCAGCAGGCTTTTCTTTTATTGTATGACGGAGAATAAGAAATATGACCGATCCAGTGGGACAGAGAATACGGGTCAAAGTTATCGAAAGGACCGAATCACAGATGAAGACATTGCTGGCCACGCTCAATGCGAAGTACACCCACACCTCCCTGGCGTTAAATTGTCTGTCCTCCTATGTCCGCAAGCGGGGGTGGGAGGTGGAGAGAGAAGAGTATACGATTAATCAGCCACGAGATGGGATCGTGCGGGAACTATGTCTGAAATCGCCGGATATCTTGGGTATGTCCCTCTATATATGGAACATTGAAAAGAGTCTTTCGATTTTGTCGGATATACACCTCCTTCTGCCGGAGACCATCTTAATACTGGGAGGGCCAGAAGCGTCCGATGGTTTGCTGGAATCCTTGCCGGAAACCTTGCAGTCCTGTGCCATTCTTGTGAGGGGAGAGGGGGAGGAATCTCTATGCCAGGTTTTAAAGGCGCTGGACCTGCCATCGGGCTGCCGCGACGGAGGAGCGTGGTCGAGGGAAGCGCTGGATGGCTTGAAGTCTGTGGCAGGAATCAGCTTTTTTTGTAAAGGAAGTCTGATCCACATGCCAGAGCAGGCGCCTTTAGCGCTAGACTCTCTCTCGTTTCCCTATGGGAAAGAGGAATTGACGGCGCAGAAGGATGGAAAAATCTTCTACTATGAGGCGTCCCGCGGATGCCCTTTCCGATGCGGATATTGTTTGTCATCCCTGGAAAAGACGCTCCGCTATAAGCCCCTCGCCATGGTGCTGGAGGAATTGTCCGTCTTTTTGGAAGCAGGCGTTCGGCAAGTAAAGTTCGTCGACCGAACGTTCAATTGTGACAAAGCCTTCGCAATGGGGATCTGGAAGTTCTTAATCGAGAAGGATAATCATACGACAAATTTCCATTTTGAAGCGTCGGCGGATCTCCTGGATGAGGATATGTTGAATTTGCTAGAACAAGCGCGCCCCGGCCTCTTTCAGCTGGAAATCGGTATTCAGTCAACCAAGAAAGAGACGCTGGAGGCTGTAAACCGGCACACCAATGTGGCGCAGGCGTTCAAGGCGATCCGCAGGATTTTAGAGGCAGGAAATATTCATGTGCATCTGGATCTGATCGCAGGGCTGCCGCTGGAGGGGTATGAGGATTTTCAGCGCTCTTTCAATGATGTGTATGCCCTTGGGCCGCATCAGTTGCAGTTAGGTTTTTTAAAGCTTCTTCGCGGAACCATGTTGGAAAGAGAAAAGGGGCGATGGGGATTGAAAGCTAGCGCCGCCGCTCCCTATGAAGTTTTGGAGACGGATTCCATGCCGTTTGCGGATTTCTGCCGGCTCAAAAATGTGGAAGAGATGGTGGAAGGATACTACAATCGGGGACAGTTCCGATATTCTCTGGCTTGGGCGCAGACAGTTTTCCCTACCGCTTTTGCCCTCTATGAAGCGCTGGGACAGTATTGGAGAGAGCGGATCGAGGGGAGCAGGCAGGTTCGCTTCACCGAGTATTACACGATTTTCCGGGAGTGCATGGCGGACTACATGTCAGATGGGCAGAGAACCCGTCTGGACTGGCTGTTGAAGTTGGACCTGTACTGCCGGGATAAGGCTAAGAGCCTGCCGGATTGGATGGCGGGGCTTGACGTAAACAAAACCTATGAGGAAGAAATCCGGCGTTTCTACCGGCGATTGCCGTGCCCGGACGGCTCTCCAAGTCCCGTGAGACCATCGGACCCCCGCACGCATCTGGAGATTCTGCCCTTTGACCCGTCAGGGCAAGGGGAAAGGGCGGTTGTGTTGCTGCTGTACCGCCAGCGTGACCTCTGGGGTAACGCTCGGCAAGTTTGGATACCATGGAAGGAGTTTATAGACGATGACAAAGAAAACGGAGCGTATTCTTCAAGGGCTGCGAGAGGCATACCCAGACGTGCGCTGTGAGCTGAATTTTGAGACGCCCTTACAGCTTCTGACAGCGACAGTCCTCTCCGCCCAGACCACGGACCGGCAGGTCAATAAAGTGACAGAAGTTCTGTTCCGGGATTGCCCAGGACTGGAAGCATTGTTGGCTTTGTCGGAGGAAGAGATTGCCCAATATATCCACACCCTGGGATTCTATAATACGAAGGCTAGGAACCTGTTTAGGCTATTTCGGCAGCTGGCGGATCAATTTGGGGGAGAAGTTCCAAGGACCATGGAAGAGTTGACCACTCTTCCGGGGGTTGGCAGAAAGACTGCCAACGTGGTCATGTCCAACGCCTTCGGCATACCGGCCATTGCGGTGGATACCCATGTATTTCGGGTCTCGAACCGAATTGGGCTGGCCAATGCCACAACGGTTGAGGAGACGGAAAAGCAACTGCAAAAGGCGATCCGTAAGGATCTGTGGTCTTTAAGCCATCACCTTTTGATTTTTCATGGGAGGCGCTGTTGTAGTGCGAGAGGACCAAAATGTGAGGAATGTGGTATTTCGCAGGACTGCCGGCAACGGCAGGACGAGATGACGGGAAGAGGAGAGGAGCGGTAGTCGATGCATTCATTGATGAATTTTTTACAGGGATCCCCCAATGCCATGTTTGCAGTTCACAATATGGCGAAGCAGCTGCTGGACGGCGGGTACGAAGAATTGCCGTTGCGGGGAGCATGGACGGTCCACTGGGGAGGTCGGTATTTCGTTAGAATTAATGATTCTGCGCTGATCGCCTTTGCTTTGCCGGAACAGATGCCCGATGAGGACTGTCCCTTTTATCGGATTATATCCGCGCACACGGATCAACCATGCCTGCGAATCAAGCCCTCCCCTCAGATGAAGGTGCAGGGGTATGGTAAGTTGAACGCCGAAGTCTATGGAGGGCCGATTTATTCCACCTGGTTGGATCGCCCCTTATCTCTGGCTGGGCGGTTGACCCTGCGGAGCAAAGACCCCTTTTACCCAGAAGTGCGGCTCATCGATTTTCAGGAGCCAATTCTGATTATTCCCAATATGGCGATCCATCTCAATCGCGAGGTCAACAGCGGTTACGCATTGAATCCTCAGGTGGATCTGCTTCCGGTGGGAGCCTGTGTATCAGAATTGGAGACGGAATCGGATTTCTTTTGGGATGCTGTCAAGTCTCAGTTTGGAATTTCGCCGGCCCAAATTCTCGACTTTGATCTCTTTACCTATGTGACGGAGCCGCCACAGCTAGTGGGATTTGAGAGAGAGTTTCTATCGGCGTCCAGGCTGGATGATCTATCCCTTGTCTGGGCTGGAGTGTCTGCGCTTATGGAGGCGACGCCTCAAACGGGGGTTAATGTACTGGCGGCCCTGGATCATGAGGAAGTGGGCAGCCGGACGCCTCAAGGAGCCGCATCAGCTATGTTCGGGATGATCATGGAAAAAATGTCGGCGGCTCTGGGGAGAATTCGGACAGAGTATATGGACGACTTGGTGGGCTCCTTTATGATCTCGGCGGATGTGGCCCATGCGGTCCATCCCAACCATCCAGAGAAACATGACCCTGTCTGCCGCCCGGTTCTCAATGGTGGGCCGGTCATCAAGCTGGCGGCGGGGCAAAGCTATATGACCCAGAGCAACGAGTATGCAGTCTATCAGTCGATCTGTGAGGATTTGCACATTCCAGTGCAGAAATTTGTCAACCGTTCCGATATGCGGGGCGGCTCCACTCTAGGGCCTGTCATGGCAGCCAATTTTCCGTGTCGCATTCTGGATATGGGGATTCCCATACTATCTATGCATTCGGCACGGGAACTGATGGGCGTGCAAGACTTCAAATTTACAAAAAGTTCATTTATAGGGTTTTACAACCTCTAGAAAGTGTGCTACAATAAAAGAAATGACGTCCTACAGAAAGGGAGAACGAAATGGATAATACATTTATTGAACAGATGGTGAAACAGGAAAATAAGTCGAAAAATATTCTCATAAAAATTGGACTCATCGTGTTGGCCATTGTGCTCAGTATCGCAGGGCTTTTTATTCTTAAGACCTTCTTCCCCGTCGTCTTTGTTGTCATTTGTTTTGGCACGTGGTTTTTGATCCGCCGAATCGATAAGGAATATGAGTATATTTATACCGATGGTAATTTGGATATCGATTGTATCTATCACCGCAGCATGCGGAAGAGAATGGTATCGCTGGACTGCAAATTGTTCCAAATCATTGCCCGGGCGGATGAGCCGCAGTATCAGGCGAAGTTCAATGCGAAATATGATAAGGTCTTGAACGCGGGCAGCGGCGCCGTCAATTCCAAGACATTTATCGGGATCGCAAAGAAGGATGAGAAGACTTTGAAGTTGATCTTTGAGCCAGACGAGCGAATTTTAGAAAGTATGAAGAAGTATATACCTCGAACGCTAGTCTGGAAAAAACCCATTTCTGACAGCCTGAAAGACGTCCGGTAGAGCTGGAGCACGACAGTAACGAGGGTGTCCTAAAAGTATGAATTCAAGCGTTCATACATTTGGGACACCTTTTTGAGTCTTTCTGTACATGAGAATTGGTCTTTACTAGAGGGAAAATACAACAGTATCCGCCAACTCCTGGAGGAGTATGAGAGGGAACAGGAAAATAGCAGCTACGGCAGCAGTGAACGTCTGAAAGCGGCTTCCCGTAAACGGAACAGTGGGCACAGCGTATTTCCCAGTGCTATATAATGCAGTGGCTGAATGCTCAATAGAGGGCATTCAGCCCAGTCATTACCATAGAAGATCAGTGTTTACAGATTTTATCCACACTCTTGACGGACGATGCTCTAGATGCATCAGTCATTGTGAATCGATAGATTTTGTCTACGATACGGGAGTCTATACCGACATGTCCTTTGCTTCCAGTTGCCGCGTCGGCTGGCTCGCCATATCTGGTGGAGAGTTGGGTTGCCATTGCACGCCGGAGGCGATCGAAGCAGGCAAGCCCCGGCGTGCATTTTTCTACCGGTTGTCACACAGGATCGCACCCCTCCGCCATAAACGGGGGGATTTGGGTTGCTGTTGCACGCCGGGGACGGTCGAAGCAGGCAAGCCCCGGCGTGCATTTTTCTACCGGTTGCCACACAGGATCGCACATCCCCGCCATAACCGGGGGAGAGTTGGATTACCATTGCACGCCGGAGGCGTTCAAAATAGGCAAGCCCCGGCGTGCATTTTTCTACCGGTTGCCATACAGGATCGCACCCCCCGCCATAACCGGAGGAGATATGGATTGCTATTGCACGCCGGAGGCGTTCAAAATAGGCAAGCCCCGGCGTGCATTTTTCTACCGGTCGCCACACAGGATCACACATCCCCGCCATAACCGGAGGAGAATTGGATTGCTGTTGCACGCCGGAGGCGTTCAAAACAGGCAAGCCCGGCGTGCATTTTTTTACCGGTTGTTACATAGGGTCGCCCCCCTGCCATAACCGGAAGAGAATTGGATTGCTATTGCACGCCGGAGGCGTTCAAAATAGGCAAGCCCCGGCGTGCATTTTTCTACCGGTTGCCATACAGGATCGCACCCCCCGCCATAACCGGGGGAGATATGGATTGTCATTGCACGCCGGAGGCGTTCAAAATAGGCAAGCCCCGGCGTGCATTTTTCTGCCGGTTGCCACACAGGATCGCACATCCCCGCCATAACCGGGGGAGAGTTGGATTACCATTGCACGCCGGAGGCGTTCAAAATAGGCAAGCCCGGCGTGCATTTTTCTACCGGTTGCCATACAGGATCGCACCCCCCGCCATAACCGGAGGAGATATGGATTGCTATTGCACGCCGAAGGCGGTCAAAGCAGGCAAGCCCCGGCGTGCATTTTTCTACCGGTTGCCATACAGGATCGCACCCCCCGCCATAACTGGAAGAAATATGGATTGTCATTGCACGCCGGAGGCGGTCGAAGCAGGCAAGCCCGGCGTGCATTTTCTACCGGTCGCCACACAGGATCGCACACCCCCGCCATAACCGGGGGAGATATGGATTGCCATTGCACGCCGGAGAGGGTCGAAGCAGGCAAGCCCGGCGTGCATTTTTCTACCGGTTGTCACATAGGGTCGCACCCCTCGCCATAACCGGAAGAGAATTGGATTGCCATTGCACGCCGGAGAGGGTCGAAGCAGGCAAGCCCGGCGTGCATTTTTCTACCGGCTGCCACACCCCGCCTCCTCCGGCACAAGACTGCTTGCAATCATCCATTATATCATTAATAGAGCATTGGCAAGCTAATCCCAACAATGCTATCTAGCTAAGGAAATAAAAGTTTTCCACAAAGAAGCGGATGTCACTTCCTATGAATTCATACTTTTGGGCTCCCCTCGTTTTTCATATGCAGACCTGGTCCTAAAGGCGGCCATAAGGGGACTTGATATAAGCTTTCGGAATGCGAACTTTTTTACATAGACTTTACATAGACATGATACTCGTTTTACATTCAGGTGCTATGATGATATCCGTAAAAGAAAAGCAATCAATCTATATTGGAGGAATTGACAATGAAAAAAATAATGGCGTGTGCCATGATTCTGACGCTGTCCCTATCATTGATGGCATGTGGTGGAAACGGGGACAATAGCAGTCAGGCGAATAGCAGCAAACAAGAAAACAGTAGCAAACAGGAAGAGAGCAGCCAGGAAACCAGCGGCCAGGAAACCAGCAGCACAACGGCGAAGATCACTGGAACAGCAACAGGAAGCGGGTCCACGTCGGTAGAACCCATCATACAGCAGCTTAAGGATGAATTTGAGGCGAAGAATCCAGGGACCACCATTGAATATGAGGGAAACAGCTCTGGCTCTGGAATTACGGCGGCCAACGAGAACGTCAGCATGTTCGGATGCGCCTCCCGAGAATTGAAGGAGGAGGAGAAAGCCTTCGGCATGACGGTGGAAACCTTTGCCTATGATGGAATTGCCGCTATCGTTCACCCGGACAACACGGTTTCCGACATTTCCATGGAGGATCTCAAAAAGATTTACACCGGCGAAGTCACCAATTGGAAGGAACTCGGCGGAAATGACGCCCCCATCGTCGTCGTATCCAGAGAAAATGGATCTGGAACAAAATCAGCCTTTGAAGAGCTAGTGGGCTTTGAGGATGCCCTTGTCTCCGACGCCACCATTGCAGAGGGAAATGGCAATGTGCAGTCCACAGTGGCCAGCAATCCCAACGCCATTGGCTATGTATCCTTTACCTACATTGACGAGACAGTAAAAGCCCTGACAGTGGAGGGCGTGGAGGCAACGGACGCGAATGTAAAAAACAGCACATACAAGATTTCTCGTCCCTTCCTGATCTTCTGGCATGAGGAAAATATGAATGAGGTGGCGAAAGCCTTCGTCGAGTTTATGATGAGTGCGGAAGGACAGGCCATCGTCGCGGAAAAAGCAATCCCCGTAACGGACTAAGGGACGGAGGAGAGGAGGAAGAAATGGGTCAGCAGCATCGAAATGAAAAGATTGCCAAAATCTTCTTCCTTATTACAGGGTTAATCGCGGTTGCAAGCGTTCTGCTCATTACATTCTTCGTATTTTTTCAGGGCTTGCAGCCCTTTTTCCCATTTAATAAGGAAGGGCGGTATAGTTTTTGGAAATTCATCAGTGGCCTCCAGTGGAAACCCAATGATGAGGTGGCAAAAGCCTCCTATGGGATTTTATACATGATCGTGGGTTCCCTATTTTCCACTTTAGGAGCTGTCATTTTGGCGGTCCCCATTGGCATTTTAACAGCCGTGTACATAGCGGAGTTAGCGCCTCGATTTGTGGTCAAAATCTTGCAGCCGGCGGTGGAGCTTTTGTCGGGGATTCCCTCCGTTTTATTTGGCGTGTTCGGATTAGGATTTATCGTTCCCATCATTATGAAGACATCTCCATATGCCAGGGGACAATCCTTGCTGGCGGTTATTCTTGTCTTGGCGGTCATGATTCTGCCCATTATCGTGTCTCTGTCGGTAACAGCGTTGCAGGCTGTGCCCCATGCGTACCGCGAAGGGTCTTACGCTCTGGGGGCATCCAAAATCCATACGATTTTTCATCTTGTCATTCCCGCAGCGAGGTCCGGTTTGTTGGCGGGGATCGTGCTGGGGACTGGCCGTGGAATCGGGGAGACGATGGCAGTCATGATGGTGGCGGGAAATTCGGGGGGAGGGATCCCCACATCCCTCTGGCAGCAGATCCGTCCACTGACGGTCAATATTGCCATGGAGATGGGGTATTCCAGTGGCCTGCACCAGGAAATGCTGTTTGCAACGGCCGTCATCCTATTCTTGTTTATTTTCGGGATTAACCTGATTCTGACCAAAATTACAGCGAAATTGGGTGATGTGGATGTCAAATTTTAAAATCAAAAATCGAGTGAAGGACGGAGCGCTGCGCGGGCTAATCTATCTGTGTACCGGTCTGACTGTTGGAAGTCTTCTTCTCATACTGGGCTATATCTTTGTAAAAGGTGTGCCGGGACTGAGCGTGGACTTTTTCATCCGAGACTTCAATGATAAGACAGCCTATGTGACATTGCAGGAGACGGACGACCTGGGGGTGCAGGTAGAGGCGAGGGACGATGGATTTTATATTACCTCCATGGAGAAAGGCTCACCCTTCGCCTCGGCGGTGAATCAAAACGGAGACCGCCAGAAGTTGACGAAGGGAGATCAGATTGTTTCCATTGGAGACACAAAGCTGACAGCAGAGAACTGTGGGGATTTGAACGCCTTACTGCCGGACACGGGGCAGGTTCAGGCGAAGGTAGTCAGGGTAGGAGGCGGGATCTTTCCTTTGCTGGTGACAACGCTGATGATCATAGGCCTTTCCCTGCTCATTGCCCTGCCCATCGGCATTTCCGCCGCCGTCTATTTGAATGAATATGCCAAACCGGGAAAGATACTGCGCAGCATCCGGTTCTGCATTGAAATCTTGGCAGGGATTCCATCCATCATCTATGGCCTCTTTGGAATGCTGCTATTCGTGCGGTTTATGGGGATGGGTTTTTCCGTTCTTGCTGGAGCGTGTACAGTGGCGATTATTCTGCTGCCCACGATTATCCGGACGACGGAGGAAACGCTCAAGACGGTCCCTGAGAGCTACAGGGAAGGCTCCTTGGGGCTGGGGGCGACGAAGATACAGACGATCGTAAAGATTGTGATTCCCGCCTCCGCGCCGGGCATTTTGACGGCTGTGATTCTCTGTATCGGGCGGATTATCGGGGAATCGGCGGCATTGCTTTTCACATCCGGGACACAGGCAAGAATTCCAGGAAATCTGTTGGAGTCCGGGGCATCGCTTACGGTGCAAGCCTATCTTGCGGCGAAAGAAAAGGGGGACCTTTCCATGGCCTGTTCCATCGGTGTGGTGGTCATCCTCGTTGTGATCCTGCTCAACTTTTTATCCCGAAAAGTCGGAAAACTCATGACAAAGTTCTGAGAGTCTTGTATAATGGAGAGGTATAGCATGGATAAATTTATTGTGGAGTCAATGAATTTTTATTATGGCGATTTTCATGCTCTAAAAAATATTAATATGAAGCTGGCTGGCAATCGGATTACAGCGTTTATTGGGCCGTCGGGTTGTGGAAAGTCCACCTTTTTAAAGACTCTCAATCGCATGAATGATCTGGTGGAGGGAAGCCGTGTGGAGGGGACGATTCTTCTCGACGGGGACGATATCTATCGAGAGATGGATCTCATCGATCTGCGAACAAAGGTGGGCATGGTCTTCCAGAAACCCAACCCCTTTCCCATGAGCATTTACGATAATATTGCCTACGGCCCTCGCGTCCACGGGATCAAGAAGAAGGCGGAGCTGGACGCATTGGTGGAGACGAGCCTCCGACAGGCGGCCATCTGGGAGGAAGTGAAGGACGACCTAAAGAAAAGCGCGCTGAGTCTATCTGGCGGACAGCAGCAGCGTTTATGCATCGCCCGGGCGTTGGCGACGAAACCGGAAGTTCTGCTCATGGATGAGCCCACCTCTGCGCTGGACCCCATCTCTACGTTGAAGATTGAGGATCTCATTCTGGAGCTGAAGCAGGAGTATACAATCCTGATTGTGACGCACAATATGCAGCAGGCAGCCAGAGTATCGGATTATACAGCCTTTTTCTTGTTGGGGGATGTGGTCGAGTACGGCGATACGGAGACGCTGTTTAGCACTCCGGCCAACAAGAAGACGGAAGACTACATTACAGGCAGGTTCGGATAATAGGTGGAGAAGAAGGGAGCGGGCAGTGACATGAATCTGCGGATCGAATATCGGGAAGAAATGAAGGGCCTTCAGAAGGATATCGCGCGAATGGGAGCGATCATCGAAAAGGCGCTGGATAATGTGATGAAAGCCATGGTCAGTCAGGACGAGGAGCTGGCACGGCAGACCATAACCATGGATGACGACGTGGACGCCATGGAGGCGAGCATCGAGAAGCGCTGCATTCACTTGCTCCTGCGACAGTCGCCGGCGGCAGGAGAACTGCGCGACGTGCTTTCCATTTTAAAGATCATTACGGATCTGGAGCGGATTGGCGATCACTGTGAGGACATCTGCGAATGGATCTTGAAGATCAACCCTCCCATGTTGCCTTCCAGTGTGAAGCAATTGCCGGAGATTGCACAGAAGGTTAAGGAGATGCTCAAGGCCACCATCGATAGTTTTGTCGAGCGGGACGCGGCCAAAGCCATGGAGGTATGCCGCTGGGACGACGCAGTGGATGAGCTGTACGATCAGTTGATTCTGGACCAGGAGAAGGAGATGCGGGAAAAGCCTGAATATGTGCATAACGGCGTTGTCATGATCTCCATCGCCAAATATCTGGAGAGGATGGCGGATCATGCCACCAACATATGCGAGTGGATTCTGTACGATGTAACAGGCAGACATGAGATCTACAATTAAATATAAAAAAATGACCGCAGCAAGCCGGGAGGGAGCCCATTGGAGTTTACAAACATTTTAGTGGTGGATGATGAGGAAAACATTTTAGAATTGCTCATCTATAATCTAGAAAAGAATGGATACCATGTGTATTCCAGCGATACAGGGGAAAAAGCACTGCAAATTTTGAATGAATACAGCATTGACCTGGCGGTCTTGGATCTGATGCTGCCTGGGATCGATGGCCTGGAAATATTAAAATATATTCGCGGAAATGAAAGATTAAAGGATCTCCCTGTCATCCTATTGACGGCTAAAAACGAAGAGGTCCATAAAGTGATTGGGCTGGAGCTGGGAGCAGACGACTATATGGGGAAGCCCTTTGGGGTGAGCGAGCTACTTGCGCGAATCAAAGCTCTTCTCCGGCGAATTCATTTAGATCGGGA
Source organism: Bianquea renquensis (assembly GCF_014384895.1). Lineage (GTDB taxonomy): Bacteria > Bacillota > Clostridia > Lachnospirales > Bianqueaceae > Bianquea > Bianquea renquensis. The sequence continues at coordinate 67,352 of NZ_JACRSQ010000008.1, forward strand.
TTATAACAAAACAGGCGACAGCCAGGAAGAGAAGATTCACGTTCGCGATCTGGTTATCAATAAATCGACACATCAAATTATCCGCGATTCCAAAGTGATGGATATGCCGCTGAAGGAATTTCAGCTTTTATATTTGTTGGCTTCCAATCCGGAACGAGTCTTTACGCGGGATTATCTTTTGGAAAAGCTGTGGGGATACGACTATATCGGAGAGACGCGTACGGTTGATGTACACATTCGCAATATACGGAAAAAGTTAGAGACAGAAGGCTACGGCGCCTATATAAAGACCATCCGTGGCCTTGGCTATAAATTTATTCGGGAATAAACGTACTATAAAGGATGTGGGGGAATGAGGCGAAAGCTGCTGGTATCCTATATCATGCTGGTGATATGCCTGCTCAGCGTCAGCACATTAGCGTTTTACAGCAAAACCCAGGAGCTATACATGGATACGCTGGCGGCTGATATGGAGAAGCAGGGAGAACTGTTGATCAGAATCCTTCAGGAGGAAAGCCCCTCTGAGTCTGGGCTGCAAGACCTGGTGCGGGATTATGGGGATCTTCTGGACTGCCGGATCACCATCATCGCTGGGGACGGCCGGGTGATGGCGGATTCTCTGGAGGACCCCCAGAGAATGGAAAATCACGGGGATCGGGAGGAAGTCAAACTTGCGTTGGAGGGAAAGACGGGAAGTAGCCTGCGCGAATCAACAGTTCAAGGGGAACAGCTATACTATTATGCGCTTCCCTTTACCGATCAGGGAGAGAACCGTGCCCTGCGCTTTTCTGTCTCGACCAGCGCGGTCAAGGGGCTGGGGCTGCAATATATGGCAGTCGGCATTGTGATCATGGCCGTGGGTGTCGTCATTTCCATTTTCCTGTATATAATATTCATCCGGCATTTGACGGAACCTCTTCAAGAGCTGATGCAGAGCGCGCAGCAAATTACAGATGGGGATTACGGCGTGACGATCCGCAATTATTCGGAAGAAGAGTATGCCAAGGTGAGCCAGGCATTTCAGCATATGCTTAGGGAGCTAAATCGGAATCTCCAGGACCTGAGAGAGCGAAATCTGGAGCTGGAAGCTGTGCTCAACAGCGATATCAATGGAATCCTAGCGTTGGATCTCTCCGGCAATGTCATACTGTACAATGAACAGGTGAAAGATTTATTGTCCATCTCCAGCGAATCGCTCCAGGGAAAGAGCTTATACCAGCTTGTTCGCCATGATGACCTGTATCGTGTGGCGGAGCACGCCATGGCAAAACAGCAATTTCGCAGGGTAGACGCAGAATTCGAGCAAAACGGCAGCCGGCGGATCTATCGGATCTACGCCAATCCCATCCGCCCACGCGATTCGAAGGAGTCCATTGGACTTCTCATGGTGATCGAGGATATTACCAATGTCATCCGCCTGGAAAATGTCCGGAAGGATTTTGTGTCCAACGTAACCCATGAGCTAAAGACGCCTCTCACCTCGATTCGGGGATTCATTGATACCCTGAAACAGGGGGCGGTGGAGGATAGGGCTGTGGCCTACCGATTTCTTGACATCATCGAGATGGAATCGGATCGTTTGTACCGGTTGATTCAGGATATTCTGTATCTGTCGGAGATTGAAAATCGACCGGGGGAGGAGGAAGCGCTGGAGGAGGTTTCCGTGGAGGAGATCGCAGCCCAAGTGCTGGAAGTGCTGGACAGCAAGATCAGCCAGAAGAATCTGGATATTTTCTGGGAGGTTCAACAGGACGTGAAGGTTCGGTGTGAGCCGGATAAGCTGAAACAGCTGCTCATGAATCTGGTGGATAACGCCGTCAAATATACGGAAGAGGGCTCGATTACCATACGGGCCTGGAAAGCACAGGGAAATAGTATGATCCAGGTGCAGGACACGGGGATTGGAATCGCCAAGGAGCATCTGGAGCGGATCTTTGAGAGATTCTACCGCGTGGATAAGGGGCGGTCCAGAAAAATGGGGGGCACTGGCTTAGGCCTATCCATTGCAAAGCATGTGGTGGAGCGATATGGTGGAGAGTTGCAGGTCAGCAGCGAGGTAGGGAAAGGAAGCTCATTTACGGCTCGATTCCCCGCTCCGGTCGATGAGAATAAAAAACCGTCGGATTCCAAATAAAAAAGTCCGCCGTGAGGCGGACTAATTTCACATGGCAGGATCAGGCATACTCCAGCATCCGTTTGCGATAATGCAGATAGTTCTCAAAGCTGACTTCTTCAGGAACGCCGTGGTCACAGGTGGGAATATAGCCGCCCCTGCGTTTCATAGCGGGCATGATGCGCTCCACCTCCCGGTCGATGGCTTCCTTGCTGTGGGCTAGAATTCGCTTATCGAATCCACCGGAGATCAGAAGGTCCGGGTGTTCTCGGCCAGTGCGCACCACGTCGCAGCCGGAGGCTGCCTCAAAGGGCGCCAGCAAGTCCATCCCGATGCCGGCGTAAAGGTCGATGACATCATCCGAGCGTCCATCGGTGTCCAGCTCCACATGGAGCCTGCGGGATGGATCCAGCTGCCGGCGCTTCGTGTTTTGGATGAGCTGCTGGTAATAGGGAAATAGAAACTCTCGAATCATATCCTGGGAGATGAGGCTGCCATGGTTGTAGCAGATGTCCTCGTCGAAGGCAAGGGAGTCCAAAGTGACAAATTCTTGGTGCTTAGCGATGACCGCGTCAGCCAAATCGAACCAGGCCCGCATACAGGAATGAACCAGGTTGGGATTGTCGTAGAACATGTACAGGAGGCCGAGTGGCCCCATGAGGCTTCGCAGATACATATAGCCCCCTACCATGGTCTGGCATAGGACCTGTCCCTCGCCTGCGGCCTGTTGCGCTTTGGCCATATCCGCAGACAGCGACTCATAGCGCGCCGGAGCGGCGGGGTCCATCCGCCAGAGACAATTCTCCTCCCACGTTTTCTCATCTTTGACCGGGTGATCCAGGTATTCCGGCATAAAGCCATCCCGTCGATTCTTAAAGTACAGCACATGGCGTCCAGCCCAGTCCTGGACCACTTCATGCTCTCCGCGGTCTTCCAGAACCTTCACTTCAAAGGGAGGACAGAAGGCCGCTTCACATCCGCCCAGACCGCCCAGGTTAAACCGTCCAGGAGGATCAAAGCCAAAGAGAGCGTCAAGCTCTTCCTGGGTACAGGTTTCCTTGATATATCCTTCTCGCTTCCAGCGGTCGAGAACATAGTATCCAAATTCCTTCTGATAGATGCCGGCATCCGGCTTGTGCTCATAAAAATCCCGCATTTTTTTTGCGCCCGACGACATAGCGTTCCGGGGCACACAGGCATGGATTCCATCCATTAGACTCATACCTCCCTTGTTATCTGTGCTTTTGCGCCTCACGGCGGACCCTCTTATAGGATAAATAAGTTCGCTTTGCGAACTTTGGAAGAACCTTCGGTTCTTCGGAATTATGTCCGCCTCACGGCGGACCTTCTTATAGGAAAGAGTATATTGCCTTTTGGCGGTTTTCGCTATATAATGATGTTATAAAAATATGGAGATTTGTGAGATCCTGTGGAGGTGGACTCGATGGCGGAGCGATTGTTGAAAGAGGTCTATTTGCCGGATATTGCCCTTGGGGATAGCCGTGTATTATTCTGTGGCGTGGAGCAATGTATTCCGAGAACCGATACGCTGCCCCATATCCGTTCACATTTTCTTATGGTGTTTATCGTCTCCGGGAAGGGAATCTTTCGCAACCCCACGGCCACATACCATTTAGGGGCCGGTGCAACCTTTTGTGTATTTCCTGGCGAATTGGTGTTCTATAAGGAAGACGCGGAGGACCCTTGGACCTATTACTGGATAGGATTTAGTGGCGGAGAAGTCCTCCAGATACTCCATCGGGCATCCATCTCACCCCATCGGCCTGTCCATATTGCCAACGATATTCGAGAGTTGGAGGCGCTCTATGCGTCGGTTGTCTCCTACAGCACCCGTTTGGATTTTAGTGTCAAGTTGAAGATTCAGTCACTGCTGTATGATATCCTGTACCACTATGCGAGATCCGTAGCCAGCCCCGATGCGCTGGCGGCCATCAGCACCAATTGCTCCCAGCACATTGTCTGTGCTGTGGACTATATCAAGTCACATTATCAGACAGAATTGTCGGTTGCGGAAGTTGCCAGGGCCGTTGGCATTTCCCGCGAGTATTTTTGTATGCTTTTTAAACGGCAATTTTCGATCTCTCCGGTTCGGTACATACGAGAGTACCGGCTGAAAACGGCTTCCATGCTGCTGCTGACGACCCGGGATTCCATCGCGGTCATTGCAGAGAAGGTCGGCTTTCACGATTATAATTATTTCACCAATCAGTTTACGAGGCATTTCGGGGTCAGTCCCACTGGCTACCGGAAAGCGGGATTGGACATTAGCATAAAAAGCCCTTGACAAGGGATGCGACATGTGATACACTGTCGAATTGTACCGGGGGGATTCCCGAGTGGCCAAAGGGGACAGACTGTAAATCTGCTGGCAGTGCCTTCGGAGGTTCGAATCCTCCTCCCCCCATTTGTAAAAACATGTGTGAACTCAATTGCGCAGATGGCAGACACCTCTTTGGTGTCTTTATTTTCCCCTATAGAAAAGTCCGCCGTGAGGATACTCTATGTACAATGGTGGATATCAAGAATGATTAAAATGTACAGAAAGATGAATTAGAATCACAGTGTTGTGTTTTTTATTTTGGAATGCTATACTGTAGGAAAGATTCTATAGTTACGGAAGAGGGGGAATGGAAAATGCAAAAAGAGGAACTGATCCAAAAATTTAACGAATTGGGGATCGAGGATATGGCGGAAGTCACAGAGTTAAACGAACTGAGAGGCGATTTCATTAACTTAGAGTACAATCTGCCAAGTGGGCAGAGGATTAAGCTCTGGGACGATTCAAAGCTGTATTATGGGGCGGAGATTTGTAAGAAGAATAGTGAGCGCTGTTATGGATTGGCTGCTGACGATCGGTATCTTTTGGTTTGTGAATATGGAGATGGCGGGTCAGATGCCGAGATCGTTCTTTTAAAACGGCTATAAGCATAGCTTTGGCAGCTGTCGTCATAAGGGATAGCCCAAAATGGATGAGCCAGTCTGCTTTCTGTAGACTGGCCCGCTCTATTTTGGAGGCCGCCCTACGTCCTTATAGGCTACTAAAGAGAGTCCGAGGAGGAAATAGAGATGAAAAAGGCTCGAAAACTAATGGCGTTATGGCCCGCTCTAGCTCTGCTCTTTACCTCGTCTGCATGTTTTTTCCCATCCGATATGAGTTCGTCTCTTCCTGAAATCAACAACCCTTACGTAGCTGTAATTTCCGATGTTCAAACACATAGTTCCAACAGCGAGAACGTAAGGTATTCACAGCTTGAGAATCTTGACCAGGTAGACGCGGATATTCTCGTGATCGAGAAGCCCATATCGGAATTGGTTTCACGAAAATTTCAATTAAAAAATTTAGTGGATAGAGGAACAATGATCTATTTGGCGGAGCCTGGACTTGATCTTAACTCTGTGACAGGACTCTTCCCAGACGCTCCTTTAAAAAGTGTAGAAGATGAGGGCGTTGCTAAAAATACAGCCGTTTACATTACGAGAGAGAATGGTATGTATGTTTATGGGACGAACAGTGCATGTGAGGGAGTTAGCGTTGACCCAATTGAAGAGGCGGTTCATGCGTATTGGCAAGTCAGTGAAGCATCGAGGAGTCAATCGATTGTCCCTTGCGCATTACAAGAATATGTCACAGTCTTAAGCGGGAAAACTTTTACGGTGTACGATGGAAATCACCACCCGGAAAAACTTTATGCAAAAGTGACCCGCTCAGCCTTGATTGCTTGTGAAAAGAAGCTGACAAGCGGAGAATATATTTGGAGTGTAAAAAATTCGACAACGTGTACATCCCTTCACAACAGTGTGGTAATTGAAGGAACGGGTAGTTATATAAAAGTAGGATTCAATGCTCAAACGCTTGTGGACTACGCAGCGCTGCCGACAAATGCTGGAAACGGGAATGTCTCTGTCAATTTAAGCGCCAGTGGAATGCGCTTATTATGGTCGTTTCCACAATCTGGCCAGACGTATAAAAATCTATTATATAGCGATAATGCAGTGGAATGGTATGGAAAAGACGGATGTGAATATGGAGAAAATGCGTTTCTTAAACAAGACCCTGGAATACTAGCAATGACTCCTACAAAGAGCCTCAAGATTCAAATCCATGAGTATGGATTTGCTAGGCCCTTAGTTGTCGATCCCTATCATCCCCTTCATATAGAATCGCCGCACTGGCCGGTCACGTATACTCTAGGGTAACAGTGGTACTATAAAAACGCCTCCTGTTAAGTAAAAAGGAGAGTGGATCCAAGAGACAGCTGAAAGGGCTTGATGTCTGTGAAGAGCAGGCGGCAAGCCCTTACGCTATGCCTTAATGCGCCATTTTTGCAATACTCCATGCCTCCCACGCTGTCAAGGCGTGGTGCGATTGACAGAAAGGGGCGGATGGAGTATAATATTTCCGCATGTTTGCATGAATATTAACAGATCGGAGGGTCCCATGCTCCTGACTACATATACAAAGACTCAGCTAAAAGAAGGACTTGCCCTAGGTATGCCCATTGCTCTGGGGTATATTTCCGTATCCTTTGCCTTCGGAATGATGGCGGCTGGGGGCAACCTGCCCATTTGGTCTGCCGTGCTGATTTCCATGACCAATCTAACCTCAGCCGGGCAGCTGGCGGGCACGCAATTATTGATAGCAGGGGCGCCATATATTGAGATTGCCATGACCACTTTCGTCATCAACATTCGCTATTTTTTGATGTCGCTTTCTCTGTCGCAGAAGCTGAGGGCGGACACGGGTATCCTAAAACGGATGGGAATGGCAATTGGGATTACGGATGAAATTTTTGCCGTGGCATCTGGCAGGAAAGAGGTCACGCCAGCGTTCATGGCGGGGCTTATCGCGCTGCCATATCTGGGATGGGCATTGGGAACCCTGGTGGGGGCTACAGCCAGCTATCTACTGCCCCAGGCACTGCGGGATGCTTTGGGAATCGCGATTTATGGGATGTTTCTCGCAATTATCGTGCCGCCGTGCCGAAAGAGCTGGTCCTGCCTCGCCGTTGTGTTGACGGCGGTGGTATGCTCCTGCCTTTTTCATTACATGCCGCTTCTCTGCCAGGTGCCAGCTGGCTGGCGCATCATCATCTGTGCTGTGGCTGCGGCGGGAATGGGGGCTATAGTTTTTCCTATCCATCCGCCGGATGAAAAAACGGAAGGAGAGGCCGCGCCATGAATTATCCGCGTATTCTAATTGCAACTTTTATAATGGCCCTTGTCACCTATTTAATCAGGGCGATCCCGCTCCTACTCTTTCGAAAGAAAATCAAAAATATCTATGTGCAATCCTTTTTGTATTATGTGCCCTACGCGGTGCTGGGGGCCATGACATTTCCCGACATATTGCAGTCAACGGGAACTCTGGCGGCGGGAGTTGCCGGCTTCCTCGTGGCTCTGGTGTTGGCTTGGAAGAACAAAGGCCTTCTCACCGTCGCTCTATCAGCGACAGCCGTCGCCTTTGTGACGGAACGGCTGCTGTATTACCTGGGATGACATGTTTACAAATGGCGGGAACTGTGATAAAATGATAAAGAGTAAAAGGGATTGAAAGGACGGAAAAATGGAACAATTATCGTGGATTCATGCAATTATCATGGGAATTGTACAGGGACTGACAGAATTTTTGCCGGTCAGCAGCTCTGGACATCTTGTATTGGCAAAGTTCATGATCGGAGCGGATGCCAGCTTAAATACGTCCGCTTTATTTGAAATATTGCTTCATGTTGGCACATTGGCGGCGGTATGTGTCGTATATTTTCGAGATGTGGTGCTGCTGATCAAGGAAGGCTTGTTGCTGATCCGGGATGGGGTTTTGTGGCTGGTCCACGGCGGCAAGCGGAAATTTGAAATGTACAGAGATCGCAAGATGGTATTGCTGGTCATCGTGGCTTCGATTCCCACAGCTATCTTGGGACTTGTCATGCAGAAATTCTTGGAGGACCTGTTCCTCAGCTCAGTGATGGCAGTGGGATTTGCCCTTCTCCTCACGGGTGGAATGCTGCTGGCATCTGCTAAGATCCCCGCGGGCAAAAAGAGACTGGAGAAGGCAAGCTATCGGGATGCGGTTGTCATCGGTTTGTTTCAGGGTGTGGCGACGATTCCTGGCATCTCCCGGTCCGGTTCCACGATTGTGGGCGGTATGCTCTGCGGCTTTGACCGCGAGTTTGCCATCCGGTTTTCGTTTCTGATTTCGATGCCCGCCATAGGGGGAGCTGCGATACTAAAACTATCCAGTGTATCCGGGGCAGACCTGGAGCTCAACTGGTTCCCCTATTTATTAGGCGCCATTGTCGCCGCGATTGTGGGATATGCCTGTATTCGGGGGCTTCTTGCAATCCTCAAGCGGAATAAGTTTCATTACTTTGGATTTTATTGTTTAGCTGTTGGACTGCTGGCCGTCGTCTGGGGGTTCCTCCACTAGGTAACGGCGAGACTACGGGGACGAGCGAGGGGGAGCCGCCATGGCGCAAAAGAAAAGGTCGACAAAGAAAAAAAAGCCTGCCAATACACAGAGAAAGAAACAGCCCAAAAGTCCGCTGAGGACGGAAGTTCAATATTTACTCATTTTTTTAGGGATGGTTCTGGTGACCATGGGGGTATTTCTTCACACCTCCATGGGGGCCTTTGGGCGGGTTCTCTATGAAGTCTTTATTGGCCTGTTTGGGTTTAGCGCGTATCTGATCTGTATTTATATGATTGTTGTAATGGGAATGTGGATGCTGGGGAAGCTGGACAGCCGACGAAAAGTGAAGGCCGTGACGGCTTTTTTCAGTATTTTGTTGGTTAGTATTTTTCTACATGTGTTCAATGTCGGAAGCGCAACTGAACTGATGGACTTATATCATAAGGCGACGCCAAAGACGGGCGGTTTGATTGGCGGCCTTCTGGGAACAGGTCTTCTCAAAATTTTGGGCAAGACGGGAAGCATCATTTTGCTGTCGGGACTGGCGATTATCTGCCTCGTGATTTTGACAGAGCGGTCTGCGCTAAAAGCGGCGGGCAAGGCAACCGGCCGCGCGGCGGACTCCGCCAGAAAAATGCGCGACCGGCAGAAAGAAAAGCACTCTCTGCGTATGCAGAGACAGGAAACGCCGCCCATACCGGAGGAGGATCCATCGCAATCGGATCCCATCGTAGTCCGGGGAGTGGGAATTGAGCCCTCCTTGGAGCACAAAAAGCCGACAAAGAAAAGAAAGCGGGAAGCGAGGGCGCCCATCGAAGATGGTACTGTCGATATTCCGCTGTTAGAAAACGATCCATACCGGCAGCGCAAGAAAAAGACTGAAGCGCAGGGCTTGCCAGAGTCAGAATCAAAGTATGTATCTGAGCCGGAAGAGGATGCGATACCTTTCTTGGAAGAAGAGTGGGAACTGGAGCCTTTGATCCCGGAGACTCCCGCTCCGGCCCCTGCACCAAAGCCAGCGCCATCTTCAGGGCGGAACCGGCAGCCTTTGACTGAACCATCACAGAACGGCACAGCCGGTTTTGCGGAACAGGGACAGTATCAGTTTCCGCCCATCGACCTGCTGAGTCTCCCCAAACAGGAGGTCGGTGGAAGCTCCAAGGCGGAACTGATGAAGAGTGCACAGATTTTGGAGCAATCCCTGATGAGCTTTGGCGTGGAGGCGAAAGTTGTGCAGGTCAACCGGGGACCTGCCGTGACGCGGTATGAGCTGCAGCCGAAACAGGGGGTCAAAGTGAGCCGGATCGTAAATCTGGCAGACGATATTGCGCTGAATCTGGCCGCATCGGGAATCCGCATTGAAGCGCCCATTCCGGGAAAAAGTGCTGTGGGCATTGAGGTGCCAAATAAAGAAGCCGCTTCCGTCAGTCTGCGGGAGGTCATCGAAAGTGATGTCTTTAAAAAGTTCCCCTCCAAATTAGCCTTTGGGTTAGGAAAGGATATCGACGGTGAGGTGCGCGTCGCAGATATCGCGAAGATGCCGCACCTTCTCATCGCAGGCGCTACTGGTTCTGGCAAGAGTGTCTGTATCAATTCCCTGATTATCAGCCTATTATATAAAGCGGACCCGAAAGAGGTGAAGCTGATTCTGGTTGATCCCAAGGTCGTCGAGCTCTCGGTTTACAATGGTATACCGCATCTTTTGATACCCGTGGTCAATGATCCGAAAAAAGCAGCGGCCTCCCTCAATTGGGCGGTACAGGAGATGACACAGCGATACCGGAAATTTGCGGATATGAACGTCCGGGATATCCGAGGATACAACACTGCGGTCAAGGAGCAGCCGGAGCTGGAATTAGAGACGTTGCCCCAGATCGTTATCATTATCGACGAGCTGGCGGATTTGATGATGGTTGCGTCGAAAGAGGTGGAAGAAGCCATATGCAGGCTGGCGCAGATGGCGCGGGCGGCGGGGTTACACCTTGTGATCGCGACTCAGAGGCCCTCAGTGGACGTCATCACAGGCCTGATCAAAGCCAATATTCCATCCCGCCTGGCCTTTGCCGTTTCGTCCGGCACAGACTCCAGGACGATCCTGGACATGGTCGGCGCGGAAAAACTGTTGGGAAAAGGCGACATGCTGTTCTGCCCAATGGGGGCGTCGAAGCCAACGCGAATTCAGGGCGCTTTTGTCTCCGACAAAGAGGTGGAGACCATTGTGGCGGCGGTGAGAGTCAACGCGTCGTACGATGAAGACCTCATTGAAACAGTCAGCGGCGGCAGCGTGGGCGGCACGACAGGCGAGGATGACGAGCTGGATGAGATTTTGCCAGAAGCGATCTCGTTTGTCGTGGATAAGCAAAAGGCCTCCATCAGTATGCTACAGCGGGCTTTTCGAATTGGATTCAACCGAGCGGCGCGGCTAATGGAGGCCATGTATGCCAGGGGAATTGTGGGGCCGGACGAGGGAAGCAAGCCCAGAAAAGTTTTGATCACGAGAGAAGAACTTGAAAGCGATGGAGAAGAATAAATTAATAAATGCCGCCAGTGCGGCAATATGGAGGTAGCGATGGGCACAGTCAAAAGCGACATTGAGATTGCCAGAGAGGCAACGATGCTCCCAATACGTGACGTGGCGGCACAATTGGGGATTCAGGAAGAGTATCTGGAAAGCTATGGGCGGTATAAGGCAAAGCTATCACAAAAGCTGTGGGATCAAATCAAGGACAGGCCGGATGGTAAGCTTGTCCTGGTGACGGCCATCAATCCAACGCCGGCCGGTGAGGGAAAAACCACCACGACGGTGGGGCTGGGGCAGGCCATGGGAAAACTGGGAAAAAAGGCCATTATTGCGCTGCGGGAGCCCTCGCTTGGCCCTTGTATGGGCGTAAAAGGAGGAGCCGCCGGCGGCGGATATTCCCAGATTGTCCCCATGGAAGAGATCAATCTCCACTTTACAGGCGATATCCACGCTGTCAGTACAGCACACAACCTTCTTTCGGCGATGATCGATAATCATCTCCAGCAGGGAAATGCCCTTGGGTTAGACCCGCGCCGGATCACGTGGAAGCGGGTGGTCGATTTGAATGACCGGGCACTGCGCAATATCGTGGTAGGCCTGGGGGGCACTTCACAGGGCGTGCCGCGGGAAGACGGCTTTATGATTTCTGTTGCCTCCGAGATTATGGCGATCCTCTGCCTGGCGGATGACCTGCTCGATCTAAAAGAGCGCCTTGGCCGGATCATCGTGGGATATACGTATGAGGGCAAGCCCGTGACGGCCAAAGACTTAAAGGCCCACGGAGCAATGGCGGCGCTGTTAAAAGACGCCATCAGCCCCAATCTTGTTCAGACTCTGGAGAATACACCGTGTATCATCCACGGAGGGCCTTTCGCCAATATTGCCCATGGCTGCAATAGCCTGAGGGCGACCCGGTACGCATTAAAGCTTGCTGATTTGGTTATAACGGAAGCGGGATTTGGCGCGGATCTGGGGGCTGAAAAATTTTTAGATATCAAATGCCGCATCGGAAACTTGAAACCGTCCGCTATTGTGTTGGTTGCAACGGTCCGCGCGCTGAAGTACAATGGAGGAGTCCCCAAAGCGGACCTAGGGCGGGAGAATCTACAGGCGCTGGCGGATGGGTTTGTGAATCTACAGGCGCATATTGAAAATCTTCAAAAATATCACGTGCCGGTGGTGGTAACGTTAAATTCCTTTCTGTCTGACACAGAGGCAGAAATTTCCTATGTGGAAGAGCGCTGTCGCGCCATGGGATGCGCTTTTGCGCTATCAAAAGTATGGGAAAAGGGCGGTGAAGGTGGCATCGAACTGGCGCAGGAGCTGCTGAGGACACTGGAAGAGAAGCCTTCTAACTACCGTCCACTGTACCCAGATTCCATGCCCCTTGCTCAAAAGATTGAGACCATTGCGAAAGAGATCTATGGCGCCGCCGCCGTCAACTTTGAAGCCGGCGTCGGCAGGCAACTCAAAAAATTAGAAGAGCTGGGATTTGGCTCTTTCCCCGTCTGCATTGCCAAGACCCAGTACTCTCTGTCGGATGACCCGAAGAGATTGGGACGGCCTTCCGGCTTTACCATCTCGATCCGGCAAGTGACCGTGTCAGCGGGCGCAGGGTTCGTCGTTGCGCTGGCAGGGGATATTATGACAATGCCAGGTCTGCCGAAGGTACCTGCGGCGGAAACGATCGATGTCGATGGGGATGGCAATATAACGGGCTTGTTTTAGATGTTAGCGCGGTTGCGCTGAAATGGAGGATGACAAATGGAAACACAGATACTCGACGGAAAGCAGACAGCCCGCGAGATACGCAGCGAGCTGAAGGAACAGATTCAGGACTGTATCAGGAAAGGGATGCCAGCACCGTGTCTGGCGGTCATATTGGTAGGCCATGATGAGGCGTCCAAAGTGTATGTCAACAATAAAGAGAAGGCGTGTGGGTGGATTGGAATGAAATCCCTTGTCTGCCGGATGCCTGCGGAGACGACACAGGAGGAGCTGTTGGCCAAGGTACAGGAGCTCAATGAAGATCCGGGGGTCAATGGAATCCTGGTCCAGCTGCCCCTTCCCAGACATCTGGACGCGGATCTTGTCATTAACGCGATCGACCCCGCCAAGGATGTGGATGGATTTCATCCTGTCAATGCGGGAAAATTGTCTATAGGGCACAGGGATGCCTTCGTGTCCTGCACTCCGGCGGGAGTTGTGCAGTTGTTGAAACGGGCAGGGGTCGAGATTGCATCCAAGCATTGCGTCATCGCAGGCCGGAGCAATATAGTGGGAAAACCGTTGGCGCTCCTGATGCTCCGGGAGAACGCCACCGTGACCGTCTGCCACTCCAAAACCAAGGATCTATCCGAGCTGACGAGACAGGCTGACATCTTCATCGCAGCTGTAGGGCGCCCGAAAATGTTTGGGCCGGAGGACATCCGGGAAGGAGCCGTCGTCGTTGATGTGGGGATGCACCGGCTTGAGGATGGGCTCTGTGGCGACGTGGATTATGAAGCCTGCATGGGAAGGGCCTCCTATATGACGCCAGTGCCCGGCGGCGTCGGTCCCATGACCATCGCAATGCTGCTTTCCAATTGCGTGCAGGCGTACAAAGCGCAGTTGGGCACTCGATCATGAAAGGAGACCTGGACGGTTTGAGCAGGCAGATATCCTTTGTATCCCTGGGCTGCGATAAAAATACGGTGGACAGTGAGATTATGATAAGCCTTCTAGCAGAGAGGGGATACGCGCTGACGAAGGACGATGAGAAAGCGGACGTCATTATTGTCAATACCTGTGGTTTCATCCAGGATGCGAAGGAAGAATCGATTCAGACGATTATCGAAATGGGAGGATATAAAGAGGTAGGCGCCTGTAAAGCGCTGATTGTGACGGGATGTCTGGCGCAGCGGTACGCGGATGAGATCTTCCAGGAGATGCCGGAAGTGGATGCCGTCGTCGGCACGGGCAGCTATGAATCCATCGTGGACGTGGTGGATGCCGTTCTCAGCAAAAAAGAAGAGAAGCTTCGGTGCGTCGAGAAGATCGAGGAAAGGGATTTGTCCTATCACAAGCGGACCATCACGACGCCCGGCTATTATGAGTACCTAAAAATCGCGGAGGGCTGTGATAATCACTGCACCTATTGTATTATCCCGAAGCTTCGAGGGCGGTATCGAAGCCGCAGGCCGGAGGATATCCTGCGGGAGGCGGAGGATCTCGCAAGGTCAGGGGTTGTGGAGGTCATGATCGTAGCCCAGGATATCACCAAGTATGGGCGGGATCTGCCGGAGCTAGCTACGCTTTCAGGACTGCTGCGCCAACTGTGCGAAATCGAAGAGCTGTCGTGGATTCGCCTGCTATATTGCTACCCGGAGGATATTACCGATGAATTAATCGAGATCATGGCGCAGGAAGATAAAATTCTGCCCTATATCGACATGCCCATCCAACACTGTAGCAACTCCATTCTCAGACGCATGGGGCGGCGGCATACAAAGGAAATACTTCTTGAGCGGATCCAGCGCCTCCGCCAGCGGATTCCCGAGATCTGTATTCGAACCACATTGATCACCGGATTTCCGGGGGAGACGGAGGACGAATTCGAGGAAATGTGCGACTTTGTCCGGGAAGTCCGGTTTGACCGGCTAGGTGTTTTCGCCTACTCCCAGGAGGAAAATACTCCGGCGGCGGAGTTTGCGGATCAGATACCGGAGGCGGAGAAGCAGAGGCGCAAAGAGCAGCTGATGGAGATTCAGCGCTCCATAAGCGAAGCGAAGTCTAATGAATTCATTGGACAGAAAATGAAGGTATTGGTCGAAGGGCAGATTCCGGGAGAAGAGGGATATGTCTATAGTACCCGGACATACCGGGACGCGCCGGACATTGATGGGTTTTTATTTTTGAAGGCGACGCGGTCTCTGTTATCTGGGGAAGTGGTGGACTGTGAAGTAACGGGAGCTAGCGAATACGATCTGATAGGAGAGATGCTTGATGAAGATGAATATTGCGAATAAATTGACGATTCTTCGTGTCTGTCTTGTTCCCGTGTTCGTGGTTGTCTTTATGACGAACCTATTGCCAGCCCCCTGGAACCGGTATATCGCCTTTTTGATCTTTGCCTTTGCGTCGTACACGGATCATTTGGATGGCCATCTGGCCCGAAGCCGAGGCCTGGTGACTAATTTTGGAAAGTTTATGGACCCCCTGGCCGACAAATTGCTGGTCGTTTCCGCCTTGATATGTTTTGTCGAGACAGGGGAGATGGCGGCGTGGATTGTCATCATTCTGGTGGCCAGAGAATTTATTATCAGTGGATTCCGCCTTGTGGCTGCCGCTCAGGGGGTTGTCATCGCGGCGGGGATATGGGGAAAGGCTAAGACGGTGGTACAGATGGTGATGACGCTTGCCGTGATTCTAGGCCTTCCCTATGGCTGGTATGGCGTTATCGTTGCGATTCTAACCTATGCCTCCGTGGCGTTGACTATCATCTCGGTGGTAGACTATATCTGGAAGAATCGTTCTGTCTTGAAAGAGGCAGACTAAGAGCGAGTATTGGGCGTGGATGCGCCGGAATGGAGGAAAAAATGAAAGCGCCGAAGGAAGTTGAGGAAAAAGAAAAGACGCAGCTGACAGCAGAGATTATCGCCATCGGGACGGAGATTCTGCTCGGGGATATCGTCAACACGAATGCGTCCTATCTGGCAAGAGAATTGGCGGCATTGGGGATCAACACGTATCACCAGCAGGTTGTAGGGGATAATCCGCAGCGGGTGCTGGAAGCCTTTGAGGAGGCGTATACGAGGGCCAATCTCGTGTTGACCACAGGAGGACTCGGGCCAACCACGGATGATCTATCGAAAGAGATGGGAGCGAGGTATTTCGGTGTGGGGCTAAAGGAGGACCCTCGCGCGAGACAAAACATTGAGGACATCTTGACGAAGCGCAAGAGGGAGATCACGCCCAACAACTGGAAGCAGGCGATGCTGCCCGAGGGAGCGGAACCCCTATACAATGAAAATGGAACGGCACCGGGCTTTATCCTGGAGATGTCAGGGAAGATGCTGATCATGATGCCAGGTCCGCCATCTGAGATGAAGCCCATGTTCGACAAGCAGGTGAAACCATTTTTGGCGGCCCGCTCCAGTGCGGTCATGGTGTCCAGGACGCTGCACCTCTGTGGAGTTGGAGAATCTTTTGTCGAGCATGAGCTAAAACCCATGATGGATGCCATGACAAATCCCACTTTGGCGCCCTACGCGAAGACCGGATATGTGGATCTGCGAATCACGGCCAAGGCTCAGTCCCAGGAGGAAGCGGCCGGCATGATTCATCCTGTGGAGGAGGATATCCGAAAGCGATTTGGATCCTATGTGTTCGGCGCAGATGGGGACACGCTAGAGGGGGCATTGGGACAGCTGCTGCTTGATCATAATCTCAAGATCGCCACGGCGGAATCCTGCACGGGTGGACTGCTGGCAGGCCGGCTCGTCAACTATCCAGGCATCTCAGGGGCATTTGAGCAGGGCTTCATCACGTACTCAAATGAAGCAAAACAAAAATATCTCGGGGTTTCGGAGGAAACATTGCGCCTCCACGGTGCGGTCAGTTGGCAGACTGCTTGTGAGATGGCGAGGGGGGCTGCGGAAGCTTCAGGCGCGGATGTGGCTCTCTCTGTGACGGGGATCGCCGGGCCGGAGGGCGGAACCCCAGAAAAACCGGTGGGTCTGGTCTATATTGGCATGTATCTCTTAGGGGATATTTCGTATCAGGAGTGCAACTATCGAAAAGACCGCCAGGGGAATCGGGAGAATACAGTGGTCCAGGCCATCAACATGCTGAGAATTGCGCTTCTGGAAAAATTTCAATAAGATAGCAACCTTTTATGAATAACTGCGATAATATAGATAGAGTTGAAAATTTCCGCCATCAAGACGGATTTTTTCGTATAGGAAAGTACACGGAAGGCGGACCTGATGGAAAGGTTGCCGGAGGCAAACTTTTGTAGCACTATCTTGACAAACAGGAGAAAATCCTGTATTATAAGTGAAGAGCGAATAAATGTTCGCACCTCAACCCAATACCAGGGAAAGAGTCAATGCCGCTCGCAGCAGAAAGGATGGACAAGATGGGATTAGATGAACGCCAGAAGGCTTTAGATGCCGCTATTGCAAAGATTCAGAAGGATTATGGGCAGGGCTCGATTATGAAATTGGGCGATTCCATGAACAATATGGACGTGGAGGTGATTCCCACAGGGGCCCTCAGCCTGGATATCGCTCTCGGGGTTGGCGGAATCCCCCGCGGCCGAATCGTTGAGATTTATGGGCCGGAATCCAGCGGTAAGACCACCGTGGCATTGCATATGGTAGCCATGGCGCAGCAGATGGGAGGAATTGCGGGTTTCATCGACGCGGAACATGCGTTGGACCCTAAATATGCGAGGAATCTGGGGGTCGATATTGACAACCTCTACATATCGCAGCCGGATAACGGGGAACAGGCGCTGGAGATCGCGGAGACTATGGTGCGCTCAGGCGCCATGGATATCGTGATCGTGGACTCCGTCGCAGCGCTGGTCCCCAAGGCGGAAATCGATGGGGAGATGGGGGACTCCCATGTGGGGTTGCAGGCGCGCCTCATGTCCCAGGCGCTGAGGAAGCTGACCGGAGCGATCAACAAGTCCAAATGCGTCGTTGTGTTTATCAATCAGCTCCGCGAGAAGGTAGGCGTCATGTTTGGAAATCCCGAGACGACGACGGGTGGACGCGCGCTGAAATTCTATGCATCTGTCCGGCTGGATGTACGCCGTATCGAGACGTTGAAACAGAACAATGAGTTCGTCGGAAACCGGACGAGGGTGAAAGTCGTCAAAAATAAAGTGGCGCCTCCTTTCAAGGAAGCGGAGTTCGACATTATGTACGGAAAGGGCATATCCCGGGCGGGCGATATCCTGGATCTGGCGGCAAAAGAGGATATCATCAACAAGAGCGGCGCGTGGTATAACTATAATGATGCGCGGCTGGGGCAAGGGCGCGAGAACGTGAAGATATACTTGCAGGAGAATCCAGAGCTTCTCAGCGAAGTCGAGGCGAAAGTCCGCGAGAAGTACGGCTTCCAGCCAGCCAAGGGAGGAGAGACACAGGAGACTCCATCGCAGCAGTCCTTGACAGAGTAAGGCCGTTGGCGGGAATGAGAAAGAATAAGGAGCCGGCTGTCTTCGCATCACAGCGGGAGAAGGAAGAGCACTATCGAAATAAAGCACTAGGGTACCTGGGGTATCGGATGCGAAGCGAGAGGGAAATGAGGGAGTATCTCCACCGACTGGGGTGTGATGAGGACACCGGCGCGCAGATCCTATGTTTTTTGCGGGAATATGGGTTTGTCGATGATCAGCGGTTTGCGCAGTGCATGGTTCATGACAACACAACGGTCCGGCATCTCAGCACCCGCGATATCGTCGGAAAGCTGCAACAGAAGGGAATCAGCCGCGACGATATTCAGCGTATTCTCCAGGAGAACCCTGTAGACGAGGAGGCGCAGGCGCGTGCGGTGTTTGAGAAAAGGTGCAGAGCGATGAAAGCTCTGGATGTTGACAAGCTGTACCGCTACATGGTAGGAAAGGGATTTTCCTATGACATAGTTCGAAGGCTGCTCAGGGAGCAGAATTCAGAGGCCGCGCCGCAGGAATCCATCGAATGAACGGCAGCAACGGCACAATATGTGCAACGGCACAACATGTGCCGTTTGTTATTTCAAAAATCCGCCGAAGGGCGGGGTAAAAGAGTTCGCGGAAGGGAGAGACTTCGCAGGGAAGTTATCTCCCTTCCGCTTTTGAATCCGCCCGAAACTGTTTCAATATTTCAAGCTTTATGCGTTAGGTTCTCCGCCGCCTTAACAAACCTTAGCACATCCTCCGGCGCATGAAGGCTGTAGAGTAATCCATACGGAATGCTGTAATCCCAATTGACCGGAATGGAGATAAGACCGGGGTGAACCTCCTGCCAACATTCAATCGTAAGCAGAACATTGCCGGTTTCCGCACAGCGGTTAAATACGGATACATCATAAAACGGAGGGGTATCCTCAATATGAATCAGAGGGTGATTTTTTTGCAAATCATTGCGTATGAAATCATTTACGCCGGAATCTCCCGCGCTTACCATCATCAAGGTTTCGCCGTACAGATCTTGTATATCGATACGGCTTTTCGATGCAAGCGGGTGTTCTCTAGATACCGCGATCATCTTTTTGTATCTGCCAAGTGGTAGAAAGCGACATAGGGATAGCCACGCTTTGGAATCACAGACGCCAATCAAGAAATCAAATTTTTCTCCCAATTTTTTGATTTCCGACAAAATGCCCTTGTGGTTATCTTCAAAAGGAACAAGGTGTAGCTTGTAGTCAGGAAAACTTTGATTGATGCGATACCACAAATCCATAAAAGGTTTTGCGGGATTGAGCAGAGACGTGCCCACGCAGAAGGTGGTGTCATAGGTGTGCGTGGCAGCATTTGCAGCGGCAATGGACTTTTTTGAGTAATCGATCATGAACTTTGCGTCCCGATAGATGACGTCCCCTGCCGGTGTCACATGTACGCCTGCCGGAGTTCGCTCTATCAGCTTTAAATTCAGATGGCTTTCCAGCGCATTCATCTGCTTCATAACGGCAGTCGGCGAAATATACAGATGTTCTGCCGCTTTGGTAAAGCTGCCATAGTCACAAACCGCTATAAAAGTATCAAGCATAGGATTATACATATTGTACCTCCGAATGCAAATGTTATCATCGTATAAACTTTAAGTTTATACGATGATAACATATCGGAGATTCCGTGTCAAGATGCTTCGTGCTAGACTGTTAGCAGAAAGCAGGACGGAGGGTCTAAAATGTCAAAAAAACTGATTGCTTTTTATTCAAGAGCAGATGAGAACTATGTAAACGGATTGATTAAAACATTGGAAGTCGGCAATACAGAGATTGTGGCAGGCATGATCAAAGAGTTGACAGGCGCTGATGTAGTTAAGATTGAGCAGATGGAGCCTTATGCAAGGGATTACAACGAATGTATCGCACAGGCGCAGGCTGACCAGCGTCAGAACGCCCGCCCCGAACTGAGAAATTGCCCTGAGACGATTTCGGAATACGATGTGATTTATTTAGGGTATCCAAACTATTGGAGCACGATGCCCATGGCTGTATTTACTTTTCTGGAACATTTTGATTTCAGCGGCAAGACAATCAAACCTTTCTGTACCCATGAAGGCAGCGGTATGGGCAGCAGCGTCAGCGACATCAAAAAACTGTGCCCTACCGCAAAGGTCGAAAAAGGACTTGCCATCCAAGGCGGCAGTGTAAGGCGGGCCAGAAAGGATATTGAAAAATGGAGCAAGGAGGGTTCGCTGTGAGTGTGAAGGAAATGAGCGTATTCCCCATGGGAGGCGCAAACGAAGCTTTTGCGCAGTATTTTATCGGGCAGAGCTATCTGAATATGCTCTCGACAGAGCAGGTCGCCGTCGGAAATGTGACGTTTGAGCCGAAATGCCGCAATAACTGGCATATCCATCATGCAAATACGGGTGGTGGTCAGATGTTGCTTGTCACCGCAGGGGAAGGATGGTATCAGGAATGGGGCAAACCGGCACAAAAGCTAAAAGCCGGGGATGTTGTTCACATTCCGGCAGGTGTAAAGCACTGGCACGGTGCGGCCCGTGACTCATGGTTTCAGCATTTAGCAGTTGAAGTGCCGGGTGAAAATTGCAGGACGGAATGGTGCGAACCTGTGTCCGATAGGGAATACGGAAAATTATAAGGAAAGCGGAGGAACTGGGAATAGCAGAATGAATTGCCCATAAGGATTTTTACTTTATCCTGACAGCGGCAGACACTGAAAAAGCAAGCCTCACCCGTACTCTGGAAGCATTCCGAGGCTTTACAGAGGATTGCCTTGACGGGGCGAGAGAAGCAGGCATTATCTACGGTGTCGGCGCTTGGAAGGCTGGGGAGATAAAAGCCACTCCCGCTTATGATGAAGCCTACGAAATGGGGAAAACCATATAGAGGAGGGGCGTGAACATTGCAAAAAATGTAATGCTTTGGGCAGGCGCTGGTCAGACCGGTACTGCCACTTACGACTATGGCGATTTGAAACTAAAAGCATAACGGAGGATTGTAGTATGGAGTATGTAACATTGGCAAATGGTGTGAAAATGCCGATTTTAGGCTATGGTGTATATCAGGTAACAAAAGAAGAATGTGAGCGCTGCGTACTTGACGCCTTAAAGGTGGGGTACAGACATATCGACACGGCGCAGTCGTATTTTAACGAGGAGGAAGTCGGCTCCGCTATTGAAAAGTCAGGTGTACCGAGAGATGAGATTTACCTTACCACCAAGGTTTGGATCGAACATTATGGCTATGAGCAGGCAAAGGCTTCCGTGGAGGAGTCACTTCGCAAGCTGAGGACAGAGTATCTTGATTTAGTTTTGCTGCATCAACCGTTCTCCGATGCTTACGGAGCGTGGAAGGCACTGGAAGAACTGTATGATGAGGGAAAAATCCGTGCAATCGGCATTTCAAATTTTTATGCCGACCGTATGGTGGATTTTGCGGCATTTAACCGAATTAAGCCTATGGTCAATCAGATGGAAACGCATATTTTTAATCAGCAGAAGAATTTAAAAGAGTGGGCTGACAAGTACGATATCCGTCTGGAAGCATGGGCGCCCTTCGGGGAAGGCCGCGGGGGCACATTTGACAACCCTGTCATATCGCAAATCGGTGAAAAATACGGAAAAACAGCAGCACAGGTTATGCTGCGTTGGAATATTCAGCGTGGGGTCGTTGTGATTCCGAAGTCAACACATATAGAGCGCATGGAAGAAAACTTTGCGGTCTTTGATTTTGTGCTGTCAGATGAGGATATGACGGCTATTGCGGCTCTTGATAAGAATGAAAGCTCGTTCTTTTCTCATCAGGACCCGTCTATGGTCGAGTGGTTTGTCAACATGGTGGAGGAGAGAAAAAAGCAGCAGGGCTGTGCCAAGGAGAAGAAAAATTGGTAAGCTAGCTAAACGGAGGTAACAGCGAGAATGGGATTGAATTTAGCACAAGAATGGGATAAAACCTTCCCTAAAAGCAACAAGGTGAGCCATTGCAAGGTAATATTTTGCAATCGATATGGAATACTCCTTGCAGCAGACCTCTATACACCGAAACATGCACAGGGCAAGCTTCCGGCAATTGCGGTAAGCGGACCTTTCGGCGCAGTTAAGGAACAGGCTTCCGGGTTGTATGCACAGACGATGGCAGAGCGAGGATTTCTTGCGATCGCTTTTGACCCGTCATTCACGGGTGAAAGCGGCGGTGAACCGAGGTATATGGCTTCTCCTGATATCAATACCGAGGATTTTCAGGCGGCGGTTGATTTTTTGTCTGTACAGGACAAGGTTGACTCCGAAAGAATCGGCATCATCGGTATCTGCGGTTGGGGCGGTCTTGCTCTGAATGCAGCGGCGATTGATACCAGAATTAAAGCCACTGTAACCTCAACCATGTACGATATGAGCCGTGTCAACGCGAAGGGTTACTTTGATTCAGAGGATAGTGAAGTGGCTCGCTATGAGAAACGAAAGGCATTGAACGCCCAGCGCACCAAAGAGTATCGGGCAGGGACTTATGTGCGTGGCGGCGGTGTTGTGGATCCGTTGCCTGAAGACGCACCGTTCTTTGTAAAAGACTATTACGAGTACTATAAAACGGAGCGTGGGTATCACAAGCGTTCTCTCAACTCCAATGAGGGCTGGAATATTACAGGCTGTATGTCCTTTCTGAATATGCCGATTTTGCAGTACAGCAATGAAATTCGCAGTGCAGTGCTGATGATTCACGGAGAAAAAGCACATTCCTGTTACTTCAGTAAGGATGCTTTTTCCGATATGATGAGGGATAACGCGTATACGGATAACAAAGAGCTGATGCTGATTCCCGGTGCAGTGCATACCGACCTGTATGACGGCGGCGAAAAAAGCGCAATTCCCTTTGACAAAATGGAACGGTTTTTCGAAGCGAATCTGAAATAGAAGGAAGGACCGGCAAAGGAGACAGAGTATGTATTAGATGAAGGAGGTCATTCCCTATGAGAAAACGTGAATTTTTACTGATTACAATGTGTATCCTGATTGTCAGTATGCTGGCCGGATGCGGCCAAGCGGAAAGCCAGACACAGTCGAATACAACAACAGAATCGGAGAACGAATCCAGCGCAGCTACAACAGAAGGAGACAGCACCGAAACAAGCAGCGAGACGGAAACAGATGGCGATGGAACGGAGGGGAAAACCCTTGTGGTGTATTTTTCAGCTACCGGCAATACAGGGCGTGTAGCAGAAGTGATTGCCGAGACGACAGGCGGAGAATTGTTCGAGCTGGAGCCGGTTGATCCTTATACCGATGAGGATTTGAATTACAACGATGATAATAGCCGTGTGTCCCAGGAATACGCCGATGAAAGCCTGCGGAATGTGGAGCTGGTGGCCGACACCGTAGATGATTGGCAGGATGTGGAGAGAGTCTATATCGGTTACCCCGTGTGGTGGGGGATCGCAGCATGGCCGGTGAACACTTTTGTGGAAGCCAATGATTTTACGGGAAAGACGGTCATTCCCTTCTGTACATCGGCAAGTTCTGGTTTAGGAGACAGCGGTGAACTGCTGGCAGAGCTGGCCGGAACCGGTGACTGGCAGGAAGGTATGCGGTTCCGCTCCAGTGTTTCAGAAGAAGATGTGGTGACCTGGGTGGAGAGCCTGGGAGTATAAATAAATAAGCGATCCATGTAGAAGACATGATTCAGGAGTGAGTCATGTCTTTTTTAGCAATAGAGAAAAAATATTTAAGACAGCCTAAAACTCCCCAGTTGGGGAGTGGACATATTTTTGTCAATCCACTATACTATATAGTATCCTGCATCTAACTGGCATAGGCAGTTTTTTCCTTCTATGTCGGCCAGAGCGGCTTTCTGCGCGTTTAATCCTGATGATGCAAAAAAGAACATAATGTCTAATGGCGTATCATGAAATATATTGAAGTAGGGAGGCGTTTCCGCCTTATGGATCAAGACTATACAGCCCCACATAAGGCCCTGCAAAAACTGAAAGCGGCCCGCAAGCTGTGTCATACTGTGTACCTGTATGGCGCTACCGGCTACGGGAAGACGGAGCTGGTGAAACAGTATCTGTCCAACCGGCGCTATGGTTACCTGTCCTGCGCAGACGGGGATTGGGATGCCGCGGCATTCCCCGCGCCAAAGACGCTGGAAGAAGGAGGCCCCTGCAGCGTGGTGGTCATTGACGACCTTCACCGGCTGAAGAACAAAGAAAAGCAGAGGGACATTCTCTCCCTGATGAAACGGAAAGATGTCTGGCTCATCTTAATCAGTCGCAGCCAGGTTCCACCATGGCTTCTGACTGCCTATATGCAGACCGGCTTTTTGGTCATCCCGGAGGAAGATCTTCGGCTGAAGGAAGCGGAGGCCGCCGCTCTTTTGGCCCGGTTCGGTGCCGGGGCAACACAGAAAGAGCTGGCCCGAATGGTGGAAGATAGCCATGGCAACGCTTACACGTTAGGTCTTGCGGCCCGGCTCATGGCGGGCGGGGCCCGTCCGGGGCCGGAGCTTTGCCAAGCGGTCAGCCGCCTATTTTCGGATTACCTTGAAAGCGCAGTCTTTGTAGAGATGGAACCGGAGCTGCTGGAATTTCTCATGCAGGTCAGTGTGGTGGATGAATTTGATCTCCCTCTTGCGGAGATGATTACCGGCAGTCGCCATGCGGCCCGCCTGCTGAAAGAGGCGGCGGAGGCCGGAAACTTCTTGACGGAACAGGAGGGCGTCTACCGCCTGCGGCCTATTCTCTTAGAAAGCCTGCGCCGACGCATGGCGGTGTCCTGTGGAGAATCAGCTATCCGGGAATACTCCTATAACGCGGGGCTGTATTACGAAATGCAGGGGCGGATACCTAAGGCCCTTGCCATGTACGAGCGCAGCGGCTATACCAGCCGTATCCGGGAACTGCTGATCCGCAACGCAAGGTGCAATCCCGGTAATGGCCATTACTTTGAATTGAGAAAATATTATCTTCAGCTGAAACCGGCGGAGATCGAGGGAAATGTCATACTCATGGCGGCCATGAGCATGCTCTATTCCCTGCTGATGCAGCCGGAGGAAAGCGAAGCCTGGTATGAAAAGCTGGCAGCCTACGAAAAGACCGTCAGGGGTGGAGAGAAGCAGGAAGCGAAAAGCCGCCTTGCCTATCTGGACATTGCACTGCCTCATCGGGGTAGCCGGGGGATGCTCCACATCTTGAAGCATATTCCCTCTGTGCTGCTGGAGAGGGATAGCCTGCCGGAGCTTTCCGTCACCAGCAACCTGCCCTCCACCATGAACGGCGGCAAGGATTTCTGCCACTGGTCGAAATATGACCGGGAGCTGGCGGTCTCCGCAGGGAAACTGGTGGCGGGAATTTTGGGCCGCTATGGAAAAGGGCTGGTCAATGTGGCTCTGGGTGAAAGTCTGTATGAAAAGGGCGGGGATACCTATGAGGTGCTGTCCTTGCTGACCCGTGGGGAGATGGAAACCCTGGGCGGCGGCATGGCGGAGATAGCTTTCGCCGCCGTGGGCATCCAGATACGGCTGTATCTGCTGAATGGCGACATGGAAACCGCCCAAATGCAGCTTGCTTCTTTCGAGAAACGGGTGCGGCAGGAAAACGCGCTTCAGCTTTTGCCGAATATGGAGGCATTGAAATGCCGTCTGGCGCTGTACAGGGGTGACAGGGAAGCCGTCCGCCGCTTTATGGAGACCGCCCCGGATGAGGACCAGGAGTTCTGCGTCCTGGAGCGCTACCGCTACCTGACGAAGGTGCGGTGCTATCTTTCCACCGGCGACCATCTGAAAGCCCTGGCATTATTGGAAAGAATGCGCTATTACGCCAGACAATGCCAGCGTACCTACATCCACATGGAGACGGAACTGCTGACGGCGGTGACACGCTACCGGCAGGGAGAGGAATGGAAAGAGGCGTTTCAGGCGGTGTTGCGGGAAGCCTGCGGATACCGGTTCCTGCGCTTCATTTCGGAGGAAGGTCCTGCGGTGAATGACCTGCTGCGTCAGGTGAAAAAGGAATGTCAGGTCGATGAGCAGCTCGACAGCGAGTGGATGCAACGGCTATTGCAGGAGTCCGAGCGCATGGCGGTGCGCTACCCGGCCTACTTGAAACGGCAGCTTTCGGCCACACTGGACTTTTCGGAAAATGCCCTGGCGATCCTGCGGCTCCAGGCGGAGGGCCTGTCCGTGACCAAGATCGCCCAGCGTCTGTCCATGAAATCGGAAACGGTGAAATACCACATCTCGGAAAACTACCGTAAGCTGGGTGTCAGCGGCAAAGCGGACGCCATGCTGACGGCCCGCAGCCTGAATCTACTGTAAAAGCTCCAGATAGCGGGCTAGGAATGAAATAGGGAAAAGGAGAAATTAAAGCGATGAAAAGAGGAAAGGCAAAGCGCCTGTTGAGTTTGGCCATGGCGCTGTTGATGGTGCTGAGCGTTGTACCGGGGAACAGCCTAACCCTGACCGTTTATGCAGAGGTGCCACTGACAGCAGGGACGCCATATTACTTACAAAAAATGGACACCAAGTGCAGTGCCACCTGCTATTTTTCTTATGATACGACCACTGACAGCACCAGCTGTAAATGTGCGCCCGGGACGCAGGTCACTGTAAAAATTACTGTGACGCCCAACAGCGGCTATGAATTCAACCGGATTGAAATCAGAGAGGGCTTCTCTGCCACGTCGGGGAATGATTTGAGCGAAGCGGCTCAACTGAAACCGGTTGACGGGGAAGATATGACCTGGACATTTACAATGCCTGAGCAACCGAGTAATAATTATGCGGTTCTACATGTCATCTGCACGGAGATTCCGCCCGCTCCCGTGGTGACCTTGACCTCTACGGCGACCGAGATAGAATATGATACCAACAATGTGAGATTTAACGCCACTGTAACCGACAAGGGCACGGAATTAAAGAGTGGAAGCGTGCAGTTTTATCTGAATGGTGAAAAGGCGGGGGACCCGGTCTCCTATGCGGCGAGTTCCTATTATGAGGGCTACACCGGATTTTACAAGGTCCTTTCGACCACGGATGTGGAAGGAACCCTGCGGATGGGGGAGAATACGGTTTACGCGGAGTATAACCATACAGATGGCACGACGGTTGCAGTCTCCGATCCGGTAACGGTCAAGCTTGTAAAGCAGGATATTACCGGCATATTGAGCAAAGGAACAACAATAGATACGGTGTATTATACCGGAGAGTATCGGTGGATTGCAATGATTGGATGGCTGGCGTCTGATTATTGGAAGGAGAGAATCAACGCCGACAGCTTTGTTATAACGGCTACAAAGGACGGACAGCCTACTGATCCGCAGTGGACGGAAATGGAGGGAACCACTTTCAATTTTGTGGCAAAGGACGTGGGAGTGTATGAGTATACCGCCTCAATTAAGGATACCGACCGTCATTACTGCGGATCGATTACAACGCAGGGTGAGATTGTGGGAAGTCAGGCGTATACTATAACGTACGAGGTTGACGGAGGATGGATCAACAGCGGGGAAGTGACCGGTTACAGTGCTGGCATAGGTGCAGACCTGCCGTCGGATGTAACAAAGGATGGGTTCACATTCGGTGGCTGGTATGAGGATAAAAACTTTAGCGGTACGCCCGTGACGGAAATCGGCGCTGCGGAGACCGGTGATAAAATCTACTATGCCAAGTGGCTGTCCGTTGAGAGGAAGGTGGTCTCTGTTAGCACAGGAGAGGAGGCCCCTGTTATATATAGCTTTTCTGCGGACGGCGAACACACCACCGCCGCCGCGGCTTTGATAGCGGCCTGGGATTATGCGTCGGAAAACAGTACGGAGAGCACCCCGGCTACGGTGACCCTGCTGATGGACGTAGATTTGGGCAGCACTACCCCCATCACGATGCACAGTGGCAACATCAACTTTGAGGGCGGAACGCATATCCTCTCCGGCACCTTTAAGGGTTCCAGCGCCCCTATTTGCGTCCTTGGCGGAACGCTGAAAATCAATAGCGGCACGGTGCAAAACAAGGCAACCACCGGAGGCTGCGGCGTAGGCGCAGTGCGAAATACGCTGGACAGCACGGTGGAGATTGCCGGCGGCACCATCAGCGGGTACCATGGCGTATATGCGGGTGAGGGTGCAGTTTTGCGTATGACCGACGGCGAAGTCAATGGCACCACATACAACGGTGTGGAGGTGGCCGGGGGAACCGCCGACATCTCCGGTGGCACCATCTCCGGCACATACCATGGCGTCGAGGTTGGGTTCACCAATGTGGGGGGAACCGTCAACATCAGCGGCAATGTGACGATTACATCCGCCCTAGTTGGAGCTGGCGTTTTCGTAGGACAATACGGAAAGGCGACGATTTCCGGTGGGACCATCACTTCCACCAACAGCAACGGCATGGGGTTGGAAGCGGTGAATGGCAGCAATGTCACCCTTACCGGCGGAACTTTTACCGGAGGCCAGTATGGCTACAGCGTGTGCCGTGATTCAGCACCGGCAACCGTGGCGGAATTGCTGGCAGACGGATATTGGTACTACGACAGTACCGGCACGGCAGTGCCTGAATCCCATGTGCAGAGTGGTACCTTAGCGGCGACAGCTGGCTACGGCACTGTCACGGTGAAGATGCTTCCCATACCGGTGGCGGCCGTCACTATCGGCGAGGGCGGGAGCGCGGTAACTACCACCTATGGCTATGCCGAGGGCGGCACTTACCCCACCCCTGCCGATGCACTGGCGGCGGCATGGACGCAGGCCAATCAGGCAGACTCCCCCGCTACTGTAACCCTGCTGCGGCATGTGACGGTTACCCAATCTTTAAATGTACTCGGCGACGTCACTCTAGAGGGCGGCGAATATACCCTTACGTATTCTGGTATTTTTTACCCAATTGAGGTGGAAAGCAAGGGCAAATTTACATTAGCCAGCGGGACAATCAAGGCTTCCGGCGGCCCCAATACCCATGCAATCTATGGGACAAGTGGTACGATTTCCATCACCGGCGGCACCGTGGAAACAACCGAGAAGAATGGGCTTGGCGTATATTCCAACAGCTGTGAAGTGACAATTTCCGGCGGCAGTGTTATCGGCGGTGTCAGCGGCATACTCGCAAATGGCGGGACAGTCACCATCAATGGCTCCGCCAGTGTTTCCGGAGCAACATCCGAGACAACATATGGTGTGCAGGCTATTTCAGGAGCTACAGTCACCATTTACGGCGGGACAGTCACAGGCAGTTCACGGGGCGTCGATGCGATGAACTCCACTGTCCACGTCCACGGCGGCGAGATGAAAGGCACAGGGGCTGTTGGTACTGGTATGAAAACTCAGGACAGTACTGTCACCGTCACCAATGGCACATTCATCGGAGGCATATGTGGTTTGAACGCCGATGGCGGCACCTGTAAGCTCAGCGGCGGTGTGTATCAGGGCGGTATTTATGGTGTGCTAAACAGCACATCCGGCGCGGTCAAGGACCTGCTGGACACCACTCAGGATGGCAAGCACTTTGCCTATTATAAGGGTAACACGGTGAGCGCGGCGAATCTCAT
The DNA here is from genome assembly GCF_014384895.1 of Bianquea renquensis. Taxonomy (GTDB): domain Bacteria; phylum Bacillota; class Clostridia; order Lachnospirales; family Bianqueaceae; genus Bianquea; species Bianquea renquensis. The sequence continues at coordinate 97,104 of NZ_JACRSQ010000008.1, forward strand.
CACCACCGGGCTGGACGGCACCGGACTGTCCGGCACCGTCGCCGTGGGCGAATGTACTCACAGCTACCGTTATGCGGACAATCAGAACGGCACCCACACCGGAACCTGCGTGGTCTGCAGCACAGTGGGACAGGCGGAAGCTCACACCTGGAGAGAATGGATGGAAGACAGCGAAAACGGCGGTTATTACCACGAGTGTACCGGTTGCGGTGCAGCGGAATACGCTGTGGTTTCCGTAACCCCCACTGGCGGCGAGACCGATTATTATACCAATATCACTGCGGCCTGGACGGAAGCCCAGGCGGCGGAATCCGCCACCGTCACCTTGCTGGCGAGTGTGGATTTGGGCGGCGGAACCCTCACTGTGGCAAGCGGCGACAATATCACTCTGACCAGCGAAAAGAACACTGACGGTAACGGCTACACCCTTTCCGGCAGTGACGGTAGAGGGGTCATTTATGTGGATGGTGGCAGCTTTACCCTGAAAAGCGGCACCATCAGCGGCGACAGCTGTGGCGTAAACACGAGCGGCAACCGTGACAATGACATCACGGTTACCGGGGGCACTATCACCGTAAATGCCTCGAGCTCCACCATCGTTTGCGCTCTGAGAGTAGAAGGCGGAAGCGTTACCATCAGGGGCGGCGATTTCGGCACCAGCAGCCCAAACACCAACAGCTACGGTGTGCTGGTGAACGGCGAAGCCGCGGTCACTATCAGCGGCGGCACTTTCTCCGGCGGTCATAACGCCATATTCACAGACGTTGGAACCGTCGGCGAACTGTTGGCGAAGGGCTATGCCTACAGGAATAAGACCAATGCCGAATGGGAGTACGATACCAGCACCCCAGGCCTGCCCAGCGGCACTTATACCGTGGTGAACATCCCGGTGGAAATCACCCAGCAGCCCAAGGACACGGACATCACCTATGGTGAGGACGCCACCGTATCCATCGAAGCGGAGGCTTTTGACACAGACAAGACGATCTCCTATCAATGGTACCTGGACACAGGCTTATCAGTTAAACCGGTTGCGACGGGTGCGAGCTTGAAACTTAGCGGTCTGGACGCAGGCGAATATGGAGACTACTACTGTGAAGTCACCTGCGATGGCTATACCCTGGAGAGTCGATTTGTCACCGTGTCGGTCAAAAAGGCCATCATCGACAAACTGGATCTGGTTGTCACCGCGCCCGAGGCTGGGTCGGCACCTCAAGACAGCATAGCGCCAGGGGAAGGCTATACCGGAACAGTCCAATGGGAGCCGGAAGTGAACAAATACGGCTATAATACGGCCTACACTGCCACCTTGGTCTTGACGCCGGACAGCAACCACCAGTTTGCCGATGCAATCACTGGTGTTGACGGCTGGACGGTGACAAATACCAACGGCGTTCTCACGCTGGAAAAGACTTTTCCGGCAACCCGTCTGGAAAAGCTGACAGCTGTAACAAACGCGCCTACAGGCAAGAAGCTGGACGTTTACCATGGGGAGGCTGCCGAGGCTGCCGCGGAGCTGCCCTCCACCGTCACCTACACCACGGAGAGCGGGGGCAACGTGACCGTGGGAATCAGCTGGACTTGTGAGGATTACGACCCTACGGGAGAGGCAGTGAACACCTTTACATGGAAGGTAAAGGATGGCGAATTGGCGGATTATGATTCGACTGATGTAGCTGTATCCGGCACCATTACTGTTACCAATGCCGCTGCTCTGGATGTGATCAACACAGGTGTGGACAGGAGAATCACCTATGCCGGAATCACCTATGATGTAAGCGAAATGTTTGCTATCGACGAGAACGCGGGCGAATCCAGCTACACCATCACGGGCGGCACCGGAGCGGGCACCCTGGAAGGCTCTGTTCTGACGGTCACCAGGGCCGGAACGATTACAATTAAGCTGACCACTGCCGCCTCTGGCGCCTACGCCAAGGGAGAGGCCCGCGCTACCCTGACCGTAAACAAGGGAAGTGGCTCCGGAACCGTGACCATCGAAGACTGGACTTACGGCGGCAGCGCGGGCGAGCCCGTCCCTGCCAGCGCTACCAACGGCACGGACAGCATGGAATATTGGTATGAATCCATTGATGGGAACTACGGCAGCGAAAACGCGCCCACTGAAACGGGCTGCTACCGGGTGACCGCCACTTTCGGAGAAACGGATCTGTACAAAGAGACTACCGCCGTCGCGGAGTTTACCATCGAACCCAAGCCGCTAACCAGTGCGATGATTTCTATTTCCATGGACGACGCGGTGTTCAATGGCGGCGTGAAAACGCCGGACATTGCCGTGAGGGATGGGGATAAGACACTGGTACCGGGAATGGATTACACGGTCAGCGGTGATACCAGTGCCACCGGCGCGGGCACCTACACCATCGCGGTGCAAGGCACGGGCAACTATACCGGCACAGCCGAAAAGACCTGGACGGTCACCAAGGCGGATATGAGCGTTTCCGCGGAGGATGTGAAGGCAACCTACGATGGAACGGCTTACAGAATCGCTGTGAAAGCGCCGGAGGGCGCGGTCATCACCTACAGCACTGATGGCGAGAACTACGTCACCGAAACGCCGGTTTACATCGGCGCAGGAGTCTACATCGTGCATTATCAGGTCACCAAAGCCAACTATAACACCGTGACCGGCTCTGCGGCCGTAATCATTACAGCGCGCCCGATCACCATAACTGCGGAGGATCAGAGTAAGACCTATGGTGACAACGACCCGGCTTACACATGGAAGATTGTAAGCGGCGACTTAGTTTCCGGCGATCGCTTGACCGGCATTGCTGTAACCCGTACGGACAGTGGCGAGGACGCCGGCAGCTATGTCATCACAGCAACCCAGGAGACAGGGGCTAACCCGAACTATGAGATCGAGTTTGTGGATGGCGAGCTGACCATTGAACGGAGGGAAATTTCGGACGCCATGGTGGAGCTGGGCAGCGAGCTGATTGCAGACGGCAAAACCCAGACACAGGAGATTCAGAGCGTCACCGTGACAAACCGCAAAGGTGAGACGATGGAAGTGACCTATGATGTGACGGGCAGCACTGGCAGGGAACCGGGGGCTTATCGCATGACCATTACCGGAACTGGAAATTTCATCGGAACGATTACCTACAGCTTTGTCATCGCACCGGCTGCGCCAGACAACACAGCGGCCGGCACTTCACCGCGGACCGGCGATGACAGCAGGCTTTGGCTGTGGTTTGCGCTGATGCTTGTATCCTGCACAAGCATGGTTCGAATCACGAGATGCAGTAAACGGAAAAAACGAGGGTAACTCCCGCTGCGGATATGCAGCCGGAGAGATTGAGGGGGCTGTCGCTGAACTGCGTTTTCAGGACAGCCCCCTTTTTTGCACGCCGGCGAGGCGGGCAACGGCAGGGAGCGGCGTGCAAAAGGAGGCAAAATCCCCGCGGGCAGAGTGGAGCCGGCCAAACCGGCGGAGAAAGGGGAAGAAAAATGCACGCCGGCGAGGCGGGCAAAGGCAGGAGCCAGCGTGCAAAGGGAGGCAAAATCCCCGCCGGCAGAGTGGAGCCGGCCAAACCGGCGGAGAAAGGGGAAGAAAAATGCACGCCGGCGAGGCGGGCAACGGCAGGAGCCAGCGTGCAAAAGGAGGCAAAATCCCCGCGGGCAGAGTCGAAACGGCCAAACCGGCGGAGAAAGGAGAAGAAAAATGCACGCCGGCGAGGTGAGCAACGGCAGAGGCCAGCGTGCAAAGGGAGGCAAATTTCCCGCCGGCAGAGTGGAGCCGGCCAAGCCGGCGGAGAAAGGGGAAGAAAAATGCACGCTGGCAAGGCGAGCAAAGGCAGGAGGCCAGCGTGCAAAGGGAGGCAAATTTCCCGCCGGCAGAGTGGAGCCGGCCAAGCCGGCGGAGAAAGGGGAAGAAAAATGCACGCTGGCAAGGCGAGCAAAGGCAGAGGCCAGCGTGCAAAAGGAGGCAAAATCCCCGCGGGTAGAGTGGAAACGGCCAAACCGGCGGAGAAAGGGGAAGAAAATGCACGCCGGCGAGGCGAGCAAAGGCAGGAGCCAGCGTGCAAAGGGAGGCAAATTTCCCGCCGGCAGAGTGGAGCCGGCCAAACCGGCGGAGAAAGGGGAAGAAAAATGCACGCTGGCGAGGCGAGCAAAGGCAGGTGTCAGCGTGCAAAGGGAGGTAAAATCCCCGCCAACAGAGTCGAGCCGGCGAAGAAAGGGAAAAAAATGCACGCCGGCGAGGCGGGCAACGGCAGGGAGCCAGCGTGCAAAGGTAGGCAAATTTCCCGCCGGTAGGCAGTCTTCCAATATATGTAGGGGCAGGACGATTCTTTTCCCGACAGTCCCTTTCGTCTGTCGAGAGGTGGATATAATTCCTGAGAATCGAAGGTTCTATTATTTTGGCTCAGAATAAAGTTAATGCTTGACAGATATGATGGAAAGTTATAAAATTTATATGTTGGTGTCAAAGATCTGAGGTCAACAGTAGGTGAAGAATCAACCAACAAAGTGGCAGACCGTAAAGGACAAGAGAAGCAGTGGAGAAGCGTATACGCCATCCGCGCCATTGGGAAGCAGGCTTGAAACGCCGGCGGATTCCCCAGGAGGGAGTATACTCTATGAGTAGCCATAGACCGCTTACACAGCGATGACGGCGGACTGATTCGTTCAGACACGGAGAAAGGCCTGCTATATGAATAGCGAAGCGAACCATGAAAATTCAAAAGGAGGTGTTATCGTCAGATGGAATACATCATCATAGCAATCGTAGCAGTTGCATTGATTGTCGCAGCATTTTTTGCCGGAATCCAGTACCGCAAGAAAGTTGGAGAGGCACAGATCGGCGCTGCGGAAACCAAAGCGAGAGAAATAATTGACGATGCTCTAAAATCTGCGGATGCAAAGAAGCGGGAAGTCCTTCTGGAAGCTAAGGAAGAAGCTCTGCGCATGAAAAACGATCTAGAGAAAGAGGTCAAGGAGCGGAGAGGCGAGGTCCAGCGACAGGAAAAGCGAGTCGTTCAGAAAGAGGAAACTTTGGAGCGAAAAGGAGAGACGCTGGAGAGAAAGGAACAGCAGATCAACAAGCGAGCGGAAGAGCTGGACAGAAAGAACAGGGAAATATCGGAGATCCACGATCAGAAGCTGGCAGAGCTGGAGAAGATATCCGGATTGACGACAGAGCAAGCGAAGGAACAGCTGCTCCATTCCGTTGAGGAAGACGTAAAACACGAGATGGCTGTCATGCTCAAGGAAGCCGAGACGAAAACCAAGGAAGAAGCGACGAAGAAAGCGCGGGAAATTTTGACGGGAGCGATCCAGCGGTGTGCCGCTGACCATGTGGCGGAATCGACGGTATCGGTGGTGCCGCTGCCCAATGACGAGATGAAAGGCAGAATCATCGGGAGAGAGGGCCGCAACATTCGAGCGCTGGAAACGCTCACCGGCATCGATCTGATCATTGACGACACGCCAGAAGCTGTTATCCTATCGGGATTTGATCCCATACGGAGAGAGATAGCCAGAATCACCCTTGAAAAGTTAATCGTAGACGGGCGGATTCATCCGGCCCGCATTGAAGAGATGGTCAATAAGGCTACCAAGGAAGTGGAAAATAAGATTCGGGAAGAAGGGGAGGCCGCCACGTTTGAGACCAATGTACACGGACTCCATCCTGAATTGATCCGTCTTCTAGGCAAGTTAAAATATCGGACAAGCTATGGACAGAATGTGCTGAAGCACTCCATCGAGGTATCCCATCTATCGGGGCTTATCGCAGGGGAGCTCGGCATCGACGTGCGTATGGCCAAGCGAGCGGGGCTGTTGCATGATGTCGGAAAGGCCGTGGACCACGAGATGGAAGGCTCCCATGTGACCATCGGGGCCCAACTCCTGAAGAAATATCGGGAATCCAGGGTCGTCATCAACGCGCTGGAGGCACACCACGGCGATGTGGAGCCAGAGAGCTTGATCGCTGTCATCGTGCAGGCGGCGGATTCGATCTCCGCAGCCAGGCCCGGCGCGAGACGGGAGACGCTCGAGAACTATATTACCCGTCTTGAAAAATTGGAAGCCATTGCAAATGAGTTCAAGGGCGTCGAAAAGACGTTTGCGATTCAGGCTGGCCGGGAGCTCCGTCTCGTCGTCATGCCGGAGCAAGTCAATGACGATGAAATGAGAATTTTGGCCAGGGATGTGGTAAAGCGCATTGAGAATGAGCTGGAGTATCCAGGACAGATCAAAGTCAATATCATTCGGGAGACTCGAGCGGTTGAATATGCGAAGTAAGGGGGGACTCCCGTGGAAGTATTGAAAGTGTCGTCACACTCCAACGCGAATTCGGTTGCGGGCGCTATCGCGAATATCATTCGCGGAGGCAGCGGCGCTGAGATTCAAGTCGTAGGGGCGGGTGCGCTGAACCAGGCGATGAAGGCGATTATCATCGCCAGGGGATATGTGGCGCCGTCCGGGTTTGACCTGATGTGTACGCCGGCGTTCACGGAAATCGAAATCAACGGCGAGGAGAGAACGGCGATCAAATTGATCGTGCAGTCGAAATAGGCGGCGAGAACCGGGGAAGGTAAGTGAATCCATTTGCCAGCCCCGGTTTTTTCAAAGCGATCGAGGATTTGGCGGCTAAGCCAAATTGTAAAATCTAGAAAGAAGGAACCGAATATGCATACAACATACGAAACGCCCTTTAATTCCCGATATGCTAGCGACGAAATGCAATATTTGTTTTCCCCGGACAAAAAATTCAAAACCTGGCGAAAGCTGTGGATCGCCCTTGCGCAGGCGGAAAAAGAGTTGGGGCTGCCCATCACGCAAGAGCAGATTGACGATCTGATCGACCACGCGGAGGAGATCAATTACGGCGTAGCGCAGGAGCGGGAGAAGGAGGTCCGCCATGATGTAATGGCCCATGTATACGCCTATGGGCAGCAGGCGGAAAAGGCAAAGCCGATTATCCACCTTGGGGCGACAAGCTGCTATGTGGGAGACAATACGGACCTTATTATCATGTTTGAAGCGCTGGAGCTGATACGCAAAAAACTTGTAGCCGTCATGGCAAAGCTGTCAGATTTCGCGCTGGCCTACAAGGATATGCCCACTCTAGGGTTTACCCACTATCAGCCAGCCCAGCTGACCACGGTAGGGAAACGCGCCTGCCTATGGCTGGAGGAGCTTTGGATGGATTACCGCGAACTCACCCACATTCTCTCCGACAAAAGGCTGCGGGGGGCAAAGGGGACCACGGGAACGCAGGCCAGTTTCATGGAGCTGTTTGAGGGGGACACGGACAAGGTCAAGCAGCTAGATGCACTGGTGGCGGAGAAGATGGGCTATGCGCACACCTTTCCCGTGACGGGACAGACCTATCCGCGCAAATTTGACACCATATGTTTAAATGCGTTAGGTTTGATCGCGCAGTCCTGCTATAAATTTGCAGGCGATCTCCGGCTCCTGCAAAATCTGAAGGAGATGGAGGAGCCCTTTGAGAAAGGCCAGATTGGCTCATCCGCCATGGCCTATAAGCGCAACCCCATGCGCAGCGAGCGGATCTGTTCCTTGGCGCGGTATGTCATGGTCAGCGAGTTGAACCCGGCCATGACGGCGTCCACACAGTGGTTTGAGCGCACGCTGGACGATTCTGCGAATAAGCGGATTGCTGTATCGGAGAGCTTCCTGGCCGTGGATGGAATCCTGCAGATCATGCTCAATGTCACAGGGGGGCTGGTTGTATATCCAAAGGTGATTCGCAGCCGCGTTATGAGCGAGCTGCCCTTTATGGCGACAGAGATGATCCTCATGGAGGAGGTCAAGCGCGGCGGAGACCGGCAGGAGCTTCACGAGAGGATACGAGTCCACGCAATGGAGGCGGCGAGGCAGGTTAAGATGGAAGGCAAGAGCAACGATCTGCTGGAGAGGATTATAGCCGATCCGTACTTCAAGATGACGGAAGAAGAGCTGAGAGCTGCGATTAAGCCGGAAAATTTCATTGGCCGGGCACCTCAGCAGGTGACGGAGTTTCTGGAGGAGTATATTCAACCGATCTTGAAAGAGCATCAGGATGACATTAGGCTGGATGCCCAGCTGACAGTTTAGCTGAATCGAAAGTGGGAGGTAAACATGGAGCGAGTCATAGGGTTTATCGGTGCGGGCAATATGGGAGGAGCTCTCCTCGGAGGATTGGCAAGGGAAGGGTTGCAGAATACAGTGCTAGTGTTTGACGTATCAGAGCAGGCCTTAGCCAATGCGGTTAGCTTGGGCGCGGAAGGGGCATCTTCGGCGGCGGAGGTTGCGATGAAAGCGGATATCATCGTCCTTGCGGTCAAGCCGCAGTTTTATCCGGATGTTCTGCCGCAGGTACAGGGGAATCTGCGCAAAACGGCGATGGTGATCAGTCTGGCTCCAGGATACGATATCGCGGCGTTGAAGAAGGTGCTGGGACAGGAGCAAAGAATCGTGCGTGCCATGCCCAATACACCGGCTTTGCTGGGCGAGGGAATGACCTCGGTAGCTTTTTCAGAGGATTCCTATGAGGTGGAAGAGAAGGAGGCAGTTCTCCAAATATTCCGGAAGGCGGGTAAGGCTGTGGAGATACGGGAGGCATTGATGGACGCCGCGATGGCAGCGGCAAGCTGTTCGCCTGCCTTTGCGTATCTGTTCATAGAGGCGCTGGGAGATGCGGCGACCGCCATGGGAGTGCCGAGGGCACTCTCCTATGAGATGGCGGCACAATCCCTGTTGGGAGCAGCTAAGATGGTCCTGGAGACGGGAAAGCATCCAGGGGAGTTAAAGGACATGGTGTGCTCACCGGGAGGAACGACGATCCAGGGGGTGATCGCGCTGGAAAAGGCCGGCTTTCGTGCAGCCGTCATGGAGGCGGCGAAAGCAACCTTGGATCGCGCTCAGGAGATGAAACAATCATAAGGTGAAGTATCAAGTAGGCGCCGCTGAAGCGGCAGGATGGAGGTAGAAATGGAGTTTGAGACGATCACCAGCGAATCGATGTTTCAGGGCAAAATATTAGATGTATATAAAGATACGATCCGCTTTGCCAACGGGCACGAGGCCGTGCGAGAGATCATTCGGCACCGCGGAGCTGCCGCAGTGGTACCGCTTACGGAAAATGGAGAAGTGATTCTCGTGGAACAATTCCGTTACGCTGTGCAGAAAGATACTCTCGAGATTCCGGCGGGACTTATAGAGACAGGCGAGGAGCCTTTAACCTGTGCAAAGCGGGAATTAGAGGAGGAAACAGGGTACCGCGCAGGCGAGGTGGAATTTCTATTCGACTTCTATTCCTCCCCAGGATACTGTACAGAAAAGATCTCAATTTATCTTGCTAAGAATTTGATTCCTTCCCAGCAGCATTTGGATGATGACGAATTTGTGACGATTCAAAGCTATCCGCTGGAGGATGCCATCGAGATGATTCGGGAAGGAAAGATCACGGACGGGAAAACCATAGCTGCGCTTATGGCGGTGTACGCCACAGAGAAGTAAAGAATCAGTCCATTGTATCCATGCATAAATCGTAAACTCCCTTCATATTCTGTAGTACTGAAAGACAATACAGAGGAGGGAGTTTTTTCATGGAAATTACATCAGGAGCCTATCGCAATCAACTTCCGAAGAGACGGTATCACAGTGGACGGTATAAAAAGAGTCGGGGATCCTCGGGCCGGGAAAAAAGTGCGGCCATGCGCAGCAGCTTCTATTTACTCATCCTCTGGGCCGCTGGCGCGCTTGTAGGCGTACTGTTTGCTTCCGCGCTGGGGGAGGAGAGCAGGGAAAGCCTCAACTCTTTTATTCAGATTGGGGCACAGAACATGGCTTCCGGCCAGGTTCAGGGGTTTAGCTATTTCCTAAATCGGACATGGTCATATGGTAAATATATGGTTGTGCTATGGGCATGTGGTTTTATCCCTTATGGATGGATCGGTGTCCTGCTTCTCATAGCGGGACGAGGCTTTTTCTATGGATTTGCACAGGCGGTTCTCATTCTTGGGTATGGCGCCAAAGGAATCGGAATGGGACTTATGGGTTACTTCCCGCACAATCTGCTGCTACTGCCCATGATTCTATTTGTGGGGCAGCTTGTGATGCAGGCTGTGTGGAAGGGAAAAAGCCGGTATTATTTCATCGTGCTAGGAATTGGACTTCTGGCCGCTGTCTGCGCAGCTGCCATTGAGGCCTATCTGACGCCTGTTTTGCTGCAATGGATGATGAAAGGTTGGACATAAAAGGAGGAGTTCTATGGGGAAGAAACAAGAAAAAATACTGGATCGACTCCATCTTCCCCGAGAGGTATTTTTGAATATCCCCTTGCTGGAAATGGAGGGCCTTGGTAGGCTTCGCCTGGAGAATTATAAGAGTATATTGGAGTTTACCAGTACTTGTCTGCGAGTCCAGACAGAACAAGGCGTTTTCTGCTTTCAGGGATTCAACATTTTCATCCGATATGTCAACAGCCAAGAGATTTTTATAGAGGGAACAATTCGTTCCATATGCATTGAGGAGGAAGCACACGAGTAGTCATGCTTCCTGGCCGGTCCGATAACGGCGGAATGGAGGGCACTATGAAGGGAAAAACCGGGCGCTACCTGCGAGGATCGGTCCGTATCCGGGTCAAGGGCCTTTATTTGTCACGCTTTCTCAACCTGATTACACAGAAAGGCATTGAATACTGGGACGTCTGCCAAACAGGGGGCTATCTGGAGGTCAGTTTTGCGGCGAAGGCATTTAAAGATGTGGCATACTGTGCCAAAAAATCGGGAAATCGGATCAAGGTGTTGGACAAAAAAGGGGTTCCGTTTCTCATGTTTCGGTATCGCAAGCGCAAACTATTTTGCATTGGCATTCTCGCTGCTCTGGCCATCATAATGGTCCTCTCCAATTTCCTCTGGACCATTACCATTGATGGAAATACGACTCTGACTAAATTGGAAGTGCTGGAAAGATTGGAATCCTTCGGGGTTCGAGAGGGCATGTGGAAATGGTCCTTGAACTGTTATCAGGTCAAAGAGAAGATGCTGACGAAATACTCCGACCTGGGCTGGCTCTCGCTGACCATCCGGGGAAGCACATTGGAGGTGCGGCTGTCGGAAGCGGTTGAGACGCCGGATATAGTCCAGAAGGGAGAGCCGAAGGACCTGGTGTCGGATCGGACGTGCATCATCTATAGCATTGTGACAAGAAGTGGAGTTCCCAAAGTAAAAAAAGGGGACGTGGTGCAGGAGGGCGATCTATTGATCGCAGGGACACAGGAGATTGTAGGCGATGACGGGTCCGTGACGGCATATGACTATGTGGAAGCGGATGGGGACGTATTGGGAAAATGTCAGTACGAGCTGGAGAGCTCAGTGGCAAGGGATTACATCCAGAGGCAGTATTATGAAAAAGAGAAAACAGGACTCTACATAGCGTCAAACGCCAAACGAACCATGATCTTTAAGCCCATCAAAAATTTCACCTATTATGATACGGTGGAAGAAGAGCTCTTCGCCGGAGCGACGGACTTTCTTTCGAAGCTCCCCTTTGTGCCTGATTTTTCTATTTGGAAGCGGACGTACCTCGGGTATGAGCCGAGCCGCGCGCAGTATTCCGACGAAGAGATGCAGAGCATCCTAGAAGAAGATTTGGCGAGACAGGAGACCGCGCTGTTGCATAACAAAAATTCTGTCATTCTGGATCGGCAGGTGGAGATGGCTCCCACCCAGGAGGGGATGCGAGGCGTACTGCGGCTGACGGTCATGGAAAAAATAGGGAAGGAACAGCCCGTCGAGAGAATGCCAGATCCAGTCCCACCTCAGGACGAGTCAGGGCAACCCTGACATCCCCAATCTTGAATTACCACCGTCACCGAATTATCGAATCGGCTATGGCAAAGCAGGAAGGTGTAACCGAAGCCTTGAATGCCACAGATCAGATGGAATGGGTATGCCGGAAAAACAGCATCCACAGCCGTGCAGAAGTTATATATGCTTAATGGAAAATGCCCGTTATCGGCTTTATGACTGATAACGGGCATAAACTTTTCCCACTTCAAAGGCTGCTTATTAACGGCTGTTTATCTTCCAATACCCTTTTCTGTCAGAGCCGATGCGTTCGATAAAGCCTGCCAAATGTCACCTCCAATCCTCAATACCGTACTTTTCCATCAGCTTCTTTGCATAGTCAATGCCGGTTTCTGTAATATAAACGGACTTTGTTCGAGAAGGGTGGCTGCCTTGCCTGATATAGTCCTCATCATCTAAGCCGTTCAAAATATCAAAATTGTACCCTTTCCAAGCGTAAAAATCCTCCCCGTTGAAAAATCTATCCTTTTCCGAAAAACGGGACAGGTACATCAGCATCATCGTCAGCTCTTTCATCGCTTCATCAGCTTTTATTTTATCCATCGCTTTGTGTCCTCTCTATGTATTGTAACCTATTGTAACTCATATACTTCACAAGTATATTACTATTATCCTACGTTTCTTCTTGATTTGCAATATCCACACCGTTTTCCGGGTTGCCCCTTTTTTGTACCTGTTAAGAAAAAATAATAAATTTCTTGCAAGTTGCTCTTTAGAATTTTCGGAGGATATGCTACAATAGAAAAAGAGTTTCCAGAAATACTGCCTGAGCTGATTGAAACCGTGAGAATTCGTTAATCATAGAGAGAAAGAGGGAGCAGATGTGACGTCATTCATAATATTGACAGAGGCCAGAGGATAGTGACGATAGTAGGAGGATTCTATGGAGAATGAACAATATGTCAAAATCCCTGGGGATTATGTGGGAAATGTCTTCGGGAGCTTTGATGAGAATATAAAAGCCTTAGAAAAAAAGTTTGCTGTGAGCGTCATCAATCGCGGCGACGACATAATCGTGGCAGGCGAGCCAGAGGCAGTTGCAAAGGCGTCCGAGGTGCTGCAAAAGCTGACGGAGATTGCGGCCGGCGGGGAAGTGATCTCGCTGCAACATGTGAATTACTTATCGTCCCTATCGGACGAAGAGGCGAAGATCGATGTGACAGAGCTCATGAGCGACGTGGTGTGCTTCACAAGGCAGGGGAAGCCCATCCGCCCCAAAACTCTGGGTCAAAAGCGGTATGTGGATCTCATCCGGAAGGACATGCTCACCTTCGGCGTTGGCCCTGCCGGTACAGGAAAAACATACTTAGCCATGGCTATGGCGATACAAGCCTTTAAGAGTGGGGAGATAAACCGCATTATTCTGACGCGCCCGGCCATCGAAGCGGGGGAACGCCTCGGGTTTCTGCCGGGAGATCTGCAAAGCAAGATCGATCCCTATCTCCGGCCGCTATACGACGCTCTGTATGAGATCATGGGGGCGGAGAGCTTTGCCAAAAATATGGAGAAGGGAGCCATTGAGGTAGCCCCCCTGGCCTACATGCGAGGCCGCACCCTTGACAATTCCTTTATCGTGCTGGACGAAGCGCAGAATACAACTCAGGCGCAGATGAAGATGTTTCTGACCCGCCTCGGATTCAATTCCAAAGCGGTCATTACAGGGGACATGACGCAGATCGATCTGCCAGATGGCCAAAAGTCAGGTTTAAAGCAAGCGGTCCATATCCTTCGGGATGTGGAAGGGATCGGGATCATCCGTCTCAACAACAAAGACGTCGTCCGGCATCCGCTTGTCCAGCGGATCGTGGAAGCCTATGAAAAATATGACACACAGGCGAAGGAAGCGGTGGCCAGCGTGATTCCTTCAGAGAGGAGGAAGCGATGACGCTGTCCGTAAATTGGGAAAACGGTGAGGGCGCGGAGGATCAGCCATTGTGGGAATCGCGATTTAGGGAGGCGGTCCAGGCGGTATTGAAGGAGGAGGGACTTCTGGATATACCCGTGGAAGTAAGCCTGAGCGTCGTTGGACGGGAGGAGATCCATCGATTGAATCGCGAATTTCGGCAGGTTGACCGCCCGACAGATGTTTTATCCTTTCCGCTCCTTGATTTTCAGTCCAGCACTGTGCGGGATACGGTGGAGAACGGTGAAGTCAATCCGGAAAGCCAGGAGGTCTGTCTCGGGGATATCGTCATTTGTCAGGAGATTGCAGAGGAGCAGGCGAGAGAGTATGGGCACAGCCTGCGCAGAGAGATGAGTTTTTTGACCATTCACAGTATGCTCCATCTGCTGGGATATGATCATATGGAACCGGAAGAGGAAGCCGAGATGTGCCGAAAACAAGAGATGATTTTGCAGTCTTTGGGGATCGGCCGTGAATAATGGAGGGATCGTCATGAAACAAAAGGTGTTGCACAGCGCCGCTGTCCTGTTGCTGACCCTGTGCGTTGTGGTGGGGGGCTGTCAGTCCCGCCAGGAATCATCTGAGGATACGGCCGCTTCGACCGTGCAGGACAGCGTGGAGAGCAGTGTGCCGGAGGAATCTAGCGATTTGCTGCCCGAGTCGGAGCCGGAACCGGACTCTTCCGAGGAGGAGAGCAGCGAGGTGGAGCCTGTGATACCGGAAGGCTATGTGTACAGCCAATATACAGGCCTGCCCATTCCAGAGGAGACGGCGCGCCGGAAGCCTGTGGCCATCTCCATCAACAATCATCGCAAGGCCTCGCCACAGAGTGGCTTGCTGTATGCAGATATCATATACGAGGCGCCCGTTGAGGGGAATATGACTCGCTTTGTCGCTGTCTTCCAGGATTATGATCAGGTGGAAAAAATCGGTCCCGTCCGCAGCGCAAGGCGCTATTTCATTGATTTCGCCTTGGATCAGAGCGCGGTGTTGATTCATTTCGGGGAGGATACCAGCATCTCTAAGGTGTACAGTCAGGTGGGCTGCCCCCACATAAATGGCATCTCGTCCCTGGAAGAGGTGATGACATGGCGCAGCAAGGACCGAAAAGCACCTCACAATGTGTACACCAGCGGGGAGCGGCTGCTGGAAGCCATGGAGAGGGCAAAGATTGCCACGGAGCTTGAATCGGAAGTCGCGCCAGTGTTTTCCTTCCTGAAAGAGGAGGAGACGCCTTCCAGTGGGGAGCCGGTACAACATGTAGCGATCCCGTATCTTGTGTACAAGGATTACAATCAGACTGCGGAGTTTTTCTATGAGGCGGAGACGAAATCCTACGGCAGAGTTCAGTTTGATGAGCCTCAGACGGATTTGGAGACGGGAGAGCAGTTAAAATTCAAAAATGTCCTGATTCAGATAGCCGACGTCCATGAGAGAGGCGACGAGGCTGGGCACAAGGATATGGTATCCATCGGTGAGGGAAAGGGATATTATCTGACCAACGGCATTTGCCAACCGGTCACATGGAAAAAAGCGGATCAACAGACGCCAACTCACTGGTATGATGCGGAAGGTGAAGAGTTGTCGCTCAATCCGGGAAAAACTTGGATCAATGTCGTATCCCTGAGTCAGGAGATAACCTTGGAGTGATAGGCGTGAAGAACGAGGAATTGCTGGCAGCCGCCCGCGCGGCCATGGAGCATTCTTACAGCCCGTATTCAGGATTTCGAGTCGGAGCGGCCGTTTTGGCCCAGTCCGGCCGTATCTATTCCGGTTGCAATATCGAGAACGCTTCCTACGGGGCCACAATCTGCGCGGAGCGCTGCGCTATTTTCTCCGGCATTGCACAGGGAGAGCGCCGGTTCATCAAGTTGGCGGTGGTGAGTTCCGGCGACGGCTACCCGTGGCCTTGTGGAATCTGTAGACAGGTGATGCTGGAGTTTATGCCGCCTGAGGGCAGCATACTGTTAGAGGATAAAGGCAAAATTCTAGAGCTGGCGCTTGATGAGTTAATGCCCCATGGATTTACGAAAGAAGCTTTGTCCTCCGAGTGAGAGGGCGGGCGAGAGAAAGTAGGAATGGTATGAGCAGTAGTGCGAAGGATTTGGCGAAGCAGGGCGGGATTCTGGTTGCCGCTTCATTTATCGTCCGGTTTATCGGATTTTTCTATCGAATCCCCTTAACGAATTTGTGGGGAGACGCCGGCAACGATATGTATGCTATGGCATATCAGATCTATAACTTTTTTTATATCGTATCCGCTTTTGGCGTTCCCACCACGCTGTCCAAGATGCTGGGTGAGCGCATCGCTTTGAAAGAATATGCCAACGCGAGGCAGGTGTTTAAGGTCGCGCTTGTATTTGTCAGCAGCGTGGGTCTTATCTGTGCGCTGATTCTCTGGTTTGGCAATTCGTACATCGCTACGAAGATTTTTAACCTTCCCCAGGCGGCGCTGGCCATGCGCGCCCAGGCGCCCGCTGTGTTGATCGTCTCCGTGATGAGCGTTTTTCGGGGGCTGTTTCAGGGAATGAACAATATGAAGCCCACCGCCATATCCCAGACCATTGAGCAGATTGTGGACGCCTTGGTAGCGGTTACGCTGGCCTTCGCGTTGATGGAACCTTTGGGGATAAATTGGGCTGTCGCTGGAGGTATCAGTGGGACTGCGGCTGGAGGTTTGGCGGCCCTTGGGTTTATGATCATCTGTTTTTTCGCGTACCGAAAGAGAAGCAAGATTTTCTGTGCACCCCGCCAAGAGATTACGGAGCGCAATTCCGATATTCTGCGCCAAATGATTTCCATCATCGTCCCCGTCGTACTTGCGTCGGCTATATTTAGCATCAAGAGTATGATTGATTCCAGTATGTTTATCAAGCTGATGAGCTGGAAGGGGTATGAGCAGGAGGCGATCTCGAATATGAGGGGCATCTATCAGGGCAAGTTCATCGTTCTGATTAACCTGCCCATCTCCATCGGCAACGCCATGGCCGCCGCCTCTGTGCCGAGCATCGCCCACTCCATCGCCATACGGGATCGGGCTGAGATCCAAAGCAAGGTCAACATGCTGATCAAGACGGTGCTTTTAATCTCGCTGCCAGCCGCCGTGGGACTCACGGTCATGGGAAAACCGCTGCTGCGGCTCATCTTTCCCAACGCGCACCAGGGCGGAGAGCTATTCTGGGCTGGCTCCATCGCCGTTGTCTTTTATTGCATTATCCACGTCTCGACGGGGATCTTGCAGGGAATCGGCAAGCTGAAAATACCTCTGCGAAATGCCATCATCGGAGTGCTGGTCACCTGTCTGACCAATGTGATTTCCATTATGGTGCTGGATTTGAAGATCTACTCCCTAGTGTTGAATATCGTGCTGTTCAGCGCAGTGTTAGCATTTTTGAATTTGCGCAGCGTGCTCAAGTTTTGCCATGTGAGGATCTCCTTCAAAAAGGCAGTGCTGAAACCTCTGATCAGTTCTCTGATCATGGGAATAATCTGTTTCATATTCTATGTTCTGCCCTTTACCTTGACAGGGTCCAACACCATTTCCTGCATCATCTCCGTAGGAATTGGCGCTTTGACCTACTTTACGGTGATGGTCAACATCGGAGGGCTGACGAAGCGGGATATGTCGACTCTGCCCGTAGGCGGACTCCTGAGAAAATTGAAAATTTTTCGATAGAGCTTCGCATAGAATCCCTTCTTTTTGTCCATACTGCTACTAAGAATAGGAGGAGTCAGTATGAGCACGAGGAGAAAGGTTTTGTGTATTGTGTTTACAACCGTTGCGGTTTTGATCATAATGGGTTCTGCATTTTACGGCTGGTACTATCTGTCGACAAGGGACAGCCGGCGGGAATCGCCCTTAGCTGAGGAGTCCGATCCTCAGCCGGTGCGGGAACCTTCGGAAGATCTGAGTGTTGATCTGTCCGCCAACGGAAATCCGGCTGGAGAATCAGAGATTGCACAGGAGAAATCATCCCAGAGGTATACCGTTCGAGAGTACGAAGGGCATATTGGAATATTTCTGGAAGACGGGACACTGCAATCCGAACTCAAAACTCCTGTGGAATTACTTCCAGAAATTGATCAGAAAAAGTTACAAGAGGGAATCGCCGTCAACACAGAAGAGGAGCTGATCCTGCTCATGGAGAGTTATACCGGGTGACGCTCTTAAAAGAGAGGATCGTACAGGACTGTGGATTTTTTTGTCACATTGAATGAAACTGTTATTTTATTTGCCATGGTATTGCTGGGATTTATGGCTGGCCGTCTCAAAATTGTGAGCACAGGCTTCTCCAAGGATATATCCCAGTTTTTGTTTTGTATCTGCGTGCCCGCCATGGTGATTGATGCGCTGCAACGTCCCTTTTCAAAGGAAATCCTGGGAACGGGGGCGGTGCTGATCGCAACCTGCGTGGGAATTATCGTGGCCTCCTATGGAATCGGCCGACTCATTGTGAGATGGGTGCCTGTGCTTCGAAAGGAAAAGTTGGTGTTCCTGTACAGCATGACATTTCCTAACTTCGGGTATATGGGGATTCCTGTGGTATCCGCACTTCTAGGGGAGGAGGGGGCTTTTTATGTGGCGCTCTATGTGCTCCCTTTATACTTAATCGTCAACTCCTGGGGCGTCTACATATGGGAACGGGAAGGGCAACCGAAGTCCATACCGGTCTGGAAGCGGATTCGAAGCGCGCTAAATCCGGCGACAGTGGGAACCTTGATCGGCTTTCTGCTCTTCGTCTGCTCCATTCAACTGCCGGAAAGTCTGGGGCGAGTCGTGGAGATGACGGGGGACTTGACCACACCGCTGGCCATGATTTTGGCGGGACTTTTGCTGGCGCAGGCGGATCTGAAGCAGATCTTTCGCGCGCCCAAAGTGTATATTCTGAGCGGGATTCGGCTATTGGGGCTTCCCTTTCTCTTTATGGGGATCCTGTATCTATGCGGCGCAAGGGGAATCCGGCTGAGCATACCGGTCCTGATCACCGCCATGCCCGTAGCCGCAAATTTGGCCATGATGGCCGAAAAATTTGAGCGGGATGCGTATCTGTCCGCCCAGATTGTATTTTTATCGACGCTTTTGTCCGTTATCACCATCCCAATTGTCGGTATGGCACTATAAAAAATTCAATGAAGATTTAATACATGCGTAATTCCCATTTAACAACTTTCGACAAATTTTGCAGTATAATATGGATAGATATTGTTGAAAGTGGGGGGAGACGGATGGCGAAGCGCGGGAAGGCCGCAAGGCCACTGGTTGTACTGCTGGTCATTGAACTGCTGATCTTGGCGGGGGGCGGTATCCTGTATGGGTATCTCAAGATTTCCAACACCTCTCTGTCAGAACTGTTCAATTCAAGGACAGCGGGGGACGTGATCAGCGCCTTTACAGAAAAAGCATTGACGGCGGAACAGACGGGATTGAACAAAGAGGAAGGTAAGCTGAACCGAAAGGGAGAAAAATATAGAAAGCCCTTGTATCAGGAAATGAAACGGATCATGGACATGTACTGCAATGAAGAGTTGTCCTATGACCAGCTGGTCCGCTGCATGCGGAGCTACCAGCTGTTTGCTGAGGCGTCGGGCCAAGCGGGCAAATATTTGTCCTACGCCAACAGCATTCAGGCGGGGCGGGAGGCGTATCGAGAGGGAGTCGCGTATGCCGCAAAGGAGGACTACACTGGGGCGCTGGAGTGTTTTAAGCGGGTGGACTCGGAGGATCCCATCTACAGCGAAAAGGCGGAGCAGGAAAAAGAGAAGATGATACAGAAGTTGATCGAAATCGCGCCGGAGAAGGTAAACGAGTACCTCTGCCAGTATAAAATAGAGGAGGCGAGGGCGTT
Source organism: Bianquea renquensis (assembly GCF_014384895.1). Taxonomy (GTDB): domain Bacteria; phylum Bacillota; class Clostridia; order Lachnospirales; family Bianqueaceae; genus Bianquea; species Bianquea renquensis. Next base: position 116,696 of record NZ_JACRSQ010000008.1, read on the forward strand.
CGTAGGAGAACTTTTTGCCGCATCGCCAGATGATCCGGCGTTAAATGGGTTGGACCAGACAATCAATGAGTATGAAGCGTTCCAGACGGAGCTGGTGGAGTATACAGGACCGGTGGAACATGTATTTACCCACTGTTTGATTGCATTCCCGGAGCTGTGCTATTCCAGCCCATCCATGACCAAGTCGCTGGATACGGATTGTGTCACGCCCCATGAATTTGCGCTCATTCTGGAGAACCTTTACGAGAAGGGGTACATACTGATCGATATCAATCTGCTTCTCGATGAATCCGGGGAGGGGGATAGGGTGGCCAAGCTGATGCTGCCCAAGGGGAAGAAGCCGCTAGTCCTTTCCGTGGACGATGTGGTGTATGACGCCCGTAAGATGCATACGGGGATGGTGGACAAATTGGTTGTGGACGACAGGGGACGCGTCTTGTCCTACACGAAGACAGCCGCAGGGGACGAGATCTACAGCTATGAAAACGAAGTGTTCCCCATCGTCGACAGCTTTGTCAGGGAGCACCCGGACTTTAGTTTCCAGGGGGCGCGGGGCACGCTATGCCTTACGGGATTCCAGGGGATCTTCGGGTACCGGACGCAGACAGGCGCGCCGGAGGGGACCGACAGGGAAGCGGAGAAAGAGGGCGCGTTGCAGGTGGTTGCGGCGCTTAAGGAGGAAGGCTGGAACTTTGCCAGCCATGGGTACGGGCATTATCATATGGATCAGATTGAGTACAGCAAAGTGGAGTACGATACGGCGAGCTGGCAGGCGGAGGTTGCGTCCCTTGTAGGGCCGACGAAAGTCATGGTCTGGCCCTATGGCGGTCACGTCCGGTCCGGCAAGATCCACGAATTGCTGTATGACACGGGATTTCGAATCTTTTGTGGCGTGGGAGCAAAGCCCTATCTGGCACGGGAGCCGGACGGACTGGGAATCTTTCAAGACCGGAAGGCGTTGGACGGATATTCCCTTCGCAATCGCCGGGAAATGTATCTGTATCTCTTTGACACGGAGGAGGTGTGGGATCCCCTCCGGCCCAAGGATGTGTCATGGTAAGGAAATTAGACAGAAAATCATTAAACTTTTGTAGGGGGGTGTTCATTTGGACGTTACAAATCGGGTGCAGTGGAAAGCTGTTACCTTCAGTTATGATGACGGTGTCACACAGGATATAAGGTTGATTGAATTGCTGAATCAATACGGACTTAAATGTACTTTCAATCTCAACTCGGAATTGTTGGGGAAAAAGGGGATCCTGATTCGAGAAAATAAGCGTATTGCCCACTATAAAATACATCCCGAGGACGTGAAATTCATTTATGATGGCCACGAGGTCGCCGCTCACACATTGACACATCCGAATTTGACTGGGCTTGACGAAGCGGAAATCATACGTCAGGTTGAGCAGGATCGAATCAATTTGTCCGAACTTGTCGGCTATGAAGTCGTGGGAATGGCATATCCCTGCGGAGGCGTTAACAATAATGAGAGGGTGGCGGATATCATTCGGGAGAATACCCATATTCGGTACTGTCGCACCATTACAGACACCGAAAGCTTTGATATACAGGAAAATCTATATCGGTTGAATCCGAATGTCTATCACATAATGGAGTTTGATCGGTTGATGAAAATGGGCGAACAGTTTGTTGAACTAAGCGCAGATAAACCGCAAATTTTCTACATCTGGGGTCATTCATATGAGATGGACTACCGGCCTGATTATTGGAACAAGCTGGAGGAATTCTTCAAGCTGATCAGCAACCGAAAGGATATGGTGTATGGAACAAATGCAGAAGTTCTACAACACTTCCATTTATTGTCTGGAAGCAGGACAAGTATGGAAGTTTGATACAAAAGTTCAGACAAAAGAAAAATCCGCCGTGAGGCGGACATAATGTTGAAGTTCGCGAACGTATTCACTCCCCAATCTCCTCGGACAGTGCGTCCCACTGGTGCATCCAATCCTCGATCTGCGCTTCTAGCGCAGCCTTTTTTTCCTCTAAATCGTGGAAGGCGCTGGCACTTGAGTAGAATTCCGGGAGCAACATCTGTCCCTCAATTTCGGCTATGCCTTTCTCCGCCTTCTCGATATCGTCCTCCAGCCGCCGCAGCCGAGTCTTTTTTCTGCGCAGCTCGCTCTGAGACTGTTTCTGTTGGAGGTAGTCCTCCTTGTTGGCGGTTGCCGGAGAAGCCGCCTGTTCAGTTGCCGCCTCCGGCTTCGTGAGGTGTTCCATATAGAAGTCGTAATTGCCAAGATAGGTTTGGATTCCCTCCGGAGTCAAGACGAGAATTTTGTCTGCGACGCGGTTGATGAAATAGCGGTCGTGGGAGATGAAGAGCAGCGTCCCCTCATAGCGGCGCAGGTTGTCTTCGAGTATTTCCCTGGAAATGATATCCAGATGGTTGGTCGGCTCATCCAGCAATAAAAAATTGGACTGGGAGAGCATGATCTTGCACAGGGACACCCGCGCTCGCTCTCCACCGCTCAGATCGCGAATCAGCTTAAATACGTCCTCCCCTCGGAATAAGAAAGAGCCGAGAACGCTGCGGATCTGCCCAAGGGTCATCTGTGGAAAGGCATCGTAAATTTCGTCCAGAATCGTTTTGCCGGGAGACAGAGTCTCCTGTTCTTGATCATAGTATCCAGGGTATACCTTTACGCCGAGGCGCAGATAGCCGCTGTCGGCCGCCGCCTGCCCCATTATGATTCGGAATAAGGTCGTCTTTCCCGTGCCGTTAGCGCCCAGGAGCGCCACTTTTTCGCCTCGCCGGACGGTAAAATTTAAATTCTGAAATTGGCGCTTCCCGTCAAAGGCTTTACAGAGCCCCTCCGCGCTTAATACATCTTCCCCGCTGAGAATTTTCGGGGTAAAGGTTAACTTCATGGAGGCGTCCAGAGAAACCGGCTTGTCCAAAATCTCCATCTTGTCCAGTATCTTTTCTCGGCTCTGTGCGCGGCGGATGAATTTCTCCATATTAAAGGATCGCAGCTTGGCGATAACCTCCTCCTGATGCCGAATCTCTGCCTGCTGTGCCTCATATTCTCGAAGAGCTGCCTTTTCCCGGGCAGCTTTTTCCTGAGTATAGTAGGAATAGTTGCCATTGTAGGTGGAGGTAACACCGCGCTCCAGCTCCAAGGTTTTCGTGCAGAGCTTGTCCAGAAAATAGCGGTCATGGGATATGATTAACGCAGCCCCGGGGAAGGAGGCAAGAAATCCTTCCAGCCAGCTGATGGCATCAATGTCCAGATGGTTGGTCGGCTCATCCAACAACAAGAGATCCGGCTTTGAAAGCAGAATTTTGCCAAGGGCAACCCGGGATCTCTGGCCGCCGGACAGGAGAGAGATGGGGAGCTGGTACTCGGCCTCGGTAAATCCAAGTCCCTTCAGGACGCCGCGCACCCGGCTCTGATACGAGTAGCCATCGGCCTCCTCAAAATCGTGGGAGAGGCGCGCATAGGTGTCCAGCAGGGAGGGATCGGCATTTTCCTTCATCTGCTGTTCCATGGCGCGGAGCTGATTTTCCAGTTGCACAACGGGTTCAAACACTTGGAGCAGCTCCTCCTGCACAGTAGTAGCCGAAGAAATCTCTGCGTTCTGCGCCAAATATCCAATTCGAAGATTCTTTTGCAGGTAGAGCTGGCCCTCGTCCGGTGGCATAGCGCCGCGAAGGATGTGGAAAAGCGTTGATTTTCCGGCCCCATTGACGCCGACCAACGCCATTTTTTCTTTTGCCTCTATATGAAAGGTCACATTGCGCAAGACCTCTGTGGTGACAAAGCTTTTTTGAATTCCATTAGCGGATACAATCATACGACGATAGACCTCCATTCCATACGGTGCGCAGCCGTCACGTCTCTATGATACCATCATTTTAGCGGCTTGAAAAGTGGTAACATGGAAAAAGTAGAAAAAACATGCATATAGTTAAAAAACGTTCACAGTTTGTTGCTTGACAAATAAAAGTAAGTGTGATTAAATATTATCCATACTAATTTTTTGCAATGCTAAATAAATGTGGACAATTTGTTGTTACAGGGGATTTCATGGAGGTAGTGGGATGTTGCCTATCGCCTGCAACGTCCAGCGATTGGAGGATACTATGAGGGAATGCTGGGATGACACGACGCTGGAATCACAGCTGATGACGGCGTTCATGCGGTTTCAGAGGACACGGAGGAAAGCGCCGCTGCATGAAAAATTTAACCGAAGCGAGGTCATGTTGATCGGAGCTATTATGCATCTGCAAATGGAGTCGGAGGAGCCGGTCACGGTATCCAGGTTGAGTCAGAAGCTGAGAGTGGCGACTCCCACCGTAACAAAGCTTCTCAGTGCCATGGAGGAAAAAGGAATTGTTGAGAGAACCGTCAGCCGGCGAGACCGGAGGAAGATCATTGTAAGCTTCACAGAGGCGGGACTTGAGATGGGAAAAAAGGCGCAGGAACATTTTATGCAGGATCTATCGAATCTGGTCGCTCTGTTGGGGGAAGAGGACACCAGATCGCTGATACGGATTCTGGACAAAGTGGCGGAAGACCACGATAAGAGGACGGAGGTTGGAGAGGTTGACTAAATTATTTCGATATCTAAAAAAGTATTGGCTGGCCATTGCACTAGCCATCGCGTTCGTTGTCATCCAGTGTTGGGGGCAGCTCACGTTGCCGGATTTAATGTCGGACATCGTCAACGGCATTCCGGCGGCGAGCATGAGCAACGATTTAAGTGAGCTGTATCGGACAGGGGGCAAGATGCTGGCTGTTTCTGGAGTCATTGCGGTGGTCACGATTTTGGCGACTTTATTTGCAGCTAGAACCGCTGCAGGGTTTGCAAAGGATCTGCGGCAAGCGCTCTTTGAAAAGGTGGAGAACTACTCTTTACATGAGTTCGATACCATCGGGACTGCGTCGCTGATAACGAGAACCACCAATGACGTCATGCAGCTACAGCAGTTGGTGGTCATGGGGATGCGCATGATGATGATGGCGCCGATTATGTGCATCTGGGGAATCATAAAAGCGATCGAGAGCGCACCACAGCTGACCTGGATTCTGGCCGTTATCATTGCCGCGCTGTTGGTGGTGGTCTGGATCGTGGCCAGCAAGACGATCCCTGTGTTCCAGATCCTGCAAAAGAAATTGGACCGGTTAAACCTGGTCATGCGGGAGAAGCTGACGGGGATCCGTGTCATCCGCGCTTTTAACAAACAGAGCTATGAGAAAAAACGTTTTGATGAATCCAACCAAGATCTGACGGATACGGCAGTGAGAGTCAATCGCACAGTTGCCATCTTAATGCCGGCGGTCATGATCGGAATGAATCTGGCAACGGTGGCGATCATGTGGTTTGGCTCTAAAGGGATCGATACCATGGGGTTAGAGCTGGGAACGCTAATGGCCTTTGTCCAGTACGCCATGCAGGTCATGTTCGCCATCATTGCCTGTGCCATGATCTTTGTCATGCTGCCAAGAGCGCTGGCGTCTGCCAAGCGAGTCAATGAGGTGCTGGACATGGAGACGGAGATTAAGGACCCTGATGTGAAGAGCGACGCCGAAATGAAGAGAGGCTTTGTAGAATTTAAGAACGTATCGTTCCAATATCCCGGTGCGGAGGAGCCAACCCTGCGGGACATCTCCTTCAGGACGGAACCGGGACAGGTGACGGCCATCATCGGGGGAACCGGAAGCGGAAAATCAACCATCTTAAACCTAATTCTGCGGTTCTATGATGTGACACAGGGACAGGTATCCGTCAATGGGGTGGATGTGCGGCAGTTAAGCCAAGAATGTCTCCGCGCCCAGATTTCCTATGTGCCGCAGAAACAAATCCTTTTTTCCGGGACAGTCTCAGACAATATCCGCAACGGGCAGTTGGACGCAACGGAGGAGGAGATCCGCCATGCGGCCGTTGTGGCACAGGCCGATGGCTTTATCTCCGAGATGGAAAACGGCTATGCATCTCCCATAGCACAAGGGGGGACCAATGTTTCTGGAGGCCAGCGCCAGCGTCTGGCCGTTGCCCGGGCCCTTGTCCGAAAAGCGCCGGTGTATCTGTTCGACGATACGTTTTCAGCCCTCGATTTTAAAACAGAGTCGAAGCTGCGGGCGGCTCTATTCGAAGAGACAAAAGAATCCGCGGTGATCATCGTCGGACAGAGGGTGTCCTCTATTATGAACGCAGACCAGATTCTTGTTCTGGATGACGGCTGCGTTGTCGGACTCGGAACCCATAAGGAATTGATGGACACCTGCGAAGTGTATCGGGAGATCGTAGAATCGCAGCTGTCTCAGGATGAGATCGCATAAGGGGGTGTGGATATGAGTGATAACGGAAACAAGCAGGGGATGCCGAAGGGCCCCCGCAGAGGCGGACACGGCGGCCCGGGAATGGGGCCAGTGGAGAAGCCCAAAGATTTTAAAGGGTCACTAAAGAGGTTGGTCCGCTATTTGTCTGGACATAAGGTGTCCCTATCCATCGTCATGGTGACAACGGTATTGAGTACGGTATTCACTATTTTCGCTCCCAAAGTGTTGGGGTGGGCGACCACAAGTTTATCGGAGACCATCTTCGCGCGGGCCATGGGAAATGTCCAGGCGGCCATTGATTTCTCCTATATCGGGAAGGTCCTTCTCTTCCTGTTGGGACTCTATGTCCTCAGCGCGCTCTTCCAGTATATTCAGCAGTACGTTATGGCGGGAGTATCACAGAAAGTCGTCTATGATATGCGGAAACAGATTGATGAAAAGCTGGACCGGCTCCCTTTGAAATACTACGATGGCCGGACCCACGGCGAGATCCTAAGCCGGGTCACCAATGACGTAGAGACCATCAGCAGTACACTGCAGCAGGGGCTCAGCCAGATGATTTCTGCCATCGCAACGCTGGTCGGGATTCTGATTATGATGCTGTCCATCAGTCCGCTGTTGACGCTGATTGCCCTGGTGATTTTGCCGCTGAGCGCCATTGTGGTAAGCCTGGTGGTGTCAAAATCTCAGAAATATTTCATGGGCCAGCAGCGTCATTTAGGGGAAGCCAATGGACATATTGAGGAGATGTACACGGGCCATACGGTTATCAAAGCCTACGGCTTGGAAACGAAATCCATCGATGAATTTCAGGGGATCAATGAAAAGCTCTACACGACGAGCTGGAAATCCCAGTTCATTTCGGGAATTATGATGCCGCTGATGAATTTTATCGGCAACTTAGGCTTTGTCGGAGTTTGCGTCATCGGCTGTATTCGCGTCGTGAATGGGCGCATGGTTTTGGGCGACGTACAGGCCTTTATCCAGTATGTCCGCAACTTCACACAACCTATCGTGCAGACGGCGCAGATCGCCAATGTAATCCAGTCCACCATTGCGGCGGCGGAAAGAGTGTTTGAGGTTCTAGATGAGCAGGAAGAAGCGCCTGACAGCGAGACAACGGCCGTACTGGAGAATCCTCAAGGAAATATTCGCTTCGAACATGTCGACTTCGGCTACAGCGACGACGATATTTTGATACGGGATATGAACATCGAGGCAAGAAAAGGCCAGACCATTGCCATCGTGGGGCCGACCGGAGCTGGCAAAACGACGCTGGTTAACTTAATTATGCGTTTCTATGAGATTCAGGGTGGGCGTATCCTCGTGGATAATGTGGACATTCGGACAATGACAAGAAATGATCTCCGCACTCTGTTTGGAATGGTGCTTCAAGATACATGGCTATTCTCCGGTACGGTGGAGGAGAACATCGCCTATGGCTGTGAGGGGGCGACCCATGATGATGTAGTCAAAGCCGCAAAGGCCGCCTTCGCCGATCACTTTATTCGAACTCTTCCCCAGGGATACAATACGGTGCTCAATGAAGAGGCATCCAATATCTCCCAGGGGCAGAAGCAGCTTTTGACTATTGCGCGGGCGATTTTGGCGGATCCTCCTATGTTAATTTTGGATGAGGCGACCAGCAATGTGGATACCCGAACGGAGGCACACATCCAGAAGGCTATGGATCGACTGATGGAAGGGCGCACGAGCTTTGTCATCGCCCACCGGTTATCCACCATACGGGATGCGGATTTGATCCTTGTTATGAATCACGGCACCGTGATTGAGCAGGGAAATCACACAGAGCTAATGAAGCAGGGCGGATTTTATGCAGATCTCTACAATAGTCAATTCACAACGCGGGATGGAGAAGAGATCGCTTAAATTGAAATAAGTTGATCCACTAAATGATGAGGGATTTGACGGACCAGCACCCTAAATTTCTATAAAATTTCCAATTTTGGGATTAGCCGCTTGACAAATTTGTGCAGATATGATATTATGGACACAATCATAAGACGTATGCTTTTATGATACAAATTCATTTTTCATCTTTCAGGAGGACTTTTTAATGAAGACAGGTGTTGTTAAGTGGTTCGATTCTAAGAAGGGCTTTGGTTTCATCTCCGTGGACGGGGGAGACGATGTATTCGTTCACTTCACAGCAATTCAGGGCGAGGGCTATAAGACGCTTGACGAAGGCGCTCAGGTTGAGTTCGAGATTGAAGAAGGCCCCAAAGGACCCCAGGCAAGCAATGTAGTGAAGTTATAATCTGACAACGCTGGTATTCGTTTGATATATTCATAGATCGAGAGTTCTAGTCAATATACGAGAACGGTTATACATGCGAACGAGATTGTACAATCAAGGGGACGTTGCGCGGGAAGCTGCGCGGCGGTCCCCTTCTTGATATCTGTCGTTTCAGAGGGAGAGCGTTCTGAGGTGTGGGGGAGAGGGAATGTGAAGGCAAAAAAGTTGGTGCAGGGCGGGCTGGTGTTGCTGCTGTTTATCACGGCGGTGGCGCCAGTGTGCGCAAGGGTTACGGTCACACACACGGGGGATACGTTTTTTGATGGCCCCTATATGCAGACGAAAGGGACGGCCAGTCTGTTGGTCATACCGGTTGACTTTCCAGATGAGCCCAGCATGACGGGGTCCACGTCGCAGTTGAACGAGATTTTCTTTGGAGGCGGAGGTTCAGCCCTTGCCTCTGTGGCGGACTACTATAGCAGGTCCTCCTATGGAGAGCTAGCCATAACCGGACAAGTCCAGGAGTGGTATCGGGCGAAGCATGACCGGAGCTATTATAGCAAAGAGGGGGATCAGGTTTTCATCGAGGAGATTTTGGAGGCTATGATGGCGAGAGGGGTGGACTTGAGCCAGTATGACAGCGATGGGGACGGCGTGCTCGACGGCTTATGTCTGGTCTGGACAGGACAGCCGAAATCCGACAGCTCCGTCTGGTGGCCCCACAGCGACACGTTTTACTGGAATTTTCAGATGGGTGGCGTGCGCATCGGCAGTTATAGCAGCCTGTCCTTTCAACACTTGACAAGAGGCTCCGCGAAGCAACGGAACACAGCCCTTCATGAGACAGGACATCTGCTCGGACTTCCCGACTATTACGACAGAGTTCCGGAGTCGGGAAATTCGGGGGGATGCTTGTCGGCGGATATGATGGACCAGAATCAAGGCGACCACAACGCATTTTCTAAGATGCTTCTAGGGTGGGTCAAACCGGCTGTGGTCACTGCCGATACCCAGATTACCCTTCGCTCGATTTCACGGGAAGCATCGGCGGCGGTGATTGTCCCTCGAGGTTGGGATGGGAATTATCTGTCAGAGTATTTTATGATCGAATACGTGACGCCGGACGGCAACCACAGGGATATCTCCTGTCCCGAGGGAGGGGCAGTCCGCATCTGGCATATCAGCGCCGCCACTTCAAAGTGGACCTATGACGCGACTTCCGGAATGTTTATGAATGATAATTCGGAGACGAAGGATAAGCTCATCGTGATCGCGGATCCGGCCCATTCCTGGTATCAGGAGGGGGAGAGCCTTACAGCGGACAAGACATGTTTAAACGGAGGCGAGACGACGGGGATCGCCGTACAGGTACAGCGCATTACAGGCGATGAAGCGGTTCTCTCCGTTACATATGGGAGAGATGGAGCCGCCTCCAATCAGAACAGTGACAGCCGGCAAGAGAATTCTGCAATGGCAGGCGAATCCTCCATCCCACCGCGGGACAGTGAGGATCCCCAGAGCCAGAGCCGTGAGACAGAGAGCTCGGAGGTGCAGTCGGAACCGCCGGTTGACCAGGTGTCAACCCCTGAGGGGGCCACACCCGCGTCTCCAGCGGAGGAAACCAGCCATGAGCCCAGCCCGCCACAGGACGTGGAGGGGGAGGGTGTGGGGCAAGGGAGCACAGACGGGCGCGATAGCACTGAGCCGGTATGGGACAAGTCCGAGAATGCGGAGGTAGAGGCCGGCGCTGCTGGGGCGATTCTGATCACGGTGGTCTTAGTTTTGTTAATCTGGCTGATAATTCGACCAAAGCCAAAGCGGAAAAAGAGGAAAGGCTCGAAACGACACAAAAGATAAGTCCCCTTTGTTTTCGGCAATGTTTCGGAAAGGAACAATCCCATATCGGAAAAATGCACCGACGATAGAGAAATATGGCGGGAACCTTGTCTTTTTTGTATGTTGACAATGTTTACATTTGGATGTATCATCTAAAGAAATGAATTTTAATCCTTAAGAAAATTCAATAAAGGGGAGAGGGGATATGGGCGATGTGATTTTACAGCTGGATGGGATCGCCAAGCGCTTTGACGAGACCGACGCCCTCCGCGGGATTAGCCTCGATGTCGAAAGGGGAGAGTTTATCACATTTCTCGGACCAAGTGGCTGCGGCAAGACCACCATGCTTCGGATCATCTCCGGGCTAGAACATCCTGACCGCGGCCGGGTCATTTTACAGGGCCAGGATGTAACGGACACAGAGCCTAACCAGCGAAACGTACATACGGTATTTCAGAATTACGCGCTATTTCCTCATATGAATGTGGCGGCCAATATTGGATACAGCTTAAAATTGCAAGGGGTTAAGAAGCAGGAGATCCGGGAGCGAGTCGAGGCCATGCTGGAACTGGTACAGCTTCCGGGATTTGCCAAGCGAACGCCGCAGAAATTGAGCGGCGGGCAGCGCCAGCGGGTGGCAATCGCGCGGGCTCTGATTGACAATCCAGACCTTCTGTTGCTGGACGAGCCATTGGGCGCGCTGGATTTACAGCTGCGCCGTCAGATGCAGACAGAGTTGAAACGCCTTCAAAAGCGGTTGGGCATAACATTCCTATATATCACCCATGATCAGGAGGAAGCCATGAACATGTCAGACCGGATCGTGGTGATGAACGAGGGAACATTCGAGCAGATCGGAACGCCGGCGGAGATCTATGAGCGGCCCGCTACCAGTTTTGCTGCGCAATTTATCGGCACTGCAAATATTTTCCATGGGCGCGTGGAGCAGCTGCAAGGTGACGCCGCCCAGATTTTGACGGATGAACAGATGATTCTTGCAGAAAGGGCGGAAGGGCTGGCCCCGCAGGAGCCGGTCACCGTGGCTGTCCGGGGAGAAAAAATTCGCCTTCACCGGCAACCGCAGCCAGGCTTCACCCTGGCGGGCGTTGTCCGCGAACATCACTATAGCGGCGGTATCCTGCGAATGATCATCGGCGTGCCGGGAAGCGGTGGGGAGCAAGAGGTTGTGGCCAGCCATCAGGGGATGGAGTCTGCCTTCCAGGTGGGAGACGCTGTTTATCTGGACTGGGAGCCCGCAGCGGGAATCCTTGTTGATCGGAAAGGGGCGAGGCGCAATGGAGAAAAGGCGTAGGCACGACGGCAGTTTTTTTCTGGCAATGCTTCCGCTGTATGTGACGACCCTTGTATTTGTCCTATTGCCGGTCCTATACGTAGTGGCGTTGAGCTTTATGAAGCGGGATGCCACCTGGGGCGTCACGTCAGAATTTACATTGGAGAATTATATCCGGCTGTGGGATCCCATCTACCTGAAGGTTTTGCTGGACTCCTTAAAAATAGCTGTGAAGACGACGTTGCTGGCTCTTGCCATCGGATATCCCTTTGCATATTGTATGGCGAAGCTCCCGCCTCGCAAGCGGGGGATTGTCATGGTATTGGTCATTGTCCCCTTCTGGACCAACGCCCTTGTGCGGATTTATGGATGGATGATTTTGCTGCGGGCCAACGGCGTTGTGAATACCCTTTTGCTGGAAATCGGCATTGTGGATGTGCCGCTAAAGCTGCTGTACACCGACGGGGCGGTTCTGTTGGGGATGGTCTATTCCCTCCTTCCTTTTATGATCCTGCCCTCCTATACGTCCATAGAAAAGATGGATTGGTCTCTTGTGGAGGCGGCCAGGGATCTGGGGGCGGGGAAGATGCGCGCCTTTCTGACCGTGACGCTGAGGCTGACGCTGCCGGGGATTCTGTCCGGCTGTGTGCTGGTTTTTGTTCCGTCCATGGGACTGTTTTTTATATCCGATTTGTTGGGGGGCGGCAAGGAAGTCCTGATGGGAAATCTGATTCAAAATCAGATCTTGACGGCTCGAAATTGGCCTTTTGGCGCTGCGCTCTCCGTAGTGATGATGCTCATGACCTTGCTCTTTTTATTTGTCTATCGAAAATCGACGAAGCAGAGCCAGCCAGAGGGCATGGCATAGGGGGCGAAGCAGATGAAGGGCAAAAAGCATACGCAGCGGCGGTGGGGATCGGGAATCTATTTGGGGGTGATCCTGGCACTCATGTATATTCCTATCGTTCTCGTCATCGTCTATTCTTTTAATAAGCAAAAGATATCGGCGGTCTGGGGTGGGTTTTCGCTGGACTGGTATCGGGTTCTATTCCATGATCAACAGATGATGGGGGCGCTGTGGAACAGCCTGAAGCTTGGAATCAGCAGCTGTCTCATTTCCGGCGTCATTGGCACGCTGGGGGCTGTGGGCATGACAAAGGGGAGGTTTCGCACGGCGGGGGCGATTGAGAGCATTGCCACCTTGCCCATCATGATTCCAGAAATCATATTGGGGATTGCGTTTCTCACCTTTTTTTCCTTCGTGGGAATTCCCTATGGGATGCCGGCCATGATCATCGGCCACTGTACCTTTTGTATCCCCTATATATTCATCAATGTGCGGACCCGCCTTCTGGGAATCGATCCTTCCATCGAGGAGGCAGCACGGGATCTGGGCGCAGGCGGGGGGCGGGTATTTTGGGATATCACCCTGCCGCTCATCGCACCGGGAATTTTGTCCGGGATGTTGCTGGCCTTCGCCATGTCTCTGGATGATGTCATCATCAGCTTTTTTTTGGCGGGGCCAACCAGTACGACGCTGCCGGTGCGGGTTTATTCGCAGCTGAAGACTGCGGTGACGCCGGAGATCAACGCGCTCTGCACTCTGACCATGGGCGTTACCTTTTGCATTGTCATTGTATCCCAGATTTTGGGGTCCAATAAATTTAAGAGAAACAGGAGAGAGGAATTATGAAGAAGCTGTTAGTCGGATTTATGATAGCGGCCATGGCTATGACTCTGCTTGTGGGATGCGGCAGTGCAGGCGATTCCAGCCAGCCGTCTACAAACAATGGCGCAGAGGGGAAGACAGATGAAGAGAAGGTTCTGAACATCTTTACATGGGCGACCTACTTCCCTGACGATATTCTAAAGTCCTTTACGGAGGAGACGGGGATTGCGATCAATTACAGCAATTTCAGTACCAACGAAGAGATGCTGTCCAAGCTGGAAACGGTGCAGGGCGGCGAGTACGATATTGTTCTGGCGTCCGATTACATCGTTAAGATGGCCATCGATAAGGGGCTGGTGAAAAAATTGGACAAAGCCCAGATCCCCAACTATGACAACTTAGATCCCTCCTATCTAGGAAATTATTTTGATCCCGACAACGAGTACACGGTACCCTACGGCGTAGGAACGCCGCTTATTGTCTATGACCCCAGCCGTGTGGATGTGGAGATCAAGGGGTATGCGGATCTGTGGAATCCAGCGCTGAAGGATTCCCTGGTGTTGGTCAACGATGCTCGAAACATCCTCGGCATAACGCTGAAAACCATGGGAAAATCTTTAAATGAAGAGGACTCCGCGGTACTGGAGGAGGCCAAGTCCAAACTTATGGAATTAAAGGACAATGTCCGGGTTTTGGACTACGACACGCCGTACAACAAACTGTTGGAGGGGGAAGCCACCGTGGGCTATATGTTTACGTCCCAGGCGGCCACCTGCCTGACGGTGAATCCTGATTTGAAAGTCGTCTACCCGGAAGAAGGGCTGGGATTTGGAATCGACGCCATCTTTACTCCCAGCAACGCACCTCATGAAAAGAACGCCCATGCCTTTTTGAATTACATTTTGCAGGGGGAAGTGGCAGCGGACATCTACCCACAGATCCTATATCTGTGCCCCAATAAGGCTGCCTATGAGTTCCTGCCGGAAGAGTATACCAGCAATTCAGCCATCAATATTCCAGAGGAAAATCGGAAAGATGTTGAGTTTATCCAGGTCATCAGCAACGAGGCCTCGGATCTGTATAACAGTATCTGGACGGAGTTTGTGCAGGCCGTCGGATAAGGCAGCGGGCGAAAGGGGATCAGCTGTAACCGTGAAAAATATTGTGTTGATTGGAATGCCTGGCTGTGGGAAGAGTACCGTGGGGGTTATCCTGGCGAAGACAATAGGAGCAGAGTTTGTCGATACGGATTTGGTTATCCAAAAGCGGGAGGGACGTCTGCTTCAGCAGATCTTGGACACTCGCGGGGTCAAGGCATTTCTAGAGGCGGAGGAAGCGGCGGTTCGATCTCTAGCGTGTCATCAGACTGTAATCGCAACTGGCGGAAGCGTGGTGTACAGCGAGGCGGCCATGGAGCATTTGCGGCGAGACGGCACGATCATCTACCTTCAGCTTTCCTATGAAGAGATGATGCGCCGTCTCGACAACATCACAACCCGGGGCATCGTCATACCCGAAGGAAGCACAATGCGGGATGTGTTTGACCAGCGCTCGGGGCTGTATGAGCGCTATGCGGATGTGACCCTGCCGTGCAGCGGGCGCACTGTGGAGGAGACGGTGGAGGCAATTGTAAAGGCAGTTTGACACAAAAACAATCACCACGCTATGACAAGTGAAAGTGCTTGCCAATGGCGTGGTGATTGAGTATAGTGGGTTGGGATTCGTCTGTCACAATGGGGAAAATGAATGGATTCAGGTATTCCGGCATATAGTATAGGAGAACTTCGTATCAGGAGGAATCCCTGTGAGAAAAAAGCCGTCCTGTTTGAGAAAATCCATACCGATTGTGGTATGCCTGGTTGGCTTCTATATTCTGGTGCAGCTGGTCACCCAGCCGGATGGCATATTGGAAGCCGCATCCGGGCCGGCAGGAGCGCAGAAGGAAGAGTATTATATCTATGTGGATCTGAATGAAGATCAGCTCTATCTCTATCAGAATGGGCAACTGGTAAAGACCTTTCCCTGCAGTGGCGGAAAATACACAACGCCGTCGCCCCTTGGAACCTGGAAGATCGTGTCGAAAGATACCTGGAACGAGGGATTTGGGGGGACATGGATGGCGCTCAATGTCCCATGGGGGCAATACGGAATCCATGGAACGGATGAGCCGTGGACGGTGGGAAGCAACGCCTCGAAGGGCTGTATCCGGATGTACAATGAGGACGCGGAGGAGCTGAGAAAATTGGTTCCCTATGGCACCTATGTTACCATCGTAAAGGGCACCTACGGGTATTTTGGCGATTCCTACCGCACGCTGAAAAATGGACATATTGGATCCGATGTGTATGCTGTTCAGATCCGCCTTGGACAGCTGGGATATTATATGGGAACGCCCGATGGAAAGTTTGGGGCGGGCCTGTCAGATTCGGTAAAACGATTTAAGCAGGACCACCAGCTTGGCAGCACACCCGTCGTTGACGAGGCGACCTATGAGGCAATGGGATTCTTTCCTTTTGAATAGAGTACCCGCATAGGGGCCGAAAGTCCAGCCTAAGTACTTTTGGCGTATCCCAACAAACCATAGCAGGACAAGGGTGGAAATCCCTTGGTATAAAATTTACGCGACGAGAAAGGATTGCAGCGATGAGAGACTTTATGGATGACAATTTTTTGTTGGATACGCCAACAGCGGTGGAGCTATACCATCAGACGGCGAAGAGGCAGCCGGTCATCGACTACCATTGTCATTTGAGCGCAAGCGATATTCTGGACAATCAGCCCATCTCCGACCTATACACGCTGTGGCTTGCCGGCGACCACTATAAGTGGAGGGCAATGCGCGCGGCTGGAATTCCAGAGCGGCTGATCACAGGGGATGCGGATGGATACGAGAAATATTTGGCGTACGCGAAAATGATGCCGGAAGCCATTGGAAATCCTCTGTATCACTGGACGCACCTAGAGCTTCGCCGGTATTTTGGAATCCAGGATTTTCTCTGCCCGGAAACGGCGGAGAGTATCTGGCGCCAGGCGGAGCGGAGAATCGCCCAGGGAGGATTTACCCCCCGGGAGCTAATCCTGCGGTCCAACCTGTATGCCCTGTGCACCACGGAGGACCCAAGCGCACAGCTGAGAGAACACGCAGAGCTAGCCCAGTGTAAGGACTTTCCTGTGAAAGTGTTGCCGGCTTTTCGACCCGATGGAGTCCTTCATATAGAAGAGAAGGGATTTGCCAGCCGCGTGCAGAATTTAGGGACAGCCGCGGGTATTAAAATTGTGAACCTGGCATCCCTGAAGGAAGCGCTTGTCCGCAGAATGGATTATTTTGTGAATTTTGGCTGCCCTGCCAGCGACATGGCTTTTGAAAAGATGCCCTGTGCCCTGACGGATGTGAATTCGGTGGAGATGATCTTCCAGGCGGCGCTGTCTGGCAAAAGGCTGACGGATAGGGAAGCGGAGCAGTATTCCACTCATATGTTGCTATTTCTGGGGAAAGAGTATCACCGGAGAGATTGGGCTATGGAGATCCATCTCGGCGCCATGCGCAGCCAGAATACCAGACGGGTCCAGGAGGTCGGCTATGCCAGCGGATTTGACTCCATCGGGGACTGTGAAATGGAAGCTCCGCTCTTTCATTTTTTGGACGAGCTTGAGAAAGACAGGGCGCTGCCGAAAACCATCCTTTTCTGTGTGAATTCCAAAGACAGCGATGTCTTCGCGTCGATGATTGGAAATTTTCAGTCGGATCGGTGGCCGTCTAAGATGCAGTACGGAACGGCGTGGTGGTTCCAGGATCACCGCGCAGGCATGGAAAGACAGATGCGCGATTTAGCAAGCCAAGGGTTATTAGGCGGGTTTATTGGCATGTTGACAGATTCTAGAAGTTTCCTTTCCTATTCGAGGCATGAGTATTTTCGGCGTATCCTGTGCGGTATGATCGGGCGTTGGGTAGAAAATGGGGAGTATCCGTCGGAGAGAAAGCAGCTGACGCGGCTAGTGGAGAATATTTGTTTCCACAATGCGAAAGAATATTTTAATCTTTAGGGGGAATGACAGATGGCGTTGCTTCATGTAAACTATTTTTCCAATGTGCTGGGGATGTGTATGAATATGGATGTGATTCTTCCACAGCAAACCAAAGGGCAGATCGGGATGGAAGGCGCGGTGAACAGCACTTCCTATCCGACGCTGTATCTTCTGCACGGCATGAGCGATGATCATACGATCTGGCAGAGGCGCACGTCCATTGAGCGCTATGTGAGCGATATGGGCATCGCCGTTGTAATGCCCACGGTGCATCTTGGATGGTATACGGATATGGTTCACGGTCGAAAATATTGGACGTTTATTTCGGAGGAGCTGCCCGCAATCTGCCGGTCCTTTTTTCCCAATCTGTCGGACAAGCGCGAGGAGACATTCGCCGCTGGGCTGTCCATGGGAGGATACGGCGCCTTGAAGCTGGGGTTGAGGGCCGGTGATACCTTTGGAGCTGTGGCCTCCCTTTCCGGAGCTGTGGACATCGCCACATTCTTTGACAGCTACACTAACGATTCGCTCTTTTTCGATATATTTGGCTCCAAGGAGAGGGCGACAGGCAGCGATGATGACCTGTTCGCCCTGGCGGACAAGCTGGCCAGGTCTGGAAAGCCATTGCCGAAACTTTACATGTGGTGTGGAACAGAGGATCCCCTGTATGCGGATAATGCGAAGCTGCGGGATAGCCTGCGAACCCTCGGTTACGATTTAACCTATGAGGAGTCGGCGGGAAATCACAGCTGGACGTACTGGGATGAGAAGATCCAGACGGTACTTCGCTGGCTTCCCCTCGGAAAATAAAGCAGCCCCTTGCCTTTTTTGCTGGCTCGTGGTACAATTTCCATGCCGCAGTTTCTGCGGCAAAGCGCAGTGACTCAGAGAGTTTACGGATAGGATAAGGGAATGAGAAGTATGCGATGGATACAGACAGTTGACAATCAGATACTGGGATTTATTCAAAATCACATCCGGTGTAGGTTTCTCGACCGTGTGATGCCGGTTTTGACCTCCCTGGGAAATGGCGGTGCGATTTGGCTGATCATTACGGCGGTTTGGCTTGCCCGGGCCGGCACGAGACGCATGGGATTTCTGCTGTTGGCGGTACTGCTGGTATGCGTGGCGGTGGGAAACTTCGGGATCAAGCTGGTCGCGGCCCGGAAGCGGCCGTGTCATACCGATACGGAGTTTGAACTTCTGATCAACAGGCCATCGGATTTTTCGTTTCCTTCCTGTCATACCATGTCGTCCTTTGGCGCAGCTGGCGTGATTGTGTCAATATATCCCCTTTGGGGCATCGCCGCTTTGGCACTGGCGGCGGTCATTGGATTTTCCCGGCTGTACCTATACGTCCACTACCCATCGGATGTGGTAGCTGGGCTGGTGCTGGGCTTGCTGGCGGCCGGCTTCATCGTATATTTTGTATAGACGGCTTATGGCTATGGCAGATGGCACAATATACGATTTTACTAATGACTGTACGATTTTATATAGCCATGAAGCTGACGTATTTAGTATAATAAACGGTAGTTCTCCGCTTGCTCTCTGTTTATAATACATCCGTACGGCGGATGGTATAAAGGGAAAGGAGACGAGAATACGGATGGAATCCATTGTATTGAAACAATATAAAGAAAAGGACGGCGCTGCGGCCAGCGAAATCTGGAACCAGGTGGTGGAAGAGGGACTCTATTTCCCAGGGGACAGAGTATTGCCGGTTGAAGAAGCGAACGCGTATTTTCTGGAGCAAACCGATACGATTACCGCGTGGCGCGGGGATGAGATGGTTGGACTGTATATCCTGCATCCAAACAATATCGGGCGCTGTGGTCACATCGCCAACGCTTCCTATGCTGTGCGCCAGGGCGAGCGAGGACAGGGCATTGGACGCAGGCTCGTGGAGGATTCGCTGCTGCGGGCTAAGGCTCGAGGTTTTCTGGGGCTACAGTTCAATGCTGTGGTGGCGACAAACACAGGCGCCATGGCGCTGTATGAGAGCATTGGGTTTCAGCGACTGGCGCGGGTTCCAAAGGGGTATCACGCAAAGGATGGCGGGTACTTGGATACATATATCTATCTGTATTCCTTTTGTGATGATCAGATGGATAACTTTTAAGAGGAGGCGCGAGGCATGACCCCAGCACAACGGGTTTATGCGGTATTGCGCGGGGAGATACCAGATCAGGTCCCCTTTACCGTGTATGAATATTTAATGGACGGGTTTCCTTTTGAGCAGTCGCTGCGGGAGCAAGGAGCCTGTGTGGTCCACCGGGTATCCTCAGCGCGGATTACCTATCCCAACGTGCAGGAGTTTTCGGAGACTGTGTATGTGGACGGGCGAAAGCACATTCGGACAGTGCGGCGGACGCCCTACGGCGATTTGACGACGCTGACGGAGCCAGCGGGGCTGACGTCATGGACGCGGGAGCACATGTTTAAAACGCCGGATGATTACAAAAAGATGGCCTTCTTATTTTCCGATATGCAGGTGACGTCCCGGTACGAGGAGCTGGCGGAGCAGGTGGCGCTGGACAGGGCAGAGCAGGATGTGATCTTTCGTGATGATATCGGGTTAGAGCCGCTCCAGAAGATCATCGACTGTATGGGAACGTTGGAGTTCTGCTATGAGTGGATGGACAATCGGGACGAGATTCTGAAATTGTATTCGATTCTTCGGGACAAGGCAAGACTTGTCTACCCCATCATCGCGGCATCTCCTTTCCGGTTTTCCAACTATGGGGGAAATGTGACCCCGGAGATCATAGGGCGCGATGTCTTCGCTGAGTATTACATGCCGGTCTATGAGGAGGCGGCGGAGGTATTTCGGAAGTATGCGGCACTGAGCAAAAGTGAAAAAAAGTTGGGCGTGCACTTTGATGCGGACAATACGACCATCATGGATCTGATCGGTCAGACGCCGTTGGATTATATCGAGGCCTATGATATCAGTATGAGCCCTGATGTAGCCACAGCCATGGGGCAGTGGCCGGACAAGATCCTATGGCTAAACTGGCCGAGCGGTTGGCAATGCCATTCCCGTGAGGGAATCATACAGGATACAAAGGATATCCTGGACCAGGCAAAAGATCGAAGCCGGTTCATCATCGGCATTACGGAGGATATTCCGGCCGATATTCACGAGCGTAACCTGCGGGCGATTTTACAATCGATCCAGCAGTATGGACAAAATGAAAGGTAATGAGGTGTAGAAGATGGCAAAGGTAAAAGAACAGTTGAAGATTGGCGTTGTAGGCCTTGGCGGACGTGGGACTAGTCTACTGGAGGCGGTCATGATCCCTATGGAGGACATCTCCATCATCGGCGTCTGTGATAAATATGAGGATCGCCGGATGCACGCCGCTCAGATGGTAAAGGAGAAGAAGGGAAACGAGCCGCTGTGTACGGCTGACTACAAAGAGATTTTGGCGCTGGGTGAGCTGGACGCCCTTGTGGTGACCACATCGTGGGCGGACCATTTACAGCCGGCTATCGACGCTATGAAAGCCGGCAAGCGAGTTGCCATGGAGGTCGGCGGAGCCTACTCGCTGGATCAGCTGTGGCAGTTGGTTCACACGTCGGAGGAGACAGGAATTCCGTGTATGATGCTTGAGAATTGTTGCTATGGCCGGGATGAGCTGATGGTCCGCAACATGGTGGAGCAGGGGGTTTTCGGTGAGATCGTACACTGCCAGGGTGGATATCATCACGATCTGCGGCACGAGATTTCCTTTGGCCGGGAAAACCGTCACTACCGTCTGGACAATTATAAAAACCGCAATTGTGAGAATTATCCCACGCATGAGCTGGGGCCCATTGCAAAGGTTTTAAAGATCAATCACGGAAACCGTATGGTGTCTCTGAGCTCCGTGGCGTCCAAGTCTCGCGGCCTTAATGATTATTTGAAGAGAGAAAAGGGCGATGAGTATGACATCACCAATTATCCCTTTGCGCAGGGGGATGTGGTGACGACGACAATCCGCTGTGCTCACGGAGAGACCATCGTTCTCACACTGGACACAACCCTTCCCAGAGCGTATTCCCGTGGATTCCACATTCAGGGCACCAGGGCCATGTATATGGAGGACAATCGGAGCCTCTTCATCGATGGAGTGCACAATCAGTATGATTTCTGCTGGAAGGATCAGTGGAATAATGTGGAGGAATATCGGGATCAGTATGAGCATCCCATCTGGAAACAGTATCTGGCCGAGGGCATTAAGGGCGGCCACGACGGGATGGACTGGCTGGTGTTCCGCGCCTTCTTCGAGAGTGTTATGAAGGACGAAGAGCCACCTATCGACGTATACGACACGGCAGCTTGGATGTGCATCAGCGCCCTGTCAGAGAATTCCATCGCCATGGGCGGGCTGCCGGTCGCCATTCCGGACTTCACCAACGGCAAATGGATCACACGGTAAGGGCATCGGTAGGGCCTTTATAGAAGAAGTGTGTATTTGCTAAAGGGATTGACACAAAAGACCGAATTGCGAATCTCAAAAATGAATGGGCGCACCGGAAAGTCCATGGCGGGCCACAAGTCGCAAAAGCTAGTAAGGCTGTTCAGCCGCCCGAGTGGGCGGCCTTTTTTAACATATCCAGCAATGATTTCCATTATAAAAATTGTAAAGCTCTTGCATTACTCACATCTTTGTGATAATCTTAAGACATGTTGTGTGGATTGGAGTGAATAATGTGAATATCAATGAATCCCTTGGCATCCTCTATGATACCTTATTTTATAATGTGGTATATTTTAATCGCAAAGCTGTAGAAGCACGACTGAGCTCGCTTACACACAAGAAGACGGATACGATCCTATATAACTACGATTCTTTTCGGATCAAAAAAAATCTTCCGAATCCTCCCGATTCTCTCTATCCTTTTTTTCACTACAGTAAACACTTTCATTGTGTCCTCACGAAATTGGTTTTGGAAAAAACGGATTTCTTTGGGGATTCAATCTCCGATTTTTTCCAAAAGCTTGAGGACAAGCGTTTTTTTAAACAGTACGTCGTTACTCACTATCTCCATACATTTGAGGATGTCAATATGCAAAGGGTCCTTTTGGCAGAAGGCGAAAGCATTGCGAAGGCGTTAACTCTGCTGAGTGAATCTATTAAAATTGATTATTTCTATTATATGTTTTATCATTTCAATCAGCTGGCTGATCAGTTAATTTCATATTTAAAAAGTTTGCTCATCGAGGTGGAAAAATTTCATGCCAAAAATAAGGATAAAGCTGACATCATCCATACCTTCATTTCCGCAGATACCACAAGTCAAGTGAAACGGGCTTGCATGATCGATGATGAAATTAATTTTGAGAATCAAACCTATTCTGTATGTTATCTGGATCAGTATCTCATTATGAAAAGATCAACTCAGGGGAAAAAGCCTTTTGCCTTCCTTTTAGGTTGTAACTATTCGGATGTTTTATCCCAAGCCATTGATTACCGTTATATTACGATTTATTCTGTGATCAAGTCCTATGGCAATGATACCAAGCTTGATATAATACGCGAGCTGAGTAAAAAGGAGATGACGGTTTCTCAGTTGTCAAGAAAGTTGCATTTATCTCGCTCCTCCATCGGTCGATATGTGGAGGATCTGGTTGAAGAAGTTGCCATTACAAGAGTAAAAAAGGGAGGCGCTGATATTTATTTGCGCCTAAATCCGGAATATTTTATACATTCGAAAACTGTTTTTATTGACTATGTCGATAATATTTTACTTGAACTTCGGACTAATGTATGATAATCTCTATGCTGGAAGGAGTGAAGATACTATGTGGAAAAAGCCAACTGCCCATACCTTAGATGGCGGCTTGTTATCCTCTGATATTTTTTTGGCGGCACGTTCATCTTGTGGCTTAGGCTACATGAGATAAACCAATCCATCCCGCTAAGATTAGAGAGTACGTTGAGCAGACTTTGACCGTTCCATTAAAACGTAGGAGCTGTCGCACTAAATACTAATTAGTGCGCAGTGCTTTTTTTCAAAGAATAAGAGCCAGGTCTGTGCAATGATATGATACCCCTTAAGTAGACAAGGTAAATAACCAAAATCTACTTGGGGGTATTTTATGTATCGGAAATATACATCAGAAGAAAAATTAAATATTGTAGAAGGATATCTGAATGGG
>NZ_JACRSQ010000009.1 GCF_014384895.1 Bianquea renquensis
TTCTCAGGGCAGCGCCCTGAGCCCTCGGAGAGCTTTTCGGAATCAATATCTGCAATTTTCAAGGTTCATTTGAGCCTGTTTTTTTCGGCTCAGTTTTTCATAGATTACTTGACACTACCAATGAGTTTGTACCCAAGTCCTTTAACCGTTATTAAAGAAACAGGCTGGGAAGGATTCGCTTCAATTTTTTCTCTGATACGGCGAATATGTGCCATCAGCGAATTTTCATAGCCGAAAGGATTATCGCCCCAAGCTGCTTCACATAGCGCGTCGATCGTAACGATTCGTCCTGCGTTTCGATATAAAGCAGCGAGGATGTCGTGTTCTTTTGCCGTAAGAGAAATATGCTCTCCGTTCTTTATGATCTCTGCACGCGCAAAATCAATTTCGCTGTCGTGCAGTTTCACAAAAGGATTATCAGCTTTATAACTCCTGCGAAGAATGGCGTTCACACGGAACAAAAGCTCTTTTGGCAAAAACGGCTTTACCATATAATCGTCTGCACCAAGACCAAAGCCACGGAATTTATCGTCATCTTCGCCACGGGCGGTTAAAAACAGTACGGGATAATCATCCGCTTTTTTAAGTCGTTCCATCAGATTAAACCCATTTCCATCAGGGAGCATTACATCAAGAATTGCAAGCTCAGGTTGGTAAGTTTCAGAAATAGCAATCGCCTCAGCCACCGTTTTTGCCGTTTTGATATTTTGAAATCCGTCCTCATGTAAGATAGAAACAACCATATCGAAAAGCTCCTGTTCGTCATCGACAAGCAAAAGGCGTTTTTGTTTCAGGTAATCAAAGTCCATAGGTCTACCTCCTTTAGGATTCCTATTATACCATGGCCTCCGGCCATACTATCGCTCCGCGAGGTTGCACACGTCCGCGCAACGGTTTGTTCGCTTCGCTCACTGCGCGGCCGGCGCTTATAATCGCTAATGCGATTATTATACCATGGCCTCCGGCCATACTATCGCTCCGCGAGGTTGCACACGTCCGCGCAACGGTTTGTTCGCTTCGCTCACCGCGCGGCCGGCGCTTATAATCGCTAATGCGATTATTATACCATAGAAATGTGTCATTTTCTAATGTGCGATGAAATGTAAGGTAAATGTAAGGACACGAGAAGGTTAGCACAAGGCCCGTAAGTTACAATGTACTTGCGATGATAAGAAAGGAGCAGACACAATGAATATCATTGAAACAAGAGATTTAACGAAATCATATGCTGATTTTACAGCGGTTTCGGGTATCAATCTGCATATTCCGAAAGGTGCTGTCTATGGCTTTCTCGGTCCGAACGGAGCCGGCAAGTCCACTACTATGAAAATGTTTTTGGGGCTTACCAAACCGACAAGCGGCTCATTTACGATTGACGGAAAAAAGTATCCCGATAACAGGGTGCAAATTCTGAAAGAAATAGGCTCATTTATTGAAGCTCCCGCCTTTTACGGAAACCTAAGCGGTGAAGAAAATCTCGAAATTATCCGTAAAATATTGGGACTTCCCAAATCCTCCGTAGCGGAAGCTCTTGAAATTGTGGGGCTGACGCAGTATAAGAAACGACTTGCCAAAAAATATTCTCTTGGAATGAAACAAAGGTTAGGTCTTGCAAGTGCTTTAATCGGAAAGCCGCCAATCTTGATTTTGGACGAACCAACAAACGGACTTGATCCTGTCGGTATCCACGAAATCCGAACGCTGATCCGTTCCTTACCGGAAAAGTTTGATTGTACCGTTTTGGTATCATCGCATTTGCTTTCCGAAATAGAACGAATGGCTGATACCATCGGTATCCTAAATCACGGTCATTTGTTGTTTGAGGGAACGCTCGACCAGCTTAAACTCAGCGCAGCGTCACAGGGCTATCCTACGGATAATTTGGAAGATACATTCCTTGCCTTGATCGACGCTGACAACGGACAAAGGGGTGCGGTGCGATGAGCGTTTCTTTGGAATGTAAAAAGGTAAAACGAACTGGATTCTTGCCTGCGTTTTTAGGCGGCGGTATTTTGGCGGCGGCTGTTCCTGTTATTAATATGGCTGTTCGTTCGGAAATGTATCTTGACTTGCCGGGAAATTCGATACAAATTTTGCTTGACGCAAATTGGCAGATGATGACGATGTTAAATGTGCTGCTCGTTGTAGCCGGAGCTTGCCTTTTATATCATACTGAATATGCGGACAATGCTATGCAGAAAATGAAGTCTTTACCGATTCGGGAAAGTTCGATTTTCTTGGGCAAAGCAGTTTTAACGATTTGTATGAGCCTTTTTGTGCTTGCAATAGAGGCGGGAGCAGTCGCATTTTGTACCTATCATTGGTTTGAAATCGGAAATGGCTTTTTTAGTGAACTGTGCAAATATTTCGGGTTTTCATTTTTGTTGATGTTACCCTGTGTGATTTTGTCGCTTCTTATTTCGGAAGCCTGCAAAAATATGTGGGTATCGCTTGGAATTGGCGTCGTCTGCGTATTTACCGCAACTATGCTGCCGACAACAAACTTTGCCCTTTCACTCTTTCCCTTTGCAATGCCATTTCAGGTATTTGCGAGTACAGATGTAACACAGTCAATGCACTATATCGATTCGGCAATCGCAGAACTTGCGGTTCTTTGTTTGGCACAGTTGGCGTTTGTAAAGGCAAGGAGGTTATTGGAATGAGTTTTTTATCACTTGTTGGCGTAGAGTTCAAAAAAATTAAGCGCTCAAAGATACTACTGATTCTCCTTGTGGCGACGGTTATTTTATGGATACCATCCATTTTGAATGTTCACATGAATTTTGATATGCAGGCAGAGGGAATTTCGCCGGAAAATAATTTCTTTATACAGGGCTTTATGGGGATGTCATGGTTTATGTTCCCTGCAAGTATGGTAGTCGGGACAGTTCTTTTAAGCCAAACAGAAAGAGCAAACAAGGGCATTTTGAAAATGCTCTCCTTACCGATCAGCACAGCGAAGCTCTGTATGGCAAAGTTCGTCGTTCTGCTTGCGCTGGCAGCCCTCCAAATCGGTATGGCAGTCGGTATGTATTATGTAGGCGCAGCAATAGCTTCCAGTACGCAGAACTATAATTTCATTTTGCAGCCGTTGTTTGTTTTTAAGGAGGCAGGCTTGATATTTGGTGCAGCAATTCCAATGCTTGCATTTTTCTGGCTTTTGTCGGTGTGTATTCAGACACCGATTTTTTCTATCGGTATCGGCTTAGCTTCGATTGTGCCGTCCGTATTGATGATCAATACAAAAGCATGGTTTGCCTATCCGATGTCGTATCCGTTCTTTGTGATAACAGCAGAATATGGAAAACTTGCAACTAATCTTGACACAGCGCAAGTTGAACTAATACCGTGGATACCTGTTGCCATTGGTATAACAATCTTAGCTTTAAGCATTTCCTGCCTTCGTTTCGGGCAGGCTGAAAGGAGATAATTACTGTGAAAAACAAAATTTTAACCGTTGTTAGCGCCATTATGCTTTTTGTGCCGTGGACAATCTTACCGCTTCGTACTTTCGATTGGGCTTTAGAGTCACCCATTGCTGAAATTATGATTTCCTGTTATGCAGCGTTTATGATTTTCAGCGGTGTGTTTACAATCATTTCTTATGTTAAGGCAAAAGCCCAAAACAATTTGATGAAAGTCTGTTTGGTTGTGAACAGTCTTTATGCTGTTGCGGGTGTCGCAACATTTGGAATGATGGTTTTACCGAAAATTATGTAAGGAGATCATACAGACTATGAAAAGAACAAAAGTGTTTATTTCCCTGCTCTTGGTTCTATGTTTGACAGTTTCTTTTGCGGGCTGTAGTTCCAATCACGATAAAGGCAGTTTGAAAGATAATCTTATTGACGGTTGGGATAATTGGATTCAGTCTTTCAGCAAACACGCATTGACAAAAGAAAAAGATTTGCAGGGCGAGAAGACCAAAGGCGTAGACGCATATACAGGAACTTATACGGCTACCTATGACGGATTTAACGGAAAAGAATTTATCTTTGGTGGAACTGCGTTGGAGCGTGAAAATGGTAATCATCTACAAGTAACCTATAAGCTAACCATAGAGGAGGGGAGTGCGAAACTGAATTGGATTGCGGGTAGCGATGAATATTCGGTTGCGAATGCCAATTCAGAAGATACGAAAGAGTACACCATTTCATCCGGCGATAATTATATTGTTCTCAAAGGTGAAAATTTCAGCGGAAGCCTTGAACTGACGGTCAAAGATGCGGAAAACTAAGAAGTACAGAAAATTGGTAGTATATGCTGTAATGGGTATCGGCGGTATCTTTATAGGGATATTACGGATACCCACAGGCATGTCATAGTCTTATAAGCGTAATGGCAGAGATTAAAAAGAGCCGCGCTTGGGAAAAGCCGAAACGCCACGCACTTACAGAACGGCAGCAGGAGTCATTCGTGAATTTTACGGCTCAGTCTCACCAATATAGCCATTGGCTTCCGTTAATAACGACAATGTTGGGAACGGGCTGCCGCATAGGTGAAATTCTTGGCTTGCGCTGGGAGGACTGCGATGCTCTCCTCATCACAAAATGCAGACTCATGCCTGTAACAGAATTTCATTGATAATCTGTGCCATTTGCTTATTGTTGATCTGATCCCGGAAATGGACGGTATATCCTTCTTTGGATAGAATCTCAAAGAACACGCGGGCGCACTCAATTTTGGCAGCTTCATTACCTCTTAGTACATCTTTGCCCTCAACATCCTTCGTTTCAACGACAATGTTGAGTTCTTTTTCGCCAGATGCCTTCTTTACCACATACATAAAGTCTGGGCTATACATACTGCCGGTAATCGTTGGAATGGCAATGCTGCTGCATGGGATTTTTCCGTACACAACAACTTCTTCAATGTCTGCTGTGATATTATCCTTTTCCAGCGGCGAATCGTATGCATAAGCATCATACAGATATTTGCCGCTGGGCGTCCCTGGAACAATTTTGGTGCCGATACGGCCTTGGGCAATCTCTTCTCTTGGGGTGCCGTCGGCATAGGTCAATGCAGTAGCGCCGCATGGTGTATTATTCTTGACATAACGAAAGCGTCCTTGTAGCTTAGTAACTTTCCAATTCTGGAATTCGGCACAGAATGCGCTTGCAGAATTTTCGTTGATATACTTGGCATCAACCATTCCGTGTCTTTTGCTGTAAGCAACCATCGCCTTATGAAGAACTTCAATTGGAATACTGGTTACGCGCATAATACGAGTCAAAAATGTGCCGTATGGAATGGGGCGCATAATCGTATACTGCACGCCTGTACCCGTTGTCGTGCTCATTTGCGTACCATCGCTATGAACAATATCACGACTGCTTGTCATTACAACATCCGTGAAGACACCCGGCTTTTCAAGAAAAGAAAGTGCGACTTCTGCCATATCTGCATCCAAATCAGCATCGTAAAACAGCATATAACGCTGATTGATTCGCTCCCAGAATTCCCGCATTTCGTTGTAAACCGCCTTGCGGATCTTGATTGGCTTCAGTTTGATCTTATTTCTGTCTTTGACCTTGCCCTCTGACAAGCCAGACGCAAACGCAGGGTATTCTTCAAAGAACTGTGTCCTTGTTTCCGGACGGATGTTGTTGTGTCTGTCGATATAGCGCTTATCGTACAGTTTATCAAACAAATCATCGGCACTCATTCCGAGCTTCTGAGCCACTTGAGCCAACCGTTCCTCGGTAATAACAGATGCCTGCGGTATTTCGCCGTTAATTTGATCTACCAAGCGCTGCGCAAAGTCCGCTTCAGTGAAATCAACGATGTAGTTCAGCTGAAACTCCTCGTTGGAGATACGATTGCCATTTTCATCTACAGGCAGACGCAACCCTCTGCCGACTTCTTGTAATTTACTGTTATCACTGCCGCTGGAACGTAATTTAGTGATCGTAAACACATTAGGGTTGTCCCAGCCCTCTTTAAGAGTCCATTTAGAGAACAGGAACCGCAAGGTGTTGTATGCGCCATCCGCATTTCGGAAAGATAGCAATTGCATTTTACCATTGAGAATCGCATCTACCTCTTTGGCAATTTCTTCATCAGAATCACTGTTATCCTGTGAGAAATAGCCCGCATGGCAAGCGGAAATATCCGCAAGTGAAGCCTCCAGATATGTACGATACTCCGTATCATGCTCTGTGAGCGTGGAAATGGTGAGTTCAATTCGTTCTTTCAGAAGCCGCTCAAATGCAGTAAGCAGATAAGGATTCTTCCCTTTATTATTCGGACGATAGGAGGAAATGTCATCAATGAAGAACAGTGCCAGCGTCTTTATTTTGAACGAGCGATTACAGAAATTCTCCCGCTCGGTTTCAAAATGCCGCTCCAGAGCCAGCCGGAGCAGCTGCTCCTGGTAAGAGGACATATACACATCGACATCCATTTCTTCACCGGAGGTCTTACTCACACCATTAGAGAATTCGACGGTGTTGGCAGTAATCGCAGTGATGGTTATGCCCTCAAAGGCGTCGCTGACAATAGCAAGAGAATCACCTGTTTTCAGTACGAAGGTTTTTGTTCCTTCGTCTTTTTTCTTTCGTTGGAAGGTGACGGAATCCCTGCTTGCGATAGAGAGAAGTTTCACCTTTTCTTCCTGTTTGGATAACGGATTAAAATGCTCCTTTGCCACACCTTTAATCAGTCCCTGGTTGAAGGACTCACAGGCGTTGAGAT
Organism: Bianquea renquensis; assembly: GCF_014384895.1. Classification (GTDB taxonomy): domain Bacteria; phylum Bacillota; class Clostridia; order Lachnospirales; family Bianqueaceae; genus Bianquea; species Bianquea renquensis. Next base: position 6,694 of record NZ_JACRSQ010000009.1, read on the forward strand.
CGTACAGGAGGTTTTGATAATCTTTTACTGTGATTTTATTCTTACCGTGCCCGGTAGTAATCTCTGGGAATGTAGCGCCGTAGCGAATGATGCACTGCGGCTGAATTTCGTCCATAATGACCTGAAACGCCTTCTGGTCACGAGAGAAACGATGCGGCTCGTCCATAATGACCACAGGCTTTGTTGCCCGAAGAGCGTCAAAAGGACGATAAAAACCCTCTGCGCCGTAATCGTAATCATCACGCCACAGCAAGCCGGCATCCCTGCCGTTGCGTTTGGAGTTGCTGGTTAAAAGCTGCATATTCACCAAAAGCACATAGATTTTCTTTGTGTTCTGGCAGCTGCCCTTAACGAAATCACTTACTACGCCGGGGAAATAGCTGCGCCCCTTTTTCTTATTCTTGGGAGCTTCGAGCACGCCAAGCTCGATTTCTGTGCCGTAGCCGCAACCATCGGCAAAGTGGCGGCGTGCATATTCATTCTGCATGAACTGCGCCGTGCCAGCCTTGATAGCCAGTGACGGTACGGCGATAATGAACTTGTTGATGCCGTAGCGCTTATACAGTTCATAAATGGTTTTCGTATACACATACGTCTTGCCGGTACCCGTTTCCATTTTTATGTCCAGATTCAAACAGGTACCCACTGGCGCAGAACTGCGGTATTCTGCTGGAACGGCATTCTGCAAAGTGCGCAGATTGGCAAACAGCTTTCTATCCGCCAGATCAATATGCGGATTTTCGTAAAACTGTACCGGCGGGGTCATTGTTACACCATCAAGCGCATCGCATACGGCATCGATTGCTTTTTGCTGATGTGGTAAACCTTGTTGGAGGATCAATTCCATAATGTCAGTCCTCCTTAATAGCGAACATCGAAATTGATACGCAGATTTTTTTCCGTGTCCTTTAACCGGGCAAGGTTGGTTTTCAGAGATTCCATCTCCGTCCACTTAAAGCTATAACCAAACAGAACCACATTCTCCGGGTTGAAAGCACCATCGGTTTCGCATTTTTCGGTAATAGCCGCAATGGCTTCGTTGCTCAGATCCTGTGTAATGAGATATAGATGCTTGTCCATGTAATAACCTGTGTATCCGGCAAAATCCACAGCTTCCACAGGTGCAGTAAAGCCATAGCCATCACGCACAAGCCAGGTTGCAAGAACTGTGGACAGGCCAAAATCCTCCAAAACGGTATTGGAGACAAACATTCCGTTGTCGTCAGGAGAGAACTGCTCCAATTTATCCAGCGTGGTGCCGGAAGGCTCTGTCAGTGTAAAATGGCGAAATCCCAGATCTGCCGTAACGCCAGGATATTCTTCACGAATCTGGGCAGATGAAAGGGCTATACGTGTCCTGCCGATATCGCATATTGTTCGATATCCTGCTTTATATGCGGTGGTAGACTCTGCACATAGTTCCGGCAATTGAACCATAATAAATTGGCGCGACTTTTGGTCAACACAATTTTGCCGCATTACTGCCTCAGCAGTTGACGCAGAACCCGAAAAGAAATCCAACACAATATCATCTTCCTGCGTACAAAGGGACACCAAAAGTTGCATTAATGAAATTGGTTTCGTATGTTCAAAAATTTTTTTACCAATTGTTACTGCAATATCTTTTGTTGCATTGTCATTAGAGTAACTATTTTCCGTAGTTTCCAGTGTGGATAAGCACTTGGTTCGGTCATCATATTCAATATAATAACCGTTATCATTTTCTTCAATAGTTGCCTTTTGATATGTCTTAGTATAGATTCTACTACCTTTTTTGCCCTTCTTTACAACAATAAATCCGTTAGCATATCCGAAGTCAAACTTAGCTCTACTCCAACGCCATGCCCAGTCGGCAGTATTATGAGTTCCACTCTGGCGCTCTTGCCATAATTCCTCTGAAGAACCAGGATAAAAAATTTCTCCGTCAATTTCAAGAGGATAGTCAAGGCTTTTACTATACTGTAGACTATCGTAATCCAAAGTTTGATTCAGTTTATAGAATCCTCTTTCCTCCAAAAACTCGTCTTGATATTTGAATGCGCTATCATCATGGGCAACAGCGAATAAAGCGGGTTGTGTAGTTTTGGAATACATCAACACATAATCATGGTTTTTAGCAATCACTTCAGATGATTTACCACCACGTTTGGTTATGCGAGGAAATTCTGCAATATAATTCTCTTCTCCAAATACATCATCGCATAGCAATTTTAAGTTATGACATTCATTATCATCTATGGAAATATACATCACACCATCATTACGAAGCAGGTCTCTTGCGAGTAATAGTCTCGGATACATGTACATAAGCCACGCAGAATGAGAAGCGCTGCCACGCTTGGTCAGATCCAAAATACGCGCTGCCTCGTTTTCGCTAATACTAAGCTTTTCTACAAGTTCATCGGCGGTATAGTTAAAACTATCGTTATATACGAAGCCATCCGATCCTGTATTGTAGGGAGGATCGATGTATATGCACTTTATCTTTTTAGCATAGGACTTCAATAAATGTTTCAGAGCATCAAGGTTGTCACCGCTGATATACACATTTTTACTATTTGTATTTTCTGATTTACTGTTATGTTCCTCATCTGGCACGATAACCGTAGTGGTATCCACAGATGCCAGCAACCGCGCGTAGTTTTTACCGAGAAAACGGAGTTCATATCCCTCATTCGCAACAGCAACCTTATCGCTCAAAAATTCTTGAAAGCGCACCAAATCAAAACTGCCATCGCTGTGAAAGCAAGAAGGGAAATGCTCCTTCAGAATGGCAACCTCTTTGCTGCCCGGTGTTATGCCTTCATTGGCGGCAATGATATTCTTAATCATATTTTATTCCTCCTTGCCGCAATCCGGCACAAATTCCAAAATATCGTCAGGGGTACAACTCAAAGCAACACAAATGTTTTCTACTTTATCAAGAGCCATATATTGACCGTTTTTAATCTTTGATATGATATTCGCCGAAATATTTGCTTTTCGCATCAATTCAGCGTTGGATATCTCTCTTTCTATCATCAAATGCAGCAGCTTTTTATAACTTACAGCCATTCCGCGACCTCCTCTGACAGCTGTTATTTGAATAATATCACATTTCTGTGAAAAATTCAACAGATTTGAAATCAGGTTCCTAATGCGTTTACTGTTTATTGTTGCCTGCTGCGGCACTGCGACAAGGAGAATGGTTTCTGCTTTCCTTCACGAAAATCGGAACAGGAAGGGATGCCCCGCCATTGAGGAAGTCATGCTCCTGCGGAAAGAATGGTCTGCTTAATTAAAATAGCAGCAGCCGGAAGGATCTCTCCCTCCAGCTACATACTACCTCTTATTCTACGTTTATGACCGCACGCAATCAGGCGGGCGTTTTCTCTTATAAGGGAACACAAAATGAAAAAAACAATATGTACTATACTGATTGTGGCAGCATTTGTTCTCTGTTTTCCTCGGTACAGTTTGCGCATAAATATTTTCCGGCTGGCAGAACCTTTATCCGTCCATATCCACATAACGAATACGTGTGCTGAATATATCGCTGTCGTAAACGCTGTAAATCGAAAATCTTGTTGGGGCTGTGATGATGAGCGACAGGATTCACCGGAAGCGGTCACCGATTTGCAGCAGGCAAAAGCGTATATTACTGAGGAGCTTTGCAATGAGCAGGCGGCGGTGGATACGATTGCATATATTTCTGGCTTTCCTGAGAGCGGCGCTCCGCTTTCCTCTATCGTAGGCTTTGAAACGGACTACCGCATTTTGGTCTGCGGCAATGATACAGCGCTTTACCGAATCGAAAATCAGACGGTAAATATTGTCCGTGTGCTTTACGGACGGAGGAACTCTATGCAAATTCTGTTTGGAGAGCCGAGCGATAACTAAATACTGTGTAACAGAGCAAACGAATCGTCATCTGAAAAGGATGGCGATTTTTTTTGTTCAGTAGATGTGATTACAGGAAATTCAGATGCTGTTGATTTTTCGCCCATACAATTATATAATTGTGAGAGTGAAAGGAGGGAGATGCCCGATGCCCCGCAATTCTTTTGAAAACTATCCAATGTCATGGCGTCCAACACTGAAAAACGGCACAGGGCCTTTATATATTCGACTTGCCACACAGTTAGAAAATGATATTGCTCACGGCGTATTGCGGCCCGGAACAAAACTCCCGCCACAACGAGAGTTAGCAGACTTTTTAGACATCAATATCAGCACCGTATCGAGAGCGTTCAAAATCTGCTCTCAAAAGGGCTTGTTGAGCGGCACCGTAGGCAGCGGAACCTATGTTGCATACGATATTTGTACCAACATTTTTGCTACATCTACATTCAGCAAACCTCACTTAATTGAATTAGGCTCCATGATGCCTGAAACGATACCACAGGACGAAGTAGTTTCGCTGTTTCAAAAGATGTTGACAGAGCCGGATTTTGGGAAACTTTTTCAGTATTCTCACGGTATCGCAGACTGGCAAAGGGAGGCCGCCGCTAAGCTGATGGAGCGTGTGGGCTGTCCTGTCCCAGCAGATCAAGTGCTTACTGCAAGCGGCGGTCAAAATTCCATAGCGGCAATTTTTGCTGGATTATTTCAGCCGGGAGATCGCTTAGGTGTTGATCCGCTGGTCTACCCGGGACTAAAGAGCGCCGCAAAGTTATTTGGGATTCAGCTTGTTCCGATACAGCAGGAAAATGGTGAAATGTCGGAAGCTGGTTTGCGCTACGCAGTAAAAAATGATGGCATCCGTGGAATTTATGTCATGCCAGATTGTCAAAATCCAACGACACATACCATGACCGCTGGGTGCCGTGAGATGATTGCTCGTGTTGCAAGAGAACGCAACTTGATTGTGATAGAGGATGGCATCAACAGCCTTTTGCTGGAAGAAAAACGAAAAGCGATTTATGCGGACGCCCCGGAAAAAACTATTTTCTTGTTGAGCCTGTCAAAAACAGTGAACCCGGCTCTGCGTCTGGCCTACCTTGCTGTCCCCAAGCGATACTATCAGGAGGTAGATAACGCCCTATACAATATCAATCTTTCCCAATCGTCACTATTGCTGGAACTTGCATCCAGACTGATTGTTTCAGGACAGGTAGATGCCCTTTTAGAAAGACGGCGTAAAGGCTTGCTACTCAGAAACCAGATTACAGATCAAGTGCTGAGTCATTATGATGTTTTGGGGGATAGTACCAGTTTGAGTAGATGGCTGCGTCTGCCGTATGGTATTACCGGAACAGAGTTTGAGCATATCGCCTTAGAACATGGGGTATTTGTATATGGATCGGAGCGGTTTACTGTTGGGAAAGACGCTCCAGCCGGTGCCGCTCGACTGGCGATCTGTGCGCCTGACAGTATCAAGGCGTTAGAGCATGGGCTGCTGATTTTAACTGGATTGTTGAACTCGCTGTAAGCGGAAAATTGTATTGCACACAATTCTTCCATTGTGTGCAATACTTTTTTGCGCTACAATAAGAGTCAGAAAACTGTATTGTAGCCTAAAGGAGATAGTACCATGAAACAATATGTTGTGGATGCGTTTACCGACGAAGTGTTTGGTGGAAATCCCGCCGCCGTATGCGTTATGGAAAACTGGCTTTCTGATGACCTGCTTTTGAAGATCGCCTGTGAAAATAATTTGTCCGAAACCGCTTTTGCCGTATGGGAGCAGGACCAATACCATCTTCGCTGGTTTACGCCAGGTGGAGAAATTGATTTGTGCGGACACGCCACTCTTGCGACAGCCTATGTCATTATGCGTTTTCGTCATGCGGACACTCAAATTGTCCGCTTTAAGACCAAAAGCGGACAATTGACCGTAGAAAAGAAAGGCAACCTGTTTGAGATGGATTTCCCAGCCTACAAACTGCGTCCAGTTCCTGTCACAGATGAAATGGCGAAGGCGATTGGGGCAAGGCCGGAAAAAGCCTTTATGGGGCGCGATCTGTTGTGCGTCATGGACAGTGAGGAAACGGTACGGCAGTTAAGACCGGATATGCATAAGCTACTTGGTTTAGACGGATTGCTTCTACAAGTGACGGCGAGAGGAACGGACTATGATTGCGTGTCCCGCTCTTTTGCCCCCAAATTGAATGTAACAGAAGATCCTGTTTGCGGTTCCGGGCACTGTCACATCATGCCATACTGGGCACAGGAAATGAACAAAACAGAACTTGTCGCATATCAGGCATCCCGGCGTGGTGGTGTCTTATATGGGAAAATGGATGGAGAGCGCATCCGTATCAGTGGAAATGCCGCCTTGTACTCGGAGGCAACAATCTATGTCAAATAAAAATCCAAAAGCACAATATTTTACGGGAGTGCGTGCCGGCATCCCTGTGATCCTCGGCTTTGTTCCTGTCGGTATCGCTTATGCGATTATGGCAAGGCAGGCGGGTTTTTCGGCCTTTGAAACAGTTTTCATGTCCATAGCTGTTTTTGCGGGAGCCAGCCAGATGATGGCGGTTGGTATGTATGTGCAGGGAGCCAGTATTATCGCTATGATCTTGGCGACTTTCATTCTAAACCTTCGTCATCTGATTATGAGTACCTGCGTTGTCAATCGGATGAAAAATGAGCCGACAAAGCGCAAATTGCTGGCAACCTTTGGCGTAACAGACGAGTCCTTTGCAATTTTTACAACCGAAAAGAAAGAAAACTGTTCTGGATTGTATTTTCTCGGATTGATTACGGTTACTTATTCTTCATGGATTGCTGGCTCTGCGATTGGCGCAATTGCATCCGATTTTCTTCCGGCCATTGTAACTGCAAGTTTGGGAATTGCTTTGTATGCGATGTTCATTGGAATTTTAATTCCCAATCTGACACATAATCTAAAGCTGGGCCTGTTAGTCGTTCTGACTGCTGTTTGCAATTCTATTTTGACGCAGCTCATGGCTTCGAGTTGGGCGCTGATCCTGTCAACTCTTGTTTGTGCGGCCATCGGTGTGTTTTTTGTTGACTTGGACGGACAGGAGGTGGCTGACGATGAACACTAATATTTTGATTCTGATTTTAGGGATGGCCATTGTAACCTACATTCCCCGAGCGATGCCGGCTGTCCTGATCGACAAGATGAAGTTCACTCCAAAAGCAGAAAAATTCCTGCGGCTAATTCCCTATACTGCTATGGCGGCGTTGATCTTTCCTGGCGTGTTCTCGGTAGATAGTGCCCGCCTTGAGATTGGTATTGTTGGAGGTACAGTAGCCGGAGTGTTGGCGTGGAAAAAACTTCCCGTCATGGTATGTGTGCTTGCGGCTATTGCAGCGGATTTTATTCTCTATCTTGTGATTTAGTAAGCATCATTTTTGATTTATATACCCGCCCGTTGCTTTGGCGGGCAAGTAGTCATGCTCATTTCAACTTAAAGCAAATTGCCGATATAACAACGACAGTGGAGATATTGGAGGGGAAAATCAAGATATGCCGATACAGGGTAGCTTGCCACGACTGGCAGGCTACTTGCTTTTTAGGCTTAAATGTGCTATAGTATTTCTCACTTACACCTTACACCAAATTTACACTAAACGGTGCAGGAAAATGTGCGGGGGCGAAACTATCGCATATTTTACAGATTGAGTGGGCAGTCCCGAAGTGGATTGCCCATTTTCAAAAGGAACGGAGAATCGAGCTACTGATTATAGTGGAACGATAAATCCTCGATTATTGGAGGTGCATTATGATTATCGAAACTGAAAGATTGATTTTGCGCCCTTTCCTTGAAAGCGACGCGGCGGATGTGTTTGAATATCTGGCTGAGCCGGCAGTGAATTGTTTTGCTTCTATGAAACTGAAATCTGTTGACGAAGCAAAGGCAGAAATGAAAGAGCGGGCAAAAGAAACGGAATATTATTTTGCCATTACTTTGAAGGATACAGGAAAGGTCATCGGTGAGATTGACGCTTTCCCTGAGCGAGGAGAACAGCACGATACAACTTCTCCTTTGGATACCTTCAGCCCGTGCTGGATGCTCAATGGAGCGTATCAGGGAAATGGTTATGCTTACGAAGCGGCACACGCTTTTATCAAGTATCTGTTTGAAGAAAAAGGCGCAAGGCGTATATATGCCTATGTTGAGGACTATAATTGCGCAAGCGGACGTCTTTGCGAAAAGCTTGGTATGCGTAAAGAGGGACTGTTCAAAGAATTTGTTTCTTTTGTAAACAATCCTGACGGAACACCGCGGTATGAGAACACAGTGCAATACGCTATTCTGAAAAAAGAATGGCGTGGATAACAGTGTATTATGTTTTTGAGGGCAAAAGGTTTGTCATATTGCGCAGGCTGACGCCCAGCGTGGACAGGTTGTGGAGCATGGCGGAGGTGGCTGGGGCCAGAACGCCAAGAGCGCCCAGAACAATCAGGCTTCCGTTGAAGCCGATAACAAACCGGTAATTGGAGTGAATCCGTCCCATCAGCGCCGCAGAAAGGGCGCGCAGCTTGACCAGCTCGAACAGATCATCTGCGGCAATGGTGATATCCGCAATCTCCCGGGCGATGGCCGCCCCGTCGCTGATGGCAACGCCCACATTGGCGGCGGAAAGGGCGGGAGAGTCGTTGATTCCATCGCCAATCATTACCACCGTGCGGCCCTGTTCCCGTTCTGCCTGGACAAAGTGAGCCTTGTCCTCAGGCAGAACCTCCGAACGATATTCGTCCGCGCCTACCTGGGCGGCGATGGCGGCGGCGGTGCGCTCACTGTCTCCCGTGAGCATGACAATCTTGCTCACACCCAGCTTCCGCAGGGCGGCTACCGCGTCAGCTGCCTCCGCCCGCAGCGGGTCGGAGATGCAGATTACAGCAGCCAGTACGCCGCCTACCGCCAGATACAAGTGGCTGAATTCTCCAGGGAGGGAGTCAAAGACATTCCGCTCTTCCGGCGGAATGACACAGCTCTCATCTTCAAAGACGAAGTGGGCGCTGCCGATAATGACGCGCTGCCCATCCACTGTGCTGGAGATTCCGTGGGCAACCAGATATTCCACTTGGGAGTGCATTTCTTCATGGGCCAGCCCCCGGTCCCGGGCAGCCTGAACCACGGCGTTGGCCATAGAATGGGGGAAATGCTCCTCCAGACAGGCGGCCAGGCGGAGCATTTCCCCCTCATCCCGTCCACTGAAGGATATCACCTGGGCCACCATGGGGCTGGCGTGGGTCAGGGTGCCGGTCTTGTCAAAGATGATGGTGTCCGCCTGAGCAACCGCCTCCAGATATTTTCCGCCCTTTACTGTGACATGGAACCGGCTAGCCTCGCCCATGGCCGACAGCACTGCCAGCGGCATGGACAGCTTCAATGCGCAGGAGAAATCCACCATCAGCACCGACAGCGCGCGGGTGGTGTTGCGGGTGAGCAGATAGACCAGGCCACTTCCCGCCAGGGTATAAGGCACCAGCCGGTCCGCCAGATGGGATGCCCGGTTCTCCGCCGCAGCCTTGAGCTGTTCCGACTGCTCAATCATAGCTACGATCTTGTCATAGCGCCCCTGACCGGACTGCTGGGTCACCTGGAGGACGCACTCGCCCTCCTCCACGACAGTGCCGGCATAGACGCTGCTGCCGGGTCGCTTAGGTACGGGGCTGGATTCGCCGGTGAGAGATGCCTGGTTGACCATGACCTCCCCCTCCACCAGCAAGCCATCCAAGGGGACCATTCCGCCCATGCGGATAGCTACCCGGTCGCCGGTCTGAATCTGATGCAGCGGAACCAGCACTTCACCGTCCTCTGTTTTGAGCCACACCCGGTCGATGTTCAGGGACATGCTCCTGGCCAGATCATCCACGGATTTCTTGTGAGTCCACTCCTCCAACAGCTCTCCCAGACTCAGCAGAAACATCACGGAGCCTGCCGTGTCGAAATCCCGCCTGAGGATGGACAGCCCGATGGAGATACCGTCCAGCACCTCTACACGGAGATGACCCCGGAGCAGGCAGCGAACTGCCCGGAACAGATAGGGGATTGCCTTGACCACCGCATAGGCCGCCCGCAGGGATGCGGGAAAGAACAGGGAGCGCACTGCCTTGAAGACCGCCTTGCCCACCAGCTTTTCCTCATAGGTCCGGTTGAGGGCGCGGCTGCTATGTACAGGGGACAGTTCCCCGGACGCCTGAGTCTGGTAGGAAAAGCCTTTCAGAGACTCCAGCAGGGCCTGACGGTCGCCCTCATACTCGATGATGGCACATCGGGTCCGCTCATGGACGATTGCCCGCGATACATCCGGCAGGGCCTGAAGCCAGGCCTCCAGGCAATCGGCCTGCTCAAGTGTCATCCGGGGCTGCACGATTTCCACGCGGATTCGTCCCCGGCATTCGTGTTTGATGCGAAATTTCATAGTTTGCCTCCAGAGAGCAAAGGGGCCGCCCTTCGGCAGCCCCTCGCTCGTTTCTTATGCTTCCGCGCCTTCCGCTTCCGCGACGGCGTCTTCCTGATCGCGCTGCTCATTGATTTCCTTGGCAGCGGCCAGAACATCAGCTGCATTCTCCTGAACGCAGGTGACCGTTTCCATTACAGAATTCTTCATCCGCAGAACGGCGGCAGTCGTATGTGTATATACCTTTTTGGCGTCCTTGCTGGACAACAACTTGATACCAGCGGAACCGAACAGCACACCGCCTGCAAACAGGGCAAGTCCTTTATACAGATTCATATTGCATTACCTCACTATTAATGGTGACGGTACCCGGTGATCATGACCATGACCATGCAGATCACGGCGCCCCAGGCCCAGAATCGATGATGCTTCATATGGGTCCTCTCCTTTACCAGGCAATGGTAACCAAAATGTTCTACTATTATACTGCGTTTGTTTGACCATTTCGCTCCAATTTAGTCAAAAATAGTCGGAAATAGACATTTTTCTTCCTTCCTTTCTGAATTGAGAAGGAGACATTTGATAGCGGGCCTTAAACGCAACACCAAACTGGCTGACGCTCCCATAGCCCACGGCCACTGCAATTTGCAGAACGGTTTGGCCTGTGGAGCAGAGCAGGTGCGCTGCCTTTGCCATGCGGCGATCCAGAAAGTATTGGTGGATGGGCGTACCATACATCTGCCGGAAACAGGATTTCAAAAAGGTTTCGGAGATGTGGAATTGCTGCGACATCTGGCGGATGGTCAGCTGCTGATCCAGGTGTTCCAGCATGTAGTCATGAATTTTTTGTACGGTCTGCAGCTGGCGCCGGTCGTAATAGCTGCCCGCACTCGCCTGGAAAATACCAGCCCCCCCTGCGTGAAACAGATAGAGCAGCTCCAGGACTTTGAGCGCACAGAAATATCCGTGGCGCTCTTCAGGCAATTGATCCAGCGCGATGAAAAGTGCCTCGCACCAAAGGTTAATTTTAATTACTGCGCAGCCAAGACCTTTCTCTGGCAGGGATTGTCCAAGACTGGGCCAGAGAGCGCACAGCGATGTCAGTGCGGAATGTTCATCCTCCTGCACGAGAATTCCCTGAAACGGCTCCTGCACAAACCGGCAGCGGAAGGGCTCCATCCTCCCCGGGAGGAAAAGCGCTTGCCCGGCATTCACTTCCAGCCGCCGCCCGTTGGACATCTCAAGCTGAAACCCTCCCTGCCGGCAGAACAGCACTTCCAGGATGCTGCTTTCTTCTGAGATGGGGAGCTCGGTCGCCGGAGGAATGCCATTCAACATGTTTACCTCGGCGCCATCCGCAGGCAGAGCGGTACAATCCCAGCCGGTCCAGGATCGCATTGCATTCAACATCGCGCTACTTTCCAAAGGAGAACAGCCCCTTTCTCGCATAAGAGGCAGACTGTATGGGCAATACCCCATAGCCCGTGGCGGAAATGGCCTGCCGCATGACGTCCTCGGCCACGGGGGCCTCTGAAACCACCGTGGTTTCCTTTTTGCTGCGGGAGGAGGACACTTTTTTCACCGGCAGCGCCTTGCGCACTGCATCATTGACAGGACTCTCGCACATCCCACACATCATGCTATCTACCTGCACCGTATATATCCACATAGGTTGTTCCTCCTGTTTTCTGGAGGTTAGCTATTGCTAACTACCATATAATTATATCCACACCTCCCTGTTTTGTCAATGTGGTAGGCCAGCTTTTTGGCGTTTCAGACTGATATGCATATCTATACCGATCAGATTTTGATGAACGCCACAGTACGGCGGAGAGTGTTGTGACTTTTATATGTGCAGAAAAGGTTCCCAGTGGGACTGGGAGAAACAGCGGGAGAGCAGAGGTCAAAGGGATATTGCAACTGAAATCCTGCCTGGGTTGCTACAAGAAAAAAGATTGAAAATCGAAGGATTTTATGGTAGATTTATAAATATACAGGCACAAAATCAGAAGGCGTATTCTGCCCAGTCTACCGTGGGTGGGAGGCACCTTTTTGGTTATATAAACTGGCAATACAAAATAAAGGAGAATGTTGGATGAAAAAGAAAAAACGACGGGCGGTACTGCTGGCAGTGGTGATGTTGCTGGCGATGACTCCCATGACGGCGTTTGCCGTGCCGGAAGATGAGGTTATTGCTGTTGTCATAGGCAATAGCGACGGGACGGGAATCGGATTGGATGCAGACACGCCTTACTATGTAAATGGAGATCTCTCGGCTACCGATGTGGAACCGCAGAATTGGAACGCCTACTTCGATGCCGGGAGCAGTACGCTCTATCTCAATAATCTGAGCATCAGTGGCTATTACAAGTATCACGATTCCTATTACTGGACAACCGGACTGCTTGCCCGCCGCGACCTGACGATCTCCGTCAGCGGCACGAACACAATACGAAACACGGCCCCAGATACCACAGCATTTCCGGCGAACTACAACGGCCTCCTTGCGTGGAGCAACGACGAGGTCACATCCGGGCAGAACTACGATCTCGTCATAACCAGCAGCGACGGGGGCAGCCTCGAGGTATCTACGCCGAGCCAGACGGCGCAGGACAACAACGGCATCGTCTGCAAGGAGATGGCAATCTCCGGCAGCGCGCAGGTCAAGGCAACGGGTGGCGTGAGCACTGCATCCGACAGCTCGGGCATCACCGCCCGCTCGCTCGCCGTTTCCGGCAGCGCACAGGTTGAAGCAACCGCGTCCGACGCCGGTAGGGAAAGCATGGGGGTTGCGGCCGTTCATTCCACGACCTCTGCGGTGACAGTTTCCGGCAACGCCAGCTTGAAGGCCAGCTCAGGAACAAGCAACACCAATGTGAACTGCGGCATCTACACAGGCACGTTCAGTGCCTCCGGCAACGCACAGGTGGAGGCGCGCGGAAACTCCGGCTCCGGGTACAGCGCAGGTATCTACGCCCGTGGTGGAAGCGTGGTCATCGAGGACAGCGCTTCGGTCTACGCGGCTGGCGGGGAATCAAGGGCATCCTCGATCACTGCGTGGAACGGCAGCTACGGCGTCATGTGTTTGGGCTTAACCTCGCAAACCTTTTTCGATGCAACCCTCACCATAAAGGGAGGATCTCTGACCGCCATCGGGAACCAGTGGGCTGTCTACTGGAACCCGGTCGATCTGAGCGGCTATACCGCCCCGTACACGGTGACCTCCAGCGCCAATATAGACGGCAGCAACCCCGCCACCTACGCCCCCAACGATAATCAGACCTACAAGTATCTGAGCATCGCCCTCCATGAGCATCAGTGGGGCGAGTCTTGGACAGGCGCCTCCACCCACCACTGGCATGAATGCCTGGCGGCAGGCTGTCCAGTCACCGATAACAGCGCAAAGGATGGCTATGCAGAGCATGTGTATAATCAGAAAGTTGTAGACGATGGCTATAAAGCAAACGGCGCCACCTGTACGGAACCAGCGGAGTATTATTACTCCTGCGTGTGCGGCGCAAAGGGAGCGGAAACCTTTATCAGCGGAGAAGCAACCGGCCATGACTGGGGTGAGCCGGTATGGAACTGGGCGGAGGATTACTCCAGTGCCACAGTGACATTCACCTGTCAAAACGACCAAAGCCATACAGCGTCCCCGGAGGTTACTGTCACCAGCAGGACTACAGCCGCTAGCTGTACTGAAAGCGGAGAAACGACATATACTGCCAGCGCGACTTTTAATGGTATGAACTATACCGACACAAAGACGGCAGGTATCCATGCTACAGGACACACCCCAGGAACAAAGTGGATGTCAGACGGGACAAACCACTGGCACGAGTGTACTGCCTGCGGCGAGAAGCTGGACGAAGTTGCCCACTCCTTTGAATGGGTGACGGATAAAGCCGCCACCGCAACAGAGGCAGGCTCAAAGCATGAGGAATGTACGGTCTGTGGATACAAGAAAGCATCGGTAGAAATCCCCGCAACGGGAACATCGTCCGAGCCAGCTGAACCGTCTGAGCCAACTGAACCGACTGAACCGGCAGGAACGCCGTCGGCATCGGGAGATGAGACAGACAGCACAACCGCTCCGGCGACCGGCGATAACACGAATGTCATCCTCTGGCTTGCCATCCTGCTGACAGCGGGCGCTGCCCTCACCGGCACGGTGATGTACAGACGAAAGAGAGCCTATAACCGATAACAACATCAGCGCCCTGTGGATACCGAAATCCACAGGGCGCCCTCTGCCTTGCGGTAGGCCGCCATGAACGCCTGCATATCGGGATAGCCATCCTCTTTGGGCTTTTCGGGCGCACTTTTTCTCTTTTTGGGAGCCCCCAAACCCTGTAATTACTCGAACTTTCTATCGTATAGCAAGGCCGCAATCAAGACGACAAAACAGGAGCCAGCATTATGTACCAGTGCCCCGGTAGTAGGGGTTAGCACTTCCATAAGCGACAGGGCAATCGCCACAAAATTGATGCCCATCGATAGCAAAATGCTGACTTTAATTGTCTTAACAGTTGCGTTGGATAAGCGTTTTAAATAGGGTATTTTGGATATATCATCACTCATCAGAGCAACATCTGCGGCGTCTACGGCGATATCACTTCCTATGCTTCCCATCGCCACGCTCATATCAGCCGTTATCAAAGCCGGCGCATCGTTGACACCATCGCCGGTCATGCATACCGTATGGTTTTCTCTCTGCAATTTCTCAATGGTCTGTACCTTTTCTTCCGGAAGCAGATCCGCCCGGACTTCGGAGATACCGACCTGCTCCGCAAAATAGTTAGCCGTCTTTTTGTTATCGCCGGTAAGCAAAACTGTGCGGGTGTGCATATCGGTCAAACGGGAAACCATATCCTTCGCTTCCGGGCGCAGCACATCAGAAAGTGCGATAACACCAATGCATTTTTGGGTATCTGCCACAAGAATAGCGGCTTTTCCCTGTGTGCGCAGACGCTCCAATGCGGATTGAGCGCTGGTATCAATCGAGACTCCGTTTTCGGCAAGGAACTTTTCATTGCCGCAAAGCAATTTGCGGTTCTTAACCTCTGCCAATATTCCCTTGCCGGCCGTCATACTAAAAGCAACCGGCTCAACCAGCGGCACTTCTTTCATTTTAGCATAAGACACAATCGCCTTTCCCAGCGGGTGTTCGCTTTTGGATTCGGCAGAAGCCGCCAGCGAAAGCAATTCTGTTTCGCTGACCGCTTCATCGAAGGAAATACTATCGCTGACATCTAAGCGGCCATAGGTCAAAGTGCCGGTTTTATCGAAAGCAATTGTGTCCACTTTTCCCATTTTTTCAAGGGCCTCGCCGGATTTGATAATGACACCGTGTTTGGCCGCCTGACCGATTGCCGCCATGATCGCCGTTGGCGTTGCCAGCACGAGAGCGCAGGGGCAGAACACAACTAGCACTGTTACGGCGGTAACAATATTCCCGGTGAATACAAAGGACAAAATCGCAATAAGCAGGGCAACCGGCACCAGCCAACTGGCTACCCTATCGGCAATTCGCTGCATAGGGGCCTGTTTACTCTCTGCGTCCTGTACCATGTGGATCAGTTTTTGTAGAGAACTGTTTTCGCCTACTTTTGTTGCCAAAATATCAATCGAACCGAACCGATTGATTGTGCCACAAAAGACTTCCTCCCCCACACCCTTATCAATCGGCAGGGATTCACCTGTCATAATGGACTGGTCAACGGATGTTTCACCGCTTATGATCTTTCCGTCAACCGGGATTGTTTCACCGGGCAGAATACGCAGAATATCGCCTTGTTCTATTTCCTCTGCCGGTATCATTTCTTCTCTGCCATCATTCAGCCTGCGCCCTCTTGTAGGCGCAAGGCGAATCAGTTTTTTTAATCCCTTTTTTGCCCGGTTGGTTGTGGCTTCCTCCAAAAGTGCGCCGATAGCCATGATGAATACGACTTCCCCCGCCGCAAACAAATCCCCGATTGCAATGGAGGCAAACATGGCAATGCAAATCAAGAGAGCGGAAGAAATCTTGCTGATACCGGGGTTATGGAGAATCCGCCATATTGCCAGATATAGCAAAGGAATGCCGCTGATGGCGATAGTTACCCATGCAGGATCAAAAGGTAAAAAGGCCAGTTGTACCGGATTCCCACCGAACTCCTCAATCAAATGAGGAACTAAATCCAGCAGCAGGAATACACCAGCTACAATCGTCATGGGAAGTCCGGCAAGAAAATCGTGGAGTCTCTTTAACATTGTGGTTCCTCCAATCTGCACGGCACTCCAAACAGTCTGCCCTTGACAGATCACTGTACTTGCCGTACAATAAATTTGGTAACAAACATTTTGTTCTCTTTTATTGTAGGCAAGACGATGACAAAATACAAGGGATAATATTGTCCCTGCGTTTCGTATGGAACACTGTTGAAAAATTGTACGGAAGGAGCCACTATGGACAGACGGCAGCAGAAAACACGAGCGGCTATTTTTGCTTCATTTAGCGCCCTATTAGCAGAAAAGAGTTACAGCAAAATTACGGTGCAGGACATTATTGATACCGCCAATGTAGGTCGGACTACATTCTATGCGCACTTTGAGACAAAAGACGACTTGCTGAAAGCCCTATGCGAAGAACTTTTCGGGCATATTATCAGCAGCGCAATGGACTGTACCCATACTCACGGGCTGTATTCGGGCAGGAATGCACCGGAATCGGTATTCTGCCATTTATTACAGCATTTACAGGAAAATGACAATAACATTCTCGGACTGCTCTCCTGCGAAAGCAGCGAACTTTTTCTACGGTATTTCAAGGACAGTTTGAACGAATTGATACAAAATCAATTTGTAAACCGAAATCGGAAAGCCAATCAAGAGATTCCGCAGGACTTTTTAGTCAACCATGTTTCCGGCAGTTTTGTGGAAATGGTAATGTGGTGGATCAAGAGCCGAATGAAGCAGACACCAGAAGAATTGGACCGATATTTTCGGGCGGTTATTGAGCCAGTTTTGTAGACCGTTTCGATGCTTGAGGGCGCTGGGGGATGGGGGCTTCTTCTTATCAGCCGCTCTGCTTGGAGTGACCTACGGTTACAGGTTTTATGAAAGCGAGAGCCATCCCGGCAACTAGAAGAGAAATCCCCATATACCAATCGATCCTGGTCAGACGGTTGGTTGTTCCATAGATGTCCAGAATTCCCTGCACGATGCTGCCGACGGTGAGCGTCGCAATTCCGGAGTGATACAGGTTCCGGCCAATCGTTCCCGGGTACCAGCGGATGTGGAATAGAAGAATGCTTAGAATTAGAAAGGGAAGCGCGCCGCCGGCCAGCGGGAACACGAAGGCATAAATCATATAGAAGGAATAGACCTCATGGCTGAACATTTCGTAGACCGCGCCAAACAGAGCGCAGAACAGGGAGATAAGCAGATAGACGGAGGAGGTTTTGGCCGCCTGTTTTATAAAATCAATATCCGATATATACAATGTCGCTCACGCTCCTTTCCTTAATGCTTCGACCGCTTGAGGTTGGATTGTTGATGACTTCGCCGTTGAAAACCATAGTCGAGGATCCGCCACCGTCCAGGTTATAGCCGGTGGTAACGCCGAGGGACTGCATGAAGTCAGCCAGTTCATAGAGAGAAAGCCCTTCGCTTTCCTCTGTTCGCCCGTCGGAAACGACAAAGACATAGTGAAGGGGATCGATGACGCCGATGGCAGTCCTGGGGTTGCTGCTTTTTGCTTTTCCAACTTCCTCGCCCTCCGACACGGCAATGGTGCCATCAACGATGAGGGCCGGACCAAAGGAGAGTATCTGCTGGGCGCCGTCTGCTAACAATTCCTCAGCGGAGATTTCCCCTTCCGTGATAATGGAGAAGGAGCCGTCTGCGTTGATGACCAGATCCTCCTGATTTTTTGAAGCGGAGCTTCGGTACAATACGCCGTCGCGAAGGACATAGCCGGTTTCCTGAGCACCATAGTAATCGCCGTTGATGGCCAGAATCGCGCCGTTTCGCTCTGCAATAGAGGAGGTCTTTTCCGTCACGTTTTTGCCGTAGGAGTCCTCTGCAAATGCTGTTTTTAAATATTCCACAGACGAGAGCTGAATGTCTGCAACATAAACCGCAGAGTCATACACCCGGCACTCTGTAATGGCAATGGAAATGGTTTCGTCTTCATACGAGCGGTCGGTTATGGTCACTTCTTTTGAAGAACTTTCCGCATCATTGCCTGCGGAGTCTAGATTGGATTCCGTTAAGCCAGAGAGATTTGACAGATCTGCCTCTGTGTCCCCATGGGAGGCTTGGTCCTGTTCAGAGGGGATGACAGTATAGACCTGTTTGAGCACAAACGTGTCCAGGAGGATATAGCCAGTAAAGGCAGTCAGGAGAATACCATAGCAGATTCCCCAGAGGTATTTCTTGAAACCCATGGTGTTACTCTCCTTTCTTTTTGAATATGAGGAACCGCTGTACACTCCAGTTGATCAGGAAAAACAGAATTTCCGTAAGGAGTTTTGCGAGCATTTGATGGATCCCAATGGTATTGACAAGAAGCTCCAGGCAGAGGGTATTTCCAAGCAGGACGGCCATAGCCAGAAGCGCATACTGGGAAACGGATTTTACAAGGCGGCCTTGACTTTGAAAAACAAATTTGCGGTTGACCGTGTAATTGACCGCCGCGCTGACGATCCTCGCGCCCACATTTGAAAACAGAAGATTTCCCGTCAATAGAAGCAGCAGGCTGTAAAGCAGGTAGTCCACCAGAAACCCGAGAAAAGAGGAAGCGGAGAATTTCAGGATTTCTTTATAAATGCGAATGGAATCCCACAGGGCGTCAAAATGAGAAGCAGCGTTATTGTCGATATAAATGGTCTCAATTTCTGTTTCTATGATTGGAATTTTCCTGCGGGCAAATTCCAGAAGCACATTCATCTCATACTCATACCGGTTTCCGGGAACAATCAGCAGATCCGGCAGGAGCCGGGCGCTGAATGCCCTCAGCCCAGTCTGGGTATCGTATACCGTTGTATGAGTGGTTGCGCGGTAGACATACCGTGTGATGGTATTGCCAATCTTGCTTTTAGCAGGGACATTGTCCTGCAGGTTTCGGCTTCCCAGGATCAATGCATTGGGATGCTGCCTTGCCATCTGGCACAGCAGAAGTGCATCTTCAGCTCGATGCTGTCCGTCACCGTCCACTGTAACGATGACGCTTTCCGTACCATAGGCGGCATTGATATAGCTCATTCCCGTTTTCAATGCTGCACCTTTTCCCTTGTTTCCAGCATGGGAAAGCACCTTGGCAGTGGAGGAGGCCCGGTCGAAGATGCCAGAATAGCGAGGCCCGCTGCCGTCATCGATCAAAACGATCTCCATACCCGATGTCTTGAGCTGGTCCAGTACTTCCAAAAGGACTGACTGCGGCTCAAATGAAGGAACGAGCGCTATATTTTTACAGGTCAAAGAAATCCCTCCCTTCCGGTTAAAAATTGCGGGCAGGGGCAAGTTTCGATTGCCCCTGCCCTTGAGTGTCAACTGGCGGTGAAGGTGTTGGAGGAAGAACCTACCGTGACGGTATAGGTTTCCCCGCTGATGATCGCAGGACTGCTGAGAATGACAACTGAGAAATCAAGGGCCGGAACATATGTGATCACAGTGTTTCCCTCGCTGTCAGATAGCTGGATTTGGGTTCCGGCGGACTGTGTGCCGGCATTGATCGAGATAACACCCTGTTTGGAACTGCTGAAAGTTTGGGCCATGCCAGAAGCGCCGGTTCCAATAAAGGTGCCGCCGGAGATGGTGCCGCTCACATCATAGTCAAGAGTGGCGGTATCACCCTGCGTCGGACCGCAGACGGTAATATAGCCGCCGGTAATCTCTAACGTGCCGTTTGCGTCGATGCCGTCGCCGTATGCGGTAATGGCAATGGTACCGCCGGAGATGAGGATAGTCCCATTGGAGGAAGAGGAGGAGCCAGGGCCGCCGAACATACCGTCCCGTCCGCCGCTGCCGCTGGAATCCGTACCACCTGCGGCATTCAGGCCGTCGTCGCTGGCAACCAGCGCTATGTCGCCGCCGGAGATCACCACATGAAGACCTTCCAATCCTTCATAGCTTTCCGTGATGTTGATGGTTCCGGCTGTGACAGTTAAGGTATCATCGGCATGGAAGGCGTCGTCACCGGAGGCAATTTCAAAGGTGCCGCCATTCACAGCCAAAGAGGCATTGGAATGGAGGGAATCATCTGCAGAGTCGATGGCAAATGTGCCGCCGTTGATTGTCAGACTGTCAGAAGCTTTGATCCCCTTCATGCTGGTGCTATCCGTAGAATCTGTTTCGGCCGCGGATGTACCAGAAGAATTACCCGTGAAACCGTTCATCTGGCCGCCTCCATGGCGGCCGCCACCCTTGAAATTCCCCCAAGAGTCTGAGCTTGCGGATGCGGCGTTAACGCTTCCGCCTCCAGCCGTGATATCGAAGCTGCCATCCTCAATCTGCAGCCAGGAGGAGGCGCTAATGCCGTCGCCCTCGGCGTCGATGGAAAACGTGCCGCTTTGGATATAGACATAGCCCAGGGAAGCGTCGTCCTCGTTGTCCGCGTGAATCCCATCCTTGCCGGAAACCATGGTAAAATCGGCGTTTGCAATGCAGACTTCATCCTTGCCGGAAAGGGCGTGGGACGCGCAGTTGATGTCATAGCTGCCGCTGGTAATTCTCAGTGAATCTTTGGATACGATGCCGTGTCCCGCCGGGGAAGTGATACGCAGAGTGCCGGAGCCGTTCAGCGTCAGATCTTCCTTGGAAAAAATAACGGCGTCGATGGCATTTTCGTCAATCGCAGTGAAAGTACCGCCGTTGGAGAGGGTATTGGTGGAGCCGGAAGCCATTGTGATAAATACCTTATCCGCCTGTAAAATGTAGATTGGCGCACAGGTTTCGCTGTGAATGGTTACAGTATCCAGAACTAGCTGGACCTTGTCTGATTTATCGGTATCGATTATGATCATGCCGTCGTCCAGCGTTCCCGAAACAATATAGGTCCCTTCATCGGTAATGGTGATTGTGCTGCCGGAAATTTCCACAGCATCGGAGCTGCAGGATGCCGTGTCGCCGTTTAACTTGATCAGAGCACTCTCACTTTCCTCATAACCGACCTCGAAATCCCGGTTGGAAAAGATGTCGCGGGTATCGGTTCCAACCGAAGTTTCGGAGGTTGCAGAGCTGTCAGCGTCAGAATCAATAATTGAAGCAGCAGAGTTGGAATCATTGCGGACAGAAGAACTTTCTGTGCCGTAGACGGACTCGATATTTTGTTCGCCGCACCCGGCTGTTATCACGGCGAGCATGAGAAAAATCACAAGGATCGATAAGTTTTTCATCATGACGGGGGCCTCCTTTCTTTTATAGCTCCGCTGCAGAGGTTTCCTGTTTGGATACGGAGACTTCCAGATTCCCGTTCCTGCAGCGGAGTTTGTCAATCATTTCTTTTTCCTTTGTGGCGTCCTGAAGGGTTAGATTATAGGTCAGATGAAACATGCTTCCCATGTTGGTGGTTTTGACCCGAACGAGCTCACAGGAAGTGGTATACCGGCTGAGAATCCCGTCAAACACGCCGGTATAATCCAAGTCTTCTGGGATTGTGATGTTCAGCGTCTTATAGAGGGCCGCACTTTTTGTCGTGCCAAAGCTCAAACGGTTATAGAGAATGACGAGGGCGATCATAATGACCGTAAACAGCAGAGCGAAGCCGAGATATCCCATGCCGGCAATCAGGCCGGCGCCCATGCCCAGAAACAGCATCGTGATCTCTTTGCCTGTACCGGGAACAGAGCGGAACCGAACCAGACTGAATGCGCCGGCCACAGCGACGCCTGCCCCCACGTTGCCGTTGACCATCATAATGACCACACAGACAACCGTGGGCAGCAAAGCCAGAGTGACGAGAAAGCTCTTGGTACAGCGGGAGCGGTACATGTATCCGAATGCCAGAATCAGGCCGATCAGCAGGGAGCAGCCGATACAGAGCAGGAAGTCGGAAACACTGATGACACTTGTCATATCCGTATCGAACAGACCGTGAAAGAATGAATTAAGCATAGCAGGCAACCTCCTTTAATTGGGGAAAAATTATGTTCTGGTAAGCCGTTCCATATTTCGAGAACGAGGTTTTGTAAATCTGATTCTCTGTCAGCACATGGGTCATCCAGAGGGGGATGCCGCCGGAGCATTTGATTTCCATCAAGGCCATGTCCTCTGGGAGAAGAGGGGTTCCATAGACCTCAGATCTCAGGGAAAGATCCTCCTGCCGACACAGAATGTGATCATCAAAGGTAATGCGGAAATCGGAGCCGTCCCGGGAATAGAAGGCTTCCCTTTCATAGGAAAGAAAGACCGCCGGGTACAACCTCCTGTAATAGTCGAGGAAATAATCGATTTCTTCGGAGATCTGAGAAGAAACCGGACAGTCACGCTCTCCGCACACCCACCCCATGGCGTCCTCTTCCGAAAGGGAGATGCGGCGTTTGTAGACTACCTGGCGATATTTCTTCTTTAACTCCACGAACACAGTGCTGTCCGGAGCGGCCCTGTCATAGCTGCGGATCCGCAGTTTCTCTTTGTAAGCCGGCCTCTCAATGGAGTGACGGACAAGCCGGTAACTGCTTGTGTCAAAATAGATGTTGCGGATGGTGGTGCGGCCAAAGGCATCTAAGGCCATGTACGGCGCCATCGCATCGGTAATCTGTTTCTTCTGCTCGATTGTGAGCAGGTATTTCAGTTCATATCGCGTAAATACGGCTTGATATTTCATAGGAAGCCCTCCTTTTGCGGAAAAGTATAAAGGGGTTAACCTAAGTGGACTTAAAAAAATCATAAAAATTTAATTTTTTTCCGCCGCCGCTTTTTTTGCTGAAGTAAGTTTGCATTCTCCTTTCGCTTCAAGTATAATGATCTTAACTCCGCGAGGAGAGCGTTTCCAGGATGGCTTTCCTATTTTTAATCCCATTTTAGGTATGTGTAGTATCGTAAAAAAAAACAAATAGAAAGCAGGTGTGAGATGAAACTGTTATTGGCCGAGGACGAACAGTCCTTGTCGCGGGCTGTCGTGAAAATATTGGAAAAGAACAAGTATACCGTTGAGGCGGTTTACGACGGAGAGGATGCGCTGGCCTATCTGGAAATGGGTGACTATGATGCGGCAATTTTGGATATTATGATGCCGAAAATGGACGGGATCTCTGTCTTAAAAAAGCTGCGCGCAATGGGAAACCCGATTCCGATTCTCATGTTGACGGCAAAATCCGAGATTGACGACAAGGTTTTGGGATTGGACAGCGGCGCCAATGATTATCTGACAAAGCCCTTTGACACCAAAGAGCTGCTTGCCAGAATCCGGGCCATGACTCGCACACAGACGGCGCCGGACAATAAGATGAGCTTTGGGAATATTGCGTTAGATCGGGCGACCTTTGAGCTGGCCTCCCCAACAGGCAGCTTCCGGCTGGCCAATAAGGAATTTCAGATGATGGAGATCCTCATGTCTCATCCCCAGCATGTGATTTCCACGGAACGGCTAATGGAACGGATCTGGGGCTATGAGGCGGATGTGGAGATCAATGTAGTTTGGGTCTATATTTCCTATCTGCGAAAAAAATTGGCGGCACTGCACGCCGACATCCAGATTAAAGCTATGCGCAATTCCGGATATTCCCTGGAGAAACTACAATGATTCGAAAACTGCGAATTAAGTTTATCGCATTATCCATGGCGGCACTGTTTGTGCTACTGGCGATCATCCTGACGAGCATGAATGTGATAAACTACAGAACGGTTGTGGCAGAAGCGGACACCACGCTACTTCTGCTTGCGAAAAACGGGGGCGTATTCCCAGACTTTGATGGAAGCAAAAAAAACGATCTGCCGCGCGATATGTCGCCGGAGACACCTTATGAGACTCGCTACTTTTTCGTTCTGCTGGACGGAAATGGCAATGTCATTCAGGCGAATACCAGCAGGATCAAGTCAATTGATACAAAACAGGCGATTGAGTATGCCACACAGGTACTGTCGGATGGAAAGCAGGATGGATTTATCGATGACTACCGCTATGTGACGTATGCAGAAGAAAATCGAATCCGGATCACGTTTTTAAACTGTGAGCAGAAGCTGAAATTCTTTTATTCCTTCTTGATGACCAGCTTATGGATCGCACTGACCGGGTATCTGCTCTTCTTCGCTGTAGTCGTATTCTTTTCCAAAAAAATCATGCGGCCGGTGGCGGAAAGCTATGAGAAACAGAAGCAGTTTATCACCGATGCGGGGCATGAAATCAAAACGCCGCTTACCATCATTAAGGCGGATACGGATGTCCTGGAAATGGATTTCGGTGAAAACGAATGGCTGTCCGATATCAGGAAACAGACTGTCAGGCTGACATCCCTGACCAACGATTTGGTGTACCTATCCCGCATGGAGGAAGCTGGAGATTCCATGGCGATGATTGAATTCCCCTTCTCCGATGTGGTTGGCGAGGCGGCGGCTTCTTTTCAGGCGCTGGCCCAGACGCAGGGGAAGGAATTTCAGTGTGACATACAGCCAATGCTTTCCCTGAACGGAAATGAAAAGGCCATACAGCAGTTGGTCGGAATCCTGTTAGACAATGCCTTGAAGTACTCGCCGAAAAACGGAATGGTTTCATTAAAAGTGTGGAAGCAAAACAGAGCGGTATACCTGTCTGTATTGAATACAACGGAAAGCCCCGTGCAGAAAGACAAACTGGATCTGTTGTTTGAGCGGTTTTACCGCACGGATACTTCCCGAAATTCCCAGACAGGCGGTTATGGGATTGGCTTGTCAGTGGCAAAGGCGATTGTTTCCGCTCATAGCGGCAGGATACAGGCAACGACAACAGAGGATGGCATGTCCTTGCGGATGACCGTTTGCTTTTCTGCATAAGGAAACAATTCGCAATTCCATAATGAAAATGCGGCTGGAGGGAAGCTTTTGACCTATGAAGAATTTTACGGGTCTTCTTATGAAGTTATGAAGAAGGCCGAGGGGCAATTACTTGAACTGATACGACAGTATCCGGGAACCGAACCCGAAGATGTAAATTCCATTATCTATTGCTGCTCCCGGATCAAATCCCCAGAAAGCATGACAGAGAAGCTGGAAAAACGGCAGTTGCCTGTTACATGTGAAGCGGCACTTCATGAGGTATACGATGCTGTGGGCATACGTGTTGTATGTGCCTTTGCGGAAGATGTCTATCAGGTCGTGTCTTGGCTGGCGGATCGGCCTTATATAAGGGTGATTCAGAGCAAAGACTATATTGCGTATCCAAAGCCCAACGGCTACCGGAGTTATCATATGCTGATTGAGCTGCAGGAAGGGGAAGAAAAAGGATATTTCGCAGAGATACAGGTACGAACCATCGCCACTGATTTCTGGGCGACTCTGGAGCATCAAATCAAATACAAGAAGAGCATTCCCAATGAAGCCTTGATTCGGGCTGAACTGAAGCGCTGTGCCGACGAGATTGCCTCCGTTGACTTATCCATGCAGACAATTCGGGAGATCATACGAGGACTGGGCGAATGACGGAGCTTTACGCCCCTGCAATAAGGTAAAGACCAGATACTGTAAATAGCATAGGGCAGAGATTTCATTGTATCGGTGAAATCTCTGCCCTATTTTATATTTGTCGATTCCGTCCAACAGTTTGAAAAAATCATAGAAAAACACATGCCAACATGATACAATGATGCTGGCGGGAGGCTATCGCCTTTAAAAAAAGCCATGGAAAAGAATTTTGACAGCCGATTTTTGTGAATGGAAAAGCCGTTTGATAGACATTGTCTCTGCTTTAGCACATAATAAAGGAATAGGAGGAACCCATCATGGAAATAGGACAAAAACTTAAGAGCGCACGTGTGGAGGCAGGTTTAACGCAGGAGACCGTAGCTGAAAAAATCGGGGTAAGCCGGCAAACCATATCGAATTGGGAAAACAATCGTTATTATCCCGACATAATCAGTGTCATATCGTTGAGTGACCTGTATTCCATCAGCCTTGATGAATTGCTGAAGGAGGACAAAAAAATGATTCAATATTTAGAGGAAAGTACAGATGTAGTAAAGAGCAGACAGAAAGTTTCAAAACTGATATTGAGTATCTCCTATCTGTTGGTATGGGCGCTGTCAATTTTAGTCTTCTGGATTGGCGGGGCATCAGATGCCATGGGCTATTCAATCGTCACCTTTTATTTGGTCTTGCCGATCACCACATTCATTATTTCCATTTTTATTGGAAAAGACGATGGATGGGCGAATCACAGATGGAGTATGCTTCTCTTCTTTGGCTTCATGTACATGGTAGCCTCATACGCAACATTTTCGCTATCCAATATGCTTTCCTTTGAAAAGGTCAACGCCCCTGAACTTGAGGGAATGCTGCCGGGAATCCTAAGTGCGGGATTGGGAATGTTTGTTGGCTCAGTGATACGGTTGTTTGTAGAAAAGAGGAAAAAATAATTCTGCTTAAGTCTGGGTTCCGATATGAAGCTCGAACATGAAGGTTGCAATATTCTTCCATGTGTAGTACAATGTCGCTAGGCGTTTTATTTTGGACAAGAGGCAACTTTACTCAAGGAGGACTCACATGAAGAAAACAGGAAGCATTATCATCTGTATCTGCGAGCTGTTGGTCGGGATCCTGCTGCTTATCAATCCAGTTGGTTTCACGACAACCATCATCATCGCGGTTGGTATCGTTTTAATCTTGACAGGCATCGGGAGTCTCATCTCGTACTTTCGCACAGAGCCGGTCTATGCGGCGAGATCGCAAAATCTCGCAAAGGGCTTGATTTCCATTGTGGCCGGTCTCTTCTGTGCATTCCGATCCCGTTGGTTTATTGCGGTCTTTCCTCTGCTGACAATGCTGTATGGTGTGGCCATTTTGCTGACCGGCATTGCAAAGATCCAATGGGCTGTGGATATGCTGCGTTTGAAAATGTCAAAATGGTTTTTGGCGGCCATCGGCGCCGCGCTGTCGATTCTGTTTGCCGCTGTCATTTTGATGAATCCATTTAACTCCACTACATTTCTGTGGACTTTTGTTGCCGTATCTCTCATCGTGGAGGCCGCGCTGGATGCAATCGCATTGCTTTTGAGCCGGAGCAGAGCACATTCCGACCTGTATTAAAGTTCGCGAATGATGGGGGACGGCAATGCAATATGAAATCAGAAAATGGAGGCAGAGCGATGCAAAGGCTCTCGCCGCTGCTTTGTCCAATATGAATATTTTGAATAATCTGCGGGATGGACTTCCCTATCCCTACACCGAGACCGCTGCATTGGAATATATCAATGCGATGCTGTCAGCGGACGAACATGCTACCTTTGCCTTTGCTGTCACAGCCGACGATGAGGCAATCGGTAGCATTGGCGCGTTCCGTCAGGGAAATATCCATAATCGTACCGCCGAGCTCGGCTATTATCTTGCGGAAAGCTATTGGGGACAAGGGATCATGACCCATGCCGTAAAAGAACTTTGCCGCTATATCTTTGAGAATACAGATATCCTACGAATTTTTGCCGAACCCTTCGCCTATAACATCGGTTCATGTCGAGTGCTAGAGAAAGCGGGATTTCAGTGTGAAGGGACGCTGAAAAGCAATGCCTTCAAAAACGGCAAGGTGTTGGACATGAAGATGTATGCACTGACACGCAAGGTTTTTTAATGCAACAGTACGGGACAGCGGGGAGCGACCTCCGCTGTCCCTTTTTCGGGAACGGTTTTGCTGAGAAAGGATTGAAAATCACTACAATCTGTGATATAGTACTTCACAGAAGGAGGAGGGGATTTGATGGATAACAATATTGCCGACTCAGAAAAACGATTCCATCTTTTCCACGGAAATGTTTCAGAGAAATATAAAGATTGGCCTTCGCCCGATGTGATAATCTCGGATGGAGCTTATGGTGTTAGAGGATTCAGGGGCGATACGTCAGACGCATATGAGTTGAGTGAATGGTATCAACCGCATGTTCTGGCATGGGCAAAGGCAGCAAAACCGTCTACAAGTTTGTGGTTCTGGAATACAGAAGTTGGATGGGCTACAGTTCATCCCCTTCTGCTTGCGACAGGTTGGGAATATGTTCAATTAGCCATATGGGACAAGGGGCTGGCCCATATTGCTGGGAACGTTAACGGCCAGACGATACGCCAACTTCCCGTCGTAACTGAAGTATCTGCGCTTTATAGACGTAAAGTATTTCTGGATACTGGCGATGGTCAGACGCTTGATGCTAAAGGTTGGCTTCGGGCTGAGTGGCGAAGAAGCGGCTTGCCTATGTCAAAATCAAATGACGCATGTGGAGTCAAGAATGCGGCGACGCGAAAATACCTAACTTCGGATTGGTTGTGGTACTGGCCGCCGGGTGAAGCTGTTCAAAAAATGGCTGAATACTGCACGAAGTATGGAGCTCCGACAGATTGGCCCTATTTTTCCTTGGACGGAAAACACCCCATAACTGCGGCAGATTGGGATAAGTTGCGTGCAATATGGAATCATAAAAACGGAATTACGAATGTATGGAGCCGTCCGCCATTGGCAGATTCAGAGCGGCTTAAAGGTACGATGGAGAGAAGCGCACCGCGGACTTATAAGCCCACGAAGCAGTCCGCAGCGCATCTCAACCAGAAGCCGTTAGACTTGATGCTGACACAGGTTGCTTCAACCACAAATGAAGGGGATATAGTATGGGAACCTTTCGGCGGTCTTGCCACTGGGTCTGTCGCGTCTGTTCTGCTTGGACGGTATTCATATTCTGCTGAGATAGATGATACATTCTTTGATCTTGCCCTAGCAAGACTGGAAGAAGCCAATGAATATTTCAGAATGAACGGGATTTATGAGGGGGTACAGTGATGCCAGAAAGATATGAATTGCCGGGAGATGACGAGCGTACTTTACTTCGGGAAGGTGTGGTACGGGCTTTAAGGGCGGTTCCGATGCATTTTACATCCACAATCAACATGGAGGGACTTTCAGCAATCGATCTGTTTGCCCTGAACACCCTATTAGGTGGCGCAATTGAAGAGCAGACGGTGGCCACTCTAAATGAGACACGTGCGATCTGGGATCCAGAAGGGAGATGGGCCGATTATGAGTTTAAGAGGTATGCTGAGAGTTTTCCAGATGTTCGTCTCGAGCGTAATGGCGGGGATGCCCCTGTGATAGGCATTGAATTAAAAGGCTGGTATCTTCTTGCTAAAGAAGAAATGCCGTCTTTCCGTTTCCGAGCCTCTGCAAATGCAATGACAATATGGGATTTGATCGCGGTGTTCCCGTGGTCACTATCGAATGTGATATCTGGCACTCCTATACTGGAATCACCTTATATTGAGCAGGCAAAATATGTAGCCGACCTTCGGACCTATTATTGGGAGCATAGAAGCGCGACCGCCAAACCTGTTGATCATGCGGATACTCACCCATATCCCGATGCAGGCAGTTCATATTCGGATACCGTCCATGATGACAAGGGAGGGAACTTTGGAAGAATTGCCCGCGTACCTGGTCTGATGGATGATTGGATAGAAGAGGCAATGAAGACCAATCTTGCCGGTATTGAAGCCCGGTGGTGGGTGCGATTCTTGAAACTGTTTGATGAGCGCGGTGACGAGGAAGCGATTCGGATACGGTTTGAACGATTGGCACAATCCATAGGTCGGGGGACAGAATGGACGGAGGAAGTCGTCCAACATGTGATGAGGCTTATGGAAATGTGAGAGGCTCTAATGTCCCTGTCCACAGTTACAGCGAGCAATAGTGAATAGTGAAATCGGCGGACCACAGCGGTCACGCCGATTTTCATCATATCCAAAAGCAGTCATCAGGGCGCCTTTCTTGCGGAGGGCGCCTCGACTGCGATCTTTTTTTTAAATACACCATTGACAAATATGTAATTACTGTATATACTGTTTATATACAGATGAGCGAAAGAGGTGACAAGGTGAATATCTTCATTGATAATAAAAGCGGTGCGCCGATATACGATCAGATCTATTCCCAGATCAAAAACCAGATCATTAGCGGAACGCTGCAGGAAGATGAGGCGCTTCCTTCGATTCGAAATCTGGCAAAGGATCTTCGGATCAGCGTGGTGACAACAAAGCGCGCCTACGATGAACTTGAAAAAGAGGGGTTTATCTATACAGTGGCGGCAAAGGGGTGCTTTGTAGCCCCCAAGAATGTAGAGCTGCTGCGCGAAGAGAATCTAAAAAAGATCGAAGACTATATGCGGAAGATTGCGCAGCTAGCCGCATCTTGTAATCTGACAAAGCGGGATATTTTGGAGATGTTCGATATCATTGAGGAGGAGTAAGCCATGAATGCACTTGAAATCAAAGGTTTGACTAAATCCTACGGCGGCTTCACGTTGGAACATATCAATTTGGTGCTCCCATGTGGATGTATTATGGGCTTGATCGGTGAGAACGGAGCAGGTAAGAGTACTACCATCAGACTGATTCTGGACATGATCCGAGGAGACAGTGGAAGCATAACCATTTTGGGAAAAGACAATCAGGATGAAATGAGGGCGACGAAAGAGGATATCGGCGTTGTCCTGGACGAGGTAGGTTTCCCAGAATGCTTAACCGCAAGACAGGTTCACAACATCATGCGCAATACCTACCAGAGGTGGGATGAAAACGTATATATTGCATACCTGAATAAACTGGATATCCCCAGGGACAGAGAGTTCAAGGATTTTTCCCGCGGAATGAAGATGAAACTAGGAATTGCAGTTGCCATGTCGCATCACCCGAAGCTGCTGATTCTCGACGAGGCCACGAACGGGCTGGATCCGGTGGTTCGGGATGAAGTACTGGATATGTTCAGTGAATTCACAAGGGATGAGACCCATGCTGTCTTGATTTCGTCCCATATTGTCAGCGATCTGGAAAAGATCTGCGACTATATTGCATTTCTGCACAAGGGAAAACTGTTATTGTGTGAAGAAAAGGATGTGCTTCTGGAGCAGTATGGGATACTCCACTGCACGGCAGAGCAGCTCAGAGAGTTGAACCCGGCTGCAATCCGGGGGAAAAAGGAATCGGCCTATGGCGTTGAAGCCATTGTACAGCGGGATGCCATCCCGCCGGGCATGAATATCAGCCCGGTCAGCATTGAGGAACTGTTTGTGTTCATGGCAAAGGAGGCGAAATAAGATGAAGGGGTTAATTTTGAAGGATTTCTATATGGCAATGAAATATTGCCGGGTCTATCTCGCGATTACAATCATTTTTGCGATTGCGTCTATCTACGGCAACAGTACATTTTTTCTATTCTATCCGGTGCTGATGGCGGGCATCATTCCTGTCAACCTGATCTCCTACGATGAAAAGAGCAAGTGGAATGTGTATGTAGGCGCCTTCCCCTATACGCACAGGGAGTTTGTATCGGTGAAGTATATTGTCACCCTGATTTTCTTAGGGATCGGCATAGGTTTGATTGCCATTGTGCAGGCTATCCATATGTTCATCTCCGGGGATGTGGATTGGAACTCATACTTCACGATACTCTCCATTCTCCCGGCGTTAGGCCTGATCCCGCCGTGCATATTGCTGCCTACGGTATTTAAGTTTGGCGTAGAAAAAGGGCGGATCGTATATTTTGCGGTCATTTTGGCTGTCTGTGGCACATTTGGTGCCCTCGGAGCGCTGAGCCTTGATATCAACACGGGCCAGCTCCTCTCCAATATCGGTTCTTGGTTGATACCAGCGGCGCTTGGCTTAGGCGGACTGCTCCTCGTGGCTTCCTGGAACCTCTCGACATATCTCTACCAAAGACGAGAGATATAAGTCCATTCCCGGCGATGGTGAGAAAACTTTTCTTCGCGCCCGGCGCAACGTCAAAGGACGCGCACGCGCTGGTAAAGAAGATCGGGAAAACGACCTATGTTGTTTTCATAACCGAGAATGACGTGATGGGAAAAGAGAAACCTTTATATCGGATTGAGCGCTGTATACTGGAAACCGGCGAAAGGTTTGAGGACGGTACGCATATCCTGTATGTGAACGGAGCATACCGCGACGAATCGCCAATCGGAAAGTTAATGCACGATTTTTCCTGTACGAATCCATCGGATATGTACTACGGCGTGTTAGCAGACAGGGTAAAATTTTTTAAAGAAAGTAAGGAGGGAATCGCAGTCATGTGTAAGGCTATGGAAGATATGAGAAACCAAACACTTAAAGAGGGCATGATTAATGTTGCAAAGAGAATGTTAGCTGATGGTACTTTAACTCTTGAGAAAATTGCCGAATATGCTGGACTTTCTCTTGAGGAAGTAAAGAAGTTAAAAGCAGACAAAACTGCATAACAAGCAATATTTCCCGCGGGCCGAGAATCTGGAAATAGGTTCCCGGCCTTATTTTTATGCCTTAAATATAAATACTCCTTTGACAACTCGCGCCCAGATGGACCATGCCATCTGAATAATTTTGAGGATTGACGGCGCGCATCTCCGGAAGTATAATCAAAGGATAACGGTGCCCGGTTACAGGTGCTGAACTCAAAGGGGGAGGCAATGTATAAGATATTAATTGTGGAGGATGACAGAGGGATTGCCGAGGCCATCAAGGAACAAGCGAAGATGTGGGATTTACAAGCCCAGTGTGTTCAGAATTTTCGAAATGTCCTGGCGGACTTTGCGGACTATGATCCGCATCTTGTGCTGTTGGATATTGCCCTGCCATTTTTTAATGGATATCACTGGTGCAGCGAGATCCGAAAGGTGTCAAAGGTACCGATCATCTTCATCTCATCGGCATCGGACAATATGAACATCGTCATGGCCATGAATCTCGGGGCCGACGATTTTATTGCTAAGCCCTTTGATCAGGGCGTCCTCATGGCTAAAATCCAGGCGATGCTGCGCCGTACCTATGATTTTGCGGCGGCCGTTCCGGTTCTGGAGCACAGGGGAGCCCTTTTGAATACAGGGGACAATACGCTGACCTATGAGGGGGAGCGGATTGATCTGACGAAGAATGAATACCGCATCCTGCTGGCCTTGATGGAGAACAAAGGAAAAGTGGTAAGCCGGGAAAAACTGATGGAACGTCTTTGGGAAACTGATAGCTTTGTCGATGAAAATACACTGACAGTCAATGTGAACCGCCTTCGAAAGAAGCTAGACGCCGTGGGACTTACCGAGTTCATCACAACGAAGTTTGGGGTCGGCTATATCATTACCTGACAGCGGAGAAAGGAAATTTGCATGAAATTTTTTGCTGCCTACTTGAAACAGCGCCGGATGGGAATTGCAGTGTTTGG
The DNA here is from genome assembly GCF_014384895.1 of Bianquea renquensis. GTDB lineage: Bacteria > Bacillota > Clostridia > Lachnospirales > Bianqueaceae > Bianquea > Bianquea renquensis. The sequence continues at coordinate 40,343 of NZ_JACRSQ010000009.1, forward strand.
ACTGTGTTGCTTGATTTTCCTCTGCGCTTTTGCGCTGTATCATCTGCCGACAGGCGCCGTGGGGTACCCGGCCCTTGTCTGCGCGCTGTTGGGCGCGCTCTTTTTTGGCTTTGATCTCCAAAGAGCATACCGCAAGCACCGGCAGCTTTTGGAGATGCAGAAGCTATCCGCTGAGATGATGGCGGAATTTCCGGCCATCGCTACGCTGGAGGATGCGGACTATCAGCAGATCATTCAGACGCTCCAGGAGGAGCAAAGGCAACTGGAAAATCAGATGAATCTCCGGTACTCTGATATGGTGGAGTATTATACCATCTGGGCGCATCAGATCAAAACTCCCATCGCCTCCATGCGGCTGAACCTACAGAACGAAGATTCGGAGTTTTCCCGCAAGATTGCGGAGGATCTCTTTCGGATTGAGCAGTACGTGGATATGGTACTGTGCTACCTACGGCTGGATGCAAACTCAACCGACTATGTGATCAAAGACTATAACCTGGATGCCATTGTAAAGCAAGCGGTTAAAAAGTTTGCAAGCCAGTTTATAAAAAGAAAGATACGGCTGGAGTATGAGCCATTGGATACCTGGGTATTAACCGACGAAAAATGGCTGCTCTTTGTCCTGGAGCAGGTGCTTTCCAATGCGCTCAAGTACACAGAATCTGGGGCGATCACCATCGGGCTGGAAGCGCCCAAAACTCTGTATATTCGGGATACGGGGATCGGCATCGCCCCGGAGGATCTTCCGCGGATCTTTGAAAAGGGATATACCGGATACAATGGGCGCAGCGACAAGAAGGCCAGTGGTATTGGACTGTATCTGTGCCGGCGGATCTGTGGAAATCTCGGACATACCATTACGGCCCATTCTTCTCTGGACAGCGGGACGGTGATCCGCATCCAGTTGGAGAAGAGAAAATTGGAGATGGAATAGACTTCTTACAATTTTGTAAGAAGGGAAAGGGGAAATGTAAGCCAATTCGATGGCAGCGCATTTCTCCTTTTTGCTACAATATAGGCAGCAAAGGAACAAGGAGGAAGTTTGATGAGCATATTAGAAGTCAACGGGCTCAAAAAGGTGTACACCACTCGTTTCGGCGGGAATAAGGTGGAAGCTCTCAAGAATGTATCGTTTACCGTGGAGCAAGGCGAGTATGTGGCGATTATGGGGGAATCCGGTTCTGGAAAAACAACGCTGCTCAATATTCTGGCGGCGCTGGATAAGCCCACCAATGGCATCGTAAGCCTGGATGGGCGAGACCTCTCGAAAGTCAAGGAGTCTGCTGTCTCTGCTTTCCGCAGGGACAATCTGGGATTTGTATTTCAGGATTTCAATCTGCTGGATACCTTCACACTGGAGGATAACATCTATCTTCCCTTGGTACTGGCCGGAAAGCATTATACGGAGATGAAGCAGCGCCTGACGCCCATCGCTTCGCAGCTGGGGATTGCGGATATCCTGAAGAAGTATCCCTATGAAGTCTCCGGTGGGCAGAAGCAGCGGGCAGCGGTGGCGAGAGCTTTGATTACAAACCCAAGACTGATACTGGCGGACGAACCCACCGGGGCGCTGGACTCAAGGGCGACCGATGAGCTTTTGCGGCTTTTTAGTGAAATCAACCGGAAAGGGCAGACCATCCTCATGGTGACCCATTCTGTAAAAGCAGCCAGCCATGCGGGGCGGGTGCTGTTTATTAAGGATGGAGAGGTGTTTCATCAGATTTATCGGGGTAACAGCACCAATGAACAGCTGTACCAGAAGATATCCGATACCCTGACGATGTTGGCGACAGGCGGTGACCGGCGATGAAGCATAGCTTTTATCCAAAATTGGCATGGACCGGGATTCGAAAGAACAAGCGCCTGTACACGCCCTACATCTTGACGTGCATGGGAATGGTCATGATGTTTTATATTATGTCTTTTCTCACGTCCAGCGCCCTATTGACCAGTATGCCGGGAGGGGATATCATGCAGGGGATGCTGGGACTTGGAGTGAGAGTCATCGGCGTGTTTGCCCTGATCTTCCTGTTTTATACCAATTCCTTTCTGACTCGCAGGCGTAAAAAGGAATTTGGACTCTATAATATTCTCGGCATGGGAAAACGAAATCTGGCCCGCGTTCTTATGTGGGAGAGCCTGATCATCGCCGCAATCTCCCTGGGAGGCGGCCTCGTTGCCGGCATTGTGTTTTCCAAATTCGCAGAGCTGGGAATGGTGAATATTCTGCGGGCGGAGGGATCCTTTGTGCTAACGCTGGAGCCAAAGGCAATCGTACAGACCCTCCTCTTGTTCGCTGTCATTTTCTTTCTCATCCTGCTGAATACACTGCGGCAGATTCATCTGTCCAACCCCATTGAACTTTTGCACAGCGAGAATACCGGTGAGAAGCCGCCGAAGGCAAACTGGTTTCTAGCCTTAGCTGGCGCAATTATTTTGGGCGCTGCATACTATCTTGCCGTATCCATTGAGAATCCCATAGAAGCTATGGTCTGGTTTTTTGTCGCTGTGATCATGGTCATCATCGCCACCTATCTGCTGTTCATCGCAGGGTCTGTGGCCATCTGCAGATTGCTGCAAAGAAAGAAAGCCTATTACTATAAGACGAACCATTTTGTATCCGTATCGTCCATGGTGTACCGAATGAAGCGCAACGGCGCCGGGCTTGCCTCAATTTGCATCCTCTGCACCATGGTACTGGTGATGATGTCCGCCACCGTGTGCCTATATGTGGGGACAGAGGATAGTTTGCGCACCCGTTACCCGAGAAATATTAACCTGGATGTATCGGTAACCACGCTGGATCGACTCGAAGCAGAGCCAGTCGAAAAGGTTCGCCAGCTTGCCAGTCAGATTGCAAGGGAGCACGGACAATCTCTGGATAACGTATTAGATTACCGGGTAGCAGCTATGGTCGGGTATATCGACGGCGGGCGCATTGACGTCGATCAGTCCTCCATTTATACGTTTCAATTGAGCGCGTACACGGATGTCTGGCAGATATTTTTTGTCCCGCTGGAGGACTACAACCGATTGATGGGACAGAATGAAACACTGGATCCTGGAGAAGTTCTGCTCTACACCACAAAATCAAATTATGAGGAGGATTCCATTGCCCTGGGAGATGGAGAGCCCATGAAGGTCAAAAAAGTGGTCCCTGATTTTGCCGACAACGGCGTGGATGCCATGCAGATGATCCCGTCCATGTATATCTTTGTGCCAGATTTCAACAAGACCTTGCAGCCGATAACAAATGTAGCCAATTGGAGGGGGGATCCGGTCATAGAGCTTCACTGGTTTTATGGGTTTGATCTGGATGGCTCCGACGAGGTTCAGGTACAAATTCAGGAGGAACTTCAGGAAAGCTTACGGCAACTCTCCATCTCCGGCGGAACCTCCTGGGGAGGGGATGATTTTACAGTATCCTGCGAGGGCGTTGCGAAGGAAAGAGCTGGATTTTATGGCATGTACGGTGGATTGTTTTTCCTTGGAATCCTTCTAGGCGTGGTGTTTATCTTCGCCGCCGTGTTGATTATGTACTATAAACAGGTTTCGGAGGGATACGAGGACCAGTCCCGGTTTGGGATCATGCAGAAGGTTGGGATGACGCAGAAAGACATCAAGAGAAGCATTAACTCTCAGATTCTGACAGTGTTCTTCCTGCCGCTGTTGACAGCCGGTGTACACCTGGCCTTCGCCTTTCCCCTCATCCAAAAAATCCTGGTTCTGTTTAGTTTGACTGACCTAAATCTGTTGATCCTCGTTACCGTCTGTTGTTTCCTCATATTTGCATTCTTCTATGTGCTGGTGTACCACATTACATCCAAGGCGTATTTTGCCATTGTGAGCGGTGCAAAGGGGGAGCCGGCATGAAGAGATGGATTTTTATCGCCGTTGCCCTCTGCATGATTCTGGGCCTGGCAAGCTGTGGGCTTAAGGAGTTAGAGCCGGAAACGGTGTATAACTTTATCGACGGCATCGCAGAGGAATTTGGACAATCCCAGCTGACGAAGGATACGAATCTGATTGGCAAGCGCAGCGCTTCCGGCGATACCTATACCGGGCAATACTGGGCGGACTGCGGAGGAAGCACAGGGCGCGACGTGGTTTTTGGCGGTGCTTCCGTAAAACAGAGAACCCTGCGAGTACGCGGACATATCAACACAGAGTCTGGCCAAGCGTGGATTCGAATCAGGATGAACGAGGAAGTGACGGAATTGCAGGCGGATCAAAGCGGGTTTTTTGAGACCGAGCTAAGTTGTAACAGCGGTGGCCACTACATCATGGTCTGCTATGATGCTTTTGAGGGTACGGTGGAGATGACGTCGGAGTTAAAATTTGACTCGTCTTCCAGCGTGGACTTGCAGAAAGGATGGGCAAAATGGATGCCACGGGAGTTCTCAATAGGTGGAGTCATAGGCAGTGTCTGAAATCTATGGTAAAGAAAGGGTTGAGTCAGATGATGACCGGGCTCAGCCTTGGAATCATAGGTCTCCTCATCATACCGACAGGGATCTTAGTCGCGCTTATTTCGATTTTCTGGTCGGTGGCAGATAGAGTAAGCACTATGGGGCGATGAACCATAGAAAGGCAAGAGCCAAGGCCGCGGGAAATCGATCAAGGTCCGCCACACGGCGGACCTGATTCCAAAGAACCGAAGGTTCTTCCAAAGATCGCGAATGCGAACTTTTTTCCAATAGGAAAGTCCGCCGAAAGGCGGACGCAATTCTGAAGAACCGAAGGTTCTTCCAAAGTTCGCGAAGCGAACTTTTTTCCAATAGGAAAGTCCGCCGAAAGGCGGACGCAATTCTGAAGAACCGAAGGTTCTTCCAAAGTTCGCGAAGCGAACTTTTTTTATAGGTACAAAAAGGAGAGGATTGAAAAGAGGACTTGCAGAAAAGGTGCATCTCTGCTATAATATATAAGCTATTTGGCCCTTTACAGCAATTGGAAAAGCATCCAGGGCTTGCCTGGGCGGCTCTGGTGAGGGCTGTAGTCAAGCCTGGGAATGATTTCATTTTTATTAAAAAAAGGTGAAAAGACTGGCAAACAGTGGGATCCTGTGCTATTATAGAACAGCGAGCGTAAAGTCTAGATAAGGATGTGTCTCGATGATCAATAAAGAAAAGATACGGATGATGACGCAGGCGGCAATCTATGAAAAACGGTACTATCGCAGGGACGCCTTCGTTCAGCGCTACTATAAAAACGACTATATCGGAATGGAGAGACTGAAATCGAAGATCTGGCTTACGATCTTCTACGGGATTTCCCTGGTGGCGTATATGTTTGATCAAGTTTATAATCAAGCGGTCGATCTTTTGCACTATGACTATCAAGGGTTTGTCATAAAAGCGGTGCTGATCTATCTGGCGCTGGGCATCATCATTTCCATTATCACATCCAGCGTATATGGCCCTCGGTACGACAAGGCAAATCGGCGGCTCGACGCGTATTACCGTCAGATTGATAAGATCAATACCATGGAGTAAGGGGAATGAGAATGAATCTAGGAACGGTCTTTCAGGTCAGAGGAATCGTTGCGAAGCTCATCAAGCAGTATGAGTTCGTGTTGAAGATTCTGCTGAAGTTCGCTGCCTTTTTGCTGGTCTTTCAACTGGTCAGCGGGTACGATGGCTTTACGGGTAAAGGAATCTATAACGCCCTTCCTGTCCATATGCTTCTGGCCATGGCGGCAGTGCTTCTGCCACATCGATGTGGAGTATTGCTTTCATTTGTTTTAGCTATTGTCAATATGACACAGGTTTCACTTATCGGTGGTATCATAGGGGGCGTCTTTTTAGTTATCCTATACATTACCATTGCTAGGTTATTTCCCGATCATGTTTACATGCTGCTGCTAGTGCCGCTGTGTATCAACCTAAAAATGTATCTTTTGGTTCCCCTGTTTGCCGGGCTTTTTGTGGGAAGTATAGCCATTGTCCCAATCATAGGAGGAACTCTGCTGTGGGGATTCATTCAGGTTCTGCCCAAATTTCTTGAGATGGAGCAGGCCGCCCTGGACGCCCTGCCGAAGATGATATCGGATGTTGTGGTATATAGTTTGGAACAGATTTTCCGCAATGAGACGCTCATCTTTTTAGTTTTCGTCTTTTCGGGAGTCGTATTGCTTGTCAACTTGCTCAATAAGATCAGCATGGACTATATCCAATACATTTCCATAGCTGTCGGAATGGTTATGGGGATGGTATGCCTTATTGTGGGAAAAATCGCGCTGGGCCTGGATTGCGGGTATGCTGCCATTATTTTTTTGAGCCTTTTGAGCTTGCTGTTAATCGGGCTGTTGGAATTCATGCACATGGCTTTAAATTATCAGGCCGCGCAAAAGATTGCCTTTGAGGATGACGACTACTATTATTATGTCAAGGTCATTCCCAAGATCAACATGGGCAAGATGCGGCGAGAAATCAAGAAGATTACCGGAGCGGACGCGGCACAGGAGACGGTTCGCGCGTCAGAATGGGAGAGGCCTGCTAGGAACCCTGAGAAAAAGCCGTTGCCGAGGGAAGCGCGGCCCGCGGAGGAGAGGAGCAGAACCGCGAAGCAGGATAAGCCGTCGCTTATCAGTACGATTCGAAAATCCTTCGATACCAAGAAAAAAGACAATGAAGAGGAGTAGCATTATAGCGGAGGGAGCGCTGGCCCTCCGCTTTTATAGTGCGCCCGACGGCGCTAGTATTTCGAAAATTGTAAAGTAATTGCCAGAAAAATTTTATATAAGTTCCCGATCCGGCCTTTTTTTTTGCCGGAAAGAATGGTATAATAAGAGAAGGCTATCGGATAAGGCAAGGGCGGTGGCAGACAGGGGTGTAACCATGGAAGAGTTTGTTCGGTCTTTCTTTGAGGTTGATACGAATATCAGCGCCTGGGCGCTTCCAGACATACGGATTACGGATATCATCGATATATTAGTCATAGCCTTCATCATCTATGAACTTCTGATATGGTTTCGTAAGACGAGAGCCTGGATTCTCCTCAAGGGGATTTTTTTCCTTTTTGCGTTTGCGGGTGTCTCGATCGTTTTACAGCTCAATATGACACAGTGGATTTTTAAGGCTACGATCAATGTAGGGGTTATCGCGGTCATCATTATATTTCAGCCTGAACTTAGACGGGCGCTGGAGCAGATCGGCCGCGGGAGCTTTTTGTCCTCGGTTTTTAATGTGGAATCCCACACGTTGTCCGAAGAGAATGTGGAGGCGCTGGTCTATGCCATGGAGCAGATGTCCTCTGTGAAAACGGGAGCGCTGATCGTCATTGAACAGGAAGTCGCGCTGGGGGAATATGAGCAGACGGGAATCCCCATCGATGCCGCCATAAGCTCTCAGCTGATCATGAATATTTTTGAACACAACACCCCTCTCCACGACGGCGCGATGATCATACGGGAGGATCGCATCTTGTCGGCAACCTGCTATCTTCCGCTGTCAGAAAATCAGGAGATCAGCAAGGAGCTCGGGACCCGGCACCGGGCGGCGCTAGGCCTCAGCGAGATCTCCGACAGCAAGATATTCGTGGTCTCGGAGGAGACGGGGCATATTTCCATGGCGTACAGTGGCCAGCTCTACCGCCATATCGACGGAGATTTCATCCGGAGGGAGCTTCTGGGAGAGAAGCGGAGCAAAGTGAATAAGCTGAAAGCCAGGCTCATGCGCAGGAAGGGCGGTGATGGATCGTGAAGAAAGAGATCCTGGAGTTCTTTACGAGAAACTGGATTTGGAAGCTGATCGCCATTGTCTGCGCGACGCTGGCTTGGTTTCTTTATATCAACTTGGAGGATCCCATCATCAAGCGAGCGTTCACGGTCAAAGTCGAGATCCTGAATGAGCAGGAAGCGGAGAGCAACAACGATCAGACCATTGAGTACGATCCCAGCGATTTTACCGTTGCCGTTTGGGTCCGGGGAAGGCGCTCTGAGCTGGACGATTTCAAATCCTCCTACATCACGGCGACCGCTGATTTTAAAAACATTCAGCCGGGCAAGAGTCAGGTCAATATCCAGTATTCCCTGAACGCTGGGAAAGCGGGAACCTTTGAGCTGGTGGACAACCAGAATGTGCATACCATCGAGGTAAAGGTGGAGAGCAATATTACGGTGAATCTGCCTCTCGAATATGAGATCGAGGGGACTCCGGCGGAGGGGTATGTCCGGCTGGAGGATGACTCCACAGTGTATGCGTCCCCAGATGTCATCAGTATCTATGGGGCGGAGTCAAAAGTCAACGCTGTCGAGACTGCGAAGGTCATCGTCAACATTGACGGCGCGACGGCTAGCATGCCGGCAAAGGGTGAGGTATTGCTTCTGGACAAGGATGGAAATACGATCCCGAGGGATTCCTTCAAACTGGTCTCTGCCAACTTGGCGTCGGTATACGTGTCCATCTATAAGACTAAGACCATTTCGATTATATCCAATATTACAGGGGACACGCCGGATGGCTATGTCTACATGAATGACGCCGGGCTGTCACAGAAGCAGGTGACGGTTTACGGATCTGAGGTGGATGTGGCGAAGATTGACCGCATAGTGCTTCCGGAGGTGAAGCTGGATACCTGTACAAGCAATTTTGAACAGGAATACGATTTAGAGGCCATGCTGGAGGAAGCGACGGAGGGGACGGTCCATTTGTACAATCCCGAGTCTACGACAGTTAAGCTGACCTTTACTGTCAAGAAGAAGGAAGTCGCCAATCTCACACTGCCGCGGGATCAGATCGAGATTGTAGGCTTGAGCAGCCTTTATGAGGCGTCAATTCCCGCAGACAGTGTGAATATCAGTATTACTGGCCTTCAAGAGGATCTGGAGGCTGTAGAGGTAGCCGATCTGAAAGGTAAAATCGACGTCAGCGCACTTTTGGAGGGGCTCCAGTCGGTCAAGCTGGAGGTCACAGGACTGCCGGAGGGCGTGACGATATATGGGTCGGAGCCAGTCGTATCCGTTCAGATGAGTTTGATCCAGCCGGAAACGGGATCATCCGTACCCATTCCTGATTTGTAGAAGAAGCAGAGAGATGACCGCCAGGGCTGGCGGCCATCTCTTCCCCTAAAAGTCCGCCGCAAGGCGGACGAAATTTTGTTGTACCGAAGTCTTTCAATGTGGGTGGAGTAAAGCCAATGGACGATAGAAAAAATTGGAGGGAATAAAGTGGGACGATTATTTGGAACAGACGGAGTTAGGGGTTTGTATGAAAAAGAGTTGACGCTACAGTTGGCCTACGCGCTTGGAAGGGCTGGGGCGCAGGTTCTGGCTGAAAATCGGCGCCATAAGCCGGTCATTGTGCTAGGCCGGGATACTCGATTTTCTGGGCCAATGCTGGAGGAAGCGCTGGTGAAGGGCATCTGTTCAACGGGCGCTAAGGCGCTTTTGCTCGGCGTGGTTCCAACCCCGGCGGTTGCATATTTGACGAGGTTTTACAGGGCGGACGCGGGGATTGTGATCTCGGCTTCCCATAATCCAGCAAAGGACAATGGGATCAAATTTTTTAACCACGAGGGATACAAGTTACCGGACGCTGTTGAGGATTCCATCGAGGCCCGCATTGAGGAGGAGGGGTTGCTTGCCCGGCCGATGCTGGAGCCAGAGCAAATCCGGGTGGAGGACATACACGAGCAGGCCGTGACAGACTATGTTGACTTTGCCGCATCGATTCCCGCTGCATCCTTTAAAGGGCTAAAGGTTTTTCTCGACTGCGCCAACGGAGCTGCCAGCGAGACGGCGGAAAAGACATTTCGCAAGCTTGGGGCTGAGGTCAGCGCGATTTTTGCTAAGCCGGATGGGTATAATATCAATGACGGCTGTGGCTCTACCCATATGGAAGCATTGCAGCGGAAGATGAGAGAGGGCGCGTACGATGTAGGGTTTGCCTTTGACGGGGATGCGGACCGCTGCCTGGCTGTGGACGCCAGGGGCAATCTTGTGGATGGCGATCAGATTATGGCCCTCTGTGCCACGCAGATGAAACAAAAGGGACTGCTAAAACGAGATACCATCGTCGTGACAGTTATGAGCAATCTGGGCTTGCATCTGTTTGCAGAGAAGGCGGGGATGCATTTGGAGGTCACTAAGGTGGGAGACCGCTATGTGTTGGAGAGAATGCTTGAGCAGGGATATAACATTGGAGGCGAGCAATCGGGACATGTCATCTTTTTAGATGACAATACGACAGGGGACGGTCTGCTGTCCTCCCTCCATGTATGCCAGACCATGCTAGAGTTAAACCAGCCACTGGAGGAGTTGGCGGGCTTGATGCAGGTGCTGCCTCAGGTTTTACTCAATGTGCAGGCGACAAAGGAACAGAAAGAGCGATATGAGCAGGATCCTGCGGTTTCAGCGGAGATCGCCTTTGTTGAAAAACAATTGAAGGGGGCTGGGCGGGTGTTGATCCGTCCTTCGGGGACAGAACCGTTGATCCGCGTTATGCTGGAAGGCGAACATCCAGAGGAGATCGAGGCGTACGCACACCGCATTGCGAAAGCTATTGAAAATGTGAAATGAGACAGTTGTAAGCGGCTGAGATAAGATTGGGAATCAAATCGAGGGTAAACGGCTAGGGGAACGGCGTTTTGGAATGAAATATGGTATAGACCAAAATAAACAATGGTCTATACCATATCGATAAAAAATTTCAAAACGCCGTCCTTTTTCTTGTTTTTTTTCATATAGTACAGTATACTTAAGTGCGCTTTGGTAAAGATAGCATGGGAGGGACTTGTATGTGTGGAATAATAGGATATATCGGGACTGACAGGGCAACGGATGTGATTTTAGATGGCCTGTCGAGTTTAGAATACCGTGGCTATGACTCGGCGGGAATCGCGATCAATGATAGAGGCCTGCGGATCCGAAAGGCAAAAGGACGGCTTTCGAATCTTCGAGATCAGATCGAGGAGTGCCAATTCCCGGAAGGACATGTGGGAATCGGCCATACCCGCTGGGCAACCCACGGGGAACCATCCGATGTGAACTCTCATCCGCATCTGGATGAAGGGCGTCATATTGCGGTGGTTCACAATGGAATCATCGAAAACTTTAGCGAGTTGCGCGAAGAATTGCAGGCGAAGGGAGTTCATTTCGCTTCCGAGACGGACACGGAGGTGATTCCCAACCTGATGTATCAATACTACCGCCAATGTGGCAACGCCATGGAAGCCATACGACTTGCAGCTGGCGATATGCGGGGCTCCTACGCGCTAGGGGTTATCTTTGCGGATGACGAAGAGCGGCTGTACGCCGTGCGAAAGGATAGCCCTTTGATTCTTGGCAGAGGGGACGGAGAGAACTTTATTGCCTCCGATATCCCTGCCATCCTGCCCTATACGAGAGACATCTATCTATTAAATGACAATGAGATTGCGGTTTTGGGCCGAAAGACCATTGAAATCTACGGGGCCGGCGGAGAAAAAGTGGAGCGGGAGATCTTCCACGTCCATTGGGATGTAAAGGCGGCGGAGAAAAATGGATATGAGCATTTCATGCTCAAAGAGATTTTCGAGCAGCCTGAGGTGGTCAGAGCGACAATTGTGCCAAGACTGTCAATGAACGAGGAACAGGTGAAGTTGGATCGGATTCACATTACAAAGGAGGAGCTGGACAACACGAATCGAATCTATATCGTGGCATGCGGCACGGCCTATCATGCCGGTCTAGTGGGAAAATACCTGCTGGAGAAGATGGCGCGTCTCCCCGTGTGGGCGGAGACGGCATCGGAATTTCGATATCGGGATCCGGTTCTTGACTCTCACAGCCTGGTCATTGTGATCAGCCAATCGGGGGAAACGGCGGATACGCTGGCGGCGCTACGAATGGCAAAGAGGGCCGGCGCACGGGTTATGGCCATTGTGAACGTTGTGGGATCGACCATGGACCGGGAAGCGGAAAACGTCTTGTATACCTGGGCAGGCCCTGAGATTGCCGTGGCTTCAACGAAGGCATACTCTTGTCAGCTGGCGGCCATGTATCTGTTGGTTCTGTATTTGTCCAGGATGCAAGGAACGCTATCCCGCGAAGAGTTTGCGATTCTGCGGCAGGAGCTGTACGCGCTGCCCGAGGAGATCCAGTCAATTCTAGAGCGAGCGGAATCGATCCGCCATATCGTTGCGTCCACAGTACAAAAAAGTGTGTTTTATATCGGCCGCGGACTCGACTATTATGCCAGTATGGAGGGCTCGCTGAAACTGAAAGAGATCGCGTATATCCACAGTGAAGCATATGCGGCGGGGGAGCTGAAGCATGGGCCAATTGCCATGATTGACGGTGATACCTTGGTCATCGGATTGATCACACAGCAGGAGCTGACAGAGAAAACTGTCAGCAATCTAAAGGAAGTCAAGGCCCGTGGTGCAAAGGTCATCTGCATTGCGGAGGAGGGAAATGAGAAGGTGACAGAGGCGGCAGACGAGGTTATCTGGATTCCCAAGAGTCATCCCATGGCTGCGTCGCTGTTGGCCAATATCGTGCAGCAACTATTTGCCTACTATATGGCGGTGAAGCTGGGAAATGACGTAGATAAGCCAAGGAATCTGGCCAAATCTGTGACAGTTGAATAGACTGCACATTGCTACAAAGTAGAACCATGACAGGCGTTGACATGGAGTACAGAAAAAGACGGGCAAGAAGCGATTGCTAATTGCCCGTCTTTTTCCCTATTGGGAGACCTCCCCAAAATTCTATATGATATGAGGGCAGATTGCCATGGCCTATTGCCCCATAATCTTGATCCATCCGGCGGTGTAGAAGTCTCGCATCTCTTTTAGATAGTATTCCGCTTCTTCAAGTGGCATTTCATGTAGAATCAACTCAAAAAATGTGTTAAACATTCCTGTAATCAATATATGCTCTAACCGCTCATCGATAGGCGGCGACGGCCTGCCCAGCTTTTCAAGCACCGCTAAATAATCATGTGTTCCTTTTGTTTCGATCTCAACCATTTCGTCGATGAGTTTTGAAAAACGTGTTCCCTCTGAACGGCAGAGAATGAGCTTAAATTCATTCAAGTGTTCGTAAGCATATAAAAGCATATCGTGCATACATTCACCGGAGATACGGCCAAGATTATCTGGCTGATTCTCAGGCGGTAAATCAGCAAACTCCTGCTGTGCTCTGCAAAAGCAATTCATAAAATAGTCGTATTGTTCACCCACCAATGCTTCAAATAAATCTTCCTTGCTGTTATAGTAACCATAAAATGCACCGGTTGTAACGCCCGCTTTTTGGACAATATTTCGCAAGGAAGCAGACTTGAACCCTTTTTCAAGAAACTCCTGCATAGCCGCCGAAAGAAGTAAGTTTAATGTTGTCTGCTCTGCTTCGCTCATTACGCCATCTCCGCCTATAACACTGTTATATATGACGGTTATATCATACGTCAAAGCAGGCGATTTGTCAATAGAAGAAAAAATTGGCGGGTATTTTTATGACCACAGGAAAAACCGAAAAAAATGATAAACCTCTTGTGTTGTCTGCTAGAATTTGATACAATGAATACGAATGCATAGCTAAGGCGTGAGTGCAAGGGAGGAACGGTATTTGCCAAAGATATTCAAGAAGAGCGTTTTCAAATTTGTTCAATCGCAATGGGGCAAAGAAGATGAGGATACCGATATGGTGTTCGAGGACATGGAAGAATTTTTCGTGGACATGCTCAAGAAGCGAGACTGGATTTTGGATGACCAGACGTGGAATGACATGGATATGAATCGAGTCTTTCGCAAGGTGAATCGGACATTTTCATCGTCAGGCCAGCAGGTGCTGTACAATACGCTGCGGACACTTCAATTTGATGAGGCGGAGCTCAAGAGGCGGGATCGGCTCATTGATTTTTTCCAGCACAATAAAGACGAGCGGGAGAAGTTATCCTGTGTTTTTTATTTCTTAGGAAAAGAGGGCTATGATGGCGCAGCCTCTATTTTATTTAAAGGAATGCCGAGCTTGCCCGATTACGCATCGTGGGCGCCGGTCTTGACGGTCTGCATGATCCTCTCAATTTTGTCGGTTTTCCTGATCGGAGTCAGGGCCTTGATTCCGATTCTGATAATGTTCATCGTCAACACCGTCTTCCACAATAAACTCAACGCCCATACGGAAGCCACCATGCCCGCTATCAAGTACATCGGAAAGATGATCTATGCGGCGAAGGTGATTGAGCAGCTGGGATATCCACAGCTGCAAAAGGACTATAACGAGTTTTTTGGAAAATGTGCGGTCAAGTGCGCGACGATCTTGAAAAAGGCCAGGAGTGTGGGCCTGGGCGGCGGTGATCCTTTCGGACTTTCTGAATATGCGAAGATGTTGTTTCTCTCGGAGGCAAGAGGTTTTTTGCGAGCCCTAAAGCATGTGGAAGAGGATGTGGCGGTCCTGCGCGTTCTATATCGGAAGCTGGGAGAGTTGGATGCATTTCAGTCTGTCGCCTCCTACAGGAGAGGACTGCGAATTTTCTCCAAGCCCAAGTTTGTTGAGGCGGGGCAGTATATTCGCGCTGAGAGCGTCGGGCATCCGCTGCTGAGCAATCCGGTCTATAATTCCATTACCATCGATCACAAGAATATTGTGGTGACCGGTTCTAATATGTCGGGTAAGTCCACCTTTCTTCGCACTGTCGCCATCAATTCTGTTTTTGCCCAGACCATCTACACCACCGTTTCAAAACAGTATGAGACGTCATTTTTCAATGTATTGACATCCATCAGCCCTAGCGATGATCTGCTGGAAGGAAAGAGTTATTATATGGCGGAGGCGGAAGCCCTTCTGCGGATGGTCAATGTCCTGGAGGAAGATCGATGTTCCCTGTTAATCATTGATGAGATTTTTCGGGGGACCAATCCCCTGGAAAGGGTGGCAGCGGCTTCGGCCCTCCTGCAATACTTTGCCAAGCGGAACACATTGGTCATTGTGGCGACCCACGATATGGAGATTACGCAGAATGTGGATGCAGATTACACCAGCTATCATTTTTCTGAGAATGTAACCCGTGACTCCCTTGATTTCGATTATAAGTTGAAGGAAGGACCGCTGACAAAGCCAAATGGCATTCGAATTCTGGAGTATATCGGGTACCCTGAGGAGATCACGGAGAGGGCTTTTGCCAACACAGGGTATGTCTTGAATCCGGAGGATGCTGCTGAGAGTGAGAGAATGGAGTTGAGTCACGATGGAGTCTAGAGAAGAAATCTTTGCAGGGAAGCTCAATGTAGAAATCGATTGCCAGTGCGGACGAAAGCACAAAGCCGCCATCGATCGAATTATCATTGGAAGAGGGGCTTTGGACCATCTTCCAGAGATTATGCAGGAACAGGGGAAGGAGAGCGCCTTCTTGCTGGCGGACGAGACAACGTGGCAGGTAGCGGGCCAGCGCATCGAAGAAATGCTCCGACAGCAATCGCTCCGAACCTATGCCCATGTATATCACCGGGATGGCGTCCTGGAGGCGGACGAGAGAGCGGTGGAGGAGGGGTGTGCAGCTGTGGCACAGCTGGGGGAGAGGCCGTCGGTGCTCATCGCTGTCGGCTCCGGAACGCTCAATGATCTGGGTAAAGCAGTTGCCCATGCGGCGGGATGCCCGCAGTGGGTCGTCGGCACCGCGCCTTCCATGGATGGCTACGCCTCCACCGTGGCAGCTCTCACAAAGAATGATATCAAGATTTCTGAGTACTATGATCCTCCCGCTGTGATCATCGGGGATACACAGATTATGCAGACAGCGCCCCGTTCCATGGTTTTAGCGGGAATCGGGGATATGGCGGCTAAGTACAATGCAATCCTGGAGTGGAGGATCAGCCATCTGGTAAATGGAGAGTACTATTGTGCCTTCATAGCGGATGGCATGCTGGAAACGACGGACCAAGTTATGAGGCTTGCCCTTGAAGCTCCCACAGAGGGACCACTCGCCGACGAGCTGTTAGAGCGGTTGATGGAGGGACTTGTGGCCTCCGGAATCTATATGAGCTATACAGGTTCCTCAAGAGCCGCCTCCGGCGCGGAGCATCATCTGTCTCATTTTTGGGAGATGTGGCTACAGCTGTCAGGAAAACCGCCGATTTTCCACGGCGTCAAAGTTGGGGTGGGGTCGATGATTTTGGATAAGCTCTACCGAGAATTTCTTCCCTATACCATCCCCCAGCAGGAGGCAAAGCGATTCCTGGAACAGTTCGACGAGGAGGCTGACAGGGCGGAGATTGCGGAAGTCTATGGAAAAGCGGCGCCTACGGTTCTGGCCGACTACGATTTTCAGAGGGACGTCCGTTTACAGCGGCTGGAACGCTTAGTCCAGCTAAAACCACAGATCGATGAGGAGATTACCCGCATGTTGCCCCGCCTGGATTTGATGAAACAGGCCATGTTCCATACAGGGGCCACTGTGGATTGGCGGCAGTTGCCAGGTATTACGGCCAAAGTGGTACGGCAGGCGATCCTCCGCGGGAAAGAGATCCGTCCTCAGTATACGATTTTGCAGATGGCACTGGAAACCAGGTTTCCCATGGATGATTTTGTGGATCAGGTCCTTCACGATGGTGCAGGGGGGGAGCAGCGCCAGGATATCCCGATTCTTCAGCCCCGTGAAAGGGAACAGATAGACCTTGAACAGATGGAACAGAAGGTAACGAGTCTTGATAAAATGGAGGAAACGGACATGGAAGACGAGAAAGTGATGGCGGCAGCCGTGGAGACGCAAGAGGAGACCGTCGCGGAGGCGGGTAAGGCTGTTGACGCGATAAAACAGCCGGAGGAGGAAAAGAAGCTGGCAGCGGCAAAGCGGCGAGGACGCCCTAAGAAAGAGGAGGGCGAAGCCAAGCCGAAAGCGGCGGCTAAAAAGACCACCGCGAAGAAAGCGCCGTCCACCAGGAATGCGGCGAGTGCCTCTACAGCAAAGAAAAAAGTGGCAGAAAAGGCAGCGCCCAAAGAGGTAAATCCGCCAGCGCGCCGCAAAAAAGAGGAATTGCCGTATTATTTGTTGTAATAAAAAGTTCGCCGTCAGGCGAACTTTTTATCCTGTAGGGAATTTGGGAAGGAGGAAAGCCGATGGGGGATAAAAAAGAATTGCGGATCCCTGTGCGCCAGATGGTGGAGTTTTTATTCCGCAGTGGCGATATTGCCGGAGGCTTTTCCGGAACCCAGCGGGCGCAGGAAGGAACAAGGATTCATCAGAAGCTCCAGAAGAAAGCGCCGGATGGATATGAGAAGGAAGTGTTTCTGCGCTACCGGATGGAGCTGACGCCGGAGGTGGATATGGTCGTGGAGGGACGGGCCGATGGAATCTTTCAGGAGGAAGGGGTCTGGACTGTGGACGAGATCAAGTCCACCTATCTCTCTCTGGAACGGCTGGCGGTGAACCCGACACATCTGGCGCAGGCTAAGTGCTATGCCTATATGTACGCGCAGCAGCATTCCTTGGAGCGGATGCGGGTGCGGCTTGTCTACTGCCATGTGGAAACGGAGCAGGTGCGAAATTTTGATGATGACTTCTCCTTTTCCGAGTTAGAAGTTTTTTTCCAGGACGCCCTCAAGCAGTATGGAATCTGGCTTATCTGGAGAGAGCGGTGGGAACGGGGGCGCAATGATAGCGCGGCTCAGATATCCTTCCCTTTTTCCGACTTCCGGCCGGGACAGCGCACGATGGCGGCCTATATCTTCAAGGCGATTGCGGAGGGAGAGCGATTATTTTTGCAGGCCCCCACTGGAATCGGGAAAACCATGAGCGCTTTGTTCCCCGCGATTAAGGCATTTGAGCGGGGAAAGGTGGAGCGGATTTTTTATCTGACCGCGAAGAATGTCACGGGACAAGCGGCCCGCAATGCGCTGGAGATTTTGCGGGCGGAGGGATTGAAGGTGAAGTCCATCTCCCTGACGGCCAAGGACAAGCTCTGCCCTATGGAGGAGCGCCTTTGCCATCCAGATATCTGCCCTCGCGCAAAGGGGCATTTTGACCGGATCAATGAGGCCCTGTACGCGGCTTTGGAGGCGGAAGATTGCTTTTCCAAGGAATCCATTTTGAGATGGAGCGAGGCGTATCAAGTCTGCCCCTTTGAGTTTTCCTTGGACTTGTCTCTCTGGGCGGATGTGATCATCTGTGACTATAACTACGCCTTCGATCCCACGGCGTCCCTGAAGCGGTTCTTTCAGGAGGAAAAGAGGGACTATGTTCTGCTGGTGGATGAGGCGCATAATCTTGTGGATCGGGCGAGGGACATGTTCAGCGCTCACATATCAAAGCGGTCCTTTATGGAGTTTCATAAGAAGCTAAAGGCAGACAGCGGGCAGGATCAATTTCAGAGCTTGAAGAGGAGCTTAACCCGGATCAATCAGGATTTTCTGGCGCTGCAGAAGCGGTTTGATGGAGCGGACTATGGAATTGAGGAGGCGCCCGATGAAAAGCTGTACTATGATTGTACTCTTTTCTCTCAGGCCTGTGAGGAGTATCTGCTGGAAAATGGTGCCGCCGCAGGCCAGGAGACCATGGAGCTGTATTTTAATGTCCTGTTTTTTCTGCGGATCTGGGACGTCTATGGAGATGGGTATCTCTGTTATGGGCAGAGGGTAGGCCAGGATTTACTCTTGAAATTGTTTTGTATCCACCCGGCGAAGCAGCTACAGGAGGTGTACGCCGGCGTCCGGAGCGTCGTGTTTTTTTCTGCCACATTCACGCCCATCGAGTACTACAAAGATTTGCTGGGAGGGCAGGGGAGGGACAAGGCAATCGCCCTGGAATCCCCTTTTGACCCAGAGAAAAAGCTTGTTATGATTGCGGACGGAATTCGGGCCACCTATGATGCGAGAGAGCGGACTCGGAGCGAAGTGGTCTCGATGCTCTATCAATTTTATATGGCAAGAGAAGGACATTATATGGTATTCTTTCCCTCGTTTCAATATTTGAACTTGATTTATGAATTTTTCATCGACGCGTATCCGCAGGTGCGAACGGTGCGCCAGGAAAGCGCCATGACCGAAGAGGACAGGGAAGAGTTTCTTTCCTACTTTGCTCTGGAAGAGGGCGCGGTGCTTGGTTTCTGTGTATTGGGCGGCGTCTTTTCTGAGGGAATCGATTTGAAAGGGGATAGGCTGATCGGCGTTGCTGTCGTCAGTGTGGGCCTCCCCCAATTAGGGCTGGAACGAAACCTGATTCAGGACTATATACAGGAACGCAGCGGGCTGGGCTTTCAGTATGCCTATATGTATCCGGGAATCAACAAAATTTTTCAGGCGGCAGGTCGAGTGATACGGACAGAGGAGGATCAGGGGGTGATTTTGCTCATGGATGAGCGCTTTGGACAAAGCCGGTATCGAGATTTATTTCCAAAGGATTGGTTTCCGTGCTATCGGGTCACACCGCGGTCCATAGGGCCGATAGTAAAAGAATTTTGGAAGGGGCAGGGGTGTTAGCGTATGCGATATTGTTCGGTCGCAAGTGGCAGCAACGGAAATTGTCACTACATCGAGAGTGGGGAATATCGAATCCTGGTGGATCTCGGGCTTAGCGCGAGGCAGATCGAGGACGGATTAAAAAGCGTTGGAATCGATCCCGCTTCAATCAATGGGATTTTTGTTACCCACGAGCATTCAGATCATATCCGAGGCATCGGAGTCTGGGCAAGACGCTATAAAGTCCCGATTCTTGCCACCGCCGGAACGTGGAAAGGGATGGAGAGGAGCCTGGGACCTGTATCCGGTGAGTTGGCTGTGACCATCCGGACCGGTAAGGGATACCGGCTGGGCGATATGCGCATTGAAGCGTTCTCTATTTACCACGACGCCAATGAACCTGTCGGATACTGTTTTGAGAGCGGCGGTCGAAAAATAGCGGTGATGACGGATACAGGAATGGTGACATCGGATATGAAGCACAGGCTGATGGACTGTGACCTCGCTGTGGTCGAGAGCAATCACGATGTGGATATGCTGATGCACGGGCGGTATCCATGGCCTTTGAAGAAGCGAATCCGAAGCAATCTGGGGCATCTCTCCAACGAGGATTGTGGCAGTATTCTCGCGGAGGTTTTTGTAGAAAATGCCAGAGGGACATTTTTGTTGGGGCATCTGAGCGAGGAGAACAATCGCCCAGAGCTGGCAATGGAAACGGTCCAGACGATTTTGGAGGAACGCCTGGGAGAGAGAAAGGATTCAGTATTTTTGACAAAAAGGGGAGCGCCTACGGACATGTTTACACTGCCGTAATTTTCCCTGGGCTGGATTTGACATCTGGATAAAAATCATGTAAAATGTCCTTTGGAACACAGTTTGATTCAGTAGAAGGGAGTTTCTTAAAATGAAGAAGATGTATGCGTTACTTCTTGCGGTTATGTTGATCGTTTCCATGACCGCATGCACCAAAGGTGGCGGCGATGTCAAGGCTGATTTGGACAAGATTCAGCAGGCATCGACGAAATCCACGGAGCAGAATGCTTTGGACGCCAAGGTTTCCATGACGATGAAGATGGATGCGGACGGCGAGACCATGGAGATCCCGATCACCATGGACATGAAGATGAAGGCTCTCGATACCGCCCCTCAGATGTACATTACCATGAATATGGAGGCAGAGGGAGAGTCCATCGACATTGCATACTTTAATGATGAAGAGTATCTGTACATGGAAGTAATGGGAATCATGATGAAGTGCCCGATGCCGGAAGGCTATTTTAACAGTGAGAATTTTATGGGGAATACGGCGGAGGATTTGGCGAATACATCCAATTTGACTGAGGAATTGGTCAAATCGGTGAAAACAGAGTCCGTGGATGGCGGTACCAAATATACCATCACCTTTAAGGAGGATCAGCTGTCGAAAATCCTGCAGGATGAAAACGGAGCGCTTTCAGAATTTGCGAGCCTCGCGAACACAGATCTAAGCGGCGTCACGGTGGATGACATAGCGGAGAGCGTATCGGTGAACAAAGATGGATATATGACACAGCTGGCCATGACCTTTAAGATGACCGTGAAGAGCGGCTCGGAGAGTGGCAAGATGGATGTTGCCATGACGCTGGATGTCAACAATCCAGGTCAGGATGTGACCATTACCCTTCCGGATACCTCCGGCGCCGTGGAAGTTACGGCGGAGGAGATGGGACTGGAATAAGAAAATCGGCGAAGGATGCTGCCACAGTGGGATGACAATTGTGCGGCATCCTTTTTTACTCCTATAAAGTCCGCTGGGAGGCGGACGTGATGTAAATTCGTATGTGTATACCAAAAAGAATAAAATTCTACCTTGTACCGGGGAGCGGGATTCGGTATACTGTATATAGAGAAAGATTTATGAAGTATATAGGAGGCTGCTAAATGGACGCGATAACGCCAAGAGAAATACAATATTTGCGGGAGTTGGCTAAGAGACAGATGGAATACGCCCATCTTCCCATTATGGAGGAGCGAAAGCAGTTGTGGTATGATCACAATGCGGTGATGAGGAAAAAGCCAGTGGTGGTCATCGAAGAGCTGTCCTTTCAGCAGGATCTGCTGCCGCCAAGCCAATGTGAAACCCCTCTCGCCAAGGAGTTGGAGTATACAATGCAGATGGCGATTGTCAACCATGAGATGGTGGGGGATGATAAGGTAACGCCAGATTTCTGCAGGCTAAACCGTGCCATTGAGTTTCGGGAATTCGACGAAGACTGGGAGACGATACGGCCGGCAGAGGAATCCATTGCCTATCAGTATGAGCCGATTATCGAGGATCTAGAGGAAGATTTTCCTAAATTGAAACCGTCAGTCTACCGGTATGACCCGGAGGTGGATCGCATTCGCATGGAGATGGCACAGGATGCCATTGGGGATTGTCTTCCTGTGGTGTTTGGAAATAGCTCCCTGGAATGGCACGTCATGCCCAGCAATAAGGCGGAGAAGCTCATGGGATTGGAGACAATGCTCATCGAGATGGCCTCCAATCCGGACGGATATAAGCAGCTGATGGAATTTCTCGTCCAGGATATCCAGCGGTTCCTGGATTGGCAGGAGGCCAATGGCCTGTTGGTGATGAACAACGGAAATACGTATGCAGGTGCTGGCAGTTATGGCTTTACCAACGAGCTTCAGCAGACGGGGGACAAGGTTGTGACGCAGAATCTTTGGGTCAACATGAATTCCCAGGAGAGCTCCACCATCTCACCGCAGATGTATGGCGAGCTGGTCTTTCCCTATTATAAAGAACTGGCGTCCCGCTTTGGATTGGTGTACTACGGGTGCTGTGAGCCGGTGGATGCCATTTGGGAGCCGTACCTTTCCACCCTGCCCAATCTCCGCAAGGTTTCATGCTCTGCGTGGTGTAATGAGGAGATTATGGGAGACGCTCTCCGCAAGGTGCCGGTCATCTATTCCCGAAAACCGAGCCCGAATTTTTTGGGAGTCGGCAAAGATTTGGATGAAGAGGCATTCCGGGACTATATCGCGCATACGCTGCGGGTGGCCAAGGGATGTGAGATCGAATTTATTTTCCGGGATATTTATACGTTGGAAGGAAATCAGGGCAAGGTGAAAAGGGCCGTCCAGATTGTCCGCGATCTCATTGAGACCATGTATTAATCGTCAGCTATGGAGACGGGGTTTCGCTGCTACGTTGAGCAGTGGAACCTTTTTTTTGCGGCCTATACCTGATACGTGCTCAGTTTTTGAAATCGAATCTTAAAAATTCCTTGCCATTTGGCAGAGGGTAGTCAGTTTCATAGAGAAGGCGCTGTGCGATTTGTCCCCGAGAGGCGGCTCCGGGGTTGACTTTTGTGTGGCAGAAACTCTTTGGGGAAATGATACAAGGTATGCATTTTTTTTAGCCTCCGGCCATATATATGGAAAGAAGAAGGACAAGAAAGGATTGTCCCCCTTGTTACTGCTATCTTACAGCAAAAAAGCCGCTGTTGGCGGTGAACGGAGGCTACCATGAAAGTATTTCGCGATATACCAAGACGAGACATTGGACGCCATGCGCCAAAGCCAAGACAATACCGGCCTGCGGCCGACAGGGCGAGATCCTATGATCGATCCAGAAGATCGTATCAGAGGGGGCCGCGCCGCGGGTCAAATGCAGGGGGATCGGGAAAAAGCGTTTACATTTTCGTAGCACTTCTATTGATCATCGCAGGTATCGTCTATATAAAACTCAATGATGCAAAGGGTTCCGAGCAAGGAAGCGATTCAACATCATCAGAATCCGACGAGAGCGGGAACACATCCGAGGTTTCCATCAACACGTCTTTAATTGAGGGAGAAAAGACGTACACGGTCAAAATATATCGAGTCTACGATGGAACGTTGGATACGTCGAAAGGACGATTGCTGCTGGCGGAGGGAGCGAAAGCCTTTACTCCGGAACAACCCGATGGAGGACCTGTAACCAATGCAATTTTAGGAGCGGAGGAGGCGGAGATCTTTACAAACGCGGATGGAAATGTCAGCGCTGTAACGGTATCCGATCTTCCTTCCTTCCCAGAGCGAATCCGAGTCGTGTTACAAAATGCAGAAGGTGGCTACCTCCACGCAAGCGCGGTGATTTCCTGTGATCAGGATTTTTGGGTACAGGCGGGGGAGGAGATCTACCCGCACAGAGCGGGGGAGGCGGTGACCATCTCGCCGGAGGAAAACGCAGATCTCTTAGGAAAGGGACGGTTTATCTTTTGCTCTGCCTCGGAGAATGGCAAATTCACAGTGCAGACATTGACGAAGGGTGACGGGGGAAATCCATCCTACCGGGGAAATCTGGAAGTCGCCTTGGAGGAGGGAGGGTATACCCTGGTCAATGAGGTGTTTTTTGAGCAGTATTTGTACGCGGTTATCCCGTCAGAGATGCCGACGGGGTACGGAGTCGAGGCGGCGAAAGTGCAGGCCGTATGTTCCCGCAGTTATGCCTATAACCAGTGGAAGGGGTCGGAGAGGTATGCGCAGTACGGAGCGCATGTGGATGATTCCGTCAGCTGTCAGGTGTATAACAGCGTGGCAGAAAATGAAACTTCTATCGCGGGGGTGGAGGCGACCCGTGGAATGCTGTTGCTCTTTGAACAAACGCCGGTCTCCGCGAATTTCTTCTCGACCTCCTGTGGGCATACGGCCAGCGCCGGCGATGTGTGGGCAAACACAGCAACAGAAGAATTTCCGACGGCGTCGGCCGCATATCTGATAGGGCAACCTCAGTACACAGAAGGCGACTATGGCGATCTAAGCCAGGAAGACGCCTTTCACGAGTTTATAAAGAACATGGACGTCAACGCCTATGATAAGGAGAGCCCGTGGTTCCGGTGGAATGTGACCATGACCCAGGCACAGCTTCAGGCGTCGGTGGAAGCGGCCCTCGGCTCTCTGTCCGAATCCCGGCCATACTTAATCAAAACCCTGAAAGGGGATGTGTTTGAAAGTGAACCTGTCACATCCGTGGGTGTTTTGCAGGATATATATGCCTACTCCAGAGCGGAAAGCGGCATCATAACCGAGCTTCTCATTGTGGGAAGCGATCGGACAGTCAAGATCGGGGGGGAAAATAGCATCCGAACGATTTTAGCGCCGGTGGACCGAAATGGAGGCGAGATCGCACTAAACCGAAAGGACGGAAGCGCAGTCAACAACTATTCCTTGCTTCCCAGCGCTTTTTTTACCATGGAAAAAACGAAGAATACAGAAGGCGCCCTGGTCAGCATTATGTTTTACGGCGGCGGCAATGGCCACGGTGTCGGGATGAGTCAGGAAGGGGTGAAGGGGATGATCGATGCGGGGATCTCGTGGGACGAGATTTTAAAACATTTCTATCCCGGTGTCGAAATGGGCTTTCTGAATCTTTCATGATCCATAGGTTAAATCAGATAAGGAGAAAAGATGTTATAAAGGCAGGAGTATATATTTTTTCTCCTGCCTTTCCTAATCTCGTTAATAAAGTATCATATTGCCATGAATCAATCTGGCAGATATTTTTCGCAAAAATCTCTTGCTGTAACAATCTGGATATTTTCATATTGTTTAATTACAAGGAGATCTTTATCGCCGCTGACTATATATAGAGCGTTAGAATCTTTTGCGCATTCCAAAAATTTGTCATCCTCCGGGTCACGGCATATTTCAATATAAGAAATGGGTTCAAAAATTTCCATAACCTCAATCAGCGGAACAAGGATTGCCCTGTTAATATGCCCTTTCTTTCGAACAATCATCTCTTGTACAACTTCTTCATATTCATTAACGATTTCAGTCGTAGCGCAAGCCGTCATTTTTCTATTGACAATAGCGCTAAGGATTTTTCTGGGAAATCCACCAAAAAAAACGCCAGAGATCAGGACATTTGTATCCACCACAATTCTCATATCCTTTTCTTCCTTCTTGTAGACTTAATAATATCATCGACATCGCTTTCAGTATAACCGACAGAAGCTGCCCATTTCTGTGCTTCATCCAGCGACTCTTCAAATTCTTCTGCGGAAGGAAGTTTTAACGTCTTAAGCATGATGACATCTCCTGAAGTATATGCTACCAGTTTATCCCCGGCATTAATCGACAGCAGATTACGGATGGCAACAGGTAGAGAAATTTGGCCTTTGGAAGAAACGGTTAATATTTGCATACCCATTTGAACAGTCTCCTTTCAAGTAAGAATTTCTTACTTATATTATGCCACATCACGCCCATCTATGCAAGTAATTTATGAATATTTCTTTTCTCCCTATCTGATTTAACCTATCTCGCCGAAACTAAGAAAAATGGTTGACTTTTTATTTTTTTCCGCTACAATAGAAGGGATGGAAACGCTATCGCGGAATGGAGGATACAAATGCGGATCGAAACAAATGATGTATTGGTTTTGCAGGGAGACTCAACCACAGACTGTGGACGGGCGAGACCCTATGGCGAGGGGTGGGGTTCCCTTGGCAATGGCTACGCGCAGAATGTGGGGGCGCTTCTGGACGGCGTGTACCCGGAACGCCACATCCGGGTGATAAATATGGGAGTTAGCGGCAATACAAGCCGGGATCTGAGAGCCCGCTGGGAAGAGGACACCATGGCGCTAAAGCCCAATTGGGTGACCATCATGATCGGGATCAACGATATATGGAGACAGTATGATCGCCCCCTGCACAAAGAGCAGCATGTTTATGTGGATGAGTACGAGGCCAACCTTCGGGCCATCATTGAGAGGACGCTACCGGATGTAAAGGGGTTGGTGCTCATGACGCCCTTCTATATGGAGCAATACCGGAAAGACGCAATGCGCGCCAGCACGGACCAGTACGGCGCTGTGGTCAAGCGGCTGTCGGAGGAGTACGGCGTGCTGCTTGCCGATACGCAGGCGGCCATGGACGTATATTTTCAACAGTATGACCCCATTTCCATGTCGTGGGACCGGGTCCATCCCAACCATGTGGGCAGTATGATTCTGACGAGATGCCTGCTGGAGGCGCTGGAGTTTGACTGGCGGAAAGGCCTGTAACAGCTGAGTTCTGTTGGAGTAAGGCGTTTCGCGCATAAGTTTGGAACGTATCTTCAATACATGTTTCGGAGAGGTGAACTGCACCCCACGGATTCGATCGTCTATCGCGACGCCGGATCCGTGGGGTGCAGTGCGTTACATTCAGAGGTATCGGGATCGATCTTTTTGGCTGTGGTGTCAGCTGCAAGGCGATCGATCATGGCTTCTCGTCCATCTCGTACAACACAGCGTTTAACTCGACGCCCAGCATGAGGATATTGCTGATGAAATACAGCCATAAAAGGATGACGATAATGCCGGAGATGCTGCCATACAGGGCGGAATAATTGGCGAAACGGCCCACGTAAAATGAAAACAGCTGACTGACCAGGAAGCTGGCGACTGTGGCAAATAAAGCGCCGACAAAGACATTGCGAAATTTCAGGGGCTTGTTGGGGATCGCCCGGTAGAGCAGAAGATACGTCACAAGCATGAATAGCACAGGTGTTAAATACCGAAAGAGATTCCATATCCAAATGTACAGTTGATTCAAGCGAAGGTACGAGAAGAGAAGCTGACCAAACCAGTCTCCGAAGAATACAAGGACGAGAAAGAGCACGATCATAATGGCAAAGGAGATGGTATAAAAAAAGGAGAGCAAAAATTTGACTACGAGAGAGCGAGATTCGCGGGTCCGATAGCACATTTGCATGCCTGTCATAATAGCGCGGACGCCGCGGGATGCAGACCATATGATGACGACGATGTAGAGTGACAGAGAGTTATTGACAAGCCTGATCTCAGAAAAAACGGTCTCAATCACATCGATGGCCGCGCTGGGGATTACATAGCTGCTGCGAAGCATGTCGAAGATGGATTCCAGATCAAAGGATGCGAAATCCAAGCGGGATAAAATGTTTGTCAAAAGAAGAAGAAAAGGGAAGAGCGAAAGCACAATGTAGAATGTAATCTGCGCTGCGTATGCCGTGATGTCGTCGTGTCGAAGGCGGCGAAACATGCGCAGCAACAATTCCTTGAACAAGGCAGGCCCTCCTTTCTTATTTCCAAGCGTACTCTATTGTATTCAAAAGGAAAATAGAGTAGAATACTGGATAGAATACGTTTGCAGATGTATTATAAGTATATCATTTTTTTGGAAATCGTCAATAAAATTCTGCCTGTTTTATCCCTATTTTGTCCGCAGGATACAAAAATGATACATTTTGAGGGTAGGATAGGCGTAAGAATGAGGGTGAATGGGGAAATCATGACACGGATTTTTATTGTTGAAGATGAAAAACCCATCGCAGACTTGATCAAAATGAATTTAACCAATAAGGGATATCTCTGCGAGGTGGTTCATGACGGAAAACAGGCGGCAGACATACTGGAGCGCAAGCGGTACGATCTGATTCTTCTGGATATTATGCTGCCTGGATATAATGGATACGAATTGATGGAGTATATTCGGACACTGGAGATGCCGGTGATTTTTATTACAGCCAAAGGGTCTGTGGAGGAGCGGGTCAAGGGGCTTAACCTGGGAGCTGAGGATTACCTGGTCAAGCCCTTCGCCGTCGTGGAGTTGCTTGCCAGGGTCGAGGTCGTGCTCAGGCGGTACCATAAGAGCGAGCGAATCATTACCTTTGAGGACGTGACCATCGACACGGCTTCCAGAATCGTTCAGAAAGCAGGCCGCCCCGTGGCGCTAACAATGAAGGAATATCAGCTGTTGCTGCTGTTCGTTCAAAATCGGAACATTGCCTTATTCCGGGAAGTGATATTTGAGCGTGTGTGGGAGAGCGAATATATAGGGGACAGCCGTACAGTGGACTTGCATGTGCAGCGCCTGCGAAAGAAAATGGGCTGGGAGCATAAAATCCGCTCGGTCTATAAAGTCGGTTACCGGTTGGAAGGATGATCCGAATATGCGGTTTACTTGGAAACTTTTTGTCACGATCCTGTGCATCGTCGCCATCTCCCTGTCAGCGAGCGGATATTACCTGGTGGAGGATAGCTTCACAACGACCATGGAGCGGGAGGTCAAGCGATCCTTTGAGGACCTGATTTTTATTCGCTTTTCCTATGAGACAGCGGCGGCCAATACGCCTGGACGGGAGCTGAGCGATGACAAGATCGAGGGCATCGGCAGCAAATTAAAAGAAAGCGGGCTTCCCCACTCCTATTCGTTCTGGATTCGGGGAACGAATGGGGAGGTTTTATTTCAAAGCTCCTCCGATGAACAGGACCTGATCTCTCTGGAGGGTTTGCAGGGGGGGAGCGGCCGCTACCGGGTCGTGCGGAAAGAGGCACGATATCGGATTGATATAGCCTGCCAGGTGACGGCGGGGGAGAGGGCCGTATATCTAGAGTTGAGCCGCGACATCTCCGATATCTTTTTGGCAAGGCACCGGCAGATGGAGGTCCTGGTGCAGCTCACAGGGGTGATTCTATCCCTTAGCGCCATTTTGATCTGGCTGCTCTCCTATTTTTTGACGCGACCCATTCGCAAACTTTCGATCGGAACACGAGAGATTGCCAGGGGGGACTATGCTAAGCGGGTGCTTGTCCGGGGACACAATGAGGTGTCAGAGCTGGCCCAGGATTTTAATCGGATGGCCCAAGCCGTGGAGGAAAAAATCCTGTCATTGGAGGAGGCGGCGCACCGGCAGGAGGAGTTTACCGCTAATTTTGCCCATGAGCTCAAGACGCCTTTGACTTCCATCATCGGATATGCGGACATGCTCAGGTCCAGCCCCTTGTCCCAGGAAGAGCAGCTCGTCTGTGCAAATTATATCTTTGGGGAGGGAAAGCGCCTGGAAGCGCTGTCCTTTAAGCTGTTGGACTTATTTGTTTTGCGCCGCGGCGACTTTTCAAAAAGACGTGTTGAGGCAGAGTGGCTGTTGCAGTCAGTCTGCAACATCTATCGCCCCGCAGGCGATCAAGCGGGCGTTGTGCTCCGCGTCTCCGCTCAAGAAGCCGCGTTGCATGTGGAGCCGGATCTGATCAAAACGCTGCTGCTCAATCTGGTCGATAATGCCAGGAAGGCTTCCCAGCCGGAACAAACCATAACAATCGAAGGCCGGGTTTCGGGGGGACGGTATCGAGTTGAAGTGCGGGATGAAGGGCGCGGAATGGAAGAGACGGAACTTGGGCGAATCCAGGAGCCCTTTTATATGGTGGACAAGTCAAGGGCGCGGCAACAGCATGGAGCAGGCCTAGGGCTATCGCTGTGCCGGGAGATCGCGCGGTTTCATGATACCGATTTATCTTTTTGGAGTCAGGTGGGAAAGGGTACAAGAGTATGGCTGGAATTGGAGATCGATGTTGGAGAGGAGCCAGGTGAGTATGAAGGGTAGCGGTGTGATTCGGTATGGGCTGTCTGGTATGCTGCTGGCTGCTGTCATCGCCACATCCATATGGCTTCCCTGGTCTATGATGCAGAAGGCGGAGGATGCGCTGGTCGGCCGTATGTATGAAGAGAGTTTCAATCCGGCGGATGGGGGATATAAATACAGCGTCACGGCGGAAGAAAAGCGGCGGCTCTTTACCTATCTCGGCAGGGAGGGCGTGGCTTTGTTTTCCGATCCGACGGAGAAGACCCAGCTGACGCTGGAGCGAGCCCTTGACGCCTGTAAGAGGGAACTGGATACATGGGTGGAGCTAGGCATTCTGCCTGAGTATTTTGCCCACATGAAATATGAGGTCTCTCCACAGTTCTTGACAATCTATGACCCGGATACTCCAGCGCTCAGCTATGATTTTTGGTTTTTTATACTGTATATCTATGATTTCGGGGAGGGAAACGATGAATACGATTTCCTGAATTTCCCTAATATCTTGGTCTATCTGGACGGGTACACAGGCGCCATCTGTGATTTTTCCCTTTACTTTGACCAGCCTGATTGGAAGTTTATGGGTGGGGAAGAGTGGAGTATAGAAAACGCGATGAAGGCCTTTGGCGAGTACCACGGCGTTGAGATTGACAAGATTGGCATCCAGAATATAGAGTACGGTGACTTTACCTTTGTCCAATATAAAGCCACACTGCGGTATGAGGATGTGTGGATCCTGGGCAATGTGGTAGAAGATTGGGGAATGCATCTGGGGTGGGCACTTGAAGAGGGTGGATAATCCGGGGATTGAAACTTGTAGATTTCAAATTCGAAACTTGACAAATAGCGTGATGGCTGATATAATGGAAGCTACAAAAAGAAGCAATGAAGAGAAGAGTAGGCGCTGAGATGACCTGGCAGAGAGCTTCCGACACGGTGAAAGGAAGCAGGTGTGGCAGCGCTGAAGATGGCCTCTGAGCCGCGCGGTTGAGACTTTTGTGTTGAGACGGCGACGGGACCGCCCGTTATAGCGGCAGGGTATAAAGCTGGCGTTTCTACGCCTCGCCGGTTCGTACCTGATGAGGCGTCTGCTGTGAGGCAGGCGCGAATCCAAGGTGGTAACACGAAGCGTTCGCTCTCGTCCTCGGCTGTGATAGGGGATGGGAGTTTTTTATTTTCCGGAAAGGATGTGGAACCATGATTCGTACAGAGGGCCTGACGAAAGTGTATGAGAGCAAAAGCGGCAGGCAGGAAGCCTTGCAGGATGTCTCGATTCATGTGGACAAAGGCGATATATTCGGTATTATCGGAATGAGCGGGGCGGGAAAGAGCACACTTTTGCGCTTGATCGGTATGCTGGAGCAGCCGACGAGCGGCAAGGTCTGGATCCAGGGACAGGATGTGTCAATGTTAACGCAAGGGCAACAAAAAGAGCAGCGAAAAAAGTTGGGGATCGTCTTCCAGGGCTATAATCTTTTGATGCAAAAGACGGTCCGGGAGAATGTAGAATTTCCCCTGCGGCTTTCCAAAACGCCTAGAACCCAAAGGCGAGAGAGGGCGCAGGAACTGTTGAAAGTCGTCGGATTGGGGGATCGGGAGGGAGCATATCCCGCCCAGCTCTCAGGCGGTCAGAAACAGCGGGTCGCCATTGCCAGGGCATTAGCGCCCAATCCTGAGCTATTGCTTCTGGACGAGCCAACCAGCGCGCTGGATAGCTTCACGACGGCATCCATCCTAGAACTCCTACAGGATTTGAACAAGCGAATGGGCATTACCATCGTCATCATTACCCATGAGATCGGCGTGGTGGAGCGAGTGTGTAACAAGACGGCGGTTCTGGATTTAAGCCGCGTGGCGGAGCAGGGATATACCAGCGAAGTCATGGCGAATCCCAGAGCCGAGGCGACGAGACGCCTACTTGGATTGGGAGGTGGATTTCATGGTTGACTATATTCCAATCCTTGCTAAAGGGACGCTGGAGACTCTCTACATGACGGTCATGTCCACGCTCTTCTCCTATTTGTTTGGGCTTCCCCTGGGCGTCTGGGTTTACATAACGCAGAAGGGCAATCTGCGGCCCAATCGCGGGCTGAATATGATACTGTCCTGGATCGTTAACATCGGCCGGTCGATTCCCTTTATTATACTCATCGTAGCCCTCATTCCCTTCACTCGTCTGATCGTAGGGACGGCCATTGGCCCGACAGCGGCCATTGTGCCGCTGATCGTGGCGGCAATTCCCTTTGTGGCGCGGATGGTGGAAAGTTCTCTGGAGGAACTGGACCGGGGCGTGATTGAGGCGGCCAAGGCCATGGGGGCCTCGGACCTCCAGATTATTCTGCATGTATGCCTTCCCGAGGCGGTTCCGTCCATCATCCGTGGAGTTTCCATCACGGCCATTACCCTGGTGGGGTATTCGGCGATGGCAGGAGCCGTCGGAGGGAGAGGCCTGGGAGACATCGCCATCCGCTACGGCTATCAGCGGTATCAGGGCGATGTCATGTGGATAACGGTAGTTTTGTTGGTCATTATCGTGGCCATGATACAGTTTGCGTTTAACACCCTGGCGAGGGTGATTGATAAACGAAATAAATAGAGGAGGATTTTGCTATGAAGAAACTATGGTATATTGCACTTGCGCTGCTGTTGGCCGTCAGCCTGCCGGGCTGCGGCTCAAAGAAAGAAGACAAGACGATCAAAGTCGGGGCCTCGGCGTCTCCCCATGCGGAGATCTTAGAAGCTGCCAAACCTCTCCTGGAGAAGGAAGGCTACACCCTTGAGATCGTGGAATTCTCAGATTACGTTCTGCCCAATGAATCCCTGAACAACAAGGAGTTGGACGCCAACTACTTCCAACATGAACCCTATATGCAGGATTTCAATGAGAAGAAGAATGGAAAGCTCCTAGCTGCCGCTTACATCCACTTTGAGCCCATGAGCGCCTACTCCAAATCCATATCAAAGCTGGATGAGCTCAAGGATGGCGATACAGTGGCAATCCCCAATGATACGACCAACGAGGCTAGAGCCCTGAATCTGCTTCAGGCCCAGGGATTGATCAAGCTAAAGGAGGGAGTTGGACTGGAAGCGACCCCGCTGGATATCGTGGAGAATCTGAAGAATCTCCAATTCTCCGAATTAGCGGCGGAACAACTGCCTCGAGCCTTGGACGATGCGGCCATGGCCGTGATCAATTCAAATTATGCACTCTCGGGGAATGTGATCTCCTACATGTTGGAGGGGGTACAGGAGGATCGGGGGTCCGATCTGGCCAAACAGTATACAAACGTCATCGCGGTGTACAGCGGCACAGAGAATTCGGAGAAGATCCAGGCGCTGATCAAAGCAGTGGAGAGCGATGAAGTCCGAGACTTTATTGAGACCAAATACGGCGGAGCTGTAATCCCTATGTTTTAAATGTGGAGTGGAATCTCCCTTGTTGGCAGTAAGGGGGGTTCCATTGCCATCTTAGTCAAGTCCGGACCTGAATCCATAGAAAGGATGCAATGCCATGCCAATTAAAGTGCCAAATAATCTGCCGGCTGCCCAGATCTTGATGAAGGAACAGATCTTCATTATGCCGGAGGAACGGGCGATTCATCAGGATATTCGGGAACTGCGCATCGCCATTCTAAATTTGATGCCCTTGAAACAGCAGACGGAAGTGCAGCTCCTGAAGCTAATCGCCAATTCACCTTTGCAGGTGGAGGTTACGCTCCTAGCCATCTCGTCCTATGAGGCCAAGAATACGTCGAAAGAATACCTCCTGACCTTTTATAAAACCTTTGACGAAGTGAAGGATCAAAAATTTGACGGCGTGATTATCACCGGTGCGCCTGTGGAGATGATGGAATTCGAGGATGTGGCGTATTGGCCGGAGCTGTGCAGGATCATGGAGTGGACGAAGACCCACGTCACGTCAACCCTCCACATCTGCTGGGGGGCCCAGGCCGGCCTGTATTATCATTATGGTATCCCCAAAAAACAGCTGCCGGAAAAGATGTTTGGAGTCTTTCGCCACAAAAGAATTCATGAAAATTTCAATCTGATCCGAGGATTTGATGATGAGTTTTTAGCACCCCACTCGAGACATACCTACACGCCCCTGGAAGAGATGGAAAAACATCCGGAGCTGCTTATACTCTGTACGTCCCAGGAGGCGGGGCTGTATCTGGCCTCGTCTCTGGATGGGAAGCAAATCTTCGTAACAGGACATTCTGAATACGATTCCTATACGCTAAAGGATGAGTATTTCCGGGACCTGGACAAAGGCCTGCCTATCGCCATGCCCAAAAATTATTTTCCCGATGATGACTGCCACAAAACTCCCATCAAAACATGGCGGAGTCACGCCAATCTCCTATTTTCCAACTGGCTCAATTACTACGTGTATCAGGAGACCCCTTACGAATTTTAGTGGATCATTTTTTTGATCTCCTGCATATCATTTTTGGAGAGGGCCGATGTGCCCAGAACGCCGAGGAAGTAGAGGAGCGAGCAGACAAGTCCTAGCAGCAATATGGAGACCGGCAGAGAAAAATGCGGGTAGATGAGATGGCTGCCAAGAAAGACGCTGACGAGGATCGAGGCGGCCGCGGCTAAAAGCGGTTTGAAGAAAATTTGGTTGAAGGAAAGGCGCATGTTGGCAGTCGATAGGAGTTTGCGCAGATTTAGAATGGACGCCAGAATGCTGCTGAGAAACATGCCGGCGATAAAGGCGTTGAAGCCATACTGAGGCACGAAGTATAGAAGGATCAGGATTCGCAGGGCATCGCTAATCAGATTGTGGAGAAATGAATAATTGTGGAGCCCCAATCCGTTGAGCAGGCCACCGAGAGTGGATTGTAGATAGAGGAAGGGGCATAAAAATGAGAGAATGAACAGAAGATTGCCCACAGTGGGCTGATGATAGAGAAAAAGACCGAGGGGACGTCCCAAGGTGGCGAAGAGCGCCGTGAACAGGAAAGCGATCAAAAAAGTGAAGCGCAGGGATTTGGAAATCGCGGATTGAATCCGGTGGTTGTTGGATACGGCTTGTGCCTGGGCGACCATGGGCAGGAGATTCATGGACAGGGCGCTGGTCAGAAGCGAAGGGAATGTGATGATCGGCATTGCCATACCGCTGAACTCACCGAAGAGGCTGAGAGACTGCGATGCGTCCAGGCCATACCGCTTTAGGGCTGAGGGGATCATAATGTTTTCAAAGCTGGATAGAACCTGGGAGATGGCGCGGTTCGCTGTCAATGGAATCGCCATAGCCAACAGAGATGTTATGAGGGCAAGAGTCGCCTTGCGCTGTCCCTCCATGGCGGAGGCGCGATTTTTTTTGCGCTCCCAGGAATAGGCGCAGGAGGCGTATAGACAGGATACGGTGTCGCCGGCCACGGTTCCGATGACGGCCATCTTACACATGGCTTCCAGCCCTTTGGGAACCATGAGCGGCGCGATAAAAAAGATGACCAGCATTCTCGACACCTGCTCGAGGACCTGGTCGATGGCGGGGACAGTCATTTTTTGAATACCATAAAAATAAGCTTTAATACAGGAAGAGGTCACGCAGAAGGGCAGCGCCAGACTGACGATTCGAATCGAGGAGGCGGTGCGGTTATCATGGAGAAAGTGAACGGCGATAAAATCCGCCTGGGTTATCAGAAGCCCCACAAAGAGCAGGCTGGATATGGCGGCCATAGAACAGCCGACCAAGAGAATCCGGGACATGTTGCGATCATTTCGGTTGGCCTTTTCAGCGGCCACCAGTTTGGATATGGCGAGATAGATGCCCGATGCACAGAAGGTATAGGCAAGGAAATAGACCGGAGAGATGAGTTGAAAAAGTCCCATACCCTCCGATCCCATAATATTGGATATGTAGATGCGGTACAGAAATCCAAGGAGCCGGGAAATGAGGCCAGCGGCTACAAGAATCAGGGTTCCAGTGAGAAATGAGTTTTTTCGCATGTGGTGTCCTGCTTTCAAAAGTCTGGTACCATCCTATTCCAAAACGTACCGGCCTATGACAGACAATCAAAAATTTGGAGGGACAGCATGGCGAAACGAATCTGTTTTTCAGGTAAAAGCGGCATAGGAAAATCCGTGATACTCTCCAACCTCAGCGAGGCTTTGGCCCGGATGGGATATGGTGTATTGCAGATTGGCAATGACTGCGGTATGACCTCGACCTTCCTGCTGATGAAGGGCCAGGAGATGCCCGCCATGATGGAGGAGTACCGGGAAAAGTATACCGTTTCGGCAAAGGAGTATATCGCAGAGAGCCCGTGTGGCGTCTACTGCCTGGAACTAGGCGGTATCGCAGCTGGCTGCGGCTGCCAGGCGCGGAGTGTCAGCATTGCAGATGAAATTCTGCGAGAACAGCGGATTGAGGAGCAGTTGGGGCTAGATTTTATTTTGTACGATATCTCCGGGGACATTCCCTGTACGGGATATAGTCTTCCTGTGCGAGACGGAACAATGCAAGAGAGCATCATCGTGACCAGTGGCGCCTACTCCTCCATTTCCACTGCCAACAGCATTTTGACAGCCATACTGAAAATCAGGAAAAGTCAGGAATTTCCCATTCGCCTGCTGGGCAGCGGCGCGGAGGATGGTAGGACCGAGGAGCGTTTGACAGAGTATAGCCGGCAAACAGGGGTGGAGATTCTGGATTTTCTTCATTGCGATGGGGAGATTCACCGGCTTGCCGGGAAAGGGCGCACTGTCTGGGAAGCGGAGCCACATTCGCTGGCGGCTGCGCAGATTCGGGGAATCGCAGAGCGGCTGTTACAAGATCCAGTGGGCAATCCTTTGCAAGCCATGGACCGCAGGGAGCTCTTTCTCTGGTCACGCCGCTGGGCCGGCGGCGGGTGGGGGAGTGAGAGCATCGAGCCCTGTCGGAGAAATTTCGAGGAGGCGGATGAGGGTGGAACTGGATCTTGCCATCAATGATGGAAGCGTAATCGATACGGAGAAGCGAAGGCGGCGGCCTCTCAATGTGGGCATACGCGGCGATAAAATTGTAGCGGTAACAGCGCAAAAGCTGAAAGCGAAGCGGGTTATCGATGCCTGCGGTCTCATCGTCAGCCCTGGATTCATCGATGTACACGCCCATTTAGATGGCGACGCCTATGGGGGAGAGCTAGCGGCCTGCCAGGGAATCACC
Source organism: Bianquea renquensis (assembly GCF_014384895.1). GTDB lineage: Bacteria > Bacillota > Clostridia > Lachnospirales > Bianqueaceae > Bianquea > Bianquea renquensis. Next base: position 77,221 of record NZ_JACRSQ010000009.1, read on the forward strand.
ACATCCATCGGAGGGAACTGTGGCTTGAGTCCCATCGAGATGGAAGATTTTTTTCAAGCGCAAGAGCGAGATGGATATCCGATTCACCAGGCGGAATACGTGGGGCATTCCTTTTCCCTGCGCCGGGAAGCCGGCCTGAAGAATCCCTATGTGCCTGCTTCGCCGGAGCAGATTGCCAGAATGGAGTGCCTAGCGCAAAAGGCGCTGGAGGAGGGGGCCTGTGGCATTTCCTTTGGACTCGACTACTCCCCAGGCGCGTCGCTGGAGGAGATTCGAGCGCTGGCCGCCCTGTGCGCCGCCAAAGACCGGGTCATGCCGGTTCACACAAGATTGTTCACCAGGTACGACCTGGATTCCCTGACGGAGATTCTCAGTATCGCCAGGGATACAGGGGTGCGGCTGCTTTTTTCACATTTTGTGTACCAGTATGGCGAAGGGGATCTGGACAGTGCCCTTGAGATTGTGGACAAAGCTAGGGACGCTGGATTGGATATCCATATTGACAGCGGGATGTACACGGATTGGGCCACATACATCCACACCGCAACCTATGACCTTCAGACGATCCACGACAATGGGATGCATTTTCACGACATGATGGTGGCAACAGGGCCGTACATAGGTCAGCGCCTTGACTTCGAGTTATACGCGAAGATACGAAACGAGTACCCCGATGAATCCATCATTTACTGTAACCATTTGAAGGATGAAGCGCATCGGACATTGCGCTGTCCCTACGCCATGCCGTCAACGGACATGGGGGCGTATTCACCTGGAGAAGGACATCCGCAGATTGCCGGCACCTTCCCCAAGTTCATAAAGGATATGGTGCGAATTCGCGGGGAGCTGAGCCTGGAAGAGGCCCTCAGCAAAGCGACTCTGCTGCCTGCGAGACTCTTTGCTATCCCCGGGAAGGGCAAGATCGAGGAGGGCTTTGACGCGGATCTCACCGTCTTTGACTTTGACCGGCTGTCTGATTTGGCGGTGTATCCCGATCAAGGACGGCCGGACGCAAAGCCGGTTGGAATTGAATACGTTATGGTAGCGGGAAATTTGGTGGTGGACCAGGGAATCTATCAAAATTCACAAAGACCAGGCCGTGTCATACGATACATGCGATAAAACAGAAAAAAATACTGACAGCCCCTTGACAAAATTGTGAAGGGGTGTTATGTTATATATAAACCTGAGTAAAATACTCGGAATTAAAAACAAGCGGGTGATTCAGTTGAAGCTTTCAACAAAAGGACAGTATAGCCTGAAAGCAATGGTAGATCTGGCGATTCACTATAGCGACGATGTGGTGACGATATCACAGATTGCAAGCCGCCAGGGCATGTCGGAGAGCTACCTGGAGCAGCTGTTTCCAAAGCTCCGCAAGGCAGGACTTGTGGAGAGTGTCCGGGGAGCAGGAGGCGGATACAGGTTGGCGAGATCCTTGGAGAGCGTGAGCGTAGGCGATATCCTTCGCGCCGCCGAGGGGGATCTGATACCTGTAGAATGCGTTCTGACCAGCGACAAAGAGTGCAGCAGGGAAGATTCCTGCGTTGTCAAGTATGTTTGGAAGAAAGTGACAGACAGTATCAACGAGACAGTGGACAACATAACACTGGCAGATATGGTGAAGCAATATCAGGAAATCAAAGCTTAGGGCAGGAAACGGAGGAGTAGCAATGGAGAGAAAGGTTTACGCGGATCATTCCGCGACTACGGCGGTGAGACCAGAAGTGTTGGAAGCGATGCTGCCATATTTTACGGAGGAATATGGGAATCCATCCAGCATATATGCCATCGCCAGAAGCAACAAACAGGCGGTGGAGACAGCGCGGGAACAAGTGGCCATGGCGATCAACGCCAAGGCCGACGAGATTTTCTTTACAGGGTGTGGGACAGAGTCTGATAACTGGGCATTGAAAGGCATTGCGGAAAGTTATGCCGGCAAAGGGGATCACATCATCACCACGTCGGTGGAGCACCATGCAATCCTTCACACATGCCAGTATTTAGAGAAGCAGGGAAAGCGCATTACCTACTTGCCGGTGGACGAGGATGGCGTAGTCTCCGTGGAGGCGCTGAAAAATGCAGTGGATCAGGATACCATCTTGGTCAGTATCATTATGGCAAACAATGAAATTGGGACAATCAATCCCATTGAGGAAATCGGAGCTTTCCTTCATGAGAAGAAGATCCTATTTCATGTGGACGCCGTGCAGGCGGTGGGGAGCCTTCCAATTGATGTACAGGCCATGCACATTGATCTGTTATCCCTGAGCGCACATAAATTCTATGGCCCAAAGGGTGTGGGTGCCCTCTATATCCGCAAGGGCGTCAAGCTCCGCTCCTTTATCCACGGAGGAGCCCAGGAGCGAGGACGCCGCGCTGGAACAGAGAACGTGGCTGGCATCGTGGGTTTGGGAAAAGCCATTGAGCTGGCAACTTCGGAGTTGGAAGCAAGACGGGCCCAGTTGATCCCCATGCGAGACCGCTTGATCGATGAGGTTTTGCGCAGGATTCCGTATGTTCGCCTCAATGGTGCGCGGGAGAATCGCCTGCCGGGTCATGTGAACTTCAGTTTTCAGTTCATCGAAGGGGAGTCCCTGTTGATTTTGTTGGACATGGCGGGCATATACGCATCCAGTGGATCAGCCTGTACGTCGGGGTCCTTAGATCCGTCCCATGTATTGCTGGCCATCGGGCTGCCCCATGAGATCGCACACGGGTCGCTTCGCCTGACCTTTGGCCGGGAGAACACCATGGAGGATGTGGACTATATTTTGGAAAAATTGCCGCCCATTGTGGAGCGGCTTCGGGCGATGTCGCCTCTGTATGAGGATTTTATCAAGTCACAGAACTAAACAACCAAAGAATCCTGTGGAAAGGTGGACGAAAGATATGTATTCGGAGAAAGTAATGGATCATTTTATGAATCCGCGCAATATGGGTGAGATTGAGGACGCCGATGGTGTAGGGACTGTTGGAAATGCAAAATGTGGCGATATTATGCGGATCTTTTTGAAGGTGGAGGACGGCGTGATCCAGGATGTCAAGTTTAAGACCTTTGGCTGCGGCGCCGCGGTTGCAACCTCCAGCATGGCGACGGAGATGGTCGTGGGAAAAACTGTGGAGGAGGCGCTGAAGGTTACCAATAAAGCGGTCATGGAGGCTCTTGACGGCCTGCCCCCGGTCAAGGTGCACTGCTCGCTGTTGGCAGAGCAAGCCATCCACGCGGCGCTGTGGGACTACGCGCAAAAGCACAACATCACCATTGAAGGGTTGAAGCCGCCGGTGGAGGATATCGAGGAGATTGAGGAAGAAGAGTAATGGGGCGCTTATAATCGGGACAAGGTGGGAATCCTCGAACGAGTCGATTCCCACCTTGTCCCGAATTTAAAAGTAAGAGAATTTTTTGTCAAGCGGCGAAATACAGAATGCAAATATCACAAAGCTTTATCAGAATCAAGAATCGCATGATCTAAAAATTCGTCAAAGGTAGCTTTTGCGTACCGCAGATATGTCGAATTTAAAGTATAATAAATCTCTGGACCAGATTTGCGTGACCTAACAATGACAAGTTCATTCAATAAATCCTGTACATAGCGTGAAATAGAGGTTCGCGCAAGATGCAGACGGCGGGCTAGCTGAGATATGGTTAAATCTCGCTTTCGAAGTTCATTTACAATCTCAACCTTGACGGGATGACCTAAGGCAGTCATGACGGATTGCATAGTGACGTGAGGTTGATTGAGCGCAAGGGAAAACACCCTAGGCCAATCGACGCCAAGGATAAAAATATATTTTTTGTCAATGCAGAAGTCTGCAACGATATATTGGTTAAGATGGCATACACTATATACCTGTTTTTCGAGCTGAACTTCGTGGCTGTCATCAGACTTTAGCCGTCTTTTTTTGACTAGAAGCTGGATGTCATTTACCATAAATTTTTGGAGGGTATCCAATGCTTCTGTTTTTCGTCTCGAACGGTACGTCTGAATAAAGGGAATGAGTTGCTTGAAGTATTCGATTGCCGCATCAATGAAGTCGTTATGCAATATAAACACGGATTTTGTAGGGAGATTTATGAATTTACAATTGACTTAATCAAAATGCTTACAAAATCTTGCATTCCAGAATCCTTTGTGGTTTAATAAAGAGAAAATAGAAGGGGGGATAGGATGAAGAACTACAAGATCAGGCTTCAATATGACGGAACGCGGTATGATGGGTGGCAAAAGCAGGGCAACACAAAAAATACCATCCAGGGAAAGTTAGAAGAGGTTTGTTCTCGGATGCTGGGGGAAGCTGTGGAGATTCACGGTTCGGGGCGGACGGATGCCGGTGTCCACGCGGCGGGGCAGGTGGCGAATTTTAAGAGTGAGAGGGCAATGAAGCCGGAAGAGATGCTGCGCTACTTGAATGCGTATCTGCCTCAGGATATCGCCGTCCTCTCTGTGGAAGAAGCACCAGAGCGCTTCCACAGCCGGTTGCTGGCCACATCCAAAGAATACCGGTACCGCGTCTGGAACAGTCCGATTCCCAATGTGTTTGAAAGGCGATTTGTGTACCAGGACGCCAGATCATTTTCCACAGAAGCCATGCAAAAAGCTGCCGCCTACTGCCTGGGGGAACATGATTTTCAATCGTTTTCCTCGGTCAAGCGAAGCAAAAAGTCGACAGTGCGGACTCTCAGGCATCTGGATGTGGAGCGAATGGGGGATGAGATACGCTTTACATTAGAAGGCAATGGATTTCTATACAATATGGTCCGGATTTTAGTTGGAACCCTTCTGGAAGTGGGGGAGGGGAGGCGACAACCGGAGTCCATCCCCTGGATTTTTGAGCAAAAAAATCGGGAGGTGGCAGGGTTTACCGCGCCGCCACAGGGGTTGACCTTGATGCAGGTCCATTATAAAGTCTGAGTCATGGCCCTCGCAGCACAAGTACATGATTTTGTGCAAGGAGGGGAAAATACAGGCAGGTTTCTTGTTTTGCATACGTTTACAAACGAATGCCTTCTGTAGTATAATAAAGGAAGATAAGGAGGCCGCTATGACGAAGAAAAAAGTGGTAGTTGGGATGTCCGGAGGCGTCGATTCTTCCGTTGCCGCATATCTCCTAAAAGAACAGGGCTACGACGTTATCGGCGTCACGATGCAGATCTGGCAGGATGAGGATCGCTGCCATGTGGAAGAAAATGGAGGCTGCTGTGGCGTTTCCGCAGTCCGGGATGCGTCGGCCGTAGCCCAGACTCTGGGGATTCCCTATTATGTGTTGAATTTTAAAGACGTCTTTCGCAGTAAAGTGATGGATTATTTTGCTTTGAGCTATTATCAGGGCAGAACTCCCAATCCCTGCATCGCCTGCAACCGGTATGTGAAATGGCAGTCAATGTTGCAGAAGGCACTATCCCTTGGAGCGGATTTCATCGCCACCGGGCACTATGCCCAGGTGGTTCAGTTGCCCGATGGCCGCTATACATTAAGAAAAGCAGATCACGGCAAAGATCAGACCTATGCCCTCTACAATCTGACACAGGAGCAGTTGGCCCGCACGCTCATGCCTTTGGGCAAGTACACAAAAGTGCAAGTTCGCGCCATAGCAGAGTCCATCGGCTTACCTGTGGCGAACAAGCCGGACAGTCAGGAAATCTGTTTTGTGGAAGACAGGGATTACGCCGGATTTTTGACAAAGTACACGGGAAGGGAAGCGGAGCCGGGGCATTTTGTGGATACCAAAGGCCATGTCCTTGGAAATCACAGGGGAATCATCCATTATACTATTGGACAGCGAAAAGGGCTGGGAATCGCAATGGGCCGGCCAATGTTTGTAGTAGAGATCCGTCCCGAAACGCGGGAAGTCGTTTTGGGGGAGGATCAGGACTGTTTTTCCCCTGGCCTGTTGGCAGACGACTGCAATTGGATGCTGCTTTCGGACCTTGCGGTTGGGCAGACGGTGAAGGCCATGGGAAAGATCCGGTATTCCCACGAGGCAGCACCGTGCACCATTGTGCGGCGCGGGGATGGCCTTGTGGAATGCCGGTTTGAGGAGAAGCAGCGGGCGATCACGCCAGGACAAGCAGCCGTCTGGTACAGGGATGGCTATATTTTGGGAGGCGGCTGTGTTTTGCAGCGCATCCATGCTTAGAAGAAAGGGAGGTTAGTGTGAAAAATAAGCTCGATCGCTTATTTTTCACACAGCAATTTGTGCCGGAGCGTCACAAATTGCTCTGGTGGCAAAAGAGAAATCGCCTTCGCGAATTTCTCTTTGCCCCGTCGCTAGCGCTCCAGAAAGGGAGGTTCATATGCAGTATGTCATTATTGGAAATTCTGCTGCTGGCGTATCGGCAGCGGAAGTGTTGCGCAAAGCGGATGCAGAATGCGATATTACCATCGTCTCGGAGGAAGAATACCGCGTGTATAATCGTCCATTGATTGCCCGGTATATGGGCGGTGAGATAGCAGAGGAGAAGCTGTGGTACCGGCCAGATCGCTTCTATGAGGATAAACGGATTCATCTGTATAAGGACACGCAGGCAGTGAGGATCGATCCTAAAGAGAAGTACATTTTTTTATCCAACGACGATCGATTGCCATATGATCGATTGTTGCTGGCCACAGGAGCTCAGCCTTTCGTTCCCCCTATGGAGGGGCTGGAGAGCCATCCGAACTTCCACACCTTTCTGGAATTAAAGGACGCCAAGCTTGTAAAAGAGAGTGTCAGTGAGGAGACAGAGGCGGCAATTCTGGGCGCCGGGTTGATTGGGTTGGAGGTGGCGGAGGAGTTGCGCCATTACACAAAGCAGGCGGTACATGTGGTGGAACTGGCGCCGCGACTCCTTCCCACCATATGCAATACGGCAGCCTCGGAGATTCTCAAGCAGGCCATGGAAGCGGAGGGTGTTGTATTCCATCTAGAGAATACGGTGACGCGCGTGGAGGGATCACGTCTCCATCTCAAGGATGGTACCGTCCTTCCCTCAAAGGTTTTTATCGCAGCTGTCGGCATCCGCGCCAACGTGAAGCTAGCGCAGACTGCGGAGATCGAGATCAATCGGGGAATTGTGGTCAATTCAAGGATGGAGACTTCCGCATCGGACATTTACGCGGCCGGCGACGTTATCACCACCGTCGATCCCGTTACAGGAAAGCCTGCGGCCATTTCCCTGTGGTCCGCTGCCTACGCTCAGGGACAGTGTGCAGGAAAAAATATGGCGGGGCAGAGTACGGACTATTCGCCAGTGCCCATGGTCAATGATATTGCATTTTTCGGCGTTCATGTTATCAGCGCATTGGCCTCCAATATCGAGGACCCAGAGGCCAGAATCTATGAACAGAGATGGGACGATGAGTATCGCCGGGTCGCGGTTAAGGAGGGCCGGCTTCTAGGATTGCTGGCAATCTCATCTGGTGAGAAGGCGAGCGGAGTCACTAAAAAATTCCGAAAGGCGCTCTCAGAAAAATCCATTTCTCAGGAGTTACTTGACGATCTGTTGGCGGTGGGCGAATGATCCACTGGCCCTATGCGCTTGTCACCTGGTATCGGGGCGTCAAGCGTGATCTGCCGTGGCGCAGAACAAAGGATCCATATGCCATCTGGGTTTCAGAGATCATGCTACAGCAGACGAGAGTGGAAGCGGTGATGGGATATTACACTCGATTTATGGCAGCGTTTCCCACCATTGCGGAGCTGGCCTATGCCGACGAGGACGCGGTGTTGAAGCTTTGGGAAGGGCTTGGATACTATTCGAGAGCGAAAAATCTCCAGCGGGCGGCCAGGGTGGTCTGTGAGCGGTACGGAGGGATTTTTCCGTCTGAATATGAGGCAGTGCGGGCATTGCCCGGCATTGGGGACTATACCGCGGGAGCCATTCTCAGCATCGCTTTCGACAAACCGTATCCCGCGGTGGACGGCAATGTGCTCCGAGTGATGGCAAGACTGTATGGCATCCAACAGGACATTCTGTTGCCAAAGACGAAAACAGTGATAACGGATATCCTAACGGAATGCTATCCCAAAGACTCAGCTAGCGACTTTGCGCAGAGTCTGATGGAATTGGGAGCCATGGTGTGCATTCCCCAGACGCCGCGGTGTGGACAGTGTCCCATCTGTGACCATTGCTCCGCGTACTCCGCAGGAACGCAGGCGGACCTTCCCTTGCGGCGAAAGAAGGAAAAACCGCAGGAAATTCAACTGCGAATTGCCATTCTGCGCAATGAAAAAGGGGAGGTGCTGATGACTCGCCGGCCAGATACAGGACTTCTGGCAGGGCTTTGGGAATTCCCCGGAGTCGAAGCCCGCACGGAGGAGGAATTCGAGCAAAGGATGGGGGAAACCTATGGTTTACAGATCCGTCCCACCAGGCATCTCGTCAATGCAAGGCATGTATTCTCCCACCAGGTCTGGCAGATGCAGGCCTATGAAGCTAGGCTGGAGAGGCCTGCTCCGACCCTTGAGACCATGCGGTGGGTTGGCGAGGAGGACCTAGACGCCATCACGATTCCCGCAGCCTTTGCCAGGATTCGCCAGGTAGTGTTTGAAGAATTGATATAAAGGACAGACAGTCCGCCGGAAGATTGTACAGGATGAAAGACAGCGAACGGAAGAAGCGGCAGTGCCATTGAGGCTAGCCGCTTTTTTATATGGGATCGATGGTTGTGGCGGCGCTCTGTGCCCGGCGGTAAGCGGCAGGTGTCAAGCCAGTAGCGGATTGGAAGGCCTTGATAAACGAGGAGACATCCACATATCCGATTCGTTCACTGATCTGTACCACAGAGAGGGACGGCTGTGCCAACAATTCGGTGGCCTTGCGAATTCGAATGTCGAGTACATATCCTTTGTAGGTCATACCGGTTACGGAGCGTATATCATTGTTGATTTGCTTGGTGGAAAGCTGAAAGACCTCCGCCAATTTTTGTAGGCTGATGTCGTATGTCAGAGCATGCTGATCGATATACTGTCGGATTCGCATGGCCCGGTCGCTGGCAAGGCGTGCCCGCTGCTCATCCAGGCGGTCGAATAGACGGTTGACCAGCGCGGATAGATCCCGGCAGACGGCACTGCTGTGTTGATATACAAGGATTGCACCGGTTTCTTCCGGGAGAATGGGCACCTCCAGCTCATGGGAAAGCCGAACCATTTCGCTTAAGATGTCCGCAACGACACTGCGCTGTAACATTAGGCTTGTGTAACGGGTCTGTATGTCAGTGAGCAGCAATTGCAAGTGAGTAAGCCCTGCTTCGCGGTTGCCAGACCGAATATCGTCGAGCAGCATGGCAAGAAAGCGGCAGGGAATCCATTCTCCCGAAGCCTGGCGGGGCGGCCCAGCCTGTTCCTCCTGTTTTGTATCCGGCTTGCATTGAGCCGTGTAATAGGAAGCCGGCATTTTTTCGAGAGCGTCAACCACCATACCCTTCTGCACGGTTACGTCGCAATTCAGGGCAGACGAGATTTCCTGAATCAGTTTTGGAATGCCGTCCGTGAGATCCTCCACGGCGAAGCAGCCGATGGCAGCCGCCTGTTGTTCTCCAACCCGAAACGCATATAAGGTCGCGTCCTCGTCGGAAAGCTTTTCGATGGATCTCAGAATATCAGGCTCCACAGTTTCCCCAAAGTGGAGCAAATATACGCAGTAATAGGCGCCATTGAGGGAGAGATGCAAGGTTGTCAGCTGCCGCCGGACACCTTCACTGATGTTGCCGTTGAGCACCAGCAGCAGAACCTGCTGGCGCAGCAAATCCGATTGCTCTGTCAGAAGCTTCATCTGATCGGCCAGCAATTGCTGGTTTAGGTTATTTTGTTGATGTGTTTGCTGTAGGGCAAATTCGATTTGTCTCAGCTCGCTGGCCTCGTCGGCGGAGCCGTCACGGGGAAGCATGTCTCGCACCTGGGCGGCCAGCCTGCGAATGGGGGCATGATTTTTTCTGGCGATCAGATACATCGCCAGCAGTACCAGCAACACAGAGATTGCGCCCATGGCCAGGATAATGACGCGAAAGCTGCTGAGGCCGCTGTACCATCCTCCGGGAGGAATCTGCTCTGAGAGCAGAAAATCACCCGATGGGGAGGAAACGACGATCCAATTTTTATCCGAATAGATGGCGCCCTTCTCCAGCGGTAGCTGTGAGATAGCTGTATTTTGGGGGCCGGCCAGCCGCTCTCCGTGATAGTAGATCGAGAGTGATCCGGTCTGCTTCCCGGAGACGGAGAAGACGCGTTCCAGCCAGACAGAGCGGTCCATGACAAAGCAAAGCACGGCTGCGATCTGGGTCGTGCCTGCGGAGCCAAGCCGCACAGGATATACGATCATAATTTTGTTGGCACCGGTCTCTAGCAGAGTGACGTCGGAGATGAGATTCAGCGCACGGGTAAGAGTATGCAGCTCTGATTCTTCTGTGACAACGCGGTTTATTGAACTCAAATAGTAGTCGAGCTCATATTTGGCCTCCCTGGCAAATACACTGTCGGTTCCCCGATAAAAGAGAAAATAATCGCTGGACAATACAGAGTAGGAATTATACTGTGCAAAATTGTGAAGCAATTCGACCTCGTGGTATTTATTTTGAGCTAAGTAGGATGTGCGGTAAAAGCTGTTGCTGCTTATCTCATCACGGATCGTCTCAAATACTTTCAGCTGTGTGTCCAGATCCTGAGCTGCGATTTGCAGTTGGGTGCTCTCCGCGTGTTCTGCGGTGTTGCGCAACTCAGACACAGACAAAAAGAAAATGGCTATGCCGATTGCTGCACAGCCGATCAGGGCAACACTGATATAGGACAGATAATACATGATCAGTGAGGACACTTTATTTCTGGTCACGGGAGCACCTCCATTGAGAACTTTTACTATATCATAACAAAAGTTCTTACGGAAGTCAATAAGGATTGGTATATTTGAATGAATACGGCGTGGGAATAGAGGGTAAAATCATAAATAATTCATAATGGGCAAAATAGCCGCTTTCAGGCAATTTCCATGTCAATTTTCGCTGTGAACTTCTCATTTTTCATCTTTCCATTTCCCTTTTTTCAACTGCCGTGGCCCTTTTTTCCCGCTGGCGAATCCTATTTTTCAACTTGTGTTCCCCATATGGGCTCTACTATACTGAAATCAGCCGCCGGGTCATTGAACCAATACCCCATCTGCCATCAGCAGGCAAAATGGCAATGGACCGGATTCACAACAGAAGGGAAGGGTCAGAGGGATGAGACACTCCATTACTACACAACCAAGCGCCGTATATATGAAAAAGAAGATAAGCCAGCGGCCGCTTCGTTCATTCAATAAAGCTCTGAGCATGTGGCAGCTGTATGTTTTGATATTGCCAGCGGTTGTCTATCTCATCATTTTTTCATATTTTCCAATGTACGGTATACAGATCGCATTCAAAAATTATCGCGTTAGCAAAGGCATTTGGGGCAGTGAGTGGGTCGGCCTGGATCACTTCGTCCGTTTTCTTACCTTTCCAAACTTTTGGAAGATTATGCTCAATACATTGCGCATCAGTTTCAAATCCTTGATATGGGGCTTCCCATTTCCGGTACTTTTGGCACTGTTATTGAACGAGTTGAACAATGTAACGTTCAAAAAAATCGTACAAATGATTACATATGCACCGCATTTTATCTCGACAATCACCGTATGTGGGATGGTGCTGCTATTCTTCAACAGGGAGTACGGTATCGTGAACGCTGTGATCAGCGCTTTAGGCGGCGAAAAAGTTGACTGGCTGTCTAACGCCTCCTATTTTGATGCGCTGTATGTTGGCTCTGGCATCTGGCAGAGCCTAGGATGGGGAACGATTATTTATCTTGCAGCCCTGTCCGGCGTTTCGCCTGAGATGGTAGAAGCTGCGAAAATTGATGGCGCCTCCCGCGCCAAGGTGGTATGGCATATTAATATTCCCACGATTTTGCCAACCATTGTTATCATGCTAATTCTAAACTGTGGGAGCTTGCTGGGAGTCGGGTTTGAAAAGGTATTTGCACTGCAAAATGATCTGAATCTTGAGGTATCCAATGTGATCAGCACCTATACCTATCAGATTGGCTTGCAGGGCGGCCAGTTCAGCTATGCGTCAGCTATTGGTCTGTTTAACAATATCGTCAATGTCATCGTGCTTATATTTGTCAATACCATCGCAAAGAAGCTGTCGGACATCAGTATTCTGTAATCAGAAAGGGCCGGTTTAAGTATGAAACAGAAAAAAAGTAAAATACGGAGCAGCCGCTCGGATAAAATCTTCGATACAATCAATGTCTGCCTTATGATTCTGGTGCTGCTCATCATGCTATATCCGCTGTGGTTTGTCCTTATCGCGTCATTTTCCGATCCGAATGCGGTCAATATGGGGAAAGTAACGCTGTATCCCGTTGGATTTACCACGGCGTCCTATATCAACGTGCTCGGCTCCGACAAAATCTGGAGCGGGTATTACAATACGATTTTCAATACGCTGTTTGGCACAGCGCTCAATCTAGCGCTGACCATCCCCTGCGGTTACGTGCTAAGCAAGAAGGAGTTGCCCGGCCGGGGATTTCTCTCGATTCTATTTGTAATCACGATGTATTTCGGAGGCGGCATGATCCCGGCCTACCTCAATGTATACAACCTTGGTCTGCTGGATAATCGCTGGACACTGGTGATACTCGGAGGAATCAGTGTCTACAATATGATCATCACGCGCACCTATTTTCAAAATTCGATTCCCGGCGAGCTGTATGAGTCGGCTACCATCGATGGCGCATCCCATTTTCGATCTTTTTTCCAGATTGCGATTCCGCTGGCGGCGCCGATTATCGCCGTCATAGCACTGTATTATGCCGTGGGCCGTTGGAATGAATATTACAATGCGTTGATTTATGTTAACAAAACGGAGCTGATGCCGCTGCAGATTGTCCTGCGCAATATCTTGATCAACAATCAAAACTTATTAGATCAGCTGCTAGCGGATCCCAACGCTACGGAGGAACAGATCTCCAATCAGGCAAGGCTTGCCTATATGGCGGAAAGCATGAAATATGCAATCATCTATGTGGCGTCCCTGCCAATGTTGCTTCTATACCCATTTATTCAGAAATATTTCGTCAAAGGTGTGATGATTGGCTCCCTTAAAGGCTGATCCACCAGATCCCTCACGGTGAAGGGGCGAACGTCTAAAAAACGTATGCCATTTCATACAAATCTTGATACAGAAAACAGAAAGGAGAGAGATTATGGTAAAGAAAGGACTTGTGTTGTTTCTAGCTCTCTGCATGACCCTGTCGCTAGCCGCCTGTGCTCGCAGTTCTGACAGTGAGGCATCTGACGCCGGCAACAGCTCCGCCAACTCAGATGGCTCCATCGCCTCCCAGAACTCGGTCGTGGAGGAAGAAACAAAAGCTCCGGATTATGTCAATCTGGACAGTGCGCTACCGTTTGTAAAGGAGGACAGTGGAGAAAAGGTAACACTTTCCATGTATGTTGCCGCGCAGGACGCAGCCAAAAACGTCGATGATACGTGGCAGTGGGTCTATCTACAGGACCAGGGCAATATTACACTGGATATTACGCTGATTCAGTGGGGAGCCAAGGAGGAAAAGAAGAATTTGGCACTGTCCTCCGGTATTATTCCGGATATCATGTATAATATGCAGTTAAGCTCCACCGATATTGTCAACTATGGTTCCAGCGAACATATTTTGGCGGACTTGACAGATCTGATCGCCAACTATGCGCCAGACATTCAGGCCACACTTGATCAGTATCCTGATTTTAAGTCAACGCTGACGACGCCGGATAATGCGATTTATTCCCTTTCCGGTCTTGGCGATGACAACGCGGCAGCGAATTATGCCATGTGGGTTCACTCTGACTGGCTCAGCGGAATTGGCATGGACAAAACGCCTTCCACCCTCGACGAGTTTACAGATATGTTAGTCCAGTTTAAGGAAAAGAATCCTATGCAGGTGGAGGAAGATAAGCTGGTTCCGCTGGCAGGATATTCCGGCGCTGATTATCCGACTGCCTTTATTCTGCAAGCCCTCGGATTCCAGATCAATACATTTCGCGTTGAGCGCATTTATGACTATGCCGTTGTGGGAGATCACTGCTCTATTATCTGCTGTGACGATCTGTATGCGCGGTATCTGGAAGTTGCCCGGGACTGGTATGAAAAAGGCCTGATTTCCCAAGACTATTTCTCCATTGACTGGAAGACGACCCGCGCACAGGCTGGTTCTGGGTATTGCGGCGCCTACGCGCAATTCAGCATGAGTACCATCGTTTCCAATGGATTTGCCGGAGACGATTCCTTCGTGGAAAAATGGGTAGCTTGCTCACCGCTGACCTCAGAGTGGAATGACACACCGGTAGCCAAGAGTGGTTCCGGCAATTCCATCGGCAATTTTACGATATCGGAAGATTGTTCCAACAAGGAAGTTGCCATTCGGTTCGCAAACTGGTTCTTTACAGAGGAGGGGGCGCTCCTCAAGAAATACGGGCCGGCAAAGGGATCCGATGTGGATACCTATGGCCTGCTGGATGGCTGGTATATGGAGAAGGATGAGACCACCGGCGAGCTGAAAATGCAGCAAAATGAGCAGCTGGCCATCTACTCTGGGTATGAGTGCCTGGGGTATATAGCCAACTATAAACCATTCCCGAACACGGGAAACCTGCTCATTGCCAACCAGTATAAGGTAGCCGGATATGAAGGGGAATACGCGAAGGAGGGGGAATTTGATCTCAACACCATAACGGGCCGGGTGAATAAACAGCGGTATGATGCCGTTGCTCCATATGCGGTCAGCGGTGCGCCGGATATCCTGTATTTTGATGCAGACACGGCGGCAAGAGTCAGCGATCTAACTTCGGTTGTACAAACCTATGCCCTGTCGGAAACTGCAAAATTTATCACCGGCGCTCGGGATATCTCCGAGGTAGAGGATTACCTCCGCGAAGTTCGCGCAGCAGGAGGCGACGAGCTCAACGAAATCTATAACAAAGCGTATCAGGAATACCTTGCCAACCTAAAATAATGGAACTGAGCAGACGTGTCCGCGTTTTTTAGTGGAAAACGCGGACATTCTTTCATCCTATAGGAAAGTCCGCCGAGAGGCGGAACTGGAAAGGAAAGTATAATGAGCATTTACTATGAGCCGGATCACGCACTATTTTGTATCCAGACGGCCCACACGACGTATGCCTTCGCACTCAATGCCGAATCGCGACCTGTGCATCTGTACTGGGGCGCGAAGCTACAGACTCTCTCCGACCTTGCCCTGCTAACCGGCAATCTCCATGTGGAAACAAATGGCGACAGTTCGTTTCGTCTGCGCACGAACAATCAATACGAATATCGCGCAGGGG
This sequence comes from Bianquea renquensis, assembly GCF_014384895.1. GTDB lineage: Bacteria > Bacillota > Clostridia > Lachnospirales > Bianqueaceae > Bianquea > Bianquea renquensis. The sequence goes on from NZ_JACRSQ010000009.1 coordinate 92,561, forward strand.
AGCCATATTCCTACGAGGAACAGGCCCTAGACCTATTCTATTCGGACGGGGTGCGGGGAGCGCAGCTGGCATACCGCAGCCATGTCATTTCTGCGGACGGACGCGCGCTGGCCATTGAATTGGCCGATGGCCAGTACCCGTTATCGGTTACACTGCGCTATGAAATATATCCAGACCTTGACCTGATCACGCGGCGGGCAGTAATCCGCAATGAGGGGAGCGAGCCGCTGCACCTAAGAAAAATGCAGTCAGCATCCTTTCATTTTCCGCGGGGAGTGCAGTACCGGGTAACCCATTTTGCTGGAAACTGGGGAGCGGAATATCAGAAACAGCAAGAGATGCTGCCCCTCTGCCGCACGGTGATCCAGAACAACCACGGCAACACCTCCGGCCCCCATGCGGTGCCATTTTTTGCCCTCGACCCGTGGGGGAAGGCGGACGACACCAGTGGGGAGGTCTTCTTTGGAACTTTACATTGGAGCGGGGATTTCAAGATTACATGTGAGCGAACGGAACTCGGTGCGGTAAGCGTGACAGCTGGAGTCAATGATGAGCAGGCTGCGGTGACACTGCACAGCGGCGAGAGCTATGAAACGCCAGAGATAACCGCTGGCTTCACCACAGGTGGATTCGGGGGTATGAGTGAACAGCTATACGATTTTCAACTGGACCATCTGCTTCCGCAAAAACGCGCACACAATGTGATTCCCGTCATCTATAACTCATGGTACGCATATGATTTTCGCATCGATGAGGAGAAGATTCTGGGCCTGATGGACCGAGCAGCGGAACTCGGCGTGGAACTGTTTGTGATCGATGATGGGTGGATGCCTGGCCGGGACTGTGACAGCAAAGGCCTAGGTGACTGGGTGCCAGATCCGCTGCGGTTCCCAAATGGCTTGCGGGTCTTTGCCGAGCGGGCCCACGCACAGGGAATGAAGTTTGGCTTGTGGATTGAACCGGAAATGGTCAATCCCGATAGCGACTTATTCCGCGCTCACCCGGACTGGGTGCTGCAAAGTGAGTCTCGTCCGCAGACAACCTCGCGCAACCAGCTGGTGTTGAATCTTGCGCGGGAAGACGTGCTTGCCTATGTTTTGGATGTGCTTGACCGCACGATACAGGAAAATGAACTGGACTATCTCAAATGGGATATGAATCGCTATATAACGGACTGGGGTTGGCCTACGGGCAGCAAAGAGCAGCGCGAAAAGTTGCCGCTTACCATGATTGAGAATATCTATGGCATCTGGACACATCTCAACGAGGCGTATCCCGATCTATTGCTGGAGAATTGCGCCCATGGCGGGGCACGGTCGGACTATGGCATGGTCCGCTATACTGACCGGATCAACCGCAGTGATAACGCCACTCCAGCGGATGTATTGTTGCTGCACGAAGGGTTCTCCACACTCTTTGTGCCCAAAAGCGCAGGCGGCGCTGGAACATTCAACGGCACTCCGGGGGTTCCCTATGCATTCCGCGAAAACCTTGGCTTTACCGGGTCTATGAGTATAGGAGTCAATCTGTTGCGGTGTTCACAGGAAGAATTGAATGCATATGGCGCGAGCGTGGCACAGTTCAAAAGGGAGCGGGCAGATCTGCAAAATTCCTATGTGTATCACCTGGTCTCAGCGTGGAACAGCCCATACGCCGTATGGCAGTATGTCCGCCGTGACCGGCAGGCATTCACTGTGTTCGGCTTTTGTTTTGGTCGCCATTTTCCAGATGACCGTATGGCTCGGGTGCGGTTAACCGGCCTGATTCCGGAAGCCTTCTACGAGTGCGTAGTGGATACTTGCAGTTCGGAGGTGGATGGACAGAGGTATACAGGGGAAGCGTTAATGCAGATCGGTCTACAGCTGCCGCTGGAGCGGAATTATGATTCTGTTCGCCTGGTGTTTCGAAGGGTGATGTGAGGGAATCCGATATCAAAAGAATTTTTGTACTCGTCCTCCAGCACAAAAGAGAAAGGGGAAGAACTGCATGAATAAACGATTAGGTCAACTTTTATGTATCCTGGTTTCTTTTTGCTTGTTAGGCCAAACATTTCTTGCTAGCACGAGGCCGGTATTGGCAGACGCCATCCGGGTAGTGTATCTAAATGGTTCAGTGGAATCCTCCGGTAATGGTACGACCCCAGAGATGGCGGTCAAAACCCTAGGGGAGGCCTACTCGTTGTTGGATGCGGATAATGCTATGGCGCAAAATATAATTGTTGTCTGCGGTGACACGGCAATTGATCTGAGCAGTACCGTGACACTACCTGCAAAAGAAGCAACCATTACGGGAGCATACGGAGATACAGACTATGAGGCCTCCCTTGCCGGAAGTGACGGAAATGGGAAGATTTCATTGCAAGCGGATACAACCATCGAAAATCTGAATTTTAGTTTCGTAAATGCAAGTCAGCTGGAAAACAAGAATCATAAATTAATCCTAAAGCATACAGGTTCTACGCCGACGGTAGCAGGTTCCGATATTGAAGTATACAGCGGAACCTATGTCAATGTTTATGCGGATGCACCCGATGGCGATGCCACTTTGCGGATATACGGCGGTACAATTTCGAATCTTGCGATTTCCAGCAATTCTATGAATAAACTAAACATATTGATTGCAGGCGGGACAATTACAAACGTATATGGCGGCCGCCGCTGGGGTTCTGTAACCATCGACACTGTCAATATTACCCTCGAGGGTGCGCCGAAGATTGCGGCGATCAATGGAAAGTATAATCTCGCGCAGTCATCGCAGACGGAGAGCTGGCTGAATTTCTGTGAATATAGCGGAAATTTTGGATACACACTCCGCAATATTGACCATATCGCTGTTTCCGCCGCAGAGGGAGAGACGGCTGCAACCTTTTCCTCCCTTCAAGCCGCATATGCCAACAGCAGAGAAGGCGGAACGATAGTGCTGAGGGCGCCTGTGGTCATAGATCAGTCCGTCTTTTCCGGAAATCATACCGGTACCGTGGAGATAATCGGGGAAACGGCAGGGCAGGCTGTGACTTTTACCACGGATTGCGCTGTCTTTACGGGAGATTTTAAATTTGACGGTCTCACGCTGAATTTTTCCCAGGAGGAATCGAGTCCGACAATCCTCTTTCACCCTGTGGGAAAAGCGCCGGTCTTTACCTCGTCTACAGTCATCAATGGATATTATCAATTGCGGGCCATAACGGCTTCAGGTGGAGATATGAATCTTGATTTTGGAGAAAAACTTACGCAGCAGGAAATAAACGGCTATGCCGCCATTACTGGCAGCACGGCCTATGAGCGATTTCAACAGACGATAGCAGGGCTGCCGGAGGAAGTTCCGGTACTTGCCATGAAAAATATCAGTGCAGAAGACTATGGCACTGTATTGTATGTAGCCCCAGATGGCAGCGATACAACTGGAGACGGATCTCTGACCTCACCCTTTGCGACGCCGAAGCATGCCCTGGAAGCGGTGACACAGTTGTCAGTACTCCAGCGCGCAGAAGGCGTGGCCATTTTCTTCCGGGAGGGCAAGTATGCTGTCACAGAAGGGTTAGCCATCAGCGACGCCCATGGCGATCCGATCAGCAGAACGAAGCTCACCCTGGCGGCATATGAGAACGAAAACGTTGCATTTGTCGGCGGGTCATCCCTCACGGGCAGCGATTTTCAGCTGGCGACAGAAACGGGAATCGGATCGGAAGACTGGAACCGTTTGAACAGCGCAGCGAAGGGCAAAGTCTACGTGGCGGATCTGGCACAGCTTGGGCTGACAGAGTACTATCAATTTAAGGAAGAGAAAAATGGAGGCGCGCCGGCGCTGACGGTCAACGGCACACAGATGACCATCGCCCGCTACCCGGACGTAGGGGAGGTAACCATCAAGCGGGTGATCGATTCCGGATTGAATGGCGGTTCCTGCTTTGAGCTACAGGATACAACCCCCCTGAACTGGAAAAATACTGGACGCATTTACGTGCGGGGGTCATTCTGGGCAGAGTGGTGGAAAACCGTCGGACGGATTACGGAGATCAATGCTGAGCAGCGATCCATCAAGACCAACGGATATCTTGGCTGGTCCAGGGAAGGCATGAAAGCGGCTTCAAGCAATACACATTATTATTATAACGTATTGGAAGAGCTGTCGATTCCGGGGGAGTGGTTCTTAGATGAAGACACAGACCGGCTCTACGTGTATCCGATGGACGGCGCAATGCAGCCCTCAGATGTGGTGTGTACCACCACCACAAGCGCCGAGTATCTCGTAACCGTGTCTGGGGCTTCCAATGTTTTAATCAGTGGTATTACATTTGAAGTGGGCAATGGAGGCATCAGGATCGAGAACAGCGAGAATGTTTTATTGCAGCGCTGCACCGTGCAGGATATGAGCAGCTATGGCGTCGATATCTATGAATCCTTTAAATGCGGCATGACGTATTCTACCATCCGGCGCACAAGTTATGTTGCGTTTCAGTCCTCCGTATCGGCACAGACGCGAAGACAGCTGACGCCTTCCCGCTGTTTCTTGCAGAACAGCTTAATCCAAGATATTCAAGTGACCGCCTGTCAAATATTGGGGGTGGGGGATATCTTCTCCCACAATACGGTGCAATACACCCGCAGTATGGGCGTCTCGGTTGTGGGAACAGAATGCATTTTAGAATACAATGAAATGACGGCGCAATCCTACGCACAGCGAGATGCCGGCGCATTTTACGTGTCGGGAGCCGCCTACAATGTAGGAAACGTGATACGCCATAACTATATCCATGATTCCAATCCGCCCGGCACGAACAATGCCCGTGGAATTTATATGGACGACGGGTGTTCCGGAAATTACGCCTATGAGAATGTTGTAGAAAACATGTCCTACGGGATTTTTGTCCACTGTGGGGATGACAATGTGTATAAGCAGAATACCCTCATAGACTGCCACGTGAGTGCCGAAGTATCGGATGGCGCTTCCACGACGGCCAATTTAGCGTCCAGCACATATTATAGCTTTTATAATGGAATGGTCAACTGGTATGCGCAGGTCAAGGATGGCCCCTGGGAGACACGATACCCGTACTACGAGGATATGGCGGAAAAATGTGGGACCGCAATTGAGGCTTGGGAGGACAATGACACAGAGAATGCCACCCTTGCCTATGTTCGGGCTGCAACGGGTAATACCTTCACCGGCAACAAAATCATCAACAGTCCTGCCATCAATACCAACACCTATGCGGCGCCCTATACGGTGCTCAGCGATAATCAAAATCTATCATTGACCACCGAGGAAGAGAAGTTGGCCTACACCCGCAGTTCCGACCTCTATGAAAAGCTAGGATTTACCAATTCACAGCTTCCCGGTGACGCACTCGCCATGGGATCCCCGCTGTCCCTGCTCACCCCGACACAGAATGAGTCAGTTAACGCTGAACAAGTCAATTTCAAATGGAAAAAGCTGGGCGGTGTCAATTTCTATGTGTTGACCATTGCCAAAGATGCAAATTTTACTCAGGACGTCAGGGACTTTACAACATCGGAGGCGGAGTACAAAGTTGAATTAGCGGGCTACGAGCAGGAGTATTACTGGAAGGTGCAGGCGATATCCCTGGCGAAATACAATTACGGCCAGACGGTTACCTCCGCTGTAGGGCCCTTTGTATTTACCCTTGGCACAGGACTGTCTGCCACGGATGTGAGGTATTACACTCCCGACGTGGATGGCGTGCGCGATGCCGCGTATGCCAGTTCCGCGAGGATGGTGTTAGGACAGGAATACCAGGCGTCACCGGACGCCTCAGCCGTACCGGCCACGGATACAACTGCCACAGGCTACCTTATTTGGGACGAGAATAACCTGTATGTGTACGCCGACGTCAACAAAACAGGAATTTTCAGCAATCCTCTGCTCAACGGGGGGACATCGGAAAACGCATATTTACAGGATTGCGTGCAGATTGACCTTCAGACGAAGAATTCACAGCTATACTCAGTGATTGTACACGGAGATGGAGATGGCTACTACTGTACACTCAATGGCTGGACGGGCGATGCAAAGTACGCTGTCGTGCCAAAAGCGGATGGGTCCGGCTACTCCGTAGAATTTGCGGTTCCCTTTGGCGAAGGGATGCAGGCGGGGGATGAAGTGGAGATTCGCTTCCGGGAGACGAGTGCAGACGCAACCCGCTGGGCGAACTATCTGGAGCAGGTTGCCGCAGGTACAGCTACCGCACAGCAGGCCCCTGTTTTCCGCTATGGCAATTCCGACGTAACGACCTATACACTTTCATCCGAGACTTGGAGTGAGGAGAGCAAAATCCTTCGCACTGCGCCGGTAGTGGATGGAAGGCTGGACACCGCGTATCTGCGCAGCGCGCGCACGGAGCTTGGCCCTATGTGTTACGCCCTCTTGAACGATGTAGAGGAGCAAGAGACCACCGGCTTTCTCTACATGCTCTGGGACGATACGAATCTCTATTATTATGCCGATATTTCAACGGCCAGCATCAACAGCAACCCATTATTGGATGCCTATCTAGCAGCGGGGGATCTGACAAAATGGCGTACCTTTATCCGCTTTGAAGACTGCGTGCAGCTAAGTGTGAAGACAGAAATCGGGACGGCCCATGTTACGACGATTCACGCAGACGGTCAGGCATACTTGAACAGCTATGATAACAGTACCCAGGGGAATTATGTTGTCCGAGTCAAAGAGGACGGTTCTGGATACATCGTGGAAGCGGCTGTTCCGTGGAGAGATAGTTCCGTAGCCGCGGGGCAGATCGTTGGAGTGCATTTCCAGGCGAATTCCATCGACAATACTGGCATGTCGCCGGTGGATACCGCCAAAACGAAATTTGCATATTATCAGACGATTGCAGCGGAATACGGAATTGATACACCGTACAACGGACAGGAGGCAATCCGTCAGACGCCGCTGTATCTGTACCGCAATGAGGATAATACCTACCGTTGGTTTGATCTGACGGCTGATACCTATGTTGCGCCGAGATTTCGAATTACCTTCAACTTAGAGCCAGACAATACCCTACTTGTTGTGAAACAAAATGGGACAGTGATTGCGCCCCAGGCGGACGGCACCTATCTCCTTCCGGAAGGCGAATACACGTGGTCAGCTACCGCCAAAGGGTATGAAGCGGTGGAGGACATGACCTTTACCGTTGCCGGTGTCAAACAGATACCGGTTACACTGACAGCCCTTGCAGATGAAACGCCACAGTAGCCGGGGAAGCGGCTGCACAGGGGGACAATCATGATCGAAGCATTTCAATCACAAAACACGGTTGCATTTATCGGTGACAGCAATACATCCGCCGAAGCGACAACCATCGCCTATCCACAGTTTGTTCAGTATTGTTACCGCACCCGTTTTCCAGAACGGACAATCCAGATGGTAAACTGCGGTGTGGCCGGGGATACGTATGCAGGCGCGGTACGGCGAATGGACTGGGATATCCTTTCAAATCGGGCGACCCACGCGGTGATTCAGCTTGGCACCAACGACGTGGAGTATGAGCAGTATCCGCGAGGTAACGCCATCAATCATTGGAAGCTGGACTGCGCGGCTAGGGCATGTGGGAAACTTGTGGAGACTCTGCAAAGTCATCAGGTGTCGCCCATATTGCTTCTGCCCGGAGGATTTTACGAGGGGAGGGACCATCCCCGCGCAGAGACCTTTCTGGGAGCGAATGCAGCACTTGCGGAGCTTGGCCATCGAATCAAGGAGGTCTTTGAGGGATCCCAAATTCCCGTGCTGGATCTGGGCCCTGTGTTCAGGCAGATGGGGGAGACCATGCCTCCTATAACAATGACTCCCGACCGCATTCATTTTCGCGCGGTGATGCATCTGCTCATAGCAGCGGTTTTGACCATGGAGCAGGGATTTGGTTCAGTGGTGGCCTCAGCGCGGATCGGAAGCCATATAAGCACCCACCGGGCTACTGTGCAGGATGTGAACACAAGCTCAAGTGCCGCCTCCTTTACGTATAGACCTGAATCCTTCCCCTGTTATGACAGTGAACCATATCGAGAGCTTGACGCATATTTTCCCATAACAGAAAGATTCAATCAGGAAATCCTTGCAGTGGAAGGCTTAGATGAGGGACGGTACCTGCTTGCCCTGAATGGGCGGGATGTAGGGATTTACACGGCGGCGGAGGTCGCCGCTGGCATCAACATCGCCTGTTCAGAGGCAAATCCCAATAGGCAGATTTCGGCAGAGCTGTACCGTCTACTCTGCGCGGAGTGGTATACACCCATGCATGATTTGCGCCGCCTTGCCTATCAGATTGTACGCTGTAAGGAACGAGGAATTGATCTTCAGCGGATCCCAGGGTATCGTGTCGAAGAAAGCCAGGGCGTGGAGCCAGCATTTTTGGAATTTTGTGGTCCCCACTATGAGACGATTCTTCAGTTGTTCCGCCATCGGGAAGCGAATGAAGCCAGACTCACAGAGCTGCTGGCGGAAGCAGATGGAATAGGCGGGCCCACCGCCTCACGTGTTACGGTGCGTCAAGTGGGAATTGGTTGATACGAAAGATTAGCTTTTAAGGCCGCCGCAGATTTATATTTGCGGCGCATCCTTTGCAATACATTGATTTAGATGGAGGATAGTGCGAAAAATAAGCTTGATCGCTTATTTTTCACACGGCTATTTGTGCCGGAGCGTCACAAATAGCTCTGGTGGCAGAATTCGCCGCTGTCGCTAACGCTCCAGAATGGAGATTTTTATGAGAGAACAGGTAACTGTAACTGACGGCAGCCTTGTCTTGCCCACATATCCAGAGCCGCCGGCGGAAGTGCTGCCAATGTTTGCCGAAAACCGAGTTCATCAGCGTACATCCGGTAACCCATACCCGAACCCTGTGGTACTCCAAGTATGTCGGGAGAAGAAGGTTGAAAAATCATACCGCTGTATCACCCTGGAAAACGAGTATCTCAAACTTGAGATTCTTCCTGAGCTCGGGGGACGGATTTATTCTGCACTGGATAAAACGACAGGCTACGATTTTTTCTATAAGCAGCATGTGATCAAGCCCGCCCTGATTGGGTGCCTTGGCTCGTGGATTTCGGGCGGTCTTGAATTTAACTGGCCATTTCACCATCGCGCCTCCACCTTTATGCCCGTGGATGTTTTTGTGGAGCGGACCGCGAGCCAAGGCGTGGTGGTGTGGCTGTCGGAGCATGATCCCATAGACCGGATGAAGGGCATGGTTGGCATCTGCCTGGAGCCCGGCCAGGCGATCTTTGAGACGCGGATGCGCCTGTGCAACCGCACGCCGCTACGCCACTCGTTCCTCTGGTGGGAAAACACGGCTGTGCCGGTGAATGAGGCGTATCAGATTTTCTTTCCGCCGGATGTATCCTATGTCCAATTCCATTACAAGCGCTCCATCACCACCTACCCGGTGGCGTCCAACGCGCTGGGGGTATACAATGGCATTCGCTACCCGCAGGATACGGATATCTCCATGCATAAAAATACCCGTCAGCCAACCTCGTATTTTTGCGCGCCCTCCCAATATGACTTTTTTGGCGGGTATGATCATGGCCGCCAGTGCGGCGTGGTACATGTTGCGAACCACCACATATCGCCAGGCAAAAAGCTGTTCACCTGGGCGTACAATCAGCTCGCCACATCATGGGAAAACGCGTTGACAGACGAGGATGGCGCCTATGCTGAATTGATGGCAGGCTCTTATTCCGACAATCAACCTGACTTTTCGTGGCTAGAGCCATATGAGACCAAGTGTTTTTCTCAGTTCTGGTTTCCAGTGGGGGCCCTCGGTGTTCCGACTTACGCAAATCGTCAAGGGGCGCTGTACTGGGATGACACGGTGCTGCGGATTCAGTTGACGGGTAGCGCGGATGTGACGATCACCGTCACAGATGGCGATACAGAGATTTATAGTGCCGCCTGCGCGCTGAGAGCAGGTCGTGTGGCTGAATTCCCCGCTGGCTGTGCCGGAGCCGGCAGCCGTGTAAGGGTGACGGCGGGAGAGCGCCAATTGCTTGACTATACGGTACAGAAAAAGTCTCTGTATAATCTACCTGAATGTACACAGGATATGCCCAACTTCAAGACAGTGGGCTCTGCGCAGGAGCTGTATCTCGAAGGGATACACGTGCAGCAATACCGCGACCCGGCAGTGGAGCCAGATGTATATTGGGAGGAAGCGCTACTCCGAGATCCGTGCCATATCCCGTCTCTCATATCCCTGGCCGATTACCGGTATCGCCAGTGCCGGTTTGACGATGCTTCCGAGCTGGCAGAGCGAGCGATAACTGTCATGACGCGGTATAACAAACGGCCTGAAAGCGGTCGGCTATACCAATTGCTTGGATTGATCCGACTGGCGCAGCACAGGGAGGAGGATGCCTATGATTTGTTCTGGAAAGCATCGTGGAATATGGATACCTATAGCGCCGCCATGGTACAGATCGCTGCTGTGGAAGGCCGGTGGCATGACTATGAAGCAATGGCGGAGCACAGCGCGGAGGCTCTGCGGTATAATGGGGATCATCCATTAGGCGGCGTGTACCACGCGCTGGCGCTGTGGGAACTCGGCCGGACAGAGGAAGCGCAGCAGGAGATAACCTTACTCATCCAAAAGGACCCGCTACACCATCTGGCGCGGTACGCCGCCGTGCTGTGCGGCGTAATGCCTGCGGATGAATTTTACGCTGCGCTGCACAGTGATCCAGCCCAGACTGCGCTGGATGTGTATTTTGATCTAGCCCAGGCCGGTTTTTCCGAAGCTGGAAAGGCGATGCTTCGCGGTATCGCGGAGCCAAATCTGGAAATCTGCCTTCTCCTGGGCGAATGCCACGAGGCAGAGCCGATGGCGCCGGCACACGCATATCCGTCCCGCATTGAAGAATACGAATTACTCCGACAGACAACAGAAGAGCACCCAGAGTTTGCCGAAGCGCAGTATCGCTTCGGCTGCCTCCTCTATTCAAAACGACAGTATGAGCGAGCGGCTGACTGCTTTAGGCGCGCGGTAGAGGAGCAGCCGGCCATGTACGCGGCGTACCGCAACCTGGCGGTTGCATATTATAGCCATTTGAACCGAAGGGAGGAGGCACTTCCCCTTCTGGAAAAAGCGCTGAGCCTTGCGCCCCAGGAAGAGCAGCTGGTGTTGGAAACGGCGTACGTCCGGGCAAAACTTGGTTTGCCGCCGGAGGAAACGGCGGCGTTTATCCGGAACCACAGCATGGAGATGAGTCGAGACGATCTCTTTGTGGAGCTTGCGAGGGCGTACAATTTGGCTGGGCAGTATGAACAGGCGCTGGACGTACTTCACGGCCACACCTTCGTGCCGTGTGAAGGCGGAGAACATGCGGTGGCGGATCAATACATGTTTGCGCAGCATGGGATTGGCCGCAAGCTTCTGGCGGCTGGACATTTGGACGCGGCGCTGGAAAAATTCCGCGCGGCAAAAATCTTGCCACAAAATCTGGGCGCCGGGCTTTGGAACGAGGTCAAGCTGATTCCCCATGAGTTCTATGAGGCGCAGTGCCTGGACGGACTTGGCCGCAGGGCGGAAGCCGAGGCGGTGTATCAGCATATTCTTGCGCTGAAGATCGATTATTTCTCAGAAATGCATCTCAAAGAGCTTGCGTATTATCAGGCAGAAGCCTTAGTGCGGATGGGGGATTTCCTCTCCGCCCGTGCCGTGATGGACGCGTACCAAAAAAAGATCCGCCGCGGGCTAGGGGTGACGGATCCTGGTTATTATGACACGACGCCATTCTTTCTGTCCTACTGTGACAGCAGCAGGACAGCCCGCGCCGCTGTGATGCATCGTTTGCTGGGGTATTTTGCTTTGTTTGTGGGGGATGACCGTGCAAAAGAGCATTTTAAACGGGCGTCCCAGCTGAATCCCATTGATCTGTACCCGCGGCTGGAGTTGAGAATGCTGGAGATCAATCGGCCGTAATTTGGACAAAAAAGGCACTGGACATAGGAACCAGTGCCTTTTGGCGACTTTAGGGGGAGACCCCCTCTCTGACAAGCTTTCTCTGCGGTCTATCTGTCAGAACCGAATTGCCAGTATGGCCGCCTTGGGGATAACAAACGGCCTCGCAGGATCGATATGGACCGCTGTGGGAGTGACGGCCTCAGGCGTTTCAAAGGTATTATGGGCATGCATGTCCTCGGCATACAGCAAGGTCGCCTGAGCCTCTGCCGGTATTGTCTTGCCCACGCCTTCCAACAAAATCTCCACATCGCCGGTGCAAGAGAGATTCCCCACGGTCAGCAATGTTTTTTCATCCTTCACCGACGCAGAAACGGAAATCGAAGAAGCAAAATCGTCATTGTCTGTAACCGTCGCTTCGATGGCCTCTGCCCCCTGGTGCTCCTTATACATATCAAATACGTGGTACGTGGGAGTTTCGATGCAGTGTTCACCGCCTGCCAGGAAGAGCGAGTGGAGACAGTTGACCAATTGCGCCACGTTTGCCATGCGGATTTTGTCACAGTGATTATTGAAAATATTCAGTGTCAGCGCTGCAACCATGGCATCCCGCATTGTACTCTGCTGTTCGAAAAGATTGTAACCGTGGCTGGGGCCGGATCCATCGGAATGCCAACAGCCCCATTCATCGATGACCAACTTACCGCAATTCTGCATTGAATAGCCACAGATAATATGCCAATTCCGTACGATAATGTCTTCGATATGAGCCGCCTGTTTCAAGAGGCAAGTCCACTCATCTTTCGAGAAAGTCAGCGGGTCACCCGCCTGGCCACAGTAATAGTGCATGGCATAGCCGTTCATATGATGTTCGGAATCCACCGTTCCCTCCATCAGCTTGTTCGTCCAATGGAAGTCATTGGCGTCCTCGCCGCAGGCAAAGAGCTGGACGCTCGGGAAGGCATTTGCCATCAGAGCTGAAAATCGACGAAACTCGCCGGCATAATACTCGGGAGTCATATTTCCGCCACCGCCCCAATTTTCGTTGCCCACACCCCAATAGGGAATGGTAAAAGGCTCGGGATGGCCGTTTTGTTCGCGCTCCAATGCCAAGCTTGTTGTGCCGCGGGGTGACAGACAATAATCCATCCAGTTGCGGATATGAAGCGGTGAAACGCTGGTAAGGTTAGCGGCAAAATACGCATCAGCGCCAACCGCCTCGCAGAAATCCATAAATTCATGGGTTCCCACTTCGTTGGACTCATACCGCTTGTCGTTTTTTGTCCACCAGTTCGGGCGAGTGGGGCGGTGTTCTCCGATTCCATCGCGCCAATCATAGGTCTCAGCAAAACAACCGCCCGGCCAACGGATCACAGGAGCTTTGATGGCCCGCAGTTTTTCAATGATTTCTTTTCGGAATCCCTTGATGTTGGGGATAGAGGAATCTTTTCCTACCCACAGTCCATCATAAAAGACACCCCCGAGATGTTCCGTAAAATGTCCGTATAGCTCTGGCGCGATCCTTCCCTTTTTCTGGGGATACAGTAGATAGATTTTTTTCACTTCCGTCTCTCCTTTTGCGTATCTGCAATCCATAACCAAGAATGGGGATTGGTATGCCCGTGATGCGGCTCTTGTGTTATATTAGCTCATCGAGGTGTCTCGGTACAGGATTCCTTCCAGTATAAAGGAGGAATCCGCCTGGGTAAAGATCAGCGTCAATTCCTTCCAGTCCACGGCGCCCGGGTACATATAGCTGACAGCCTGCGCGCCTGGGTATACCTCCCGAATCTGCGACAGGGCCTCCGTCTCATTGATGGAAATCGAAGCCTGGGAAAGAAAGTCCACGGGATATAAGAATTTGTCGTAGTATTCCGAGGGCGTCAGGGTAATGTCTGCGCCGCTCCCCGGATAGCTGCCGAACGTTATAGCGGTGGTGCCGGACAGCCAATTGGAGAGATTCGATTTGGATATCACGATGTCCGACGTGGCCTCTACACTGCCGGCAGGGGAGAGGCGAAGGCCAGCGTCCCCCACATAGGAGCTCAGAGCGCGAAAGTCTTTTTGTTTGATTGCGTCCATAACAGACTGAGACGCTGACTCCAGGGTTACAGGTTCCGCCTGGGAGCTTTCTTCTCCCTGAGAACTCTCATCCTCCTGCGAGGACTCATCCTCCGGCTGGCTCGCCTCGCTAGTCTCAGAGCTTTCCTGGGGGATGGACTCCTCCTGGGACGATTCCTCCTGGGAGGAGTCATTCTCAGAGGAGGAATCCGGTAACGACTCTCCCACAGAGCTTTCCTCCGATGATGAGGAAGCATGATCCTGAAAAGGTTTGACCAGCAAGTACACGATGCAACCGATGAGGAGGAGCAATATAAGAATCAGTAAGACCTTGACGAATTTCTTCATTGTTTGAACCTCCATAAAAATATTTGCAGCCTTATTGTAGCACGCCTATCCAAGAAATACAAGAAAACTCCAGCTTTGTTCAAAAATCTGTAAGATCCGCCTTCCGAGTTTGCCACTTAATAAACCGCAGCCATAAAAATTTTTCTTTATATAGCAAGGGGTTCCTTGTTTTAAAAATTAGAGATGTAGAATATCCGATTCCTGAAAACAAACGAATAAACAAATATAAAGAAAATGGTGCGCATAGAAAAATACCTGCATCTCAAACCGAAATACAGGTATCACCAGCACTAAATTTTAGATATTTCACCTGTCTACTTGACAAGAGGCATATCATTACCTAGAGGGCTATCTTTATTTTGGTCTTCATCTCAGAAGTCCCTTTCTGCTATACTCTCCGCTACTTTCTCTATGATATTATTTTTCAATTGGTACAACTTCCAACTTCTGCCCCAATGCGGCTAATATCTTTAGCAAAGTATCAAGTTGCGGAGTTGCATTCTTGCTTTCCATTCGTGCTATTGCAGGCTGTGCCAGATTTGCAGCCTTGGCTAGCTCCTTCTGTGTCATGCCGCTTTCTTTTCGTAGCTCTATAATCTGGTCAATTAAAACAGCACAATTTTCAGGCATTATCGACACCCCCAGTAGGCTTACTGTTTTGATATAAATGTTCTGGCGCTATGTCTATATCTTCGCTCCAAATCACTGTATCACCATCCACCCTTGCCCCCAAAAAAAAAGCAAGATTTTTGAGCGGTGCATAAATGGCTTTCTCCAGCAACGGACGGGCATTATATATGCGTTTTTCTCCGCCTGTAAAGGTAAGCAACAGCGTGTAATCTCTCCGCGGTTCCACAGCCTTTACTACCCATGCTGGGCAGCTTGCTTTGCATACATAATCTTTACTTTTTGCATCGTATACAATTTCCATAGTCTACTCCTTCTCATATAGCGTATAGACGCTTCACTTATCGCAAGGGGGCTATCTTATATAGTGGCTGTTCATTAATTGCCAGCTCCCAGTTTGCTAAAAGCTCGTCCTTATGAAGTTCTGCCCATGCTGCAATGAACTTTATTTGACGCTTGGGCATTTCACCCTCTATTAATTCACCTTCCATATTGAAAATGCCGTTATAGCCTTGATATGCAGCATGAAAGT
This sequence comes from Bianquea renquensis, assembly GCF_014384895.1. Taxonomy (GTDB): domain Bacteria; phylum Bacillota; class Clostridia; order Lachnospirales; family Bianqueaceae; genus Bianquea; species Bianquea renquensis. The sequence continues at coordinate 108,046 of NZ_JACRSQ010000009.1, forward strand.
GCGGCGGATTATGTTCACCGTTGTTATACATTCTGATTATAATTCCTAGAAACATTGAAACTATTGGCATTAGCTCAACTCCTTTGCTGGCTATATTATACCATGGCCTCCGGCCATGATATCGCTCCGCAGGGTTGCAAACGTCCGCGCAATGGTTTGTTCGCTTCGCTCACCGCGCGGCCGGCGCGTATAATCGCTTACGCGATTATTATACCATATTCGCTATTAAGCATCAATAACAAATTTGTTATTTTTACTCAACAGCTGTGAGCTATTCTTGTAACCTTGTAGCACGCCTATCCAAGAAATTCAAGAAAACTCCAGCTTTGTTCAAAAATCTGTAAGATCCCTGCGGCCAAGTTCGACAAAAAACGCTATTGACAGTATACTATATATGGGATATAATTTTTTTATTCGAGAGAGGGAGACACAAGATATAGTGTAATCGAGAAAGGGGAACCACGAGGGATGATCAGCACAATTACAAAGAGAGACGGGCGGAAAGCAACCTTTGACCTGCAAAAAATTGCCAGTGCGATTTTTAAAGCGGCACAGGCGACGGGAGGCCGCAATTATGACGAGGCGATGGAGTTGGCCAGTCAAGTGGAGACTTATCTGGTGCAGGAAGGAGAAATGCAGCCGTCGGTTGAGCATATCCAGGATGTCGTGGAGAAAGTGCTGATTGAAAATGGACATGCCCGCACAGCGAAAGAGTATATTTTGTATCGGGCAGAGCGCACCAGAGTCCGTGAGATGAATACGCGTCTGATGAAAACCTACGAGGATCTCACATTCAAAGACGCAAAGGATAATGATATCAAGCGGGAAAACGCCAATATCGACGGCGACACGGCCATGGGGACTATGTTAAAGTATGGGTCGGAGGGAGCAAAGCAGTTCTGTGAGATGTATATATTGAAGCCAGAACACGCCCAGGCCCATAGTGCCGGGGACATCCACATTCACGATATGGATTTTCTGACGCTGACCACCACCTGTTGCCAGATTGACATTGACAAGCTATTTCAACGAGGGTTTTCCACAGGCCATGGCTTTCTGCGCGAGCCCAACGATATCGCCAGCTATGCGGCATTGGCCTGTATAGCCATTCAGTCCAACCAGAATGACCAACATGGAGGCCAGAGCATTCCAAACTTTGACTATGCCATGGCGAAGGGGGTGGCGAAAACCTATGACAAACTGTACCGCCAAAATCTGGGGAGAGCGCTGGAGCTGTTGGCGGAGGAGGAGAACGGTGAAGAGGTTGCCAGGAGAATCTCGGATGAAGCGAAGGCAGCTAGCGAAGCCATGCCAAAGCTAGATGACGGCGAGACCTATATGGAAGCGGAGCTGGAGATCCTTGCCCGTGCCTACGGAACGTCCATAGCGCGAAGGCTACAGAACTTTGCCTTCGCACGAGCGAACAGAGAGACGGACCGAGCCGTGTATCAAGCGATGGAGGCTTTTGTCCATAATCTAAATACCATGCATTCCAGGGCGGGCGCACAGATACCCTTTAGCTCTATCAATTATGGGATGGATACTACGCCAGAGGGGCGCATGATCATAAAGAATGTGCTCTTAGCCACGGAGGGAGGGCTTGGCAATGGTGAGACCCCCATCTTTCCAATCCACATCTTTAAGGTGAAAGAGGGCGTAAACTACAATCCGGGGGATCCAAATTATGATTTGTTCAAGCTGGCCTGCCGTGTGAGTGCGAAACGGCTGTTTCCCAATTTTTCATTCCTGGATGCCCCTTTTAACGCATGTTTTTATAAAGAAGGGAAACCGGAGACGGAGATCGCGTATATGGGATGCCGTACTCGTGTAATTTCCAATGTTCATGACCCGGAGCGGCAGATTGTGAATGGGCGTGGAAACCTCAGCTTCACATCCGTTAATTTGCCGCGACTGGCAATCCTGAGCAATCGCAACCTGGATCTATTCTTTGAACAGCTGGACCGGAAGATCGATTTGGTCATCGATCAATTGCTTGAGCGCTTTGAGATACAGGCACAGAAGGTTGTCCGAAATTATCCCTTCCTAATGGGGCAGGGGATCTGGATCGACTCTGAGAAGCTGGGATCGGAGGATTCCATCCGGGAAATCTTGAAGCATGGAACGCTTTCCATGGGCTTTATCGGCCTGGCAGAATGCCTGAAGGCATTGACCGGCTTCCATCACGGGGAGAGCCGGGAGTCGCAGAACTTAGGGTTGGAGATTATTGGATATATGCGGCGCAGGATGGACGAGGCGGCGGAGAAATATAAAATGAATTTCTCCTTGATCGGTACCCCGGCGGAGGGGCTGTCGGGTCGCTTTGTGCGGATGGATGCGAAAAAATTCGGCGTTATACCGGGTGTCACAGATCGGGAATACTATACGAACTCTTTCCACGTGCCGGTTTACTGTGACATATCCGCTTGGGACAAGATCCGCCTTGAGGCGCCGTACCATGCGCTGACCAACGGTGGGCACATTACCTACGTGGAGTTGGATGGAGATCCCACGGAGAATCTGGAGGCGTTCGAGCAGGTGATTCGCTGCATGAAGGAAGCTGGGGTGGGCTATGGGTCCATCAATCATCCAGTGGACCGGGATCCGGTGTGCGGCTATACCGGGATCATCGGGGACACATGCCCTAACTGCGGGCGGGCCGAGACGGAGGACCAGCCCTTTGAACGAATCCGCCGCATTACCGGCTATCTGGTTGGAACGCTGGACCGGTTTAACGATGCAAAACAGGCGGAAGTCCGGGATCGGGTTAAACATTCCCTTGGGACAGGCCTGGGAGAAATGGAGCGGATTTAGATGAAGGCGCTGCGCTTGGCGGGAGTGATTCGAGAATCGATAGTGGACGGGCCGGGTATCCGGCTCGTTATTTTTGCCCAGGGTTGCCCTCATAAGTGTCCAGGGTGCCATAACCCCGCAACCCATGATCCGGAGGGCGGGTATGACAGTGACCCACAGCAGATTCTGGAGGCGATCCGAGAGAATCCCATCCTCCAGGGGGTGACCTTTTCCGGCGGTGATCCCTTTCTCCAGGCGGATGGCTTTGCCCAGCTGGCCAGGGAGATTCATGCCCTCGGTCTCTCTGTCATCACCTATACCGGGTATACGATGGAGCAGCTGTTGGCTGGGATTGATGAACATCCAGGGTGGAGGAAACTGTTGGAGGAGACGGACACTTTGATTGACGGTCCATTTCTGTTATCGGAAAAGAGTATGCTTCTTCCCTTCCGCGGGTCCCGAAATCAGCGGGTGTTGGACCCGCGAGCCTCTCTGGCGGCGGGGAAGCCTGTGGAGAAGGATTTTTCGATATAAAAGCATTTGACAGAATAGGAAAACAACGGTAGAATATAGGAGTCCGCAGTTCAAGGCTGAGATGAGCTTTAGCGGGGAGAGGGGCAGTTTAGCCGGGCATTTGTGTCGGAGCGCCACAAATGCAAATCGCAGCCGCAAATTTGAGATTTGCGCTGCGCACCTTCGCGCAAGAGCGCTCCGGAATGGAGGATCGATATGAAGCTTTCCAAACGAAATAAGACCTTGCTGACGATCATCGGAATCTCGATTGTAATGTTTGTCGCCATCTTAAATCTGGGTTCAATCTTTAAGGTGCTTAAATCTGGGTTCGCGCTGGCACAGCCTGTTTTGGTGGGATGCGCCATTGCCTTTATTCTGAACGTATTTCTGAAATTTTTTGAGGACCGCGTCTTTCGGCGGTTGCAAGGCCCTCAGCACAAAATTTGGAATAAAATTCACCGGCCCGTCTGTATTGTGTTGACCCTTCTCGTTGTTCTCGGAATCATCCTAGTTGTGATCCGACTCATCCTTCCGGAACTGGTGGAAACCATCAATACCCTTGCCGATAATATTCCCTCGTATATCAAGCAGATTCAGACGTGGATTGAGCAGGCGATGGGGGCGCTCAATATTTCGGAGGCGACTTTCGCCGATGTGGAGATCGACTGGAACAAGCTGAGCTCCATGGTGGTGGATTTTCTGAAGAACGGGTCCGCCCAGGTGCTGACGACCACAGTTACCATCACCTCTTCTATCTTTAGCACGGTCGTGAACTTTTTCATGAGCGTCATATTTGGTATTTATATACTGGGGCAAAAAGAAAAGCTCGGCCGTCAGCTGAAACAGATTCTCTTTGCCTACCTGCCAAATGCGAAAGCGGCCAGGACATTGGAAATCGGCCGCCTCTCCAATCGTATTTTTTCAGCATTCGTATCGGGACAGCTGACGGAAGCTGTGATTATAGGCGTGCTATGCTTTTTCGGCATGACCATCTTTCGAATGCCCTATGCCCCCATGGTCGCGGTTCTGGTGGGCTTTACGGCGCTGATTCCCATATTTGGAGCCTTTATCGGAACCGCCATAGGCGCCTTTTTGATCTTGATGGTCAGTCCGATCAAAGCTTTTTGGTTTGTTATTTTCATCATTGTACTGCAGCAAGTGGAAGGAAATTTAATCTATCCCCGTGTCGTGGGGACGTCGGTGGGGCTGCCGGGAATTTGGGTTTTAGCGGCCATCATCATAGGAGGAGGGGCTTTCGGCATGATCGGGATGCTCATCAGCGTGCCCATCGCCTCAGTCCTGTACTGTCTGATACGGGAGTCTGTTGGAAAGAGGCTCAAGCGAAAGTCCATGTCCCCCGACGTGCTGAAGGAGATTGGTCAGAATGGAGGTAAACAAAATGAATCCGATGCATCTGTTTCCTAAAATACCGGGGAAGGCGGTGGTGGTCTTTTCGGGCGGTCAGGACTCGACAACCTGTCTGTACTGGGCACTGCGAGTCTTTGACGAGGTGGAGGCGGTCACGTTTTTTTATCAGCAGCGGCACCATCTGGAGGTGGAGGCGGCAAAACAGTTGGCTAAGAATGCAGGAGTCCGGCATCACCTCCTGGATGTCTCGGTGATGAATCAGTTGGCGCCGAGTTCGCTGACGAGGGAGGAAGTTCCGGTTCTCTCTGCGGAGGAGGCCCGGGAGGGGCTCAGCAAAGGGGAGCTGCCGAGCACCTTTGTGCCGGGTCGCAACATGGTATTCTTAACCTTTGCGGGCATTCTGGCGCGGCAGGTGGGCGCGAAGCATATTGTGACGGGCGTCTGCGAGACAGATTTCTCCGGGTATCCCGATTGCCGGGACATGTTCGTCAAGAGCCTAAATGTGACGGTAAACCTGGCAATGGAAGAGTCCTTCGTCATCCATACGCCCCTCATGTGGCTGGACAAAAAGGCGACCTGGAAAATGGCCGATGACTTGGGTGTGCTGGATATCATCAAAAATCAGACCTTGACTTGCTATAACGGGATTATGGGGGACGGCTGTGGGACATGCCCATCCTGCTATCTGCGCAGGCGAGGATATGAGGAATATATGGAGAGCAAGCATGGTACAGATTGCGAAAGAGTTTGAATTTGAAGCGGCCCACCAGCTGGAAAGCCATGACGGGCAGTGCGCCAATATCCATGGCCATTCCTATCGGCTGCGGGTGACGCTGAAGGGAAGCCCTCGGGAGCAGGAAGATGCGAAAGAGGGCTTTGTCATTGATTTTAAAGAGTTAAAACAGAGGGTTAAGGCCGCATTTTTAGATGAATGGGATCACGCCTTTCTGGCAAAGGGCACAGAGGCAATTCTGCCGCAGATGAAATCCCAGGGGCTTAAAATCGTGGAATTGGGATTTCGAGCTACGGCGGAAAATATGTGTCAGCACATCGCATGGCTGTTGTACAAGCAGGGGCTTCCCGTGGACTCGGTCCGGCTGTATGAGACAAGGACCAGCTACGCGCAGGTTGCCATGGAGGACCTGCTCCGGCAGGGGGGACCTTCCTGTTATAACCGGCCAAAACCCGTTTGTCTGGACGAAAAGCTCCCGGTCAGCGAAATTTTTGGCCCCACGATACAGGGCGAGGGGATGGCCATCGGGCAGAAGAGTTTATTTCTGCGGATGTATGGATGCGACGATCACTGCAGCTGGTGCGACAGCACATATGCGTGGGATGGGCAGGAAGCACCAAAGCACTGGAGCGTTGAACAAATCGTTCAAAAGATTCAAGATTTAGGACAGTCATGTGGATGCCGCTATATCACTCTAACAGGGGGAAATCCTTGTATTCATGAGGGGGCAGCCATGAACTCTCTCATTACAGTTTTGAAGAAGTATGGCTATCACATTGGGGTGGAAACCCAGGGGACAAGGAATCCAGGTTGGTTACGGGAGGTGGACGCTGTGACCATCAGCCCAAAGCCGCCATCCAGTGGAAATCCGACTTCCGCCGCCGCCGTCCTGCCATTGGTCCGACGGCTACAGCAGCATCGGATTCCTTTTTCCTTTAAGGTCGTCCTGTTTACAGAAGAAGATTTTGACTATATGAAACAGCTTTACCGTCAATTTCCAGGGCCTGAGTACCCTTGGTATGTTCAACCGGGAAATTCGAATGCAAAGGATACGTTTGAGCTTGCGCAGGCGGTTTCACGCTATGAGGAGATATGCCAGCGGATCCTGCAAGATCCTGAGTTAAGTTGGGTCAAGCCCCTACCCCAACTGCATACTTGGCTATGGGGAAATGAAAGGGGAGTGTGAGTGTGGAGACCGGATTCTCAGATAAGGAAAGAAAAAAGCTACTGGCGTCGGGCGTCGATCCGGACCGATTTTCCCATGAGGAGCAGCGGGATATGAAAGAGCGAATCCTGCCGGCGTTTAAGCGGTTGATTGAAATCTGCGGCGATGATCCATCCAGGGAAGGGATGGAGGAGACTCCATTTCGCGCCCTTAAAGCTTTTCTGGAGTATACAAAGGGGTATGGAACAGATCCGGCGGATCATCTGGCGACAACCTTTCCAGCGCAAAACCAGGATTTAGTCTTGATCCGTGATATTGAATTCTTCTCCCTGTGTGAGCACCACTTGGCTCCGTTCTATGGTAAATGTCATGTGGCCTATATTCCGAAGCAGAGGATAACGGGATTGTCGAAGCTGGCGCGGGTGGTGGAGGGTTACGCGAGACGGTTTCAGGTGCAGGAGCGAATGACAGAACAGATCGCCGATGCGGTTATGGACCGGCTGGACGCTCAGGGAGCTATCTGTGTCATTGAGGCCCGACATATGTGCATGGCCATGCGAGGCGTGGCAAAACCAGATGCAGTCACAACAACGTCAGCCATACGGGGAATCTACCATGACGATTCCGATCTTCGCATGGAGACGATGAATCTGATCAAAGGGTAGGGGACGAGTATGCAGGGAAGAAATAGAGAAGAATTATCTGGAATACATTTCCTGGGAAATCAAAAAACGACATATCCTGTCAACTATGCCCCGGAAATGTTGGAGACATTTGTCAACAAGCATCCCGGTCGCGACTACTGGGTAAAGTTTAATTGTCCGGAGTTTACCAGCTTGTGTCCAATGACAGGACAGCCAGATTTTGGCTGTGTGTATATATCCTATGTACCAGACCAGAAAATGGTGGAGAGCAAATCACTCAAGCTGTACCTATTTAGCTTCCGCAATCACGGGGATTTTCATGAAGATTGCTGTAACATCATCATGGAGGATCTGATCCGCCTGATGGAGCCCAAATATATTGAAGTCTGGTGCAAGTTTACACCGCGGGGGGGGATCAGCATCGATCCCTACTGCAACTATGGCCGTCCGGGAACGAAATACGAGGAAATGGCAGAGTTCCGGTTCCGCAGCCATGATCTGTACCCGGAGAAGGTGGATAACCGGTAGTGAATTTACGCCTGGCTGCTTTCCCGGATAATGAGTTTGCCGGGAATGATGACCTCATCCGGGATCGGATGGCCTTGCAGCCGTTCTTTCATGAATAAGTACGCCGTTCGGGCGATGTCCTTCTGATTGAAGGCGATGGTAGACAAAGCCGGTGTGCTTCTCCGGCTTTGATCGATATTGTCGATGCCGATGACCTTGACGTGTCCGGGGATCTGAATGCCCCAGCGGGTGAGTTCCTGCATGGCGCCCAAGGCCATCATGTCATTGCTGGCCACGAGACCGTCAAATTCAACTCCCTTTTCCAGCACCGCCCGTATTCCATTGGAACCTGAGGAGAAGGACCAGTTCCCATCCGCGATCAAGATACAATCCATGGATATGCCAGCGCTCGCCAAGGCTTCCCGATACCCTTCCAGCCGGTCTCGATTGACGGAATCATCGATTCCATTGAGAAATATGATTTTGCGGCAGCCCTGTTGCAGCAAGTGTTTTGTTGCCTGATAGCCGGAGACGAAATCCGCGTAGTTAATGCGAGGAAAGTGGGGATAATTGTGGGCTAGACAGATGGATGGAATTTGGTGATGGCGAGAATATTCTAGAAAGCGGGAATCCACGTTGGCAACCCAGATTACGCCGCGAACTGTGTCGGGATGGCGGAGATAGGGCGGAATGTCGTCGTTGGCGCAGACTTTGGCGAACAGGACGTTTGCCCCATCGGCTTTACAGTATTCTTCCAGATAATTGCAGATCTCGATGTGGTATAGCTGCGCCTGCCGGTCCATATCGCCGGAAATAACAAAGGCGATCATATAGGAGGAGTCTGGCGGGTCGGGAATCGAGGGGGCGATGACACGGCTGCCGGCGCCCGGGAGCGTCTGGATATAGCCCTCCTCCTGAAGGAGTTTCAGCGCTTTGCGCAGTGTCAGCCGTTCCACCTGATATTCTGTGCTGAGAAGACGCTCCGCTGGGAGATACTGGCCATCTGCGTAGATGTGGGATTCAATTTTATATTTTAGATCGTCATAGATCTTTTTGTAGAGAGGGTCTCGATTGTTCATGCTCAGAAAACCACCATTTCGATAGAGTCACATTGGGGAATGCTTCTTTAAGTATATAGGAAATGAAAAAGAAAAGCAAGGCTTTACTTGTTTTCGGGATGTCTATTTCCTAGGGAGGAGTTTTGTCATGAGAAGTCAAGAGATTCGCAGAGTTGCGCCGGAGATGGACCCATTGCGGATGGGAATGGGCTGGACGCCACAGGACTTAGATAAGCCGCAGATTCTGGTGGAGAGCACGTTTGGCGACAGCCATCCTGGTAGCGCCCATCTGTTAGGCCTTGTGGAGCAGGCCGTTTCTGGAATCGACGAGGCGGGGGGAAAGGGCGCCCGATATTTTACCACGGATATTTGTGATGGACAAGCCCAGGGGCACGATGGGATCAACTATTCCCTGGCCTCCCGCGATATGATCTGCCATATGATTGAGATCCATGCAGGCGCTACGCCCTTTGACGCGGCGGTGCTCATTGCTAGCTGTGATAAGGGGGTTCCAGCGCAGCTCATGGGGATTGGACGGATCAATATTCCAAGTATCATGATCACCGGAGGTGTGATGGATGCAGGGCCGAACCTGCTGACTTTGGAGCAGATTGGCATGTACAGCGCTATGTTTCAGCGGGGAGAGATCGATGAGGCGCAGTTTACGTATTATAAGCAGCATGCATGTCCCTCCTGTGGAGCCTGTTCCTTTATGGGAACCGCCTCGACGATGCAGATTATGGCGGAAGCGCTGGGGCTGATGCTGCCAGGAAGCGCCCTCATGAGCGCCACGAGCCCGGCTCTTCAGGAGGTGGCGAGGAGAGCGGGAAGACAGGCGGTCATCCTGGCCAAGGGGGGAATGACACCGCGGGATTTGGTCACGGAAGAGTCTTTTGAGAATGCGATTATGGTGCACGCTGCGATTTCCGGTTCCACCAACGCACTGCTGCATCTGCCGGCCATCGCCCACGAGTTTGGGATTCATCTCAGCGGAGAGACCTTTGACCGCCTTCACAGGGATGCCTCGTATCTGCTGGATGTCCGTCCCGCAGGGCGCTGGCCAGCCCAGTATTTTTCTTATGCTGGCGGTGTGCCGAGAGTCATGGAGGAGATACGAGACCGGCTGCATCTGGGCGCGATGACGGTGACGGGAAAGACGGTGGGGGAGAACCTGGAGGAGATCGCCAAGTCCGGATACTATGAGGCCTGTGACGAGCAGCTGCAGAAGGTGGGACTGGAGCGAACGGATGTGATTCGGAGTATTCATCGCCCCATAGGCGCGAAGGGCACGATCGCAGTTTTAAAAGGAAATCTGGCGCCTGATGGGGCTGTGGTCAAGCATTCCGCTGTGCCGGAGGCCATGCACAGGGCGGTTCTCAGGGCGAGGCCTTTTGACTGTGAGGAAGAGGCGATCGGGGCGGTGCTGGGAGGAAGGATCCATCCCGGTGACGCGGTGATCATTCGATATGAGGGGCCGAAGGGGAGCGGGATGCCGGAAATGTTCTATACCACGGAGGCAATCGCTTCCGACCCGGCTCTCGCTGCCTCCATCGCCCTGATTACAGACGGGCGATTTTCCGGGGCGTCCAAAGGTCCTGCCATCGGGCATGTATCCCCGGAAGCCATGGAGGGCGGGCCCATTGCCCTTGTGGAGGAGGGCGATCTTATATCGGTGGACATTCCTGGGAGACGCCTGGAGATTGTTGGGATACAGGGGGAGGTTCGGTCGGAAGAGGAAATTCGTCGGAGTTTGGAGCAGCGGAAACAAAAATGGAAGCCCAGAGAAGGAAAGTATAGGTCGGGCGTGCTGCGGTTCTTTGCGGATCGAGCGGCATCTCCCATGGAGGGCGGGTATATGCGGTAAAAGGGCCTCTGCCAACTAAAGTTTTCTTAGACTTCCCGCAAACGTGAAAAGCCTTCGCATCCCGGCAGTGGCGGTGGATGCGAAGGCTTTATAGGGTTAAATCTTTGAATAGCCGAAACTGTTGACGATGGCATCAATCTTTTGATTCTTCTTACACTGTGGACATTGTTCCGCTGGAAATGTGCTGTAATCCGGGAGATCGTCCGGTGTAAACAGCATGTTGATCGGGATGCCGTTTCGCTCCTGGATGGCGCTGAACAGTGCGGCGATTCCCACAACCTCGCCGTTGTAATACCGGATGCATTCCAGGGCGCGGTTGATCGTCTTTCCTGTGGTAGCGGATGCCAGGAGCAGCAAAACCTTCTTGCCCCATACCATGGGCTGGATATTGTCGCGGAAGATCATCTGTCCAGTCCCGTTATACTCTGGCGTGATGACGTTGATCTCACGTCCCTCGTTGAGCGATTGGATGCCGTTTCGCCTAAGCTCGTCCGCCAGAAAACCGCCAATCACTTCGCAGCCATCCATACAGACGATGGTCTCGATCATGGTGGTATTGGTGTATTCGTTGGATAGCTCACGGGCCGCGCTGGATGCCATGCCGACTCGATGTTTCAGGCTCGTCATATCGATATAATAGTTGATGTGGGAATGATTGGTAGCAAAATGGCCTGGGATGATACGGATCGTAATCCGGCTGTTCTGCTTTGACGCAATTTTGATTGATCGACTTTCCATAAAACGACCTCCCTATACTCGTGATGTATCGATTATATCACTTTCGCAGGGATTTATCAAGATTGGATTCTCTGACCTACCAGGCAAGGAATGTTTGCCATACAAATCAAAGAAAAAATATTTACTTCAGTCTTTCAAGTGTTGCTGAAAAATCATCGTTCAAAGGCGGCTATTGCAGTGCAGTAAGCTCTATATCCTGTAAGTCAATCACAAACAGAATGGCACCTCTATGGCTCCCTTCATAATTTTTGGTCGCGATGACATACAGTTTTCCGTCGCTTTCGACCGCGGCAGGATAATGACAGGCAGTTACTCCTTGCATATTCGAAGTTTCTCTGTCAAATAGCACCATATGCTTTTCAAAATGCATGGTTCCTATTTCGCTAAAATAGATGACCAACTTTGAGCGATCAAATTCATAGGTGTTGGCGACTAAGAAGTTTCTTCCGTTAGATAGCATTCCACCATATATTTTGGAACTGACATATGGGATATCATGGGCGAAGGCATCGCTCCAGCTTTCACCAAAATCCTTTGAGATATACACTAGCGGGACGCGGCGTTGATCATTCCGGCAGAACATGTAGAGAATCTTCCCAGAGCATAGAATAGAAACTTCCGGATGAACTAACTTTTTTCCGTCTGGCAGATCACCATTCTCTACAACTTTTATGAGACGCCATTCGGCATCCATGTTCCCGCTATCCGAAATCAGTACTGCAGGGGTATTGGGAAATCCGTCCAACTCTGCTATACGTCCCGGAAGTATCAACTTTCCGTTTGGCAAGGTGACAACATTTGTATTCAACTTGAATGGGATCGGGCGCGACCAAAGAAATTTAAATTGGTCGGTTGCGTTATCCAGCACATATAAATCCATTGCGTGAATGTGGTCGGGCGCGACCATTTCGTTGACCAGCATATATAGCTTGCCATGGCAAACACCGTAAACCGGCGGACAAAAGAGTATCTTGCCGGACTTGTCATCCGCTATAATCTCGATATCCGTCCATGTCTGACCGCCGTTATAAGACCGTTTGCCGCATATAGGCGTGTAGCCCTGTAATTCTCTTTTCGGACAATTATACCACGATGCATATAGGACTCCACCGTATTCCATGATCGCGGATTCGTGTAAAAATTCGAACTGTTCGTCCGGTTCATGAACAGAATAGGTGGCTATGTCATGTGTCAGCAACTGCGAGGATGGGGGTTCTAAAAACTTGACAGAGCCTAATTTTGCGGTAAGCAACATATCCTCATAGGAGTAAAAAGGATGAAAGCAGGCATTTTTATTTTTGGTTTTGAAAGCAGTTGGAGATAACAGTGTGGATTTTGTGAATATCTCTGTAAAATAACTGACATTGTTGAATCCACAAAGCGCAGCGATATCGCTGATTTTTTCATCTGTGTCAATGAGCATTCGGATGGCATTTTCAATTCTCTTTTGGTTTCGGAAGGCGCTTAAAGTCAAGCCGGTTTGTTGTTTGAAAAAGTGGCAAATATAGTAATAGCTTATATGCAAAACCTCCGCTATGCTTTCGATGCTTATATCCTCCGTGAGATGTTCCGTCACGTAATCCTTAATTTCACCCAGCAAATCCTTCTCCTGTTTGTCGGACGTACTCTTTCCCTGGCGGATCAAGCCGATGATCGAAGACAACGTTTCACAATCAGAGAAATTAGACTTTTCAAATTGCTGTATCAGACCGTCCAATTTGTTTGGGTCAATGGTGCATCTTACCAGACAATCAAAACCAAATAAATTGAAGAGTTCCGGGATAATAGCGTCCTTCTCCACTTTTTCTAAAAAAAACCTTGCCAGCTCGCTGTCGCTTACTTTTTTGGCGTTTTTCGACATACATTCACACCTCCAATACTGATATTGTACTATAAAGAAATGATAATTTCTATAACACAATTGTTCACTCAATATCCGCAAGGAGGGTATCCTAAGGGTCGGTCTTTTTTATGCGCCCATGCACTTTCCGGCAGGGGATATAATACACTAGAATATAGCCGATTGGGGGAGGAATATGGACGTGAAAGATCGCGATACGGTTTCGATCCGGCACCTAACACCGGACTATGATAAATTAAAGGAGTCCATAGCTGAGAAAGAGGAGATAGAGTGGGAAGGGTGCTGCTGGATTGGACAGGAGAATTTTGCGGCGGATCTGGATACAGTACTCCGAGGGAAAAAGCAACATCTGTATATTATTACGGATGACAACGGAAAGCAAACCGCCGGGTGCCGGGATCTGATCGAGAGGATGACAAAGCTAGATTCCCCGCGGACCGGTGAGTACTGGTATCTGCCAAACGCTTCCCGGCCTATGGAACCAACCATTGTAGAGTTGCCCGTCGGAGAAGGAAAACAGTGGAAACAAGAGTTGCAGCAGTGGCAGAAGGAGTTTATCCGGCTTTTCCAGAGGCAGCTGGACAGTGCGCCGTATCTCTTACAGGAATCTCAGATCAAAGAAAAGCATAAGGAAAAAGGGGAAAGGGAGATGGACGCTTTGCGGCAAGTGGCTGCGAAGCAAGGATTTGAAGCCTATCTCACGGAGAAGGAAATGTACTTCATCCCAGTGGTGGATGGCGTAAAGCTCCAGGAGGAAGAGTATGAAGCGTTGGGGGAAAAGGAGAAGCAAGAGATTTTAGAAAAATCCAACGCTCTCCAGGTAAAGGCAGCCGCAGTCCTTGAACTGCTGCGCCGGTGCAAGGCGGAGACAGAGGAGGAGCTGCTGTCGAACCGAAAGATGATCGTGCATATTCTGCTAGCCGACTCTATGAAAAAGCTGGACGAATCGTGGAGCCGCTATGAAAAGATTCTGACGTATCACCAACAAATGCGTGAGGCACTGGAGGATGAGTTAGAGATCTGGCTTGACGAGGTGCTTGCTGTCGAACCGGTGAAGGTTCCCGAGTCATTTCAAAAGTGGATACCCTTTGCGGCGACGCCTGGGCAAGAGCGATTCCCAATCGTGTGGGCTTGTATGCCAACAGTGGCGCGATTGATGGGCCGGATTGCACAGAAAGATCCGGGGACTGAGCCCAGCATTGCGGATATTCAGCCTGGTCTGCTACAGGAAGCCAACGGCGGCATTTTGCTGGTGGATGCAAAGGAGCTCTTTAGCAGCGCTGGGGCTTGGAATTATGTTAAGCATTGCTTGGAGAAGAGAGAAATCTTTCATCAGGATATCAAGGAAGACAACTATAGTCTCTTTGGAGAGCGGCTTCACGTACCCCCGATTCCCTTCCACGTGCAGTTGGTTTGCTGTGGCTCCTTTGAATTGTATCAGGTTCTGAGCAAACTCGACGAGGATTTTGCCGAGATTTTTGCCGAGGTTTTGTATTTCCCAGCCCGGATACCGAAAAATAGCGAGGGATTGATCCAGTGGGCGTCGTATCTAAAATGGCACAGCCGCACACGGGGATTTCGAGAGTTGGAGTGGGATTCGGTCAAAATTTTGTTGCGCCATATTCAACGCCGGTTTGCGGAGGGCGGTGAGTTGCCGGCGTATCTAGGCTGTATCGACAGTGTTTTGTATGAATGCTATCTTGATTGTGAAAAGCAGGATCAGAAGACGCTTCCCGCGGATACAGTCCGAAGGGTGCTGCGGCAGATGGACCGGCGCAGAGGGAAAATCGCAGAACAATTTTTCCAGGAGACGGCCAGCGGCAAATATCTGCTGGAAGCTTCCGGGGAGCGTGTGGGGACTGTCAATGGGCTGGTAGTTACGGACCTAGGGCACTTTCGTTTTGGCAAACCTGTGCGGATCACGGCCAGTGTCTTTCAGGGAAAGCCATCGATGATTAGCTTGGAAGAGAGCGCGGGACTCAGCGGCGCTATCTATAATAAGGGAATCGGAATCCTGCGGGGATATTTAGGCTGGCGATATGGCTGTCCGGATTTAGGCAATTGGCAGGTAAGCCTTTGTTTTGAGCAGAGCTATGGCCTGGTGGAAGGCGATAGTGCCGTTTTATCGCAGGCATACGGAATTTTATCGGCGCTGTCAAAAGTACCGCTAAATCAAGGAATCGGCGTCACCGGATCCATGGACCAGTTCGGCAGAATTCAGCCGGTCGGCGGGATTAACGATAAAATAGAGGGGTTTTATCAATTCTGCAAGACAAAAGGGCTACAGGACTGTCAGGGCGTCATATTTCCCAGGCATAATTTACAGGATCTATGCCTGGAGGAGGAAGTGGTGCGAGCGGTTGAAGAGGAGCACTTTCATTTATATCCCATCGATTCCCTGGAGGAAGGCATCCCTCTATTAATGGGGATGGATGAGGAGCGATTTGGAAAGCGGTTGAAACAGGCCCTTCACAGACATTAGAGGAATGAGCCGGAGTTTTTCTTTCTTATGCCAGGAGAAAGAGAATTTCCGGTTTTTTTAGTTTTCTTCTTTACAGCGCCCCGAATTTTGTCTATAATAGGGCTAGCGCAACAGAAAATTGAAGGAGGAGCAAAACGTGAATCAAGCCATTGATACTAAGGTCATAAATTCTATCCGAGTCTTGTCCGCGGAAGCGATCCAAAAAGCCAACAGTGGACACCCGGGTCTGCCCTTGGGCGCGGCCCCTGCGGCCTATACTTTGTGGGGATATTATTTGAAGCACAATCCTCAGAATCCCAGTTGGAAGGACCGGGACCGTTTCGTTTTGTCAGCTGGGCATGGATCAATGTTATTATACAGTCTGCTGCATCTTTTTGGCTATGGCCTGCCCATGGAGGAACTGCAACAGTTTCGGCAGTGGGGCTCAAAAACCCCGGGGCATCCCGAATATGGGCATACTGTCGGAATTGAGACTACGACGGGACCGCTGGGGCAGGGCATTGCCAACGCTGTTGGAATGGCCATGGCGGAAGCACATCTGGCTGCGATTTTTAATCGGGAAGGATATCCTGTGGTGGATCATCGAACTTACGCTTTTGTTGGGGATGGCTGCCTGATGGAGGGTATCAGTGCGGAAGCAGCGTCTTTGGCCGGAACCTTGAAGCTTGGCAAGTTGACGGTTTTGTATGATTCCAATTGTATCAGCATTGAGGGGAGTACCGATATTGCATTTACGGAAAATGTGGCAGGGCGCTTTGCCGCATATCACTGGAACGTCGTCACGGTGGAAGACGGAAATGACCCGGCGGCCATTGCCAAAGCGCTTGAAGTGAGCCAGAACGATGAACGGCCAACGATTATTATCATTAAAACTCAGATCGGATACGGTTGTCCTGCGAAACAGGGGAAGGCGTCCGCCCATGGCGAACCTCTCGGCGCAGAAAATTTGGCTGCCTTGAAGGAGAATTTAAACTGGCCGTCGGAGCCGGCATTCTATGTGCCGGAGGAGGTTTACGCCTATACGGCGGAGTTGTCGAAGAAGGGGGCGGAGCAGGAAGCTCGGTGGACAGCGCTCTTTGCCGAGTACTGTGAGAAATATCCGGAGATGGCAGAGCTGTGGTCCGAGTACTTTGAAAATCCCAGCTATGATCCATGGTCAGATGAAGCCCTCTTTGCCAAACCTGAGAAAAGCGCAGCGACGAGAAATGTGTCAGGGGAGGTATTAAATTACCTGGCGGACAAGCTGCCCAATATGTTTGGCGGTTCCGCGGACCTGTCTCCTTCGACGAAAACCATTATGAAGGGAAAAGGTGATTTTTCGGCGGATGACTATGCAGGTGCGAATCTTCACTTTGGTGTGCGGGAGCATGCCATGGCAGCCATCGGAAATGGCATCGCGCTGCACGGAGGCTTGTTGCCCTATGTATCAACGTTTTTTGTCTTCTCTGATTATATGAAGCATAGCTGCCGGCTGTCGGCGCTGATGAAGCAGCGGATTGTATATGTTCTGACCCATGATAGTATTGGAGTGGGTGAGGATGGGCCGACGCACCAGCCGATTGAGCAGTTGGCGGCACTCCGGTCGATCCCCGGTTTTACGGTTATCCGTCCCGCAGACGCCTGTGAGACAGCGGTGGGGTGGGCTCATGCGGTGACATCTCAGGGGCCGACCGCCTTGGTTTTGACGAGGCAGAATCTTCCCCAATATGCAGAATCCGGCCAGGATGCCGCTAAGGGAGCGTATATTTTGCGGGATTCTAAGAAGGCGGTTCCGGATGTGATCCTGATGGCATCCGGGTCGGAGGTTGAGCTGATCTATAAAGCGTACGACGAGCTTGAGAAGTGTGGCATCGATGCTCGTGTGGTCAGTATACCCTCTTTTGAATTGTTTGACGCGCAGACCGACGCATATAAGGAAGCCATCCTGCCAGCGGCCGTGGAAAAACGGTTCGCCGTGGAGGCGGCTTGCTCCTTTGGATGGCACAAATATACTGGCTTAAAGGGGCAAATCTTGGCCTTGGATCATTTCGGGGCGTCTGGGCCAGCGAGTACGGTCTTTGAAGAGTTTGGGTTCACTGTGGCGAATGTTGTCTCGATTGTAAAGTCCATGATGGAGGCGTAGTTCACATTGACCAGGGAGGTGACGTTCACCTCTCTGGTTTTTGGCAAGTGGATGTGGAAATCGATTGGTAACGGGACGGTGCGAATGTCAAGTGGTCGCGATTTTTCAGGGGGATTCGCACCGGATATTTGCCGGTGAAATACATAAATCTGAGAGCTCAGAGGGGAGAAAAAGGAGCCTGTGTTGGGTTGAATTGTCTGGTTTGTGGTGATATACTGTATAATATGAAATTGATATTGTGCATTTTTGCTGTCGTCCCTCTTGCGGGGGACGTGGATTGAAATGCGTCCATAGATCAATTTGATTAGCCATTTCTGAGTCGTCCCTCTTGCGGGGGACGTGGATTGAAATCTGTCTTTCCTATTGTACACTTTTGTTGACCCAAAGTCGTCCCTCTTGCGGGGGACGTGGATTGAAATGTCTGCAACTTCCATCGCCTCTTCAAGGCTGTCTGGTCGTCCCTCTTGCGGGGGACGTGGATTGAAATACAAAACAGCCGCCCATTGCTGGACGGCCTAATAGTCGTCCCTCTTGCGGGGGACGTGGATTGAAATGCCTGAGACTCTAAGAGTGCTGATGGAGGACACGTCGTCGTCCCTCTTGCGGGGGACGTGGATTGAAATCCATCTTTTCTCATCCTTTCTCCGCCTCCGGACTTGTCGTCCCTCTTGCGGGGGACGTGGATTGAAATTTGGAAAAACCGGAAAGGGCAACAAGGCTTCCGGGTCGTCCCTCTTGCGGGGGACGTGGATTGAAATAAAAGTATCTCGCAACGCATAGGCCGACTCAACAAGGTCGTCCCTCTTGCGGGGGACGTGGATTGAAATATAGATCACTTCGCCCTCTTTTGCCACTGCCATCGTCGTCCCTCTTGCGGGGGACGTGGATTGAAATTGTATCAATTTCTGCCGTCTCTACACTCACCGTTCGTCGTCCCTCTTGCGGGGGACGTGGATTGAAATCTGCACAGCACGTAAATAACCAAAAATTACAATATCGTCGTCCCTCTTGCGGGGGACGTGGATTGAAATGGCAACCAGAGATTAAAACACGGATTGCACAGAAAGTCGTCCCTCTTGCGGGGGACGTGGATTGAAATTCTTTGGTGGTCTTTACGCCCTTGCGCCCGAATTTGTCGTCCCTCTTGCGGGGGACGTGGATTGAAATATGGCGTTAGTTGCCTCGCAAATTCTAGAGGATCGAGTCGTCCCTCTTGCGGGGGACGTGGATTGAAATAGGGGTGGGCCGTGTATCGGTCTGGATTGTAGCGTCGTCCCTCTTGCGGGGGACGTGGATTGTAATTTTTTGGGGTATGTAAAAGGGCGGCCCCGCATGGCGTCGTCCCCCTTGCGGGGGCCTTAAAATGAAAAAATAGGTATAGGAGCGATGCCAATATGAAAAGCATAAAACCCGGCCGCGGACCATCTATGATGGGTGGTATTATGAGCATTGTTGTTGGACTGTTCGGTGTTGTGTGGACGATCATAGCTGCCAGCATGGGTGGCGGTTTTATGGCCATATTTGGAATCCTGTTTATCCTAGTGGCCATTATACAGGCTATTTATAAATTTAAAAACGCCACAAGCGAAAACCGATACTCAGAATTCGACATCACCGACGAAACGGAGGAATGCGATCCGCTCAATGATCGATTTGGACGGCAATTTGGGCCAGAATTAAAAATAGACAACAAGAGTCAGAGAGAAAGTCATTTCTGCCCATATTGCGGCACGGCGGTCGATTCCCAATTTACGTTTTGCAATCATTGTGGGAAAAAGCTTCCTTAAGCCGCACCAACAGAGGGACTGTATGTCCAAAGAGCGCCTCCTTTTCAATTCGTGTTGCCGGCTGGAACTCCGTCGATGTCACGCCCCGCGGGAGCACGGCGGTCTGCCGCAGGAGGAAGCATTAAATTGACGATGCCATACAGGAAACCGGTTGAAGTAATTCGATGGGGTTGAAACAATTTTAAAATTCAGGTGATCAATATGAGAGAAGAGCATTGGGTTTCCATCGCCCTGACAAGCCATGAACAGTATCTTGACCTTCTGAAAAAGTTAAAGGGCAAAACCGCATACATTGTCATCGTGCAAATTAACGGGGAAGATGATGAGGACGAAATAATTGCCAACGCGAATACTTGTATGCAATTGATAGAAAAGAGAAGCGTCAACAAATGGCTTGGCACGAAAACGCGGGGAAGGCGAGCCGTTCAATTTTGCTATCGCAAAGAGGATAGCTTTTTTCGATTTTTAAGCACCTATCCCTCCTTTTTCTTCAATCGCAGGGATCGATGGGGATGCGATGAGGTAGAATACACGGATTTTGGCACCGACGATATTGCGTTCCTCGATGATGCGCAGACCCCATTATTTTTTACCACCACCCATGAGGGGTACGCTAATATTGTCTCATCCATATTATAGGGCATCGCACTGCGGTGGTAGAATGATGCAGAAATGGCGGGGTGGAAAGACCGCCATGAAAATTTAGCTGTGTTGGGTGATGCCAACCTATGTGAAACTTTTCAATTCAAAATGTCGAAACAGCACGAAATAATACGAATGGTTGAATATTTCGGAAAAAAAAACCGGATTTTCTATAATTTACTTCTGTACAGATATGAAAAAGAGTAGTATAATGTGACATAGAAAAGGACATAACTGCATATAGTTTCGTATAAGCCTTTGTGAATGCCCCCTTTTACCATACATAGAGGCACAAGAGGAAGATAGACGTGCCTCAAATTAATTTCCAAAGGGGTATGGAAGATGAGACATTATAAAGCGATCCTGATTGAGAAGCAGGAAGTGGATACGGTGATTTGCAATTGCTGTGGCAGGCAGATCATCCACGGCGAGGATAAAAAAGGTGGGGAGTATTTATCCGTCGTCAAGCATTGGGGGTATCATTCCCCCTTTGACGGGGAGCGGCACAGCCTTGATATCTGTCCTGAGTGTTATCACCGCTGGATTCAGACATTTCAATTTCCGCCCACCGAACTTCCGCATGCGAAAGAGAAAGAAGAAGTGAAAGGATTATAGCAATATGTTTGATGTATGCCTGCTAGGAACAGGCGGTATGATGCCGTTGCCAAACCGGTGGCTTACCGCCTGCTTTATGCGTTATGCGGGCACCTCGCTGTTGATCGACTGCGGGGAGGGCACGCAGATCACCATGCGGCTTCAGGGGTGGAGCTTCAAGGCGATCGACTATATTTTGTTTACTCATTATCACGGCGACCATATCAGTGGACTGCCAGGACTGCTGCTTACGATCGGGAATTCTGGGCGTACGGAACCGGTTACGCTCATAGGCCCTCGCAACTTGCGGAGAGTTGTGGAAGGCCTTCTTTTGATTGCGCCGGATTTACCGTTTCCGATACAGTATCTGGAGCTAAACGGAGACACGCCAGTTTTGGAGCTGAAAGATCTGGTTGTGACACCGTTCCGGGCAGATCACGGAATGCCCTGCTTTGGCTATAGCGTGGAAATTCGTCGAAAACCGAGGTTTTTGCCTGAAAAAGCTAAGGCCCTAGGAATTCCGTTGCCTTTTTGGAAGGAGCTACAAAAAGGCAATACAGTGGAGCACGAAGGCGCTATCTATGAGCCATCCATGGTTTTAGGCGAGGCCAGGCGGGGATTGAAAGTGTGCTACTGTACTGATTCACGGCCGCGGGATTCGATTGTAAACGGTGTCAAGGCTGCGGATCTATTTATCTGCGAAGGGATGTATGGCGAGGAGGAGAAACAGACAAAAGCGAAGGAATATCGGCATATGACCTTTCAGGAGGCGGCCACCATGGCGAAGCAGGCGAATGTGAAGGAGCTTTGGCTGACGCATTTCAGTCCTTCCCTGATCACGCCCTATCAATACTTGGACGAGGCCAGGCGAATTTTTCCCAACACGAAAGTTGGGAAAGACCGGATGACAAAGGTCTTAAAATTTGCCGATGAGGAAAACGCGGGGGTGACGGAATGAAGGAGACTACCATTTTAGCCATTGAGTCCTCCTGCGATGAGACAGCGGCGGCCGTCGTGCAGGGAGGCCGTACCGTTCTTTCAAATTGCATTTCGTCCCAGATCGCGCTTCATCAAATATACGGCGGTGTAGTGCCGGAGATTGCATCGCGCAAGCATCTTGAGGCGATTGATGCGGTTGTGCGCGAGGCAATGAAGACCGCGAAGACCGGGTGGGAAGAGATTGATGCCATCGCTGTCACCTATGGCCCGGGGCTGGTGGGCGCGCTTTTAGTGGGAGTTGCCCATGCCAAGGCGTTGGCCTACGCGTTAAAAAAACCGCTGCTCGGTGTGCACCACATAGAGGGCCATATTGCTGCCAACTATATAACCGATCCTCAGTGGGAACCTCCCTATCTCTGCCTAGTTGTATCGGGAGGTCACACACATCTAGTGCTGGTGGAAGGGTACACTCGATATCAGATTCTCGGCAAAACCCGAGATGACGCGGCAGGAGAGGCATTCGATAAGGTAGCGCGGGCCATTGGGCTGGGGTATCCAGGCGGCCCCAAGATCGACGCAGTCTCCAAAATGGGGAATCCGGAGGCGGTGCATTTTCCGAGGCCCTGTTTGGAGGAGGATGGCTTTTCATTTAGCTTTAGCGGCTTAAAATCAGCCGTTTTAAATTATTTGAATCAAATGGAAATGAAAGGGGAACCCTATAAGCAAGCGGATATTGCGGCCAGCTTTCAGGCCGCCGTCGTGGAGGTTTTGACAAAAAAGACTTTGGCCGCAGCCAATGAATTTAAAATTTCAAAAATCGCCATGGCGGGCGGTGTCTCCGCGAACCGTGCCCTTCGCGCATCCATGGAAGCTGCCTGCATGGCGGAGAAGAAACAACTGTGTGTGCCGGACTTGATTTTATGTACAGATAACGCGGCGATGATTGGATGTGCCGCATACTACCAATATCAAGACGGCCGCCGGTCGGATCTGTCCTTGAATGCAGTCCCCAATTTGCCACTGCAATAATTTTTGTTTGTAAAACATGGTATGTATAAAAGCGCTTCCACTATGGCAATACTATCGTTGGAGGTGGAAGCTATGAGTAATTCGAGCAAAAACCAAAGTTTTGACAAGCAGCGAAGAATCTATTTGTCGGTGTTAGTCGTAATTTTGGTGGTGGCTCTTGGAGTTACGGTCTTTTCAGTGACGAGGCATAACGACCTGGCAGATCGTTCCGACGAGCCGAACTCAAGTCAGCCGCAGCAACAGTATGCGGAGAATTCTTCTGACGCAACGGACCATAACAATTCCGTGTTGGATCCGGATGCGAAGGATGTTCAACAAAATATGGAGCAATCCAACGAACAAATTGACAAAGAGTATTCAGGATCACAGTCCGGGGATACTGCGGAGGCGAGTGAAGAGAATTCGCTTTCCGAAGAACAGCTGCATTCGGATCTAGACGCGCCGCCCAGGGATACGGCGGAAGGAGATCCTCCCGTATCGGAGCCCCAAATCGCAGACTTCGATCCGGAGGTGGACCGTATGCTATGGCCTGTCAGTGGGAATGTCCTTATGGATTATAGTCCAGATAATCTGATTTATGATGCTACGCTGGATCAGTATCGGACCAATGATTCCATCAGTATTGCTGGCACTGAAAGCGAAGATGTGTTTGCCGCAGCCGGCGGAATCGTCGTTGAAGTTGGATATCTGGATGAGATTGGAAACTATGTGGTTTTGGATCATGGAAATGGGTTCGAGACTACATACGGCCAATTGGATGAAAATATTCCTGTAACGAAGGATCAGACGATCGTGAAGGGACAGAAAATTGGCAGTATCGGGTCTCCCAGCTGGTATAGCGTTGCTATTGGTACTCATGTGGATTTTCAGGTTACGGTCAATGGAGAGCCAGTGAATCCTATGGATTACCTGGAAAATACGTTGGAGGATTAAAATACAAGAGCTGTCGTAGCTAGCAGGCGATGCTAGAGGCGGACAGCTCTGTTTTTTATCTTAACGGATGGATCGGTAGGACTCGCCGTTAACCGCATCAACACCCTTTTCCCTGAACATCTCCGACACGGTGAGAAATTGATATCCCTGCTGGATCAATTGGGGAATGAGAATTTCATAGGCCTCGTAAGTCCGTTCATACAAATCGTGGGATAAAACAATGCCGCCGTCGGAGACATTGTCCAACACATTTTGTGAGATCGATTCCTTTGTCGCCGTTTTGTGCCAGTCCTCGGGATCCACATTCCAGAGAATAAACGGCATGGGAATGGTATCTTTCATGATTTGGTTCTTCGATCCATAGGGAGGGCGCAGGTATTTCGGTTTGACGCCAGTTGCGTTGTATATAATGTCGTTGGTTCCGTTAATTTGGCTCATGAAGCCGTCAACCGATAGCGTAGTCAGCTGAGGGTGATCATAACTGTGATTTCCGACCTCGTGGCCTTCGTCGATCATGCGCTTTACTAGATCAGGATATCGCTCCGCATTCTTCCCCACCAAAAAAAATGTAGCGTGGACGTTGTACTGCTTCAAGAGATCTAGCAGTTTGGGGGTAATCGCGGGGCTTGGCCCATCATCAAAGGTTAGGCAGACCTTAGGGCCTGTTGTTCTGAGGATCTCCGCGACCTCCTCCTTGTGGGACGCTAAGGTTTCCGCATTGATGGGATTGATCGACCGGAGACGAAGAGCCTCTGTCTTGGATTCTCGATATGGGAGCCGCTCCGTCTGCTTCCAAGGATAAACGAGGGAGCCCGTTGAGCCGTGAAGGAGCCGGAATGCAAACACGCCCATCCCTACGAGTAGAACGAGGGCAATGACGATCATGGTTACGCTGAGATTTCTTGTCTGTCTTCTATTCATGATAACCTCCAAAAGAGATGTATGACAAAATTCGTCAAAAAGGAACGTGTCTATCATAACGCGATCCACCTGAAAAAACAACCCCAAACTAAAAATGTAAAAATAATTAATAGTTTCGCAATGACACAAGGAAATCATTTCGGAGTCATAAATAAGACCTGCCCAACATACTAATGGAGTAAGAGATGTTTGGGGGGATTTCCAGAATGAAGCAGTACATTGAAGAACGAGCCGTTGAGATTGCGCAATATATTATTGAGCAAAACGCAACTGTGCGAACGACCGCCAAAAAATTTGGGATTTCTAAATCAACCGTGCATAAGGACTTGACCGATAGGCTGGAAAAAATCAATCCACAGCTGGCCTCGCAGGCCCGACAGGTGCTAGAAGTGAATAAGGCGGAGCGCCATATCCGAGGGGGAATGGCGACGAAAGAAAAGTATCTTCATTTGTCTTCATCCTTTGGAACACAATCAGAGGATCGGTTTATGTAACGATACGGGAAAAAAGACGTATCGCCGGCAGAAAAATCTTCGCAGCTGCGCCGCCATAAAACAGGGCGGAAACCAACTGTGAAGATTTTTTTGCGTATGTGAAAAATTTTATTAAAATTCATGATATCCTTTGACTTTTCGCATATCCTACTCTATAATAAGAACATAAACACGAATTTGTCAGATAATGGTGATTTTTGAAGGAGCAGGAACCATGTTGTCTACCAGTATTGGAATCGATCTCGGAACTGCCAGCGTTCTGGTCTATATCCGGGGAAAGGGAATCGTGATGCGCGAGCCCTCGGTTGTGGCCATCAACAGCAACGAAGACAATCAGGTGGTGGCGGTTGGAGAAGAGGCCAGGCGCATGATCGGCCGCACACCCAGCAATATTAGAGCCATTCGGCCGCTTAGAGACGGCGTTATCTCCGACTATCAATACACGGAAAAAATGCTGAAGTATTTTATTCAACGCGCCATCGGCCGTCGATTTTTAAAACCGGTTATCGCTGTGTGTGTTCCAAGTGGAGTCACAGACGTGGAGAAGAAGGCGGTCATGGACGCCACCTATCAAGCGGGAGCCCGGGAGGTCCATATCATAGAGGAACCCATTGCCGCGGCGATCGGAGCGGGTATCGATATATCCAAACCTGTGGGGAGTATGGTTGTGGATATCGGAGGCGGCACCTGTGACATAGCCGTGATATCCTTAGGGGGCATTGTGGTAAGCGATTCCATCAAAGTGGCGGGCGATCGGTTTGATGAAGCCATTGTTCGATTTATGAGAAAACGATACAACCTTCTGATAGGAGAGCGGACGGCGGAGGATGTGAAGATCGCCATCGGTTCGGCGTATTCTTTCGATGAAAAGCGCACCATGGATGTGCGTGGACGAAATTTGGTCAGCGGCCTACCCGTCAACCAGCCGGTTACGTCCGATGATATTCGAGATGCGATGCAGGAGCCGATATCAGCTGTTGTGGAGGCGATCCACGGAGTTTTGGAGCGGACACCCCCGGAGCTGGCGGCGGATATCTATGAGCGGGGCATCATCATGACCGGAGGTGGCAGCCTCCTGACCGGACTGGACCGGCTGATTCAGGACAATATGGGGCTGGATGTCTTCGTGGCCGAGGATGCCATATCATGTGTTGCCATTGGGACCGGCCGTTTTGTGGAGCACCTCAACGGGGACGGCCATTTTCAGATCAATCACTAGAGTTATGGGGAGGCTATGGTAAGTGGGAAAACGTTTTTTTTCATCGGAATCGGTGACAGAAGGACATCCGGATAAGATCTGTGATCAAATATCGGACGGAGTGCTGGACTCTATATTGGCGAAGGACCCTATGGCGCGGGTTGCCTGCGAAACGGCGGTTACCACCGGCTTGGTTCTTGTTATGGGGGAAATCAGCACCAATTGTTATGTGGACATACAAAAGATCGCGAGGCAGACGATCAAAGATATAGGCTATGACCGCGCGAAGTACGGATTTGATGGCGATACCTGCGCAGTATTGACAGCGCTGGACGAGCAGTCGCCGGACATTGCCATGGGTGTTGACAGGGCGCTGGAGGCAAAGGAGGGAAGTCTGACCGATGAGCAATTGGCCATCGGGGCGGGGGATCAGGGGATGATGTTTGGATTTGCCTGTGACGAAACTCCTGAACTGATGCCGATGCCCATCGCCTTGGCGCACCGGTTGACGAGAAGGTTGACCGCAGTGCGCAAGGATGGCACGCTTCCCTATCTCCGGCCCGATGGAAAGTCCATGGTATCCATCGAATACGATGGCAACCGGCCGGTCCGCGTCGATACGGTCGTCATCTCATCCCAGCACGGGGAAGACGTGGAACTGGGAAGGCTACAGGAGGACATCATCCGGGACGTGATCAAGGCTACAATATCGGAAGAGCTGTTGGATGCGAAGACGCGATATCTCATCAATCCTACTGGGCGTTTTGTCGTTGGAGGGCCGCAGGGAGACTCAGGCTTAACCGGGCGCAAGATTATCGTTGACACCTATGGCGGATATGCTAGCCATGGCGGCGGCGCATTCTCTGGGAAAGATCCGACGAAAGTGGACCGATCTGGAGCCTACGCTGCCCGCTATGTGGCTAAAAATTTGGTGGCAGCAGGGCTGGCCCGCAAATGTGAGCTGGAAATCGCCTATGCCATCGGCGTTGCGGAGCCGGTTTCCATCTTAGTCAACACCTATGGCACAGGAGTTTACTCGGATGAGCGCATCGCGGATATTGTCCGGCAAGAGTTTGACCTCCGGCCAGCCGCTATCATTCGAGATTTGGATTTGCGCCGGCCCATCTATAAACAGACGGCCGCGTATGGCCACTTTGGACGGCCAGATTTGGATCTTCCATGGGAGAAGACGGACAAGGTTGACCAGCTCCGAAGAAAGTAAAAGGAGGGAGGAGATATCGCAGGGAGCGGATATCTCCTTCTCATTTTTTCTATCGATGACAATCGATACGGATACCCAAAGGAATGGAGGATATTATGGCGCAGAGGGGACACGAGATCCAGGGGATGGTGACGGAGCTCATTTTTTCGAATGAGGCCAATGGATATAAAGTCTGTGAAGTTGAGCTGGAGGATGAGCGAATCACGGTGGTAGGGATCCTGCCGGATGTGCAGCCGGGGGAATCCATTGCCGCCACCGGAGCATGGAAACAGCATAGCACCTACGGGGAACAGTTTGAAGTCACATCCTTTGAGAAGACTCTGCCGAAGAGCAAAGAGGCCATTGAGCGATACCTCGGTTCAGGCGCGATCAAGGGGATCGGGGCGGCTCTGGCAAAACGTATTGTTGATAAGTTCGGGGAGGATACATTAGCGGTGATGGAGCAGGAGCCGGAGCGGCTGGCGGAGATCAAGGGGATCAGCCAGGCAGGCGCCTGCGAGATAGCGGAGCAGTTTCACCAGCAACGCCAGCTCCGGGAAACCATGATCTTTTTACAGCGCTACGGCATAACAGCAGCGCTGGCCATGAAGATTTACAAACAATACAAGGAATCGGCAATTCATGTGATGCAGACAAATCCCTACAGCCTGGCGGATCATATTCAAGGCATTGGATTTCGAAAGGCGGACCAAATTGCCCAGCAGATCGGCATTCCGTTGGAATCACCGCATAGAATCCGGAGCGCGGTGAAATACATCCTGCGGGAGTCCTCCGGCGAGGGGCATGTGTTTTTGCCTCTGGATCTGCTGGAGGATCGTGTGTACCAGCTCATTGGCGTGACAGGAATTCAGGTTGAGAACGCCCTCACCGAGCTTATCATGGAGGGCGACGTTGTGGAAAAAGAAGAGACGGGACAGATGCGGGTGTACTTGACATCCTTTTATACAGCGGAACAGGGAATCGCCCGGCGTCTGTTGAGTTTGGCAGAGGTACGGCAGGACATAGCGCCGGAGGAAAAAGCTGACCGGCTTAAGCAGGTGGAGAATGCAGCGAAAATCACCCTGGCACCGAATCAGCAGGAAGCCGTCATGGAAGCGCTCTCGGAAGGCGTTCTGGTCATAACGGGAGGACCTGGTACTGGGAAAACGACGATCATCAACACCCTGTTGGATATCCTGGAGGGAATGGATGAGGAGGTGCTTTTGGCGGCGCCCACCGGAAGAGCGGCGAAGCGAATGACGGAGGCGACGGGGCGGGAAGCGTCCACCATTCACCGGCTGTTGGAAATTCAATATATGCAGGAGGAGGACGCCAAGCAAACCTTTCAGCGCAATGAAACGCATCCCCTGGAAGCGGATGTGGTGATTTTAGATGAGGTTTCCATGGTGGATGTCTTGCTGATGAATCATCTTTTAAAGGCGATCATGCCAGGGACGCGCCTTATTTTGGTCGGCGATATGGATCAGCTCCCATCGGTGGGCCCAGGAAACGTGCTGAAAGATATTATTGCCAGCGGCTGTATAAAGGTGGTCCGACTGACGCAAATCTACCGGCAGGCGGGGCTGAGTGCCATTGTGACCAACGCCCACCGGATCAATCAGGGGGAATATCCGATTTTTAATCAGAAGGATACGGACTTTTTTTTCATGCGCCGCCGGCGCAAGGAGGATGTTGCGCGCACCATTGTCGACGTCATTCTCCACCGGATGCCCAAATTTGCCCACTGTTCTCCCATCGACGATATTCAAGTGTTAAGCCCAATGAAGCGCGGATATTTAGGGGTGGAATCGTTGAATCAGATTTTGCAGGAGGCGCTGAATCCCCCCGCATCGTCTAAAAAGGAGCTGGAGTTTCGACAGATCAAACTTCGGGAGGGGGATAAGGTGATGCAGATCCGCAACAACTACAATACCCCTTGGAAAGTCCTCAACCGGTTTGGATATCCCCTTGACGAGGGCGAGGGGATTTTTAACGGCGATATCGGGCGCATCAAGACCATAGATCCACAAGAGCGATGTTTGACTGTCATTTTTGATGACAAAAAAGAAGTTGAGTATGACTACACGGCCCTGGAGGAGCTGGAGCTTGCCTATGCGGTCACGATCCATAAGGCGCAGGGGACGGAGAGTCCTATCATCGTTCTGCCGCTCCACAGCGGTCCCGCTATGCTGTTTTCTAGAAACCTTTTGTACACTGCTGTTACGAGAGCCCGGCAGTACGTTGTGGTAATCGGGGAGGAGGACATGGTGCGGCGCATGGTAGACAACAACCGGCCGACGATTCGATACACCGCGCTGGAGGACCGGCTGAGGGAGGAGATCAGTGCCTCTGCACTATTGGAAGGGAGATAAAGATTTCGGGTTGTCGCCCGAAACGTCTGTTCAAGAAAAAGCCCATGAGGCGGCAGAATGGAGGGGAGTCATGGCGAGATGGAAGCGAATTCTTGCGCGTGGGCTGGAGGATGCGATGCAGCTTCTCTACCCGCCGCGCTGTCTGTTCTGTCAGCGGGTTCTTCCGTGGCCTGACCGTGTTGGGATTTGTACCAACTGCCATCCAGAAGAGTATTATTTGCCGGAACCCGGCTGTAGGCAGTGTGGCCGGCCGGTTTCCAGACAAGGAGCCTTATGCCAGAATTGTAGCCTTCACCATATTCAAATTCCAGGCAAGAGCCTGTTTGTCTATGACGGGGCGGTTCAGGAGGCGATTCATCGCTTCAAATACGATGGACAAAAGGCATATGGAAAAGTCTTCGCCAGCTGTATGGCGAAGGTTTTGTGGCCTCCCGGTGGCGAAGCAACCAAAGAACCTACGATCGTGACGCCGGTTCCACTCCATGCAGAGCGGTATCATGGCCGAGGCTATAATCAGGCCGAGGTCTTAGCAAAGGAATTTGCAGAGCAGACGGGCTGCGTGATGCGGAAGCTGTTGGTCAGAGTGCGAAATACCGATCCACAGAATGCATTGAGCGCCACAGCGCGCAAGAAGAATTTACAGGATGCCTTTACGGCTGTTGAAGATCAGGCTGTGGGAAGGCACATTATTGTGATGGATGATATCTACACCTCCGGGAGCACCATTGAGGCTTGCGGTGAGGCGTTGAGGCGTGTGTACCCGGATGTAGAGGTGCGATTTATGACCATTGCAATGAAAGTGTAGGGGGATTTATTTCTCGCCGTACAGAAAAGTCCGCCGTAAGGCGGTCAAAATTCTATAGTTTCTGTGATTGGCATTGCGGAAGCCGCCAAATCCAATCCATCTACCGTCCTATCTCGACACGAGATCCATTCCGCTGACAAAATATGTACAAATTCCCTGGGAACCCACTGTATAAAAAATAAACGTAAATTCCCAAAGTAAGTCCCACAGAGGAAACGGAGATGGAGTTACTATGAGAAACGTAGTGGAAATAAGCCTGGGAAAGCTAAAAAAGAGGCAGAAATAAGTGGAAACAGAGACAGAAAAAGAGGAAAAGGTATTGCAAACTGTAAAAAAGGG
>NZ_JACRSQ010000010.1 GCF_014384895.1 Bianquea renquensis
GCCATATGTGTGGCCTCCTTTCTGAGAAATAATTTCCCAGATTCAATTCAACCACAAATGACGTATCAAAGTAAATCCCATTTTAAATCCCACTGTGGCACTTACTTTGGGAATTTACACGCTACAAAAAATTTATTCTTCTTAAGAAAAAGGCCTTGACATTTTCCGCAATCCATGGTAAATTATTAAACGTCAGTTTTTTAGTGCCCAGATAGCTCAGTCGGTAGAGCAGAGGACTGAAAATCCTCGTGTCGGCGGTTCGATTCCACCTTTGGGCATTATGGGCCGCTAGCTCAGTCGGTAGAGCACTGGACTTTTAATCCAGGTGTCTCGAGTTCGAACCTCGAGCGGCTCATGAATGACAAAATCCGTTTGAATCATGGTGATGTTTCAGACGGATTTTTTCTATGCGAAGAGGCGGAGGCGTACATATGCGGATACGATATCTCAAAAATACAGATGAGATCCTTGGCAATTCATCGGTGGTTGTTCATGATGCAGAGACGCTGAAGGGGCAATGGAAGGAGTACTTTCGGGGAGACAGGACGCCCGATTATCCAAAGGCCCTTTACTTAGAGTTTGGCTGCGGAAAAGGAAAGTTTCTGCGCCAGATGGCACAGAGGTACCCTGAGAATGCGTACATTGGCGTCGAGAAGATTTCCACCATTTTAGCGAGGGCGGCCATGGGAGCGGATGTGGAAGATTACCCCAACCTTCGGCTTATGCGGGCAGACGTTCTGGAATTAGACCACGTTTTCGCCCCGGGAGAGGCAGATGGAATCTTTTTGAATTTCAGCGACCCTTGGCCAAAAGAACGGCACAGCAAGCGGCGGCTGACATCCTCCCGCTTTCTGGCGCTGTACGAGCGGCTATTAAAGCCGGAGGGAGAGCTGGAGTTCAAGACGGACAATGACGCGCTCTTTGAATTTTCCATAGAGAGTCTGCGGCAGAACGGATGGGAAATCCTTTACGCCGTCGAGGACCTGCACAGCACCCCCTTGGGCCAGGACAACAGTATGACGGAGTATGAGGAAGCCTTTGCAGCCGCAGGAAAGGCCATCCACAAATTGTGTGCTAGAAAAAAGCCAACCTCCATTTTATAGGGAAAGTTTATTTTGAAAATTCCGTCAGGATACACATGACGATGAAGATGACAACGGCAAAATAGTACGGTTTCATGCTGCCGCGGAGCGCAGAAATAGGGGGGGCCTCTACGGGAGAGGGGGACAGAGGATCCTTGCGAAAGGCGGGAATATTGTCCTCTCGTTTTCCGTGGAGGAGTCCTAGCCGGCCGTTTAGGGAAAAGATTCCGCGCAGACATGCCAACGCCAAGGGTAAAGTGATAACGGTGAGGAATACCGATGATAGGACGGACGCCGAGTTCTGGGAAGTGGATACGCTGACGGAGAGGGACGATTGGAGATGGGCCGTAAAGTAGGCTAAGGTTACCTGCACGCCATTAATAATAAAATGGGCCAGCACCGATGCCCAGATGGAGTCAGCGCCGATTACCAGGAGAGAACAGAGAAATCCGAACACGAAGGCGTACACAAATTGCTGCATATTCATGTGCAGCATGCCAAAGTATAGGCCGTTTAGAAGGGCCGCCGTGTAGAGATTCACTCCGCGGTAGCCGGACAAAAAGATACCGCGGCAGGTAATTTCCTCGAAGAGGGCTGGGAAGACAGCCATCGTCAGAAGCAAAATCAAGTATGGAGTCTGTAATGTCGTGCTGAGAGAGTCATCCAAAAAATTATGAAAAGCTAAGCTGGACAGATAGGAGAGAAACATTAGAAACGGCTGAATCAAGAGAGAAAAAGCGATGATCAATAGAATTTGCCTGCAACGGATCGGGTGAAGTCTAAGGGTATGGCGGACCGGCTGCTTTGTATACTGGAAATAAAATAGGATGGGGACGCCAAAGAGCAAGATATACCGCAGAAGGCTGACAAGGGTGCTGTCAATAGAGAAAGGGAGCAGACTGAGGATAAAGGATAAGGCAAAGCTTCCCAAAATAAAAATGATCATGATCCAGAGAGCAAATGTATTTGCCCTATGTACAGATTTCATAAAATCCTCCATTCTGGCGCGGCAGCGCCAATTGATCCCGTGCGGCGCAGCCAAATCTGCGTCCAGCGATCAATTCTAATCTATCATAACAAATTAAATGGAAAAAAGCAATCAAAATTGACAATACCTTGAATGTTCCATTGCTTTTGTGATATAATATTCGTAAAGAGCAGCTTAAAATGCCGGAGGCCATTGACAGTTGAGAATGAGTCCATTGGGATGATAAAGGAGGAATGTAATATGGCACTTGCTTTTAATGATTCTAATTTTCAAGATGAGGTTTTGAATTCGGAGATTCCTGTGTTGGTAGATTTCTACGCGGATTGGTGTGGCCCCTGCAAAATGATGAGCCCTGTCGTAGACGAGCTGAGCAGAGAGTATGAAGGGCGGCTCAAAGTCGGAAAGGTAAACGTAGATGAGAATACAAACGTGGCGCAACAGTACCGGGTCATGAGCATACCTACCATATTGCTGATCAAGAATGGACAGGTAGTCGACCAAGTGGTGGGAGCAGTCCCCAAAGCCCAGCTGACGGGCAAGATCGACAGCATTTTATAGCCACCCAGGCAGACGACAGTAAAAGGCCCAGCCACACATACCCAGAGTGTGGCTGGGCCAGCGATTTTCATTCCCTCTCGCGCTGTTCACTCTGTTCCCGTAACAACCGTTCCTGCTCCAAGGCATCTAGATCGTTCGAGGATTGGATGCCTTTTTTGTGGAGCCTCGACAATATAAACCGGTTGACGAGAGTATACAGAACCGTAAAGATTGGAACGCCCAGCAGCATCCCCACAACACCGAACATCCCGCCGCCGATGATCACGGCAAAGATAATCCAGAAGGGCTTTAAGCCTAAGGAGCCGCCGAGTATAGCTGGCCCCAGGACATTGCCGTCGAACTGTTGCAAGATCACGATCATGACGGCAAACCCGATGGCCGCCATAGGCGATGTCATAAAGATGATAAGGGCTGAAGGAATGGCGCCGATAAAGGGGCCAAAGTACGGGATCATATTGGTGATTCCCACAATAAAACTGATTAATTCAGCGTAGGGCATACGGAAAATACGCATGAAGATAAAGCAGAGGAGGCCGATGATGAGAGAGTCAACCGCTTTTCCGATGAAGAAACGGCGAAAGATCTCCATGGATTCGCTGGAGATGCTGATGATTCGCTGTGCAGCACTTTTTTTGAAGATGGCGTAGGTCATGCGCTTCAGAGAGCGGATGGCGCTCTCCCGGTTGTAAATCAGATAGATGGAGATGATGACGCCGACGACAAAATTGATGAATCCGTTGGCAAACCGAAAGGCAACTTGATAAAGCAGGGGCACGAAGTTTCGGATCATGTCCTGTACAACGTTCAGCGCCGTGGACAACTGCGTCGTGGCATAGTTAGCAATGTCTTCTGCCTTGATATAACTGCTGAGGGGCGTAGAATCCCAGTTTTCCGCGGTTTCTTTGATCCATTTGACGAGGTCGGTCACGGAGTTGGACAGCAATACAAACAAACTATTGATGCTCGCGCCCAGCTGCGGAATTACATAGACAAGGATTAGGACGAGAAGACCGAAAATGACGATATAGGTGATGGTCATGGACAGGACGCGAAACAGCCCTCGATGAGTCTTATTGGACTGTACAAATCTGGCGGGAAGGCGAAGCTTCTTCTGTCGTTTCAGCCAAGCGAGGAGTTTTGCGAATCCAGTTTCCAAAAGTCGGACGGCTGGCGTCAGGAAGAAGGTGATGGCCAGCCCGATGATAAATGGACTTAACAACTTCAAAATAGTGCCAGCATAGTTTGTGGCCGCGTGGGTTTCGTGTACAAACTTATTGAAAATGATCGCAAAGGCGATACAGATCAAAACTAAAATAAACAATGGCAGATAGCGCAGGCTTTTACGCCTGAATTCCTGCTTATTCATGTATGCCTCCGTTCTGCCGCCACATGGGCAATCTCATCTCAGAACCATGTGCGGCGTTTGCGCTCCGTATTCCGTTCTTCCTGGACATGTTTGTACAGTTTCATCTTTTCATAGGTTTTGATGAATTTGCGGATCATCTCGCTAATCTCGTCTGCCTGATCCGCCGGTACCTTTAGCATGTAAAAAGTCTGTTTAAAAATTTCACCCTGCTCTTTCTTGATGGTAAGGACGATAAAGGTCTTTTTCTTTTTCTTTTGAATGCCGGTGGTGATAATCTGGCTCCAGGGCAAAAATTTATTGCTGTTGTAAACAAAGATCCCTTTATCGCTCATTGTCCAGAGAGCGGTGGAGTAGGGAAAGAAAGCAAAAAATGCCAGTCCGACGCATAGGCACAAGGGCAAGCTGATCTCGGGGAAGAGAACCAGGCCCCCCAGAACCACCACATCATAGACGATGGCGGCGATCATAGCTAGGAGCAGCACGCCTGCCACGATGCGGCCGGCCAAAATCCACTTGCTATGTTCCTGAAAAACAAATAGTGCGTCTTTCTTCTGCGTTTTGTATTCCATCTTGGCCGCCACATTGCGCAGCGTCATGAAGAGAAAGAGAAAGAAGGCAATCAGGTTAAGCCACATGGCGACTATCCCTCCATCCCCAGATCCGTCAATTCCACAGCGGGCTCCTCCGGCACGCCCGGAAGCGGCGGGAGCTCCTCCTTGTCAGTGCCGAGTTTGGCCAAAAGAGCGTCCAGGTGATCAAAAATCTCCACCATATCCGTACAGCGAACAGCGACCAGATACTGCTGCAAGATCCGGTTATAATCCTGTTGGAATGCGATCAACTTTTGCCGGAGAGCAGTCGCCTTTTGCTTCACGTCCTCCAGCTCAGCAGCGGCGTCCTGTTTCAACTTCTCCGCCTCGTCGTTGGCGGTCTTAATGACGGTGGCGGCCGTCAGCTGCGCATCCACCACGGCTTTCGTGATGGCATTTTCCTTTTTCTGATAGTCTGCCAGCTGTTGATCTTTTTTGCTGAGCGTCGCTTCGAGTTCACGGATGTATTGTTCGACCTCGGCGGGGTCGAGCCCTCGCCGCACGGTAGTAAATGATTTCATGGATGGAACCTCCTTCAAGTCAGTGTGTTCTACAGTGAAACTAGCCTATACGGATATTATATCATACAAAGGGAGAGATTTTAATAGACTTTTTGTAAATTTCATAAATTTTCTCTCTATAACTTGAAATACGGGGAAAAAACAGATACAATAAGGATATTCTACGAAAGGGGCGGGCAGGAAGATATGGAACAGGATAATTTCTCAAGATGGCGCAATAAAAAAGTAATGGTGTCGGGCAAAAAACGCACGGCCCTTGGGAGAATGGAGATCTTCCTGCCTCGCGGGGGACAGCCGGGGCGTTGTTATTACTCTGATGAGACGGAGCACGGGCTGGGGCCGGGACCGGTCCGCTTAAGCTTTGCTTTCGGGGATGCGTTTGCCTACCAAAATGGTCCTCTGGAATCGGAACAGCTGTTGTTTGGATCGCTGAATGTGTTTGAAGAATCAGAGTATATACCGGGCATGCCGCCGGTGGATATCGGCGCGATTTTGTTCCAGGACAGGGGAACCTTTAAGGTGGGAATCCGGCTGGCCTCGTCCATCCCACAAAAGCAGATCGTCATATACTGGTGGGCGGAGACACTGGAGGAGCTAGAGCCGGAGGAAAAGGACACGCCAACGGAGGCGGCCACAGAAGAGTTTTTCATTGAGAATGCGCCTAAATTTTTGCGCAAAGGTATGAAATATCAGTTTCAGTGTGCACTGCCAAAGGGGTATGATGGTCCTGTGCACTGGAAAGTGCTGGGGCAGGGCGGCGGCTCCATCGACCACAACGGGATGTATACGG
Organism: Bianquea renquensis; assembly: GCF_014384895.1. Lineage (GTDB taxonomy): Bacteria > Bacillota > Clostridia > Lachnospirales > Bianqueaceae > Bianquea > Bianquea renquensis. The sequence goes on from NZ_JACRSQ010000010.1 coordinate 5,896, forward strand.
CGCCAAATGTGCAGGGGGTGTTTCAGATTGAGGCATCGCTGGACGATCAGGAGAAGAAGACGACGGTGTATATCATGATTAAAGAATGAAGGGGGCGGCGGTTTGGTACGGTATTTTTCCGCCATTGGTATGAGCGATTACGTGGACCAGCGCAAGCTCGATGTATTCGTTCGCAACGTTTTGCAGGAACAGTCGAACCCCATATACCGGTATCGCGAACCAGGAACGGATACCGTCTATGTGGAAGTGAAAAAATATATGGGGGATTTCGCAGTCGCCCTTAGGGGAAAGAAAGAGGAGGATGGAAAGGTGAATATGAGCGTCATCCTTCCGACGGTTCAGGAGAGAACCTATTCCGTCCTGCTGGATTGGGAGATTGAGATGGATGACCCTCTTATAGCGTTTCTAATCGGGGAGGAAGAGGGGACAGGCGCCCAGCTTGAGATTTCACTTTTGGATTTGGTTGAGTGCTTGATGGAAAAGCCAGCAGACGCAGGGGATTCCCTTATTGCCGCCTTTTATGCCCTCTCAACCGAGGGAAAAATCCTGCTCAATGTGGAGAGATCCCAGGAGGACGAGGAGGCGTACCGAAGCGAGGAGGAATGGCGCCGGCAGATGTTGAAGCGGGCGCGGGAAGGGGACGAGGAGGCTCTCGAAGAGCTAAAGGCAGATTCCCTCGCCATGGAGGAGGATATCCTTGAACGCCTGGAGGAGGAGGACATCTACAGCATTCTGGAGGGCATCTTCCTGCCGGCCAGCGAGGAGCTGCTAGGAGTCTATACCATCATGGGAACGATCCTTGAAAGCGAAAAGGTCTTGAATCCTTATACGGAGGAATGGGTGTATCGGCTGCTGCTGAACGTGATGGGGTTGAATCTCACGCTCTTCATCAATCCCAAAGATTTAGTTGGCGAGCCGCTTCAGGGAATGCGGTTCCTGGGCACAGGTCTACTGCAGGGGGCGGTCAGCTGGGGCCTAACCCAATTTCGGCAGAAGGCGCAAGATATGTTCTCAGAGGATTCCAATGAATAACGAGACAACATTGCGGATTAAGTTTGCAATCTTACAGGTTGCCTATTGGTGCGCTTACGCATCCTTTACCTCATTTGCGACGTCCCTGCTGCTATATGGGGGAACCCCTGTCACCATCATCGGAACGGCCGTGGCCTTTCAGACCGGCGGCGCGTTTTTAGGGCAGATGGTCCTGAGCGTCCTGTGTGACCGGCGGAAAACCAATAAGTGGATTTTTGTCATCGCAAGCGCTGTGACAATGCTTGCGTATGGCCTTGTGTATACCTTTCGGACGACCTCATGGGTGATTCTGTGTTTTGCCCTGCTAGGCTTTGTTCAGCAGCCGTCTACGTCGGTGCTGGATACCTGGATTCTGAAGCGCTGTCAGAATCCGAACCAAGTGTATGGACCCATCCGGTCGACTGGCTCCTTTGCCTTTGCCCTCTTTACTGGCGTGTATGGAGGAATTCTGAACAGCCGGGGGTATGGAATCATGCCTGCGGTGGCGGGCATCTTTTTAGCGCTGGCGGTGACAGTGGCCTGTATCACACCTGATGCCCCGAGGGAAAGCTATCAAACGCGACAAAAAAAGGAGGGGCCGAGTGGAAAGGAAAGTATCCAGATGCTCCTCCGAAATCGGGCTGTCCTTTTTTTGCTGGCGACAGTCTTTTTGGTAGGCATTGGAATCACCTGTCTGATCAATCTGATGCCAGTGATTTTAGAATCCGTGGGAGGCAACGTGTCCCATCAGGGAATCGCACTCCTGGTCAGCGCCATGCTTGAGGTGCCGTTTTTATTCCTCTCGGTGAAGATGACACGCCTCGATCCCATCAAGCGGATTTTGCTCTCCACACTGATCGCCAGCCTGTCAATGATAGGGATTCATTTAGCCAGGGCGAGCTGGATGGTGATCGTCTGTGCAGGTCTTCGGGGAGCGCATTATGGACTCTTTCTGCCGAGTATGCGCCAGGCATTTTATGATTGCTCCCCGGCGGAATTGCAGACGACAACCCAGAGTGCCGGCGATGCGCTGTACAGCTGCCTGGCCGGTGTCATCGGCAATAATGGGGCAAGCCTGCTCATCGCGGCCAGAGGGGTTCCCTTTATGGGGCTGTGCATGGCGGGATTTGAAATCGTGGCGGCGGCGCTGATCGGAATCTATCTGTGGTGCAAGCGGCGGAGCTTTCGGAGGTAATCCCTAAAGTCTACCTACATAAAATTTTGCTTTGCAGCGTGCCCGTCGGGAAGTTTTCGTTGCCATATGATACATCAGTTCGGAATTTGGAAGTTGTAGTCACGCCCTATTCCCGATACTCATCTCGAATGAAGGGCGTATCAATTTTTGTGTCAAGTAGAAGCCCATATTTTTTTGGATGCCGGTATGCGTTGCCGTGTACTTCGGTTTCACGGTAATTGCGAAGCTGATCCAAATCGAGTTCAGCAACATAAATTCCTTCTTTTCCATCCCCTTGCAAAATGCAAGTATCCCGGGAACCGTCCAATCCGGGAATGTAAGCCACACCGTCAAAAACGCTTGAGCCGCCATTACAGTCCGGGACAGTTTCGGGATAGTTGCAGGTGGCAATCGCTACCATATTTTCATAAGCTCTGGCGCGAAGTTGGGAAAGACGGTTTATTTCCATAGGGCAGGCATTGGGAACGAGGATAAGTTCTGCGCCTTTAAGCATTAGAACTCTTGCACTTTCAGGAAATTCTCTGTCAAAACAAATCATTGCACCGACGGTTACTTCGCCGCAGGCTGTATCGAGGGTCGTGACATAAAAATCATCACCGGGCGTTAAATTTCGCTCTACATCAAAGTCACAGGTGTGAACCTTTGCATAGGTCAATTTTTTTTCTCCAAATCTGTCGAAAAGAATGAGTGAATTGCGGGGACCTTTTTCATACGTTTCAAGCAAAGTCATGCCGATGGCCATACGGAGCTCTTTGGCGAGATTCCCAAATGCTGTGCTAAAATCACTGTCGGCAGGAATGGCTTCCGCTTTCCATTGGTCAACAGGTCGATGGTAGATATTGTATCCGTTGCTCCACATTTCGGGAAATAATGCAATATCAGCACCCATCTCCTTCGCTTTTTTGCAATACGCAATCCCTTTTTCAAGATTTCCGTTTAAAGTATCGCGAGGTGCAATCTGTAACAGGGCTATTTTTAGCAAATTCATTATTTCGTATCCTTTCTCCGACGGCGTGCTCTATTCTAACACGGTGAAGATTGCGCCCAGGATGACTTGCAGACTGTCATACTCCATGGTCGTGCTCGTCACCTCGGATTGATCGAAGACGCGGTCCTGCCATATGCCCCGGATTCGATTCTTAATCTGTTTCTTCTCCGGCACGGAGTAGTATTGCTTCAAGATGTGGCAGCGCATCATCAACGCTGCCAAGACCAAGATGTCGTCTGTGACAGGGGCGTTCGCCGTAAGCTCCTTTTTTATGGCGCTGATTTTGCTTGAGAGAAAATCGGCGTCCGCCACATAGACCTGATTTTCATTCACACACAGCAGCTTACGCCTCTGTAAATCCCGGACTACGCAGTCCATGATCTCGGTGACGGCGGAGGAGGAAGCGGCGCTGTTGTGGAAAGAATTGATCCAGTGCTGCAAAGAGCGCGGGCGTATGGAGGCGCTGACTCGCTTATAAATTGAGTTTTGATACTCCGGCAAGTCGATCCCAGGCCGTTTGACCATAACTTGGTTTTTGCGATTGATGTCAAAAATGCCGTTGATGAACAATTCAAAAAAGATGGATAGGATGACGCAGTTAGGCTTCACTCCAAACGATAAACTCGTGTTGTCGGTCTTTTGCCGGTCCAGCAGTATTAGGGCGAATGCCTGCGTTAGCGATGCATCCATATAAAAATCACTCCTTTTCTGGTTAAATGAAAAAAACGGACATAATCGAATGCTTTTATTATACTACATATATGGAAAAAGATTTGTGAATTTTTCATGAATTTTGAAGTCGCTTGTACTCCCGGGGGGAAAGGCCCGTAGTTTTTTTGAATAAGCGGCTAAAATACAGAGGATTGTCATATCCCACCATGGCAGCGATCTCGCTGATATTGTAGGAGGAGGCGCTAAGCAGCTCCCGCGCCTTGATCATGCGAGTCCGGATAATATACTGCTGAGGGGAGAGACCGGTGTACTGCTTAAAGATCCGGATAAACCAGCAGATACTCATATTTAAATTTTGTGCATATTGGGCAATGCTGATATGGGAGCTGTAGTCCTCGTGGATCGCCGCCATAGCCTGCTGGATCTGGAGATTGCGGCGGCTGTCCTGCAAAAGATTGCGGGACATGAGGGAGAGCAGCTCCTGGGCCAGAAGATTCGCCATCTCCACGTAGTTCAGCTCACAGAGCTGGAGCTCCCGGATGATCCGGTGAAATAAGGTCTGGTAATCGCTCTGGCAGGAGACATGGAAATGATATCCTTGGTCCAGCTTCCAATCGCGGAGCAGAGTTTCCACCTGAGTTCCTGAGAAGTGTAGCCAAAATACTTCCGGATGATCCGACGCCATATAGACATAGTCCTGGGATTGCCTTGGATGATAGAGCACTGCGTCGCCCTGGGTCGCTTTATGTTCGCCGTCAGGAAGCTGAAAATAAGCCACCCCGTCGGCCACATATAACAATTGATAATCATGGCGGCCGCTGGGGCGGAATGTGTGCGATACCTCATCCCCGACTAATTTGTAGCGGCCGCAGCTGTAGACAGAGAAGGGGTGCTCCAGGTCCACCTGATCAAAAGAATCTGGATAGTAATAGCCGGAGGACTGCTCCATGTTCCGTCACCTTTCCTTTGTGCAAGACGAGATTTCTTTCATTGTATAGGATCCGCGCTTGTTTGTCCAGCCATATTGAGAAGGAGTGTATCATTTTGTGCATGTTTACGACAAAAGAAGGAATGGAAGAAATGGTGGAAGTCTAGTATAATGGACTTACTTGGGTTAACCGAGATATGATTGTGAAGGAGGCAATGCAAACGATGGAAAAATATTATGAGAATCCAGCGATTTTACATGTGGGGACCATGGACAATCGCGCTTACTATATTCCCTTTGCCAGCCGCAAAGCGGCATTGGAGGGCAATGGGGACCAATCAGAGCGCAGACTGCTTTTGAGCGGAACATGGCAGTTTCGGTATTACAGTTCCGTCTTGGATGTTCCGGAGACGTTTTGGCTCCAGGACGGCCTATGCCAGGATGTGATCCCCGTGCCCTCTGTATGGCAGAACTATGGATATGACCGTCACCAGTATACGAATGTGAATTATCCGTTTCCCTATGATCCGCCCTATGTGCCTCTGGAAAATCCTTGCGGCGTGTATCGCAGGAATTTTTGCCTGGATAAACAGGAGTCCATGCGGTACTATTTAAATTATGAGGGTGTGGATTCCTGTTTTTATGTGTGGATCAACGGTTCCTTTGTGGGCTACAGCCAGGTGAGCCACTCGACAAGCGAATTTGATATCACCGACTTTGTAAAACAAGGGGAAAACGTCATTGTCACTGCGGTGTTGAAGTGGTGCGACGGCAGTTACCTGGAAGACCAGGATAAACTGCGGATGTCGGGAATTTTCCGGGATGTCTATATTCTGGTGCGACCCTCTCATCATATCCGAGATTTTTTCCTTCACACAGATCTGGATGCGGAATATAGGAATGCCGTGATCAGAGCGGATCTGTCCTATTTCGATACGCCGGTTCCGGTGAGGGCGACGCTCCTCGACCCCATGGGCTGTGTCATCGGTGAGACGGCAGTGGAGGGCGATACCGTCTCCTTCTCCGTGGAGGGGGCGATGCTCTGGAATGCGGAGAATCCAGTGCAGTATACGCTTCTGTTGGAGAGCGAGGGGGAGACCATTGCGCAGAAAGTTGGCGTGCGGAAATTGGAGATTCGCCATCAAAATTGCATCTGTCTCAATGGACAGCCCATTAAGTTTCGTGGCGTGAACCGCCATGACAGCGACCCTGTCACAGGATACACCATCAGCCGGGAGCAGGCATTGAAGGATCTGGCGCTGATGAAACAGCACAATATCAACGCCATTCGGACTAGCCACTATCCCAACGCACCGTGGTTCCCGCAGCTTTGCTCGGAATATGGATTTTACATGATCGCGGAATCCGACCAGGAATCCCACGGTTCAGTGTCTTTGATCGGGGGAGATTTTGAGGACAACTACTGTGCTCTGGCCCGCGATCCGCGGTTTATGAGCGCAATATTGGACCGCGTGCAGCGCAATGTCATGCGTGATAAAAACTGTGCGGCTGTGTTGATCTGGTCTCTTGGCAACGAATCGGGCTACGGAGAGAATATGGAAAATGCCGGTCGCTGGGTGAAGTCCTATGATCCGGACCGCCTCGTCCACTATGAGGGGTACCACCCGCAGGCGAAGGACCACGTGAATGACTGCTCTATGTTGGACGTATACAGCAGAATGTATCCCGCCTGCGCGGATTTGGAAAAAGAACTGCGGGATGGAATGGATAAACCGTACATCCTCTGCGAGTATATCCATGCCATGGGAAATGGGCCTGGAGATGCGGAGGATTACCAGCGCTTGATCGACCAGTATGACGGCTTCGCGGGAGGTTTTGTCTGGGAATGGTGCGACCACAGTGTGTACATGGGGAAGACAGAGGATGGCAAAAGGAAATATTTCTATGGGGGAGACTTCGGAGAATTCCCCCACGACGGCAATTTCTGCATGGACGGTTTGGTATTTCCAGACCGCACTCCCCACAATGGACTGAAAGAATATAAAAATGTCATTCGCCCAATCCGCGCCCGACTGTTGGAGGATGGATGGATCGAATTTGAGAACAAGCTGGATTTTACACGGCTTGAGGAGTACGCGCAGATCGCCTACACGGTGACGAGGGATGGAGTCCCTGTCAGTGAGGGAATTTTCGACGGAGTTGAAGCCGCACCCCACGGGAAGGCCAAAGTGCTTTTCGACCCTAAGGTGAGCGGCGGCGGAACCTGGTACTTAAATCTCACCTATCGGGCTGCGAAGGCATGGCCTTTCTGCGGTGCGGGCCATGAGCTGGGATTTGACCAGTTGTTGCTGGCGGACGAACCGGTGGCGGTGGAGGCTTTGAAGGGGTCCGCGGCTATGGCGGTTGCGGAGACGAAACGGCAGATTATCGTTGCCACCCCCACATTCCGGTATATCTTTGACAAAGTGGCGGGCCAGTTTTCTGCCCTTGTCTTTCAGAATCAGGCTTTGATCTCGAAACCGGTGGAGTTCAATATCTGGAGAGCGCCGACAGACAATGACCGCACTGTGCGCCAAGAGTGGGAGCGGGCTGGCTATGACCGGGCGACGGTGAGAGTCTACGAGACCGAAGCGCGGGTGGAGGACGGGCTGGCTGTGATTGAGTGCCATTTATCCCTGGCACCCCTTGTTCTGCAAAAGATTCTGGATATCCGTATGCGGTGCGTCATCGATGGCGAGGGGCGTGTGGAGATGTCGATGCATTGTCAGAAGGAGATGGCCATGCCGTACCTTCCGAGATTCGGCGTCCGCCTGTTCTTGCCAAAGGGCATGGATACAGCGAAGTATTTGGGTTACGGCCCTCTGGAGAGTTATGTGGATAAGCATCGCGCTTCCTACTGGGGATGTTTTACCACCACCGCGGCGCAGAATCACGTAGACTATATCAAGCCTCAGGAAAATGGAAGCCATTGGGGGTGTGCATCTGTTGAAGTCTGGGATGGAAGCGGTGCAGGATTTAAGGCGGTATCCTCGAAGCCCATCAGCTTTTCCATTTCACCCTATACGCAGGAAGAGCTGACGCAAAAGGCGCATAACTTTGAGTTGGAGGAAGATGAGAATACAGTGTTGTGTCTGGATTATGGGGTCAGCGGCATCGGCTCCAACAGCTGTGGGCCGCGTCTCATGGAGCAGTATCAGTTAAACGAAGAGACCTTTGCTTTCACACTGCGCCTCATCCCCCGGGATCTGTAGTTGCAGTTTTTCAGACCTTTACAGCGGCCAGGAACGGCCGCTTTTTTTTCGCCTGAACGGCCGCAAATTTTTTGCGATAAGAGATTGCAAGGTTTATACGTCGACATATCCTAGAGAATATGGTACACTAATTTTATCTAGAGGAAAGGAAATGTGGGGCATGGCTTCGAACCAAACTGATTTTTCTGTGGGGAGTGTCAGCCGACGGATTTTAGAGCTGGCGCTTCCCATGACGGCGGCGCAGATTATCAATTTGCTGTACAATATGGTAGACCGAATGTATATAGGGAGGATTCCCGGGACGGGAACCTTAGCGTTGACAGGGCTGGGGTTATGTTTCCCGGTGATTTCCATCGTATCTGCCTTTGCCAACCTATTTGGTATGGGTGGCGCCCCGCTGTGCTCCATTGCGCGCGGCAAGGGAAATGTCCAGGAAGCAGAGAAGATCATGGGGACATCCTTTGCGATGCTGCTTTTGTCGGGGGCGGTGCTGACGATTGTTGGAATCGCAGTGCATAAACCGATCCTCTATGCATTTGGGGCTAGCGATGCCACCTACCCCTATGCCGGCGCGTATTGTGTCATCTATTTGGCTGGCACGATCTTTGTTATGATCAGTCTTGGGATGAATAGTTTTATCAACAGTCAAGGGTTTGGGAGGATCGGAATGATGACCGTTCTCCTGGGGGCGGTTCTCAACATTGCGCTCGACCCTGTCTTTATCTTCATATTGGACATGGGAGTCCGTGGGGCGGCGCTCGCAACGGTTCTGTCCCAATTGGTGTCGGCACTTTGGGTGTTCCATTTTTTGACCGGCAAAAAAGCAATTCTTCATCTCCGCTGGGGAAAGGGACAGATTGAATGGCGGCGGCTCAAGGAGATCGTGACACTGGGGCTTTCCGGCTTTGTAATGTCCATTACCAATAGCGCCACACAGATTGTTTGCAATGCAAGTCTTCAAAAATACGGAGGGGATCTGTATGTCGGGGTGATGACCATTATCAATTCTGTCCGCGAGATTCTGACCATGCCGGTGACAGGGCTCACCAATGGGGCTACGCCTGTTTTAGGTTATAATTATGGCGCCAAGGAATATGGCCGTGTGAAAAAGGCGATTCGATTTGTCTCCATCGGTTGTATCCTCTATACAGTGGCAGCGTGGCTTCTGTTGATCTGTTTTCCTAAACTTTTTATCCAAATCTTTAACGATGATTCGCAGATGATAGCGGCCAGCGTGCCAGCGATCAAGCTCTATTTTTTCGGCTTCTTTATGATGGCGCTGCAGTTTGCGGGGCAGAGTGTCTTCGTCGCCCTGGGCAAGGCAAAGCTGGCCGTCTTCTTCTCCATCTTTCGCAAGGTGATCATAGTGATCCCCCTCACCCTTATTCTGCCGAATCTTTTTGGACTGGGGACCGATGGCGTCTTTTTGGCAGAGCCGATTTCCAATTTTATCGGCGGAGCGGCCAGCTTTATCACGATGTTGTGCGTTGTCTGGCCAGAGTTGAAGACGGAAAGGCCGGGATAAAAAAGCCATTTTTCACCGCTAAGGGGGGGAAGGATTCAGCGACAGACAACCTGTGGAATTGTCCCCTGGGTATGCAACAATAAAGGAGAGTGGAGAACAAATGTTGTTTTCAAGAAAGGATTTGCGCAAGCTTATCATACCGCTGGTGATTGAGCAGATTTTGGCGGTTACCATCGGTATGGCCGACACGGTTATGGTATCCTCGGTGGGGGAGGCGGCGGTGTCCGGTATCTCGCTGGTGGATACCATCAATGTATTGCTCATCAATATCTTCTCGGCCTTAGCGACCGGCGGCGCTGTGGTGGCGGCCCAGTATATGGGCCGAAAGGACCATGACAACGCCAACACAGCGGCGAAGCAACTGATTCTGTCCACGACGGCGGTTTCCTTTCTCATCATGGCAGTTTCCCTTTTGCTCAAAAAACCGCTTCTGCGCTTGATCTTCGGCTCCATCGAGCCGGATGTCATGAGCAATGCACAGATCTATTTTCTCCTGTCTGCGCTGTCCTATCCATTTTTAGCAGCGTACAATTCAGGCGCCGCCTTATTCCGGTCCATGGGGAATTCCAAAGTCTCCATGTTCACGTCCCTTATCATGAATCTCGTCAATGTCTGTGGCAACGCCGTCCTGATATACATCTTCAACATGGGCGTCGCGGGTGCGGGCATCGCATCGCTGGCATCCCGCGCTCTGGGCGCGATCGTGATGCTTCTGTTGCTTCGCAATCGAAACAACCCGATCTCTGTGCGGCAGCTACATAGAATTCGTTTCCAGCCAGCCATGATCAAGAATATTATGCGAATCGGTGTGCCCAACGGGTTAGAAAATAGCATGTTTCAGATCGGCAAAATTCTGACTTCCAGCCTCATCGCTTCATTCGGAACCGTGGCGATTGCGGCCAATGCGGTGGCCAATACGGTGGCCTCCATGGAATGTATCCCGGGAAGCGCCATTGGACTCGGAATGGTGACCGTGGTGGGCCAATGTGTGGGGGCTGGAGAGTATGAGCAGGCCAAAAAATACACGCAGAAACTGATGCTGCTGACCTATATAACCATGGCCATTTTAAACATCGGAGTTCTGCTTGCGCGACAGCCGATTGTTGAATTCTATCATCTCTCGCCGCAGACCATGGAACTGGCCCGATGGCTATTAGTCTATCATAGCCTTTTGTGTATGATCATCTGGCCTCTATCCTTTACCTTGCCCAACGCCCTTCGGGCGGCCAACGATGTGAGGTTTCCCATGGCCATCTCCATCATCTCCATGTGGGTTTGCCGCATCGGCATGAGCTATCTTCTGGGACAAGGTTTCAACATGGGAGTCAAGGGAGTGTGGATTGCCATGACGTGTGATTGGCTTGTCCGGGCATCCATCTTTGCGTGGCGGTTTCTCAGCGGAAGGTGGAAAAATAAAAAGGGAGTATAAAAGGACAGTCGATTATCGAGAATTTCGAGCTTGGATCTGATAGTCCCGGGGAGGGGAACCGACGTATTTTTTAAAGATCCGGCTGAAATACAGGGGGTTGTTATAGCCTACCACTGCCGCCACTTCCGAGATATTCAGGGTGCTATCCGCCAGCAGTTCCTGGGCCTTTTGCAGGCGGAGAAGAGTCTGGTACGCATGGGGGGAGCTGCCGGTCAAGGCGGTGAACTGCCGGATAAAATGGTATTTACTCATTTGGCAGAGGGCCGCGCAGTCCTCCAGCGGGATCGCGGACTGATAGTGGTCGTGGATATAGTCTACAGCCGGAGCCACCCGTTCCAGTGGATCCTCTGGCCCTTCGGCAAGCCGCTGTTTTCTTCCCAGGAGGGCGATTAGCTCCGCCAGGAGAGCGGCGCACATCAGCTGGTATCCGTCGGGCTGACGCTGGATCTCCCGCATGACGCGGCGAAAGAGTTCCAAGACGGCGGCATCCACGCCCACGGAGATGACAGATCCTTGCAAGCCCGCGGCCTGGAGCAACTGCCCGGCCCCAACGCCGGTGAAGTGAATCCAGAAAGCTTCATGGGGGCAATCTGTGCGGTACTCGTAGATCTGGGGTTCCCCGGGGAGGTAGAGGACGATATTGCCAGCGTCTACCTGCCGGAAACAGCCGCCCAGGTGATAAAATCCGCTGCCTTTGGACAAATAGATAATTTGATAGTCCTTCCTTCCGGCCGGCCGGCGGATGGCCAAGCTATCACCATTCCCGCCCTGGAAGCCGCAATTGTTGACCCACAGGAATTCTTTTGAGACACCATCTGTATTGTATGTGGTTCCGTCGATGAGATACATGGCGAACCTCCTGCATTTTCTGCCTTTAGTATACTGCCATGACCACAAAAATTCAAGACAAACCGCAATTTTGTGCATGAAAAAGGCAACAATGGGCATTGGAAAAGGGAGGGCCGCCCGATATAATGGGAGACAAAAAGGAGGTACGAGAGAGTGAATAAATTTGCTTTCATTGGGGCAGGGAGCTTTATCTTTACCCGCAACCTAGTGCGGGATCTGTTGACCTTCCCGGCCTTTCAGGACTGTGAACTGGCGCTGATGGATATTAATCCAGAGCGGTTGGACAAGATCACCCAGGTGGTCAAGAAAATCGTCAAGGCCATGAACGTCCCCGCGAAGATTGTGCCCACCCTCAGCCGAGCGGAGGCACTGGAGGGGGCAGACGGCGTGGTCTGCACTGTATTTAATGGGGATATCGACATCTGGCGCTATGACATTGAGGTGCCAAAGGAGTTCGGCGTGGATATCAACGTGGGGGACACCCGCAGCATTTCCGGTATTTTTCGGGCAATCCGGAACATCCCGCTGATGCTGGACATCTGCCGTGATATTGAGAAGTATTGCCCCAAGGCAGTGTTCCTCAACTACACCAACCCCATGGCGATGCTCTGCAAAGCCATGCAGACCTACTCAAAGGTGGAAGTCACCGGCCTGTGCCACAGCGTCCAGGGGACGGCTGCGATGCTGGCCGAATGGATCGGCGCGCCGGAGGAGGAGATCACCTACCTCTGCGCAGGCGTCAACCATCAAGCCTTCTATCTCAAGTTCCAGTGGAACGGAGAGGACGCCTACCCGCGCCTGCGGAAGGTTTTGGAGAATTCGGAATACTATCAGAAGGAAATCGTCCGCAACGAGATGTTTACGCATTTAGACTACTATGTGACCGAGTCCAGTGGGCACAACTCGGAATACAACCAGTGGTTTCGCAAACGCCCGGATCTAATAGAGAAGTACTGTACCCACGGCACCAACTGGAACCCCGGCGAGTACGCCTTCTCTCTGAATTTTCGCCTGGAGCGAGAAAAAACCTGGCGTGACGATTTTAATAAGTGGATACGGGAGGAAGAAGTGGATACCAAGCGAAGTAACGAGTATGCTGCCAATATCTTCAACGCTCGGATTGGCGACGGCGTCCCCTTTCTATTCAATGGCAATGTGCTGAATCATGGGGCTATCTCGAATCTGCCCTATGAAGCCTGTGTCGAGGTGCCTGTGGTGGCCTCCCGGCAAGGAATCCAGACAACAACCGTAGGAGCGCTGCCCGCCCATCTGGCAATTCTGGTCAACACCACTGCTTCCCTGGAGAACTTAGTGGTGGAAGCCGCCATGGAGGGGGATAGGCGGAAGGTGTTTCAGGCTGTCTGCATGGACCCATTAACTTCCGCTGTCTGCAGTTTGCAGGAAATAAAGGAGATGACGGACCGGCTATTTGAGATTAACAGAGACTACTTGCCAGATTTTAAGTGGTAAATGGATTTAAACCATATCCTGTAAATCCTGATAAATTTGTATGTGAATCTTTTCATCCTGGGCGATGCGTATGAGGATTGCGGATACATGTTCATCCTGTACGCTCTCCGCCTGGGACATATAGGTGTCGAATGCGGTCTGCTCCATGAATGCGTTATAGGAGAGGATTTTTCTCACATCCTTTGTATAATTGATCATATTGCCGTTCCATGCGGACCGATACACGTTTGGCCGCGCCTGGCAGCGGGGATCGCCGCCTAACAGGGACACAAGCTGACCGAAAATGTCCAGGTGATGCATCTCCACTTTGGCAATTCGCTTTAATATAGCGGCAATATCCGGGTGGAGGGCACTTAAAATCCAATCTTGGTACATGTATTGATAGATAGCGGTCATCTCCCCCTGTGGACCTGACAGATTTTGTGATATCAAAAGGGCGTGCTGAGGATTCTGACAGTCCACGGTTATGGCGGGGTAGGGGGCGGAGGATGCCACCGCCGGTCCTGAGTTGAGAGAAGTATGCATCGGTAGATACCCTCTTTCATTTTTTATCCAATATATGACGGGTGGGATTCGTTTATGCCGGAGGAATACGTCTCCGACTGAAAGGGTTGAATTGCTGTGCCTGCAAAAAGTTCGCGAAGGCGAACTTTTTTTGAATGGCGGAATCCGACCGCCATTTTGCAATTTCCGTTCTTGTTTATAAAAGTTAATGAATATGTCTTGCAATCTATAAATGGGGAAGCTATAATGTGCGTGTAAAAATGAGAGAGATACAATCCTCTATTTTGCGGTTGTCGGTTGGATCCGCCGGTGACCGCGGTATGGGGAAAGCCGGCGTGCTGATCATGGCAAAACGAGTCATGCAAACATACATAAAAAGGAGTGCAGTTGATGATCAAATTAGGCGTTAACACTGTATTGTTCAAGGCCTTTTCCTTCCGGGAAGCGGCGCAGGCCATCAAGCTGGCGGGATACGATGGACTGGAGATATCGGCGATTCAAGGGATGTGCGAGCATCTGAACCTGGACGACTGGAAGGCGCAGAAGGCAGACCTTTTGGATGTGATGGCGGAGGTGGGACTCACCTTTTTGTCCACAGAGGTAGCATCCCTCGACAAAGAACGGCTGAAAAAGGCATTTGAGGCCTGCGCGGAAATTGGAATTCCCGTCATCAATGTAGGTCCAGGAGGAAAATCCGGCGACGAGGAGACATTGAGAGCCAGCGTGGAGACGCTGGCGGACTTGGCCGCAATGGCAGAGACCTACGGTGTAACCTTATGTGTGAAAGCCCATGTGGGCGCCGCCATCTACAATACCCCCACCACACTCCGCGCCATGGACGCCATCACCAGTCCAGCGTTTGGAATCGATATGGACCCCAGCCATATCTACCGTGCGGGAGAGCTACCCGAAATGGCGCTTCCCGCGGTCTTATCCCGGGTTAAGCATGTTCACATTCGGGATTGTAAGGGTGCGGGGCCGTCACCCGGAGTTCCCAGCTTACAGGCATGTGGCCGTGGAGATATCAATCTATTTGAGTATTTCAAGGCTATGGTGGATGGCCATTACGATGGTCCTGTCTGTCTGGAAGTAATTGGACCGGAGTTGACAATGGTGGAGGCTTCCACCATTGCGGCGGAAAGTTATGGATACATGAACGCCTGTCTGAAACAATTGCAGGCGCGAGGTTAAAACAGGAGGCGATTAGTCATGAATAAAAAACCAAATCTTGTATTGTTTGGAATCGACAGCTTACGGGCAGACCATATGAGTCTGTATGGATACAAGCATCAGACGACCCCCAATATCACAAAATATGCTCAGGATGCGTTGGTATTCAACCACTGCTATAGCCCTCATATTCCGACTACATCCGGCTACTCCTCCATGCTGACAGGGATGGACTGCTTTGGCACCAATGTGGTTGCCCTGCGGCACAAAGGGCAGATCGCGGAGCCGGTGAGCACGCTGGCGGAGGTCCTGCGGGACAATGGATACAACACTACATGCGTGGGATTTGAGGGGAATCCCGCAGCCAGAGGCTTTGATACATACATTAATTTTGAGGGGTGGGGCGCAGAGCAAGGGGATGGACGCGCCCATAAGGCGGAAAATCTCAACGAGGTATCCATTCCGGAGCTCTGCCGGCTGGCGGAGGCGGAGAAGCCCTTCTTTCTCTTTATGCGCCATATGGATCCACATTCGCCCTATCTGCCGCCGGCTCCCTTCCAGCATATGTTTTATCAGGCGGACGCTTTTGACAAAAATAACCATTCTCTGGATTGTGTGTATAACTTTAAACCTTTCTGCGACTACTTTTACACTTGGTTTCCGGAAGGCTGTACGGATAAGGATTACATTATTGCACAGTATGATGGGGCTATTGCGTACATGGATGCCTGCATCCAGGTGATGTTGGAGAAGCTGAGGACACTTGGCATCGAGGATGATACTATTGTTGTATTCGTATCGGATCACGGGGAAACTCTGTACGATCACGACTGCTATTTTGACCATCACGGGCTGTATGACTGCACACTCACAGTTCCGCTGATCATCCGGTATGGCAGGAAGATCAAAAAAGGCTGCCGTTTTGACAACACCTGCTATTTGAAGGATGTAATGCCCACACTTCTGTCCCTGATGGAGATTGAGACGGAGGTGCAATATGACGGGCGCAACCTGCTCCCGTTGATGGAGGGGCAGCCGGTTAAGGAGGAGCCAGAGTTTTATATCACGGAATGCACCTGGGAGCGCAAGCATGGGTGGCGTACGCCCGAGTGGAAGTTGATTGTAGCCTTAGAGCCAGATTTCCATTTTCGTGAGATGTTGGAACTCTATAATCTGGTGGAAGATCCGGAGGAGTACCACAATGTGGCAGATGAAAACCCGGAAGTGGTGCAATGCCTGAAGGCTAGGATGGAGGCATTCATTGCGAAGCGGGAGAAAGAAGTGGGACGTGACAATCCTATGTATACGAATCTAGATTGGCACGGTTTGGGGGGAGGCCCTTTCAAATCCTCCGAGGAGGCATACAATCGGCTTCATATTGGAGACCCGGAGACAGCCCGCAAGATCCAGGCGCGGCTGGCGGAAAATTAGGCTAGAGGGTGAGTCTTATGCAGAGAGCCTGTGTTATTGGCATGGGTCCTATCGGCAATAACCATGCCACCGTATACGCGTCCCTACCCAATGCGGAATTGGTTGGGGTCTGCGACCGGCAGCCGGACCGCGCGGATGCGGCTGCCAAGAAATATGGCGTGCCGGCGTTTTACAGCGCCCAGGAGATGCTGGACGCCTTGAAGCCTGATATTTGTAGCGTGGCGACAGGCGGCTACGAGTATTCCAGTGACCACTTTGAGCCGACGATTCAAGCTTTGGAAGCGGGAGCTCATGTGCTGTGCGAGAAGCCCATTTCCAATGATCTGGGGAATGCGCGAAAGATGGTGGACACGGCAAAGCGGCTAAAGCGATGCTTTGGGATCGACCTAAATCATCGCTTTACGCCGGCGGCCAGGACGGCGAAACAGTGGCAGAGGGATGGCAAGATTGGCGATCTACTCTTCGTCAATATGGCATTGTGGATCGGCAAATTTATGCCGCTGGATTCGGTATATTATCACTTAAAGGCGCTCAATCCCCATAGCGTGGATATTATGCGGTATTTCTGCGGCGATGTGGAGGAAGTCCACTGTTACGCCATGAAAGCGCCGGGACGGGATATCTGGTCTACGGCCTCCATCAATATGCGGTTTGAGAATGGGGCGGTGGGCCATTTGACTAGCTCCTATGACATCGAGAGAGGGCATCCCATGGAGCGCTGCGAGGTCGCGGGAACAAAAGGCCGGCTAGTTTTTGAGGATATGTGGCGGGAGGCGACGCTCTATCCGGCCGGTAATCTGATCAAGGAAGTCTATACCAACCCGGTTTTTGGAGGATTCCGTGAATTTTTTGATACGTTTGCGGACCGGATCGCCACCTTTGTCAATCAGGTGGACGCAGGGTGCCGCCCTGATGAG
Organism: Bianquea renquensis; assembly: GCF_014384895.1. Classification (GTDB taxonomy): domain Bacteria; phylum Bacillota; class Clostridia; order Lachnospirales; family Bianqueaceae; genus Bianquea; species Bianquea renquensis. The sequence continues at coordinate 23,197 of NZ_JACRSQ010000010.1, forward strand.
ATTGATGGATCCGGGGAGGATGGATATCGCGCCAGCCAGGTCATCCATGCGGCCATTGAATCTCTCAAGACAGGGATGCCCGTCCAAGTCAAATCGATCACCCAATAATTCTCCGCAGAAAGGAATGGGAGCCTATGCGGGATACGCCGTTGACCATCATGTCCATGATGGGCGAGGAGGTGATTCCCATCACCGTGACGACGAATTTGCACCATGGAAAGGGCTCGATGCACAGCCATACATTTTTTGAGTTTGTGTATATCGATCACGGATTTGCACTCCATACCTGTAATAAAGTCACCTCCATTGTATCGGAGGGAGACTGGTTTTTGATTCGGCCCAATGAACCGCACAATTACATCAGTGCGTATAATACACTGCTGTACAACTGTTTATTTGAGGCGGAAGCGCTGCAGGATAGCATGGATATGTTCCTATCTCTTCCCGGAATGGAGGAAGTGTTGCTTAGCCAGTCCCCCTTCGAGAAGTTGAACTTAGATTATACCCAGCGACTCAAGCTCAAGACTTGTCTGAACAAGATGATGGCGGAAAGGCAGGAGCGAAAACTGGGGTGGGAGTTGAAGCTGAAAAGCCTGCTGGAGGACTTTCTCGTCTTTTACGCGCGGGTCTATCATGAGTCCAGCAACATTTTGCCGGAGAACAACGCAAATTTTTCTAAGATCTATAATGTACTGAAATATGTGGAAGAGCATTGTACGGCCAATATGACCGTCAAGGACATGGCGCAGGTGGCACAGCTATCCCCGGATTATATGGCGAAGCTCTTTAAGGCTTCCATGGGACTGACGCCAGCGGAGTATGCCCGGAATTTTCGAATCGCCAAATCCATGGAGCTCTTGGAAAACACGGACCGGCCGGTGGCACAAATTGCGGCAGAACTGGGTTTTTCCGACAGTTCCGTATTTTCAAGACTTTTTAAGCAGGTAGCCGGCATCTCGCCGACGGCCTTCAAACGAATATCCGACGAAGAAAGAGCAAAGGAGAATTGATATGGCATTAAAAGTAGCAGTCGTTGGTATGGGCGGCATCGGAAATACCCATGCCGATTGTTATCAGAAGGATGAATTGGCAGAGCTCATCGCCGTATGCGATGTCAAGAAGGATAAGGCAGACGCAGCAGCGGAAAAATTCGGCGTGCCTGCATATTATAGCCTAAAGGAAATGCTGGCAGCCCACCCGGAGATTGAATCCGTCTCGGTGACCACCTCCGGCTATGAAAATGGGAGCTGGCACTACGTGCCCGCGATGGAGGCTCTCGATGCGGGAAAGCACGTTCTTGTGGAAAAGCCGATTTCCAATGATGTGCGGGAAGCGCGGGAGATGGTTCGCTTTGCGGCGGAGAAGGACCTATACCTTGGCTGTAATCTAAATCACTATTTCACAACGCCCGCCTATGAGGCCGATGCACTGATTCAAGAGGGTAAGATCGGAGAACCTGTGTATATTCTGCATAAGATGGGATTTGACGGGAGTTCCGCCACCTATGGCGGCGTATCCAGCCCTCGTTGGCAGAGGCCATACTCCCATGTAAAGGCGTTCTTGGCGCATCCTTTCTCCGTTATGCGGCATTATGGCGGCAATATCACCCACGTTCAGTGCTTTATGGATAAGCCAGGTGTCCGCAAAGAGGCAGATGATCTCATGTTTTCAATCAATGGGGTGCATGTCCGCTTTGAGAATGGCAGCATGGGCTACTTGCTTTCCCAGAGAGGGGACGCGCGTTTTGGCCTTGGCGGCTGGTGGAGCTTTGAGATGGCGGGGACGAAGGGCACGTTCTGCATTGAGAACTGTGTTGAGAAATTGACCTATTGGCCGGGCAAAGAAAAAGATCAGGACCTACAGGATCCTATCGTGACCAACACCGGCATTACAGACTTTGGTTCTACATTTCCGACCCGTATCCACGCATACCTAGAAGATGTACTCAATGGGGTTCCCAAGGAACACTTACGTGCCTCAGGACGCGATGCCCTGGCAACGCTGGAGTATACCTTTGCGGCCATTCGCTCCTTCGAGGAGGGCGGCGCACTTGTGATCCCAGAAGCGCTCCCGAATTTGCACGGGGATCCCTCCTATGTGTGGTAAAAGGCCAAATCTTCTATTTATCATGGCGGATCAGCTCCGCTATGACGCTCTAGGGTGTGCGGGACGGTTTTCGATATCAACTCCGAATCTTGACCGTCTGGCCTCGGAGGGGGCTTTCTTTTCCAAGGCCTATACCCCGATTCCTGTGTGCGCTCCGGCCCGGCAATCCTTGCTGTCAGGCCGCAGCGCGGATAGTTTTGGTGCGCTGTGGAATTATGATTTTATTCCGACCAACACGGTCCGGGGAAACGATCCATCCTGGCTCCATGCGCTGGCGGAGAGGGGGTATCGGACCTCCCTGGTGGGGCAGTGGCACGCTTCCTCTGAGGAAGCGCCCGCGGCCTTTGGGTACGAGACGTATAGTCCCTTCAAAGAATACGAGGAGTATATCCGCAAGACCTACCCCCATATCCGATATTCAGGCGGCTGGATGGGAGAGGCAAATCCTATTCCTTTAGAGGATTCCCGGACCCACTATATGGCCAGGCGAGCCATGGAGCGATTGGATGAATACGCCGCGGCGGGTGATCCGTTTCTGCTCATGTGGGATTTTGCGGACCCCCATCTTCCCTGCCGGCCAAGCGAACCCTTTGCCTCCATGTATACTGGCTCGGATATAGAGCCATGGGACAGCTTTGGCGATCCTATGGACAATAAACCGTATATCCAACGGCAGCAGCTGGTGAACTGGGATCTGACACAGACCTCCCGGGAGGCATACGTGGATTGTATGGCCCGGTATTATGGCATGGTGAGCCAACTTGACGACTCCATAGGCCGGGTTCTCACCCATCTGGAGGAGCTGGGACTGGCACAGAATACGCTGGTCATCTTTACCTCAGATCATGGGGATACCTGCGGCGGACATGGCATGTTAGACAAACATTATATCCTGTATGAGGATGTGGTACACATTCCACTAATCATGCGGCTGCCCGGCGTCATTCCTAAAGGAACCCGAGTCCAGCGCTGTGTTTCGAACTGCCTGGATTTGCCGCCGACGATTGAGGAAATCATGGAACTGTCGCCTTCTGGAGCCCGTCACGGGCTATCCCTTCTGCCGCTGCTAGCCGGGGAGGATCAGCCAGCCAGGCCGAATTATACTATCTTTACCTCCAACGGCCAGCAGTTTGGGCTGTTCACTCAGCGGGGGATTACGGATGGCCGCTGGAAATATATCTGGAATCTAACGGATATCGATGAATTCTATGACTTGGAGGCGGATCCGGGAGAATTCCACAATCTGATGGCGTATCCAATGGAACTGGATACAGAACTTCTGGCCAGCATGCGAAAAAATCTGTACACCGCTTTGATACGGCAGGGCGATCCTTTTGCCAAATCGCCCTGGTTAAAAAAGCAGCTGGTCGAAGGCAAGAAACTATAAGGAGACGTAGAAGACAATGAAAAAGTTCGTATCGATGGGATTAGTGCTTGTGTTGCTCTTATCCTGCGGGGCAGCTGTGACAGGCTGCCAAAAGGAGAATGAGGTAAGCGCCCCGGCTAACGGAGAGAGTACTTCTGGAGAAAAAGACAAAACCTTGACTTTGGTGCGCCTTGGCAATGATCAAGGGGAAGGGGAGTATTGGAAAGCGCTCATTACAAAGTTTGAGGACGCCAATCCAGGTGTAAAAATTCAGTATGACGAGGCGGCTATAGGGGATGCCATGGACACGAAGCTGAATACCATGTTCAGCTCTGGGATGGGGCCGGACCTAATCGGGAACGGCATATTATCAGTTCCCAACCGCGTGGAGATGGGGCATTACCAGCCGATTACAGACTACTTTAATGCCTGGGATGAAAAGGATGACATCATGCCGAGCGTTTTGGCGAACGGAACGTACAAGGACGAAATATACGGGATCGCCTATTCCACCACGCCTTTTATCTTTGCCTATCGAAAGGATCTCTTTGAAAAGGCTGGTTTAGACCCAGAGGCGCCGCCGAAGACATGGGATGAGTTAAAGGAGTACGCCTACAAACTTACGGAAAAAGAGGGGGATACAATCACCACGGCCGGATTTGCGTTTCCCATGAGTTCCGGAAACTTTGTCGAGTATGATGTCTTTGTATTCGGAAATGGCGGTATGTTTTATGACAGTGATGGGAATCCCACCCTGGATACACCTGAGAAAGCGGAGGCGTTTACCTTCCTGAAGAGTTTCATTGATGATGTCAATATCCCGTACAACAGCAATGAAACCCACCCGTTTATCAGTGGAAATGCCGCTATGACGTTGATCAATAATGTGGCACTGGCGCCTATTTTGGCGGATGAGCAGTATGAGGGAAAAGTTGGCATTGCATTCCCTCCGTACAACACAGCAAAAAAAACTTTCTGCGGTTGTAACATGCTGTTTGTGGGGCGCGATTGTAAAGAGAAGGAGACGGCCTTTGATTTTATCAAGATGGCGCTCAGCAAGGAGGAAGTGATGAAGCGGGCGGAGGATCTTGCCATCCCGGTGACTCGAACCTCCTGTGTCCAGGACTTTATTACGCTAGATCCTATGAATGCCGTGCGCGCTGAATGTGTAGAAAATGGAATTGGGATGCCAAGAACAACCTGGGCGCCTATGTTCCAAAAAGTTCGCAACGATATGGTACAAAAGGTGCTGTACTCCAAGGAGTCTCCGGAAGAGGCCCTGGCCAACGCGGCAAAGCAGTTGGATGAGGAGATTGCCGCTGCGGCGAAGTAGGAATTGTCAATAATCCTAGAGAAAGAGGTGCCGGGCATGCCAAAAGGGCCCAAGGGAACACGCATTTTTACAAGGGGCGATCGGGAGGCGTACGCGATGATCGCTCCCTTTTTCTTATTCTTTATCGTTTTTGTATTGATTCCTATAGGAGTCAATATTGTCAATAGTTTTACAAATTATAATTTGGACACAAAGAAATGGGTCGGACTTCGAAATTATGCGAGGCTTTTTCAAGATGCGTATTTTTTGCGGTCCTTGCGGAATACAGCGGTATATGCCATATTCAGCGTGATTCCATTGGTGATCATCGGATTTGTGGCGGCGATGGTAGTGAAACGGCAAACCCGCGCTATGTTTGCGGCCCGAGCGCTGTTGATGTTTCCCTATGTGTCGTCCATGGTGGCCGTTTCTATGGTATGGCTCTATCTTTTGGAACCCACCAACGGCATATTGAACAAATTGTTGGGGGCAATGGGTATCCCCGGAAAAAAGTGGCTGTTTGATGAGAATCTGGCGCTCCCCTGTCTTATTGTGGTTAATATATGGAAAAATATCGGATACGTCATGATTATTTTTCTTGCAGGGTTGGCAGCAATACCCAAGGAACTGTACGAGGCCGGTCGTGTGGATGGCGCCGGCGACTTTCGAATGCTGTTCTCTATCACGATTCCCTGTGTCCGGCCTGTGACGGTTTTTGTTGTGACGACTATGTGCATCGAGGCATTTAAAACTTTCGACCAGGTCAACATCATGACAAATGGGGGACCCTTGAACTCCACGACTACAGTCGTGCATCAAATCTATGTCCGGGCCTTTACAGAGTTCCAGATGGGCTACGCATCGGCAATGTCGGTGATGCTGCTGATTCTTGTTTTTTTGATTACATGCGTTAACTTGCGTATGGGAAGCGGAGGGGAAGTAGAATGAAGCCTTCCATTGGTCTACGTGCACTTAGCACGGCAGTGCTTCTATTTTTTGTTTTTGTGACGGGCTTTCCTTTTTTGATCATGGTATCGGTCTCGCTTCAATCCATGAGCCAGGTGTACTCACGGGAGCTGATTTTATTTCCTTCCAATCCCCAGTTCATCAACTATAAAACGGCCATGTCCAACGGCAACTGGGCGCGGTATTTGTGGAATAGTCTGTATGTTACGGGAATGGCGACGATTTTGAGCTTGTTTATTAATGCGCTGACGGGCTATACTTTTGCCAGGATGCGCTTTAAAGGGCGGCGTTTCCTTTTCTTTCTTCTGCTTATTGGAATGATGATTCCGCCTCAGGTCACAATGGTGCCCTTGTTCAGTATGATGCGACACTTTCCCCTGGCGGGGGGAAATACCATTTTTGGACAGGGAGGCACGGGCTTAGTCAATACATATACGGGCTTGATTCTGCCCTATATCGCTGGGTCTTTTGGTGTCTTCCTGTGCCGGCAGTTTTATGTGTCTTTTCCACGAGAGCTAGACGAGGCGGCGACCATTGATGGCTGCTCTCGCTTTGGAACCTTTGTGCGCGTATACCTGCCCTTATCAGGATCGATTTTGGCGTCGCTGACGATCCTTAAGGTGACGGGAATGTGGAACGAGTATACGTGGCCGCTGATTATGACCGTCGCGAGTTCGGATCGGGTTAAGACGGTGCAGATTGCGCTGACCAGTTTTCGAAACGAAGGGGAAATTTTTTGGAATCAGTTAATGGCGGCCACGCTCGTGGTAACAGCGGTGGTGGGAGTGATCTTTCTATGCCTACAAAAATATTTTGTGGCCGGGATTATGGCTGGCGGTGTGAAGGAGTAGGGAGAAAATTGAAATTCATCTATCTTTAGAAGCGAAGGGGAAAGACTGCCGCTAAAAATGAAAGACGAAAGGGCAATGCGAAGGAAAGAGAAAAGTGAGAGGCGAATCGGGTGACACGGGAAAGACAGCCGCTAAAAATGCCGGCGTCAAGGCGAAAGACGAAAGGGGAATGCGAGGGAAAGGAGAAAAGTGAGAGGTGAATCGAGTGAAAGGGGAAAGACAGCCGCTAAAAATGCCGGCGTCAAGGCGAAAGTCAAAAGGGCAATGCGGTGAACCGGGTGACAAGTGAAAGACAGCCGCTAAAAATGCCGGCGTCAAGACGAAAGACGAAAGGGCAATGTGAAGGAAAGAGAAAAGTGAGAGGCGAATCGGGTGGCAAGAGAAAGACAGCCGCTAAAAATGTTGGCGTCAAGGAGAAAGTCGAAAGGGCAATGTGAAGGAAAGAGAAAAGTGAGAGGTGAACCGGGTGACAAGAGAAAGACAGCCGCTAAAAATGTTAGCGTCAAGACGAAAGACGAAAGGGGAATGCGAAGGAAAGAGAAAAGTGAGAGGCGAATCGGGTGACACGGGAAAGACTGCCGCTAAAAATGTTAGCGTCAAGGAGAAAGTCGAAAGGGCAATGTGAAGGAAAGGAGAAAAGTGAGAGGTGAACCGGGTGACAAGAGAAAGACAGCCGCTAAAAATGCCGGCGTCAAGGTGAAAGACGAAAGGGCAATGCGAGGGAAAGGAGAAAAGTGAGAGGCGAATCGAGTGAAAGGGGAAAGACAGCCGCTAAAAATGCCGGCGTCAAGGTGAAAGACGAAAGGGCAATGCGAAGGAAAGGAGAAAAGTGAGAGGCGAATCGGGTGACAAGGGAAAGACAGCCGCTAAAAATGCCGGCGTCAAGGCGAAAGTCGAAAGGGCAATGCGAGGGAAAGGAGAAAAGTGAGAGGCGAATCGGGTGGCAAGGGAAAGACAGCCGCTAAAAATGTTAGCGTCAAGGAGAAAGTCGAAAGGGCAATGTGAAGGAAAGAGAAAAGTGAGAGGCGAATCGAGTGAAAGGGGAAAGACAGCCGCTAAAAATGCCGGCGTCAAGGTGAAAGACGAAAGGGGAATGCGAGGGAAAGGAGAAAAGTGAGAGGCGAATCGAGTGAAAGGGGAAAGACAGCCGCTAAAAATGCCGGCGTCAAGGTGAAAGACGAAAGGGGAATGCGAGGGAAAGGAGAAAAGTGAGAGGAGAATCGGGTGGCAAGGGAAAGACAGCCGCTAAAAATGCCGGCGTCAAGGCGAAAGTCGAAAGGGCAATGCGAGGGAAAGAGAAAAGTAAGGGGCAAATCGACAGAAAAGAGTAAAATTTAGACGTACAACGCAGTCACCCCATGAGATAGCTAATAAACTATTTACGGTATGTGTTCCACTTTTAAAAATATATAGGCAAGGTCTTGCTATTTTTATCAGAATTTTGTATACTAAGATATACAATACAGAAGGGATGGGGACGGATATGGTGGAACGACTGCAAGAGCGGGAGGACTGCCTGGCGCGTCTGTGTCAGGACTACCTTCTCACCTTCCTCAAAATCCAGCGGCTGACCGAGAGTTTGGCAAATGCCATCCGCGGGACCTTAGTCAAGAAGAAGGTGGGCAAATACTCGTATTACGATCTCCAGGTCTGGGAGAAGGGCAAGCGTAAGCGCACCCATGTCCGGAAGAAACAGCTGGAGGAGATCCGCCGCCAGGTGGAGCTGCGACAGCATCAGGAACGACAGCTTCGCGGACTGAAAGACTATCTGGAGGAGCTTCGCAAGTGCCTGCGGCATTTCCGCGTGAAGGTGGAGACCATCGTGGAGACGTACCGAGAGGAAGGGAGATCGCGGGCGAGACAGGAGCGAGAGAAGAAGGTAGACCAGATGGCAGCACGGCAGATGCCATATGGAAGCAACCTGAAATACCGGACCTTGCGTGGGGAACTGGTGAGGTCAAAGTCGGAGCTGACGCTGGCGAACCTGTTTTACACCATGGGGATCCCGTACGAATACGGGCCCAAGGTGAGGCTGGGGGAGATGGAAGTGGAAGCGGACTTCAAGGTGGGATCGAAGCTGGACCCGAGGCTGTGGTACTACTGGGAACACTGCGGGAGAATGGACGACCGAGAGTATGTGGAGAGGTTCGGGAAGAAGATGGCGCAGTACCGCACCAACGGGTACCGGGAAGGGAAGAATCTGATTGCGACGTATGAAGATTCGGAGAGCGGATTGGACACGCAGGAGATTCTGAACATATTGAAGGTGAACCGAATCCTATAGGGGACGGAGTAAAAGGGTTTGGGGGAGTGTTTTTTTAATTTTTTGCGGAGAAGTGTCACGGCGTCATGGACGGCGTTTTTTTATTGCCTATGATAATCCAGTAGCCATGATGTATAGTAGAAAAAATAAACCGCCTCATTGCATAGAATAAAAAAATGAGGTATGATTATTCGCAAGGAGGTGTTGAGACATGGCAAACGAACAGAATAAGGATTTTAACGCCATGATGCGAGATGCTAAAGGAATGCCAAAAATTCAGATCATCACAGACCCGAAGAGCATTGAAAAATATGGTGGTGACAGAATGTACTTTGCGCCGCCGCTTGAGTACGATCGCGTGATGAAGTCCATACCTATTGGGAAGGTTATTACCATTGGGAAGATTCGGGAATACTTCGCCCGATTAGGGAACGCCGATTTCACGGATCCCTTAACCGCTGGGATCTTTGTTTCCATTGTGGCGTGGGCGAGTGAGCAACGACAGGAGGACAAGACACCATACTGGCGGACATTAAAAGCCGATGGAGAGTTAAACCCTAAATATCCAGGAGGTATCCAGGCGCAAAAAGAAAAACTGGAGGCAGAAGGGCACATCATCATTCAACGGGGACGGACAAATATCCGATACTATGTAGAGTCGTTTGAAAACACTTTATATTCGTTATAAGTGGGGGTGAGTATTATGCCGCTGGCGGAACGCAGTAGGAGGGGCACCGTGTGACTTCGAAAAGACGGCAGTGAAATAGTTCGGATCCTGATAGCCAACGCGGCGGGCAATTTGCTGAATCGAAAGCTCGGAGTTCTGTAGAAGAGCCCGGGCTTTTTCCATGCGAAGTGCTTCTAGATAGGCAGTGATAGTCGTACCATATTGCTTCCGAAACAGATGTTGAAGATGAGACTTGGAGTATTTACAGAATTGAGCAAGATCATCCATTGTAATGCTGCGCATATACCGAGTGTGGAGATACTCCATGGCGCGTTGCAATATGATTTGTTGCTGTGTCTGGCCGCTGCTTAATTCCAAAACGCCAAGCTGAACATCATCCAAAAGGCACGATAACAATAGTGCCAGCGTATCCACGGCGGCCAGCAGCGCATTTGGCGGATCCTTCGGACAAACATGTTGGGAGTAGGAGGAACGCAGGCGCTCTTCCGAAAAGCCATACCGCCGTGAGATGGAGCGAAAGCGGCGCTCCAGTTTGTCAGAATCCGGTGGAAAACAGCCAATGCTGACGTATCCCACTACTTGATCATGGCAATAGATAGGAGACACATACTCCCCAACACCGCAGTGGCAGACACCATAAAAGGGTTCCTTACGCGCTTCTAATTTACGGAGCATCTGGCGCTTGAGATAGATGCATTCCCGCCAGAGGCTGGGATTCGTCTTGACATATAGGCAGTAGGGATTTTCATGGACAATATAATCGGATAGCAGACGGAGAAGCGGGCTGTCGCAATCCGCATATTCAAAGAACCCTCCAATGTGAAGTTCAACGCCATTCTGTGCGGTGAGCGCGGTGAGGGTATCCCGAAGAGCCTGAAACTGATACTCCCGTGGTTGCATGGTACCGACTCCTTATCAGTAAGAACAGAAAATTGCAGAATATCGAAGAGGAAAGACACCATTTTCGATACAAGGGCCTATTGCGATATGGTATGATATAAGTATATCACAGCAGCGCCACAGGACGCAATCTTGCTGTGTAAAAACAGGAGGGATACGACATGAGTTTATTTCCTGCTATTTACCATAGAGTCGAATTTTGTGTCGTGGGGGGCGGGCTCTCTGGCCTTTGTGCTGCCGTAGCGGCGGCGCGCCATGGCCGTAAAACGGCACTGCTTCAAGAGCGTCCCATGTTGGGAGGCAACACATCATCGGAAATCCGCATGTGGGTGTGCGGCGCTCACGGAAAAAATAATAGGGAGACGGGGCTGGTTGAGGAGCTAATGCTAGAAAATTACTGGCGCAATCCATACAAAAATTATTCCATCTGGGATAGCGTGATGTTGGAGATGGCGAAAAAAGAGCCAAATTTAGAGGTATATCTCAACTGTACCTGTATGGATGGGGAAATGGACGAAGACCGGCTGGCCCGGATTACCGGCTGGCAGATGACGACGCAGCAATATCATGTATTTGAGGCAGGAATTTTCGCTGACTGCTCCGGGGACAGCATTCTCGCACCGATTACGGGTGCGCTATACCGCATGGGGCGGGAGGGCTATGAGGAGTATGGGGAAGATATTGCGCCTACTCAGGCCGATTCCCATACGATGGGCATGAGCTGCATGATCCAGGCAAGAGAATACCCGGAAGAGCGGACTTTCATCGCCCCCACCTGGGCCCGCAAATTTACAAAGGAAGATCTTCCGCATCGTCATCCGAATCTTGAGAGCGATGGAGACAACTTTTGGTATCTGGAATTGGGCGGGATGCAGGATACCATACGCGATACAGAAGAGATTCGAGATGAGCTGCTGCGGGTGGCCTATGGCATCTGGGATTTTCTGAAAAATGATCCGGAAAATCAGGAAAGGAATAAGTGTTTTGATATTGACTGGATTGGGATTCTTCCCGGCAAGCGAGAATCTCGCCGCTATGTAGGGGATTACGTCATGACCCAATCTGATGTGCGGGCAGGCGGACATTTCGACGATCTGGTCGCTTACGGGGGATGGTCAATGGACGACCATCACCCAGGTGGCATCGATGTGAAGGAGCCACCGACGATTTATCACCCTGCCCCGTCGCCCTACGGCATCCCGTACCGCTGCCTCTATTCTCAGAATGTAAAGAATCTTATGTTTGCCGGTCGTAATATCAGTGTCTCCCATGTGGCGATGAGTTCCACCCGCGTCATGGCAACCTGTGCATTGCTGGGACAGGCGGTGGGAACTGCAGCGGCCATCGCATTGAGGGAAGGGATTACCCCACGAGGCATCTATGAGAAGGGTTTCGTGCCGGAATTACAGCAGACGCTGATGGAGGATGATTGTTATCTACCCTACCACCGCAGGGCCCTATCCCCCTTGACAAGAGAGGCACGGCTAGAATCCAACCTGCAGGATGCGGAAAATTTGCGCAACGGCTATGATCGTCCCATAGGGGATGCGGACAATGGTGCGCGGGGCCCCAAGGGCAGCTTTGTTACGTATACCTTAGACACACCACAATGGGTGGAAGCTGTCCGGTTGGTTTTGGATAGCGATCTAAACCGGGAGACACTGCCGGAACGGGAGATGAAACTCAATCGGGGGATGCGGCATAACATCCGTCTGTGTTGGGAAAAGTCCCATATGCCCACCACGGTTGTGAAAGACTTAGACGTGATGTGGACGCTGGAGGACGGATCACAGGAGATGCAATCCCTGCGCGGCAATCACCAACGGTTGGTCTGGATTCCATGCAGGCAAAAGGTGGCAGCAGTCACAATTCGACTGCTGGATACCTGGGGCAGTGAGGAATGCCATCTCTTTGCGGTAGATTTGATGGAATAAAGAATCACCCTCGAATCAAAGGGGATTTTATCCGATAGGAAAGTCCGCCGTGAGGCGGACTTAGATTCGAAGGACCGAAGGTACTTCCAAAGTTCGCGAAAGCGAACTTTTTTATCCCATAGGAAAGTCCGCCGAAAGGCGGACCTAGAATCGAAGGACCGAAGGTACTTCCAAAGTTCGCGAAAGCGAACTTTTTTAGAAGCGGTTCCAATTGCCAAGATAATTCTCTGCGCGTGCGGGACGTATCCCTGCCTGTACGCCTCTGGCCTCGACGGTAAAGCGCTCCGCTCCGTGAATGTCACCCACTGTGATATGAATTTCTTCATGCGGTGCCAGCTGAAAAGAAACAGTGCGCTGCGTCAACTGAATTTGTGGATTTCCAGAGTATAGCTGGATATCGCCGCTCACTGGAGCGTCCTCCATATTGCGAATGCCGAGGGTCAGAGGCTGCGACTCACCTTTATAGGGATAGGTGAGGCAGGTCAAAATCCGCGGAGGATTGTCTGTGCGCTCTTGCGGGAGCAAGCCGATGGAATCAAATTCCTCCGGATCCCACTCGAAGCCGTACTCCATTGCGCGGCACTCAGGGCGAAGGCCGATTAGCCCCCATTCCGCATCTTCAAAATCTTTCGGGGCGGCGGTATAGTTTCGGGCAAAACGCCAGTCTCCCTTACCTGGTGACCAGTTGGATTTAACGTCGTGGCGGGTGTCAAAGATGCAGCTCAGCTCCTCCTCCGATAGGGAGACCAGCTCGCCGCAGTCATAAAATTTTTCTGCGTTTGCGTCCCGACGATCCCAATAATATCGGAACAAGGGTTTGGAGCAAAAGACATTTTGCACGATGTCCGCGGTGGCCGCCAACTGCCGCCCATCGTCATACAGCTGGACTAGATAGGCGAGTTCTGGATATCTGTCGATGTACGGGCTCTTGGTACAGTCCAGCGTTACGCTTGGATCGTTGGGGTGCAGGAAGGACTGCACGCCGTTGTAGAGCTTACGGCGCTGCTCCTCGTAGCAGGCGGTCCAGAAAAATTCCGTGTGCGCTGCACGGCAGTCCATATGCACAGCGGGGTAACATTTGACGAATACATTATTTTTGACCACGTAGTCCACGCCGCCGCCCAGCATCACAGCGCGCCCCACTTCGTAGAAATAGTTGTGCTCCATAATGGTTCCGGAGAGCACATCATCGTTGTAAATTCCCATGGTGCCCAGCCCGACGCCACCCAGATGATGAATGTAGTTATGGCTGATGTGATTGCCGCGGAAGGTTACATCCCGGCCAGAATAGATGGCACCTGCATCCCCCGTTTCCATACACACGGAATAGATTTCATTATATTCAATTTGCATGTCATTACCGCTGTAGAGAATGGCGATGTGAGGAAGATCATGGATTAGGTTGTGAGCGATGGTGATGCCGACGCCTTTTGGAAGGATCGCCGGACGGTAACAGCGGCTCCAGCTCGCAATATGATAGATGTGATTGTTGATGATTTCTGATCCAGATGGTTCCAGTGTCATCCGGTCGCCGCCAGTTATCTCAATACCACCGTCGCCGCAGTCATGAATCGTGCAGTTTAAGATACGATTGCGGAGGCCGCCTTTGCAATCGATGGCGTGGTTGCCGATATTGCGGAAATGGCAGCCGTCGATGGTCAGGTCGGAGACACCGTTAGCGGCAAGCGCGATTCCGCGAATGCACTCCATGGTTACGCCCGCGATGGTAACCCCCTGGGCATCCTGGAGGTCAAAAAAAGGTGTTTCCAGTACGGAAAAGAGAAGCTCCGTGTTCTCATCCATCTGGGAGGGCGGATAGAAGTACAACAGCCCCTTTTCTCGATCCACATAGTAATCCCCCGGCGTATTGACTTCCTCCAGGATATTCAGAAAACAAAACCGCTGCCCTGGTTTATAGCCACGAATTCGATTCTCCGGGACTTCTTTCAGCGACACCGTCATGGCATCGGGGTCAAGTTCTGTCACGTGCTCGTACGAATTGGCCCAATCCCAACACCAATATCCGTGAACCCACAGATCTGAATTTGCGGCCCATTTAGAGGGGCGAGGATCATCAAATCGGTAAAAAGAATCTGGATGGCCGATTTTTTCCTCGCATTCATTGATAATCTCTTTCTCATAGCCCGTGATTGGCAAATAGTTCCCTTTCTTTGGATACTGCGATAGATTCATGGGAATCCCGTCAAAAAACAGTTCGCCATGGGAGGGAATCTGATCCCCGCTGAAGCCGCGCCTTCCAAGGTGGCCATAGTCGGACACGCCATTTTCCTGAAGATCAAGGACTCGCACAGCGTCTCGTACAGACTCATCCAATCGCTCCCGCACCGAAGGATCCGACACAGGTTTCCAGCCGTACAGCCGTTTACCGCCGACGAGGCGAACGTCGCCTTCTCCCCGGATTTCCACGTTGGATTGCGGTGCTCCCAGCTGGATCGTCTCATCCACATAGTACAGTCCCGGCGCAAGGAGGATCTGCACCTTGTCTCCCGCGCATTGGGAGAGAGCCTTCCGCAGACCCTGCGATCCGTCAGCCGCGCTGATACGAATCTGCGTTGGTTTGTTTATCATAACATCACATCCTCACTGGTAAAATTGAGAGTGGTTACTCTTCTTCGGTATTATACTAAAAAGTCGTACAGAAGTATAGAGGGAATAACACAAGATTTTCTGAATTTTTACATTTGTCTAAAGTCAGTAACTTGTCAAGGCACAGAAAATACAGTAAAATAATTGCAGAAGCGATTATATGTGCCGCCCGAAAAGCGGCGGGGCTCTCCGCCATACATGACGCAGGACTCTTGCTATGCGGGTGAATAGAAATAGGTTGTATATTGTATTAAACTTCGCTATAATGAAGTCGTTGTACTAAAAGGTGGGGGGGATAGAGGCGAATCGAAAGCCGCTATCAAACCCTGAACGGCACTACGCTTTAGAATGGAGGAGTAAGATGGATACTGCACTTCGCGGCCGTGTGATGGTCAATGGAGACTGTGGCAGCTTTTTTTACAATCCAGAACTGTGGCAGCCTGAAGGCGGCCGCTATAGCAGGAAGGCGATTCACCGTTTGATTCACAGCCTAGGGGTAGCGGGGGTTGACACCTTTCTCATCAATCCCAATGGCCAACTTCCGTGTTATCCCAGCAAACGGATGCGGTATCAGTATCAGGACTACCGTCGGGATGACCGGGACTATGCGCGGGTCCACTGGCGGGACTGTGAGGGCTGGAGTGGAGAGGCGCTGGAAGAGCTGCTTACCCGACAAGCTGCTACCAACAATCTATATCTGGATTTGATTGAGGAGGGGACCGATTGGCTGGCGGAAACGGCAGTCGCATGCCGGGAAGAGGGAATCTCGCCCTGGATCAGTGTTCGAATGAACGACTCCCATGGCGGACGCAGCCCGGAGAAGAGTTATATGAATAACGACCTGCTCCGCAATCGGCCGGATTTGCGGCTGGATAAGCCTTGCATCAACCCGGATCAGAAGTTTCACCGCTACAGTCTGGACTACAGCAAACCAGAATGCCGGGCCTATATGTTAGAGATGATCGAGGACATGCTGACCTATGATTTTGAGGGCATGGAGCTGGACTTTGGCCGAGATCCGGTGATCGCAGCGCCCGTTGCCAGTGATACAGTGCGGGACCAGATCTGCACATGGATGCGGGATATCCGAGCTCGAACCAATGCGAAGGCGGCGGAGACTGGGAAACCATTTTATTTAGGCCTCAAGGCGTCCTGTAACATCGGGCTGCTCTATGACTTCGGGTTGGATGTGGACCGGTGTGTGGAGGAAGGAATTTTCGATTTTGTCTCCTTCAGCAACTACTACCAAACTTGCTGGGAGGCTCCCATTGACGAGCAAAAGCGGCGGTACGGAGATAAAGTCGCTGTGTTTGGATATATTGAAGGTACAGTCAACTGGTACTCTGTTCAGGCGGGAGAAAATTCCGGGCGTGGGAAAGATCAGCGGACCAAGCGGGGACGGGAAATGACCTACAGCGGCGAAATGATTCTTGGCAACGCTGCCGGAAAACACGTTCTCGGCGCTGACAGCATTGTTTTCTTCAACAATTTCTTTAGCTTTGACAAGAATTCCCATACGCCTGCGGCCCACTGGGCGATCCAGGAAGTAGGATCTTTGGAAAAGCTTAGGGGGCAGCCGAAAGCGTACTCTCTGAACACGGCCTTTTTCTATCCCCTAGGGACCGTTGCCCTAGAACGGCCGGCTGCCCTCCCGGAGTTTATCTGGCCTAGCGCCTCCCGGACCTGGAGATTGCCGATGATGGCTGAACCTGGCGGGGATCTGGTCCTGAGGATTCAGGCCGCGGTAGAGCGAAAGGCGGGAGTAACGCCGCAGCTGGCGGTGACCATCAATCATCACTGGCCTCAAGCGGAGTGTGTGTGCACGAATAAATTGCTGTTCCCAGCGGGGGACTATGATGAGCTACTGGAGGGGCATATGGGCTTTACCTTCACCCTTCCAGCTGGGCTGATCCAGGAAGGGTGGAATGAAATCACAGTGTTTAACCTGGCCAGTGAGAGCGCAGAACGTGAGGAGAATGAAAAGAATACCTTTCGCCTGATGAATTTGGATCTAGCAATTCAAAGACGATGAAAAATACGGATGGGAGTTGCCACGGAATCCCATGGCATGGTATAATAATCTTATATGCGCCGGCGGCAACCCACTAACAGTAAATATTGAAATGCAGAGAAAGGACGTTGAACATGCCTATTGTTGATAAACCGATACAGGAACTGCTGCAATATCAAGGGAGCACACCAAGGCCAGCGGATTTTGACGAGTTCTGGGGTGCCCGGTTGACGCAGCTGGACGGGATTGACCCGAGACCAGAGCTTGTGGAAAGTTCATTTCAGACCTCCTATGCGGAGTGTTTTGATCTCTATTTTACGTCGACCAAGGGTGCAAGAATTCATGCTAAGTATGCCAGGCCTAGAAACAGCAACGCCAAGTGCCCGGCCATCCTATTTTTTCACGGCTACACAGGGGACAGTGGAGATTGGCTGGGGTATCTGCCCTATGTGGCGGAGGGTTTTTGCATAGCGGCCATGGATTGCCGGGGACAGGCAGGGCTGTCTCAAGATGCGGGCGGTACGCTGGGGATGACCTGTTCAGGCCAATTTATTCGGGGATTGGACGGCCCAGCGGAGGATATGCTGTTTGTACAGATCTACTTAGATACGGCACTGTTGGCGCGAATCGTCATGAAGATGGATCAGGTGGATGAGACCCGTGTCGGCGTTCGCGGAGGCTCCCAGGGAGGCGGTCTGACGTTGGCCTGCGCCTCGTTGGTGCCGCAGATCCGGAAAGCAGCACCGGACTACCCGTTTTTATCGGACTATAAGCGGGTATGGGACATGGATTTGGCGGTTGGGGCCTACGCTGAGTTGAAGACGTATTTCCGCGCCGCGGATCCGCGGCATGAACAGGAACAAGCCATATTCGAAAAACTAGGTTATATCGATATTCAAAATCTGACGAAACGAATCCGGGCGGAGGTTCTCATGGGGGTGGGCCTCATGGATACCGTCTGTCCACCATCCACGCAGTTTGCCGCCTACAATAAAATCACAAGCCCCAAGCGGTACATTCTGTACCCGGATTATGGGCATGAGGATTTGCGCGGCCATAAAGAGATTATATTTCAGTTTTTTCAGAGCTTAAAGGACTAGGAGGACGGGAATGAAAGTCGAAGTGACATTTCAGACGGCGGATAGGGCATTGCAAAAACTCTACAACGCGGCAGAAGAAAAGGAAAAACATAATATTCGCTATTTTGGGGATCGGAAGGTTCTGGTGGAAGGCGGAGGATACAATAATATCTGGCTGGAGACGCAGCCCATGGGCGGCGGTATGTATGCCAAGCGTGACATGGAGGCCGCGCTGAACAATCAGCTGCTTTTTATGGAATATCAAAAGGAAAATGGGCGGATTCCGGGAATGATCGTGAATCGCGACGGCGTGCTGGATCCGAAGTACGACTGGTTTCAGGGATTTTGCTTTCCAGACCCGGCCTTCAGCCTGTATTTTTGGAACGGCGAGAATAGGGACTATCTGCTCAAGCTGTACCATACACTCAAAGCCATAGATGAATACTGGTGGACCTACAGGGATTCCGATCATGATGGCTGTCTGGAGACCTGGTGTATTTGTGACACAGGGGAAGACAACTGCACTCGCTTTTTTGACGCGCCCGGATTTTGGGGCGGGGAGGAGCCGCCGACAGGCGTTGCCAAGCTACCCTATGAATCCATGGATTATATGGCTTACTCCTACGAGGCTCGAAAGACGCTGGCCGCCATCTCTGCGATTCTGGACAATGGCGAGGAGGCGGACTGGGAGCAAAAGGCAGAGGCGGTTCGCAAAAAGCTGCGGGAGTATCTCTGGATCGAGGATAAGAACGCATGCTATGATCGGGATTGCCAGAATGAGTTTATGGATATCTTGCTTCATAATAACATACGGGTTATGCATCACGGCGCCTTTGATCAGGAGATGGCGGATCGGTTCATTGCCCATCACATGTTGAATCCCAAGGAGTTCTGGACGCCCATGCCGCTGCCGTCCATCGCTGTCAACGATGCATTTTTCCGAAACAATGAGGATAATGATTGGAGCGGTCAGCCGGAGGGCTTGACATACCAGCGGGCGATACGTGCCATGGAGAATTACGGGCATTACGCGGAGTTGACCATGATTGGGAAAAAACTCATGGAAGCTGCAGGGGAAGAAGGCCTCTTCACACAGCAGTACGATCCCTTTACCGGCCGGCCATCCACACCGCATAAAAACGACTACGGGCCAACGATCTTAGCTATTTTGGAGTATATCGAAAGGTTCTATGGCGTACACGTGGATAAAACAGAACTCTACTGGGGCTGCCTGCCAGGCGGTGGACAGTCCCGTGTGTACCGCCAGCAATGGGGGGAACATCTCTATGCCATGGTCCATGAGGGAGAATGGAACACGGCGTACCTGGATGGAGAAGAACTCTTTTCCGTATCGGACGGGGTTCGCGTTGTGACGGATCGGGAAGGGCGCATCGGCCGAATTGCAGGTATCGATGTGGAGGCCCATAAGGTGACGGTCCGGACGGCGCAGGGCGCTACAGCTTCGGCGGTAATCGGCCCTAATGAAGTGTTTGCCTGGAGGGATGGATCCCTATGTCTTGAGGCGAAGATCCCCTTTGCCGCAGATGAGGCGCTGCTGAAGGAGTGGAGAAAGCCGCTGCCGCGACAATAGAGTAAAGGAGACCGAGTCAGTGTTCTATTTAGCCGGATCGAATCAAAGGGACATCAAACAGCTCAACCGGAATGTGGTGATGAAACTCTTATTTACATCACCACTTTTGTCCCGCAGTGACCTGACACGCCTGACAGGGTTAACCGCCATGACCATAACCAATATCGTCTCGGAGTTGATGGATGCAGGCTTAGTTGTCGAATACAAAGAATCGAACCCGAAGGAGCCATCCGGCGTAGGTAGGCGGCCGGTCTTGCTGGAGCTAGCCCCGAAGAGCCCCGTTCTGTGCGGCGTCTATATATCCCGTCACCGTTTCAGCATGATCATCAGCGATCTGAAAGCGCGTCAACTTTTCTGGGAAGAACAGGCTTATCCGGAGACGTTGACGGTGGAATGGCTATACCAAAAACTTATGGACAGCTATCGCCGCCTTGAGCAGCGATGCTTGACAAGCCAGAGAAGAATCCTCTGTGTGGGAATCGTATCGATCGGTCCTGTGGATACTCAGCAGGGGATCATTTTAAATCCGCCTAATTTTCAGGGACTGCGGGATCTTCCAGTCTGCCGGTGGATGGAAGAGATCGCAGGGGTTGACGCGTATCTCCTCAGCGATTCCAGCGCCTGTGCCCTGGCGGAGTCTCTGTATGGGAAGGGGGCCGGAATCGATAACTTCCTGTATGTCTACATCCATGAGGGGATTGGAGCAGGAATGGTCCTCGGCGGTGAATTGTACCAGGGAATCCACGGCTACAGCCCAGAGCTGGGGCATACCACCATTGATTTTCATGGCCCTCTATGCCCTTGTGGGAGCCGTGGCTGTCTAGAACTATATGCGGATGAGAGGAAGACGGTTCAAAAGGCGGCGGGGGCTTCCACGCGGGATATCCAATCCTTCGCCGATGTTATGGCCGGCGCGCAGGAGGGAGACCAGGCCTGCGCAGCTGCGGCCCGGGAATTTGTCACATACCTCGGCTATGCGCTTCGCAACGCGCTGAATCTATACGAGTTTTCCACGGTGATCTTAGGGTATGAAACCATAGACGGAGCGTATATCCTGGAATCCCTGTTGGCAGAGGATTTAGGGGCCTATTTACGCGGCTACGGAGGGCGAAGGGCCGAATTCATCCATACGAAATTCCTCCGCGGTGCGCCATTGACAGGCGCTATCGCTCTGGGCGCGAGCAAAGTGTTCACTGGAAGTTTGCCGATGCTGAAATAGAGAGGATGGAGACGGTATGACGTTGGCAGAAAGGGTTATGAAGGAAGTCGCAAAGGTATTTGTCGGAAAGAATGATATCATTCGAAAGGTGATGCTGGCGCTCCTGGCGCAGGGACACGTGCTGTTGGAGGATCGACCGGGAGTGGGGAAGACGACGTTAGCTCTTGCCATGTCCAAAGCGATTCGTGCAGAATACCGACGAATTCAGTTTACGCCGGATGTAATGCCATCGGATATCACCGGTTTTTCCATGTATGATAAAGAGCGAGGAGAATGGAACTATGAGAGGGGCGCGATTCTCTGCAATCTTTTCCTTGCGGATGAAATCAACCGGGCGTCCAGCCGGACCCAAGCGGCGCTTTTGGAGGCTATGGAGGAGGGGAGAGTGACGGTGGATGGGATCGCCCATGAGATCCCTAAACCCTTTATGGTCATCGCAACCCAGAATCCGGTGGGCTCTGCTGGAACGCAGCTTTTGCCGGAGTCGCAGATGGACCGATTTATGGTATGTCTATCCATCGGATATCCTTCCCCTGCTGACGAGGTGGACATGCTACAGCGCAAGAGGGGCCGGAATCCCATGGACTCCGTGGAGGCGGTTGCAAGTGGGGAGGATGTATTGGCAATGCGGTTGGATGTAGAAACGATCTATGTACATCAGGAGATTGATGAGTATATCGTCCGGCTCGTATCGGCCACAAGGGACAATAGCTTTATACGGCTGGGGGCCAGTCCAAGGGCTTCCGTTGCAGTGGCGAGATTGGCGCAGGCCTCCGCGTTTTTGAGAGGGCGCGACTATGTTTTGCCGGACGATGTTCTGGAAGTGTTTCCCGACTGTATAACACATCGGTTACTGTTAAGCCCAAAGGCAAAAGCTGAACACTGTTCACCGGAAGACGTGATCCGGACCATTCTGGAAAATACTCGGCCGCCACGGTTGCATTGAGGGCGGAGGCATGATCAGACGATGGGTTGTGTATCTGCTGATTTTGGCATTGGCGGTGGTCTTTTATATCCTTTTTATCGGTTATTTTTCGTATTTTACGCTGATATTCGTAGCCGTATTTCCTCTCTTTTCTTTGCTGCTTAGCTTGCCAGCCATGTGGAGTGTCCAAGTCGCGCTGGAGGCGGAGAGACTACAGCAAGAGCGGGGAACGATGGTGGCTGTGGCTGTCGGACTGCATAGCACTTTACGGCTACCTGTATATCGGGGACGCCTTGTCCTCCAGATGAAGAATCGAATGACAGGCGAAACGGAGCAGAGGGTGCTGCGAATGCCAGTTTATGGCCGTGGCATTCGCAGCAAGCAGGTATTTCAACTCACCCACTGCGGCGTGGTCCAATGGACGGTCAAAAGAATGTGGGTCTATGACGCATTGGGACTTTTTGCCATTCCAAGGTGGACAAAGAGTATAGCGTCTGTTGTCTCCACGCCAAAGTCCTATGAGACGGCGGTGGATCCGGAACTGTTGGAGAGTGTGCGGCGGGAAGGGAATGGTTGGGAGGAGGATAGCGCCAATATGGAAATCCGCCAATACCGGCCACCGGATTCGCCGAGGCTTGTCCATTGGAAGCTATCTGCGAGATTTGATGACTTGATGGTGCGGGCGGATGACAGCGGTGAGGGACAAGGAATGCCCCGGCTTTATCCGGTATGGGACCAGGATGCGGAGGTAACAGACCGGATGCTGGACCGCTTGACATCGCTGTCCAATTTCCTATCAGACCGACAGCTACCCCATGAAATTTGCTGGGAGGACGGGCAGGAGGTCTGCCGGGTAAGGATACGGGCGGATGAGGACCTGCCGTCCGCACTGCCGCAATTACTTTCGATTCCCCTTCCGGAGAGACGGAATGATTTGATCGCGGGCGTGGAGGCGCAAGGGATCGCGGTCGATGCACAGAGTATCCGAAGGATGGAGGATGGGAGTCTTTTGGAGGAGTCTCGCCAATGAAGCGTATGGTCAAGTGGATGCTCATCTGGAGCTCCTATTTTCTTTTGAGTTGGCTTGGATCGGCCGGTTCAATCGTCAGCTTTGGGTCCGCACTTTCCATACCGGCTGATTATCCAGCAATCACCTATGGGTGTGCAGCAGTGTCCGCCGTGATGGCAGCGCTGTACGGGATTCCCAGGAAGGGGATTCGCTGGATATTTGCAGGCACGTCTGCTGTGCTTCTCGCGTTTTGCCTGTACGCGGTTCGGCAGGACCTTATACGGGGAGCCGCCTATGTGGGAAGCCTGGTCAGCATAGAGTATTCCAAAGAGATTGAGGGAATCGAGTATCTTGTGCCGCTGGAAAATTTGCCGCAAGGGCAAATCCGAGATGTCATCACCATTTTTTTCGCAGGGTGCGGAGCTCTTCTATCCTGGTTTTTGGCATGGGCTGTGGCGCGGAAGTATCGCAGTTATCTGGGCGTTGTCTTGACCCTTCCCTTTTTGGCGGCGGTGCTTGTTATTACACGGGAGCCCAACTGGGCGGGGATTTTGTTTTTGTTCCCCTTTTGGGCCGCGCTGATTCTATCCGGGAGGCGGCAGGGAAAGGACGAAGTCGATAGGGCGAAACTGGTTTTGCTGGCACTACCGGTGTCGGCTGCGCTCTCGGCCGTATTGTTTTTCACGCTGGGAAGGGATACGTATTCAAGGCCGGATGCGGTTGACCACCTCCGTTTGCGGATCATGGGTGAATTGGCGGAAGGCGATAGCTCTGTGGCCCCTGGCGGTACCCGTTCGGCCTCCCAGGACATTGATTTGCAGGGGCGGGGGGATTTGCGGTTTACTGGCGAGGTCGTGCTGGATGTTTTCTCGGGGAATCCGGGACGGCTATATCTCCGGGGACGTTCTGGAGCCAGGTATACCGGCTCGGCGTGGACAGCCTTTGCGGATGAGGTTTACGAGGGCATGGATTTTTCCATGTATCCCATGAACATTGCGCCCCAGTTCTTCGGATGGTATCCCACAAATTTGATCGTGATAGAGCCTCGGCACTTGGCCGCCGACTTCGTGCTTACACCGTACAACCTAGATATGGAGGATATGCCTGCGTTAGTCCCAGTTCGGGATCTGTATTATGAATCGAAAGATTCAGGGCCTTACACTTTTACCTATATGGATATGATGGGAGAGCCGCTTTATGACTTCGACATGGAGCTGGAGGAGGGATTCCAGGCCTATGATCAGTTTGTTATGGATCAATACCTTCAGGTCCCAGAGGAGCTTCGGACAAGGCTGGAAACCTTGGTGGATAATGATATCCTTCGGGGCTGGGGTGTTGTAGAGTCTGAAAGCGACTTGATTCAGCAGGTTGTCTCCTTTTTGTCTTCCTATCAATACACACTGACACCTGGCGCTGTGCCGCCAGGTGAGGACTTTGTGGAGTACTTTTTATTTCAAAGCCAGCAGGGGTACTGCGTTCACTTTGCCAGCGCGGCTACGTTACTGTTGCGAACCTTGGGCATTCCGGCCAGGTACGCGGAAGGGTATGCAGTGGCGGCTGAGGATTTTGGGGGCGATGGCTGGGCACAAGTCAGGGATAGAAGGGGTCATGCCTGGGTGGAGGTTTATTATCGGGGGTTGGGTTGGCAACCGCTGGAGGTCACACCTGGCGGGATGGAAGCGGCAGATCAGGTGTTGGAAGTAGAGTCTAGCGCTCCCGCAGAGTCTTCTGGGGAGAGTTCGGTCCCAGCGGAATCCTCCTTGGAGGTGTCTGAGCCCAGGGAGGACTCATCGTCATCGGAGCCAGCGGTGGAGAGGCCACAGTCCGGTGTAAGGTCTAATTTTTGGCCTCTGTGGGCGTGTATTGTACTGTTAGCGCTGGGGATGTGTGCTATTTTGCGCCGGCGATGGCGCGCTGCCATGCGCCGGAGGGAGTTCTATGAAAGCGAAAGAAATCAGGCGGTGGTTTCCATGTATGGATACCTTGTGCAGTTGCGCCCATATGGCGCTGTTGTCAGCGCTGAGATAAAAGAGCTGGCGTTGAAGGCGAAATACAGCCAGCAGGGGGTTACGGAGGAAGAGGCGCAGACAATGCGGCGCTATACCCAAGAGCAAGTGATACAGGTGAAGAATAGCCTGCCCTTTTGGCGCCGTATGGTATTTTGCTATGTGCGGGCACTGGGTTAATTATTTACAAGATCGTCTTAGAAATATCCATGTTCTTTTTGCGAGACCTATGCTATTATGGGAGAGATAAAAAAGTAAAGGATGGGATCAAGCAATGGAAAAGAACTGGTTTTCACAGGACCGATTTGGATTTATGATGCACTGGGGCTTGTATTCTCTGCCAGCAGGTGAGTGGAAGGGCCAGCAGTGCGAGTATATCGGGGAGTGGCTACAGTCCCGATTTCGAATTCCTAATGCGGAGTATAGCCGTCTGGCGGAATGCTTTAACCCTGTACTCTTTGACGCGGATTCCATTGTGAAGCATGCCCGGGATTGCGGAATGCGGTATCTGGTATTGACGAGCAAGCACCACGAAGGGTTTGCCATGTACCGCTCCGAGGTGGACCCCTATAATATTTATGACGCGACGCCTTTTAAGCGGGACCCTATCCTGGAGTTCGCGGAAGCCTGCTATAAATATGATTTGAAGCTTGGCCTCTATTATTCACAAGACTTGGATTGGAAGGACCCGGATGGCGGTGGCTATACCGCAGACCATACCAACGTCGGCGGCATGAGCTGGACCAACGATTGGGACTATCCCAACAACGATGGAAAGGAGTATGCCCGCTGTTTTGAGAGAAAGATCAAGCCCCAGGTCAAAGAAATTTTGACACGGTTCGGAGATTTATGCCTCATCTGGTTTGATACCCCACTCACCTTGTCAGTGGCGCAGAGCCAGGAACTGTGCCATATGGTCCGGATGTATCAGCCCAATTGTCTTGTCAATTCTCGAATCGGCAATGGCCTGGGAGATTATTCGTCTTTAGGGGACAATCAGATTCCAGCGGGGCGCAAATCCGGCGGACTATTTGAGACGGCGGCTACACTCAACGATACCTGGGGATACAAGAGCTTCGACCAAAATTGGAAATCTTCCCGCGAGATGGTGACATTGCTGGGACGTCTGGCCTCCCGCAACGTGAATTACTTGCTAAATGTGGGACCGGATCCTTTGGGGCGGATTCCGGCCAAGGCGTGGCAGATCATGGATGAGGTGGGCCGATGGATGGAGACGTGCGGCGAGGCGATCTATGGGACGAAGCCCTCACCTTTTGCCGGGGATCTGCCGAGTGGCCCTGTTACAGAGGGTGAAGATTCCTTGTACTTTATGCTCAGCGAACCGGCTAGGCAGAGGGAGCTGGCGGTCAACGGGATCAAAAGCCGTGTGGCCAAGGCAGAGCTTTTGGGAGAGGGAGAAGTCTCTTTTCGCCAGACGATACTGGACGGGCAGGGAAGAAGTCAGGTTTCCATAGTCATTCCAGAGTCCTGCCCCGATTTGCCAGTTGTGAAGATCACCATGGCAGACGGAGTACAGGTCGATCATCAGGTGGTACAGCAGCCGGAAGGGAGTCTTGTCTTTCCCGCGTCCGCGTCTATCCTGGAGGGAAATGCCAAGCTGGGGATGGGCGGCGACATAGAAGACTGGATGGATGAGGGCGTTTGCGTTACCTGGCCTTTTACAATCTTTGAGGCCGGTTGGTACGAGGTGGAGATAACATGCGGCAGCGCCTATGGGCAGGAATGGATTGGTGGTCACCGGCTGCGGTTTGCCGCTGGGGATGCGCAGCTGGAAGGCGAGCTTGTCTATAAAAGAGAACTGGATCCGCTGACGAAACGGAATTATCGCGGGGCTGTGGGTTCTATAGGCCGTATCTATATTGAAAAACCAGGAGAGTATACAGCCACGCTCCAAGCAATCGCGCTGAACCCCCAGGCGTCCAACGGATTTTTGTTTCGGAGTGTGCGGTTGCAAAGCAGAGGATTTGAACTGCCTTCGAGTTGAGTTGCACGGACTGCGCGAGAAAGGGCTATCTAAGGCAAATATTAAGCACTGGCATCTCTTTTGGGAGGCGCCAGTGTTGTTTTAGTTGGATTTTTCATCGCTATAGAAGTGGAGGCAATTGTTTGTGTGGTCGATACATTTGGTCTTGCTGTTGTGTATCTATGCAGCAATGGGGAGGTAGAAGGCAGTCGGATCTGCCGCAAAAAAGAAAAAGCCGCCGAAGAGAAAGAAAAGGGGAACTCCGCCGCTAAAAAGGAAGGCGAGCGGGAGAGGGGAGTGAGAAGTAAAGAAAAAATGCCGTCAAAAAAGAAGGAACCGCCAAAGAGCAGAAGGCGAAGAGAAAGAAAAAGAGCACTCCGCCGCTAAAAAGGAAAGGCGAGCGGGAGAAGGGAGTGAGAAGTCAGGGAAAAACGCCGCTAAAAAAAGGAGGAACTGCCGAAGAGTAGGAGGCGAAGAGAAAGAAAAGGAGCACTTCGCCGCTAAAAAGGAAGGCGAGCGGGAGAGGGGAGTGAGAAGTCAGGAAAAAACGCCGCCAAAAAAAGAAGGAACCGCCGAGGAGTAGGAGGCGAAGAGAAAGAAAAGGAGCGCTTTGCCGCTAAAAAAGGAAGGCGAGCGGGAGAAGGGAATGAGAAGTCAGAAAAAAACGCCGCCAAAAAAAGAAGGAACCGCCGAGGAGTAGGAGGCGAAGAGAAAGAAAAGGAGCGCTTTGCCGCTAAAAAAGAAGGCGAGCGGGAGAAGGGAGTGAGAAGTCAGGAAGAAACGCCGCCAAATAAAGGAGGAACCGCCGAGGAGCAGGAGGCGAAGAAAGAGAAAAGGGGAACTCCGCTGCTAAAAAGGAAAGGCGAGCGGGAGAGGGGAGTGAGAAGTAAAGAAAAAATGCCGCCAAAAAAGAAGGAACTGCCGAAGAGTAGGAGGCGAAGAGAAAGAAAAAAAGCACTTCGCCGCTAAAAAAGAAGGCGAGCGGGAGAAGGGAGTGAGAAGTCAGGAAGAAACGCCGCCAAATAAAGGAGGAACCGCCGAGGAGCAGGAGGCGAAGAAAGAGAAAAGGGGAACTCCGCCGCTAAAAAGGAAAGGCGAGCGGGAGGGGGGAGTGAGAAGTAAAGAAAAAATGCCGCCAAAAAAGAAGGAACTGCCGAAGAGTAGGAGGCGAAGAGAAAGAAAAAAAGCACTTCGCCGCTAAAAAGGAAGGCGAGCGGGAGAAGGGAATGAGAAGTCAAGAAAAAACGCCGCTAAAAAAAGAAGGAACCGCCAAAGAGTAGGAGGCAAAGAGAGAGAAAAGGAGCACCTCGCCGCTAAAAAGGAAGGCGAGCGGGAGAAGGGAATGAGAAGTCAAGAAAAAACGCCGCTAAAAAAAGAAGGAACCGCCGAGGAGTAGGAGGCGAAGAGAAAGAAAAGGAGCGCTTTGCCGCTAAAAAAGAAGGCGAGCGGGAGAAGGGAGTGAGAAGTCAGGAAAAAACGCCGCCAAAAAAAGAAGGAACCGCCAAAGAGCAGGAGGCGAAGAGAAAGAAAAGGAGCACTCCGCCGCTAAAAAAGGAAGGCGAGCGGGAGAGGAAAGTAAAAAGTCAAGAAAAAACGCCGCCAAAACGGTTTCGTATGAAAGAAGTAAAGCCATATCTATGGTCAATAGTTGTTAAAAGCGGACAGGTCGACTTGTGTTCTCACCCAAAGCATTCCGCAAATTAGAAGGTAGCCAGATACGAAGACAATCCTGCTTGCAACGGAAATAAAAGAAGAAAATATCCGGGCTCCTCCTTCTATCCCTCCTCAAAGCGTAATCCTGTCATTTCCTGTATTTCATCGCTGGTGAACTTTAATGCCAGATCCCTGTATACGATTTTATTTCCAGCTTCATGATGAGGGTGAATTTTCCGGTATCGTCTGCATTCTGCACAGCTGCAGTCAACTCTGCCACGGAAAACGGGTCCAATGCAACGCGGTACTGTGCCGCATCAAGGGCGAGGCTCTTTAGCCGTTGGAAGTCGCCATCTGTGGATACATTCGTGACATAGGAGTCCGGCGTAACATTGATCAAGTTCTCGTTGTAATGCAGTGAATACCGGGCTTCAACCCCAAAATCCTGCTCTTTCAAGTAGTCGTGAAAGGCGCGTAGCTGGTACACGGCCCGATCAATATCCAGGCGAGTTTCATATACCCCCTCGACACAGTAAAATCCCGTATATTCTCGATTTTCTTCCTTTCCGGTCAGATCCACAGCCATGAGACCTTTTGCAAACTGCTCGAAATAATACTTCCCCAGTAAAAGGTCGAGCTCATATGGTATTCCGTCCATTCCAAGGGCCATTCGGAATTCAACGTCGGGCAGTTGTCTCAAGTGAGCCATCCATACATCACACATGCGGTGAAGAAACCCATAGCAGCGCCATCTGTCCAATGGATATGCCTGTGCGCATAGAAATCATCCTCTCGATATATTCACTGCATCTCAAAGAAGGGGCGATTTTCTTTTTCTGTAATGGATTGACTGTAAAATCCTAATAAATCTTTCTTCTCCCACCCCCTATTTTGCCAAAAGGCTTTGCCCTGTTCATTTGTCTCCAAAACATTTAGACAGACCCTTGTGATCCCCTCCCTTTGCAAGGCCGATATGGCGGCTTCGACCAACTGTGTTCCGATTCCCTGATTACGGTAAGGAACTTGAACAACGGTATGATAAATATACCCTCTCCGACCATCGTTGCCACATAAAATGGCGCCGATTATCTTGCCCGCATCAAGTGCGACAAAGCTCGTCCGGGGATTCCGTTTTAAAAAGGTCGCGATGCCCTCCCTTGAATCATCGAGACTCCGCAATCCCATTCCCTCTGTATTGACCCATAGATCCAATATTTCTTCGTAATCGGCGATGGTCATCTCTCGAATCATGGTATACCTCCATACATTTTTTTCATCCGCCTGGGGAACGCCTACCCTCATTATATTCAATTTGCCGGATAATATCAAGTGAGGGTTAAAGAATTTAGTATTGCATTTTCCTGCGAGTTTCAGTATACTGATCCCAATAGGGACAAAGGAGGACAGAAAATGGGCAAAACTTCGTGGACAGTGTATGACTTACAGGTAGAGGCGATGACAACACCTCTAGCTATCGATTGTGATATGCCAAGGTTTTCATGGAAGCTAGGGAGCAGAGCGCGGGGGACGATGCAAGCGGCCTATGAGATTCAAGTCTTTCTGGAGGACACAGGAGAGTTGGTGTGGGACAGTGGGCGTGTGGAAGAGGCGTGGACCTCGGAGATTTCGTATCAGGGCACAGCCTTGCGCCCTCGTTCATCGTACCGGTGGACTGTGACCGCCTGGAATATGGAGGGAGATGCCGCTCTCGCCGAAGACCGATTTGAGACAGGACTGATGGATGCGAGAGAATCGGCTTGGGAGCCAGCCGTCTGGATAGGCGCGCCGAGACCGGGCTTATGCGCAAATGTTAAGGGAATTTTTTGGATTGAGGCGAGATTGCGGATTCCGGAGGGAAGCTGTCAGGCGGGCATCGTATTTGGAGCCAAGGATTTCCGGCTCCTGGACCGCACAAAAAATACCAGCTGGATCCAGGGTGAAAACTACATCTCCTATGAATTGGACATTTCCAAAGTGCCAGCTAGGCTACATATTTACCGCGTGGGCTATCACCCGGATGATAGTGCCCAGGTGCCATTTGCCTCGGTTGAACTGCCCCAGGGCATCATGGATGAATCCAGACATCAGTTTCACACGCTGGCTGTGGAGGTCCGCGGCAATATAGCGCTGGCCTATGTGGACGGCACGCTGGTGGATTATGAGACAGCGAACGACGGAAGCTGTCGGGGCCGGCAGTTAAATCCGTTAGGGCAGAATGACGTTATAACCTTTCCGCGGTTAAATGAGATCGGATTCACCGCCGCGCCAGGCAGTGCCGGAATCTTTCAATCGTTGTTGGTACGAGATATTCGAACTCCAAAGGCGGTTTTGATCCAGGAGGATGCGGAGTGCGAAGACAGCATCTTTGCGAAAGCCATTGAGGAAGGACGGCTGGAAAGAACGGAGGAAGGATTCTTGCTCTGCGCGGAGAGAGGGAGGACACTGGTGACCGCGGATCCAAGCCATACTTCCGAACCCATGCTTCGCCGCGATTTTATGGTAAGGAACGGCGCGGCATTAAAAAGGGCGCGACTGTATGTAACCGCCAGGGGAATTTACGACGGGTACGTGAATGGAGCGCCGCTGACGGAGGATTGGTTTACTCCCGGCGCATCCCAGTATGATAAGCATATTCAATATCAGGTCTACGATATCACGAAACGGTTACAGCCAGGTGCCAACGCCATGGGCTTCTATCTTGCCTCGGGCTGGTGGAGTGATGCGCAGACCTACACCTTGATGAATTACAACTATTTTGGGGATCGCCCTTCCCTGCTAGCCATGTTGGAACTGCGCTATGAAGATGGGACTCAGGAGGTGATCGGAACGGACTGTGAGTCATGGCGATATTCCGGAGAGGGGCCAGTTCTGTACGCGTCCAACTTCCACGGAGAGCAGTATGATGCAAGGCGAGAAGCCGAAATTTCCGCCTTCTCAACGGCTGCCTATGCCCATGAGGCGTGGAGCGCGCCCGCCCGGATTCATCCAGTCCCGATACCGGAGGAGGAGCAGGCGCAGCCGTGGCCGGCGCCAAATCATACGGACCCGGAGATTACGGCACAGATTGGGCCCTCTGTGGGCGTCGTGGACATTCTGACAGCTAAATCCATGAGGCAGCCGCAGCCCGGTGTGTATATCTATGACCTGGAACAGAATATAGCTGGCGTTCCGAAGATCCGTCTTCACGGCAGGCCGGGACAGGTGATCCGGTTCCGATATGGGGAAATCGTATATCCTCCCCTAAACGACTATGGACCGCTGGCAGGGCTGATTCTGACAGAGAATCTACGGGATGCCAGCGCCATGGATCTCTATATCTGCAAGGGGGATCCCCAGGGGGAAGAGTTCTTTCCTAAGCTGACCTTCCATGGGTTCCGCTACGTGGAGATTACAGGGGTGGAGGAACCACCCGCCCTGGAGGATGTCACATGCGCGGCCCTCTCTTCCATCCGAACTCGGACTGGGGACATCCAAACCTCCGATCCCTTGGTCAATCGACTGTTTCGCAATATTTGCTGGTCCCAATCCGCCAATTTCATCAGCATTCCCACAGATTGTCCCCAGCGAAATGAGCGCCTTGGATGGATGGGAGATGCCCAGGTCTTTGCCAAAACAGCGGGATACAACGCCGATGTGCGCCATTTCTATTCCAGATTTCTACAGGCCGCCCGAGATTTACAGTCGCCGGAGGGCCAGTATCCCAATATCGCACCGGTGGGGGGAGGCTTCGGCGGCATTGCCTGGGAGAGTGCCGGCATCATCGTGACCTGGGAAACTTTTCAGCAGTACGGGGATCGACGGATTGTGGAAGAAAACTTTGACGCCTGTATGCGCTATATCAAGTATCTGAGAAGCAAAGGCGAGCCAGTGCTTCTTCGGAAGGTGGGGCCGCTGGGCGATTGGCTTGCTTCGGATATGAGCACGGACAATCTGCTGATTTGGAACGCGATCTACGCCTATGATGTAAAGATCTTGGCTAAGATGGCGCGGGCCATTGACAGACAGGAGGAGGCAAAGGTGCTGGAGAACCTATTCCAGCAAATTCAGGAGACTTGGAATGTGACATTTGTGGATAACACCACAGGTAAAACTAGGTCCTGGGATGGCCAGATCAATGACACACAGTGCTCCTATGCGTTGCCGCTCTCCTACGGGATCTTTACGCGTGAGAATGCAGGTAAGGCGGCGGAACACTTGGCCAGAAGGACGAGAGAAGTTGGCCATAAAGTAACTACGGGTTTTTTGGGGACGGCGCCGCTGAACCCCGTCCTATGTGACTATGGGTACTCTGAAGATGCCTATGCCCTGCTCTTCCAGACGGAATATCCATCGTGGCTGTACTCGGTGACACAGGGAGCGACCACCATATGGGAGCGCTGGAATTCCTACACGGTGGAAAAGGGATTTGGCGGAAATAATAGCATGAATTCTTTCAATCACTACTCATTAGGTGCCGTGGGAGCATGGCTATATGAATATGTTTTGGGGATCGCCAGGGATGAGGAAGCGCCAGGATTTTCGCGGTTTATTCTCAAGCCCTGCATACAGGGTCTTGCGTATGCCAACGGGTTTTATGAGAGTATTCACGGCCGGATTGAAAGCGGCTGGGAGCGGACAGAGGGGGAAATCCGATACTTCGCTGGGGTTCCGGCGGGCACGGAGGCAAGGCTCTATCTCCCGGCCGGGGATATTGTAGAGAACGGAGTTACAGCCAGTGAGGCAGAGGGAATACAATACCTGGGCCGCGAGGGGAACTGCTGTGTATATAGCCTAGGAAGCGGTGAATATTCTTTCACGATTCGATAAAAAAATCTTGAAAACTTTCGGCAAACCGTGTAAACTATGGCGTAAAGGAATCGATAGGAAAGGACATGCAAAAATATGGGAAAAGTATTGCCGGAGCTGGTCTCTTCCCCACTGGTGAAGCGGTATCAGAAGGGAGAGCCAATTTTATCTAAGAAAGATATCCCCTATGGGGCAGACTGCATCTTCAACGCAGGGGTATGCAAATTTGAGGGCCAGTATGTTATGGCCTTCCGGGATGACTATGACTATGTGCCGGAGAGAGGCTGCTTCAAACATTGTGTGATCGGTCTGGCCTTTAGCCGGGATGGAATGCACTGGGATGTTCAGAAGGAACCTTTTCTGACGGTGGAGGCTATGGACGATCCGGATATCACTCGTGTCTACGATCCTCGGCTGACTGTGATTGACGGCCGGGTGTACTTATGTTTTGCGGTGGATACGAACCATGGGCTTCGGGGCGGCATTGCGGTCACCGATGACTTCCAAAAGATAGAGGTTCTGTCCCTGACCGTGCCAGATAATCGAAACATGGTATTGTTTCCAGAAAAAATCGGCGGCCGGTATGTAAGGCTGGAGCGCCCCTTCCCTGTATACTCCAGAGGGGGAAGAGACCGGTTTGATACCTGGCTATCCTACTCGCCGGATCTCCGATATTGGGGTGACAGCAAGTTGGTGCTGCCGGTGGAGGCGGTCCCTTACGCCAACGATAAGACGGGACCTGGCGCACCCCCCATCAAGACGGATAAAGGCTGGCTGACCCTATTCCACGCGGTGGATATCGATCCCAACCGAGGAAAGAACGGGTGGGAACAGGCTTGGAGAAAGCGGTACTGTGCCGGTCTAATGCTGTTGGACCTGGAGGATCCCAGCAAGGTTATCGGATTATATAGAGAGCCACTTTTGGCGCCGGAGACAAGGTGGGAGGTTGACGACGGGTTTCGAACCAATGTCATTTTCCCAGGCGGTATGATCCTTGAGGAGAGCGGCGAAGTCAAGATCTACTACGGCGCATCGGACACCGTGGAATGTCTGGCGACAGCAGACGTTCGAGATCTGCTATCGCTGGTCATGGGATAAAGGAGAAACAGAATATAGGAGGATGGGTATGGACGCAAATTGGGAAGCACAATTCCAAAATCCGCCGTCAAAATTCCGCGGCGCTCCTTTTTGGGCATGGAACTGTAAGCTGGACAAGGAGCTGATGACGCGGGAAGTGGACTATTTTAAAGAGATGGGGCTGGGCGGCTTTCACATGCATTGCCGCACAGGAATGGACACTCCCTATCTGAGCGATGAGTTCATGGATATCGTGCGGGCTGTGGTGCAGAAGGCGGAGAAGGAGAATATGCTGGCGTGGCTTTATGATGAAGATCGATGGCCATCGGGTTTTGCCGGCGGCCTGGTCACTAAGGATGAGCAGTATCGCAGCCGGTATCTGGTTTTTACGCCGGTCAATCAGGATACGCGCCATGACAATAGTCAGATCTTGACGTCTGGGATGTCGACTATGTCCAGCGGACATGGAACCCTGTTAGCGCGTTTCGATGTAAAGTTGGAGGATGGGTTCCTCAAGGGGTATCGCCGGCTCAAGGATGGAGAAGACGGTGAGAATGTCTGGTATGCATATATGGAAATTTCCCTGCCGAGTCCCTGGTGGAACAATTATACGTACTTGGATACGCTGAACCCTAAGGCAGTGGAGCGATTCGTGGAGGTGACCCATGAGCGGTATAAGGAGGCGGTGGGCGATTATTTCGGCACTGTGATCCCCGCAATCTTTACGGATGAGCCGCAATTTGCCCATAAGACGACCCTCGGTTTTGCTGGGGAGAAAAAGGAAGTTATCCTTCCATACACAGACGATATTCCAGATAGCTATCAGGAACAGTACGGCGAGGATTTCTTTGACACACTGCCAGAACTATTCTGGGAGCTGCCTGATGGAAAGATTTCCGTCGCTCGGTACCGGTACCATGATCACATAGCGGAGCGGTTTTCCAGCGCCTTTGCGGACACCGTTGGAGGATGGTGCAAGAGGAACGGCCTGGAGTTGACGGGGCATTTGATGGAGGAGCCGACACTGGAATCTCAGACCCATGCTCTCGGGGAGGCCATGCGGTCCTACCGGAATTTCCAGAGACCAGGAATCGATATTTTGTGTGACAACCGAGAGTATTCCACGGCGAAACAGTGCCAGAGCGCTGTCCATCAGTACGGTTACGCCGGTATGACCAGCGAGCTGTACGGTGTTACCAACTGGGACTTTGATTTCCGCGGCCATAAGCTTCAGGGAGACTGGCAGGCGGCTCTTGGCGTTACCACCCGAGTTCATCATCTGTCCTGGACGAGCATGGCGGGAGAGGCGAAGCGGGATTACCCGGCCTCTATTTTCTATCAGTCGCCGTGGTATAAGGAGTATCCGCTTATTGAAGATCATTTTGCCAGAGTCAACACTGCATTGACCAGCGGAAAACCGGATGTTAAAATTGGGGTGATTCACCCCATCGAGAGCTACTGGCTGTACTGGGGACCGAAGGAGCAGACGGCGGCTAAGCGCCAGCAGATGGAGCAGCAGTTCTCCCAGATTATTGAATGGCTTTTATTCGGCCTTCAGGATTTTGATTTTATTGCGGAATCCCTGTTGCCGTCCCAGCAGCCGGAATTGATGGAGGGGAAGACCTTTGACGTGGGCGAGATGGCCTACGACGTGGTCATCGTGCCGGGCTGCGTCACCCTGCGGTCGACGACCGTTCAGCGGCTGCAAGCCTTCGTCGAGGCGGGTGGTCAGGTGATTTTCATGGGGGAACCTGCGAAATATATGGACGCGGTTCCGTCAACGGTTCCCGCCCAGATTGCAGCCCAAGCGGCGCGCATTCCTTTCGACCGGACAGCGCTGATGGAGATGCTGGAGCCAGTTCGGCAGCTGGACATCCGGACTGAGAGCGGGGCCAGATCCAATCGATATATCTATCAGATGCGGACAGATGCGGAGGGGAAATGGCTGTTTATCGCAAACGGTAAAAAGGCGGAGAAACCAGACCGTCCGCTTGTCAACCAAATCCATATTCTGTTGAATGGCGTGTATACACTGGAGGAATATGACACACTCCGCGGAACCCACCGCACCGCTGCTGTTGGCTATGAGAATGGAAAGACAGAGCTGATTCGGGATCTCTATGAGCATGATAGCCTGTTGCTCCGCTTAGAGCCTGTGACCAAAGCGGCGGATTGCCCGGCGCCCGCTCCAGCAAAGAGCCAGTGGACGCGCCTGGAAAAAGTGTGGGGACCGACACCTGTTACCTTGTCGGAGCCCAACGTGCTGTTGCTTGACATGGCGGAATACTCACTGGACCAGGAAGCGTGGCACGATACGGAAG
The DNA here is from genome assembly GCF_014384895.1 of Bianquea renquensis. Taxonomy (GTDB): domain Bacteria; phylum Bacillota; class Clostridia; order Lachnospirales; family Bianqueaceae; genus Bianquea; species Bianquea renquensis. The sequence goes on from NZ_JACRSQ010000010.1 coordinate 59,850, forward strand.
AGGTACTCCGGATCGACAATATTTTGCGGGCGAGGTTGGGCTATCCGCTGAAGATGGAAGCCTTCGCCCAGCCCTGGTCTGTGGAGAAAACGCGGACCCCAGAGCATTCACTTCGCCTGCGGTTCCACTTTGACGCCAAAGTTGCAGTGGATAAGGCTCAGCTGGCACTGGAGACGCCAGAGCTCTGCACAATCACCTTCAATGGTAAACCGGTGAGCAATACGCCAGTCGGATATTTTACCGACATGTTCATCAAGACTGTGGAGCTGGGCGCCATTCAGAAAGGGGACAATACCCTACTTCTGGAGATGCCCTATATGCAGGAGTCTAATCTGGAGTGGTGCTACGTGCTGGGGGATTTCGGCGTGGAAGCGCGCGGCGCTAGAGCCTGGGTGACGGAGCCGGTGCGGAGTTTGGATTTCAGCGATTGGACCCATCAGGGACTTCCCTTCTATGGAGCGAACGTGACTTATGAGTGGACTGTGGACGTGGAGGATGGCGAGTACGCCGTGGAGATCGATAAGTTCCGTGCGCCGGTCATCGCAGTGGCGGTGGACGGGAAAGATGCAGGTCGAATCGCCTTGCTGCCCTACCGAGTTGAACTGGGGCATCTCAGCGCAGGCCGCCATACCATTTCCATCAAAGTGTTTGGAAATCGGTTTGGCAGCTTTGGACAGCTTCATTGCAGCATGGATACCGTTTACTGGTGCGGGCCAGGCGCATGGCGGACCAAGGATGCGGAGTACAGCTATGAGTATCAATTCCGTAGGACCGGATTGCTTATGGCGCCGGTGCTGTTGAAGAAGTCCATATGAATGCGAAGGGGCTGTCAGGAAAAGGATAGTCCTGCCCCCCTACATATATTGGAAGACTGCCCGTCGGCGTGCATTTTTCATTCAGTATCCCCGCCGGCATGATCGTTTTGGCGCTGGCGGCGGAAAATTTGGCACCGTGTGCCCGCTGGTCGCTGCCGTTGTTCGCCATGCCGGCGTGCATTTTTCGTTTTGTATCCCCGCCGGCATGGTCGTCTCGCCGCTGGCGGCGGAGAATTTGGCACCGTGTGCCCGCCGGCCGCTGCCGTTGTTCGCCTCACCGGCGTGCATTTTTCGTTTTGTATCCCCGCCGGTGTGGTCGTTTTGGCGCTGCCGGCGAGGAATTTACCACCGTGTGCCCGCCGGCCGCTGCCGTTGCTCACCTCGCCGGCGTGCATTTTTCGTTTTGTATCCCCGCCGGTATGGTCGTTTTGGCGCTGCCGGCGAGGAATTTACCACCGTGTGCCCGCCCGTTGTTCGCCTCACCGGCGTGCATTTTTCGTTTTGTATCCCCGCCGGCATGGTTGTCTCGCCGCTGGCAGCGGAGAATTTGGCACCGTGTGCCCGCTGGTCGTTGTCGTTGTTCGCCTCACCGGCGTGCATTTTTCATTCAGTATCCCCGCCGGCATGATCGTTTTGGCGCTGGCGGCGGTAAATTTGCCACCGTGTGCCCGCTGGTCGCTGCCGTTGTTCGCCATGCCGGCGTGCATTTTTCATCCCATTTCCCCGCCAGCTAGTTTGTCTCGCCGCTGGCGACGGAGAATTTGGCACCGTGTGCCCGCTGGTCACTGCCGTTGTTCGCCTCACCGGCGTGCATTTTTCGTTTTGTATCCCCGCCGGCATGGTCGTCTTGGCGCTGGCGGCGGAGAATTTGGCACCGTGTGCCCGCCGGTCGCTGCCGTTGCTCGCCTCACCGGCGTGCATTTTTCATTCAGTATCCCCGCCGGCATGATCGTTTTGGCGCTGCCGGCGGGAATTTGGCACCGTGTGCCCGCCGGCCGCTGCCGTTGTTCGCCATGCCGGCGTGCATTTTTCGTTTTGTATCCCCGCCGGTATGGTCGTCTCGCCGCCGGCAGCGAGGAATTTACCACCGTGTGCCCGCCGGCCGCTGCCGTTGTTCGCCATGCCGGCGTGCATTTTTCGTTCAGTATCCCCGCCGGCATGATCGTCTCGCCGCTGGCGGCGAGGAATTTACCACCGTGTGCCCGCCGGCCGCTGCTCACCTCGCCGGCGTGCATTTTTCGTTTTGTATCCCCGCCGGTATGGTCGTCTCGACGGTGCCGGCGGGGAAATTTGGCACCGTATGCCCGCTGGTCGCTGCCATTCCTCGCCATGCCGGCGTGCATTTTTCGTTTTGTATCCCCGCCGGTACGGTCGTCTCGCCGCTGGCGACGGAGAATTTGGCACCGTGTGCCCGCCGGCCGCTGCCGTTGTTCGCCTCACCGGCGTGCATTTTTTATCCCGTATCCCCGCCGGCATGATCGTTTTGGCGCTGGCGACGGAGAATTTGGCACCGTATGCCCGCTGGTCGTTGCCGTTGTTCGCCATGCCGGCGTGCATTTTTCATTCAGTATCCCCGCCGGCATGGTCGTTTTGGCGCTGGCGGCGGTAAATTTGGCACCGTGTGCCCGCTGGTCGTTGCCGTTGTTCGCCTCACCGGCGTGCATTTTTTATCCCGTATCCCCGCCGGTATGGTCGTCTCGCCGCTGGCGGCGGAAAATTTGGCACCGTGTGCCCGCCGGCCGCTGCCATTGCTCGCCATGCCGGCGTGCATTTTTTATCCCGTTTCCCTGCCGGTATGGTCGTCTCGCCGCTGGCGGCGAGGAATTTACCACCGTGTGCCCGCTGGCCACTGCCGTTGTTCGCCTCACCGGCGTGCATTTTTCGTTTTGTATCCCCGCCGGCATGGTCGTCTTCGCGCTGGCGGCGGAGAATTTGGTACCGTGTGCCCGCTGGTCGCTGCCGTTGTTCGCCTCACCGGCGTGCATTTTTCATCCCATTTCCCCGCCATCTAGTTTGTCTCGCCGCTGGCGGCGGTAAATTTGGCACCGTGTGCCCGCTGGACGCTGCCATTCCTCACCATGCCGGCGTGCATTTTTCATTCAGTATCCCCGCCGGTATGGTCGTTTTGGCGCTGGCAGCGAGGAATTTACCACCGTGTGCCCGCTGGACGCTGCCATTCCTCACCATGCCGGCGTGCATTTTCCGTTTTGTATCCCCGCCGGCATGGTCGTCTCGCCGCTGGCGGCGGGGAATTTACCACCGTGTGCCCGCCGGCCGTTGCCGTTGCTCACCTCGCCGGCGTGCATTTTTCGTTTTGTATCCCCGCCGGCATGGTCGTCTCGCCGCTGGCGGCGGGGAATTTGGCACCGTGTGCCCGCTGGTCGCTGCCGTTGTTCGCCATGCCGGCGTGCATTTTTCATCCCATTTCCCCGCCAGCTAGTTTGTCTCGCCGCTGGCGACGGAGAATTTGGCACCGTGTGCCCGCTGGTCACTGCCGTTGTTCGCCTCACCGGCGTGCATTTTTTATCCCGTATCCCCGCCGGCATGATCGTTTTGGCGCTGGCGGCGGAGAATTTGGCACCGTGTGCCCGCCGGCCGCTGCCGTTGCTCGCCTCACCGGCGTGCATTTTTCATTCAGTATCCCCGCCGGCATGATCGTTTTGGCGCTGCCGGCGGGAATTTGGCACCGTGTGCCCGCCGGCCGCTGTCGTTGTTCGCCATGCCGGCGTGCATTTTTCGTTTTGTATCCCCGCCGGTATGGTCGTCTCGCCGCCGGCAGCGAGGAATTTACCACCGTGTGCCCGCCGGCCGTTGCCGTTGTTCGCCATGCCGGCGTGCATTTTTTATCCCGTATCCCCGCCGGCATGGTCGTCTTCGCGCTGGCGGCGGAGAATTTGGCACCGTGTGCCCGCTGGTCGCTGCCGTTGTTCGCCATGCCGGCGTGCATTTTTCGTTTTGTATCCCCGCCGGTCGCTGTCGTTGCTCGCCTCACCGGCGTGCATTTTTCATCCTATTTCCCCGCCAGCTTGTTTGTCTCGCCGCTGCCAGCGGTGAATTTGTCTTCCGCTGGCCCCCTGCCTTTTCTCATCTCGGCGGCGTGCAAAAAGGGGGCTGCCGGGAAATCGATAGCTCTACACAGAGGGTGTCCCAAAAGTCATGAAATGACTTGAGGGACACCCTTTATCTCGGAAGAAGCCTGTAATCGGCCACAAATCCCAGGGCTTGAAACGCGATAAACCCTTCGGCATAGTGACAGCCGCACTGGTATCCGCGAAAGCGCGATTGGGCCCGCATGGAATCCAGATACTCGTCCTTCAGGAAGCCCTCCATCCAGGCCATTTGACTCTGGTGACAGGCAATCGCCGCGAGCTTTTGCTCCATCATAGGTGTGATGTCCACATAAACCTGTGGTTCAAACTTAAAGCCGCCTGGAATGTCCCAGAAGAAGAGGGCCGGCATTTTATTCATGGGAGGTTCCGCAGTGGGGACCAGCTTTGCTCCCACAACCAACAGGACTTCGGTGATGAGTTTGGAGGTCGCCGCATGGTCCGTGCTGGTATCAGCGGGAGAGTGGGTCAGGATGACATCCGGATTCGCCCAGCGGATGGCGTTGAGAAAGGCGTTTCTAGTCTCCGGTGTATCGCGGAGTTCCTCGTCATCAAAGCGCAGGAATTTGACCTTGGCCTCTAGCGGAGCCGCTGCCTGGAGCTGCTCCTTTTCCCGAATCGCCGCGATTTCTTCCCGGGAGGCGTGACAATTGGAGCCAATGTTTCCGCTGGTGGAGAGGGCAATAAAGATGGTATCTCCCTGGGCGCGGTATTTCATCAGCGTACCGAAGCACATCTCTTCCACATCGTCCGGGTGCGCTCCGAATGCAAGAATATTCATCAAATGTCTCCTCCTTTGCGCTTCAATTCAAAAATGAAAATATCAATATGTCCCCGGGGGCAAGGACAAAGGTGAGACTGCGGTCATCCCGTTTCAGGGATGCGGGGTCGCCAACCAATACATGAATTTGGGTGTGCGAAGAGGGCAGGGTCGCGGTGACACGGATGGCAGCTTCCGGAAGGGTGTATTCGCCTGTGGCGACGGTGCGCTCAACACCCTCGTTGTTGAAGAAGGTGGCAATCCAGCGGCTGGAGGACTTGTTCAGCATCCAAAACGGCGAGCCCTCCACTTGGATCGGCGGCAGCGTCTGGATACGTTCCTTAAGTTCTCTGTGCAGCCGGCCCAAATCGCCGGACGGTAGAATCCGGGACGAGTGTTCTCGGTTTCGGCTTAGGAAGGCGTCGCCCCCGGTCAGATCGATGAGATACGCATAGCGGTGGAAAAGGCCAGGGTCATCCTCATAGACGAGATCAAACAGATCGCCAAATTCCGAATTTGTGATGGCCCTGGCATCGTAGTGCCCCTCTGGGCGCGAATCCACCCTTTGATATACCATGCGCAGGACATCGTACACGTGCTGTTCGATCCGCTGATCCTCCATCAAGGGGAACTCTTCGTAAAATCGGTAGAAATTGCTGCCTTTTGCAATCTGATTCAGATTGACGATTTTCATTTCAGCGGGGAGCACAAAGGCAAAGGGGGTGTAGGGATCTCCAGGCTCCGGGTATTTCTGTGCAAAATCGATGAGTTCCTTTTTGATCAGGCCGTAGGGGGTCAGTTCAAAGTCGTTCCAGTCGTAAAAGGTGTTGCAGGCGCCCCATTCCTCTGCCAGAAATTTCGCCCCCGCCAGAAAGGCGTAGTAAAAGATGCGGCGCAGCAGGGACATGGAGCTGCCGCCGTTTTCTCCGGCAGGGCCATAGGCGGAATTCTCCCGCTCCGTGACGTTCCACTCATTGACTAGCTGCGCCGGCGGATCCTTTTTATAGTAGCAGCAGCTGAAGGGCGTGCCTCCCCACGGCTCCTGGTAGGCGCCGAAGGGGATCCCTCTTGATTTTGACATGCCGCGGACAAGAGCAAGCTGAACCCGCACAAAGGGAGCCTGCGCACCGATCTCGGGCATGGAATGGCGCAGTCCGTTTTCATATTCTAACCGGCTGCACATAAAGCAGGAATCGGCCGCCAACAGATGGCCGTCCACGGAGGCCTGCCGTTTGCGGAATAGTTCGCGGAGGACGGCGATCATAGTGCCGGAGTCTGTGAGCAGCGGCGCGGCGGTCCACTCCTCTGCGGTCAGAGCTTCCAGATAAATCCTTCCATCTTGATCAGGAAAAGCTGACAGGACGGCCTGCTCTATATTGGACACGGTCCACTCCATCCTCCTGGCGGCGGCCGTTGAGGCGTCGAAATTCTCATAGGAATGGAAATCTCCTACGATCTTGTGATAGTCGGAGAGCAAGTTGGAGGCCCACTCGTGCATCTGAAATCCAAGAAACCGTTCCCCCAACAGGAGGTCGTAGTACTCGATCAAATTTGTATCATACTGATAGGGATAGAGAAAAGTTCCGCCCTGTAGGCGGTCCACAAAAAAGGGCCGGTTGGCTTCCTGTATGATTTCATGTAGCCGGCCACCGGGGGAGGCCAGCACATTGAAGCGGTGTTCCGGCGCAATGGTATCGCACTGGATCATTTTGACGCCGCTGGCATCGTTTATCAAGCCCCGTTTAATAAGCCCGTCCCAAAAATTGGTTTGGGGGATATATGTGTGAACAAAATGAAACATGGATGTGATCATTCCTTTCTTTGCGGTTATTTTCTATCCTTTATCTGAAAACCGAAGGTTCTTCTCCCGCCTCCATTATAAAAATTCCTCTTCTAAAAAGAAAGGGAATTTTTTTTGATTTCTGGGACGATTTTTAATGCATTTCTGTCAAAAGGCAGGGATAAAACGACTCAATATAGAGAAAAATAAAAAATGACATAGAATAAATTAAAATATGGACTAGACCAGTTGACTAAATTTTTGTAATATGAAGCCATGTTTTTGTTATTTTTTGTGTACGCATAAGGGCCCAGCCGTAACTCAAAATGCAAAAATTATTTCAATCACAGAACAGAAGATTTCTCAATTTAGGAGGTATCGTTGTACTATGATGAATATGAAAAGGCATCATCGCATACTTGCGGCACTGCTGTGCGCTCTTATGGTCTTGGGAGCAGGAGCCTGCGGCAAATCATCCGACGATAGTTCGTCCGCGTCATCATCGGAGGCATCCGGGACCCAGTCCTCTTCCCCTGATTCTGCCAGTTCGGATTTGGCGTTCCCTCTCACAGGAGAGGGTGAAACCCTGACCTATTATGCCGCATTTGGCGGTAACAATCTTATGACGGGATATGCGGAGTCTGAGCTATACAAGGAGTTGGAGGCCAGGACCAATGTTCATATTGAGTTTGAATCGCCCTCCGGGGATGTCCAGCAGGCCTTCCAACTTCGCATCACATCAGATTCTCTGCCCGATATTATGGAAAATGTTATAGGTTATTATACAGGAGGGCTACAGGGGCTCATCAACGATGAGTATGCTATTAGGCTCAACGACCTGGTCTCCCAGTACGCTCCGGACTACCAGAGGCTTCTGGACGAACACGAGGACTTCCGCAAGGATGCCACACTGGACAGCGGCGATATCGGGGCCTTCTACATGTGTGCCTATGACTATACGGAAACGAAGCTGGAAGATCCATGGGCCGGCCTTAAGGTTCGCTCCGATTGGCTCACGGAATGCGACTTGAAGGTCCCGACCACCATCGAGGAGCTGACCAATGTGCTGCGGACCTTTAAGGAGAAGAAGGGTGCGTCAGCGCCAATGAGCGGGTTCCCTGCCTATGAACAATACTATGACTTTATCCTCGGGGCATGGAATATCAGCCATTCCTTTTTCCAGAGGGATGGTAAGGTTGACTATGGCCCCATCACCGAGGAATTTAAAGAGTACATTCTACAGATGAAATCCTGGTACGATGAGGGATTGCTGGACAAGGAATACCTGACCCGGGATAGCGCCGGCATCGATGTTCTGATTGGCCAGGATCAGGTGGGAGTTTTCCAAGACACCGAAATCCCGGAGGTTGCGGAAGTTCAGCAGGCGATCCCCTTCCCAGCGCTGGAAAAGGGTGCGACCCGCGCCCTGGGTATGTCGCAGTCTGCGGCCAGAGACGGTGTGTACGCTGCATTCATCACGACCTCCTGCAAAAATCCGGAGCTGGCAACAAAATGGCTTAACTATGCGTACAGCCGGGAAGGTGCATTGCTCTTCAACTACGGCATCGAGGGAACGACCTACACCCTCGACAGCAACGGCGATCCGCAGTACACAGACTTGGTGACGGTGGAGGGGGTGGAGGATGCCAAATGGTGGTCCTACTGCAATGGATATTATAGCCGTATCAACGGGCCCATGCTGAAATGGTTCGACGCCATCCCCTCGTATCACATTGAAAGCAATCCAGCGAGGGAAAATGGCGAAGTGTGGGCTACCGGCATCAGCTATGAGACGCAGCTGCCCAACCTCACCTTGTCCATGGAGGACTCCCAGCGCCTAAGTACCATCATGGCCGACATCGACACCTATGTTGAAGAGCAGAACCATCGGTTTATCATGGGACTCAATTCCATGGACGACTATGATGCATTTGTAGCCCAGATTAAATCCTATGGCATTGACGAAGCCATCGAGCTCTATCAGAAAGCGCTAGATGCCTATAATGCGCGGTAAATTGCCGGGCTAAAGGCTAGGACTATTGAAATATTCAGTGTGCCGGTGTTCCATCCGCTACCGTGTGTCGGTGGACACCGGCCTTATGAAGGAGGTGTTTGGGCCATGTCCAATGTGAAAGCCGCACGGATCCCCAAGGGGCAAATGGGCGGGAAGAGCTTTCAGCACAGGCTGGGGCGCGATGTATCGGTCAACAAGTATATATATCTTATGCTGGTCCCCGTCGTCGCCTACTATATCATCTTCTGTTATGTCCCCATGTATGGAATCTTAATGGCCTTTGAGGACTACCGCCCCCGGACTGGAATCATAGGGAGTCCATGGGTAGGATTGAAGCATTTTCGAGCCTTTTTCTCCAGCGATTATATAGGCCGGTTGATTCGCAATACCCTGTTGATCAATATTTATTCCTTGCTGTGGGGATTTCCGGCGCCGATCATTTTTGCGCTGCTCTTGAACGAGTTGAAGGGTAACGTATTAAAACGGTATGTACAGACGGCGTCGTACCTGCCGTATTTTGTTTCCACCGTTGTCATCTGCGGTCTGTTGCGCAGTTTTTGCGCATCCTATGGCCTGTTCAACAGTATCGGGGCGCTTTTTGGCGCGGAGAGAGTGGACTTGCTTTCCAAACCGGAGTATTTTCGGACAATCTACATAGGGTCCGATATATGGCAGGGCGTTGGCTTCAGCAGTATCATTTATATTGCGGCGCTGACCAATGTGGATCCGGAGCTCTATGAGGCGGCGACCATTGACGGCGCCGGGCGGTTTCGCAGGATGCTCAATATCTCCATTCCGGGGATTATGCCGACCATCACCATTCTCCTAATCATGAATGTAGGATCGCTGATGAGCCTTGGATATGAAAAAATCATCCTGCTCTACAACTCGTTGACCTATGAGACGGCGGATGTCATCAGCTCCTTTGTATATCGCCGTGGCATTGTGAGCGGAGATTACAGCTTCAGCACCGCCGTGGGGCTCTTTAATACGGTTGTCAATTTCGTTCTAATTTTGCTCGCCAACACAGTCGCCGGCAAAGTTTCAGAGACAACGCTCTTTTAAAAATAGGGGGAAAGGATGTAGTATGTTGATTCGATCCAGGCATAGAGAGACGTCAGCAGAGGTGGCGTTCAATCTATTCAACAGAATATTTTTGTTTCTTCTCAGCCTCATTTTTTTATATCCCTTTTGGTATGTCGTCATCTGTTCCATCAGCAGTCCGTCAGCGCTGCGGGGAAGCGTTGGGATCATTTTATGGCCAAAAGAGATTACCTGGGCCGGGTACCGGGTTTGCTTTAATAACCCCAACATTTGGATGGGCTATAAAAACACGTTTCTTTATGTTCTGATGGGTACATCTATCAGCATGGTTCTGACCACTCTGGGAGGATATGCCCTTTCCCGTCCCAATTTGATGCTGAAAAAGCCTGTCATGATTCTCATCACCATCACCATGTTTTTTGGCGGGGGATTAGTCCCCACATATATGCTGATCCGCAACCTTGGGATGATCAATACCCGCTGGGCCATTGTCCTTCCGGGGGCGCTGAGCACCTACAACATGATCGTGATGCGGACCTCCTTTCAGGGAATCCCCGTGGGCATGATCGAGTCAGCGAAAATCGACGGCGCCAACGATTTCCGTATTTTATGGAGCATTGTTCTCCCCACCTCAAAGGCTCTGCTGGCAGTTATCGCGCTGTTTTACGGGGTGGGCATGTGGAACAGCTGGTTTTCGGCCTCTATCTACCTGCAGGATCGGGAGCTTTTTCCGCTGCAGATTATATTGCAGGAGATCATCATCAAAAACAGTCCGATCAGCGCCGCCACAGTGGGGGGCGCACTGGATAACATGAATCAGGATGACTATTATACGCGCACGCTGTTGCAGTACAGTACCATTATTGTCTCCTCGCTCCCGATTATCTTACTGTACCCCTTTTTGCAGAAGTATTTTGTAAAGGGCGTCATGATCGGCTCCATCAAAGGGTGAGAAACACTATAGACGTAGGCTCTCGTTACAGCCCAAGCGAGAGTTTGCGTTGTTTTTATTGTGTTTCTTCACAGAACGGTCATTCCAGTTGCAAGGTTTGATTTTTCGCTGATTTGATGGTATACTTTTTTTGTGTCGGCGAGGTCGCTCGGCCGGTAAATGCCGCCTATGCCATTTGGCAAGAATCTATAAATCTGTTGCGATCGAAGCAGGACGGAAATGGGAGAAGGAGCGATGAACGTGCAAGGTAAGCCAAAATCCAGAAGTGTCATCCGATTTTTTTTGACGGTTGGCATTCCAGCGACTTTTCTTTTTGTCATAGCGGTGTGCATTTTTTTTTATTATATTCTTTTATCGCTGCAAAAAGAAAGCAATAACCTGTACAGCCATTATGTGCAAAACGTTGGACAGGAATTTGACAATGCGCTAACGCTGCTATATAAACAGTCTTACAGGCTCAAACACGACGGCGAGATTGTCTCCTATGTATCGGCGGCGGAAAAAAGCTCAAGCCAGTCCATCTACTCCTCGTATAAAATCATACAGAAATTTAACGCCCTGAACTCTCTGTATCAATACGCCGACAATACGTTTTTGTATGTGAGGGATAGCGATTCCGTCATCGGGAATGGGTCACACAACAGCAGCGGCCTATACTATGGTGAAAATTACGGGGATACGGGGATCAGCCTAGAAGAATGGCATGCCATCATTTCCTCCGGCTCCGCCAACGGGATCTTTTGGAATTACAATCCCAGCGCCAACAGCATGATTCTCGTGGATTCGCTGGGCAATTTGTCCGGCAACATTGTAACATGGGTGAGCATGGATCCGATTGAGGCGCAGTGGCTTGAGGCGCTGCCGGATCATTCCAGTGTGCAGATTGTTTCAAGGAAGAGAAATATGGTATACTCCAGCGAAAAAGACGGCGATAATGTGGACTATTTTGCCCGCTTTGATAGCGAGGAAACGGTAAACTGCCAGAAGACTGTCATCGGAGGCCGTAAATTCGTTCTATTTTCATCGCGCTCCGCCATCTATGATTGGAGCTATATTCTGGCGATCCCCTCCAATATGATCTATCAAGCGCCCCAGATGCTGGCAATCATGGCAATCTTCATGCTTGCATTTCTGATTTACATCTGCCTGATGAGTTACCATATTTTACACAATAATTATCATCCCCTCAAGCGGATCGTGCGGCTTTTAGGCGATAGCCGGGTATCGGAAAGCAGAGAAACCCAGAATGAGTACGCAGTGATTGAAAGCGCCCTTCTCCAGATGATTCAGGCGAATGAGGAGATTTCCAGTGTGGTTATCAAGCAGGAAAAAGACCTGCGAGAATACTTTCTGACAGGTTTGCTGCTGGGAATGTCGCAACAGTGGAGTAGCCGGCAATGGCAAGAATTTGCCACTCTTTTCCCAAATTTAAAGGGGCCGGGGATCTTGCTTTCCCTTACAGATTGTGTGCAGGAGGATCTTGTAGGCAGTTTTTACACGGCCTTTCTCTCCCTCCCCTCCATTCAAAATGCCGCGGGGATCTACCGCGTCTCCGTTGGCAGTGCCATTGTGTTTTTACTGGTGGGCCAGGAGAAGGGCGCTGTGTCACAGCTGGAAGAGGACGTGGATACTTTGCTAAGGGGCGTCAATGAGGACAATGGCTCCCATATGAATTGTATGATCAATTTCTGCAAAGATTTCCAGACACAACTGGCGGAGTCCTACAATGAAATCGTCGTTATGCAGAAAATATGCGATAAAACGCCGGATAAGTTCGCCTATTCCTATTCCTGTGATAAGGATGATTTTAAGAAGGTGGTGCAGCAAAACTGCTCCCTTTCACTGCAAAACGAACTTATGGAACTTATGGATAAGGGAAAGTGGAAAGAGGCGAGATACCTGGTCTCTTCCGCCGTGCTCAAGATCGTCAATTCCCCCATCGCATCCGCTAAAGAAGTGGCAAACAGTATGATGTTTATTGTTTTCAGCAATGCGTTTGAAAGGTGGGGCGAAGAAAAGGGCGTTACCTTTACGGCGATTTTGGCGGGCTCCGCGGATCATCTGATCAAGAACATATTGTCAGCGGATACAGTCGAAACGCTGTTGGAGAGCTGTAATGACTGCCTGCGCTGGTTTCAGGATAAAAGGGCCGAACATGATCAATATGAACAGTCCAAGTATGACAACAGTATGATTTCAGAAATCTGTACGTACATACAAGACAACTTTAAAACGAGGGACTTAAACGTGTCGATGCTGGCGGATACCTTCCATCTGAGCTTGCCCTACCTTTCGAAGCTATTCAAGGAGACAACGGGCTATAACGTTCTGGAATATATCTGCCTTGCCCGGTTAAATTATGCCAAATCTCTGCTGCGCAGCACGACGTATAGCATTCAATACATAGCGCAGGAGGCCGGATTTAACGATTCAAAACGGTTGGTACAGCTGCTGAAAAAGTATGAGGGTGTCACGCCCAGCGAATTTCGAAAACAATAGCCGTCGAATGCTATTGCCCCTCATCGCGTCACATTCCGCAGCCATTTCTTGCTTTTATACCGGAGTGTCGTCAGGGGCACTTTGATCAGCTCGTCCCCCATGATGACCACATATACGGCGGGGACGCTCCAGTGGAACACGAAGGCAAAAATTGCTCCCAGGAGGATGGATCCGCCCCACATAGTGGACACATCCATGATTAAGCCAAACTTTGCATCTCCCCCTGCGCGGAAGATGCCCACCACCATGGTGGTATTGTAGGCTTGCGCGATGACGTAATAGGACATGATGAGCATCATAATGGACATGTACCGGTGTGCCTCCGGCGTCACGTTCATGGTGGCCATGACGATGGGACGGACCAGGAGAATAATCAGGCCTCCGGCGACGCCAGCGACCAAGGTCAGCTTTACAAACCGATTGGCATAATCCTCTGCGCGCCCATAGTCATTTTCTCCGATTTTTTTCCCGATCATGATGGCAGCCGCGTTGGCAATGCCAAAGGCCACGACGGTGGCTAGGTTGCGGGTGACCTGGGCGACAGAGTTGGCCGCAACGGCGGAGCTCCCCATGTGGCCGATGATAACAGCATTCATGGAAATGCCGGCCCCCCACATCAATTCGTTGAGCGTGACGGGGAGGGAATACCGGACAAAATCCGATAGAAGTGGCTTGTCGCGGACGAAGATGTCCCTGGCGCGAAAGCGCACCACCTTATTGCGGGCGGAGTAGAGCAAAACAATGGCCAGCTCTGCGCCGCGGGCGATGGTGGTGCCCAGGGCCGCGCCGGCAATGCCCATTGCGGGGCATCCCAGGAGGCCGAAGATAAAGATAGCGTTGAGGATGATATTGAGGAAAAGGGATACCAGATATACCACCGTGGATATGATGACCCGCTCCACACTTCGCATGATGTTGAGATAGATGATGGTGATGGACATGAACAGATAGGAGGGCGCTACAACGCGAAGATATCGGGCTCCCTGCTCAATGACCTCCTTCTCGGGGGAGAAGATCCGCATGATTGGATATGGGAAGAGCAGAACCGCCGCCGTAAAGATAATGCCCACGATGAGGGCAAAGCGGAGGGCGATGCCCATGACGATTTCGATGGTGCGGGTATCGCCCTTCCCCCAGTACTGGGCTGTCAGAATCGCGGCTCCGGATGTGAGACCGAAGAAGAATAGGGTGAGAATGAACTGCACCTGCCCGGCCAGGGAGGAACCCGATAGAGCCGTTTCACCCACCTTACCCAGCATAATGACATCGGCCGAGGTGACGGCCACGTTGATGAGATTTTGAAGCGCCATGGGAAGGACGAGGGCAAAGACAGATTTGTAAAAGACTTTCGATTCGGTGGATAGGTTGATTGACATACTGAATCTCCTACATATAAAAGACTGAGATACCATACGTTTACAAAAGTTCCAAACATATGCATAAACGTCATTATATCACAGATTCATTGTCGTGTGCAATGGGTTACCCTCAATATGTGGAATCAAATCCCTTTGGCGGTGGTGTCTGGGAATTCAATCAGTAGGTCCCTAGCTCTAGCCCTCGTTTGATGAAGTATTCGTAGGTTTCATACTGTACAGTTCTCGGGATGGAGTGATCGCTGTGGAGGACATAGTTGTACCCCTCCTTGACAAGCGGTATCTTGCTTTCCAACTCTTGGTCGATGACCGCTCGGTCGTTGGTGTACAGCGTGCGCACATCGATTCCACCCATGAAAGCAATTTGATTGCCATAGGTCCGGTGCAGCTTCAGAAGGTCCATCCCGGCTTTGACCTCGATAACCTGTAGGCAGTCGATGCCGGCATCGATCATGCCAGGCAGCAGGGGCTCCACATAGCCGCAGGAGTGCATGATGACGGGGAGGCCGTGTTCCTTCGCGAAGCCTATGGTATGGGTGTGGCTAGGCTTGATGATTGCATCGTACATGGCGGGCGACATAAAGGGGCTTCCCTTGTAGCCCATGTCCTCATAATACCAGATTCCGTCTGGATAGCCTTCCTGATCAAACAGCATAGTCTGCAAATCGACGGTGAGCTTGGCGTAGGTCTGTGCCATGTCCGTGATCCAGTCAGGGTCCAATGCCATGCCCACCAGCATATTTTCATGGCCGCAGACGGGATGGATGCTTTCAAATACGTTGATGCCACTCCAGACAAAAAATCGCCCTGCTTTGGCCGCCTCAGCTTTTGCATTGCGGTATGCCTCAAAGTTAATCCGGCGCGGCTCCGCCTTTAAAAGGGGCTTGATCAAACGCTCCCAGTCCTCCCGCTCCTTAACTTTAAAATCCACGTGTTCCGGAGTCGCATCGTGGAATTTATGCTGGCGGAGGGTGGCTCCGTTGCCGTCCAGATAGGTGATGGTGTCCTCTGTTTCCGCTACGGTCTGCCGCTTAAAATCCAGGTCTGCCACTGTGGTGAATGGCCAGCATTCTTGCATATCAAACTGAAAATGCGCTTCGAAGGATTCATCCTGCCGAAGATAGCCCTTTTCGTGCCACTCTCTGTGGGTGTCGCCCCAAAAATGCTCGTATAGTCCGATGCGGTCCACAGGCTCATGCCTGAGAATCCGCGTCATTCGCTCTTTTCCCGTCATTGTCTCCGCTCCTTTGAAAAGGGATTTATTTGTAGTATGATAGCACAGAATTCGAAAAAACAGTATAAATATTATGTTGACCATATGAAAAAAGTATGGTAACTTGATAGGGAGGGGGATGTCGATGAAGCTGACCACACAATATCTAAATCCTATCGTTCTGCGCTGTGCGCACTTTGATGGGTACAGGTTTCCCAGTAAGGCCAAAATGGGAAGCCGGATCGTGTATGATTATGAAATCGAGCTGTATCTGCGCAGCGGAGGCGGAATCGAGATCGATGGCCGTTTTGTTCCCTTCCAGGCGGGAGATGTGAATATCCGCAAGCCAGGGCAGCAAGTCAAAGGCGTGTTGCCCTATGAGTGCATTACGCTGTGTATTGATTTTTTTGGCAATTATGAGCGGTCCAAGGGATACCTTTTTGGGTGTGAGGAGGAGGCGCAGCCTGTCTATGAGAATCCGTTGCTCCTTCGCCTGCCCGATAAGCTGACGCCAAGCAATTTCGATGTCCTCCGGCATGTGATGGCGAAGATTTGTCAGGATAGCGTTAAGAGCGATGATCTCCACTGCTTTAGCGTGAAGTCGAATCTCTATTTTTTGTTAAATGAGCTATTTCATGACAGCAGCTTGACCTGTGCATCGTCCAGGGGCAATCGGCACATATCCAAGGCGGTGGACTATATTATGCAGCATTTTAGCGAGGATCTTGATGTAGAGGAGCTGATCCGGCGCTCTGGACTCAGCAAGGCATATTTTCACAGTTGCTTTAAGAACATGACGGGAACGACTCCGGGAAAGATGCTGGCGAGTTTGAGGTTGGACAAGGCCAAGAATCTGCTCTGCATAACCCGCAGCCCGGTGGGAGAGATTGCCGCGGCCTGTGGCTTTACCGATCACGTCTATTTTAGCAGCGCCTTTAAAAAACATACGGGCTTGACGCCGACGGAGTACCGAGAGTGCCAGTTGAGAGCGGGGGGAAGGGAGAGGACGGCATGGAGCAGCTGAAAATGTATTGGAGGCGTCAGCCCATAGGCAGACCGGTCTGGCCAGATGGATTTCATGCCCGGTCCTTTGACGGTTCAAAGGAGGATATGGGGAGGTGGCTTCTCATCTGTAAGGAAGGCTTGCTGGCGCCAGATGCAGGTGAGCCGGAGTTTCGCCAGTATATGCTGGACTACCCTGATTTGGATACACGCAATATACTTTTGATTGAAAAAGATGGAGAGCCTGCCGCGACCGTCACAGCGGTGGTCCATCCCCTGCAAAGTCTGGGATACATCCACATGGTGGCGTGCCGGGAAAAATTCAGAGGGCAGAAGCTCAGCCAACCCATGAATGCCGCGGCGCTTGGCGTGATCTGGGAGGCTGGCTGTCACGGCGCCTACCTCACCACAGACGATTTTCGCGTGCCAGCCATCCGAAGCTATCTGCGTGCCGGTTTTCTGCCGGTCCTGTACCAGGAGGATATGGCCCAGCGGTGGGCGGCGGTCTTGCAAGCGATGGGAATCCACAATGTCAGGGCGCTATCGGAGACAGGAGAATTTTTGCAGTTGCTTTTGCCCGACGCCCATACGGCATCCGATTTTTAGTGAAGAAAGGAAGAGGAACAACACAATGAAGCAGTACGGATATTTTCAAAAGGATGGTCAGGAGTTTGTTATCACTGAGAGGGATATTCCGAGACATTGGTATAATTATCTCTGGAATGACGAGTATGTAACCTTCACTTCCCAGGTGGGATTCGGGGAGGGATTGGCCCAGGATGATATGGGGCGCCGGATCAAGTTAGTGAAAAATCGGAATCTTTACGTCATCGACGTCCAGGATGGAGAGTGGTGGACTGCCAATGGAATGCCCATTGAAAAGCCCTACACTGGATACGCCTGTGTACATGGACAAGGATACTCCACCATCCGGCAGACCTATAAGGGGATCGCCACGGAGTATACGATGTTTGTGCCGGAGACGGGGCGCTGTGAGGTGTATTCCCTCACGGTGACAAACCAGCGGGATACGGCCTCCACCCTAAAGCTCATTCAGTACCTGGCCACGGAGCTGGATGGCGCCTATGTCCCACAGGCGTACAATGTATGCAGCGGCGGATATGAGAAGGAAGCGGCGGCGGTCTACGGCAAGTGCTACTCGCCCTTTGGGACTGGGGAGCGGCGGCAGGTGCTGGGCTATCTGACCTGCGATCAGGAGCCCACAGCATATGATGCGCAGAAGAATGCATTTATTGGCACCTATGGAGCCGAGATCGCGCCCAAAGCCGTACTGGGCGGCGGATGCACCAACAGCGATTGTATTGCGGAAAAGTTATGTCTCGCCCTGGAGAAACAGGTTACGGTTGCGCCAGGACAGACGCTGTGCCTTCATTTTATGGCCGGCGTAGAATATGATGTCTGCGGCATACAGAAGGCCCGCCAGCGTATATTCCAGGAGACCGGCGTGGAAGCCGCCCTGGAAAGTCTGATCAAGACCCGTTTGGAGCAGATTGAAAATGTTCAGATTCACACGCCGAATGAGAATCTGGACCGGCTTCTCAACTACGGTCTGAAGCATCAGGCGAATATGGGGAGCCGTTGGGCGCGGGTTCGCCACAATGGATATCGGGATCTGACCAGCGATTGCGAGTGCTTTGGGGCTGTCAATTCCCGACTGGCCTGGGAGCGGATCAAACGGGTGCTCTCCTATCAGTACAGCAATGGGTATGCCCCGAGAACCTTCCTGGACGGGGAGATCCGTGACAATAATTTTGCCGATAACACGGTGTGGTTAACGTTCACCGTGTATACCCTGGTCAAGGAAATGGGAGACCTCCGCCTGTTGGATGAGGAGGTGGCATTCAATGACGGAACAGTAGCCACGGTGTATGACCATATCAAACGATCCGTTGAGTTTTTGTGGAATTTCCGTGGACTGCACGGCCTGGTCAAGGTCTGGGGCGGCGACTGGAACGATGGCCTCAACGCGGCCGGCCTCAAAGGCAGAGGTGTCAGCGTGTGGCTTTCCATTGCCTGGTATCGCGCCAATTCTCAATTTGCGGAGATTGCGGCCTGGAAAGGGCAGAGCGCAGATGAGCAGGCGGCGAAAGCCCGCGGTGAAGAGATGCGGCGGATTGTGGACGAATTTGGATGGGATGGGGAGTATTATCTGTGCGCCTACACCGACGAGGATGAGAAACTGGGCTCCTCGTCCTGCCAGGAGGGGAAAATCTACCTAATCCCGCAATTATGGTCTGTCCTGTCGGGAATTGCCATGGACGGAAAGGAACAGAAAGCCATGGCCGCTGTGGACCGCTATCTCGACACGGAATTAGGCTCCCTTGTCTCCTATCCGCCCTATTCCACCTACTACTCCAATATCGGCGATATGACACAAAAACCGCCGGGCGTCCATGAGAATGGCGGTGTCTATCTGCATCCTATGGCCTGGAAGCTTGCAGTGGAGTGCATGTTGAAGCGAAATGAAAAGGTGGAGGCGGATCTGGACAAGATCCTGCCCTTCGATAAGCTGTGTGAGCCCTATGTCATGTGCAACTCGTATTTCCCGCAGATTACAGGGTACCGCTACAGGACAGCGGGACAGAGCTGGAGGACGGCCAGCGGCTCCTGGCTGCTCAAATCCGTTCTACAATTTATTCTGGGCTTACAGCCTGAGCTAGCGGGACTGCGATTGGATCCCTGTCTGCCTCCCTCTTGGCCGGAGTGCCGTGTTGACCGGGTCTTCCGCGAGGCGGTCTATCACATCACGTACCGCCAGGAGGGCAGCGCGGAGAGAAAAACCGTTGCGGAGATTAAAGTCGACGGGGCGATCCACAATTCGGATATCCTTCCCTGCGAAAAGGGGCGGGAGTATCAAGTCGACGTGGTGCTGCGATAGAGGGTGTCTTTGTTTAAAGGAAAAAAGTGCCGGATTTCTGTATGGATTCGGCGCTTTTTCTTTTGTTGGCTTCGGGTGTAAAAAATTTAAAAAATCGGTGGCAAATGGCTGGAGTCAACGGTTTATATAAGTGAAAGGAGGTTTTGCGATGAACAACCCGTCGTTTGGCGCCGACGACCCAATCGAGACGATAATACAGCGATACGCGGATCTGGTATATAAGCTAGCATATGCCAAGACGCGGCATCCTCACGATGCGGAGGACATTTTTCAGGAAGTTTTTTTGCGGTATATTCAAAAACAGCCGAAATTCCAGAGTCCAGACCATGAGAAAGCTTGGTTTATCCGGGTGACGGTCAACTGTTCCCTGTCGGCGTTAAATTCCTCCTTCAAAAAAAAGACTCAGCCACTGGAGCTGGATCTGCCGGCCGAACCGCAGGAGGAAGGGGTCGATCTGTCTCCATTTCTGGACCGCCTGCCGCCGCATTACCGCGTTGTCATTCATCTTTTTTATTATGAGGACCTTTCGACAGCGCAGATCAGCCAGTATCTACATGTGAAGGAATCCACTGTCCGAATGCGGCTCACAAGAGCGAGGAATATGCTGCGTGACAAGATACCATATGATTTTGAATAGAAGGAGTGATACGATGAAGTCATTTAAATCTGCATATCAGGAAGAGTTCTCGTCCGTCGTGCCGGATGGGACGCTTCTCTCTGAGACAAAGAGAAGGATGCGAGGGGCGCAGAACAGGTGCCGGCAGGGTCGTCGGATTGGCTATGCAGCCGTAGCGGCCTGCCTAATTCTAGCCTTTTCGGGGGCGGCTGTTTTGTTGAAGGATCGGGGTGCTGTGAACCCTCAAGGCACTCAACAGAGTCCAAATGGGATCACGGCGCAAATCCGTACACCAGAGGAAGTGTCGCGGCCCGAATCCTTGGATGAACCTTCGGAATCTGTCAAATCGGAAGACTCTCAGGGGGCTCTGCCAATCCAAAGCGATGTGGAGGGAGTCAAAGAGGGGGAGCGGCGGGCAATTGCGCAGAGCGAGCTTTACAGCGAAGCTCTGTACGCCAGCTACATTCCGACAAGTTTTTTGCCGGGCTATGCATTTGAATCGGCCTCTGTCAGCAAGAACCACGATTTGGAGGCATTCATTCTCAGCTACACCGATGGGGGCTACGATTATATCCGCATCACCATACGGCCATATATTGAGTCGGACGCTTCGAGGATGACGGCGGCGGCCGCCATAGAACAATACAACATCTGTGAGTACTCCATTCCCTTAGCGGATTCTGTCCCGCATGAGCTCTATGAGACAATGCACTATCCCATATTCCAGGCGCGGGAGATCTCGGAGGATGTGCTGCGGCTCCGAATTCTTGCGGTATCCGAACAGGGAGAGGACCAAACGCAAAAGGAAAGCATGAGCTTTTCCCTGCTGTGCGGCGATACGGTTGTGGAATACTCCATCAAGGGAGCGAAGCTGGAGCCAGGGGCCGTCCTGGATATGATCCAATCCGCCTCCTTCTACCGATCCTAAAAAGGTCGCCGCCTGCATTTTGTCTAGGCTCTATTTCAGGAGTCGATGCATATCTTGTATGCACCGGCTCCTTTTTGTCCTATGGGAAAGAGGCGGATCTAGATCCGAAGAGTCGAAGGTTTGTATCTCAGCCATGATAGGTATTGAATCGCTGTCTAAAATGTGATACTATTAGAAAAATAACCGGAGGACAGGGCAAGCGCTCCGGCAACATGGAGGGTAAAGATGAAGATTGGTGTAGGGCTCACAATGATGGACCGGCAATATCCCGGCTATCTTGACTCGCTGGTTAAATACAGTGAGATCGGGTATGATGTTCTAGATTACAGTATGTATTCAGAGGGGGAGGGATCGATCTTTTTACAGGATGGATGGCAGGCGTACGCTGAAAAGCTCCGGGAGGTGGCCGACAAACACAATTTATGGTTTGCGCAGATGCATTCCCCCGGGATGGGGCCTGTGGGCCGGGAGCCAATGGAGGAGGTTAAGCTTGAGCTGACAAAGCGAGCCTTCGAATTCTGCAGCATTTTGGGGACAAAGCATCTTGTGGTCCATCCGAGAATGTTCACAGATGGAATTTACGGACAGAATCAGGAGCGCATTCTGGAGTATAACCTCCAGTTCTATGGGAGCTTGTTGCCCTATGCGCGAAAATATAATGTGACCATTGGACTGGAAAACATGTTTGCGTGGGACCCACAGAAACGCCAATACTGCCCCACCACATTCAGTGATGTGGAAGAGATGCTGGAATGCATCCGGCGGCTAGGAGATGAACATGTGGCGGTGTGCTTCGATACAGGGCACTATAATGTTCTGGGCAAGAATCCTGCTGAGGGGGTGAGAATCCTAGGCGATAAGCTAGAATTGCTCCATGTCCATGATAACTTTGGCAATGGGGATCACCACCTGGCGCCGGGCTACGGAACGATCAATTGGACAGAGTTTATGCAGGCTCTGAAAGATGTGGGATACAAGGGTACCTTTACGGCGGAGGCGGAGAGTATGTCCCGAAAGTTGCCGGCGGCGGCCGAGTATGACGCGGCGAAGCTGACGTATTCCATCTTAAAGGCTTTAGTGGAGGAGGCAGGAATGTGAGGGAGAGGAGAACGTTCCTCGCCATTGATGCATAGATCTGCAATCCCCACAGAAAAAGGGGCAGGGAAAAGATTCCCTGCCTCTTTCTGAACCCGGCAAACGCATGGCGCTTAGTCGGGTTGTCCCTGGGCCACCTGGCGGAAGACCCATGAGGGTTGTGGTACAGTTGATTAAATCATGACTTGAGCGCAGATGGGATAATGATCGGTCAGATAGACGCCTTCATGGCATTCATCCCAGACAACGGCCGGCTCTGCGGTCTCTGCGGTTTCTGCATCGACGTAGATATAGTCAATTTTGAAGTCATCGTTGCGACGGCCATATTCAGTGCATGTGGTTGGAAGCGCGGCTGCCAAATCCTTGAGGGCAAGTTCAGGATACTGATCAACCACTTTGATCTGCGGCTGACTCGGAGTAAAATTGAAATCCCCGGTGAGAATGACAGGGAAGCGGCGGACTGCCTGATCCTGCGAAATTCGATTCAAAATCTGGGTTAGCCCCTTGGCCTGTGCAACCTGCCCGATATGATCTAGATGGGTATTATAGAAGCGAAAGGGCTGAGAACTCTGCTTGTGCTTCAGGAGGGAGGCGACACAGATTCGAGGGCAATCGCTCTGCTCCTCGTAAACGGTGCCGGGCACGGTCGGAGTGGGGGAAAGCCAGAATACGTCCAGCCCGTGAAGCTCTAGAATATCCCGGCGGTAGGCGATGCTGTTGTATTCATTGTCATAGGTAGCGCTTCGGCCGCAGCCAACGAAGTTGTACTCGGGAAGATAGCGGCCCAACCAATCTTGCATAGTGGCCGTAATTTCCTGGAACCCGATAATACCGGGTCGCTCCGCAGCCAGCTTATCTAGAATATAGGCTTTGCGGTGATGAAAGTCATTGAGACCATCCCGTGCAGCGTCAGAGCGAATGTTGAATGACACGACTTTAATTTTATTTCTCATACGATCCTCCATTATACAGTTGCTTTTTATTGCGTATGCAATAGACTGATGTTGCCCGTTGCTTTCGCGATTATTATATCACATCGGCGGTGAAAGTCAATGCTTTCATTTTACAGGACCCCGGAGCCTGTGACGAGCAGTCTTTGCCGGAAGCGTTTTGGAGATATGGACTTAAGCTGTTTGAATTGTTCTATGAAATAACTGGAGGAGGAGAAGCCAACTTCCATGGCGATCTCCGTAATATTTAGATCTGTGTTAAGTAGCAGTTTTTCTGCCTCAGAAATGCGGACAAAGTTCAAATACTCCCGGAAGGTCTTCTGCATGGCCCTCTTAAAAAAGCGGGAAAAATAGCTATAGCTGACGGCGCAGAGGGAAGCCATGTCTTTGGCCGTAATGTCTTCCTGGTAATGGGTTTCCACATAAGTAAAGACTGTCCGGAGCCGGTTCATGGCCCCTTCATCCAGGCTGCGGTCTTGGGTGGGCATCACGCCCTTCCGATTCCAGCTGCGCAAAATCCAAAGAAAAATTTTACATATGGCGGCCCGGATGGCCAGCTCGTATCCGTAGTTTTTGTCAGAATACTCCTGAGAGATTTCGCGGAGTGCGTGGGGGATGAAGGTCTCCTGGATTTCATCGCGTGTAAATACTTTCTGATGAGTCGAGTGGCTGTTGGTGAAAGGCAGGAGGTATTTCGCCTCAAAAATGGTCTGCGTCGTGGTGTATAGCACGTCGGGCTCGAATTTAATGACGAGGTAGCTATTTTTGCCGGAGGACAGTGCGGTTGTGGAGTGGATCTCGCGGGAATTGATCAAAACCATATCGCCCTTGGAGAATCGATAGCTCTCCCCGTCGAGAATAATCTGCACCGTGCCGCAATCGCCATACAAAATTTCGATATAGTCATGATAATGCGCTCCTGACATGGGGCCCATTCCCATCTGGCACTGATTATGGCATTCATAGAGGCATTTTATGCCATCCACAAGCCTTTTTTTCTCTTCATAGGCGGTTTCCATTGTGATAACCTCCTCCTACAATAGGACAAATAATTGTTATTTTTCTGTAGCTTCATTATATCACGGATGCTTGCGATATGCTATACTTTCTTTGTAAAGAACTTGCCTTCGGCAGTGAAGACTTACTATTGGAAAAGGAGCGATCGTCAGAATGGATAAGAAATTGCGGGTCGGTATCATCGGCTGTGGTGGTATCGCAAATGGTAAACACATGCCTTCATTGAAGGCAATTGGCAGGGTCGACATGGTCGCCTTCTGCGATATCATTGTGGAGAAAGCAGAAAAAGCCGCCAAAGAGTATGGCACGGCGGATGCAAAGGTGTATGTGGATTATCGTGAGTTATTGCAGGATTCCACCATTGATGTGGTCCACGTCTGTACGCCGAACAAATCCCACGCGCAGATTAGCATCGACGCTCTGCACGCTGGTAAGCATGTTATGTGTGAGAAGCCCATGGCGAAGACGGCAGCCGATGCCAAGCGCATGGTGGAAGCGGCTAAGGAGACGGGCAAGAAGCTAACCATCGGCTATCAGCACCGCCATAAGCCGGAGAGCACGTATTTGAAAAAGGTCATCGATCGCGGCGACATTGGGGACATTTATTTCGCGGAGGCCTTTGCTGTGCGCCGTCGCGGTACGCCTAACTGGGGCGTGTTTCTCAATGAGGAGGAGCAAGGGGGAGGCCCTCTGATCGATATCGGAACCCATTCCCTTGATTTGACACTGTGGATGATGAACAATTACAAGCCGAAAATGGTTGTGGGAACCAAATATAAGAAGCTGCCGAATCCGGACTGTGCCAACCCCTGGGGCGGCTGGGATGTCAATCAACATACAGTGGAAGATTCTGCGTTTGGCTTTATTGTCATGGAAGATGGCGCGACGATCATCCTAAAGACGAGCTGGTGCCTGAACACCATCGAGCCCGTCCCTGAAGGAAGCTTTGCCATCTGCGGAACGAAGGCTGGGGCACAGATTAAGGACGGAGTGAGCATTAATAAGGATGAATTTGGAAAATTAGTTGATATCCGTCCGGATATGAAAGCCGGCGGTGTAGCATTCTACGACGGCGTGGCGGAGAATCCGGCCATCACGGAGGCCAGCCGCTGGATTGATGCGATCGAGAATGACACGGACCCGGTTGTGAAGCCGGAAGAAGCCTGCGTTGTATCCCAGATTCTGGAAGCCATCTATGAGTCGGCCAAGACGGGAAAACCTGTATATTTTAACGAATAGAGGTGCATTCCATGAATATCGCAATGATTAGTTCCTGGCACGTCCATGCCAGAGGATACGCCAATGATTTTGCGGCGATGCCAGAATGCCAGATTACTGCTGTGTGGGATGAGAACGAGGAAGCAGGGAAGGCGTGGGCTGCCGAACTGGGCTGTCCGTTCGTGGCGGATTACCGGGCAATCCTTCAGGATCCCGCTATCGATGGCATCGTTATGACGGCTCCCACATCGATGCACGGCGAGATGTTGCTGCAGGCTGCTGTCGCGGGAAAACATATTTTCACAGAAAAGGTTCTTGCGATTACCACGGAGGAGGCGCTAGCCATTGCGGAGGCGGTTAAGGAGGCAGGCGTGCAGTTTGTCATCTCCTTCCCGCATAAGTGCAGAGCGGATCTGAACTTTGCCAAGTCCATGGCGGCGAGCGGAGAGTTGGGGCAGATTACGTACGCTCGAGTCCGAAATGTGCATAACGGAAGCAGTGCCAACTGGCTTCCGGATCATTTCTATGATGAGGAACAGTGCGGCGGCGGTGCGATGATGGATTTGGGCGCGCATCCTATGTATCTTCTGAATTGGATCCTGGGCCAGCCGAAAAGTGTTGTTTCCGCCTTTACAAAGGTGACCGGCCGCGCTGTGGAGGACAATGCGGTCAGCGTCTTGGAATATGAAAATGGCGCCATCGGGGTGTCGGAGACTGGGTTTGTGGCGCAGGATAATCCTTTTACTATGGAAATCTGCGGGACAAAGGGCACGCTGCTGGTGAGGGACGGAGTCTCCTATGCCAGCACAGAAACCGATGACAAATGGGTTTGCGTCGATACACTTCCCACTGCCCCTGCGAGCCCGCAGCGGCAGTGGGTGGACGCAGTGACGAAGGGCACGCCGGTCACGGTGGGCATCGACGAGGCGGTTGCGCTCACTGTTGTGATGGAAGGCGCATATCGGGCGTATCAAACGGAGCAGCGGTATAGTTTTTAGACAGCAAAAAGACTTGCTAAGGGGGAGATCCCGGAGCAAGTCTTTTTCTCCTAAAGGAAAGTCCGCCGTGAGGTGGACCTAGATAAGTTCGGGAAGGCGAACAGGTTTTTCAGCCAGCCCATCGATTATGGTTTATTCGTCATCCCCACATGCCGCTTGATTGCCTCAAAACTTTCTGCGCTGATCACATGCTCAATTCGGCAGGCGTCCTCCACAGCGGTTTCTTTATCCACGCCGAGCTGCGTCAACCAGTCGGCCAAAAGAGTATGGCGCTCGTAGATCTTTTCAGCGATGGAACGCCCGCTTGGCGTCAGTGTAATGTAGCCATCGGCGTCCATGAGAATATAGCCGCTCTCGCGGAGCTTCTTCATCGCCACACTGACGCTGGGTTTGGTAAAATCTAACTCATTCACAATATCGATTGAACGGACGAAGGATTTGGAATGGCTCAAAATCAAGATAGTTTCCAGATAGTTCTCCGCCGATTCATGGATTTTCATAGCCCTTCAATCCTCCTTTTCGTTAGTATATCGCAACCATACCATTTTCTGGCATGGTCGGGGCCGCTGTGCTCACCGCGCGACCGGCGCGTATAATAGGTATTATACCATATTTTTAGATAATGCGCAATGAATTGCGTGCGTTATTTTTGTGCTGAGTCTTAGTATCGGCAGGAGATATCTTTTGTATGCACAAAAAAGCCGCCATGGTTATGTCTGCGGCCTCTGGTTTTCCTTTGCCTGGAATATCTGTTAGAATTAACACTTGACATGATGGTTAGTTTGTGCTAACTTATAGTTGAGACAATAAGAGATGAAGATCTGCACGGATCCTCATCTCTCACATAGACTAATATGAAAAGGAGTCTTGAGTATGCTAGAATGGCTGGCTGCAAATGCAGCGACAATTGTTGTCTGTGCTGTATTGATTGTATTGGTTGCCATGGCGATTCGACAGATCATCAAGGCAAGGAAAAAGGGAGGCTGCGCCGGCTGCAATGGCTGTAGCGGCTGCGGAGGCTCTTGTATGAAACAATTTGAGGTGGGCGAGAAGGCGAAACGTCCCAAATAGCTCAGCCCAGGAGAGGGGAGGCGCATTATCATGACAATTGCAATTTTGTGCGCCTTATTGCTTGCAGTCGCAGTATTGGCGATTCAAAGTTGCTGTAGAAGGCTTGCAAGGGCCATCTGCGGTAAAGGCGGCACACCGAATTCCGGCACCGATAGTTAGGATATGCGGAATGGAAGTCACAAAGGGTGAAACCTATTGAACATCTTGCGGCTGGAACAGCGGGAACACGCACCCCGCAGGGCGCAGGATATGGAACGATAACAGACAGAGCGACGGGATAGTCAATACTGATTCCGCCGCTCTGTTTTGGCTTTTCATTCGCCCGATAAACTGGAATTTGTATCTTCGGTGTATATATCATTTATCTTTACTTGAAGAACTCTTTTTCTTTGTTGTCCGCTTAACGAATAAGCATTTTGTTGTCTGAAATACTCCTATGAGTATGAATAATAATGGAATAGCGGCCCAAATTTTCAAACATTTTACTGTTTCTAAAAGAGATGGCGTTGTGCCATTTTGAAGAAAAATAGCACCTGTTCCTATTATTAAAAGAACAATTCCTAAATACAATCCTATTACATCAATTTCTATTTTATCGAAAGTTCCCTTTATCTGTAATGCTACAAGAATAAATGCAACAGAGCCAAGAATAAAAAATGTGCCCAAATAAATCAAAAAATTATTACTGTTTGTACCAATTAAGAATGTAGGTATCTTTAATCCCAATGAATAAAAATATAATTCCCAACAGCAGAATGTAAACTCACATTTTTATAGGTGCTTATCACGCCTCTTTGTGTCTCAATAAAAGTCCTCCAGCTTCAGATACTGTTCGTGGCTGATCGCAGGAGCAGAAGTCACATCCTTTAATCATTTCGATTATTTCTTCCTCGGTCTGACACTTATCATAGTCGCCGACAAGCTGACCTTCGTAGTGATAGACAATGCCTTTCTCCTTATTTCTGAGGAGGCATTTCTCAAGCTCATCTACACCGTACCTTCTGGCAAATTCTGCAAAGGCGCGGATGCGGGGCTTATCAAACATACATCCGGTGCAAGGAAACTCTGAGCATTCCCAGCAACCGTTCAAGCCTTTCTCTCGGCAGCAGTTATAATTCTTACACCAACCGTGAATATTACAACCACCATTTTGGCAACCAATGCATTTGTCATTTTCGGAGCATACACAACAGGCAAGCCCGCAATAAGCAATCGCGTTCATTCATGTCCCCCATAAATCAATTGATTATTAAGTTTTTTTGCAATCAACTCTGCGTTAGTATCTATCGGCAAAGTGCCGTCAACCCTGATAATCGGGCAAGATATTGAAGGCAGCCAAATTTCAACTGTGTTTTCATCTTTGGATTTAACAAAGTCGAAGAATGCCTTTTCTTTTTCGTATAAATCTCCGCCTTCAAGCATTCTATCTCCGAATTTGTTGTATGACCGTTCATAAACTCTCTTAATTCGTGTTTCTTTCGGAGCCTCGATGTAAGCCGCGTACTTGAAGTGAGATACTATATCATTATTGAAATTTCCTTTAACCGACGCCAAAACAACGTTGTTATTTTCCGAAATAATATTCGACAGAATGCGCTCCACTTCCTCAAAAGGTCGTGGATTTAAATACATATACTCTGGATTGTCTTTCGGGAAATATATATCTTCAATGTCAATAAATCGGTAATTCAATTTTTCGGCAAGAGCTTTTCCCAATGTGCTTTTACCTGCACCGTTCAAACCACAAACAATGATAACATTTTTCATATTTTGTCCCCCAAGCCGCTTTGAACTGCTTTTTGAACGATGATTATTGTCGCTTACACTTTTCGCTCTTGGCAAACACATATTGCAGTTCTTTCATTCCGTTTTCAACGAGTCCAGTTAATTGAAAGCCCACAGATTTATATAAGCGCTCTGCAACCTCGTTTCCAAGAGATACCCCTGTGTACATTTTCTGAATGTTATGTTCTTCCTTCATTCGTTCAATGCCTAAAAGCAACGCGGTTTTTCCGTAACCTTTGTTCTGGTGACACTTATCTATGAGGAACTTCCATAGTGTATATTGGTTTCTTGATTCGTAAAATCCGAACATAATAAAGCCCACAAGTATATCATCGGCATATA
This sequence comes from Bianquea renquensis, assembly GCF_014384895.1. Lineage (GTDB taxonomy): Bacteria > Bacillota > Clostridia > Lachnospirales > Bianqueaceae > Bianquea > Bianquea renquensis. The sequence continues at coordinate 89,331 of NZ_JACRSQ010000010.1, forward strand.
TTGCAAAAGGATAGGCATTTTCTTGATAAACGTACGCTTGCGCCAAAGAATAAGCTGTAGTTGAAACAAAGTTCTCTTGATTTTTCGACACCTTAAGTTTTAATACATCCTCAAGATTATCCGCTGTTATTTCTTCGAGTTTTATCATCAATAATTCCTCCACTCATCGATAAACTGCCTTATCGATTGCTGTCTCTTAGTTCTATCATCGCTTACGGCTTTTGCTGCAACCTCAAAGAGTTCATCTCTGAGCTGCCATTTATCTCGTGTGCGGTTATACTCGCCAAAGAGGGCAAAGGCTGTTGCTCCGACAGTATAGACGTTCGTAATTTCATCAATGACTGCTCCAAGCTGGAATTCCTCTGGAGACTGAAAACGAGAACTGCCCCACATACGTCCCATATCGTTGGAGCAAGGCTGCTTACTGAAAAAGTCAATGTCGCAGATCGTTGTCTTACCACTCTCAAAATCATACATAATGCTTCCATCATAAAAGTCGATGGCCACGTAGTTCTGAGAGGCGATGTATTCAAAGAAGCTCAGTATATCACGGAACACTTTCAGTTTTGCATCAACGGGCAGTTGCATAAAACGACGGTGTGCTGCAGGGTACATTCTTCCCATACAATCACCCGAAGCCCACTTGAATACCATAGCAAATCCGCCGCCAATATCCTTGGCTTCAACCAGCTCGATAAGGTTCGCATGCTGCAGTTCGCTGTATACCGGCAAGGTCGCTTTCAGTCTGGCAATGGCATCTGCAGGATCACCGTTATACTGCTCGGTAGGAGCGCCGGCGAACTTGATGAAATAATGCTGACCATCCTTTTCTGTGCCAAAGCAAATATTTCCGGAATCTTGGTCATCATAGACTTTGAATACTGTACCATACTCACTCAGGAAACTGAAATCGAAGGCACTCTTCAGCTTAAAAGGTACCGCGTCAGCATACTGCAGATAATATCCTTTGAAATACCAAGTCGGTATGGGGTTACGCATATTGTCATACCAGGACAGCACTTCCTTGGCCTGGTTCAACATGGTATCTACTTCGTTCTGGCCGAAAGGAATGGCCCAGTATACAGAGGAGAGCGTATTGCTCGAAATATAAAGAGCGAGCAACTTCCAGAACTCCAGCGGCACATCGCCATCAAAGTAGCCATTCACCATACCGGAAGCAAAGAGAGGGGCTTTCTGGGCACACCAAACAATACGGTTGAACTCCTCCCAAGGATCACCATAGTCATTACGGTTAAAATCAATAATATATAGCTTTCCGCCCCTGCCGATCATCATATTTCCGATATGATAGTCGCCATGCTGATAAACCTGCGGTCTGTTTTTCAGCAAATGACGGTTCTCGTTTATGTAGTCGAGGAATGCCTGTCCGTTCTCATACTTGATGGGGCACTCACTGTATTTCTTGATTTTATAGTCCATTTTGCGGTTAAAACGGATTTCCCAATCCTCCTGTGTTGCAGGCGCAGGGATGGAGTGGATTTTGCGAAGAATACGTCCTGCCTCCAAGCCATATACATACTGTTCGGTATCAGAATAACCCGACATAACCTGTTCAGCATCTTCGCCGTCAATCCAGCTCTGAATGGAATAAACACCGTCCTCACAAGTGCCAAACTCGATTGGCTGGCACATAGGTACCCCAAAGGAAGCCACTTGTTTCATCATATTAAATTCAGACTGTTTCGTGTCGTGCTGAGCAATATCAGAAACGCGCAGAAGATACCGTGTACCATTCTCATCAGTGACACAGTATTTTTTATCGCTTGACCAGCCCTTGTTTATTGGTTCTTTCGTTACAAAATTCATCTGTTTATCTCCATGTTAATCCTTATTTATCGATTACAAGTATACCATATCTCACCGCCGCAAGCAATCAGCGTTTTATGTCCGTTTCGACTATCCACACCGTCAAGGGACGAGTCGTATTTTTTCGCAAAGGGCGCGAAAAAATGGCGCTCCATCATCTCATGTTTAGGCCGGTCATCTGCCTAGGACTGCATGATAATGGGAAGATCAGGCTGCTATACCGTGCCATGGGGATTTCGATCCTCCAGCGCCCATAGTTGTCGATCGCGTCGAAAGATCAGGCAGACCATCACACCGAGGACGGCGATAATTAGGTATAGAATGGCGGCGCCGGAGCCTTTTCCACTGCCGACTAAAGCGACAAGTATACTGTCTTGCGCCTGCGAAGCCATAAGGGGCTCAAGTATGGTGTCTACCAACAAGCCCCCTAGGAAATAGCCCAGCGGAATCGTAAAAAATTGCAGCGCATTTCGAGCAGAGTAAACCCGGCCCTGGACTTCTACGGGAATATAGGAACGCAGAAGGGCGTCCATATTGGCATTCATGACCGGTATGAAAATCCAGCCGAGGATGGCGCCGATACACCAGGCGAGCGGCGTTCTTCCCAGGGCAAGCACCAAATTCTCTGTACTCATAGAAAAAAGAAGAGCATTGCATATGACGCGGACCCGGCTTCTGGGCGGTGGAGCCAGCGATACCAGCACGCTTCCCACCAGGGTAGCGAGCCCAGCACAGGTGTTAACCATTCCCAGAATGGCCTTTCCCCCGTTTTTCCTGGACAATAACATGGCGGGCAGCGCAGCGTTATACATGGAGGCGACAAGATTAATCGCCGCCAGGAATAAAATTAGATCGAGGATCCCGCGGTTCCTATGTAAATACTGCAATCCCTTTTTTGCGGAAATAAAAAGAGGCTCCGCTTTTGAAGTCTGCCCTTTTCCCGTTTCTGGAATTGTAATCAAGAGGGCGAGACAGGAGACGGCGACGATACAGGTTGCTAAATCCAGGAGAATCACTGTGTCGATACTGCTGAAGGTCAACAGCGCCGTGGCGATAACAGGCGTCAGAACCGTAATCAAGGAGTTCGATAGCGAGTTGAGAGCGCTTATCCTCTGATAATACTTCCGCGGCGTGAGAAGACTGACGGACACGGCGGAAGCCGGCTGTTGGACCGTATTCATCAGACCGTTTACTGCATTCAACAGATAGAGGTGGCCAATGCGGAGTTGACCAGATTTTAACAGAAACAGGACGGCCAAGGTCGAGAGGGCGGCAAGAGTGTCGCTGACCAGCATGGTATACTTTTTGTTCCACCGGTCGCTCAGCGCGCCTGCAAAAATGCTCATGGCCACATATGGCGCATAGGAACAGATGGACAGCAGAGAAGTCGTCAGCGCGGAGCCATTTTGTTGATAGGACCAGATGACCAGCGCAAAACTGGTCATAGCGCTGCCGAGAGATGAAAGGGATTGGGTTGACCACAGGATCAAGAACATCCGTAAATCTTGTATTGCTTTCCTGTAAGATTGCATTTGACATTGCCCCTTACGAAACGAATGTATTCTATAATAGTGTAGCAGGAGTGACGGCACAAGAATAGAGAAAGAATAAGTATAAATAAAAAATCCACAGTCTTGTTTTAAGATTTGCGGTGGTATGAGAGAGCACAAGTTGTCGACAAATCACCCCATCAACAAATTAAGATCTTGACAGGGACGAACACGTGTAGTATCATGGTGTCATAAAAATTAGAAGGGGGAAAGCGAATGGCCAATGTAACAATAAAAGATATTGCCATAGCGGCAGGCGTCAGTCATCCGACGGTATCAAAGGCGTTGAACAATGCCCCCGGGGTTAGCGACGAGACGCGGAGAAAGATTCTGAAGCTAGCCGCACAGATGAATTACACCCCCAACATGGCGGCGAAAAGGCTGGCCAATAAGGGAAATCGAAGCATAGGGTTTATTTGGCCGAAAGCGGAAGGTATCTTTTTCTATCATTTGGCGAATGCCCTCCAGGAAGAAGCGGGAGCGCGCGGCATCGATGTAGTGGCATCCATGTCCGATCCGGTGACAGCACTGCGAACCTTTCGGGAACATTTTATCGATTTCGTTATGTGTTGGTTCTTTCCAGACTGGAGGCCCTCCTTGGACTTTCTCAAGGAAAGGGAGCGGTATCCTGGGCAGATCGTCGTCGTCGGCGGAGGCTCATTGGAAGGAGCGCATCAGATCGCCATTGATCGAAAGCGCGCCGTTTATAACGCGGTCACCTATCTCGCTGGGCTAGGACACCGGAGGATTGCTTTTATCGGGGAGGAGACGGACAAGAGCAACGGCTACCTAAAAGGGGTTTTTGATGCAAAGCTGGACTTTGATCCCTCTTATTTCGTTAAACTAGAAACGACATATTACGGCGGTTTTTTGGCAAACCATAGGGAATTGAGCCAAAAATTTGCTGCCCTTTGGGATAGCCCTTCGAGGCCCACCGCTCTGCTACTTGATTCTCAAGATGCCGCCTTTGGCTTCATTAATATTCTGCGGGAGTGGAATATCTCCATCCCTAGGGATGTTTCCGTTATCGGCTATGATGATATTCCAGAGATGTCAATCTATGAAGTTCCTCTGACTACCTGTGGACCCACGGTGCGCATGGTCGTTGATGGAATCCTTGATCTCTATGAGACACAGATGACGGAAGATGCAGATCATAGAAAGAGAGTTTACCGGCAGATTATTCCGGAGCTTACTCTTCGTGAATCTACGAGGGAGCTTAACTCCGAATAATTTTTTTACTTGTTGTATTACACGTGTTCGTAAAACTTTATAGTTTTATAATATAATAGAAGGAGACACAGACATGGAGATTTTTGTATGTAAGGATTCTAAGGAGTTGGGCCAGAAGGCAGCTCAGCACGTGGGTAAGGTATTGAGAGAGTGTATTCAGGAGAAGGGAGAGGCTAGAATCGTCCTTTCCACTGGGGCATCGCAGCTGGACACACTGGAAGCTTTAATTCAAGAAAATGTGGATTGGAGCAAGGTCGAGATGTTTCATCTGGATGAATATGTGGATCTGCCGGAAACACATATTGCAAGCTTTAGAAAGTATTTAAAGGAGCGCTTTATCTCCAAAGTGAATCTGAAGGGCGCCTATCTAGTGGATGGGGATCTTTCCCACATTCCGGCCCTGACGGAGAAGCTCCGCGAAAAGGTAGTCGATGTGGGATTGATCGGCATCGGAGAAAATGCCCATATCGCGTTCAATGATCCGCCTGCGGACTTCGATACCCAGGACGCCTATCTATTGGTGAACTTGAATGATACCTGTAAGCAGCAACAGGTCCGCGAAGGCTGGTTCAAGAGCGTGGAGGAGGTGCCTAAGCAGGCGATTTCCATGAGTGTATCTCAAATCATGAAATGCAAGCGAATCGTCTCCTGCGTGCCCTATGCAGTGAAGGCTAAAGCTATATATGACACCCTAAACAACCATACGACCAATACAATCCCGGCTACTATTTTAAAGGAGCATGAGGACTTTACTCTGTTCTTAGATCAGGATTCTGCGTCAATGATCCAATAACCGTCAAGCAAGAAAAGATGTGCGCGGAGGCGATTAAAAGGCCTCCGCGCCTTTTGTTATACGAAAGTCCGCCGAGAGGACAGAATTCAAAAGGTAACCTGTACTTATAAATATATACCAAATGCTGCCTATCATTTTGGATAGTTTGATACCGTATCCGTGCAACATGGCATGATTTTATCCAAAAATGGCAACAATTTCGGTTTCAAAGAATCAAAAAACAGGTTAAAATACTAATATAAGTTTCGAGTTTAAAATAAAAGGTGGAGATCATATGGCGCAATTAGGGAAATTGCAAAAGTCCAAGACTTCAGTAGTTCCCAAACGAAAAAGTATTCTTAAAGATTTTTCCAGCCGGGAACTGCTCTTGCTCTGCATTCCTGGTTTGATCGGACAGATTCTGTTCTACTATATTCCCACGGGGGCATCCATTGTCATGCCCTTCAAGGATTACGATTACAAATTGGGCGTGTGGGGAAGCCCCTGGATTGGATTGAAGAATTTTACCTGGATTTTTAAGTCGATTTCCCTGGGCCGGGTTATGCGCAATACGGTTATGTATGGGTTCTGGTTTTTGTTTGTTGGCCCCATCTGTAATATTATCATTGCCCTGCTTCTCTTCGATGTAAAAAAGAGATCGGCCTTGAAGCTTTACCAGACGGTGATGTGCTTCCCGAACTTTATGTCCATGGTTGTCATAAGCTTTATCACCTATGCCATATTGAGTCCGAGGTTCGGGGTGCTCAACGACATTCGGAGTTTTTTGGGGATGAGTCCCATTGATGTTTATACAATTTTACCCATATGGCCGCTGATCTTGACCATCGTGAATGTCTGGCTGGGGATTGGCATGGGAAGTATGCTCTACTTCGCGGCGCTGATGGGTATCGACAGCACGCTCTATGAGGCGGCACAGATTGATGGGGCCAGCCACTGGCAGCAAACCCGGTACATATCCATACCGCATCTGGTCCCCATCTTCTGCCTTATGTTGATTCTCGGTTCACCGGGATTGATCGGAGGAAGTTTCGACCTCTTCTACTTGATTCCCCGCGATGTTCAGACTCTCTACCCTGTAACGGATATTCTGCCGACATATCTGTTCCGAGCGCTGAAGGAAGGAAGCTATGCAAAAGGCGCGGCAGTGGGATTCTTGCAGTCGATTTGCAGCACGATTCTCATCTTGAGTTCGAATTTTGTCGTCAGAAAAGTTTCGCCGGAGAATTCGCTATTTTAAGGAAGGAGTCTGTCATGAGCGCTATAGCTGTAAAAAAGAGGAAGGTTCGGCTGCCGGCAGTCTTGCTGAATACTTTTTTCATCCTCTTATCCCTCTGTTACATACTGCCGATGCTGTTGGTCATTGCGACTTCGTTGACCAGCGAAGACGCAATTCTTACGGCGGGATTTCATATATTCCCCGTTGAGTTTTCCTTGGAGGCATACCGCACGGTCTTTCACAATCCCTCCACGATCATCCGCGCATATGGCGTCACCTTTTTCACGGCGACCGCCTCGACGGCGCTGGGCCTTGTCATAACCGGACTGTCCGCATATCCCCTGTCGAGGAGCAATTTTCGGTTTAAAAAGATTTTTATCACGTCCTATCTGCTGTCCATGCTCTTTGGCGGAAGCATGATTCCGACGTATATCATTTATTCCAAATATTATCACCTCAATAACACGATTTGGGTCTATATCGTGCCGGCTATGTGCGCCAGCGGCTATAGCGTCTTTATGTTCCGCACCTTTTTCCGGAGTATTCCGGAGTCGCTGTTTGAGGCTGCGAAGCTGGACGGAGCGAAAGAATTGTATATATTCTTTAAAATTGTTATACCGCTTTCCACAGCAATTTTCGCCACAGTTGGCTTTCAGGGCTTCGTGGGAGGATGGAATAACTATCAGACAGCGCTGATCTATATTCGGGACAGTAAACTGTACACGCTGCAGTACTTGCTGAATCGAATCCTCAATGAGAACGAGTTCCTAAAATCCCTGCAGACCGGCCAAAGCGATCTCTCGCCCATTGCCCAGGAAGATATAAAGAAGGCGGCGCCGACGGAGTCACTGAAATTTGCCATGTGCGTCGTTGCCGCCGGGCCGATGATCTGTATCTTCCCATTTTTCCAAAAGTATTTCTCAAAGGGAATGGTCGTCGGGTCTGTGAAGGGATAACCAACCGATCACATTGTCTGGCGGGCGTCTGCCAGATGATTGATAAATCAATTTGAACTAGGAGGAGACATAACATGAAAAAAGCAATGTCTTTATTGCTCGCCATGCTGATGGTCGTAGGCTGCTTCGCCGGCTGTAAGAAAGACGACGGGGCATCCAGCGATTCGGGCAGTGGCAACAGTTCCACACCGGTGAACAACAGCAATGAAAGCCAAAGCTCTGGCGCTGAGGAACTGAAGGATGTAACCCTGCAAGTTTGGGTGGGCTACGGCTCAACATACCAGGATACCGACATGGTGTACGAGGAATTCAATAAAGAGCTGGCCAAGTACCTGCCCAATACCAAGGTAGAATTTACACAGATCAGCAACGATGATTATGGTACCCGCTGGGCGCAGATGCTTTCAACTCAGGAAGCGGTCGATCTGGCCTGGAGAACAAGGGATCCTGAGGATGCCAAAAAAGGAAACGTCCTTGCCCTTGACGATCTGCTTGCCGAGTATGGCCAGGACATCGCCAGTTTTCTCGGCGAGGCTTCGCTTGACAACCACCGCGCTCCCGACGGAAAGCTGTACTTCATTCCCACATGGCAGGGATTGACCAGCGTAAACGAGGGAATCGCGTTCCCCAACGAGCTGCTCCAGTATGTACCGGATACGTGGACGAGCGAGTTGGAACAGGCATACCGCGACTTTGCGAAGAACTCTTCCACAGAGACAACCAGAGCGATCATTGAAAAGATGGAGGAATACCTTGCGGCTCTGAAAGCCAACGATAAGATGTACCTGGGAGTCTACAACGTTCAGAATATCGCATTCCCCTACCGCTATCAAAATATTGAGTGGATGTGGTATATTGACTGGACCGATGACACGTTCACGGTGAAAGATCGCTTTGCCGAGGACAGTTATTCTCATCTGTGGTATGAGTATGCCGCGAAATGGTTTAAGGAAGGATATATCCGCTCTGATATCGCCACGAGCATGGAGAGCAACGAGTGGAATGGCACTCTGGACAACACCAACTATGTAACGCGCTGGGTCAACTACTATTGCAGCGTTGAGGAAGAGGAAGAGATTCTGAAGACCCGGTATGGTGGATTGGACGTCACAGTTGTTCCCATCACCTTTGACAACTATATGAATCTTGGCGACGCCACAGGCGTTAGCATCCCCTACACGGCGAAAAATCCGGAGCGCGCCATGATGTTCTACAATGAATTCTGGAAAAACGCGGAACTGTACCAGCTGTGGTGCTACGGCATTGAGGGAACGCACTACAACAAGAATGACGACGGCACGATCACTCTGGTAAAAGACAAGGATGGCAATACCAGCTACCAGCAGTATAAATGGGTTATTGGAAACTGCTACAACAGCCTTCTTGAGGATGGCAACACGGTCAACGATTATGCGCTGGCCTATGAAATCGAAAAGAGTGGTAAAGTGTATTCTTCGCCGCTGATGTCATTCGTTGTAGACCGCGATGTCAATGACGTGGACGATACTCTGATCAACATCAACGAGGTGACCGGACAATATCTGAAGAGCTTGGAGTACGGCTACATCGGTGACAAGTGGGAAGAGACGTATGCGGAGATGCGCGCGAAGCTTGACCAGGTTGGAATGCCGGCTTTGACGGAAGAGATCCAAAACCAGGTCAATGACTACCTCGCAGAAAACGGAATTACAAGCTGGAACTATCCCGGTATCGAATAATCTGTGATTGGAATCGCGGATGTTCAGCACCCGCACGTTGAAGGAAACAATTGATCGATAAACACGGCGTCAACTATGGATAAAGAAACGCTGAGAGTCTCAGCGTTTCTTTACCTGCGTCTGGCCGTATTTTAAAAACAAATACATCAGGATGTAAGAGGATCGTTCTATGAGAAAGTTAGCATTGTGGTATGATCGAGAAGCGCCGTATGGAAATGAACACATTGAAGCCGACGGACAACAGCCCCTCTGTGATGATGATGGCTGGGAAAAGTGGTCGCTTCCCATCGGAAACGGATACATGGGCGTGAATGTGTTCGGGCGGACCATGACGGAGCGCCTTCAGATTACGGAAAATTCACTGTTTAACCCCTATGAGCTTGCGGGGCTCAATAATTTTGCTGAGGTCTATATCGACGCCGGCCATAGCAAAACCGAGGCGTACCGGCGGGAGCTGGATCTAAACCGGGGGATTGCCAAAACAGAATATGACTGGGAGGGCTCGCGCTATACCCGAGAGCATTTTGTGAGCTATCCGGACCGGGTTTTTGTGACGAGAATGACCGCATCCCGCAAAGGGACCTTGACCTTTGGTGTACACGCCGAGGTGCCGTTCCTCTGTGCCTACCAAAATAAAGCTGGAGACCACGGCGGAAAGGACGGTACGGTGCGCTCAGCGGGCGACCGGATTATCCTGGAAGGGAGTATGCAGTACTATAACATCCAATTTGAGGGACAGATCAAAGTCATACCGACCGGCGGCACCATGGAAAACAAAAATGGCATGATTGTGGTGGAAAACGCCGACGAGGCTTTGATCGTCGTGGCTATCGGCACAAACTACCATCTGGAAAGCCGGGTTTTCACCGAGCCAGACCGGCTAAAGAAGCTAGCTGTATATCCCCATCCCCATGAGGATGTTACGAGGATTCTCGATGAGGCGTGCGGAAAGACCTATGAGGAATTGTACCAAAGACATGAGGCGGATTACCAGGGGCTATTCGGACGGGTTGAGGTGGACTTTGGCGGGGAGGAGAGCGATATCCCGACGGACCGGCTGCTGTATGAGTATCAGCGAGACTACCGGCGGTATGAGGATATTCCCTATTTTAAGGACAAAAAGAAAGATAGCTTCAAATTAGGGCGCTATCTGGAAGAGCTCTATTTTCAATACGGGCGCTATCTCCTCATCAGCTCATCCCGCAGGGGAACCCTCCCGGCGACGCTACAGGGCGTGTGGAATCGGTACCGCAAGCCGCCGTTCACATGCGGTTTTTGGCACAATATCAATGTGCAGATGAACTATTGGCCAGCCTTTTCCACCAATCTGGCGGAGACGTTTGAGGCCTATGCGGCGTATCATCAGGCGTATGTAGCGTCCGCCGAGGAACATGCGGCAGACTATATTAGAAGGGAATATCCGGAAAACTATGTTGAGGGGGAGACAGGGTGGTGTATCGGAACCGATGCGTACCCCTATTCTGTATCCGCCACCATGATTGGCAGGGATCAGGCCGACCATTCCGGGCCGGCGACCGGCGCCCTGACGTCAAAGCTATTCTGGGAATACTACGACTTTACCCGGGATGAGGAGATCCTCAGGAACGTGACATACCCGGCGATTTCGGGAATGGCAAAATTTCTGTCCAAAACAGTGGAGCTCCACGGGGAAAACTGGTTAGTCACCTACTCTGGGTCACCGGAACAATTTGAGGACCATGAGTATAAGCGGTATCATCCCACGATGGGATGTGCCTTCGACCAGCAGCTCATCTGGGAGAATCACCGCGACACGTTGGAAGCTGCGGATATTCTAGGCATTTCTGATCAGCTGACGGACACGTTAAAAGAACAGATTGACCGGCTTGATCCTGTGCAGATCGGAAAGTCCGGACAGATCAAGGAATACCGGGAGGAAGAATACTATGGTGAGATCGGCGAAAAAAATCACCGGCATGTCTCACACTTGGTAGGATTGTATCCGGGGACTTTGATCAGCAGCCATACCCCGGAGTGGATGGAGGCCGCAAAGAATACTCTTGTATATCGGGGCGATATCTCCACCGGCTGGGGGATGGCGCACCGCCTGAACCTCTGGGCACGGACAAAGGATCGGGAGAAGGCGTATACCCTGTTGAAATGTCTGCTCCAAAAGGGCACAATGCCGAATCTGTGGGATGCCCATCCACCTTTCCAGATTGACGGAAATTTCGGCGGAACGGCCGGTGTGGCGGAAATGTTGTTGCAGAGTCACGAGGGGTACATTGATCTTCTGCCGGCGCTGCCGAGAGCCTGGAATTCAGGGAGCTTCCGAGGTCTGGTGGCGAGAGGCGCTTTTGAGATTTCCTGTGCGTGGGACAATGGAAAGGCGCGAAAGGCGGAGATAAAGTCAAAGGCCGGAGGCCCGTGCCGGATTTTGCTGAAGGGCAGCCTCAAGTCCGTCCATGGGAAGGATGGAATTCATACAGAGTATAGGGTGGAGGGGGACCGGATCCTATGCTTTGATACCGAAAAAGGGCAGCAATATGACATAGAGTTTGCGTGATGGAGTGGAAGAGGACAAAGAATCCTATAGGGAGGAAGGGCGCAATGAAACTGACAAAGGGCGATATTGTTTTATTTCAGGGGGATTCCATCACCGATGGGAACCGGGGGAGGAGCGAGGATCCGAACCATATTCTTGGCCACGGCTATGCCTGTATGGTTTCGGCTAGACTCGGCGCGGATTATGTTACAGAAAAACCAGTATTTGTCAATCGGGGCGTGAGCGGAGACAATCTTATTGGAATGTATGCCCGGTGGCAGGATGATACGATCGGGGTAAAACCCACCATACTCAATATTCTCATCGGGGGCAACGATATGGGGTGGACTCGCACCGCCACTCCCTCTAAATTCTTTGAGCGCATGTACCGCTTGCTCCTGGAGGATACGCTGGAGCTGCTTCCGGGAGTCAGAATCATTCTCTGTGAACCATTTTTTCTGCCACTTCCGGAGACGAGGATCGAGCAGGCCGCAAAGGTGGAGAGGGTGTGTGCGCATCTGATAGAACTTCAGCAGATTGTGCGGAGATTGGCAAAAGAGTTTCAACTGACGTTTGTTCCATTCCAGGATATGTTTGACTCGCTGGCACGGCAGGTGGATTCCGCCTATTTGGTGTGGGATGGGGTCCATCCGACCATGGTGGGCCATGAATTTATGACCCGTCGATGGCTGGAGACTGTGGAGTAAGGGACATACGGGAAAGAGCGGGGGAAACTCCGCTATTTTTTTCAGAGAGGAACGATAGGACGCTTACTGTATTGAGAGTCGAGGCTCAATGTGGTATACTCTAAGTATAGTCACGGACAATATGAAATGGAGGCGTTCATTAATGTTCAAGCTAATTATTGCAGACGATGAGCCAATCATCCTGAAAACCATGGAAAAACGGTTCGATTGGCAATCCATGGGGTATGAGCTGATGGCGCTTTGCAATGACGGCGACGCAGTCATCGACTATGTGAAGAAAAATCCCGTCGATGTTGTATTGACCGACATACGGATGTGTAAAATATCCGGTATGGAGGTCGCAAAATTTGTCCATGAATTCTTCCCCAACGTCAAGGTGGTTTTCCTCAGTGGATACCAGGAGTTCGCCTATGCGAAACAGGGAATTCAATATAATGTGTTTGATTATCTCCTGAAGCCTGTCAAGCCGCAGGAGCTGCAAAATACTTTCATCAGTCTGCGGGAAGAGTTGGAAAAGGTTGAGCGGTCTAAGAAATTCGTTGTGTATAAGCCAGAGGACTATAAACGGATCACCATGCTGCTGCGGAACATCGGAGCCTTGGTCGACAACTCCACGGACAAAAAAATTTGGACTAGCATCGCACAGGAAAAGTATCTGGCCGAGACGGCGCCCGCGGAGGTTAAATGTTCCATCATCAGTGAGATGCACAGGGAGATTCTTGCCTGTATGCGGGAGCAGGAGTTGTCCGTGACTCCCAGGATGGAACAGCTGACAAATTCCATCGGCGATCTGTCGGTAGGGGAGATGATCCAGCAGCTGGAAGCCATTGAGAAAGAGCTGGCCGAGTCCTGCCGAAATGAGAGGATTTGGGTTCGGGATACGGTCATTCAAGAGGCGAAAGACTATATGCAGAAACATTTGGGGGAAGCATTGACGGTGGAGAGCGTGTCACGTTGGGCGAACCTGAGCCAGCGCCAGTTCATGCGTAAATTCACCATGGAGTCCGGAGAATCCTTTGGAAAATATTTGAACCGGATTCGGATGGAGAAGTCGCTGGAACTGCTCAGCCAAGATGGGACTGTAGATTTAGAGACGGTATGTGAGGCCATCGGCTTCAGCGATGTGAAATATTTTAAGTCGGTCTTTAAAGCCTATTTTAACTGTTCTGTAAAAGAATACATGGCCCGCAGGATATAAGTTATGAAAAAAGACAGCAAAGCGCGAATTCGAACGTATTTGAGGGATTACCGGTTCCAAAGCATTTTGATACGGTATTTCGTCATCAGCATCCTGTTTATTACACTTCCGATGGTGGTTCTAAACATAGCGTACGGGAGGCATCTGAGCTCCAACGCCCGGGAAGAGCTCTTCAACGTCAACCAGACATCGATGAGGAACAGCGTTGAGGAATTGGATTCTTGTTTCCAATCCATAAAAAATATGACGTATGGCATAACGCAGATCAACGCCTTAAACTATCTGAAGATTCAGACGAGCGAGGAGGCGGTGTTGAACAGTCAATCCTACCTGAGCAGTATCTTTTCGGTCAACCAGGTGATTCGGGGTTCGTATCCGTATGTGGATTCGATCTATGTCTACCTGGAAAAGTCGGGTTCCTTTGTGAAAAATACGGCGCTCACCAATTTGGACATCCTGGAAGACACGACGTGGCTGCCATTGTATGAGGAGCTTCACACGTCAAGGGGGATTTTGCAGGTTCGCTATATGCAGAACCGGTATCCGTATTTCATGACAATGATCTGCCCTATCATGGGGAACGACCAGGTTAAATGTGGCGCGGTGGTTTTTAACATCGATATGGTCGAGTTGAGCGAATACTTGGGGAGGGGAAGTTACCGGAATGTCTCGAACCAATCCACTCTGCTGGCCATCGACGTGCAGAGCGGATTGCTGGCGTACTCAGATGAATTTCGGCTGTTTTCCAATGAAAAGGAAGAGCTCGATAATCTCCTGGAATACCTGGACCAGCGAGAGGAACTCACAACCATCGCGAACATGTGGGGCCAGGATTATATCATATCGGAGATGGCGTCTGACGATGGGGCCATGCGGTATGTCTATCTCACGCCGTTTAACAACGCATACAGCAATAATGTCTATATTAACGATTTCTTAGTGAAAATGGTCATCCTCTCCATCTTTCTGGAACTGGTGATTGCCGCACTGCTGGCCAGATCCGCGTATCACCCCATTGAGAGCCTGATGGAGATCGTCAATCAGAGTTCCACCCTGACCGCCCAGAATTCAGAGAAACGGCTGAACGAGATCAGTACGATCAAACGAATTATGCTGGATACCCAGTCGAAAAACGAGAGCCTCGAGCAGGAGGTCGAGGAGCGCATGGCGAGCCTGCACAACGCCCAGATACTCGCGCTGCAAAGCCAGATCAATCCACATTTTATGTACAATACCCTGGAGGCGATAGGGGATACCATGGTTCTTTTGCTGGGTCGGGAAAACGAAGCGACCGATATGATTCAAAATCTAGCGATCCTTCTCAGAATCAGCTTGTCGACGGATACGTACATAGTGCCGCTGCGGGATGAGCTTGAGCATGTGAAACTCTATATGCAGCTCATGGAATTTCGGTACCAGGGGGACATTCACTATTCCATCGAGGTGCCGGATGCGATGCTGTCACTGCCCGTCATCAAGCTGACGCTACAGCCGTTGATTGAAAATGCGATTCAACACGGCCTGCGTCCAAAGCAATATCATGGGACAGTGCGAATTGAGGGCGAGACCTTAGAGGATGCAGTGTTAATTCATGTGTCCGACGACGGTGTCGGCATGACGGATGATGTGATCTGGGAGCTGAACGACGCCATGCGGCAGATGGATTTTCAGAAGATACAGCATATCGGGCTGCGGAATGTATATCAGCGAATCCGGCTCATCTATGGAGACAGGGGCAAGCTGACAGTCACAAGGGGTAAAACGGAGGGCACGATTGTCACGATCCAGTACCCCAAATAAGGAGCTATCCCGCGAGAGTTGGACTAAGCCTACAAGCGCGGTGCGGGATAGAAAAAAATAGAATAGCAATTCAAAGGAGCAACAAGCATGCAGAATTTTAATGATAGAGTCATAATTCGACACATCACAAACGCCGTTCCGTCTGGAAATCTGGCGGTGATCACTGGGGACGGTTTTGAAAACGCAAAGGTTTTCATGAGAAGGCTGAGCGCCGGAATCGATGAGGTTAAAGCTTTCCTTTCGGCTGGAAAGGCGATTTCAGAGATGACGTTTGCGTCCGGGGAAGAGAGCGAAGCAGAAATCGTGAAGAATGCGGACGGACATATTCTCACGGTAAAGACGCCGGACGGTGAATTCAGCGGATGGCAGGTTACCGTCAAAAGCGGTGGGGAAGTCAGTGCGCCTTATAACATGAATGTTCCAGAAATAAAGTGGCTTCAGAATGATATGGTCATAGCGGGTGAGGAGCTCCGTATTTTTGGACAGTGCTTTGCAACGCCTGACTGCTTTGATCTCAGCGGCGAAGAAGTTCACGGCTACGGGAAAATGCTCACCGCGGGACACGGTGTCAGCGCCTTTCTGCGCGACAGCCAGGGAGAACTGCATGAGCTGTCCGTTACCGCGGCGAGTTGCTATGAAGTGCAGGCGCCTGTTCCGGCCGGCGTTCCGTGCGGAGCATGCACGGTATATATACTGAACGAAAAAAGCGGCGTGCCGGTTGCGCTTGAAACAGAGGTGTTCCCCTGCGGCTATCTGGACGCCGTAAAGGATGACAGCAAAATTTTCAATGTGCGTGACTACGGCGCTGTGGGCTTTGTCGCAAATTCCTCAGATTACGTCTATGATAAAACCTATGAAAACATTCCGGACAGCGCTCCAGGGTTCCAGAGGGCGCTGGATGCGGCAGCCGCGGCAGGTGGCGGAACGGTTCTGATTCCCGTGGGCCGGTACCATTTCTATGGCTCGATTTCCATTCCCCGCGGCGTCAAACTTAAGGGTGAGGATCCCAACAGGGTATGGCTTGAGCTTCCCCTCGGCATGAATCCCCGCGACGGCTGGGGGACATACCGGCAGGGGAGTGACATACCTGTGTTCATCAAAGGGGACGGGGATTTTGCCATCGAGGATATCAATATCATGAGTGTGTATTCCGCGGTGGTGATCGGTGCACCGATCCGTGATGGCGCGCCAAAGCTCGGCGATGATGCCTACAATCGCGTTCCCTGTTATGCCAATTTGATTGACGACGACCGGGATGCGGACAATGTGGTCATCAAGAATTGCCATATCTATCAGTCTCCGACCTATATTGTCCACCGCAAAGCAGACAGGACGGAACCCTTCTATGTGGGGGAGTATGAGAACTCGAAAAAATATGCACAGCCCATCTCGAATTATCCGTCGGTTACCTGTGTTTGGGTGGCGATTGCGATCAAAGGCAGAAACATAAAGGTTTTGGATAATGTCATCGAGGGCGGTGGCAACTGCCTTGCCATTCTTGGGGGCCAGAATGTCGTCATCAGCGGCAACGATATGACCGGCGGGGACATGGCGGGAGGCATCGACTTCTTCTCGACTTGCTACAATCCGGACAGCACTTGGAGACGGCAGTGCCGCAATATCATTCTTGAAAACAATGTGTTCGGAAGCGCATCTAAGACAAGCCGGGGCGTTTTCTGGATTATGGAAGAGCACGCCAATTACTATATGGCGAACAATCGGATCAAGCCGTTCCTGTGGCACTGTGATTCGGAGGGCTTCTGCTTCCACATTTGGAGCAACCATATGGAAGTTCCAATCAAGAAATGCGAGGGAGACCGGCTTACAATCGATATGGATCAGCTATACACAAACTATGGACAGGATTGCCTGCGAGGGCTGTTTGAGAATCATGAGGTGGTGGCCGGAGCGTTTGACCGTGGCTGTATCTATGTAACCGGAGGACGCGGAATCGGGACCCGCATACCCGTCAAGGAAAGCGGTGGCGACGGAGTGACACTGGAAAAGCCGCTTGACTGTGAGCTGGATGAGACCAGCGTTGTCTGCCTATCGGACTTTAAAAAATTTGAAAATACATTTGTTGTGGAAAACAAGGTCGGAGCGCTGGGCCGTGGGATTTACCACTGGGGCGGCACATACTCCAACATTGTGGACGGAAATGATCTCTGCGACAACGGCGGCGTTGTGATGGAAGATCTCAGCGGCTGTGGACCTACGTGGAACAGCGCCGGAGAGATTTTCGCGCAGATCCTCAACAACCGCGTAACCCGCGGGCGCGGCTTCTACTCCAACAGTGCTGCAATCGGTCTCCTCGGCGGGGAGACACACGATAGCACACTCTCTGTGGTGATCCGCGGCAACACGTCGGAGGACGACTGCACTTTGACTGCGCTTCCACGCCGCAAGCACGAGGATGGCAGTTTCAGCTATCGCGGAGTTGTATTTGAAAACAATGTAAGCCGCAATTGTGCCTACGGGATTGAGCTCGGCGACGGTGTCAGCGCTGTCCTGCGCAACAATACATTTGAAAACGTTGATCAACCCATAGTGGATGCCGGCGCGGATTTCACGGTGCTTGACTAAGAAAGGAGAAGATGGACGATGAAAACTATCTCAATCTATGAAGCGCCTGTTGTCATCAGCGGGCTGCTGTCAAAGTACCAGAAGGGCCACCTGTGGAAGGCGCCTGAGGAGATTTTTGGGAAAGTCAGCGAGTGGGTGGACATCATGCGCGTGCGCTCCACAGGAGGGCGCGTTCGTTTCCGCACCGACACGAAAAAGTTGTGGATCCGAACGACGCTGAAGGCCTGCACGCCCGATGTAAACTTCCCCATCGTCGGTTCCGCCGCCTGCGATGTCCTCCGCGGCAGAGGGATGGAGGCGGACTACGTGGGATTTGTGGTCCCACCGGAGTTTGGAAAGGTTGTGGGAGAGCGGGAGATTTCACTTCCAGGTACCATGGAGGATATTGCGATCTATATGCCGAGAAATGAAGAGGTTGAGGATATTGAGATCGCCATCGACGATGACGCGGAAATCCTGCCGCCGACGCCCTACACGTTTGAAGATCCCATCCTATATTATGGTTCATCGGTCACGGAAGGCTGCACTGCGACCCACCCCTCCTGCAATTTTGTTGCGTACACGGCGCGATGGGTTGACGCAAACTTCGTCAATTTTGGATTTTCCGGCTCCGCCATGGGGGAGCCGTCCATGGCGGAGATCATCGCAAAGCAGAAACTGTCGGCCTTTGTCATGGACTACGACCACAATGCTGAGACGGCAGATCATCTCAGAAAGACCCATGAGAACTTTTTCAAAATAATCCGCGCTGCACAACCGGATTTGCCAATCATTATGCTCACCAAGGCAAACGATTACTGGCACGAATATGAATTGCTGGAGCGCCGCGATATCATCCGCCAGACTTACGAGAATGCAGTTGCCGCCGGCGACCAGAACGTATATTTCGTCGACAACAGCGACGTCTTTGGAGCGGTGGGGCGCTTTGCATGCACAATTGATATGCTGCATCCAAATGATATCGGCTACCGTCTCATGTCGGAACGGCTCTATCCAGTACTGAAAGAGGCTCTTGAAACAAGATACGGGAAAAAGATAACCATCTGATGTTCCCATGACAGAGTTTCCCTTCAAGCGAACAGAGAAAATCCCCCTGCGGAATTTATGAATTCCACAGAGGGATTTTTTGCTATGTCGGGCGACCGAGGGAGCGGAGGATACCGCGGCCTATATTCCCTTGGGCCAAAAGTATCACTATAGGTAAACTAAAGTATTCCAATTTAGCAAATATATGTAAAAAATGTCATCATTTTGGCCAAAAATGGCAAGAATTTGGTTCCTTTTTCAAGGAAATATATGGTAAAATAAGGACATGTATTTTATGAGTAACCATTTTTATGAAAGGGGAATCAGAGAAAATGAGAACAAGAAAGAAGCGCAAGGCCGCTATGCTCGCAAGTATTCTTGCAGTTATGCTTGCAGTGCCGCAGGTGGTATCGGCGGCACCGGCGCAGGAGGATGCGCCACTGCTTGTCGTCAACGAGAGCACTGTCGCCTTCGCCGGGCATGAGTGGTGGGTCATCGGTGACGGGACAACCGGCGTCTATCAGCAGTCTGACAGTGTGACGCTTTTGGCAAAGCAGGATGAGTTTGGCAAGAGTGTATTCCGCACAGGTCATGGCAATGAATTCGAAGGCTCCACCTACGACAGCGGAAACAAAATGTACTATGCTAATAACCCCGATGGGACAAGCTGGGTGGCGCCCACTGAGTATGCGGGAAGTACGCTGCAGTTGAAGATGGATGCCATCGCGGCCGAGTTTTCGGCGAAGGAACTTGCGGCGGTTAAGGATCGGACTTTACAGGGAGGCGGTACTGTCGATAGCCCAAGCCAAGACGGAATCGCGGGGCCGGCGATTACCCAAAAGGTATGGTCCTTGTCTAAGACCGAGTGGGAGGTTATCAACGACAATACCATCCGCAGCTATGGGGATCAATATCTGCTCCGCACACCCCATCCCTACTATGGCAGAGCCAGAAAAGCCAGAGCTGACGGCGCGACGAACTATATTGATTCTGCGGCTTTGGCGGAACTTTCTGTGCGGCCTGCACTTGCGTTAGATCTCTCCAATGTGCTCTTTACCTCCGCCGCGGATGCAACAAGCGGCAAGGCGGCGGCCACGGTGGGAGCCGGCCTCGTCAGTGTAGGAGAGACCACCGGCACGGTGAAGTTCACTATGCAGGATGAATCGCAGACGCTGACAGTGGTGGCAACGAATGAACAGAGTGTTCAGACGGGAACCACGCTTCAGTTTAACTACTCCGCCGCTACCACAGGCGAGAACCAATACATCTCCTGTGTACTGACGGATGCAAATGGCAATGTAAAATACTATGCTAAGCTGGCTGACAGCGCAAGCGCAGCAAGTGGAGCGCTCTCCATCCCGCTGGCAGGTGTGGCAGATGGAACCTATACATTGAAGCTCTTCTCCGAGGAGGCCAACGGCAACCTGTATACCGATTTTTGCAGCGCGCCTGTGACCATGAATGTGCAGGTAAGTGCTGGGACAGGAACCGTGAGCGAATACGGCGGCGCGGTCGTCCATGGACACCCTCTTGTCAAGACCGACGCCAAGGCGGCGACTTGCACGGAGGATGGCAACATGGAATATTGGTATTGCTCTCAGTGTGATCAATATTTTAGCGATGCGCAGGGAATCACCTCGATTACAGAGGAGCAGACAGTGATCGCGGCGGGCCACAACTATGTGGAGGGCGAGTGCACAGTCTGCGGCGCGGCCGATCCCAATTATATACCGCCCGATCCCGCAACCACAGACGATCCCGCAACCACAGACGATCCCGCAAACACGGACGATCCCGCAAACACAGGTGATCCTGTAAATACGGACGATCCTGCAACCACAGATGATCCTGTAAACACGGATGATCCCACGACGCCGGCGGATCCTACAAAAACGGTGGATCCCGAAAAAACGGCCAATACCACAGTATCTGCTCAGAAGCCAGCCACAGGGGACAATAGCAGCCTTTGGATCTATGGTCTGGTACTCGCGCTCTGCGGAGGCGGGATTGCAACGGTAGGCGTCATGAAAAAGCGGAGCCACAATACAAAATAAGCATTTCTGTCGGCAAAACAGTCACTGTGAAAAGGAGATGAAGGTTTTGAAAAAGGTATTTTCATGGATTTTGATGCTGACCCTCGTTTGCTCCGCGTTTCTGCCCAGCAAGACGGCCGCGGAGGCAACCACCACGACAGCCAAAACCTATTATGTGGCGCTCAGTGGGGACGACAGCAACGATGGGACGATAGATAACCCGTTTCAGACGTTGGAGGCTGCCCGCGACAAGATACGCCAAGAAGGCAGCGAAGGCGGTGTGACCGTCTATATACGCGGCGGCGAGTATACAAGGGGCTCCTCTTTTGAACTGACGGAGGCTGATTCCGGCACAGCGGAGAACCCCATCATTTACGCGGCCTACCCGGGGGAAACGGTTACGTTCACCGGCCAGGCCACGCTGGATAACAGCAAATTCCAGGCGGTTACAGATTCGGCGATTCTGGCGCGTCTGCCGCAGGAAGTCCAAGATAAGGTCATGGTGTACGATTTGAAGGCGGAGGGAATCCCCTCAGGCCAATTGCCAAAGAGAATTGTATTCCAGGGTACGGAACCCGCCGCTCCGATTCTATACGTGGACGGCGTCAAACAGATGGTCGCGTCCTACCCCAACCAGACAGAAGGCCAGTCGTCCACGTATATACAGGCGACCTCAATTGTTGATAGGGGATGGCAGGATCTCAGCCCGTGGGATCCGGATCTGCCCAACAGACCCGGCCCGGTTTTAAGCTATGCAGGCAGTCCTGACGAAGCGCGCATCGATAAATGGGCGCAGGAGGATGAAGTGTTCATCATGGGCAGTCTGGCTTGGGAGTGGGAGGTCAATACCCTGCAGGCCGTCGTTGACGCCACGCAAAAGACGATCACAGGTCAATATCCTGTAAGCATTACGGACCGCGTCCTATCCGGCGGAGGATTTTATGGATATAATCTGCTGTGCGAGCTGGATACCGCAGGCGAGTACTATATTGACAGAACGCTGGTCAACGGCGAGAAGACCGACAAGCTGTACCTGCATGTGGGAGATGGGCTTGGGGATAAAACCATTAAGCTGGACGTGCTGGGTGAACCGTTTGTAGCCATGACCAATGCATCCTATGTATCGTTGGAGGGGCTCGACTTCCACGGAACCTTGGATACGGCAGTCACCATGATAAACTGTGAGAGCTGTGGAGTCTATGACAGTGATATCAGCGGGTGCAGTCTATACGGAGTTTACATCGATGAAGGTCACAACAATATTGTGAGCGGATGCTGTATTCATGATCTGACTTCGGAGGGCGTCTATATGGACGGTGGCGATTTTGAAACCCTGGAGCCTGCCGGCCATATAGTTGAAAACTGCGAAATCTATAACTGCAATAGCGGACTGGTAGTGTACGGCGTGGGACAGATCGTTCGCAGAAATTATATCCACGATCTGCCCTTCCAAGCGGTCGGATATTTGGGAAATGATTTTCTCTTTGAATTTAACTATATTAACAATGTGTGCTACAATACCTCCGATGCCGGCGTTTTCTACAGCGGGCGCAACTGGACGGCCAGAGGAACGGTGATCCGCTATAATTACATGCGTGACATATCAAGAGGTACTGGCGTCACCTTCGGCATATACTGTGACGACGCGCTGAGCAGCATCGAAGCTTACGGAAATATTTTTGATAATTTCGGAATGCAGGGAGTTGCCCTGGGCGGAGGACGAGAGAATATCTTCCACGACAATATTTATATTGACGTCCCAGGTTGGAAAATCAATTCTGACGCGCGTACCCTCAGTTATGATTGGTTTAACACCACGGACAGCGTGAGAGGGTATAATGAGAAACCCATTAACAATGAATATTGGTCAGCGAAGTATCCGGAATTGGCGGCAACCTATGGTCACCTGGTGCTGGATGCGGATAACCCAGCCATAGCAGACAAGACGGTGAAAGAGTCGCTGGATCCTGATCTGTTCAACCCCATGTTCCCTGCCGGAAACAAAGTATACGATGAGATTGTGGTGGGCAGTTCTGATTGGAATATCACGTATTTGATTAGCTACAACGATATTGATATGATCCATGAGTTTGGCGATTTCGAAGACCCGGTGACCTACTGGCAAGTGGAGGAAGCGCTGGAGAGCTACAGAGACTCCCTTGTCAACGGTGTTCAGACAGCGACGCCTGAGCAGATGGAGGCCTGGAAGGCGGCCTACGTCGCCCAGCTGACGCCTGTGAATAATAATTGACGGTTGCCTTGGAGCCGTGATGAACCGGCGGCGGGAGTAAACAACCGCTCAAAAACCGTGTGAAAATGTTTTTCCTTTCGCTCTTAACCAAATAGCCCCCCTGGAGTCCCAGGGGGGCTTTAAATGGGGTGTATCTATCTGCCCAAACCGAGCATACACATTGAACGAGCAAAAATTTGAATCAGTTCACTCACTTGTCCAATTTGGTACGAGTTTAAAACAGGTCTTGTCCAATTCATAGTAATTCCCTCCTTTATAAGCAATTTGTATATCTAGATTAGGGTATATATCATGAATTTTTTTGAAGTGCAAGCATCAATTCATCAATAAAGCAGGCAAACGTCTTTTGGGCCCGATAAAAATATTCGGCATTGAGACGATAATAAATTTCCACTCCAGACTTCTTGACCTTGATAATAGCGACTTCATGTAGAAGATCGTCAATGCAGTGTCCGATAGAACTCCTCGCAATATGTAAGATACGTGAAAGTTGAGATATCGTTCTGTCCTGAGAACTCAATTCTTTTAATATTTCTAACTTCAGCTCATTTCCAAATGTTTTAATGGTAGATTCAATGGTCACATATCGATAATCAATTGCCTGAGATAGGAGAGCAATAGATTCGCACCCTAGCAGGAATGCGTATGGATGATGCCCGTTTGTC
Organism: Bianquea renquensis; assembly: GCF_014384895.1. Lineage (GTDB taxonomy): Bacteria > Bacillota > Clostridia > Lachnospirales > Bianqueaceae > Bianquea > Bianquea renquensis. The sequence continues at coordinate 113,411 of NZ_JACRSQ010000010.1, forward strand.
GTTCGTTTGACAATGATATACCGCGCCAAAAGGCTTACAGAATAAGTTTGTTTTGTCAAATTGACAAAGTCATCACCTACAAATCTTTTTTTGAGCTGTAGTGTTTCGTTATTAATAAAAGCCTTAACAACCTCATCTATGTGACTTCTATTTTTTTTGTGATAAGCTTTTATAAGAGGAATCAGCTCATTTATGTAGTTAGCCAACTCATTAACTAAGTCGCTAAAGTGATATATCATATAGATAAAAGAGGTTATGTCTACAGTCTCACTTATAAGGGCAAGGGCTTTAGCGACAGTTTCACCATCTAAATGTAATAGTTTATCCATATCAATGGTATCTTTGTATTTTGCAAAATAGTATTCAAATACATAAACCTTAAAATCTCTTTTATTTGAAATTTTTTGTAAAAAATCTTCTACAGAATCTTGAAAAAAGTCAATATGAGTGATAAAGTAATCCATTAAGACGCAGGAACCACTCTTATCATAGTAGAATAGTGAGAATAATGAGGCAGGAGGATCAATTGACTGCTTTGAATCTCGAAAAGTATTATAATGATAGAGAATTGTATCTTCATTTTGTTGTACCAATGTCTGAAAGCGGAATACGACTTCCTTTTTGCAGAAATGAATACAGGTATAGAATATCGAATCAAATAAGATGCCTAGTGATTCATTAATATTCACATTATCCACTCCAATCCGTATAATATATAGTTAGATTACCATAAAAATGTGAATAATGCAAGGAGATTTACATATTTTCTAATTAATGGGAAATGGAGATTGCGGTGCTGTAGGCATACGCTCCCAGAGATACAAAAAAACCCGCCAACAGGCGGGCGATCAGCCTACACCTGAGAGGACTCGAACCTCCGACACATGGTTTAGGAAACCACTGCTCTATCCTCTGAGCTACAGGTGTACAGAACGATATTAATTGTATACCAAACCGAATGTTTTTGCAACCCCTTTTTAAAAAACTGGAAGAATTTCTTCCCCTATTGGAAAGTCCGCCGAACCGAAGATTTCTCCAAAGTTGGCGGGACGCCAACTTTTTAAAGCCCCTTGCGATTCTCTATCCCAGGGCAATATCCAGTACCATCATGATTAAAAAGCCAACCATGACGCCGATGGTCCCGGCGTGGGAATGGGCGTCGAGATGCGCTTCTGGAATCAGCTCCTCCACAACCACGTAAATCATGGCGCCGGCGGCGAATGTGAGCAGCCAGGGCATAATCGAGGTGATGGACCCGATCAACAGAACCGTCAATACGCCACCGATAGGTTCCACAATGCCGGATAGGGCGCCGTATACAAACGCCTTCCAATTTGGCAACCCTTCTTTTTTCAATGGAAGGGAGATGGCAGCGCCTTCAGGAAAATTTTGTAGCCCCATCCCCAGTGCCAACGCCATGGCGGCAGCCAGAGATACAGTCGAATCACTGCCGGCGGCGAGAGCGAAGGAGAGGCCTACAGCCATTCCCTCCGGAATATTGTGAAGTGTGACAGCAAAAACCAGCATGGTCGTCCGCTTAAGGGACGAGGGGAGGCCTTCCGGCGTGTCGCTGTCCGAGTGAAGGTGAGGCAGAAGTTTATCCAGCAACATGAGAAAGAGACCGCCCAGGGCAAACCCGCCGGCGGCCGGTATCCAACCCGCCATCCCCTGGGACTCCGCCATTTCCACCGCGGGAACGATGAGAGACCAGACGGATGCCGCGATCATAACGCCGGCCGCAAACCCTAGAAAGACTCGCTGATAGATGGGTTTGATTTCGCCGCGAAAGAAAAAGACGACGGCGGATCCGGCAGCTGTCATGAAGAAAGTAAAGCCGGTACCCGCCAGAACCATGCCCAGCGCCGGCAGCAGATGAGTCATCAAACTTCCCCCTTGAACTTACTTGTGTAGCCTTCTTTTATTATACGATGGAAATTCACTTTGTCAAGGGAGGATGGGGAAATGGATGAAATAGCAAATTTGGATACAAAGATCAGCGGATTCGAGCAAGCAAGGAGGTGCAAAAGCCGCTACAATGAAACGAGAGCGCTAAGCTCCCATAATTCTGATAAAAAATTAAAAACTCCCATTTCCTTTGGCCGGAATCTGTAGTAGAATAAACCATAGGATTCTGCCGGCAGAGGGGGAACAACTCGTGGATGGAGGAGCGAGACTCTTTCAGTTTGATAATACTTTTTTTCAGGAGGAAAAGACCATCGGTTTTCTGCGCCTATTTCAACTGGGCGAGCTGCAATGCGAGCGCAAGTGTGTTATTCAGGAGCACGTGCAGATCTGTAGTGAGATCAGCTATATTGTATCGGGAAGCGGCTGGTTTTTTCAGAATGGAAAGCAAACCGCGGTGAAGAAGGGCGATATCCTGATCAATCGGTATGGCGAGACCCACAAGATTGTATCGGCACCGCAGGAGGGGCTGCGCTTTTATTATATAGGGTTTCAGATTGATCCAAGGAGGGTGGAGGCGGAGCTTGTGCCCGTGTCAGACTTTTTTGAGGATAGCCGGTTATCGGTTGCCCACGGCCAATTCCATCTAGCAGAGCCCTTTCACCGATTGTTGAATGAATTTTATTCCGCCAATCTATATTCCCACAAAGTAGCGGAAGGGCTGATCTCCGAGATCCTGATCTATACCTATCGCTGCTTTTGCCAAGGCCACAGTCAGCCGTACCGTCCGCCTACGAAGGAGAATGCTTCCAGCACGGTCTATGGGATTATCCAATATATCGATTCCAACGCCGCACAGATATCCCACGTGGGGGAGGTGGCGGAGGCGGTGGGCTATAGCAGCAGTTATCTGTCTCATCTCTTTAAGGAAAAGACGGGGATGACATTGCAGAGTTATCTTGCCCGGAAGAAGATCGAGCGAGGCGTGGAGCTCATGAAAAGCGGATGTTACAGCTGGACACAGATCGCGTTAGAGCTTCACTATGAGACACCGCAGGCTTTTAGCAAGGCATTTCGGCGTGTGATGCAGAAATCGCCGTCAGAATTTATAACCAACACGCATAAGAAAAGGAGCGAGTCAAATGAGTAAAGTAACAGTGGCAGTGATCGGATGCGGAACGATAGCAAACTCGGCACATATTCCTTCCTATATGGCCAATCCCGACGTCCGGATCAAGTATTTCTGCGACATTCTACCGGAGCGGGCACAGAATGCGGTGGAAAAGTATGGATGCGGGACGGCGGTCATGGAGTATCACCGTGTGCTGGAAGATCCGGAAGTTGAGGCGATTTCCGTCTGCACGCCCAACAACATGCATTCCGTCATTTCCATTGACGCGCTGCGGGCAGGGAAGAACGTCCTCTGTGAGAAGCCGGCCGCCCGCACATATGCGGAAGCGCTCTCCATGCAGAAAGTGCAGCATGAGACCGGAAAAGTCCTGAATATCGGAGTTGTCAACCGATTCAACAACGGAGTCAACATCATTAAAGATATCATCTCCAGCGGCGAGCTCGGTGAGATCTATCACGTTTACGCCAGCTTTCGGGCGTATCGGTCGATTCCAGGGCTCGGCGGCGCGTTCACCACGAAAGCCATTGCCGGTGGCGGCGCTCTCATTGACTGGGGAGTTCACTACCTGGACATTGTGATGTATTGCTGTGGGGACCCGTCGCCGCTGACGGTATCGGGGGAAGCATTCTGTAAGCTGGGAAAAAACATGAGAGAGTATGTCTATACCAACATGTGGGCAGGCCCTCCGAAGTATGATGGAGTTTATGATGTGGATGACTCTGTTGCGGGGATCATCAGAACCGACGGGCCCGTGATTACACTCCACGGCGCTTGGGCGCAAAACATTGGTGTCAATGAGACATACATTGACTTTATGGGGACACAGGGTGGAATTCGCCTTCAATATGGTGCTGATTTTACCATGTACACGTCCAAAAATGGCGCGTTGTTGGAGACAAAACCCACATACAGCACCCGCGATGCGTTTCGGAATGAGATCGATGCGTTTGTCCGATGCGTCCAGACAGGAGAGAAATTGCCGTCGCATATCGATACGGTTGTTATTACCGCCAAGATGATGCAGGGAATCTACGATTCTTCTGAACAGCACAGGGAAGTACAGCTATAAGGGATCAAAACAATCAAAATTGAGTTTGCAGTTACGGGACAGCCCCCATTCGCCACGGCAGAAGGGGGCTGTCCCTTTTCGATTCTACGGGAAAGTCCGCCGCAGGACGGACCCCATTCCGAAGCTTTGACAGGGAACCGTAAATTGCGGTACAAGAAATGCATCAAATTGACAAATGATGGAATGCTAGTCAAAAAGGAGGTTATATCTCGAATGAAAAGTCTGCAAGAACGCCTACAAAAGAATTACTATCGAATCCATCCAGTAACGGATTTTCGCGATTTGCTGCGCCAAAGTGCCCAGCGTCACACGAAACGAATCGCCTTCCGATGGAAAGACGCGAGGGGAGTGCAGGAGGTTACGTACGAAAGCGCGTATACCGATGTGCGCGGGTTAGGGACGATTCTGTTGGAACAGAATTTGAAAGGCGAGGCCATCGCTCTCATTGGAAAAAATAGCTATGGATGGGCCATCTCCTATCTGGCAGCAGCCTGTGTTGGAACGGTGGTTCCCTTGGATAAAGAGATGAACATTCAAACCATTGCCTATTTAATCAATGCGGCTCATTGCCGGGCGATCATCGCGGATCAAGAATTCATGGATGGATTTTATGAAGCGGGACTATTACCGGCCGATATCCTATTCTTCTGTCTGGACCAGGAGCGGGAGGTGGAGGGAAGCCTACAGCGCTTACTAAAAAGGGGACGGTGGCTCATAGAACATGGGAGCCAGGAGTTTGAGAGAGTGCAGATCAATCCCCAGGAGTTTCACATTCTAATTTTTACATCGGGAACCACTGGCAACCCAAAGGGGATCATGCTGTCTCACAGCAATATTTGCTCCAACATCATGGCCATATCTCGGATCGTGCGTGTAAAAAGTAGCGATCAGGTTTTATCGGTTCTTCCGCTGCATCATACCTACGAATGTACCCTTGGATTTTTGCTGATTTTATATAAAGGAGGCTGTGTGACATTCTGTCAGGGGCTTCGGCACTTGCATGAAAATATGGAAGAATTTCACCCTACAATTCTTGTGACGGTTCCCCTGCTCCTAGAGAAATTCCACCGGAAGCTCATGAGAGGCGTGGAGGTCTCCCTTCGGGAGCGCTATCCGAAGCAGTTTCAGGGGCATGACGGTCTGGGAAAGTTCTTGGACTCTGGTTCGCCGGTTTTGACTTCTATGGTGAGGGCGAAAGCGCGCAACGCGCTAGGAGGAAGGTTGCGCTTAATGATTACAGGAGCGGCGCCCATCAGGCCCAAAATCATTCAGGATTTGCGGCGGCTGGGCTTTCGGACATTGCAAGGGTATGGATTGACAGAATGTTCTCCCCTGGTCGCGGCCAACAATGACTTCTACTATCGCACGGACGCGGTAGGAATGGCAATTCCCGATACGCAGATCCAGATTGAAAACCCGGATGAAAACGGCATTGGCGAGATTCTTGTGAAGGGGCCTGGAGTTATGTTGGGATATTTTCGAAACCCGGAGGAGACAGCTCGCTGTATGCGGGACGGCTGGTTTCACACGGGAGATCTGGGGTGGATGAACGGGGAGGGCTTTTTGTTCATTACGGGCCGGAGTAAAAATGTCATCGTGACAAAGAATGGGAAAAAAATATTCCCGGAAGAGTTGGAGGAACATCTATACCGAAGCGGACTGATCTCCGAGGCCATGGTTACGGGGGAGCAATATGCAGGTGACGATGAGATGTACGTCAATGCTCACGTGTTTCCCAATCTAGACGCGGTGCGGGCATTCTTGAAAGTCAGTGCGCCTACAAAAGAGGAGATCTGGGCCGCTCTGCAGGATGTGGTTCGCGACGTCAACGAAAAGTTGCCAAGCTATAAGCGCATCCGAAAGCTTCAAATCCGTGAGAAGGAGTTTGAAAAGACAACAACAAAAAAAATTAAGCGGTAAAACAGTAAAAGAGTTGCAATCCAACCGGGAGTGCGTTATACTTTCCCTGATGTTGTAGTTCTTGGATGGAGGAGGAAGGGGCGTGGAGATACACGGCAATTGGATTTTTGGGCCCGACAGCAAACCCTATGACTGGTGGATACTGCGGCGCCGTTTTTCTGCGGCGAAGCTGCCCAGAAAGGCCATATTGAGAATTTCATCGCTGGGTGGGCATACGTGCTATATAAATGGCAAGGAAATCACGAGGGGCCCTGCCAGGTCGTTTGATTTTGATAAAAGCTATGATACTGTGGATGTGACGCGCTTTTTGCAGGAGGGCGCCAACGGGATCAGCGTTCTGTCCATGCATCTGGAACGCGGCGGCGTTTTTGCACAGCTTCTCTTGGATGACGTTCTATTTTTAGAGACCGATGGGACCTGGAAAGCAAACCGTAATCCCTGTTTCTGTCTGGAGGCATCCTGCAACAGCGCACCCCTGGAGCCTATGAAGCGCATGGAAGAGCAATATGATGCCAGGGTGGAGGAAGGCTGGTACTCCTCGGACTATGGGGATGAGGGCTGGGCGAAGGCCGAGATCGTTGGAGAGATTGGAAAATGGCCCTTTCTCCATCTGTCTCCCAATGAGGGAGGCTTGCTCTCCGAAGATTTGGCCTTAGGAAAACAGCTGGTGGCCCTTGGCTTTGCCGCTGAGCCAACGAAGGCCAACCGCCTCCGCTTTCAGGGGGCCAACCGGAGCAGGCTGGATTGCTACCGCGTACAGGTACAGGCGCCGGAAGAGGAGACCCTTTGTCTTCATTCCTATGGAGCCTCAGAGATTTATATCAATGGAAATCCAGCGTCCGGCACAGCACGGTTGCATAGCGGTGCCAATGAGCTTGTGGCGGTCAATTCCTTTGGCGACTTGGAGCTATGGCTGGACACAGAGGCTTCCCTGAATTTTGGCAAGTGGACGGTGCACCGTCAAGATATGGATATGACCCAATGCGCTTGGCATGCATGGGATTCATGTGAGAAGCTGGCCGAGCTGCCAGGAGCGGAGGAGACGGAGGAGGCGGCCCCGCCATGTGACTGTAGTGTGGCATTTTCCGTTGAGCATCAGCAATTTGTGCAAAGCGCTGACGGATTTGCCGACCCCTCGCTGGGGCTGGGTGCCAGCCGAAGTCAAGAGTCGGTGGGAGCCGTAGGCCTCCCCAATATGCTCCACACCAATCATGCGACCACATGGTTTGACAGGGATCCGGCGCGAGATGTGACCTTCATCCTCGACATGGGAGGGGAATACCTGGGAAATTACACATTTCGTCTGCGGGCGGGAAGTGGAACCATCGTGGATCTCGTCGGATTTGAACAGGTAGGCCCCACGGGGATTGTCTGGATGCATTCCAATGCCATGCGGTATATCTGCAAAGAGGGTTGGCAGGAATACACATGTCAGGGGACACATGGATTGCGCTATCTATCCGTGACCTTGCGGAATCGAACACAGCCGGTGGAAATTGAGTATATTGGGGTGTGCCATCGAGCTTTTGCGATGGAGGAGGTAGGCACCTTCGCCTGTGATGATCCGGAGGTAACGGATATTTTTCACATGTGCGTCGACACGGCCAAGCTTTGTATGCAGGACACCTACATCGACTGTCCGGGATATGAGCAGGTATATTGGGTCGGGGATGCGAAGATCACATCCCATGTGAATTTATTGTGCGCCGGCGGGTATGCCTACGATCAGAATTCCATCCGCTTGATTGGAAAAAGCTTGAGTCCTGATTTTACTGCTATGTACAAAGCTCAGGATCCCCGATATAGGCAGGAGAAGAATCTTGTTCTGCCTGCGTACAGCACCTACGTTGACGGGGGGCTTCCCCTATTTGCCTTCAATTGGGTTTTACAGTGCTGGGATCATTTTTGGTATGGTGGGAGTCTGGACGACCTGAGAACCAACTATAGGGACGTGGCCGTCATGCTGGAGCACGCGTTCCGGTGGATTAATGACCGCGGGCTTGTGGAGATGACGGACGCCTGGGATCTGTTAGACTGGGGCAACAATGACGTCACCTCCTACGGGGAGACCCTAGCGAACAGTATATGTTTGGCAAAGTGCTGCGATGTAGCCGCTGACATGGCGTCGGCCCTCGGAAGAGAAGGGCAGGCCCAGTACCGGGATCAGGCGAGGAAGCTCCGGGAAGCGGTCAACCGGTATGGGTGGAATGAGGAACGGAGCGCCTATGTGGACACGGTGCGGGATGAAAAGGGCTATGCGATATACACGCGCTATTGCCGGAAGCGAAAGTGGAGTCCTCTGCCCTATTCGCAGTATCGCCAGCTGGAGCGGGTCAGCCGTCAGACAAATACCATCGCCTATCTCTATGACTGCGTGCCGCCAGAACGGCGCAAGGCGGTGGAAGCCTTGATCCTTGCCTCAGCTGACGGCCGGTACATAAAGGGCTCTCCCAGCAATCGAAGCTTAGGGAGGCCGAGCGACCAGGAGGCGCCCCACGGCGTGGTGGAAATCGGGACGCCCATGTTCCTGTATTACAGCTTTGCCGCACTGGCCAAAATGGGATGTGTGGATTCGCTACTGCCGGTGATAAAGCGGGACTTTGGGAGAATGCTTCGCTGTGGAACCAAAACCTGCTGGGAGACCTTTCCCATCAGCGACACGGAATGGACCCGCAGCATTTGTCACGCATGGAGCGCTTCGCCGGCAGTGTATCTGCTGACAGAAATCCTAGGCGTGAAGCCGTTGGAGCCAGGCTTTACACGGTTCACAGTAACGCCGCATCCAGGGCATTTGCAGTCGATGCGGGGGAGCGTCGCCACGCCGTACGGGCCGATCTTTGTGATCTATGAGAACGGAGCCCTTACGGTAACCCCTCCGGCACAGTGCCAATGGATACAGCCTCCTTGCCGGTAAAGAATAAAGGAGAATTCTATGAGAGTGGATGAACTCAGTACCCCTGCGCTGATTCTTGATATGGATCGTTTTCGGGAGAACGGACGGAGAATGCAGCGATTGATGGAGGGAAGCCGGGCACACCTGCGCCCTCACTTTAAGTCCCATAAATGCAGCCGCATTGCAAAGCTCCAGATGGAAGCGGGGGCAAAGGGTATCACATGTGCGAAATTGGCGGAAGCAGAGGTTCTAGTGGAAGCGGGTATCCCGGACATCTTGATTGCCAATCAGGTGGTGCAGCCATCAAAAATAGCAGAACTGGCCTATTGGGCTAGGAAGACCAGAATAACGGTGTGTGTGGATGATCCCGTCAATATACAAGAACTAGAAAGAGCGGCACATCTGGCGGGCAGCCGAATCTATGTGTACGTGGAGTTGGATGTAGGAATGCAGCGCTGTGGAGTGTCTGATTTTGAACAAGTCCTGTATCTGGCAAGGCAGATTGAACAGTCGGAGCACTTAGTCTTTGGTGGAATCCAGGCCTATGCGGGGCAGCTTTCCCACGAGGAGGATGTGGTGAAACGCAACAGGGAGATTCACAAGATCGAAGCATTGCTTCGCCAGGGAAAAGCGTATCTGGAACAGCATCACGTCACGGTGAAAGAGATCAGTGGAGCCAGCACAGCGACTGCCGGGGAAAAAGCTAAAGGCGGAGTCTATACGGAGATACAGGCGGGGAGCTATCTTTTTATGGATACCTCATACCGGCGGTGTGGCGTGCCTTTTGAGAACGCCCTGTCCATCGTCTCCACTATTATCAGTAAGACAGACAATCGCATTGTCTTGGACGTTGGCGTCAAGAATCTAGGGATGGATCAGAGGGAGCCGGAGATGGCGGGGCAGCGGTCGGGCGATGTCCTGTCTTTTAGTGAGGAACACACGGCGATCTATCGGAATGGAATCGGGACCTGTAACTCCACAGGGAGCCAGGTGGAGATCCTTCCAGGGCATTGCTGTACCACAGCCAATACGTTTGATTGGATTATGATCAAGGAGGGAGATGAAATCCTCGATCGATGGAGAATCGATGGAAGGGGAAAGTCTTGGTAGGATTGTGCCGGCACAACATGGAAAGGGGTGTTTAAAATAGCGCAATTTCGGGTTTTACAGGAGGGTATATCCGCGGCTAGGCAACTGGAGCGGGAGATTACGGAGGCATGCCGGAGAGGGCTTGCGGAGGGACGGCGGAAGTTTGACGGGATGCGTGCGCTTCCCGACTGGCGGCAAAGGCGCGAGGAGGTAGACCGCGTGTTCCGCGAGTCGCTGCCGGCTCTGTTGGGGGAATTGGCGCCGCTGCAAGTCCGCCCTGTTTCCACCTATGAATTTCATGAGTTTATCGTTGAGAATGTTCTCTTTTATTCTCTTCCAGGCTGGGAAGTTAACGCATCCGTGTACAGGCCTAAGACGGGAGGGCCGTGGCCGGGCGTCATCTGCCCCACCGGGCACAGCAGTAAGTTTGGACCCAGCTACACCGCCAGTGCGCAGACTTTTGCGCGAAATGGCTATCTCGCGGTGTCCTTCTGCCCACCTGGCTGTTCCGGAGAACTGGCGAGGCTCAACGATCACTTTGCCAACGGTGTGATTGGATGGATGACGGGAATCTGGGCGATGACCTATTTTATGGCGGATGCGCTGGCCTGTATTTCATATCTGGAGCAGCGGAGCGATGTGGATGCGTCTCGCGGTTTTGCTATGACGGGTGTATCAGGCGGTGGGCTGACGTCCATGTTCTGCGCGGCCTATGATCCGCGGATCACATTTGCCGCACCTGTTTGCTGCATTTCCAGTCAGGAGGCGCTGCACCTGACAGGCCTGTATACCAGCTGCCCAGAGCAGCACGGGCGCGGATATCTGGGGCAGGGCATTGACGTGACCGAAATTCTTAGTTTGATCGCGCCCAAGCGCTTGTGTCTCGTTGGCGGCAAATTGGACGAAGTGTTTGAGTACACAACGACGGTGGAGGTATATGAGCGCGTCAAGAGGGTTTATGAACTGTATGGCTGTGGGGAGAATGTATCCTTGTTTTTACAGGAGGATTCTGGACATGCATATACAGTCGCCATGGCCAATGAGGTGGTGGGCCATATGGACGCCTTTTTTGAAAAAGAGACATGGCGGGCGCCGCTGACGGAGGGGGAAATTCAGCCTATTGCCAGGGAACAGCTGGCCTGTTATCCGAAAGGCTGCGTCAATATGTTTACCGTCAACTGCCAGGAGGCGCTGCGCTTGCAAGCACAGCGGCCTAAGCTTACAGAGGAACAGATGGTGGACTCTCTGTCATCGCTGTTACAGCTTGAGGGGGTTACACCCCACCTAAATAGGAGCTGGGCGGAGCCAGAGGAGTCCTTGCCAAAGCGGTGGCATCACATATTTCAGCCGGTGATTTTGCACCATGGGGATCAGAATGTGTTGCCCGGTGTATTTGCCTACCGGGAGGGTGCGGTAGCCTGCCCTGCGCTATTGTACATCGATGAGAAAGGGAAGTGGAACGGCTTCAATCATCAGGGAGTTTTGACGCAGGTTATCGGATTAGCACAGCCAGCATCGGACGCGGAACGCTGTGTGCTGTCTGTGGATGTATCCGGTATGGGAGAGCTGGAGGCGCAGCACACCACCTATGACAGCGCTAGCTGGAATGATATTGAGAGGATCCTGACGTATCTTTCCATTGCCGAGGGAAGACCTCTGATTGCGTACCAGGTGCGGGATGCGCTGACGGCGTTGGCATATTTGAGGACAAGGCCGGAGGTGGACCCGAAACGGATCATTCTTGCCGGAGATGGAGTAGGCGCCGTGGTGGCATTGTTGGCGGGATTGCTGGCAAGAGACAAGGTTGAAAGGGTGGTGGCGCTGAACCCCCTGGCGGCCTATGCCTGTCTGGCCACAGCATTTCCATACCGATGGCCGGAGATGATACTCATACCGGAGGTGTTGAAGTATTGGGATCTTCCCGATCTTGTGGCCACACTGGGAGACAAGGCGGTCTGTATCCAGCCGTTAGATGAAATGCGTCGGCCTCTGAGCGAAGGGCGGATGCTGACCTACTATGGAGGCGCCATTGCAGCCGGCGCGCAGGTCCTTGTCGCGCGGGAGCCAGAGAAGGAATGGGTACAAGTCTGCAAGGGGATGTAACCCGCGAAAAAATCGGCAACTTCACAGAGAAGAATGCCGATTTTTTTCCTATTGAAAAGTCCGCCGTAGGGCGGACTTTTTTTACACATATTTACGGATTTTCTGAACACTGCCGGCGGTACATGGCCGGGGTAATATCGTAGTACTTCCGGAATACCCGAATAAAGTAGGCGCTGTCAACAAACCCGCATTCCTCAGCGGCCGTCAAAACCGACTCTCCGCTCTGCAAGAGCATCCGCGCGCGCGCAAGGCGCTCCATCGTAATATACTGCGAAATGCTCATAGAAAAAAATTCTCGGAAATCCCGTATCAACTTGGTGCGGCCGATGTAAAATTCAGATGCAATCCGATCGATGGTCAACTTTTCCTTAATGTGGTCGGCAATATACTGGGTTACAGCTGTCAGATAGAAGTGGACCGGCGGAGAAGAATCCCGCAGCTGGCCGATTTCGGTGGCTTCTGCAAACAGGTAGCACAGCAAGAGTCGCTGCCGGATATTTTGTTCATCGGAACGAGGGCATTGGTAGAGCAGATTGGCCGCCGTAACCAGCCGTTCCGCCTCCGCTTCGCTGAGGGGGAGTAGAAACGATTCCTCACGGCTGAAATAGGCAAAAAGGGACCAGTCCGGAAAAAATTCTGCGATGGTATTGCGGTTGAAGCGGATACAGTACCGTTCATACGAGGAACCCTCTCTGTTAATCTGGGCATGTGGACATTGCTTTTTATAGAAGAGCACGCAGGGCCCCTTGTGGGATAAGTAGGAGTTTGGCGTCATGGCAATGATATCGCCGGAACGGACAATGAGCATCTCATCATCGGAATGGGAGTGAAACGCAGGGTGATGACTCGTTGGAAAGGGAAAAATGGGGTAAGAACAATAGGAGACGAAAATGTCATTCAAAACATGCAGTCGAGTAGACAGTCTCGACACTCCTTTCTTCAGACTTGCTGTAAAGGGATTGCCTACTGCCCCTCACAGATCACACATGTGCCAAACTGGCACAGCCTCTTTCCTCTATTGTATCATTTTTATTAAAAAAATCAACCCTTGAAAACACCAAGGTTTATCAAGATTTCAGAAGGGGCTTGCAAAGTTTGCGTTATGTCCGCTGAATCAGCAAAACACACGTTTCCAGAAAGTCAACGGCACCTTGTCTGCATTTATGAAAACAGACAGGCCTTTCTTAACCGGGAACGTGGGAAATGGGGAAATCGTGCAGAAGGTGCGGGCGAACAAAAAACCAATCTGTTTGTTTATCCGGTACAATAGATCGGTATAATAATAGGGGAATACTACGTACCGGAGGGATAAAAAATGAAACGACAAAAATTACAGGAAACTATGATACCGCCATACGAGACAGCCTTGCGGGAAGCGGAGAAAAGCGCAGCCACTATGGAGAAATATCTGCACCATGTCCGGCAGTTTGTCGCCCACGATGCGGGCCGAAGGATCGACAAGGCTTTGGTGCTGGAATACAAGACGAGGCTGGGGAAACTCTACGCCCCCTCCAGCGCCAACGCAGCGTTAGCGGCGGTCAACGGCTTTCTCCGCTTTTGGGGCTTCGAGAGCTGCTGCGTCAAGCCTTTCAAGGTTCAAAAACAGGTATATTGTTCCGAAGAAAAGGAACTGACCCGCGAGGAATACGTCCGGCTGATAAAGGCGGCCAAAGAAAAAAGCAGCGAGCGGCTGGCCCTGCTGCTGGAAACAATATGTGCCACCGGGATTCGCGTGAGCGAACTGCCGTATATCACAGTGGAGGCCGTCGCCCGTGGCGAGGCGGTGGTTCACTGCAAGGGAAAAACAAGGACGGTCTTTTTGCCCGCGGCCCTGCAAAAGAAGCTGCGGCG
>NZ_JACRSQ010000011.1 GCF_014384895.1 Bianquea renquensis
TTCTCAGGGCAGCGCCCTGAGCCCTCGGAGAGCTTTTCGGAATCAATATCTGCAATTTTCAAGGTTCATTTGAGCCTGTTTTTTTCGGCTCAGTTTTTCATAGATTACTTGACACTACCACTTAATATTACCCTCTTATTGTATCAGGTAAACAAACTGATTGTTTTTTGTTTCTGCCATTTTGGGGGATTCCCTAAACGGTTATCCCGAAGTCAGAATTTTAGGAGTCAAGCGGTGTTAAAATTCCCATTATTTAGGTTCCATATTCCTAGTTTGATCCTTACTTCCATGATATTATGATAGAAAAAAGATATGGAGAGAAGCGTTACAATGAGACGCCAAGTCGAAAATGTTGAGGTATATACTTCACCCAGAATGGACTGTTACCGGTATGCTTTGCTACCCATCATGAAACATTATAATAGAAAAATTGATCCCCTGTATCTGCAAACCTATACGACATTGGACTATGATCATCATACGAACCACCTTATAGCGTCTACCGAAAATGTTTTTGATCTTTCCATGTATATGCAGGACATCGGGTTAACGATTACCTATGCCGCACCTGCTGGGCGTGACAATATTCTTTCCTTGATTCGAAGAACAATCGATAACCAGGATTTAGTGGTGTGTATGATCGATGTCTTTTACTATAGCGGATTTCCAGGAACGTACCATAAGAACCATACAGGTCACGCATTTCCGGTCTTCGGATATGATGATACAAAAGAACAATTTGAGATTATTGATAACAATTATATTGAGAGCTTTGCTCGCTGTAAAAGACAGATATCCTATGAAGACCTCGTGAATGGCGTCACTTCAGTGCTTGATAAACTCCCTGACGCGTCTCCGGTTCATATAATTTCAGAAACACACGACTCCACATGCAGTGTTAAAAAATACGTCTCTTTATACAGTGCTTTTATACACGATTCTCGTTTTCTTCTTTGCTTACAGAATTTTAAGTCTTTTTGCAATTATTTCCGCTTATCTATAAATTCGCCAGACAAGATGCTGCAGGAGTCTGACCGCTATTACATACAGCTTAATCAATTTATTAATTCAAGAATCCTGGAATACTATAGCTTTTCCTCCCTCTTTCAGTCGGTGTCAGCCCTTCAATCCGCTGATGAACAGATCATTGAGTTAGCGAATTTAGTCCGTGCCATTTTTTATAAAACGGCGTATGCAAAGGAGTATAGGCTGCATTCTTGTGAAAAGTGCGCATCTTATCTTGAGCAATTGTACATTCTGGAACAGCAGCACCTGCAAGCGCTGATGGATTGTGTGACGGTACAGAATATAAAACAGGAGGACGACTATGAATAAGTATCTGGATTTAACTCCCTTTTATAATCATATTATTTTTCAGCACGACGACATGGAAACTGCAAGGTTATCCAATAGTAAATGCCAATATGGCGTCAAGGTCGTTTGTGGCAGATAGAATTTGTTTTCTGGGCTTCTGTGAACTTGGCACTGTGTCAGAACGAGTTGTCGTCTATTCGGAGAAAGCCAGGGAGGAGGTCTCGATGCTGTTTAAAACCTTTCATACAGACTCTTTTCAAGGACTTGATACCATCGGAAAAAATGTAGACTGTATTGTGGCGAGTCAGGCAATGGGCGACGATGGACAAAAGCACAATCTCTATTATTGGGAATGCCCCATTACACTGACACATCCCATCGTAAGAATCGAATTGCCAGTCAATTTGTCAATGCATGTGATGTCCATTCTGTTAAAATCCCCTTTGCCCCCCTCCTGAGTATACATCCAGTTGCTAATGTCCGCTTACATCATTTGGCAAGAATCTATAAATCTGTTACAATCCAGGCACTGGTTTCAAGCTCGAATGCAATTCGCCAAAAAAGAGGCAAAACGACTGCTAGTGGAGTCATATTTGACTGATGGATTTGTCAATGAGTATTGCTTTTCTGCCATTTTCAATCAGATGCTTGGCAGGACGCAGATACGGAATTTATGCTAGCCAAAAGGGGGGTGGATCTATAGATAAGGCCTATTTGGGTTGACATAATTTTATAAAGAATGGCAGAATGCTCAATCGATTAACATTTGGCTGCCGTTCACAATATTAGTATTCTGCCAAATCTCATATGGAGGAGGGGGATGGAAACAGTACAGATTGTGGGGGGATCGGAGGGGGAGCATCGTACTCACGGGCCCATAGGACGGCGAACGCCAAGGGACTTCAATTGAGAACTGTGACTTTTTTAGGAATTTTAGGAATTTCTATCACTTTTGGCCGAAATCGGTTGACAAAGGTCAGGGGGGTTTTTATAATAGAGAAAACTGAATAAAACATTTATGGTTGCACCCACTGTAGCATCAGCGCAGCGGACGCATTAAAAGGGAATCCGGTGAGAGTCCGGAACAGCGCACCCTACTGTAAAAGCTACGAAATGCCAGATTATGTCACTGAAGGAAAGATCCTTTGGGAAGATTGGCAGACTAGGTTTGAAGCTTTAAGTCAGGAGACCTGCCATAAAGGATGGAATCGTGTGTTGGTGGGAATATTACGATTATATCTCTGGTTGGGTGAGATAGGCGGGATATTCTACTTTGTCTGGATATCCCGCCTATTTTTATGCAATTGAATGAGCTAGAAGGGTATCCCGCTGGTTTCATAACTGTTTTATTCATACTATACTATACAATTTGGAGGAATATGTAGCATGAAGAAAGTGTCAATTCGGGTATGGAGCCTATTGGTCACAATGTGTGTGCTGGTAACCGCCTTTGTGGGATGCGGAAATGGCGATACCCAGTCCAACAACAGTCAGGAATCGAAACAAGAATCCAGCCAGGAATCGGAAGCCTCCTCGGAGAACAGCGAGGAATCTTCCGGGACAACAAGCAATTTAAATGAAACGCAGGAACTGGTGCTCGGCAGCGTTCGCGATATCATCCCAGGGGATGGCGACGCCTACTATGTCAGTATGAGCGCCGATGTGTGGGAACCATTGACCCGTGACGTGGAAGGCGCGATTGAACCTGGCCTTGCAAAATCTTGGGAGCACAATGAGGAGTGTACCGAGTGGATTTTCCACCTGCGGGATGATGTCTATTTCCACAATGGGGAAAAGTTCAACGCAGATATTGTGATTGCCAATATTGAGCGGTATAAAAAAGGCCCCATGACCTCCACATATGTTTCCATCGACATCGACAAGACCTTTCCGGGCCTGTTGACAACGGAAGCGATGGATGAGTATACAGTGAAGTTCACGTTTTCCGACCCTGTCCCCACTTTGGAGTATATGATGAGCAACTATGGCACCCCCATGTATCATCCCGACTGCTTTGATGCGGAAACCGGTGCGGTCACCTCTTTCGTCATTGGGACAGGCCGGTATATGATTAAAGAGCATGTGCAGGATCAGTACGCAATTTTTGAGAGAAATGATAACTATTATGGCGAGTATATGCCGTATATTAAGACCGTGCGCGTCAAGTGTATTCCGGATGCCGATGCCCGATATGCGGCCATAAAGTCTGGGGAAGTCATGGCGTTGATTGACAACGGCGCGATTTTGACAGCACAGGTGGAGGAGCTCCTCTCGTCGGACGACCGGTTTGATGTCGTCATGACCAAGAGCCATATGACCCATTACCTTAAGGTAAACGGCGAAAAGTTCCCCTTCAATGATGTCCGCATGCGCCAGGCTGTCAGCTACGCGATTGACCGTGAAACGATCAATGAGCAGCTGTGGGGCGGCCTCTGCACACCTGCCTACGGGATTCTGAGCTACCGCACCCCCTTCTACAAGGATATCCAGGGCGAATACAACATGGAAAAGGCAAAGGAACTTGCAGATGAAGTGCTTCAGGGCCAGCGAGTAGCGGTGGATATGATTGTTTCCGAGAGCCGCGCGGCCAGCTATCCCTATAAGGCGGAAGCGGAATACCTACAGTCCGAGCTTGCCAAAATCGGTCTCGATGTCAATATTAAGATTCTGGATGGCACGCTCTACAATGAGGCGAGGAACAACGGCGAGTATAACTGCACTTTGGACGCCCATGGCTTCAACAATGCGGACCCATACTCCAATCTCTTTGGCTATATCGGAACCGAGGGAGGATCCAATGTCAAGTACCATTTTGGGTACAGCAACGCTGAAGTTGACGCCCTGCTTGCGGAGGTCAAGGTCACCGCGGATGAACAGAAGCGCAAAGAGATTTACGACCAGATTCAGGTGATTGCGGCGGAAGAGCTGCCCATGATCCCCATCCTGTACGATGTCAACGTCAATGTACACAACAAAGCCATTACAGGATACAAAACCGTTCCCGGTGTTGAATGGGCCACAATTCAGTGGGCTGAATAAAATAGGAAATAAATCGCATTTTATCTCGATGCAGGGGAGATTTGCTTAAGGCACGCTCCCCTGCATCATGATTTGGAGACATAGCAGATGGGAATTGTAAAATACATCGGAAAACGGGTATTGACGCTGATTCCTGTTCTATTGGGTATTACAATCCTCGCGTTTATTTTAAACTGCATGACGCCAGGAGATCCGGTGGAAATGATTCTCACACGGGACGGGGATGTGATGCCAACGCAGGAACAGATTGATATTGTGACGGAACGGCTAGGACTCAACGACCCCTATCCAATTCAGTACTTAAAATGGCTAAAGAATAGTCTGACCGGAGAATTCGGTCAGTCCTTTGTTACAAATAAAAGCATCTCGTCGGAGATGGTGCGCCGCCTGCCATATACGCTAAAAATTGCGGTGCTAGCTATGGGATTTACAGTGGTGATGGGACTTGGGCTGGGGATCTTGATGGCCGCCTTTCGAGACAGCTGGGTGGATCGGATCCTTCGAAGCTTGACGACCATCATGCTGTCCATACCTGGCTTTTGGCTGGCTATCCTCTTAATTTTTTTGTTCTGTGAAAAGTGGCAGCTGCTGCCTAGCAGCGGGTACAGTGGATTTGCGTCTCTGCTACTCCCCTCCTTTAGCGTTGCCTGTTCAACCATAGGTGTATCCGCGCGTTTGACAAGAACCAGTATACTGGATGAATTGGGCCGGCAGTATATTACCGTGGCCAAGGCCAAGGGCTTAAAAAATAAGGCAGTTGTGATCCGTCACGCGCTGCCGGGAGCACTGATCCCCATTATGACATTCCTGGGTACATATTTTGCTGGGATCCTGGGCGGATCCACAATTTCCGAGATGATTTTTGGTATACCGGGGATCGGAAGTTATGCGCTGGACGCCGTGAAGGCCAAGGATTTTCCGGTTATTCAGGCATATGTTCTATACACAGGATTGGTCTATGTGGCGGCCAACCTTCTCATTGATATCCTGTATATCGTTGTCAATCCCAAAATCAGGGTGGGTGAAAAAGCAGAATGAAAATAAAAGAAATGAAAGTGGGGACCATGATCGCGGTCATTGTTCTGGCGGGAATCATTCTCATGAGCGTGTTTGCTCCACTGATTGCGCCCTATGACCCCCTGGAAGTCAATATCAAAAATTCCCTTCAGCAGCCCTCTGCCCAGCATTGGCTCGGCACGGATGCAATTGGCCGTGACCTCTTGAGCCGTGTGATTTATGGCGGCCGGCAGTCCATCATCCTTGCCGTGGTGGCGACGGCTCTCTCCATGCTGGTTGGGCTGATTATAGGCGTCATCGCCGGATATTTTGGCGGTGTCGTGGATATGGTGATCACATCCTTTTCCAGTATTTTTCAGGGATTGCCAGGAACCAGTATGATGATCGTCGTCGCCGGCATGGTGCCGGGGATCCCCGGCATGATTGTGGCAATTGTGATCACATCCTGGGTGGGATTTTCCCGGATTGTCCGGGGAGAAGTGATGAAAATCAAGCAGGAGAAATTTGTGGAGGGCCTGCGGGGTTTAGGGGCAGGGAACTTGCGGATTGTCCTCCGGCATATTACACCCAATTTGATCAGCAATATCATCATTATTTTTACCACTCGAATTGCAAGGGTGATCCTGTCGGTGGCCTCGTTAAGCTTCCTAGGACTGGGGCTTCAACCACCGACGCCGGACTGGGGTGTTATGATCAACGAAGCCCGGGTTCATTTCCGTTCCAATCCTCTGCTGATCATTGCCCCGGGCGCCTTTATTATCGCGATTTCATTGAGCGTCAACGTTATCGGGGATGCCCTGCGGGATAAGTTGGATGTTCACAAAGACTCCTTGCGAGATTATTGAGGATGGTTTTGACTATGGATTCCAATATTACAATCAACGGATTGACGGTGAAGTTCCGCACAGGGCACGGGATGGTCACAGCGGTGGAAAACGTCAACACGGTCTTTGAAGCGGGCAAGATTACAGGATTGATTGGAGAAAGCGGGAGCGGCAAATCGGTTTTGGGAATGTCCATCCTTCAGCTATTGCCAAACAGCGCCATCATTGAAGGGGAATGCCTATATAAGGGAGATAATCTGCTGCGGGTAAGGCCAGAGACAATTCGCTCCATCCGCGGCAGGGAGATCGCATTAATCCCGCAAAACCCCTCAGAATCTCTCAACTCTGTGCGCCGCATTAAAAGGCAGCTGACGGAGGCGGTCACGACCCATGACAAGAAGAAGAAAGACGAGGCACAGCAGAGAGCGCAGGAACTTTTACAGCGCTTTGGCTTTGCCGATCCAGATGAAATCATGAGACGGTATTCCTTCCAGATGAGCGGAGGAATGAATCAGCGAATTATCTCGGTCCTGGGATTGATGGACAGTCCCAGCTGGATCATTGCAGATGAACCGACAAAAGGTCTCGATTCCATTCTGCGAAAGCAGGTGTACCAGACGCTGAAGGATATTGCACAGCACGACACCGCCAGTATGATCCTCATTACACACGACATTACACTAGCGGAGCGGCTCTGCGACAATATTTTAGTTTTGTATGCAGGGCGAGTATTGGAGCAGGGGCCGACGGCGGAGGTGCTGAGCAACCCTCAGCACCCTTATACCAAGGGGCTAGTTGCCTCCCAGCCGTCTAAGGGGATGCACCCCATCGGCGGGGTAATGCCTGAGCGCGAAGGTCAGATGGCCGGCTGCAATTTCTATCCCCGCTGCCGATGCGCGCTGGACCAATGTGCGGCGGCATGTCCGGCAGAATATCCCTGCAAAAATGGTTCTTTGGCGAGGTGCTTTTTATATGATAGAAGTTAGAGGACTGACCAAGACGTTTACGTCCGGCGTATTTCGAAAGCGGACGGTACGCGCCGTAACAGATGTCTCCTTCTCTATACCCAGAGGAAAAACACTGGGACTTGCGGGGGATAGCGGATGCGGCAAATCCACCATAGCGCGGATGCTTTTAAAACTGACAGAACCGGATTCCGGCGAAATTCTACTGGATGGGGATACCATTACCCACCTGACAGATAAGCAGTTCAAGCCATACCGGCGGAAAATTCAGATTGTCTTTCAGCACCCGGAGAGTTCCCTGGACCCAAGCAAACAGATTTTATACAGCTTAAGGGAGCCGATGATCATTCATGGCCTGTATACGAAAGAGGAGCGTCTAACCAAAATTCAGGAACTGCTTCACCTTGTGGGGGTTAGCGAAAAACTCCTCACCCGATATCCGCATCAGATCAGCGGCGGGGAGGCACAGCGCATTATGATCGCCCGGGCGCTGACGCTGACGCCGGAGATTCTCATTCTGGATGAGCCCACGTCCATGCTGGACGTTTCCATTCAAGCCCACATCATGACGCTTTTGCGCGACCTCCAGGGACGCCTGGGGTTGACCTACCTGTTTATTTCCCACGATGTGGATGTTTTAACCTGGTTTTGCGATGAAATCGCGGTGATGAGCCAAGGCAAGATTGTAGAATCCGGCCCGGCCAGCGAGATTGTCCAGCATCCCCAGGACGCTTACACTAAGCGGTTGATCGATAGTTTTCAGAATTGGTAATGGGAAGTAGAAAGGACGGACAGGATGCGGGAACGAGTTCAGTTTGAAGATTTTAATGAAAAGTGGAAAGCCCATGTGCGGCAGTCGGAGAGCCTGCGGATGCATAACGGAATTGCGCCCCCCTGGTTCCATGAGCTGGAGCAGAGCGGCGCCTCGGTAAGCTGGGAGTGGAAGGATTGTATCTATTTTGTCAACATTCTGTATCAGATGGGGATCGATGCCGACGTAAAAATCTTCCCCTTTACAAAGCAACTGCGCTATGCCAGCAAGGAAGAGCTGCTTGCGCGAGAGTGTGGGAAGCTAAAGGCGGGCCACTATGATCCGAAAGCGGCGGAGGAAATCCTGTTAAAACATTTTCAGCAGAATGATCAGGGGGAATTCACGGCGCAGGCTCATTACAGGAGTGCGCTGGTGATGTGGCAAGCTTGCGGGGAGGAGATAGGCTATGAAGGATAATTTCTATGAAGAACTTTCCATTGCCATGTATCCTTCTTCTCTGCTACATACCTTTGGAGTCAATGGCAAAATCTCGGGAAGTATCGGCGCGGTGGGCGAGATGCAGGACGTCCTGCCCATCATCCATGGCCCCCGGGGTTGCGGATTCCACTACCGGCACTCCGCCAGACGCCGTCACCAACCCTTGTACCGCGTTCTGACAACGAATCTGGAAGAGAGGGATATTATCGGTGGAGGAGAGGAAAAACTGCGCCGGACCGTTGAGGAGGCCTGGCGGCAGTACCATCCCAAGTTGATTATGGTCATCCCCTCCCCCATCAGCGATATTCTAAACGATGACATTCTGACCATTGTACAGGAGATGCGAGGTCAGGGAATCCCAGTGGTGGGAATTCAGTCGGAGCTGTTCTCCCACCGGGATAAAAATTATACCCGAAACCGTCTCAAAAAAATTGCAGAGCAAAAGATTACCGGGGAGAATCGCCTGGAGATGGAAATCAAGGGCTGCGGCTTTGTGGAGGCGCTGTACGCCCTTGTGGGGCAGGTTATGGAAGCGGTTCCTGTGATCCCCCACAGCGTAAATATTGAGACGGTAGGGTGGGGAAGCAATGGCAACCTGGTTCTGCGGGAAATCGAGGCATTTTTAAACCGCTGCGGGATCACGGTGAACACATGGTTTCCAAGCGCCTCCTATGAGGCGATCCGGCGAGCTCCAGCGGCTCAGCTGAACCTGGCAAGGAGGGTGCGCTGGGCCAGGTTGATGAAGGAGCGATTCGGCACAGACTATCTGCACCTAGGCTCAGAAGGGCGTTATTCCGGGTTGGAGGGGATTTGTACCTTTTACCGGGACATAGGCGCTGCCATGGGCCTGGAAGCTAGCATGGAGCCGCTGATTGAAGCGGCGAGGCAAAAGGCCTTAGAGGAAACGGCACAGGCGCGGAAGGAGTTGGCCGGACACCGCTGTCTCCTTGTCAGCCGGAGCATTCAGCAGGCCCCTTTTTTGTTAAAACGGTATGCACAG
Organism: Bianquea renquensis; assembly: GCF_014384895.1. Classification (GTDB taxonomy): domain Bacteria; phylum Bacillota; class Clostridia; order Lachnospirales; family Bianqueaceae; genus Bianquea; species Bianquea renquensis. The sequence goes on from NZ_JACRSQ010000011.1 coordinate 9,409, forward strand.
GACTACGGATTTTCGATCCCCTGTCTCTGCATTATTCTCACGCCGGAGGCTCGCCGCAACCTTTCCATGACTGCGGAAATGGAAGGGAAGCTTTTGGAACGGGTGCAGGAGGCGGTTTCTCTCTATAGCCCGGAGACGGAGATTGTTTTGAATCCATCAGAGGCGGAGTGGAAAGCCCGATTTTCCAAGTTTGACGCCATCCTGGGGACCGGCGATTTTACATTGGAAAACCAAGGCGTGCCGTTGATTTCCGTGCGGAATGAGACCGTATCGCTCTCCTTTGAATCCTACGTGCGGACGGTACTCCGGCTTCGGGAAAGACTTGCCAACTGCCAGGTCAGGGAGGAATTACTTTTGCAGAAAATGCCCTTTGACAGCCGATACTATCCGCTGTACGTAAACGAAACTGGGTTGGCGGCCAAAGAAATGTGGGCGCGGATGTGGCTGCGCCGGAAGGAGGAGTCATGAGAACGCCCAGAGGATGCAAATTATTTGGAGCCCAGCAGGCGCTGGGAGGCATACGGGACGGAATTATCCTGTTTCACTCGGTGATCGGCTGTAATTTCGGGTCCATGTCCTTCCATGTCCCGGCGGATATGCGGGATATCCGCCAGACATGCACGGTTATCAATGACAGCGACATAATCTTCAGCGGAGAAGATTCCCTGCGCAAGGCAATTCACAACGCGCTGGACCTCTTTCATCCATCGGTTTTGTTTGTGGTGAGCGGTTGTGTCAGCGAGATCATCGGGGATGATATTGCCACAGTGGTTTCAGAATTTTCCGGCTCAGTGCCGGTTATCTATGTGGAGGCGGCTGGATTCCGAGGCGACAGCAAGTCGGGATATGAGGCGGCCTGTTGGGCACTGCTCCCTTATTTACAGGGAAACCCTGTGGAAGGAGGGAATGCCGTTAACCTGCTGGGGCTCGGCGGAGATGACTATCGTATCCAAGAGGACGTTGCGGCCTTTCAGCGTCTGCTGGGCGAACAAGTTGCGCTGCACACAGTTCTGTCCCACTGTTCCTGGGAGGAAATGAGGACCGCGCCTCAAGCAAACCTGAATCTTGTGCTGAACGAGCAGGCCCTGCCTCTAGCCAAGGCAATGCAGGAGCGATTCGGGATTCCCTATGAGCCGATCTCGTACCCCTATGGCGTTACGGGGGTAAAAGAGGTGTACTCTGCCCTGGGACGGCATTTGGAAGTGGAGTATCAGACGGAGTGCCAGGAGATTGAGCGGTCAGCTGCGGAAGGGGCTTCCAAGGTGTATCCTTACTTACAAGCGCTGTATGGGATGCCCGCGGCTGTCATCGGGAGCGGCGGTCGTGCAGACGGGATGCGCCGGTTTCTGGAACAGGAATTGGGGATGGAAGTCGTCTGTTTTTGCCGGAGAGAGGAACTTCGCGATCTGGAGGACTTTTTTATGCTGGCCCGGCAATCCGAGGCCGCCTTGCTGTTCGGCTCCTCCTTTGAGTTGGAACTGGCGGAGGAGCTAGGAATTCCTCTAATCCGATATGATTACCCAGTTTTTGATGAAATTTCGCTGACGGGAAACCCCTTTGTGGGTGCGGTGGGGATTTTATCCCTGTTGGAAAGTATCCTCAATTCGGTGATGCAGACACCGAGCTTGAAGGGAGCGCTCTATCAATGAAGAAAATTTGTGTCTATGGAAAAGGCGGTATCGGAAAATCCACCACGGTTTCAAACCTTGCCGCGGCTATGGCAGAGAGCGGACTCAAAGTGGCGGTGGTAGGCTGCGACCCGAAATCTGATTCCACCAGGAATCTCGCAGGCCGCCGGATCCCAACGGTTTTGGATATTCTGAGGGAGGATTCCGGCGGGCAAGTGGCATTCCTGGGATACAGGGATATCCTCTGTATTGAGGCGGGTGGCCCGGAACCGGGCACTGGCTGTGCTGGCCGTGGAATTATTGCTGCCATGCAGGAGATACGCAGCCGCCAGCTTTTGGACCATCGAGATGTTGTGTTGTATGACGTTTTGGGCGATGTGGTCTGTGGGGGATTCAGCATGCCTCTGCGGGAAGGGATTGCCGACGATGTATATCTGGTGACAACCTCGGATTTTATGGCAATCTATGCGGCAAATAATATCTGCCGGGGAATCCGCAAGTATGCCCAGAGCGGAAGTGTGCGGCTGGCGGGTATCATCCACAACGGGCGGAGCAGTGTGGACAATCCTCTAACAGTTGCCGCCTTTGCATCCTGCGTCGGGTCGAATGTAATCGGGTATATCCCCATGACATCGGCTATCGGCCAGGCAGAGTTGAGCCGTAAAACTCTGCTGGAAGCGGAACCTGAGCATCCCGTCAGCGGTCATTTCCGTACACTTGCCAAGGCGATTTTGGAGAATTCGCACAGCTGTATTCCGACCCCTCTGTCAGATGAGGAGGTAGAGTCGCTGTGTCGCTGAGCAAAGAGGATCGGGGGAGTGTTGGGGAACACCCCTGTTTTTCCAGGAAAGCACATTTTCAATATGGGCGGCTCCATCTTCCCGTGGCTCCAGCTTGTAATATCCAGTGTGCCTACTGTGATAGGCGTTCTGACTGCCCTAATGAATCCCGTCCAGGGGTTTCCTCCGCGATTCTCACGCCGGAGCAAGCACTTGAGCGGGTAGAGCAAGCGCTTTCGCAGGAGTCGCAGTTACGAGTGGTCGGCATTGCCGGGCCAGGTGATCCACTGTGCAACCCTGCTGCGATGGAAACGCTGGCGTTGGTCCACAGATCGTTTCCCCATTTGATCCTTTGTTTGAGCACAAATGGGCTGCTCTTGCCAGACAAAATGGAGGAACTGCGGGAATACGGTGTTAAAACGCTGACTGTGACGGTCAATGCCCTGCGCATGGAAACAGCCCGCAAATTGTACAGCAATATCCAATATCATGGCAAAGTTCTGCCCTTCGAGGAGGGAATTCCGCTGCTGTTGGATTCGCAGCGGATGGGAGTCCAAAGGGCGGCGGCAGCTGGAATCGCTGTTAAGATTAACACCGTCTTAGTCCCGGGGATCAACGATCAGGAGACGGAGCCAATCGCACAGGCCGCTCGGAGATGGGGAGCTGTCCTTATGAATCTCATGCCTTTGATACCGCAGGCGGCACTCTCCGATTCCCCAGCGCCCACCCCTAACATGATGCACGAGTATAGAAGCGCTGCGGCAAAAAGCCTGCCGCAGTTCACCCACTGTAAACAATGCCGCGCGGATGCGTGTGGGATACCGGGTCAAGAGCCGGGGCCGCTGCAAAATAGATGATTTGTCTATGAAGCAGCGGCCTTTTTGGTTGGGGCGGAGGAAGGAGGAGCACGCCGCCGTAAAAAAATAGGGGTCATGGAGGTGGAAAGGGGGAAAGCGGCAGAACCGCCGCCAAAAAAGAGAGAGGCAGCGGAGAGGTGTTGGAGTAGAAAAGCAAAAGTATCCGATAAAAAATAGGTGTCGTGGAGGCAGAAAGGAAGAAAACGGCAGAACCGCCGCCAAAAGAGAGAGGCAGCGGAGAGGTGTTGGAGTAGAAAAGCAAAAGTATCCGATAAAAATAGGGGGTCGTGGAGGCAGAAAGGGAGAAAGAGGTAGAACCGCCGCTAAAAAGAGAGAGGCAGCGGAGAGATGTTGGAGTAGAAAACTAAAAGTATCTGCTAAAAATAGGGGATCATTGGGGCAGAAAGGGAGAAAGCGACCGAACCGCCGCCAAAAAAGAGAGAGGCAAGGGAAGAAGCGGAGGGATGTTGGAGTAGAAAAGCAAAAGTATCCGCTAAAAATAGGGGTTGTGGAGGCAGAAAGGGAGAAAGCGACCGAACCGCCGCCAAAAAAGAGAGAGGCAAGGGAAGAAGCGGAGAGGTGTTGGAGTAGAAAACTAAAAGTATCCGCTAAAAATAGGGGATCATTGGGGCAGAAAGAGAGAAAGCGATCGAACCGCCGCTAAAAAAGAGAGAGGCAAGGGAAGAGGGGGAGAGATGTTGGAGTAGAAAAGCAAAAGTATCCGCTAAAAAATAGGGGTCGTGGAGGCGGAAAGGAAGAAAGCGATCGAACCACCGCTAAAAGAGAGAGGCAGCGGAGAGGTGTTGGAGTAGAAAACTAAAAGTATCCGCTAAAAAATAGGGATCATTGGGGCAGAAAGAGAGAAAGCGATCGAACCGCCGCTAAAAAGAGAGAGGCAGCGGAGAGGTGTTGGAGTAGAAAACTAAAAGTATCCGCTAAAAATAGGGGTCGTGGAGGCGGAAAGGAAGAAAGCGATTGAACCGCCGCTAAAAAAGAGAGAGGCAGCGGAGAGATGTTGGAGTAGAAAAGCAAAAGTATCCGCTAAAAAATAGGGGTCGTGGAGGCAGAAAGGAAGAAAGCGATCAAACCACCGCTAAAAGAGAGAGGCGAGGGAGGAAGCGGAGTGACATTGGAGTAAAACAGCAAAAGTAGCCGCTAAAAAAGGGGGGGCATGGAGGTAAAAAAAAGCGACTACTCTTCCATAAGTAGACGCGTAAAAACCGATTCTCTCCGGCAGTCATATAAGGGCATAAGTACATTTTATGGCGACCGGCTATGGGCTTGTTATGATTTGCGGCCTCAACGGCAAGGCTCATGATCTACTAATATTTAAGCAAGCGCAAAGGCAACGAAAACCGTCGCCTCACGGCTTCTTGGACTCCAAAAAGCCCATGCCGTGGAGCATGATATTTTCTGCCATGGCGGCGATCTCCTCCGCGCTGGTGACCATACCCTCCGCCAGCCATTTCTGCAAAAGGCCAATGCACCCAGCGCTGACGAAGGCATAGAAGAATTCAATTTCCTTTGGCGTGGCATCGGTGAAAAATTTGGAGTAGGCCTCCATGCATTTTTCGCGGCCGAGGTTGATAAGTTGAAGGGCGAACGACTTGTCGCCATAGTCCCCGAGCGTTACGGTGCAGAGATCGGCATTGTCCTTCAAGCATCGGAAGATCGCCGCCGTGATTTTAACCGGAGTTAAGTCAGAGCGATTTGGAGCCAGCAATGGTTTGAGCGCTTCTTGAAAATCTTGCAGCATGTCCGATTCTATTTTTTGCAGCAAATCATACATATCGGTATAGTGAGCGTAAAAAGTCCCTCGGTTGATCCCAGCACTTTCGCACAACTCTTTAATTGAAATGGCCTGTATCGGCTTTTGCCGCAGCAGCTCCATCAGAGCCTTTCGGATAAGCATGAGGGTTATCCTAGATCGATGGTCCTGTTCCTTTGATTTCACCGAAATCGTCTCCTTGTATCAAATATGAAAAGCGGGCATGAATTTTTTGTAACATCCCAGTCTTACTGAACAAACTCTGTTGATTCTGTACAGCAATATACGAAATAGCAAGAATTTGTTGATTGAATTCGTTCTCAGTATCCATTATACTATACGTAGGAAGCAAAAACCACAATGGCTTCCATGGTAAGAGAAAATTTAGGACTCCTCGAAGGCAAGATTGAAAGATCATCTGTGTGGCAAGGGCATCAATTGGCTTGTAAAGAAAAGGCGGAAGCGACACAAGGCAGGGCATTCAAGTAAGCAGACACGATCCGATGACAAGTTTTTCAACCAGGCATTTGTGGCGCTCTGGAATGGAGGATTGGAATGAAAGGACTTTATATTGTGACGGGCGCCAATGGGCATCTTGGCGGAACAATCATTCGCATGCTCCGGAAAGAATCTGCGTCGATTCGGGGGCTGATTCTGCCTTCGGAGAAGGCGAAGGGGGATGCCAATATACAATATTTCAAGGGAGATATTCGCAGAATTGACAGCCTGCGGCCTCTGTTTGAGGGAATCCGGGGCCAGGACGTCACAGTTCTTCACACCGCAGGAGTGATCGATATTTCGGAGGACTTGTCTCCTAGAATGTACGATGTCAATGTGAATGGAACGAAAAACATGATTGCTCTCTGCAAAGAATACGGGGTGAAACGGATGCTCTATGTGAGCTCCGTCCATGCGATTCCGGAAGGAGATCGCCTAAAAGTATTGCGGGAAGTCAAACGATTTTCGCCGGACTGGGTCGTCGGCGGCTATGCGAAGACGAAAGCAGAAGCAACACAAGCGGTGTTGGATGCGGTCGGGGAAGGACTGGACGCGGTGGTAGTACATCCGTCTGGCATCCTAGGCCCCTACGACTCTTCGGGCAATTATCTGGTCCAAATGGTGGAGGACTATATTGCGGGTAGATTGCCGGCCTGCGTAAGGGGCGGGTACGATTTCGTCGACGTTCGGGATGTAGCCTACGGATGTATCATGGCAGCAGAGAAGGGCAAAAGCGGTGAATGTTACATCCTGTCCAACCGGCATTATGAGGTTAAGGAGCTTCTCCGGATCGCTCGCGCAGTCGGCGGCGGCCGACGTCTCCCGGTGCTACCCATGTGGATGGCGAAAGGGGCGGCGCCCCTTTTGGGATGGATTTCCCGGTGTAGACAGGAGCGTCCTCTCTATACAAAATATTCCCTGTACACGCTTTCCAGCAATGATCGCTTTTGCCATGATAAAGCGACAATGGATTTAGCGTATCAGCCGCGGGATCTGTATCAGACCATTCGGGATACGATCGCTTGGATTCGAAATCCAAAAGCCGCCATGGCGTTCGCTTAAAAGTTGACGAGCAAAAGCATGGTTCCACCCACCAGGAGGAGAAATCCGATCAAAGCCCTGGTGGGCAATTTTTCTTTCAACACCACGCGGGAGAACACAATTGTGATCACGATGCTGAGCTTATCGATAGGCGCGACGATGCTGGCCTGACCCTTCTGCAGTGCCTGATAGTAAAAAAGCCAGGACAATCCGGTTGCAAAACCGGATAGAACGATGAAGAGGGCGCTTTTGCGGTCAATCTTTTTGATGTCCCGCTGCTTTCCCTGGGCAAAGACAATGGCCCAGGCCAGAATCAAAACAACAACGGTGCGGATGGCAGTTCCAAGGTTGGATTCCACATTTTCAATTCCGATCTTTGCTAAGATGGAGGTCGCGGCGGCGAACACGGCGGACAGCACCGCGTAAATCAGCCATGCCTTACTGGAAGTTTCCCCCATGTCGGATTCTTGTCTCTGGATCATCAGATAGGTGCCAATTGCGATGGCGGCCATGCTCAATACCTTGGATACACTGATGGGCTCATGGAGAAAGAAAATGGCCAGAAGCATGGTCAACAGGACGCTGGATTTGTCAATCGGGACGACCTTGTTGATATTTCCTAGCTGGAGAGCTCTGAAATAACAGATCCAGGAGGCGCCAGTACTCAAACCCGACAGGATTAGGAAGAGCAAACTCTTCGTCTGAATCTCAGGGAGGGTGTTCTGTGAGCCGGCGATGAAGACCATAGCCCAGGCGAAGATGACCACGACGATGGTGCGAAGCGCAGTCGCGAGATGAGAATCTATATTTTGAATTCCGATTTTAGCTAAGATGGCAGTAATTCCCGCAAAAAGCGCGGAGAGAAACGCATAGACAATCCACATGAAGATCACGCGTCCTTTTATCAGTTTGCATATCGTATCTATCATATCGCATTCCGAAGGAGGGTGTCAAGGGGATAGGGCTTGACTTTCGTAGGGAATCTTGTCATAATGGAGAAATGGAAAGGGACAGCACCTGAACTGTAAGGAGAAACGGCATGAAGGATTCTATTTTTCAGATGGTCTATGAACTTGTAAAACAGATTCCCCCGGGCAAAGTGTCAACCTATGGACAGATTGCGTTTTTGCTGGGCAATCCAAGGCTATCACGGGTAGTGGGGTATGCGCTTCACGGAAACCGCGATCCAGAGGTTCCCTGTCATAGGGTCGTCAATCGAAAAGGGGAGCTGGCCAGCGCCTTTCTCGTCAACGGAGTTCAGGAACAGCGTCTTTTGCTGGAAATAGAGGGCGTGCCGTTTACAGGGGAAGGGACAGTCGATCTGTCCAGCTGCCTGTGGGAGGGGCCCGCATGAGACCTACGCCAATAGATCGGCGAATGCTTGAAAAAGAATATGTAAATTTTGGAATGTCTCAATCTTCATGTTCATCTTCATTTTACCGTGACACACCGTTTTTTTAGTTCCTGCAAACTCGTAAACCGTTCTTTTCCATTTATGTTCACTTGTAAAAATTGTAAGCCGTAAATGATGGAAATGTCATACGGTATGTTCACCTCCATGCTGTTGTCAAAAGCGGAGGTTTTTTTAATATCAGGCTCAATAATATCGCCAATCCTGCGATTATCTAAAAAAGATGTGCCAAATGTTAAATGCCCTTTCCCTAAAACGAGAGTAATGGCATTTCGGACGTATTGAAACGGGTATTTTGCATCTGCGTTGTCACGTACAAAATCGGGTCAACATATTCCGCATTAGCTTTTCCATGGGTTTTCATATTTTCCAAAGCTACATCGTATCGTTTCATCGGACCACTCCCTCATGATCTGTAACTATTATACAGCAGGCAGGAAGATGTTTCAACGATAAAATTTGTGACCCATTCAAGCTGTACAGGATATGGATTTTTATGGGAAAATGCTTGACAGATTATGGAAAATTCGGTATATTATATGAGAATATGTGCGAAAAAAGTTGAAATTGCTTGGCAGGAAGGATTGATGTCTCAAGAATGAAGCGATATTTAGACCGGCCCCATATGTGTCCTGTAGTGGAGCTTGATTTGGACGATTCTAATTTAGAATCCATATTGTCGTTACAGTACGGACGCTATCTGCGCAGAGAACCAGGAGACATTCCGGCTGGATTACATATTATAGAAGAGCGCATAGGCGACAGTCAATATGCCATCATGGCATGTGGTGAGACGAAGATTACAGAACATCCGCTCTCTGAGATCGATGACATTCTATACGACCATACCCAAGTTGAAGACCAATTCTTTGGACTCCACGCCGGCGCTGTGGCGAGGGGTGAGAAGGGCTATATTTTTGCGGCGCCGACGACGGCGGGCAAGACGACCCTCACCACGTATCTTGTGCAGCAAGGGTTTTCCTATGTCACCGATGACTGTGTCCTAATCAATATGGACACGTATCAGATCACGCCATATCCGAAGCCAGTTCACCTGCGGGACGGGGGATTTGCGGTTTTGGCTCAGATGGGGTTGGTACCTCCTAAGATTGAGCATTGCTGCCATGAAGAGGTGGAGCGGTATATTTATACACCGGAGGACCAGGCAGCGGGGCAACTAGAGATTGGAGCTCTATTTTTTATTGAGCGGACGGAAAAGATCAATCAGGTTATGCCGTTATCCCCCTTGGATGCGATGCAGATGCTGATGAAAGGCCCCATTGCCCATCGAAAAGTGGACAGCCGGTATCTTAGATTCCTAGCGGAGCTCAGCAAGCGGAGATGCAAGCGGCTTCAATATAGCAGCTTGGAGTATGTCAAAGCATGGATTGAAGAGGATATGGCCCATGGATGAGGAGATTCTTCGTAAAATTCTAATTGCCAGGGCAAAGGCGCAAAATAAGAAAGCTTTTACCGTATCTGTGTCTGGCAGCAGTATGGAGCCGGTTTTATACGAGGGCGAGCATGTGGAGGTCCTCCCCCAAGTGGCATACGAGGTTGGCGATATTCTCGTCTACTATTATAAACAGGAGGGATTGCTGGTCCATCGCCTTTTAAAAATTCAGGACAACCGTTATTTTTGTAAGGGAGATAACGCGCTTCGCCTGGAAGACGTGGAGAGGGAAGCGATTGTCGGGGCAGTGCAACTGGAACAGGACCCCCACCGAACACGAGAGTTTATCGAGATGTCTCTCGATGTGAACGCGGTATTTCGCCAGACAGGCTACAATCGGGCGAGAACGCTGCAAAGTGAAACATATCAACTGTATCATGCAAAATATTTGAGAAAAGAGGAAATGACATGACGGTCATGAAAAACAAAGAGATGGAGTACATTCAGGTGGACGAGAAGAGCCTGGTCATCTATGATCCGGACTCAGGCGACACTCATTTTATCGATGAGGTGGGACAAAGTATTCTAAATCTCATGGAGGAGGAGGTAACAGTCGATGCGCTGGTGGAGACTCTCTCCCAGATGTATGTTTCCGAGGGGGATGAAATCCGGCATGACGTGGAGGCATTTCTGAGAGAACTGATTGAGAAAAAGGTTGTCGTCGCCCTATGAGAATCCGCACTGCCTATATTGAGATCACCAATCAGTGTAATTTTGATTGTGCCACCTGCTATAATCGCTCTGGCCAAAATCTTGAGACGCTTGAACTCTCCCCAACACAGGTAAGGGGGATGGTGGCACGATTGTCGGAGGAATTTGGATGCCAGAGAATCTTATTGGCGGGAGGGGAACCATGCCTGCATTCGCAGTTCCAAGAGATTCTGGAACTGCGGGAAACGTTCCCGGCTATTGAGCTCGGCGTGGTAACCAATGGCAGCATACAAGATGAATGCCTCATCGAGCGCTATCTGCAGGACGAAAAGGTGTCCATTCAGGTGAGTTTGGACGGCTCCTGTGAAGAAGTCAACGCAAGGACGAGGGGCGTTGGAAACTTTAAACCCGCGCAGGACTTTATCCGGAGATTGACGGCGACAGGGCGGAAGCCGCTGGTCAAAATGGTGATCTCCAGGCTCAATTATGATGATGTCGAAGCGTTTTTCCGCATGGTTGTGTCGCTCGGCGCCGTTCCTGAGTATGCATTCATCAACTGCAATGGCAACGCGGTGGAAGAGTGGAACAGCAAGTCCATATCAGCGCAGGAAAAGTTAAAAGTGCTCCGGTTGCTCGATAGGCTCAATCAAGAATTGGGCGTGGAAGCGTTTCTTCCTGTGTGTACCAGCGGTTGCCCATTATCAGAGGCTGACGCCGAGTATTCTGTGGCAATCAAAGTCGACGGAACAATCCAGCCATGTCAGCTTCTGTACCATACGAAATATGCCATCGGAAACATGATGTGGGACACAGAGGACACCCTTAAAGACGGCGCTGAAAGGATCATGCAGCTTGTCATCCAGCGAGAGCATACAGACTACGGCTGCTCCCGCTGTCTACTCCAAAGCGGTTGCAAAAAAGGGTGTATGGCTCTCGCGGATTACCGGGATGGAGATCCCCTTGGCAGCGATGGCGATTGTGAATTTCGGAAAATTCAGTTCCTGGGGTTTGATCTCCCCAGAAGCCATCCAGGGAAATGAGGAGACTGCACATGGATTCAATGAAGATTATGGCCTGTTTAGCGAAGGCGATGGAGACGGATGTGGATACCCTGTTGCAGATGCCGCCGGCGTCGGATTTATCGAAAGCAGGCTTAGAATCGATTAAATTTATACAATTTATTGTATTGCTGGAAGAAGAGATGGGAATCACCGTTCGGGATAGCGATCTGCTGTTGACAAACTTTAATACGCGGGAGAAACTCTTTGCCACATTGTCAAAGTATGAGGGGCAGAATACGGCGCTTAAAAAGTGTTTGGTGGTGGATTGCGATAATGTGCTCTGGCTTGGCGTTGCGGCAGAAGACGGTGTCGATCAGATCCGAATCGAAACGGAGCAGCTGCGGTTCCAAAACTTGCTGGTCGATCTGTATGAGCGGGGCGTGTTGCTATGTCTGTGTAGCAAAAATGAGGACGGCATTCTTCAGCAGGTTTGGGAGGCGCATCCCGATATGCCGTTGAAACGGCGTCACATCATCCGGGAGAAGGTGAATTGGAAGGATAAAGCGGACAACATCCGCGATCTGGCCTGCGAGTTGAATTTGGCGTTGGACAGTTTTGTATTCGTGGATGATCAGGCATATGAGTTGGGACTCATCCAGCTGTATCTGCCACAGGTCGAAATCGTCCAGGCGGATTACAGTCATCCGGAGTTTATTGAGTATGTGGCCAGCTTGTTCACGAACGCGAGGGAAGCCGGAAGCCTCAACAGGACAGAACTGTATCGGCAGCAGAAGGAACGGGAGAGGATGAAGGCTCGATTCTATACGCGGAACGAGTATAATGCGTATCTCCAAACGGAAGTTGACTGCCGTCTGGCCAGGCGGGAGGATTGTGAGAGGCTGTCAGAGCTTTCCATGAGAACCAATCAATTTAACCTAGCGCAGAGCCGCTACACGCCTGAAGATTTGTGCCGACTGCTTGGCGATCCGAAATATCATATTTTTTGCCTGTCCGCCAAAGATCGATTTGGCGATATGGGGATTGTGGCTATGGCCGTTCTCCGGGAAGACACATCCAGCTGTCTTCTGGAAGGGATGATGCTATCCTGCCGGGCATTTGGCCGCGGCTTTGAAACGATTTTGTTGGAGAAAGTAAAGAGGGCGGCGGGGACGAAGGCACTGCAAGGCCGCTATGTTAAAAACGCAAAGAACGCCAGGTACGAAGGGTATTATTCTGATAACGGAATTTCAACAATGCAATCTTGAATATAAAAATATGAGCTCTCCGGCAAATCCGGGGATTTTTTTTACTTATAGGAAAGTCTGCTGTAAGGCGGACCTAGGATGTATAGAATTTACATTGACAGAGAAGCGTTTGTGTTGTAAAATAAATTAAATAAAATATAGAAAAATAATGCGTAAGTAACAAAATGTTAATTACACAACAATGGGGGAGTTTTTATGGAATTGACAGTGTTGGTCAACCAGTCTAGCTTGTTCAAGGAGGTGCTGACAGAGGTTTTTGACGTTTTGTATAGCTACTCCTATGAGAAACTGACGGACAAGGAGAGAGCGCAGTCGGTATTACACGAGGCGATTCTCGCGGCCTACGACAATGCGAAGCCATTTATGGATAATAAACACGTGATGAAAAATTGGATCATCCGCGTGGTGAAAAAATATATTGAGTGTGAGCGAAAGATGCATCCAACCTACAGGAGGACTGGAAATACGGTTATACCCATCTGCCAAGCGACGGCTTTGGCGGAAGATTCTACCTTGCAACCTTTGTTTGAGCAGTATTTGAATAAGATGCTGAAGGATATCATAGGCGCGATGAAGGAGCAGCACCAGATCATACTACAGAAGCATTACATGGAAGATCAGCCGTTAGAGAGAATTGCGGACGAATTTGGAACAAGTATACGGGAGGTTAAAAAACAGGATCAGCTTGCAAAGCTAATTTTTCAGGAAAAACTATTTACATATATTTGGTAATTTTTAACTTATAAACTTGAAATAAAAGGCTCTTGACTGGCGAACGAATGTTTGTTAAAATAGAAACAGATGTTCGTAAAAGCGGGAAGGGAGCCTATGTATGGCAAATATAAAATTTCATTCCGATATGTCGCCGCAGGAACAGTTGACCTTGATGGCAGAAGACGCGCAGTTTGATCTAGCGGATGATTCGGACGAGGGTGCGGGCGTTGTGGGGCTGGGGAAACCTCTCAAGGTTCCAAAAGTTTTTGTTTCCAATGACTGTATTTTCAACTGTGCGTACTGCGGCTGTAGAGCCAGCAATGACCGGCAGCGCTATTGCCATGATCCGCGAAAGTTGGCAAGGCTCAGCGTGGATATAGCGGAAAGCGCAGCGAAGACACCTGGCATTTTTATCACATCCTCCATCGTGCGCAATGCAGATTATACCCAGGAGCTTATTGTGGAAACGTTGCGGGTTATACGGGAGGAATTACAGTATCATGGCTATGTCCATGCGAAGATTATGCCGGGGGCGGATCCTGAGCTCATCTGGAGAGCAGGGCGGTATGCCAATCGATTGAGCGTCAATATTGAGACGGTGCGAAGCGATGGATATGCTAGGATAGCCCGGCAGAAGACAAAGCAAAACATTCTGTCGCCCATGGGTCAGATTGCGGACATGATATGGAGTGAGAAGCAGAATCAAAGCCGATATGGCAGGCGTTTCGCCACATCCCAGACGACGCAGCTGATGGCGGGAAGCTATGGGGAGGACGACCGCACGATTATGAATCTCTCCGAGGCGCTGTACAGAAAATATCGGCTTGCCCGGGTCTATTACACCCCTTTCCAATATGTTCACCCGGCAAAAGGGTATGAGGAACTTCCCTTTACCGACACGCCGAAGTGGAGGGTGCGGCGATTATATCAGGCAGACCGGCTGATGCAGCTTTACGGATTTACACCGGATGAGATAACGCCGCTGGAACAACCAAATCTAGAGGAATCAATCGATCCCAAATGTAGCTGGGCATTGCGGCATTTGGACATGTTTCCGGTGGAGGTCAACACGGCGGACTATGAAACGCTGCTCCGAATTCCGGGCATTGGCCTTACCTACGCCAAGCGAATCCTTCACACCCGCCGGCAATGCACGATTACCCACGCAGTTTTGCGCAAACTAGGTGTATCCCTGGCGAGATCCATATATTTTATCACTTGCAATGGCAAATATGAAGGGGGTCCCTATCTGGATCAGGATGGAAGACTGCGCATGAAAATGATTCAGGTGGAGGGAAAGAAGACGGAGGACGATCTTGCGCGAAATATACAGGTGTGATATAATAGTCGCGGCCGCGGGGAGGGAAGAAAATGGTTTCCCTGACGGCTGTGTGCATCTGTTGAAGCCGCATTTTAACGTTCGGAGGTCATAGTCTTAGGTATGAAACAGCAGACAGAAGCTGCCATCGCATTCAAAAAGAGATCGTTTTGCTTAGGGGTGAGGAGTGTAGACCATGGCAGGGCGTAAAGGGCGCATTCAGCCCAACGTTATTTTGTATCTTGCACGGTACACAATGTTGACATCCATCCTCAATATGGTTCCGCAAGTGGTCATTCAGGACTTTTTAATGCAAAATGGAGCCAGTTTTAGTCAGATCGGAACTCTCGGCACATTTAACAATGTGTTTAGCGCCCTGGGGATGTTTCTTTTTGCCGGGATGGCGGACCGGTTTAAGCAGTTTTCCTCCTTCAAGCGGGCCATTGGAATCGCTATGCTGTCGTATCTGATCAATAATACGGCTTTGATTATTCTATCCTTCTGCACGACTATCTTGGATGCCACCATCCTGTTTTGGATCTATGTTGGCGCCAGCGTTCTACAGTCACTCGCGGTTAGCATATCGGGATTACTGGAGGTGACGACGGTTCTGCGGGTGACAAGCAGTCAGACGAGATTAGGGCGAATCATGGGAATCGGCGGCATCGGGGCCGGATTGGCTGGCATTTTGTGTAGCTGGGCCGTAAAGACGGTCAAAGGTGCCTTTCCCCTGACACAGAGCATTCGCATACTCTGTGCCGCATCCATGGCGCTGACGGTCATAACATCCCTTTTGGGATTTTTCTTTGTGAATGTTCAGGCGCAGGAGGTTAAGAGAAATCAGCCTGTCACAAATCCTTTCAAGGTATTCCGAGAAGTCCAAAAGATGCCGCAATTTTGGAAGCTGCAACCGGCGAATATTTTTCGCGCGTTGCAGTTTATGGCTGTCTACTTTATAGGGATCACGGGATTGCAGCGCTTTCCGGAGGATGTTGGGCTTGTGGGCTCTCTGCCTATTGCGCTGACGGCGGCAAATTTTCTTGGCTGCCTTCTCATCACCTATGTGCACCCGCGCTTGGGCTCAGGAAAAATGTATGGGATCGGGGCGAGCTTCGCCGCCGTTGGTTTTTTGATTGCCCTTGTGAGCAGACAGTCCACTGTATTTTTGGCGGGATATTTTGTTCTGTATCTCGGACAGGCTTTAATTGATTTCTGCTTTCCCCTCGGTATCTACGATATGGTGGAGGCGGAGAAAGTGGGACAGTTTTCGGCGGCGCGAAGTCTGCTTTATACAGTGGCGGTGGCGGTGTTTGTGTATTTAGGAGGCTTTCTATTGGATATTGTGAGCGATTCTTTCCTGTATTGTATTGGCATCAGCGCCGCGCTGTTGAGCGGTGGACTCTATTTGTGGTGTTACCGCAGATGTGGAGGCGAAAAGAGTAGTCATGCGTAGAACAGTGAGGGGTCATAGGACGAAGACGGTCTATCTGAACCGGCTGAATCGGCTGAATGCCACTATCTATGTGATTGTAATTTTATTTCTTGGCATGTTAGTCGTATACTATTCGGCGGCGCTGGAGAAAAATAAGCTGACGCAGACGAACCGCGATGCCACCAATGAAATTATGCAGTATTTTCAAAATAAGGACACGAATTTTTACTCTGTCTATATGCCTATGTTTAAGGATAAAAAGAATGGGTACGAAGCAGCCTTATTAGAATTTTTTCTTGGGGAGTATCAGGGCAACCCGGATACGAACCAGTCTGCGGAGGATGTGCTCTTGGCTAACAGCGACACGGATGTGATATTGGACATGATCGAGAGCGTTATGGCCCAGGACTCTGACATTCAATGGGTCTTCTTTCACCGCAATCTGGATGAGGATGTAGGCTATCTAGGAAATGTATCGAGCTCCACCAAACGGCTGGAGAGTGTTTCAGACTTTCCTTTTCTTTCAGAAGTCATGGAGAAAACCGGGATTCACAAGATATTGGGCAGCCGTTATGTGGCCACGGAAAATGATAAGAGCGCAACCCGATGTTTTGCTATTACAGGGGGAGTCTTTTATCAGAGGCAATGCGTTGGGTCCATGACGGTCGGCTATTCGACTGCGGCGTTTGACACAATCTACCGAAAATATGATTTTAATGAGGAGAGCATCCTGCCAACGATTCTCATCGCCACCACGGAGGGGAGTGTTATTTACGACTCTTCCGGGCAGAACTACGGCAGTATGTTGGATATCCAGTCTTTTGACAATAGCCAGGAGGGGACCATGGAGGTCAACGGCGTGAAACAATTTGTCGAGGTACAGAAGCTTCCGGAGAAGGGGGCAATTGTCATCTGCACGGTTCCCTGGAATGCACTGAATCTTCTGTCGCATAAGAACACGCCGCTTATCATCGGCGTCACGGTGTTCTTTGCGGTGCTAGCGGCGTCTCTATATGAGCTATCGGGTCATCTCTCGTCACGGCGCGTCAACGTGATTCTAGACAGTCTGGAGGAGATTGGAAAGGACAATCTGTCGTATCGCGTACCGGTAATCAATGAGCAGGACGAGTTTGGCGTTATCGCCAGCACAATCAATCGCATGACGGACCAATTGCAGGAGTACGTCAACAAAGTGTATATCTATTCCATTAAACAAAAGAATGCGGAGCTGGGTGAGCTGCAAGCTAAGTTTAATCCTCATTTTTTGTATAACACACTGGAGGTGATTCGGGCACAGCTCCAGGAGAAAGGTGACGTGGAGACAGCCGATATGGTGTTGCTGCTATCCCGGATTTTTCGAAATTTTATCAATAAAAAGCCTTTTGTCACGATTCAGGAGGAGATTTCTCTCTGTGATGTGTACTTGGAGCTGTTTCGCCTGCGGTATCGGGATACCATCCAGATTGAATTCGATATCGATACAGAGGTCCTCCGGTATGGAATCATTCGCAATCTGTTACAGCCCGTCATTGAGAATTATTTTGTCCATGGCTTTGTAGCAGGCAGCGCACAGAATTGTATCACCATCACCGGGGCGCTGGAAGGGCAGGATTACATCATCCTCACAGTGGAGGATAATGGGACAGGCATAGAGGAAAGCCGGCTGAAAGAGATTGAGAAAGAATTGGGAGAGCCCTCGGCCGACGGCGATAAAGACGGGGAAGGAGGCTATGGCCTAAAAAATCTCCATGATCGGATTCACGTTTTCTATGGAGAGAAATGTGGGGTCACGATTACCAGTGACACTGGGAAAGGAACGAAAATCGCGCTTCGAATCTGCCAGATGACCGTGGAAGAGCATGAGCAGCAAATGCGAATGAATCAATAAAAAGACGAAAAATGACAACAGTTCCGTGCTGACGGGAGGTCTGAGAAATAGCCCATGACGGCGCAGGCGCAGGGGATAAAAAGCTCCCCTGCGCCTTTTTTCGATTGGGAGAGTCCGCCGGAAGGCGGACCTAATGGGAAGAACCGAAGGTACTTTACACCCCTTTCTTCGCCTGGCGAAATTTAGCGGGTGAGATCCCATTATATTTTTTAAATATCTGATTAAAATAGGTCACGTCTGAATATCCAACTTTTGAGGCGATCTCGCTCATGGTGCGATCCGTTGACAGAAGGAGCCGTTCCGCCTCCTGAATGCGGATCTGATTTAAATAATCAGAAAAATAGAGGTTCGTCTCCTGCTTAAATAGATATCCCAAATACGAAGGATTGACAGAAAAGTGGGCGGCGATTTTTTTAATCGACATGGCTTCGCAATAGTGAACTTTCACATACTGCAAGACACGGCTCACAATAGGACTCACCGGCAACGAATCTCTGCGAATCAGGTGGCGCGCGTCCAAAACTATGCCATTGAGCCATTGGGACAGTTCCGCCTGGGAGCCAAGTGAGTTTAGACGAGCAAACATATTTTTCAAAGAA
Organism: Bianquea renquensis; assembly: GCF_014384895.1. Classification (GTDB taxonomy): domain Bacteria; phylum Bacillota; class Clostridia; order Lachnospirales; family Bianqueaceae; genus Bianquea; species Bianquea renquensis. The sequence continues at coordinate 27,712 of NZ_JACRSQ010000011.1, forward strand.
TCCGGCAGGCTGCCTTTCTGTAGATGAACTTTTTCGATCTGCCTGGCAAATTGCAGCAGAAATTCTGTAAGCAAGGCGCGTACGGTTGGGAGGGACGCGTCGGTCTCCTGGCCAATGGACTCAACAAAAGCGGTTGTCTTAGCAAGGGCATCCTCATCCCGTTCCAGTGTCAATAGTTCCTCAATGTTAATCTGTGCTGAAACATTGTAGCCGTCGCGGTTGCTGCGAATTTCTTCCGCATTCAATAGACTGTTTGATTCGAACAACATAGAGTAGGTAATAATCTCAAGGGCGGATTGATAACTAAAAGGCAGATTGGCACTGCCGAGGGCTTCCGTCCCAATGACAGCGATGAATAGGGACGGCGTCTGAGACATCTGCATGGATGGAGACAGGAGGGATTTGATATCGGAGGGAGATGCGGTTCGCCCCCCGATAATAAAAACTTGCCAGCCGGAGGGATTGGAGAAGCGGTAGCATTCATAGTTTGAGGATAACAGTCCATAGCATACATCCAACAGCTGTTCATACGCGGGGTCAGCGGAAAGTGGTTTTACGATTAGCGTATTGTAGCACCGTTTATAGAGATTGATACCGCCATCGCTGGCTAATTTTGCGCGATCGCTCAGTTCCTGACCGGACAAGTCGCCGGTGGCCCAGCGGTAGAGCACATTTTCCTTAAATATCGATTCATTGCTTTTGAGAAAGGTATCCAGCTCGCGGCTATGATTGATGTTGTCCAGCGCTTTCCGGACGGTAGCCGTCAGCTCTGCCGTGTTAATTGGTTTGAGTAAAAAGTTTTCGGCTCCGAGGCGCAGGGCCTCCAACACATAGTCAAACTCATCGTAGGCTGTCAAGATCACACAGCTCATATGGGGATAGAGAGTGCGCACCTTCTTCAAAAGCGTCAGTCCATCCATTTCAGGCATTCGTATATCGGTAACACAGAGGTCAAATTGTTTGGAGCCCATAAGTTCCAAGGCTTGCGCCGCACTTTGTACGGCGATGATATCTTCAAATCCATATTCATTCCAGGGAATCGCCTTTTTTAAGCCCTCCAGAATGACAGGTTCATCATCGATCAAGATCACGCTGTACATGAATAACCTCCTGTCAGATTGAGTATGGCATCATTATACACGGCATCACTTGCCTTAGCAAGTAAAATTTCTGAAATTTTGCAGATGGGACAGGAGAACTGGCGGTGTCGGGGGCTTTGTGCGAATTCCTGAGGACATTTTTTGGAACGGCAAAACCATTGAACAATATTCCTATAAACCGTCACAGAAATTGCATAAAAACAGTGCCGAATTCCTTGCTCAAATAAGAAATTTATAGAAATTCGACAAGGTAACATGAAATTTTATAAGTTCCTAGAATTATTACTCTGGTCACAATTTTGCATTGCTGATACAATATTGACATAAGGAGTATCGCCGTGAGCGGTACCTGATAAAACATGAAAAGGAGTCGAGATTGTATGGCGGTAAAACGAATTGACCAAAAGCGTAGAGAATCCTACAAGCTTTTTTTGTTTATTCTTCCATGCCTAATTTTTATCTTTATTTTTAGTTATCTGCCGTTGCGGGGTTGGATTTATGCCTTTACCAACTATAAACCAGGGTATCAGTGGAAGGATATGGATTGGGTCGGATTTAGCAATTTTACGAAACTATTCGGAAATGCGGTCATGCGCCAAACGATGTTTCAAGTAATCGGAAACACACTGTATTATGCGATTCTTGGCGTTATCCTATCTCCAGTCCCAATGTTTTTCGCCATATTCTTAAATGAAATGAGCTCCAGCAAATGCCGGAAAATCGTACAGACCTTGACGACGCTGCCGCATTTTATCAGCTGGGTCATTATGTACTCTTTAGTATTTTTTATGCTGTCCCCCAACGGATTTGTCAATACACTGTTGATGAATTTAGGACTGATCAGTGAGCCGACGGATGTCCTGGCATCGGGAGATCATGTTATGTTGACGCAGCGTCTGTATCAGCTTTGGAAAGAGACTGGATGGAACGCCATCGTGTATTTGGCCGCCATTGCCGGAATTGACCAGGAACAGTATGAGGCGGCGATGATCGACGGCGCGAATCGCTTTCAAAAGATCTGGTATATCACCGTTCCCAGTTTGTCCAGTACATATTTCGTACTTTTGGTCATGAGCTTCGGCAATTTCCTAAACACGGGATTCGACCAGTTTTACGTGTTCCAGAATGCCTTCAACAAAGAACAGATTCAGGTTTTGGATTTGTACGTATATAACCTCGGTATCGGTAGCGGACAGACTTCCATGGCGACGGCCGTAGGTATGGCCAAATCGATTATCGCCCTCGTCTTATTTACTTTGGCGAATCTGCTGTCCAAGAAGGTCCGCGGAACTAGCGTATTTTAAGAGAATATCGGAAGGAGGAAAGCGGCTATGCGCTCACATCATAAAGGAAAAATCAAATCATCCGCCGGCGATCATGTATTTCAGATCCTTAACTATACATTTTTCATACTCTTTACGTTAATCTGTGTGTATCCATTCTATTATCTATTTATCAATACCATCAGCGACAACTCGCTGGTTAATGCGGGGAAGATCATGTTCTATCCCAAGGGAATCCATTTTCGCAACTACATCGATGTCATGAAACTGGAGAATCTGGGGACAGCGGCATTTAACTCCGTGGCCCGCACGGTTTTAGGCACGGCTCTGAGTTCTATCGTCTGCTCCTATCTGGCCTATTTTTTCACAAAACAAAATCTGTGGATGCGAAAGCTCTGGTATCGCTTTACAGTCGCAACCATGTACTTTAGCGCCGGTCTGATTCCGACGTATTTGAACTTGCGAATGCTAGGCTTTATGAATAATTTTCTTGTCTATATCATTCCCGGTATGATTTCCGTGTACAACATGGTGTTAATTAAGACCTACATCGAATCGCTCCCCGCGGAGCTGGAAGAATCGGCAGAAATCGATGGCGCTGGATATATACGCCGGTTTGTGTCCATCGTTTTGCCTCTCAGTGTTCCCATCATCGCAACGGTCTCGCTCTTTACAGCGGTTAGCCAGTGGAATTCGTTTATGGACTGCCTGCTATACATTACGAAGCCGCAACTGTATACACTGCAATATATCCTGCAGATGTACTTCCGTCAGGCGCAGCAGTTGGCGCAGCAACTCGAGATGGGCGGTGACTCCGCGTTCCAGGCAACGCCAAAGGGGATTCAGATGACGATCACCATGGTGATCACCATCCCCATCATCTGCGTGTATCCTTTTGTGCAGCGGTATTTTGTCAAAGGAATCATGGTGGGCGCGATCAAGGGGTAACCGGATTAAGGGGGAGGATTATGAAAGAATTCAGGCTTACACCGGAGGATGGAATCGACGGCTTGCGGCAGGCTTTGTCGGAGTTGAATGGGCAGGGAGCGGAGATTCTCCTCACAAAAGGGATCTATTACGTTGAAGACAGCATTGCCATTGGCAAAGATCAATCCCATGTAACCATCCGGGGAGAGGAGGGAACACGGATTGTCGGCGGGCGAAAGCTATCCGGCTGGCACAAGGTTGAAAGGCTGGAGGTTCTGGAGCGCCTTGACGAGACGGCGCGAGACAAAGTGTATGTCTGCGATCTTGCCGCCAATGGTGTCAAAGACCCTGGACATTTTTCCAGGCGTGGGTTCGGCGGCGATTCGGAACCGGCCCACGGGGAGTTGTACCTTGATGGCGAGCCCATGTTTGTGGCCCAGTACCCGAAGAGGGGGACGTATCTCCCGATTTCCGGGTATGAGAGGGAGATCATCAATGAGTGTGAGGAGGCTATCGGCGATCCAGAGTATGGCTTTTACTATGACGACCCGAGGCCAAGACGCTGGAAATCCTATGACAATCTATGGGTCCATGGATATTGGTGCTGGGACTGGGCCAATTCCTATGAGCATGTCACCCAGCTGGATGCAGAGAAAGGCATTGTCAAATTGAAGGAGATTCCGAAAGGAAAAGTTCGGGGGTTCAAACCAAATCAACGGTTTTATTTCCTTAACATCCTGGAGGAGGTCAACCAGCTCGGCGATTATTATGTTGATACCGAAGCCATGCTGCTATATTTTTATCCCGAAGCGCTGGGGGACGAATCGGAGCTGCTGTTTTCTACCTTGGATACACCTATGTTTTCCCTGTCAGAGTGTGAGGGGGTAGTCATCCGGGATCTCCAGCTGGAGTGTATGCGGGAGCGAGCCCTGTATGCTGTGGATTCCTCCAATATCCGGGTCACGGACTGCTGCCTGAGAGGGATCGGCAATACGGCCCTGGACATGGAAGGCGGTGAAAACAATACCATCTGCGGCTGTACAATCTACAACTGTGGCGACGGCGGCATCCGAATCGTTGGCGGAGACAGAATGACCTTGACTCCTGCGGGGTCACGAGTCACCAACAATCATATTTACAAGGTGGCTCTCTGGAGCCGGTGCTATAAACCGGCCATCAGCCCCAATGGCGTTGGAATTGACATTACGCATAATTTAATCCACGATTGTCCCCATATTGCCATTCTGTACAGCGGCAATGATATGCGCATCGAGGATAATGAGATTTATAGCGTGTGCCTTGAAACCGGAGATGCGGGGGCGATTTATTCCGGCCGTGACGTGACATTTCGCGGGAATCATGTCAGTCATAATTACATTCACCACCTGGGCGGCGTCGGCATGGGAACCATGGGAATCTATAACGACGATGTGTTGAGTGGTACGATCATGGAAGACAACTTCTTTTATGAGGTGGGCCGCGCAGTTATGCTTGGAGGCGGCGTGGATTATGTAGTTCGCAACAATGTATTTGTGAAGTGCTATCCCGCCATTGCCATGGACAGCCGGGCGGCTCACACGGAGTTCTTCTGGACACCGTGCTATGAGGAGCAGCGAGGGAAACTCTATGATGGAGTACAATCGTTTCTTCATGCCAATGACCCAGCGGTGACGCTTGATTGCACAAAGAGCCCATATATCGACCGCTATCCTGAGATTCAGCACTTGGTGGATATTTACGAGAGCGGCGAGGAGCTCACAGCTTCGGCGGAATTTTCCCGAAACGTTTTCTGTACCAAGCCGATGTTTCGATATTCCTACAACCGCAGAGACGCCGGGTTTGAGCATATGATGGATTGCGGAGAGCCAACAGAGCTGAGCCAGGATGAGTTAAGTGTTCTATTTGACATGCGCCATATCGTTCGTCCTACATGGTCTGCGGGAAAGGGCGATTGGCGATTCGCGAAAAATTACATGGCGTTCCCCAGCGATTTTGTCGATGCGGAGTGGGGGATCATCGGGATCCGACCGGATTCCAAAGCTATGGAAACGGGATACCAGCCGGTGGAATTTGACTCCATTGGACTGGTGGAGGAAGAGCGCAAAGTGGCGACGCCAAAGGTGTGGTCTTGCCTTCTGTATCCGTATCGAAGCGAAACGAGAAAATTAACCCTAGGTCTTTGGAATGCGGGGGATGAGGCGGTTCAAGTGGAAATGCATCTGACCAGCAGCAATCCCAACGTGAATCTCTATGACAGAACAGTTTTGGCAACACTCCAGGCTGGGGAGAAAACGTTTCTCGAGGTGGGAGACCTAGGGGAGGAAGAGATCTTCTGCGTCGAAGCGCGAAGCGCGACTCCGGGAGTTCGACCGGCTCGGGCGGAAAATATTATGGGCAATTGGAATCGCTTTTAGTCAAATATCATAAAATTCTGATAGTTTAAAGAAAAAATTACCTATTGAGGATGTGATTGTGAAAAAGGTCAATATTATATGGAATATTTACAGTTATATCGATGATATTTCCGAGTAATTCAACATCGTGTAGAAAAAATTTTAAAATATTTGCATAGAAATATAGAATAATCAAAAGAACCTAGAATTATTACTCTGGAGTTTTTTTGCAGGCAATGGTACAATTATGACCATAAGGGTATGCAGTTTTCCCATGTATCTTGTTGATGACATAGGTTTAGGAACACAGATGTCATCTGAGATAAAAAAATAGAATAGGAGGAAACAAATTTATGAAGAACAGTAGTAAAAGACTGCTCGTTGCTTTCTTGGCAATTTGCATGGTTGGCTCTGCGTTTACGGGCTGTAAGAAAGACGACAACAGCAGCAGTGAAGCTGATTCGTCCAACGTGTCGTCTCAACCGGCAGACAATTCCACGGATTCCAGCAGCGCTGGGTCTGATGAAAGTCAGGATTTTTATGATCAGCCTAGCTACTCCGGCGACACCGTAAAGCTACAATTTTACATCGACAACCAGAATCCTTTTGGGGACTGGAGAAAAGAATTCATAAAGGATAAAACCGGCGTGGAGCTGGAGATTGTCGTGGCGGATTCGGAGAAGACCAACGCCATGCTGTCGGCCGGAAATCTTCCGGATATTGGAAACTATGCGGTCAGCGGGGATTTATCGCAGGCCATCAAGGCTGGATACCTTGTGGACATGAGCGACAAGCTGGACAAACTTCCCAATGTTGTGAAAAATGCGCCCAATGCGATTCAATATGCCATGGATGAGAAGAGCGATGGGACTGGCAAACTCTATGGAATTCCGAGATCGGTTGGTTTGGCTGACATTTATGCCGTCGACACGACCACCTATGCCATGAATATCCGCTGGGATATTTACAGAGAAGCTGGGTTCCCTGAGGTCACGTCCTTCGACACCATGCTGGATGCACTGAAGAAGATGCAGGATGTACACCCCACGGCGGAAGACGGAACCAAAATGTACGCCTTTGAGCTGTCTCCGGAAAGCGATAAAGCGACCAATTCCAATCCCTGGAGCGCGGCCTTCAGACTGTATGGTATGTCTGGTTTCCAGGATGTGCGTGGATTCCTTGTCTATGATATTCAGAATGATGAATTGAAGCCGATTCTGGACGAGGACAGCCAGTTCATGAATGCTGTCCGCTGGTTCTGGAAAGCCAATCAGCTCGGCCTGATCTCACCTGAGTCCAAGACGCAGAAGAATGGAGACGTTAGCTCCAAATTGTTGGCTGGCTACACGCTGACGGCTACGCCTGGCAGTTATTACCGCGGTTATAACACCGACGAACGGATCAATGCCGAGGAACCGATTGGAATTTACCCCATCTCCTTTGAAGGAATGTGCCCGACCGTACCAGGAGAATCCTTAACGGGTGACCAGAGCTGGATGTATTCCATCAGCGAGGCGACAAAGGATGTGGACGCTTGCCTGCGGGTGATCGACTTGTTCTACAATGAGGACGCCTGCCTGACCCTGTACAACAGCCCCAAAGGAGAGCTGTGGGACATCGTGGACGGCGAAGTTGTGGCGACCGACGATTACACGGACTTCTATAACAACAGCACATATACGCTGAAGAACGGCGAAGTTCTGGAAACTGGTAAATTCTTCTTTGCCTTTGGTCTGCACACCGACTGGGAGCATACCGTATACGGAAAGACCATGCGCCAGTCCGAGTGGCCGGAAGCTACCGAGCTGATGACAGCGAAAAATGGCCTGATCGACCTGTGGGCAGAGCACAATCCGGGTTACAGCGTACCTTCTGAGCGGTACAGAGCAGAAAATACTCTTGTCTTCCGTCCAGCTGCGCTTAGCTTCACAAGAAACTATGACGATGATATCGCCATCACCGCCGCTGCGGTTGGCGAGCAGATTATCACGTACGCATGGAACATGATCTACGCCTCTACTGAGGAAGAGCTGAACAGCTTGTACAATGAATTGGTTGACAAGTGCAATCAGCTTGGCATCGAAGAGTGTGTGAAATGGGGCCAGGAGATGTGGGCTGACGCAGAAGCACTGGCTGAGAAATACTCCCAGTGAGAAGTTTAATCCTTTGAGCAGTAAGAAATATTGAAGGATGGGGCTGCCACACTAGCGATTCAAACTCGTTAGTGTGGCAGCTTTTCATGTTTTCCTGCCAGACGGAAAAAATCACAGACAGATATTGAAAGAAACGGCATTCTGTGGTATGATAACAAGACGGTAATTTTGAGAAGGGATGGAGTCCATATTGAAAAAGGTAGTGAAATTTGGCGGCAGTTCTTTGGCGGACGCCCAACAGTTTCGAAAAGTAAAATCCATCATGACGGAGGACGCGGCCCGACTTTTTTTAATTCCCTCGGCGCCGGGAAAACGCTATGACGACGATACAAAGGTCACGGATATGTTGTATTCCTGCTGCGAGACCATCCGCTCAGGCGGTGACGCGGAGGCGGCATTCTATCCAATTGCACTTCGCTATGAGGATATCATTGCAGATTTGGGGCTCTCTCTATCGCTCCAGGACGAATTCGACCGGATCATTATGAATCTGCAGAAAGGCGCGGGAAAGGATTACGCGGCGAGCAGAGGCGAATATCTGAACGGAATCGTGCTGGCCGATTATCTGGGTTGGCAGTTTGTCGACGCGGCCTCCGTGGTATTTTTCCTGGAGGACGGGAGCTATGATGATGAGAAGACGTGCGAGGCGCTGCGGGAGATGCTGAGAGACCGAGACCATGTCGTGATTCCTGGATTTTACGGGAGCCTTCCCGATGGAAGGGTTACGACCTTTTCCCGAGGCGGCAGTGATATTACGGGATCCATTGTGGCCAAAGCGATCCAGGCGGATCTGTATGAGAATTGGACGGACGTGTCGGGCTTTTTGGTGGCGGATCCCCACGTCGTGAAAAATCCAGAGGTGATCCCGATGATTACCTACCGAGAGCTGCGGGAACTTTCCTACATGGGGGCCACGGTGCTCCATGAGGATGCAATCTTCCCGGTCCGGAGCGCAAAGATTCCCATCAACATTCGCAATACTAATAACCCAAAGGCAGAAGGAACCATGATCGTCGCCCAGGCGGATGACGGCAATTCTCCTAATGTTATTACGGGTATCGCCGGAAAGCGGGGATTTTCGGGGATTGCGATAGAAAAGGACATGATGAACAGCGAGCTGGGATTCGGGCGCAAAGTTTTACAGATCTTCGAGGAAAATGGCATCTCCTTTGAGCATCTGCCCTCCGGCATCGATACGATGACGGTCATCGTGGAGACGGCAGATCTGGAAGGCAAGAGGGAGATTCTTCAAGAGCAGATCGCATCTGCATTGCAGCCGGACCATCTGGAGATTGAGGATGGGCTGGCGATGCTGGCAGTCGTCGGCCGAGGGATGCGCAAGATGCGGGGGACGGCGGCCAGGGTGTGTGCGGCGCTGGCTCACGCCAATATCAATATTCGGATGATCGATCAAGGGTCCAGCGAGCTGAATATAATCGTCGGGATCGACGAAGGGGACCTGGATAAGGCGATCAACGTTATTTACGATATGTTTATGCTGTAGCAGGCGCTGGGATGAATGGAGTGTGCATAGGTGTTATCTCCCTTTATGATAGACAGGTAGCGATTATAAGGGGAGTTTTTTGTTGTCGAAAAGGCGTTCATAGGAAGTTGACCGCCTCGGCTGCCTTTACTATCTCCATTCGATTGGCAAAATTCAGTGGATCGACACAAATTCAAAACCTGGAAGAGTCTTGCAAGCGGTGCAAGTTTTTAAGCCTCCCTATACTAGAGCTCTTTGCCCTTCTTTTGAATAAGATTGCCATACTTGAATCCGACGAGGGAAGGGTTGGCAAAATTTAGCGGCGGAAAGAGGCGAAACATGCTAGGGCCGCTAAAGCAGAGAGAGGTGTCCAATATTTTAGCGGCAGGAGAAATATGAGGCGGGCTTGGTTGAGGGAGGGGAGCCAAAATTTAGCGGCGAAGGGAACCGAAAACATGGCAGAGCTGCAAAAGAAGAGAGAACTGTCCGATATTTTAGCGGCAGGAGAAATATGAGGCAGGCGTGGACGAGGGAAGGTTGGCAAAATTTAGCGGCAGAAAGAGCCGAAAACATGGCAGAGCCGCAAAAGCAGAGAGAGCCATCCAATATTTAACGGCAGGGAAAATATGAGGCAGGCTTGGACGAGGGAAGGGTTGGCAAAATTTAGCGGTGTAAAGAGCCGAAAACATGCCAGGGTCGCAAAAGAAGAGAGAGCCATCCAATATTTAACGGCAGAAAAAACATAAGGCGAGCCTGAACGAGGAAAGGCCTTACAAAATTTAGCGGCGAAGGGAGGCAAAAACATGGCAGAGCCGCAAAAGAAGAGAGAGCCATCCAATATTTAACGGCAGAAAAAATATGAGGCGGGCTTGGACGAGGGAGGGGAGCCCAAATTTAGCGGCGAAGGGAGGCAAAAACATGGCAGAGCCGCAAAAGAAGAGAGAGCCATCCAATATTTAACGGCAGAAAAAACATAAGGCGAGCCCGGACGAGGGAGGGGAGCCAAAATTTAGCGGCGGAAAGAGCCAAAAACATGCTAGGGCCGCAAAAGAAGAGAGAGCCATCCAATATTTAACGGCAGAAAAAACATAAGGCGGGCGCGAACGAGGAAGGGCCTGCCAGAATTTAGCGGCGGAAAGATCCGTTTTCCTCGCAAAGGCCACCTGTCGGCTTTTTCCTCTCCCCAATCAAAAAAGAGCCGCTGCTAGTTTGCAGCGGCCCAGCTTAGTCCCGCGGCCGCGGACCCACATCCGACATGTCGATGGGTTTAAAGCCAATGGCATAGGCAGGGGAGTCTTCTTTCAAGTCAAACTGATTGTGAAAGAGATCTCGGATTCCCGGGTCCGCGAAGACAGAATGGGAATCTTGGCCGAGAGCTTTCCAGCCTTCCAGATCTGCCTCTGCCGCCTCGGGATCCCCTGTGGTCCAGAAGAGATTCAGGTCACTGATGATATTGCCTGCCGCCGCCACCTCGTCCATGGCAGGGATGAAATATCCAGTGCCCTCTGTAATAATAATATTGCGCTCACAGATTACGGACATGTGGTCCTCTTTTCGGGTGATGCGCAGCTGCCCTTCCCGACCGCAGGCAAAGATGTTGTTTCGGATGGTATTTTCCCGGCCGTAATGCTGGTGGAAAGGCTGACTGCTCATATTATAGCAGATGTTGTTTTGCGCAATGATGTGAGAACTACCTTCATCGAAATAGATCCCCCACCCGCCATAGTTATTCTTTTCCACATTGTAAATGAGGTTGCCGTTGATCTCCGTCCCAGGCTGAACACCGAGAGTGTAGATCCCGCCCATATCGCTCATGACACCTTTTCCCAGGTCGTGGATCAAATTTTTCTCAATCTTGTTGTTCTTGGACACGTTCTCCGCATATCCCCAGATCCAGCCACAGGAGATGCCGGTATAGGTCATGTCATGGATATGATTGTGGCTGATGGTGTTGTCGCAGGAGTGAATGGACAGAATGCCGGTGGCGCCGTGATAGACGTGAGTTAAATCGTAGATGTGATTATCGGTGATTTGGTTCGCGCCATTTCGGCGGCAGAGAGAGCCTCTTGCAGTGGATCCGCCCAGCTTGATTCCGCCAGCACCGGTATCATAAATGTCATTGTAAGCCAGGGTATTGCCGAAGCAGCCCTCGCCAAGTTCGATTCCATACCAGCCGATATGTTTGATGGTACAGTCCGTCACGCTGCAATGCTTCGCTCCTTCAAAGTAAAGGACGCCGGGAACGTGGAGGGCTCCCTGTGGGGTGCCGGCGATGGGCTGAGTGGCCGTGCCGAAAGTCCGCATCTGTGCACCATCGTGAAAGAGGCCAAAAGAGTAGCCATTCACTTCCGAAGTCTCGACAATCAGAGGAAAGCGGCAGTCACTGTTGGCAAAAGTCAGTCCCTCAAAGTGAAGGTTTTCCACATAGTCACCACTTTCGGGCAGACCGGTCACGGTGATAAACTGAGCAGTGACCGGTGCAGTGATCACCGTATTGTCCATGGTCTCTCCGGGCAGAGGGATGTAGTACAGCTTACCCGCCACCTTATCCAAATACCACTGCCCGGGTTCTGTCAGCGCCTCAAACACATTGTCCAGATAGTATTTTGCCAGGCGGCCGGTAAAATCATCCGTCAGGACAAACACACTGCGGCATGTGGATTTTACAGTCCGTGTCGCGGTGTTAACCCATTGGATGGGCATGCGCTCATCGATCCAATAGTGATCGACTACGATGTCCACATCCTGAATATTGTGATACTCCTGAATGTCGTCATTTTGATATTGGAACGTGTCGGTTCCATGAAATAGCTGACGCTCCCCGATATCCGCCTGATCAATCCAAAAGTAATCATCTTTGGGAAGGCGAGGGCGGTCCCGGCGGGTATCGTTAACGTAGAGCTGCGTAAAGGACCATTTGCCATCCCGCACAGCGGGAAGATCCTTTGTCCATGCCGTCACGCCGTTGACCGTCTCAACTGTGAAATCCGTAAGCCGGACACCTCCATTGAATACAGGCGTTTCCTCACCATAAGCCTTATAGGTTGTCGGAAAGGAATCCAGCTGGGTGAAGGAAATGGGCTCCGTTATAGGATACTCCCCTCCCCGAATGTGTACAGTCACGTCTTTATATAGACGACCCGCCGCGCGCAGCGCCCGAATGGCATCTCTAGCCCTTTGAACTGTCTGAAAAGGACCATCGTTCCCGTCTGTGGAGGGGGAGGCGAGGAGTCCACTCCACTTGTCATTCCCGCTGGGAGAGACATAAAAATTCCACTGTTGCATCAATCCAACCTCCGATTAGAGATAAAGTATGTTTCAAGAGCCATTTTAGCAGAGATATGGAGAAAAGTAAATAGATGGTGGAGACCTTACTCTGTTTTCTTCAGCCAACGAAGAAGAAATGCCTTCCCCTTCGTATGCCAGGTGAGAATTGTGTTGAGATTGGCATCCATGACGGAGGCGATTTCGCGAAAGGGCATACTTCGAAAGTAATGGAGATACACAACCCGGGCATATCGGTGATCCATAGCTTTAAAAGCGGCATTGAGCTTTTGCAGCCGTTCCTTCTGAACCAGTTGATCCTCGGAAGAGATCCAAGGGCAGAGCGGTAGCTCGTGTAGGTGAATAATCTCTTTGCTTTCCTGGAAATATTGGCGTGTTAAAAAACGAATCCGATTCTGTAAGATATTTAAAATCCATCCCTGAATGGCCGGCAGATCACACCGGTCTGAGTTCCAGTTTTGATATGCGTAGACAATTGCATCGTGAACGGCATCCTGGGTGAGGGACGGATCTGGAAGTTGTTTCGCAGCATAGTCTAAAAGGCTTGTATAGATTTCCGCCAATGCAGCGCTGAAATCTTCTCGAGTTAGTTCTGCCATGATCACGCTCCCCCCGGTTGTTCTTTGCGGACAAGATACCGTGGCCTCCGGCTCGGTATAACGTCCCCAAAGTTGCACACGACCGCCAAATGTATTTCTTCGTTAGTATATCACAAAAAAGCTAATAAAGCAAAGATATTAACAAAATGATTATAATATATGCGAAGCGTTGAGCAAAATTTTATTTGAATAAGCAATAAAATTGCCCTAGAAACATGTCCAGGGCAAGCTTTCCCCATAGGAAAGTCCGCCGTGAGGCGGACGTAATTATAGTTCCAGCATGGATGTCTCGCGAACAGTATCGCCGGAAAAGCGCAAGGTTTTGATTTCAAAGGGGGAGAGGGTGATGGAGGCGGAGGCGCAGTCTTTTGGGGCCACAGTCAAAGAGGCATCTGTTCCGCGAGTCTCCCATAGGCGGAGGATTAGATCAGAGCTTCCATCTTCAGCCATCTTCACGGCGGAGACGAGAGCGGCATCGCCTTCGAGCCGCAGCCAGCTTTCCTCCGCCCCGCGCGAACCTTCGTGAAACGCTTCATCGACGACGATGGGGGGCATTGCCTCCGCCGCCGCGGCTGCTGGGCCGGAATGCCAAGTTCCCATGTATAACCGGATGTCACCCTCTGTAATCCCTTGGTCTGTATAGTCATACCGCTGGTTCGGGTCTAAGTCCCCCATGCGGAGGTCTCCTGCGATGGGGCTCCGGAGGATGGACAAGCGGACTGTCTGATTTTCCGCGTCTGTATCATAGGCGAAAACGCTTTCCGACACCACCATGTAATGGGAGGTGGTTAGCCATTCATTGAGCGGATATTCTCGCCCATCAAAGGACCTGGATGATTGACCGTAGGGAAGCCCTACCAGAAAAGCCGGATCGTCACAAGGAGGAAGACAGAATTTGAGAGCAGTCTGGGATTCATTCCAGTTGACTCGGAAATGGCAGTCCATGTAAGGCTGATTTGCGTAGAGGGAATAGGTCAGCTCCAGAAGAGAGTTGCGGAATGTATAGGAGACCTGTATGCGGGACAGAATGTCGCCCTGTTCTAGGACATGGGAGGAGACAAAGTGGAAATCCTCCAGCGCGGCTTCATAGCCATCGACATTAAAGGCCCACGTATCGCCAGCATCTGATAGAGCGAGGGGAGTCAGCAGCGAGGATAGCTGGAAGCGCTCATCCCTGTAGGAGGCAGCCCCAGTTTCCGGGTTGATGGAGATGGAAGAACAGCCACAGGAGATAGAATTTGAGGTGGGATCAGGGCGCGGGGTTGGATCGCCTTGAATTTGCCGGAGACCGAAAACCTTGTATCCCAAAGACGGAAGATCAGCGTGAAAGGCTATGCGCGACCGAAAGGCTGGAATATTGGAACGCTCCTTGATAATTTGACACGGATACGTCCGGCCCGCTTCGTCGAATACCTCCAGAGCACCGCTATACCAATCCAGCTCCCATACCCACTGAACCTCTGCCTCGATAGGCCCGGAATAGGGGGCGGCGTGAAGGTTAAAGACAACGAGGTTCCAAAGGGAACTGAGCATTTGCATATCCTTTGTCAGGTATTGTAGGCTCTTGTGAAGGATCTCCTCCCCTGTGACTAAGGCACGGCCCTGCAGATTCCGCGCGTGGAAGTAGGCCTGAGGGATGCAGGCTCCGCCGATGATATCATGAAATTGTGAGAAAAGAATATCTTCCCAGCTTTTTGTCAGAGGAGCGAGGGGGTACTCCTTGCCTTGGCTGCTGGCCATCCAGGCGGCCCGCTCAGCCTGCAACAGCATGTATTCACCTTGGCGGCCATGCTGCTTGACCGAGTGGTTGTTGATGAATACGCCAAAGTTGCGCGTTATCAGGTCGTCGGTGACAATCGGTAGCGCATCGGCCGTCTGCGCGCTGAAAAAATCTTCCGTGCCGCCGAAACGAACGTGATAGGGCAGAGTGGCATCGGCGGACAGGGAGGCGAGCTGGGCGATTGCCTTTTTCGTTGGGGCACCGCCATGGTTCGTAATCCCATAGACAAGCATCAGATCATGGGGCGAGGAGCCGATGGCCTCCGAAAAGAACTGAATGGATGTCTGAATATCGGGCGCATGGCCCTCCTGTATCCGATATGCCAGCACCTGGCTGCCGTCAGAGGATTGCCAGCGGAACAGTGGCCCAGGCAATTCCTGTTCTGTAGGATCAGGGCGTGAGAAAGCATAATAGCGAATCCCACATTTGTGTAGAATCTGCGGCAGAGAAGACGGATGGCCGAAGCTATCGCTGTTGAACACGGTGACAGCTCGTTTGCCAAAGGTGGCAAGAAGATAGTTCTGCCCATATAAGCCGTGACGCACATAGCTTTCCCCCAACCCGGCGTTGCAGTCCGGCTGCAAATACCAGCCCTCCGATAGCTCCCATCGCCCTTCCGCCACGCGGGCGCGGATGGATTCAAACATGGCGGGGTCCACCTCTCGAATCCACTCAAAGACGGGTGGACAGCAAAAGGAGTATGTAAAATCAGGATTTTCTGTCATTCGCGCTAAAGCGGAGGCAAAGGTGGAGCGAATTCCAGCCATGGCCTCATCCCAGGTCCATAGCCATACAGGGTCGAAGTGCGTATTGCCGATGGCAAAGATCGTGTTCATAGTGAGTCCTCCAATTAATGTTGTTGATGCCAGTATTGTAGCATGATCACAAGGAAAAAGCAAATCATAACCAAAAAAAGTGTAATGCGTTGGGGAAAGCGCTCATGGATCGCCCAGAATTCATAAAAATTTGTCCATTCTACAGATTGCCATTTTACTAAAAATCAGTACAATAATATAGAAGAAAAAAGTTTGCCTCCATTAGGCGGAAATTCCTACAATGAAAAAGAAGGCAGGGAAATCAGAGTGGTTAAAGCTGTAATTTTTGATATGGACGGCTTGATGTTGGATACGGAGCGCGTGGCGGCTGACGCATGGCGCTATGCGGGGAAAGTCAAGGGGATTGCCGGCATTGATTCTTTTATTACGGCTTCCTATGGACGGACGGCAAAGGACTGCGAGGTCATGTTTCAGGAGATGTTTCCCCAGGCTTCCTACACGGAGTGTTGGGAGCTCATGCATGAGCATCGCTTGGCAGTCATGCGGGAAGAGGGGATTCCTGTCAAGCCTGGATTGCGAGAGCTCATGGCATACCTCCACGGGAAGCGCTGTCCCATGGTTTTGGGCACGTCTACAAGCGAGGCGATTGCGCGGCCAATGCTGGAATCAGTAGGAGTGTATGCATATTTCAGTGGGGCGGTATTTGGAAATATGGTCAAGAATGGAAAACCGGCCCCCGATATTTATCTGTTGGCCGCTGACGTTATAGGCGTTGCGCCGGAGGATTGTGTTGTGCTGGAGGATTCATTTAATGGAATTCGGGCCGCACACGCAGCGGGAATGCAGCCTGTCATGGTGCCGGATATCCAACAGCCCAATGACGAAATCCGTGCCCTGTATAAAGGCATCTGTGAATCGCTGTTCGACGTCTGTACGCTGTTACAATCCTGGGGGGTATAGGTATGACCGGGCCATATGAGAATCTGGTTCTTCGCCACGGCCGGCCGGAGGACTCGCGGCTGCCCAAGGAAATGGCAGTCTACGATCTGCTTGACTCTTTGGGGGTGTCCTATGATCGAGTGGACCATGAACCCATGGCCACCATGGAGGATTGCCGCGCCATTGATCAGATTTTGGATATTGAAATCTGCAAGAATTTGTTTTTGTGCAATCGCCAGGAGACACAGTTCTATCTTTTGATGATGCCGGGAAGCAAACTATTTCGAACGAAAGTGCTGTCCGCCGCACTGGGCAGCAGCCGGCTATCCTTCGCCCCACCTTCGCGGATGGAAGAGCTATTAAATCTGACCCCTGGCTCTGTGAGCGTATTGGGGCTCATGAACGATACGCAGGGGCGGGTGAAATTTTTGATGGATGTGGAAGCGGCGAAGCCGGACTATATCGGATGCCATCCCTGCATGAATACCTCCAGCTTGAAGATTGCGACGGCAGATTTACTTGAGAAGATTCTGCCGGCCATGCATCATGATGTGACCTTCGTTGAGCTGTAACTGAAAGAAAATTGTAAGAAAAAAAGCGTTACGATTTCAAGAGATCAGTTGTATAATAGGCATGAAAAACGTATACGTTTATAGAAATAAAATAGTATCGGGTGTGGAGTTGCGATAGCATAAGGAGTGTAAAAAATGAAAGGTAAAACCTTTACCATACTTATAGGGGCCCTCCTCGTATGTATGTTTATCTTTAAATTTATTGTGTTCTATACGACGGCGGGGATTTCCATGATCAGTTTTAGCTTCCCATTCAGTTTACTTTTCTTCGGAATGGTTATGTATCTGATCTTTTCCAACCGCCGTTGGTCCATAAGGAAAAAGTGGGGCTGGTATTTAGCGTGGAATGTGTTGGTATCGGCGTTGATGTTCATCGATCTGTACTATAACAGCTATTTCGACCAGTTTCCAGTTATCGCCCTGCTAGGACAGCTCAGCATGCTGGATCATCTTCAAAAGACCATGGCGAAAATGTTTAACATAGCCTTTGTCGTGATCCTGATGGATCTTCCTGTTTTAGTTGTCTTGACAGTCAAGAAAGTCCCTTTTTCCATTCCAAAATGTGTGGTCGCCAGGGTTGGAACTGTGGCAATCATGGCGGTGTATCTGCTCACAGTAGTGCTGCCCACAACGCCGGTGGACATGGTGACAGCTCTCCAGAGAAGTGAGATCTTCTCGTTTCATGGGCATGATGTGCGGAATTTTCTGACAGGCTATAATTCAGTCCAGGCGCTGGAGGCATTGGCGGAAAATGGGGATACGAAGGAGTCCATGTCGGAGGTCTCCAAGTCTCAGTATCACGGATTGGCGAAGGGGCGGAATCTTATTGTCGTCCAGCTGGAATCCTTTCAAAATTTTCTTATCGGTGCGTCCTATGAGGGACAGGTGATTACGCCGAATCTAAATCGGCTACTGCAGGAGGACACTCTATATTTTGATCACTATTACCAGCAGATAGGGAAGGGGAGCACCTCGGACGCAGAGTTTGCAAGCCAGAACTCTTTTCTTCCGGTTATGTATGGTCAATCCTACACCAGATTCATGGATAATGCCTTCTATGGGCTGCCATGGATCATGCGGGAAAATGGGTATAGTGCCACGGCCTTCCACGGATACGTCGGTGAGTTCTGGAACCGGGATGAGGCATATCCACAGCAAGGCTTTGAAGATTTCTACAGTGCGGAAGATTTTGTTGTAAACGACGACAATACCGTGGGCTGGGGACTCGGCGATGAAAGCTTTTTTAGGCAGAGTGTGTCGGTTATGAAGTCGCTTCCAAAGCCTTTTTATTCCTTCCTTATCACGCTGACCAGCCATAATCCTTACGACATAACGGACCGGTATGAGGGAATTCAGCTGAGGCCGGAACAGGAAGACACCTTGTTTGGAAACTATCTCAATGCCGTTCACTATACTGACGCCGCCATTGGGACGTTTCTATCGCAGCTGAAACAAGAAGGATTGTATGACAATAGCATCATCGTGTTTTACGGCGATCATTTCGGCCTGAAAGCTACGGATGAAGAGAATCAGGAGCAGATGAGCGCATTTTTAGGACACACCTACGATTACGATGAGATGTTCAACATTCCGTTGATTGTACACATTCCCGGTTCGGGTGTTTCGGAGACCATCAGCACGGCCGGCGGACAGATTGATTTTATGCCAACCATCGTGGATCTTATGGGATACAATGACAGTGTCCGCGTCGCCCTCGGCAAGAATATTCTGACGCAGGAGGAGGGTTTTGTCGTATCGCAGGCCTATATGCTCAAAGGCTCTTTCATCACTGACGACATAGCGTTTGAGATTTCAAAGGATGGGATTTTTGAGCACAGCCGCGCGTGGGATCTTCACACGAGGGAGGCGATTGAGGACATCGAGCCTTTCCGCGAGCAGTACGAGAAGGCGCTACAGTTTGTGGATTTGTCTACGGCGATGCTAGAGCAGAATTATATGCAGTTTACCTGCAATGTTCCCGTGGAGCGGCTGCCTGTCAACGGCGTGCGGGGGTTGATGGAGCGCGCCGGGTCTTCGGGCTCCGATTTGGGAGACTATGAGGACTTACCGTAGTCGCTGCGCCTGAGATAAAATTAAGAAGACCCAATCTGTGTTGTAGAGTGCGCGGTTCGATAAATCGATCCGTTTTTCCGGTCAATACAAAGGATGCTGGCGGGACAGAGTTTGGGGCAATCCCCCTTGATGTATTACGATTTTGTGCTACAATCCGGACCATAGAGTGTTGCACTCTGTGAAAGGATTAAAGAAGCCGTACGAGATAGATTCATACGGCTTTTTTTATATAGGAAGTCCGCCGTGAGGCGGACGTAATTTTTGGCTCCCATTTTGTTGGAAAATATGTAAATCCTCTTGAATTGTTCACATTTTTGTGGTAATCTTACTATACATTATGTGGATTGGGGTGAACATATTGTTAATAAATCAATCCGTTGGTATTTTGGACGACATGATAAGTTACAATGTAATCTATTTCGACAGAAAGGCTGTGGAGCGCAATTATTTGGACCATGGTATCGAGATTGACACAGCATTCTCCTACTATGACGAGCTGAGAAGATCAAAAAATAAGTTGGATCCCCCTGATTGTCTCTATCCTTTTTTCCATCTGTATAATGAACGGGCTTGCGTCTTTTCAGAATACTTTCAAATCAATTATAATTTTTGTGAAGATGCGATTGATTCATTTTTGTATAAAGTAAAACATTCTGGAACATTTAAAGATTTTGTATTATCGTATTATTTAACCGATTTCAACGATAAAGTATCAATTGATGAGATTGATCGGCGGGATGGCGAAAGTATCGCTCACGCCTTAGCTTTGCTGAGCAGACGCGTCGATGTTGAACATTTCACTTTTATGTTTTACCATTTTTCATCTCTCGTCGATACCCTGATCACCTATCTCAATCAGTTGCGTGTCCAGATTGAATCGTTTCATGAGAGACATAAAAAGGACACCGATCGGGTGATTCAAGAATTCATATCGGAGGACAATCAAGCGATGGTCAGGCGATTTCGATCCGATTGTATGAGCGATCTCGGTAAATTTGAAAAGCAAACCTATTCTGTCTGCTATCTTAACAAATTTATCATTATGCGTACCTATGCTTCTAACTTAAATCGATATGGATTCTTATTAGGATGTAATTGTTGTTCGATTCTGCTACGGCCTGTTGATTACCGTTTTATGTCTGCGACGTCCGCTCTAATCACCCTTGGCCATGCAATAAAACTAGAGATTCTGAATGAATTGCAAATTCGGGAAATGACCATCTCGCAATTGGGGAGAAAGCTTAATCTCGCGCGCACATCGATTTCGAGGTATGTGGAAGACCTTGTATCGGAGCTCGTCATTATTAAAGCGGCGAAAAATGGGCCTGAAATTTACTATCGGATAAATCCAACGTATTTACATAGGGCGAAGTTTCTAATCAATGAGTATCTGGATAAACTAATTGTTGAAACCAGTCGCAGAGACAGTACGTAACGTTAAACCCGGAGACCATAAAAAAACGGCACCACAGAGATTGATTTTACCGAAGGAGTAACGGCTAAGAAAATTATAAGGACATCAGATACTGTTTCGACTGCGCAACGGGGTAAAAAATCAAAACAGAGAGCCGGCCTCTTTTCGAAGTGAGTCACTCTCTGTTTCCGTTTCATGGCTTTTGGGGCGCTCCCATATCTTTCGAATACGAATTCTAGAGGCGGCAGTACCGCCGAATCCGGTCCTGAATCTCGGGGGTTAATTCCGTACAGCCGCTGGCAAAATATAAGTTCTCATCGCTTCCAAGGGCATCCACCACAAAATCAAACGCCTCGTAGATGCCGCTGACAATATGTGCCTTCTTTCCGGCTCCCACAATCTTGCGGTACACGTCCAGCCAATGTTCTGGAGTTGGTTGTCCCGCGCCGGGCTGCCACTGGATCATGCGGAGCTCCGGTATCTCCAAGAGTGCGTCCAGATGGGGAAGGGCGTTGACGCCATCCAGATGATAGGTAGGGTATGCAAGCTTTTTAGCAGACGCGGCCAGCTCGTCAACACCGAATTCTCGAAACATATCGGGACTGATCATAAAGGAAAAATCAGATTGTAGGATATAGCCAGGGCCCGGATAGTAGAGCATGTCCCAGTCGGTATAGCCGGGATTGATGGGTTGCAACACTTCGTTGATCGCAGTAAAGATCTGAAACCAGGCTGTATGGATTTCCTGAACGATCCGTTTAACTTCATCAGGCTCGTCGATGAGGTCGTAGAGCAGCTCTTCGCTGCCGCGCAGGGAAGCCAGTATATCCAAGGTACCGCCCAGATCCGTCATGCCGATCAGAACATTGCCCTGCCATTTTTTGATGCCAGCCCAGCACAAATCCTTAATGCGGGATAGCCAGCGGTTGTGGGGGTCAAACTCTACGTGGATATCGTGGATAGACTCGGTGCCATCCTTTGGATAAAACCATACAGCCCCCGACGAGTTATCAAGCTTACCGCCCACCATGGCCGCCACGATTCCGGGGCCAAAAGCGGAAAGGGAGACAACGGGATACGCGTCACCGTGGTAGAGATTGCCGGAGAGCTGCCAATCAATCTTGTCAATCACTTCCTCAGGCGTCCAAGAAAAATCGGCGCACGTGGCTTGAGAAAGGACCGGGACGTGAGGATGCGGGTCGGGTCCTGTCCCGATTCTCTGTGTGACCTGAAATATTGGCCGCTTCAAGGAGCCGTCCCACCACTTCGTATAGGTTTCCCGCACCTGTGCCCAACGGTCCGGGTTAAACTGAATCGCCATGTATATAGCCTCCTCCTAGTCAATCAAGCAATGGACATCCCTGCGTTCTCGTGTGTTCGGCCGCAGTGCAGTGGAGCTTTGGCCCTATTCATTGCTTATGGGGATATTGTACCACGGCCCGGCGGATTCGAACATATGCATTTCGCGCCGGATCATACAGATTTCAGCACATCCCTTTGCTGAGTGGCAGCGATGGAATCCCGAAAATGTTTGGGCGATAGCCGGTAATACGATTTAAATAGATTGCTAAAATGGTACGGCGAAGAGAAGCCAAGGGTATCAGAAATTTCGTTTATGGAGAGGGATGTCGTCTTCAACAGTTGCTCCGCGTATTTGATTTTCACAAGGCGTATAAAGGAGGCGGGGGGCGTGTGAAGGACGCGGGAGAAGGTTTTGCTCAGGTAGGATTCACTGATATGGAATCGAGTACAGAGCTGTCCTACTGAATGGATGGAGGTGATATTGTCGTAGACGTATTGCATACAGGCATCCACCAGAGCATGCCCCTGGTCATGAGGAAAATCAGGAAGAACCACGTCCTCCTGATGCAGGTGGCGTAACAGGAGGACAAAGAGCTGTTCCATAAGTCCGTGAATCATGAGAAATCGGCCTGACTGATGGTTGCAGTCAGCCTGTTCCATGGCTGTATAGATTGAGAGAAGATCCGGCTGAATGCCAAGGTTGGTGCGATAGGAGCCGCTGGGCGCAAGGAGGCGTACCAACTCTTGCTGCCGGTAGAGCTGAGGAAAATCAAAATGCAGCCAATAATTATCATGAGGATCGTCGGGCGGTGTGGAGATGCTGTGAGGCACATAGGACGGAATCAACAGTAGGTCGCCTGCGTGACATTCATAGAGGACAGAATCAATGGTCACGAGACCGCAGCCGCCTGCATAATAGATCAGCTCCATATCGCCAATAATTCGTTCTCGGCATGTTGCGGCCGGATTGTTCAGCTGATGGCCAAAAGCCTTAGGAATCAATTGAAAGGATTCTATGTAGCGGCTTACCATATCCTTTTCGATCGAGCAGTGAACAACATAGAGATCAGATGGCTGCACAGAAAGACCTCCCTCCAAAAGTAAATAAATCGGCCAAAGGATTGGCTCCAATACTCGCTTTCGCCAGTATTATATCATAGTTTTCAGTTTTTGGAGATGAATTTTTGTGGTTTGGCTAAAATTTCTGCGTCAATAAAAGCATAGACAGACAGTTGCTTTTTCAGAGGCCTGGAAGTATAATAATAGATAGTGTCGCCTGCTAGGAGGATGCGAATCAAGAAAGGAGAGGACAAGGATGAAATGTATCATCAACGGCAAACTTATTTTGCCTGACAGGATTGTGGAAAATCGGGCGATTCTCTTTCGGGATCACATAGAGGCAATACCTGAAACACGAAATATTCCCAGCAGCGGCCTCGAGATTTATGACGCGCGAGGCAAGTACGTCGCGCCGGGGCTTGTGGATGTCCACTGTCACGGCGGTGTGGGGGAGGACACGTCGGATGCGAATCCGGACGGCATTCGAAAAATGAGTCGGGCGCTCATTGAAAATGGAGTTACATCTTGGCTTCCTACGACTATGACGCTTCCGCTGGAGGAACTGGACGCCATATTTGCGACGCTTCGAGAAGCGCGAAAAGAAAGTCGCCATAAAAACACTTGGCACGGCGCAGAGATCTTGGGAGCCAATATGGAAGGACCCTTTATCAATCCCAAGAAAAAGGGCGCCCACAAGGAGGAATATATTATTCCGCCATCGGCCGCATATGTAAAAAAGCATCAGGATATCATCCGCCTGTTGACCATTGCACCGGAGGTAGAAGGCGGAATGGAGTTTATCGATGAAATTCACCGGGATACAGATATCGCTCTGTCCATGGGACATTCTGCCGCGAGCTACGAGGAGGCCATGGAAGCGATTCAGAGAGGCGTGACCCATGCGACGCACTTGTTCAACGCCATGACAGGAGTGTTGCACCGGGAGCCAGGCATGGTGGGGGCCGCCCTATCCTCGAAGGTCAACTGTGAGCTTATCGCGGATACCTTTCATATTCATCCTGGACTCTTCCAGATGGTGGCCAAGGCAAAGGGCAAGCATCTGATTCTGATTACGGACTGTATGCGGGCTGGTGGGTTGCCGGACGGTCAGTACGACCTTGGCGGGCAGATGGCCACGGTCTCGGGAATCCAGTGCCGGCTCGAGGATGGGACCATTGCCGGAAGCGTGCTGCGGCTTAACAAGGCGGTGGAAAATGTCATGCGTTACACGGATTTGCCCATATGGGAGATTGTGGCGGCCGCCAGTTTGAACCCGGCCACAGCCATCGGAGAGGACAAGAGAAAAGGGTCCCTGGAGGTAGGAAAAGACGCCGATATCATTATCGCAGACGAGAATTTTACAATACAGAAGACATTTGTGGGAGGAAATTGTGAGTATGCAAAGTGATGCCATCCGTTTTACAAATCAAAAAAACCATAATATTCATCTATATGTGTGCCGGGATTATGATACGATCAGCAAAAAGGCGGCGGGGCTTGTGGGTGGAATGGTCAGCGTAAAGCCGAACTGTATTCTGGGCCTAGCCACAGGATCATCGCCCATCGGCATGTATGAGAGGCTCGCGGAGATGTACAGGGATGGAATAACGGACTTTTCAAAGGTCACAACATTCAATCTGGATGAGTACTGCGCCCTGTCGGAGGAGAACGATCAGAGCTATCACTATTTTATGAGGGAGCATCTGTTTCGGCACATCAACGTGCCGGATGAGAATATTCACATTCCAAGCGGATGCACTCAGGATATGGAAATGGAATGCCAGCAGTATGATGCGGCGATTGCTGCGGCTGGAGGCATTGATATTCAGGTGCTGGGAATCGGTTCCAACGGCCACATTGGATTCAATGAGCCGGCGGATGCGTTCATAGGGCCTACCCATCTGGTGAATTTAAAGGAGAGCACCATTAAGGCCAACGCGCGATTCTTCCAATCAGAGGCGGATGTTCCGAGACGGGCGATCAGCATGGGAATCGGTTCCATCATGGCCGCCAAAAAGATCTTGCTTATAGCCCACGGCGCGAACAAGGCGAAGGCGATCACAGCGACGCTGGAAGGCCCCATCACGCCAGAAGTTCCGGCCTCCATTCTGCAATTACATCCCGATGTGGTGATGATGATCGACCAGGAGGCTGCGGCGGGGCTATCCGAGTATCAGCCAGAGGGAAGATAAAAGTTTAATGTTTGTTTACAATTAAAAGGTTTTGGAGCCTTGTAAGTTTATGTGGGATACTGTATAATAAGATTATATTTTTAGCGGTTCCTTTTGGGAAGTTTGCGGAAGCATACGTGAAATCGGCGTATAATCTTTTTTTCTGTTTGGAGGCATACCTATGGCAGGTTTTTTTAGCTTAGACGGACCTTTCGTCAAATATGGAACATTAGTATTTGATATGATATATCTGAATGTGCTGTGGCTGTTTATGGGTGGGCCGCTGATTATCCTGCTCCTTATGTCTACCGGACTTCTGGGAGTGATCCCGCCAGCCGTGGGAATGGTTCTGCTCTTTCTCATCATGCTCCACTCTGGCGTCGCGACTACGGCGCTGAGCTACACGCTGGGTAAGAAGCAGAGAGGCACGGAATCCTATACCTTCCGGGATTTTTGGCATGGCTACAAAACCAATTATAAGCAGGCGATCATTGTATCCCTGATCCTGTCACTGTTGTTTTGCCTGCTAGGCTGGAACTTATACCTGCTCACTGTCAACGCCGGGACGTTTGGCAAGATGGTCTATGTCTTGCTTCCGCTACAGCTGTTTGTTGCGCTGGAGCTTCTTTTTGTCAGCATCTATATCTATCCGCTTTTGGCACGCTTTGAGATGAAGACGAAGGATCTCTTCCGGTATTCCTTTTTCATGGCCAATAAACATCTCCTGACGACGATCCTGTGTACCGCCCTGCTTGTTGGAGCGTTCGCTCTGTGTCTCCTGGTCAACCTGCTGTTTGCCTTCGTGGTGGTCAGCGTCTACATTTATATATCGGTGGCGCTGCTGGAACGAGTCTTTAAGAATTACATGCCGTCGGAGGATGATGCGCTGGAGGAAGAGGAGATCGAGGGCTTCAACCTTGATGCAGAGAGGCAGGCTATTATCGACCAGTATCTGGGAAAAGGAAAGTTCAATCCCGATATCGATGGCAGCGAGGAGGAATATCGCATCGTCAAAGTTAACGAGGACGGCCAGGAGGAAGTGGAGGAAGACGAGTACAAGGTCGTGCTGGTAAACGACGACGGCGCGGGGACAGGGGTGGAGGATCCTGACGAGAATAAGTCGTCGTAACGCAATATGTAGTGATAAATCTTCCATTTATGTCAAAATGCGGAAATTGGTTATCAAAATTTTCCAAAACGTATTGACTTTGAAACCGATTGATGCTACAATACATAATGTCTTCTATCATTTATTGATGATAGAATTTGCTCACCTCGTTTTAATAAGAATCCCCGTTTTCTTATTAAACAGCTTTTGGCCGGTTGTGAAAACAGCCGGTATTTTTTTATCTTGCGGGACACTCTTTGCTGCGAGGTGGACTGGATTCCGGAGAGGGGAAGAATGTATCGATTGGAGGGGTTCACGTGGAGAGAAAGGAAAGTGGAGCAGTGGGGGGAATTCTTTATACGGTATATCGAAGCAACCGCAAAACCTGTGTCGTCCGCGTTACGGCCGAAGGACGGGTAGAAGTGAAGGCGCCTCTGCGGATGAGTCGACAGGCGATTCAAGCTTTTGTGGATTCTAAAATTGCGTGGATTGAAAGGCATCTTGTAGAAATTGATGCAATAAATAGGCAGTGCGAAAGAATCGGGTGGGAAGAGGGACAAGTCCTGCCGCTTCTAGGAAGGAACCGGGTGGTCCATACTGCCGCCGTGGGGAATCCCATCGTTACGGATACAGAAGTTTTGCTCCCTTCGTCTCATGCCGGAAGCCGAGGGGCGTTGCTTGAGCGCCTGTACCGTCAGGAGGCGCGGGAGTACTTGACGCTGAGGACAGCTGAGAAAGCGAAAGAGGAGGGCTTTGTGTACAGGCAGGTAAAGATTAATGGCGCGCATGGCCGCTGGGGATCGTGCAGTGCGGGAGGCAATTTGAATTTTAGTTGGCTGCTGATCCTTGTGGCACCGGATCTTATCGATTACGTTATTCTCCATGAGCTGTGTCATACGATTCATATGAATCATTCGCAGAGCTTCTGGCGGGAAGTGGGGAGACGCATGCCGGATTACGGGCTGCGCCGGGAGCAGTTGCGGCAGGAACAGATCAAAACGATGTATTTGTATAAATTGGTGCAAAATGACAAAGGCTAAATCCGAAATCCGATCATTTTAGCAAATCACTGTGTTGAAATATTTCTGTAACAAATCAGGACAGGGCTTTGCAAAATCCGGCGTTATGCAGGGATCCTTTCGAGAAAATTTTAATTTTTGAGACTGAAATCCGGCGTAAATATTACAATGCTGTTACGCAACTTGACAAAATTGTTAATTTACCCTATAATGTGTCATAGAAAAACGTTCACGGGCTGATATAGATTTCTTGCGCCAAAGGGGATTGCTTTTACAGCAAATGGTACAAGAGCGCCTGTGAAGCGCACAGTACAGAGTGAAGAGAATAAACGCAGCGATACAGAAGACACAAATTAGCAATTCAATATAGCATATACATAGGACTGTCTGAAAGGAGAATCGTTTTGCGAAAGGTATCCAAGAAAAAGAAAGTACTAGTGAGAGTGACAGGGGTCGTCGGGACCTTTTTGATATTTATGAATGTTAACGCCATGCCTATGGCGACGGTAAGCGGTGATGTTGTCAACGTCAGGACAGGTGCTTCTATGGACGCGGAGGTTGTCGCGCAGGTTCAGAAGGGCCAGCAATTTGAAGTTGCCGGTATGCAGGATGGATGGTATGAGATAAAGAGCCAGGAGATTGAGAATCTGATCGCGGAGGAAGAGGATGCCAAGAGGGCGGCGCAGCTGTCGGCGGATCCGCTGACGGCCGCAGCGACCACATCCACGTTTTATGTCTCCAGCGATTATTTAGAATTACAGCTTTCGGATCTGAGCGTTGGCGGAGGCCTGAATTTGCGGTTGGCCCCGACGACAGAGAGCCGGATCATTAAGCAGTTTTACGATGGGGACAGTGTTAAGCTGTTGTACCGTTATGATGAAAATTGGCTATATGTTGAATATGATGGAACCTTCCGCGGCTACGTGGCAAAAGAGTACGTGGATCTTTCCTCTATCGACGATTCCACGCTGGATATCGTCGATGAGATCAACCGGAACCGGTTTGTGGCCGTGGTAAAGGATGACTGTACGAGTTTGAATCTTCGCGCTGACGCCAGCACGGAGGCGGAATCGGTGGGATCAGCCGGGCCGGGTGCGACGCTGGAGGTGCTGGATTACCAGGAGGGTGCTGAGTGGATCAAGGTTAAAAAAGATGATAGTGCCGCCTATGTCAATGCTCAGTATGTGAATCTCGACCGCGCGTTAACCGCGGAGGTCGATGAGGACGGCTATATCAAGTCCGTCCGAGAGGCGCTGGAGGCGCAGCGCCGAGAGCAAGAGGCTGCGGCGGAGAGAGCGCGACAGGCTCGAAATCAATCCACATCCTCCTCGTCCTCGAAATCCAGCAGTTCCTCTTCAAGTTCCAGTTCCAGCAGTTCGAGTAGTGCCAGCAGTAGTTCGTCCAGCAGCTCGTCACAGGGAACTGTCAGTGCCAGCCGGAGTGCTCTTGTGAATTACGCAGTGTCGTGGGTTGGCGTTTGCCCCTATGTCTACGGCGGAAACAATCTGTCAGCCGGCGGTGGCGTTGATTGCAGCGGATTTACGCAACAGGTATTCAAACACTTTGGAATTTCCCTTAACCGTTCCTCCAGGGCCCAGTATAACAATGGAACTCGCATCAGCAAGTCGGAGCTTCGCCCGGGAGATCTGGTATTCTTCGGCAAGAGCGGCATCAGCCATGTTGCCATCTATATCGGCAATGGACAGATCGTACACGCCAGCACAGCTAAGACGGGAATCAAGATCAGCAGTCTGGATCAGCATTCTCAGTATAATCCGTATATTGGGGCGGTCAGAGTTTTAGATTGAGAATGAAGTTAGCGAAGAGCCGTATCGTCATGGAGGACGATGCGGCTTTTTTTCTTTAGGAGAGGCCGCTAAACTTTTTTATCCTAGAGAAGTGCGATCTGGGTGTGGCCTGGTTGGAATTTGGTGGCCGGCGGCGATTGCAATCTTGAAAAGCGGTGGAAAGTGCGCTATAATCGATTCCATCAGAATCCATCGAAGGAGGGGACAGACCATGGAGTCAGGGGCGCGGGAGATGGACTCGGCGGAAATAGAGGCTGAGCAGCTACTGTTTCAGGACAGAACCATCGTGGACTATTCTAGGAGAGCGGGGGCCTACACCATGCAGGACCACCATTTTCACGATATGTATGAGATCTACTTTCTCTTGACAGGTAGCCGCTACTACTTTATACAAGACAATACCTATTACATTCGGGCGGGCGATCTGGTGCTGATTGATAAACATCAGATTCATCGCACATTGGAGACCCTGGAGAATACCCATGAGCGCATCCTGTTCTATATAGATGAGACCATGATCCAGGACGCGGACGGCAGCTGGAGCCAAGTGCTGCGGGAGCTTTTTGCGAAGGGCAGTGTCGTTCTCGCATTTGACGAAGCGCAACAGCACTATGTTCGGTCTCTGGCGGAGAGGATTCTTGCAGAAATGCGGCAAAGGGCCCCCGGCTACCGGCTTGTGGTCAAAACACTCATCGCGGAGATCCTGATTTTTGCCCTGCGGAATAAGGAACAGCAGCGGAAAATGGCGGAGGACTCCTTAAAATTAGCGAATAAGCGCATATTTGAGATTTTGGACTACATCAATAAAGAATTTGCCGGGCCGCTCACCCTGAGTGGAGTCGCACAGCAATTTTATATCAGCAAGTTTTACCTGAGCCATGCCTTCAAAGACGTAACAGGTTTTACGTTCGTGGAATATCTAAATAATGTGCGCATCCGAGAGGCGCAGCGCCTGTTGACCAAGACAAGCCTGCCAGTCTCCCGTATTGCGGAGAAGACAGGTTTTGAATCCGTCACACATTTTGGCCGCGTGTTTAAAAAGATATCCGATGTGTCGCCGTTGCAATACCGAAAGCAGGAGAGAAGTGGACAGAGCCTCCTGTGAAAAGCATAATGGATCGAGGAATATACAGTGCTCCTCTCTCATATATATAGCAAAAGAAGAAATTGTGAGAGGATGATGAGCCTGTGGCGCAAACCATATATGTAGTCCAGCCGGGCGATACAGTCTACAACATAGCACAGAAGTTCGACGTGCCAGTAGAGGGAATCGTGATACTCAATGACCTGGAGAATCCTTCCCAGATCCAGGTGGGGCAGCAACTCCGAATTCCAGCCTATTTACAGGCGACGGTGCTGTACGAAGAAGTTCCAATCTATCAACAGCCGGTGCAGGAATCGGAAGAGTGGGGAAGGGTCCGCGCGGGAACGCACCTTCAGGTACTGGGAGTCGTGGAGGAGTTTTATCAGGTAACGTATTTGAATCATATTGGATGGCTATTGCGGGATGATGCCCAGCTGGAGGCCTATGATGGCACGCAGCCCATTGCGAGCATCCTCGGATTCTATACCTTGGAGGAGAGCCGGGAGCTTCCCTCTTCTTATGCGTCGTATACAGAGAATATTGATGCATTGTCGGAGGCAGGCCTGTTCTTTTATCGCCTGAATCCTGAAAGTCCGCTGGAGATCTCGCCGGAATTGGGACTTAGGGATCAGGACGTGGTGTTGCTGACAGAGATCGGCCATCAAAATAACGTTCGCGTCATGCCAGTGATCCATAACCTATTGTATGGCGATGTGACCATCTCCTATGAGGTCGTCAACACGATGCTGTCGTCAGAGGAAAATCGGCAAAGCTTTATCACGCAGATCATCAACCTAGTGGATCGGTTCAACTTCGACGGGGTCAATATGGACCTGGAGGATGTGTACGAGAGCGACGAAGAGCTGCTGTCCGTCTTTTATCAGGAGCTTGGGGAAGCGCTGCGGGAAAACGGAAAATTTTTGTCGGTCTCCGTGCCATCCCGCATTCGGGATGAGGACTACAATCCCTTTTCCGACCCGTTTAACTACAGCGCCATAGGCGTGGCGGTGGATGAATTTGTTGTGATGCTATACAATGAACACGGCTGGCCTGGATCGGGGCCAGGGCCCGTCGTATCAGCCGGGTGGATGCGCCAAGTTCTAACCTACGCCGTGGAGCGCGTGGACCCAGCCAAGATCATGGCTGCAGTGTCGGTATTTGGGTTTGACTTCAATTTGGTGACAGATCGTCCGCGCTATGTGAGCTATGAGCAGGCAATGGCTTTGGCTCAAGAGTACGGCGCCACCATCCGATTCGATGAAGAGAGTCAGACACCTACTTTCCGGTACACAGCGTCCAATGGCCAGGAACATGAGGTGTGGTTTGAAAACGCCGAGAGTCTGTTGGCCAAGATTCGGATTGCGGATGAGTTTGGAATCAAGGGCGTGGGCATTTGGCGGTTGGGTCTGGAGGATCCCGCAGTGTGGGATGAGCTGCGGAGTCAGGTTATTGTGCGGAAGTAAGGAATCAAGGGGCTGTCGCTGAAAACGTAGTTCAGCGACAGCCCCCTTTTTGCACGCCGGCAGATTCGAAACGACCAAGCTGGCGGAGAAACGAGATTAAAAATGCACGCCGGTATGATGAAGAAGGGCAGCGGCCAGCGGGCACACGGAGACAAATTCCTCCCCGCCACCGTCAAGACGATCGCGCCGTCGGTGAAATGAGATTAAAAATGCACGCCGGCACGATGAAGAACGGCATGGGCCAGCGGGCAAAAGGCGGCAAATTCCTCCCCGCCACCGTCAAGACGATCGCGCCGGCGGAGAAACGGGATTAAAAATGCACGCCGGCGAGGCAAAGAACGGCAGCGGCCAGCGTGGTAAAAGGTGGCAAATTCACCGCCGGCAGATTCGAAACGACCAAGCCGGCGGAGAAACGAGATTAAAAATGCACGCCGGTATGATGAAGAAGGGCAGAGGCCAGCGGGCACACGGAGACAAATTCCTCCCCGCCACCGTCAAGACGATCGCGCCGGCGGAGAAACGGGATTAAAAATGCACGCCGGCGAGGTGAGCAACGACAGCGGCTAGCGGGCACACGGAAACAAATTCCTCTCCGCCTCCGCCAAAACGACCAAGCCGGCGGAGAAACGGGATTAAAAATGCACGCCGGCACGATGAAGAACAGTAGGGGCCAGCGGGCAAAAGGTGGCAAATTCCCTGCCGTCACCGTCGAAACGATCGCGCCGGCGGAGAAACAGAATAAAAAATGCACGCCGGCACGATGAAGAACAGTAGGGGCCAGCGGGCAAAAGGCGGCAAATTCCCTGCCGTCACAGTCAAAACGATCATGCCGGCGGAGAAACGGGATTAAAAATGCACGCCGGCGAGGCGAGCAACGGCAGCGACCAGCGGGCACACGGAGACAAATTCTTCCCCGCCATCGTCAAAACGATCCCGCCGGCGGAGAAACGGGATTAAAAATGCACGCCGGCGAGGCGAGCAACGGCAGCGACCAGCGGGCACACGGAGACAAATTCCTCCCCGCCACCGTCAAAACGACCTAGCCGGCGGAGAAACAGAATAAAAAATGCACGCTGGCGAGGCGAGCAACGGTAGCGACCAGCGGGCACACGGAGACAAATTCCTCTCCGCCACCGCCAAAACGATCCCGCCGGCGGAGAAACGGGATTAAAAATGCACGCCGGCGAGGCGAGCAACGGCAGCGACCAGCGGGCACACGGCGGCAAATTCCTCCCCGCCACCGTCAAAACGATCCCGCCGTCGGAGAAACGGGATTAAAAATGCACGCCGGCGAGGCGAGCAACGGCAGCGACCAGCGGGCACACGGAGACAAATTCCTCTCCGCCACCGCCAAAACGATCAAGCCGTCGGAGAAACGGGATTAAAAATGCACGCCGGCGAGGCGAGCAACGGCAGCGACCAGCGGGCACACGGAGACAAATTCCTCGCCGCCATCGTCAAAACGATCACGCCAGCGGTAAAACGGGTTTAAAAATGCACGCCGGCGAGGCGAGCAACAGCAGCGACCAGCGGGCACACGGAGACAAATTCCTCGCCGCCATCGTCAAAACGATCCCGCCGTCGGAGAAATGGAATAAAAAATGCCCGCCGGCAAGGCGAAGAACGGCACCGCCAGCGGGCAAAAGGTGGCAAATTCCCTGCCGTCACCGTCAAAACGATCCCGCCGTCGGAGAAACGACATTAAAAATGCACGCCGGCAAAGCGAAGAACGACAGCGGCTAGCGGACACACGGAGACAAATTCCTCCCCGCCACCGCCAAAACGATCATGCCGACGGAGAAATGGAATGAAAAATGCCCGTCGGCGAGCAGTCTTCCAAATATATATAGGGGCAGGACGATCCTTTTCCCGACAGCCCCTAAAAAGATGGCGAACGGCTTCTATAATGGGAAGAACGGGGGCTAATGCCCGCCGGTTCCATTTTATGGGCATATTCACTAAAAAGGAAAAGGGGTATTTGTGCAACTAGACCATTGTGCTTCAAGAAGAATTTCAGTATAATAGGCTTGATGTAAAGGATTACATTTTTCGGAACGAGAATTAGACATAAGGAGGAACGAGAATGGCAACAACTGGTGATGCAGTATTAGGTCAGTTCAAACCAACGGAACATAACGATAGTGAGGAGTGCTGTTGCGGTAAAAAATTAAAGGTCGGAATTATCGGCACGGGCTGGATTGCGGAGGCTCATATTGAAAGCTACCTTAGAATGCCCGATGTAGAGATTGTGGCGGGAGCCGATCTGATCGACGGGAAAGCGGAGAAATTTTTCAAGCGGTATGGGGTTGAAAATGTTCGGTTATATCCGGACCACAAATCCATGCTGGATGCGGAAGAGTTGGATGCCGTCAGCGTATGCACATACAACGCGACCCATGCGGAGTGTACCATCGACGCGCTGAACAAGGGAGTCAACGTCCTTCTTGAAAAGCCCATGTGCGTAACCCTGGAAGAGGGTATTGAGATCATGAAGGCGGAGAAGAAGAGCGGAAAAATTCTGTCCATCGGTTTCCAGCCCCGTCTTGACGAGAACATGAAGATGGTCAAAAAGATCGTGGAATCCGGAGCGCTGGGCGAGATCTATTATATCCAGACTGGCGGCGGCCGTCGGCGCGGTATTCCCGGCAGTACCTTCATCGAAAAGAGAACCGCAGGTATTGGCGCCCTCGGTGACATCGGATGCTACTCTCTGGACATGGTCCTCAACGCCATCGGATATCCCAAACCCTTGACGGTTTCTGCGTATACTTCCAACTTCTTTGGAACGAGCACAGAGTATTATCCGCCGGAAGACGCCAATCGCTTTG
Source organism: Bianquea renquensis (assembly GCF_014384895.1). GTDB lineage: Bacteria > Bacillota > Clostridia > Lachnospirales > Bianqueaceae > Bianquea > Bianquea renquensis. Next base: position 62,331 of record NZ_JACRSQ010000011.1, read on the forward strand.
ATGTAGATGATTTTGCTGCGGCCTTTATCCGGTTGGAGGGCGGCATTATCCTGGACTTCCGTATTGCGTGGGCTATGCATCTTGACACGCCGGGCGATACGATTATCATGGGTAAAAAAGGTAGCCTTCGGATTCCGTCCACTGATTGCTGGAATGGCAGTGTCGGCGGCCCCATGACCATCTATCACGACGTAGCGGGAAGCCAGGTTCAGACCACAATTCCCATTATCGAAAATCGAGGCCCCGGCCTGTTTGACAAGAAGATTCGCTCTTTCCTGGATGCAGTGAAAAACGGCACCGAAGCGCCGGTTCCCACCAGCCAGATCATCTATAACCAGGCCATCATCGACGGAATTGCGAGATCGGCGGCTCTCAACCATGAGATTACGCTGGAAATTCCGGAAGTGTAATGCCTGGACTGAAAATCCAATCTCAATGAAAATACCATATGCCACAGAATGATTCCTCGTTCTGTGGCATATCTTATCCTATAGGAAAGTCCGCCGTGAGGCGGACCTAGATAAGTTTGCGGAACGCAAACTTTTTGTATCAATGGCTGAGTGCTATGGGTCAGGATTCATAGGGGCGGATCCGGAGCGGCACGCCTACTCTCTCACACACCCGACGGCACGCCTCCTGCTCTTGAGCTGATGTCACAACGTCAACAATGGTAAAGACAACTTTGGGCACATAGCGCTTACATTGCGCTGCAAAGTGGAGCATAGCGTCATAGGAGGGAAGGCCGAACTTGCTGCGGGTCAACTCCAGATACCGCTCCTTTGTTGAGGCGTTCAAGCTGATGGATACCATATCCACCAAGCCTGCCAGAAGAGGGGCAGTCTCTCTCTGCCAGATTAGGTCAGAGAGCCCATTTGTGTTGATTCGGACAGGGGGATTCCCCTGGGATTTGCAGTGGGCGGCAACCTTAAGCAGGACATCCAATCGTTCGGTAGGCTCGCCATATCCACAAAAGACAATTTCCTGGTAGGAGTCCAACTTGTAGGAGCCCAGAGCCTCCACGATCTCTTCAAGCGATGGCTCGTGCTCCAACCAGAGGGAATCACAGCCACCTACGCTATCGCCGTTTTGACGGAGACAGAAGGTACAGGAACAAGGGCAACGGTTTGTTATATTTAAATACAAGCTCTGATGTAGAACATATGCGATGGTCATATTGATCTCCATTTCTGCGCTGCTTATGTATTAGTAGGAAATCCGCCGGCAGGTGGATTCTACAGATAGGAAGTTGTGTCAAGCAACGCGGAGACACAAATCCAATGGGGATGGCCTTATTATAAACGTTGGATTCTATAAAAACAAGAGAAAAAAACGCTAAAAAAATGAACCTTTTGGTGCACTCATTCGTATCTGTATATGAGCACAAAAAGGTGAGGAGGCGCGCGGAGTGATCAATCAATATATTGCGCAATACGGAACAAGATTGTACGGTCTATGTCTGACTCTTTGTGCCAATACCTATGACGCGGAGGACCTTTACCAGGAAACATGGCTCAAGGTTCTGCGGAAAATTGAGAAATACGACGCCGCTCGCCCTTTTGAAGCCTGGCTGACCGGGATTTGTGTGAATGCCTATCGGGACGTGTTTCGTCGCAGGAAGAGGTGTCCCATTGAAGGGGCCTTTGCCAGCGGTGAGGAGAAAGAGCGGGCGATGGAGAGCGTGCCAGAGGAGAGAGCGCCCGATTACAGCTACGTCCGTGAGGCGGTGGACCGGCTGCCGGAAAAACTGAGAACTACGGTCATCCTGTACTATTTTCACGGATTCAGTGAAAAAGAGACCGCCATGGCGCTACATATTCCGCCGGGCACGGTGAAATCAAGGCTGCATAAGGCGAAGCGAGTGTTGAAGGAGGAATTGAGCGATGCCAATGATTTACAATTTTGAGGAGAAACAGCCGCCGGAGCTGAATGAAAAAATGCTGCGGGAGCGGTTAAAACACCGGGACTTATGTAGGCAGACGCTGATTCTGCGGATCGCGGCCGTCCTTGTAAGCCTTTGCTATATCCTATTTGCATTCTGCATCGCGCCAGAGTCCATGGCCCTTGCGGTTGTAAGCATCCTTGTGGCCTACGTGACCATTGTGGGGAATGGTGTAATCTCGATTGTATTTTATAAAAAAGGAGCGTGCCTCGAATGAAATTGTATAATTTGGAAGGCTCAGAACGGCTGGAGAGGAGTGACCGATCGTGCTGATTCCCATTATTTTGCTGGTGCTCATGGTGATGCTGCCCATTGCAATCGGAATTTATGTCTATCGGGATGCGAAGAACCGGTCAATGAATGCGGCGCTCTGGACATTGGTCGCCATTTTTGCACCTGGCTTTATCGGGCTAATCATATATTTAGTTGTCCGCAGCGAACACTCTGCGCTGCACTGTCCCCAGTGCAGCGCACCGGTGCAGGAGCGCTTTGCCGTCTGTCCGCGCTGTGGGGTTCCGCTGAAAGATCACTGCCGAAAATGTGATTTTCCTCTGGAACAGGATTGGAGCGTCTGTCCCAACTGTGGGGAGCCGATCCCGCCGGAGCAGCGGGAGAGCATGTCGGTTCGCGCCAAGACCGACACGGGGATCAAAAAATTGTTGGCCCTGGTCATCATCGCTCCAACCCTATTTTGCATTCTCCTGGTGGTGGGGGTCAGCGCGTACTCGGCTGGAGGAGTGAGCCAGAGCGTGTCCGCCACCATGTCCCTCGACGATCCAAGCCTTGAAAACCAGCAGATCCGAAGCTGGATAGACGGCTGTGACGGGGCGGGGGAAGGGATCTATGTTCTGAAAGCTGTATCCAAGGAAGGGGATGCAGTGCAAACCCAATATCTCATCTATCGAAATGATGGACATTATGATGTGGACGCCTCCATCAGCATGGGGGGCTGGCTTTCAAAATCGAGGGTGACCATCCGGTTTCGCGACGGCGAGGAAGCGCAAGATTACTCCTTATTCTATTATGAATGTACCGGGGACAAAGAAATTGATATTCGAATCCGGCAATTTAATCGAAGCGTAAAGTTTAGGATGGAGACTGCGGAGGCCATCCCTCTTCCGTGATCACAGCGGCAGCCCGCTGTGGTAAGAGCGATTGCCGACAACGGAGAGAAAAGAGTCCGTGTTTAAGCTTGTCAAGAGGGTAAGACTCAACTTTACAGCCTGTCGAAACAAATCCAGAAACGTATCACAGTGTAGGGATGCGTCCCAGGGGTTTTTCCAAGGACGGCGGCGCAAGTTCAGGCAATCAGCAAACCGCCTGGGATATTCCAACGTCAGCTTGTCGGAAGCCAGGTGAGATAAAGAGAATACCGATTCGACCCTATACAGGAATCGGTATTTTCGCTTTTTTGGGTCCCGAAGGAGACGGCAGCTGACACGGCCGAGGTCGATGGTGAGCCGCAGGAATCCGGGGGTAATGAAGAAGGAGCCGCACCTGAAGTATCGGCCGAACGCTTCTCGACAGCTGGCACTCATAAACTTTGATACGGCGAGACGGTCAACCTTCGGCAGCGAGAATACGGCTTCCTCATGCAAGTCCAGCACGCGCGCAGCCCGGAAATAAGCCAGTAAACTTTGATCGATGGCATTTTCTAATTCCGCGTGGCGGCTGTAATAGTATTTATCTACACCATTGGGATCAAAGCCAGTGCGGCCGTAGACGAAGGGATGGCATAGGCTGTCCAGGGCATAATGACATAAAAATCCCATCAGATAGGCGCGGCAGCTATCCTGCTCACGCCCGGCGGGCAAAGCCCATAGGACACGCTCTGCGCACGCGAAGAATCGGTTTGTATCGTGTTTGTGCATGAAAGAGCCGATATTGCGGCAATCGTGCATCTGCAAGAGTGGCAAGTTATAGTAAAATAAATCTGGGCCTTGAAGGCCTAGGCGGTACGAAGCGGTGTGGCGGCGAATACAGCACCGCAGGGATGGGTCTTGGAGGGCGCGGTAGACTTCCCTGCCCAATAAATCATGCGTTGCGAAACCAGGCATACTGTATACCTCCTCGTATTCAAAGAAAAGTGTCTCAATTTAATATATTAACATAAACGAAAATGAGTCAAAAGTCAAGGGGTGGCGCATCCTTTTCAAGGGAAATCGCCTTTTTGAAGGGTTGATCTTGCATATTTTTGGGAGGAGTGATAGAATAATTTTAAAGGATTAGGGAAAGGGGATGTGAGAATGAGTATTCCGCTATGGCTACTAGTTTGCGGCATTTTTTTGCTGTTTGTCCTGGTCGATATTGTAGGACATAAAATGTTAAAGATAGGCCGCACTTGGGTGCACTGGTGTCTGCTCATCGCATTGATAGGGGCAATGGGATTGAGCGGGTTTTTGGGACTTCGATCCACCTTGCGGACAAAGAGTGAAAATGATTTGAATTTATATTTGGCGTACCGGTATCTCCAGACTGGAGATGGACTGAACGCCTCCAAAAAGGCTGATTTGTGTGCAGGTGACGCGAAGGGGCATGATCAGGTGGTGGCTCTCTTAGCTGACGCCGTACAGGGAGACTACATAGCGGCGTATTTTGCCGCAACACAGATTATGGAAAGCCAGCAGGTAGACCAATCCCTCATGGGCAGTGTGGAGGCTGTGCGCAACATTGCCTCAGAGATTCTCGGCATTTCCGAGGGCGAGGGGGCAAAGAATGAACTGCCGTTGGTGGGAATCTCGCTGGAAAGCGATGATATGGCTGCGGTGGAGACCATAACAGCAGAGGAGGCGCTGTTGGAGATCGAGCAGGAGGTCAGCGCCTGTTTTGAAACTCTTGGATTCAGCGAGGAGCAAAAGCTTCACTACCACAATGTATATGAGCTGGACCGCATGATCAATTCCAGTGAACTGTCGCAGCTGGACAGCGCTTCGGTTGATGGGATGATCGAAAGCTATCCGAAAGATCCAGATATCCTGCGGCTTGGCGCCAAGTATTATATGTACAGCAAGCAGTACGACAAAGCGCGGGATTGTGCATATCGCCTGCTTCGGGAGGAGCGGTGCGCAGAAAACTATGTGGTGTTTACGGATGTGATCGCTCAGACAGCAGCGGAGCGGGGCTTGACGGCGGAACAGATGGAGGACGAGGAAGTCAAGAGCCTGTTCAAAAAAGCGGAGTCGCTGGAAGAGCAGGCGGCAGAGTATGAGGTCTTTGGCGACTTCGAGGCGGACAAGCGAGATGAGTTGCTCAACCAAGCCCAGGACTTGCGGGATCAGGCAGCTCGGATAGACATAAGCCGCGCGGTCAACTATCTGCTGGCAAAGAAGCCTCTGCTCGGGGATGATACGGGTCTTTTCGACATCCAGCTTGCCAAACTGTATATAGCGCTGGATGACCGGGAAACGGCGCGAAGTTACATCCATAAGGTGATTGACCGAAATAATGAAATTCGGGAGGACTCCCCCATCAAAAAGCCGCTGTTGGATGTGGTGGACGCGTACAACCAGCTGGGACAGGATGAGACCAGCCCTCTGCTGAGCAGCTCCGTCAATAAATTGGTGGTGGCGGAGAGCCAGGGCGTTATAACCGTAGCGGAAGGCAATATCAATGGGGAGCTTTCCAACTATATCACATCAACTCTTAAATACGATCGTATCTTCGTACATATCGGCAAAATCGACACCTCGCAGTACCCAACGATCCGCGCCTACGCCAATGTCAACGGGACGAAAGAAAAGATGTTTGGGCTTGTCAGCGATTTCAGCGAGAAGGATTTTGAGTTGATCGATACCCAGTACCAAATCCAAGATTTTTCCTTGATTACATCGGAAATGGACCGCGAGATCGCCATCGCCATCGTGATGGATAAGAGCGGAAGTATGTCGGGAACTCCCATCAACGACGCCAAGCTGGCTGCGGAGGAATGCATCAACAATATGGATACCTCCTCCCAGAAAATAGCCATCGTCTCCTACAACGATGGCGCGACGGTGGATGTTCCTCTTACGTCATCCACGGCCACGCTGACCAGCGGCGTTCGGGAGATCGGCGACGGGGGCGGTACCAATATTTCTGGGGGTATCCAGGCCGGGATTGAGACACTGGCCAGCGCCGGCGGAACCCGCGCGATTATTTTGCTCACCGACGGCCAGGATGGGAACAGTGAGGAGGCGATGAACGCCGCCATTGAACGAGCGAAGCAGGAGGACGTGGTGATTTTCGCCGTTGGATTTGGTGACATCAACAGCGAGTACATGCGAAATATTGCCGAGAGCACAGGTGGAAAATTCATCTATGCGGATAATTCCACAGAGCTTTCGGATATTTATCGGACGCTTCAAAAATATATCGTGAATAACTATTGCTTTGAATATACGGTGACGCAGAACCCTGAGACGGATCCCCGTACTCTGATCTTGAGCATTCCAACCTATCAGACCTCTGCCAGCAAAACCTACCGCATTTCGGGTGATCCCGTAGATGAGACAGAGCTGGAAGAAGGAATTGGGCTGGCGGAAAGCGGCGAACTGGCGGTGTTTTCTGTGGCCCCCGGCGGCGTATCCGCCCAAGAGCTACAGCGAGGTGTCAAGATTGTCGTCAAGGGTGCTGGTTTTGTGGAGGGACTGCACATCAGCGTGGGGGACCTGGTGGTGGATAATCTGAGAGTCCTGGACGCCAACACGGCGGAAGGGACCATAACGGGATCGTTGCCGGTAGGACGGTACCCGGTGCGCGTTACCCTCCCTGATGGGCGTGTGGATATGAAGACGGATACATTTCGAGTCTTTCGCGCTGGGGTATCAAAATCTGTGCGGTTGGGCACGGTGACCATCCTAGCGGACACCATTGGACAGGTGGAGGACAATACGTTTGTGGCCTCCGGAAACGTTAGCATCAATGGTTTTATCCACAGTGATGGGGATTTGAATATTGTGGCCGATTCTCTGCCAGATAACTTCGATATCAACAGCGGAAATTCTCCTTATCTAGGGGAGAATGGAAAGCTGGAGGGGAATGGAAAGCTGTATATCAGCTATCAGCAGGCGAAAGCTGTGGGGGAATCCGGCGGGGACCTTCAGAAGCTGGGCTCCAATACCTTTGCCGAGTTGGTGATGAATGGCAAGGACTACATCGTTCGAAACGGTCTATTCTCCATGGATGTGAATGGGACGGAGACGGAATTTACGGATACCGTGTATGACTTTGACGTTACGATCCCCAATATGGCGAAAATTGAGGTGGCAAAGTGTACGCTGTACGCGGACCGGCTACAGGTCGATGCATCGACGCTGGATGTGGGGGACATCGTGGATACGGTCAAGCAGGCTTTATCCGGCGGGGCGGCCGCGCCCAGTGAAGCGGCAAAACCGTATACTTCTAAGGAAGAAGCTTTTGGATTTAAGGGGATCGAAGGCAATCTGTCGATGGCCCTTTCCGCCGATGATATTCGAGTGGGAGGCGAAGTCAAGTTAAAAGTCAATGACGCCATTCAATTTGGATTTTTTGGAATTCGTGATTTTAGCATCAAATTTAACACCTTAGATGCGGATCAGGAGTACTGGAAGGTCGGCGGAAGTATTGATTTCTCGCACATTGTGCCTGGCTTAGGTGGCGCGGGGGTGGAAGGATTTGAGGCCTCTCTCGGGTCCTACTACTGGTATCCCGACACGGTTGTCTTCAACGCCAATTTAAATCCGGGCATCCCCATCTACAAGGTCATCTATATTGATAAGATCGGCGGCAAGGCTGAGGGGTTGAGTACCTTAATTATGTGGGCCCAGGGGCTTAGCTCGCAGATGCAGAAGGTTTTGGGAACGGATATCAACCTGGATGAGGTTTCGAAGAAAGATGTCATTTTGGCGGGATTGTTGGAAGCCGACGTCAATCTGTTCAAGAGCTTAAACCTTCCGGCATCTGAGGAGATATCCCGGTGGGGAGAGCTGGGGGCGATTCAGGATGGAGAGATCGGATTCAATTGCAGCCAGCTGGAGTTCTATGCCAAGGCGGACCTGGCCATCTTTCAGCAAAAAGTCGCCAACGCGGAGATTAGCCTTGGGAAGCCAGGGTTTCGCATAGCTGGCGGGGTCAATCTGGATGTTTCCGCCTTTGGCCTTTCCTTAGCTGGCGGCGTGGATCTGGGCGCCAAAGCGACGACCTCTTCCAGCAGTATCTGGTTTGCCGGCGATGCGCATTTGAGCTGCTCCTGGACACATACCAACTGGGATGGCGATGTGAGGGCCGAGTTTAACATCGAGAAAAATGAGTACAATGAAACTAGGCTGATCGAAGTCGTGCTGCGAAATGGCGCCCAATATGCCCGCTATTGGTACGATAAAGACAGCGGGGTGACGCTCTTCGGCCGAGTCCATCAGGAGGTCAATTTCTGATGGAGGTCTTTTGGGAGGTTAGCATGAAAAAAATCCTATCCTGTATTGTGATACTGCTTCTGGCGGCGAGTTGCTTTCCGGCCGCTGCCATGGCCAAGACGGAGACCGTGGAGATCAACGTTGGCGAGGGAGCGGAAAACTATGTATTTCAAATCGTTTGGGAAAATACGGACCAGGAAGCGCAAGTGGAGATAACGTCACCGGATGGCGTCGTCTATAGCACGGAGGAGACCCCAGAGGCAGTCTCGGGCGAGGGGTTGATTGTCTTCAATGTTGGCGCCGCAGCTGCCGGTACATGGCAGGTAGCGATTACTGGGGAAGCGTTGGGCAAGGTTCAAGTGGACGGCGGTGAGTTGCCGGGTAGTATGGAGATCCAAGAATTTCAAGTTGTGAATCGCAGCGGCGCATTCTATGTCTCCTGGAAAGTATTGGATTGTCCGGAGAGCCTGCGGTTTCAGGTATTTGCTGATACGGACGCAGACGGATTTGACGGGGAGGAGATTGCCTCCTTCACGGAAGCCGCGGAAGGGGAGCGGGAGATTCAACTGGACCGAATGGACACAGGTGAATATTTCCTATATCTGCGCGTCTCATCGGACTCGGGAATCTTTACTAAAAAATACGCAGATGGCGCAGTTTCCTGGGTTCGGGACAATGCCCCGGGAGAGCTCTCCAATGTGCGGGCTTGCATGTTGGATGGCGATGTAATGCTCCAATGGGACGAGGTGGAGGAGAATACGGCCTACCGCGTGATGATCTTCGATGGAACCACCCATGGATTGATCCAGGATGATACGGTGGAGGGAGAGACCCTCTATCTCTGGACATTGCCGGACCAGTACGATGAAGTGCTGGCAGGAGTTGCGGTATATGACCGGGGAACAGGAAAGTATCAGACATACCCGGTTAAGCGAAGCGCGGAACCCGACGCCACTGTCGTCTATCCGGAGGAAGATGTGATCAACTCGCGGACACTTATGGTCAAAGTGGAGTTTTCTGGCGCCTATGAGGTCAGCGCGGCGCTGAATGGGGAACTCCTGGTAGACGGAAGTACAGAGGCGGGCGAGTACCGTGTGGATATGAAGGAAGGCGATAACGCCATCGTGTTTTATTTGAAGGATGACGCGGGCAATCTGCACTCGTATGTGAAGAACCTGCAAGTCGACACGGTCCCACCTCAGCTTTCCATACAGCGCAATCTCGATGGACTCAAGACATCGGATTCGTATCTCTATCTGGAGGGACATTCGGAGCAAGGCGCGCAGCTCTCGCTCAACGGACAGGAAATTTCCATGATCAAAGGATATTTCAATATTCGCTGTGACCTATCTCTCGGGGAAAATCAAGTGACGCTTATGGCGAAGGACGCGGCTGGCAATGAAACGCAGTATACAGCGGTTATCACCCGCACGGTACAGGGGGGGCACGCCATGTATTGGATTATTGGCGGGGCAGTGTTTCTCGTGCTCCTTGTCCTGTATTTGATTCTTTTTATCCGCGGCGTCAAAAGGAGGAAGCGGCAAAATGAAAATCGTTAAAGGGATTCTACTGGCAATCACCATTGTGACGGTGTGTTTTGCGGTCTATGCGCAGATGGCGGTATTCGGGGAAAACCTATTGTACGCTCCATCCCAATGGGGATTTTTCCTTGCCAGAAGTTATCGGTGGATCACCATCGCCGCTGTAATCCTAGTCATTCTGACAACGGTGCTGTTCGTCCTGGGCGCACTGCGGAGGAAGCGGAAGGCGAAGGGCTTGCCCAAAGGGAAAGAGAGCGAGAAGAATCCGGGGTGAGAGGATGAATGGGGAGCTGATGGCTCTTCTTGAGCCTGTGACGCCGGAAGAGCAAAAAATCCTAAACGGGGCCAAGGAAATTGAAAAGGAACTGTACACCAGCGGTAAGGCTTTTATCGTGGACAGCAAGAAGATGCTGGGAAAAGGAAAGCTCATCGATATACGGCCTCATACCCGGTTTACGCCTTTTCCAGCGCATACCCACAATTATGTGGAGATCATGTATATGTGCAGGGGCAGCACCCACCATGTGATCAATGGAGGAATCCAGGTAACCTTGGAACAGGGGGATCTGCTCATGTTGAATCAGCGATCCTCCCATGAAATTCTCCCCGCGTCAAGGTCCGATATTGGGGTCAACTTTATCATACTGCCAGAATTTCTGGACGGGGCGTTGCGGATGCTCGGGCCCGAGACCATGCTGTACGGGTTTTTCATCAGCGCGCTGTATCGGGATGATGGAAGCGGTGGGTTTCTTCATTTTAAGGTGGCGGATGTGCTGCCGGTTCAGAATTTGGTGGAGAACCTGGTATGGTCTATCGTGCACAGGCAACCCCATGACCAGCAGATCAATCAGACAACGGTGGGGCTATTATTTTTGCAGTTGGCGAATTACGCCGATAAGGTGGAACAGGGCTATGCCCAGCAACAGGATAATCATATGATGGCGCGAGTGCTGGAGTACGTTGAGACCCAGTATCAGACGGCGCGGCTCTCGGAGATAGCGTCGACTCTTCATCAGCCTTTGTCGACTCTGAGCAAAATGATCAAGAATGGCAGCGGTCATACCTTCAAAGAGCTGCTACAGCGCGTCCGCCTGGACCGAGCCGGGGCCTATCTGCGGGATACGAATCTGCCCGTCACCAATATCATATATGCTGTTGGATATGATAATACGAGTTATTTTCACCGTATTTTTAAGGAGGCATATGGCATGAGTCCCAAGGAGTATCGCAGGCGTTTTCAAAACGGAATCAAGGGATGATGGAAAATAACGACGCTTATAATATAAAATAGCGTCGTTGTTTTCTTTTTTTAGATCGAGTATACTGACCATAAGAAATCTTTACAGAAAGGTGGAGTGACACGATGTATGATGTGAAAAAGGGCTTTGAGGTCGCAAAGGAGATCTTTGCCCAGTATGGCGTCGATGTGGAGGGCGCTATGGCGATCTGCGACAGCATACCGCTTTCCATGCATTGCTGGCAGGGCGATGATGTGGGAGGTTTTGAGAAGAAGGAGGGGGGCTTGACCGGCGGGATTCAGGCCACGGGCGATTATCCAGGCAAGGCGAGGACGGCGGAGGAGCTTCGCGCTGATATGGAATTTGCGATGCAGTATATTCCTGGTGTGAAGAAGGTCAATCTCCATGCCAGCTACTTGGAAGCGGATACCTTTGTGGACCGCAATGAGATTGAGCCGAAACATTTTGAAAAGTGGGCGGATTGGGCTGTCGAGAAGGGAATCGGGTTGGATTTTAATCCTACATATTTCTCTCATCCCAAGAGCGATAATGGAACGCTGTCTGCCGCCGACGAGGATGTACGGAGATTTTGGATTGAACATGGCATTCGCTGCCGCAGGGTCGGAGACTACTTCTATCAGAGGACAGGGAAACCCTGTGTGATCAATCATTGGACGCCCGACGGCGACAAGGAATTTCCCATTGACACCCTTAGCCCGAGGTTGCGAATGAAGGACAGCTATGACCAGATTTTTGAGGCGACCGAGGATGTTCAGGGAGTCGTCGATGGTATCGAGTCGAAAGTTTTTGGCATCGGTGCCGAGAGCTATACGGTGGGCTCCCATGAGTTTTGCATGGGGTATGTTATGTCGAAGAAGAGGGATCATATTATTTTGACGCTGGACACAGGTCATTTCCACCCCACGGAGGTGGTATCGGCCAAGCTGGGCGCGATCTTTGCATTTTCTGATTCCCTTCTTTTGCATGTATCCCGCCCCGTCCGCTGGGATTCAGATCACGTGGTGGCCATCGATGACGAGACAAAGACCATCATGGAGGAGCTGGTCCGTCTTGGAAAGCTGCAAGATACCTACATCGCCACGGATTTCTTTGATGCCTCCATCAACCGCATCGCGGCGTGGATCATCGGCCTGCGCAATACGAGAAAGGCTATGCTGGCGGCCCTGTTGCAGCCAGTTGACCTGATGAAGAAAGCGGAGGCTGACGGTGATGTCACTGCGCGCCTTGCTATGGCTCAAGAGTTTAGAGCCTCAGCCTTTAGCCTGGTTTGGGATTATTACTGCGCTGAGAAAAATGCGGGCGTAGGTCTTGACTGGCTGAAAGATGTGAAGGGGTATGAGGCCTCTGTTCTGGCTACACGGTAAGAGCGGTAGCGTGCTGTTGCACTTGTGGGAAACTCCCATGGGTGCAGCAGCTTTTTTTGTATGGGTTGTGGAGTTTAATGGTGTTGACTGTGAGTAAGCCCGCAGCCACCACACACGGAGGGAATGGCGTAGAAAACAGTCAGCCTATAGCTTTACTGGCACACCACTTCCATGGCAATTTCCGCCCACTGGCGGAGTCGCTCGGGTTCATGGCGCACAGTAGAGATATCCTTTAAAATGAATTCCAGATTCACATGGTTCCGCTTCGCGGCGTCATAGGTCCTTTGAAGATCCTGCCGCACAAGGTCACAGTCGAAATCATCGGTGGCCACGTAGGCAGGATTCGGCTTGTTGGACATTACGAGGCTGGGCCCGATCTTTTCTGCAAAGGCCTCCACGTGGCTCCAGGGACTGCACGAGACTTTTTTGAGATGGGGAATGCGCTTGATAATATCCAGCCGGTCATCGAGCCGGTCGCAGCAGCCATAATAGATCATGCCAAAGGCCTCGGCCATTCTCGTAATGTAGGGGAGTTCAAATTCCTCTGTCATATCAGGGGAAACCGAGGAGAAGAGCTGTGCCATCCCAAAAGCCCAGCAGTTTTGCGAATAGGGCCCCTTGCCTGCGCCGCTGTCGGGGAGAAGCTCGTCCGTATAGATGTAAGAGCAGTGACAGGTATTGAGAGTATCCCCGTGCAATCCAAGCGCGTTGGCCTGCTCGATTCCTGATAGGACGGACGAGGTAAAGCGCTCCATGATGGCGTGAAAAAATTCAGGGCGGTCTAGCAATTCATAATAGATGGTTTCCACGCCCATGAGCATGGAGATAGTATCCCAGACGCCAAGGTGAAATTGCATACCCCTGACGCGAACGGGCGCGATCCCCTTAAAAATTTCTTTTGCTTCTTCAAGATACTGCACGGTTTGATGGGAGTTGTAGGTCAATCGCATCGGCTGGATTTTTTCAATGTCTTCCCAATCCTTGAGAACATTCTCAAAATGCTGTGACGCCACACTTCCCTCTTCTTTAGCCAAAAAGGTGGTGACGGAGTTAATGCCATAGCCGGAATTGGTCATGGAGGGAGGGATGGCAATAAACGGGTCCACAACCATATCGACAGGAAAGTGATCCCAGGCATAAATCGTTTTTCGCAGTTGCCCCTCCACTCCGCGCCAGTAGGGATCTTGGACTTGACAGGTCAGAGCGCCAGTTATGTTGAGTTCATTCCAAGGATGTTGGTCGATGACGACCATAGGGCGCTGCATGGCGCCTCGATTTAAAGATTTCCAAAGGCTAATTTTTTCTTTTTGTACTGGCAAGACCGCAATTTCCATATAGCGGGAACCTAACTGCCGGAGCACATCTCGGTCCTGTTTCGAGAGATACATAGCAGACACCTCCACTTATTTTAGAGTGTCTTTATTATACTATGCGAAAATCGTAGATGGATAGGGCATATACTGTGATTCAATACGCAAATCTTGACTTTTTGTGAAAACGAGGTACAATAAAAGGGACAGGAGTTTCTTTGTTGGGAGGGGAGCGGATGGTACTGGACTTTGGAGATGGGCAGGTACAGCGCGGCTGGGGTGTGGAGGAAAAGATTGCCCCGGGCTTCTCAAGAGTGTATTGGGTTCAGGGCGGCGAAGTTTGGTATGAAGATGACAGGACATCCCAAAGGTTGCGACATAATCACGTGTACCTATTCCCATCCGCCTCCTGCTTCCAGATGCATCACAATCCTGAAGACCCACTGGTCTGTACGTATCTACACTTAGATTTATTCCCGACGCTGGTTCAGGAGCTGATTTCCATTCCTTTTTCCGCAGATGGAGTCTTGCAGGGACTTTTTCCGGCCCTTCGCGCCGCCATTGTATCAGGGCAGACGAAGCTAGTGTCTATGTTGTCCGATGTGTTCGAGGCGTATTTGCAAGAAAACGGAATTCTTAGGCAGCCGGCGTTTGAAATTTCGAAGGTTCTTCTGTACATAGCGGAGCACATACGGGAACCCATACATGTGGATGATCTGAGCGGTCTGTCAGGATACAATCCACAGTACTTTACCCGCCTTTTTAAAAAATCCGTTGGTCTCTCGCCTTATCAATACCTGATTCAGTACCGGATGAATGCCAGCATCAAACTTTTAAAAGATCGTGCGCTAACGGTGACACAGATTGCAGAGGCTGTGGGATACCCAGATACAAAGTCTTTTGATAGGGCCTTTCGGGATAAGTATGGAGTGTCGCCGGGAAAATTCCGGAAGTTTTACGTCCCGCTCCCCTAGGCTGGCTGTGGCTTGTCACCTATGTCTCCTTTTTTCATATACTAAGAAAAAAGGAGTTGGTGTTGATGTATTATGTTACCGTCGATCACAGGGTTAAAATCGCCGTATATGATCTAAATCCAACCTGTAAGAAAACGGTGGTGATGGTTCATGGATGGCCTCTGTCGGCTGCAATGTACGAGTATCAGACCAGAGTTTTGGCGGACAGAGGATATCGAGTGGTTACCATGGATTTGAGGGGGTTCGGGCGTTCCGACGCACCGGCATGTGGGTATGAGTATGACCGTCTATCCGACGATGTGTTTCAGGTTATCCAGGCTTTGCGGTTGAGCCGATTCGTCCTGGTCGGTTTTTCAATGGGTGGCGCCATTGTGCTCCGATATATGCGGCGCCATCAGGGCTTTGGTGTGTGCCGGCTGGCACTGTTAGGCGCCGCTGCGCCGCGCTATACTTGCTGTCCAGGATTCCCCTATGGTGTTCCGCGATCGACAGTAGAATCTCTGATTGCACTGTCGCAGACGGATCGCCCGCAGCAGGCGCAAGACTTTAGCCGGCAATTGCTCGCCTGCCCTCATAGCGACGCGATTAAGGATTGGTTTCGCGATCTAGCTCTGGAGGCATCCGGGATTGGAACTGTCAAAACGGCGTATGCCCTGCGAGATGAGGATGGATGTGCAGACCTGGAATGGGCAAAGGTTCCCACAGGTATTTTCCATGGCAAGAAAGATCAGATCGTGCCCTATGAGCTGGGATTAGTGCAGAAGGCATGTATTCCAGGTGCGCAGCTTTTTACCTTTGAGAACAGTGGACACGGTATTTTCTATGATGAATTGGAGCGATTCAATCGGGTGTTTATGGGATTTCTAGAAGACTAAAAAAGGGGCTGCCGCGGTGCGGCAGTCCCTTTTTTTCTAAAAAGTTCGCGGAACGCGAAGTTTCTCAGTCGATGACGATGGAATCAGCCCAGCTGAGGAATTGAGATTCAAATTTATCCTGCTTCGAAAGCTCACAGGCGAAAGTGCACATCCAAAACGCATCGCTGCCTTTAAAGATGGCTCCCAGATAAAAGAAATCTTTTCCATTGGCCGTATTGGTATACGTGAAATACTTATAGTTGCCATTGCTGCCATCCTTGGCAGCGGAGAATTCCGTCTGGTTGTTGGCTTCAACCGCTGCGATGTACTCGTCTAATGTCGAATCTTTTGTGATTCCAACGGACTCTAAAAGGGTAAATTCCTCTTTTAAGACAGTTAGCAGGGAGTCTGTGCTCTCATAGTAGTAGGTAACCGACGCCAGGTCCTTTTTGGTGAAACCTTCAGACATAGTAATCGAAAATCCATCTTCCTCATAGGTCTTTTCCTTGGCCTTACAGCCGGTTACAGCGCTCACCAGTAAGAGGACGGCGAGCAGGGCGGACATGGTTTTTTGCATTGTTTTCATTGTAGAATCTCTCCTTCTTTTTACTTTATATTTTATTCCTGAATCCCAGGAATCTTCGGTAGGCCAGCGAATCCGACTTCCAGATCCGCATCGGTTGGGATATAGTCTGTCATGGTGTGATCGTGAAATGCCGTGTAGGCGGTCATGTCAAAGTAACCGGTCCCCGTGAGGCCGAACAGGATCGTTTTGGCTTCGCCGGTCTCTTTGCAGCGCCGCGCTTCTTCCATGGCGGCATAAATCGCGTGGGAGGATTCAGGTGCCGGCAGGATCGTCTCCATCTTAGCAAACAAGGTAGCCGCCTCGAAGACCTTCGTCTGCTCTACGGAGATGGCGCTCATGTATCCATCGTGGTACAGTTTGGATAGAATTGGGGACATGCCGTGGTAGCGCAATCCTCCTGCGTGATTGGGCGAGGGGATGAAACCGCAACCCAGGGTATACATGCGGGCTAGGGGCGTTACCTTGCCCGTATCACAAAAATCATAGGCATAGCGGCCGCGGGTCAGGGAGGGACAGGATGCCGGTTCCACTGCGATGATTTGGGGATTGGCGCGACCTAGCAGCTTATCCTGCATGAAAGGCGCGATCAGTCCGCCAAGGTTTGATCCGCCACCGGCACACCCAATCACGACATCTGGGTACTCATCCAACAGCTCCATGGCGATCTTGCTCTCCAGTCCGATAATGGATTGGTGCAGCAGAACCTGATTCAGCACAGACCCTAACACATAGCGATATCCGGGAGTTGTGACCGCTTTCTCAACGGCCTCGGAGATGGCACAGCCGAGACTGCCGGTTGTATCTGGATGTTCCGCCAGGATCGCGCGCCCGGCGTTGGTCGTGTCGCTGGGGCTTGGAATCACGTTTGCATCGAAGGTCTGCATGATGGCCTTTCGATAGGGCTTTTGCTCATAAGAAGCTTTTACCATAAAGACCGTCAGGTCAAGCCCAAAATAGGAACAGGCCTCGGAGAGGGCGGTTCCCCACTGACCAGCGCCGGTCTCCGTTGTTAAACCGGTCATTCCCTGTTCTTTCGCATAATAGGCCTGAGCGATAGCGGAATTCAATTTATGGCTTCCAGAAGTGTTATTGCCCTCGAATTTGTAGTAGATGCGCGCCGGCGTATCCAGTGCTTTTTCCAGGTTATAGGCGCGAATCAGGGGAGATGGGCGATACATTTTATACATCTCCTGGATTTCCTCGGGAATATCGATGTAGCGGGTTTCATTGTCCATCTCCTGATGGGCCAATTTTTCACAGAAAACAGGGTAGAGGTCAGCCTCTGTCGCTGGCTGCATGGTCGCCGGATTGATAAGCGGATCCGGGAGTTCTTTCATATCGGCGCGGAGATTGTACCACTGCTTTGGCATCTGCTCTTCTGTGAGATATAAACGGTGCGGGACGGTCTTCATTGTATGAAATCTCCTTTCATGATAAGATTAAAAAGGCTCTTGTCTCAGCGTTTGCTGGGACAAAAGCCTGCTGCTTCTGCGGTACCACCCATATTGACGAATTTCTTCGCCCTCTTGCTCCATATACAACAATATATGCTCCCAGGATAACGGGTGGAGATCCCGTCAGGTACTACTAAGCACACGATACATGCCGTTCATCCCGCCCTTGCAAGCCCATTCGTCTAAGTGTTCGCATGCAGCCGTCCCACTATCGGCAACTCCCTGGAAAGGAACCTCTCAGAGTACTCTTCTCACGCATAGGTTTGATTAGATCATAGTTTAGCAGAAATAAACGTCATTGTCAAGGGGGGATATAATGAAAACCATGTCCCATTTCCATATTTCAGCACTTTTGGTATGAAAATGCGATGCTATGTGAACAAGTGATTGATTTTTAGACGAAACGGATGTATAATTTTTTTATTACGCGGTGCATAATTTCAAAAACATTCTGGTCTATGATGTACAGATTAAAAATTTGTGGAGGGATGCTATGAATACTCTTGAGAAAATCAGTCATGAAACCATGGTGTTTATGCGTGGGAAATACCGCTTAGATGAAATTGGGGATGGAAAAGATGAACTAAAATTTAAGCAGGGGCAAAAGACCATCCTTACCATCTATATACACGAGGACAGATTCACCTTTTTACTTATATTCGGAAAAAAAGAGCGTGAATCCTTTGAAGTGCAGAAGAATAGTTTTTCAGAGTCCATATGCAAGTATTACGACAACGCAAAAACGTACCATGATGGAAAATGGATGTTTCTTGATGTAACCACTATGGAACAACTGGAAGAGATAAAAAGGCTCATACAGATCAAGAAAAAACCTAACCGCAAGCCATTTCCTAAGGAAACGGCCGTTTATTCAAAATGTGGTCAGCGCTGTGATTTATGTGTCCACTATACTGGGACAACCGAAGAACAACGGGCTATGATGGAAGTGTATTTGACAAAAATGTGGGGCTCCACGGACTGGAGTATGCGCTGCAATGGCTGTTATAGCGCGGATTGTTATTGTAAAGATGACCCTTGTCCTGCGAAGGAATGCGCGCCCAAGAAAGGAATTTCAGAGTGTAGAGATTGCAGGGAGTTCCCATGTATTAAGGCAACAGCAGCCGACCACCGCTCAATGATACATACAGAGGTTCATTCTGCTGATGAAATTACATGGGGAATCCTTCCTTATGTTCCGTGGCAGTATGAAAAGTAATGGGATATGACAAAATTGAAGAGGAAAAACAGCTGGCCCGGCTGAGGCAGTATTCTGTAGCACAGATTGAGAAGGAGGAATTTGGAAATGAGAGAATGGAGGATGGGGAAGCCAAGCGAGGCAGGCGTCGAAGCCGGTGCCATTCTTCGGCTTTTGAATTCGTGGGAAGAGGCGCGACTGGGGGTTCATTCGGTGATGATCTTGCGCTACAATATCTGTATTGCCCAAGGATGGTGGAAGCCTTACCGGCCGGAGGAAAATCATGTCATGTTTTCGCTGAGCAAGAGCTTTACTTCGACTGCCATAGGGTTTGCGGTGCAGGAAGGACTTTTGAGCCTTGAGGATACAGTCCTCTCTTTTTTCCCGGATGTCCTGCCATACGCCCCCTGTGAGACCATGGGGCATATGAAAGTTAGACACCTTCTGACCATGGCCACGGGGCACAGCAGAGAGCCGTGGAACTTTCGAGATAATCAGGAGTCGGATTGGGTGTATGCGTTCCTGTCGTCCTATGTGGACAGGGAGCCAGGCAGTCAATTCGTCTACAACACGCCCGCGAGCTATATGCTTTCCGCGATTGTCCAAAAATGTACGGGCATGACGGTGTGTGAGTATTTGCGGCCTCGTTTGTTTGATCCCCTGGACATCCATGATATATGGTGGGAGACATGCCCTAGGGGAATCAATACAGGTGGCTTTGGGCTGAATATAAAGACGGAGGATATCGCCAAATTTGGTACTTTCCTCCTGCAAAAGGGCGCTTACGGAGGGAAGCAGCTATTAAATTCGAAATGGATTGAAGCGGCGAGCGCTTGGCAGATTGCAAATGGAGAGGGGCCGGGGGATTGGTCGCAAGGGTACGGGTACCAATTCTGGCGCTGTGAGCCGGAGGGGGTATTTCGCGGCGATGGCGCCCACGGTCAGTACTGCATCGTGATGCCGAAACAGGATATGGTCATTGCGATCACATCGGGAAGCGTAGATATGGGGGGGATTCTGACACGGATCTGGGAGCACTTGCTTCCAGGAGTAAAGTCCGAGAAGGGCTTGCCGGAGAATGAAGTGGAGCAGGCCCTCTTGACCGATACGTTGGCTTCCTTGCAGTTGCCGGTTCCGGAGGGGGCCGCACAGTCGCCACTCCATACGGGGCGGGAGGCCTTTCAGTTTGAGAACAATTGTGTTGGATTGGAGTCTATGGCATTCGATTTTGCAGAGAGTACGGTCTGTCTGAAAATAAAGGGCGACGAGCTGACGGGTGAACTAGGGTACGGCAGTTGGAAGGATGGCCATTCCACTGCGGCTCCCCACACTTCGTCCATTGGTCTTCGCGTCTATGAAAAGGCGGCCATGGCTGGGGCGTGGATTGGGGAGACGACCTACCGCTTTGCGGTGGTGTACTATACCACGCCATATGTGGACACGGTTACGGTTCAGCTGGACGAGGGGGTGGCGCTGGTAGAGTATAGTCGCAACTGTGGATTTGAAGAGGGAACGGTTCGGATTTTGGGCAAGCGATGGCAGTGCTGCTGATCACAGTTTACCACAGACGATTTTATTTGACGAACGTGCGATGTAATTCTTGATATAAAGAAAGACAGTGTCAAAAGCATTTCTGCCTTTCACGCTGTCTTACGCCGTTGCAACGCCCATATGCCATTGTTTACAGGTTGGCCTTAAGCCATTCACAGTCCGCCTTCAGGCATTCCCAACGATTTTGTGGTGTATTGTAGCTCCACTCCCGCTCTACGATGAACGTGGTTACGCCCTGGGCGTCAGCGGCGGCCTTCACCTGTTTCCAATCCACGATACCTTGACCGGTGGGGCAATTGAGCCTATTGCGGCGGGCATTTTCGGCAGCCCTTTCCTCCTCCGTAAGCGGAACCGCGTTGGGGTCCGGATTTGGGTTGTCCGCGCCGACGACATCGTTATTCTCCTTCACGTGGACGGACATAAGACGTCCCGGGTACTGATTGATGTAATCCTGGGGGATAATTCCAGCAGCGCTGGCCCACCCGCAGTCAAGCTGAAAGCCGACGTTCTCAGGATCCGTGTTTTGGATAACATAATCCAAGAGATATTGACCGCCATCCTGCCAGAATTCGCTGATGTGATTGTGATAGCCCACGCGGATTCCGTATTTCGCACCTTCCTCACCGCATTTGTTCAACCGTTCCGCGCAGCCCAGCGCTTCGTCGCGGTTGCCAAAACGATAGCCAGGACAGACGACCATTTTGGCGCCGAGCTCGGCTAAGTACTCCAGATCCTGGATGATGTTGTCCATTCCAACGTGGGAGGATACACACACCAACCCGGCGTCGGCCAGTGCCTTTTTCATTTCTTTCGCGTTCAATCCACCGTATCCGGCAAATTCGACGCCGCTGTACCCAATGCTGGCAAGCTTCTCCAGCTTCTCCGGCAAACTTTCCGGCTCCGCGCATACAGAATAGGTCTGCACATATACTTTTTCCATGATGATAACTCCCTCCTGATCATTCGGATTTGACGTTTCACAGAAACGTCGAAATTCGGACTAAGTATACTATACTCTGATGAAAATGTAAAGCATTACATTGTAATTTTTTTGATCCTTTTCTCTTAAGAGAAATCGATTCTTAAGCGTTTGCGTAGAGTATATGACAACAACGCCCGCCCAATTCTAAGTTTAGTTTTTGTCGTAAATTGAGTAAAGTAAAAATGTGTTTGGTTTAAATATAGGATAAAATTTACATATTATTCGAAATAATAGTAGAACGAAAGTAAGCAATATGATATAATGACTGCATAAAGCGTTACAATACAAGCGATTAAGGAGTGAGGTAATGGCGCGAGAAATATGTCTTCCTTATAACAAACCAGTATATACCTATTATACAACCATATCATTCCCTTTTGCCATATGTCAGCCGAAGGATTGGCTATATTCTCAATGTTTTAATTGGTATGCCGCGTACCACAGAAATGGTGGCATTAGTGCATATTATGGGAATAAAAGAATCGGCATTCTCACAGGCGACAGTCGTGGTGGAATGCCTTTTCTCTCATATGAATATTTAAAAAAGTCAGATCTTGATTCTCAATTGTACAAAGAAATCTTTTACGAGTGCCTCTCGAAGAAAAAATATATTTTTTTGGATATTAATTTTCAGGGATATTCCCATGATATAAATTCCGAATATACGCATAATGTTTTACTCCATGGAATCGATGAGAACAATTTGTATTTTTTAGGATACAATATGTTAAGTCGTGATGCTCTATCCCCGTATGAATCAAATAAAATGGAATTGGGGGTCGACAATTTATTTTCTGATTCAGCTGGCAATGAAGATGTCATCCTATTATCCCAAAAAGATGTAAAATGGAGCTTCTGTACCGATATTCTAAAGTACCAGATCCGAGATTACCTTGACAGTTCCCTTACAGAGCGATATTTTAAATACTATTTTTCTGAGGGAGAGTCGGAACAAACAAATACATATTTTACCTACTGGCATGATAAATTTTTTGGGCAAAAGATGAATGGAACATTTGCCTATGGATTACAAGTGTATGAATATTTCATCGATCATATAAAAGAATTTTGGGAGAAATATGAAGCTGATAAATCATCTGCGTATCCCGATGCAAGGATCTATAAATGTATGCAAGAACATAAAAGAATGATGGCAGACCGATGGCAATATGTTCAACGAAAGGGTTACGCGAAAGCAGATCTGAGCCCGTATATAGAAAGTGCGATAGAAGTAAGGGATGATGCGGATTGTATCTTTAATAAGCTGATAAAGCAATTTCTAAAGAGAGAATTTTCATATGAAAGCGTATGCGATATTATACAAAAATTAGAGAAAATCAGAAAGATAGAAGAAAATTATTTAGCTGAATTGTATGACAGACTTTAAAGGTTGCACTATTTAAAAGAACCCACCAACCGTTGTCCGCTTTATTGCCCTTGCCGGGGATGCAAGATGATGAGGGCCGAGCGAAATTGGAGGAAGCTATGGAAAAAGTAAAAAGAATTTGCCATGCATATCGATATTTACTTCATATTTTAAAAGAGGACAGCCCATTGCTGTTGGCGAGCACAATCATTGTATCCTTTGTTCAAGGTTGTTGTCCACCGCTGATGACATGGAGTATCAACCAAATTATTGAGAATGGAATGCGTGTGGCCAGCGGAACCCTCCCTCTCCCCCATATGGTTCCATTCCTAATCTTGTTTTTGGCTATTTCCTTAATCCCAAGTTTAGTCAGTCTATATGTTCAAAGTTTTGTACAGCCCCGCACTCAACTTGCGTTGCGCACAACCTTTCGCTCGAAAATGATCAAAAAGCTAAAGAAGTTAAAATATGAGCACTTTGAAAGTCCGCAATCAATGGAGATTATCGATAAAGCCTTCAATCGGACTGAAAATGCAGCAAGAATGCTTTTTCCTATGTATTTTACCTCGACCATTACGTCACTGGTTTCTGTTGTAGGATCATTTTATCTTTTGGCACAAGCGGAATGGTGGTTGGTTTTCACAGTTTTGATCCCTTTTTTGGTGGAGTTCTATTTTTCCCTCGGATTAAATTATGAAATTTATAATGAGATGGAAGCCTATTGGAGCATGGATTACAGCAATGGAATTCTTGGAAAATTCTTAAGTACTCGAGAGGTGGTAAAGGAAAATCGACTTCACCAGGCATCGGAGTATTTGGTTTCCGAATATCAAACTAGACAGAATCGGCGGAATCGCGAATATGAAAAATATTATAGAAAGCACTTGAGAAAAATTTTGACAAGTGGAAATTTGGCGCGCATTTCGATTATTTTGAATGTACTCGCACTCTTGTGGATGTACATTGGCCAGCGCATAGGTTTAGGAATGCTAGTGTCCCTGTCTTTACTCATATTTGGTTCTATGTATAAAGACTTAAACAAGATGACGGTTATACTGAGCGGCGGCCCTTATCATGCAAATACCTTTGAATATTATGAACGCTTTTTTGATCTTTCAGAAGAGCCTGAGGGGAACGATACGGAATTGCCAACAGACGGTTCCATCGAATTTCGAGATGTATGGTTTCGCTACCCTGGAACGGATCAGGATATTCTCAAGGGCTTATCTTTTAAAATCCAAGATGGAGAAAAAGTTTCGATCGTAGGGGAAAACGGAGAAGGGAAAACCACGATGATCAAATTGCTTCTCGGGCTATTCACTCCCGATAAGGGTGAGATTTTAGTTGGAGGGCAGTCGATGGACGACCTGCGATCTTCTTCGAAAATTTCACAACTGTATGGAACGGTTTTTCAAGACTTCATGCGATATAACATGACGGTAAAAGAAAATATTGCGGTAGGTGACATCCATCATACATATCCAGAACAAGCAATCCAGGAAGCGGCACAAAATGTTGGCGCCTATGATTTCATTAAAACCTTTCCTAATGGCTGGGATACCATTCTTGGGCGCATGTTTGATGAGGGCGTTGATCTATCTGGGGGGCAGTGGCAAAGGATTGCCATGGCCCGAGCCTTTTTGGGGGATAAAAAAGTATTGATATTAGATGAACCCACAAGTCAGCTGGACCCTATTGCAGAGAGCAAGCTGTATCAAGATTTCGCAAAGTTGGCGGACGGTAAAACTTCGCTGTTTATCACCCATCGTCTAGGCTCCACCGCGATTTGTGATAGAATTCTAGTGATAGCAGGCGGGAAAATTGTGCAGAGCGGCAGCCATGAAGAATTAGTAGCCGCTGACGGATTATATGCAAGTATGTTTAATGCCCAGAAACACTGGTATAAATCTTGCGAGTCATGATGTTCACTTTCTATACAGCCATGAAAAAACGGAGGGATTGATATGTCTGACCGAACAACGGCCATTGAAAATGATATCCTATCAACACAAAAGCCTGCTCTAAAGAATCTTGTGAGAATGTGGATATATGTTGTAAAGAATTCAAAAACAGTTGCGCTACTCTATTTAGGGCTTTATATTCTGTTGTCTCTGCTACGCCCACTGTCTGCTGTCCTGTGGGGGCGATATGTGGACTCATTATCGGGTGAAGTGCCCTATGAATCGTTAATAGGGGTTCTTTTGCTTCTTCTAGGCTATTATCTCATCAATATTGTGACGGATATATTATATCGCTGTCTTGAAGGGCAGGAAGACATCGAGCAGTTTAATATTGTACAGGAAAACCGTTTTCAAGAGCGTATTCTCTCCAATGTATACCGAAAACTCAACCGGATTCAATATGAATATTGGGAAGTCCCCCAGATGAATGATATCGTGAATCGAAATATGCAATTTATGAATTCTCGAGGGAATGGAATCAGCAAAGCGGTTATGCAGCAAAGCTATGCCATTGTAGCGAAAGCCATATCCGTCATCTCGATTGCAGCTACTTTGTATATCTATAGCCCCTGGCTGTGTCTCATCTTACTTGTCCTGCCTTTACCAGTTTTTTTTACCATTTTCGTCGATGAAAAAATTCGGTACAAATTTATTCAAGATAATTCAAAGCTTCAGCGCAAAGCAAACTATTATCAAGATATCATGCTCGGCGCCGGGGCAAAAGAGATTAAGACAATGGGGCTGCACGATTTTTTTTATGATAAATGGAAGAAACAGATCGAACACTATACCAAAAACGAAAAAAAACTTTACCGCAGCAGTACGATACTAAATTGCCTTACTTCTTTCATCACCAATCTGGCCAATATTGGAGCCTGTTTTCTCGCGATCCTGTTAATGACGGCTGGCAAAATCACGGTCGGCGCCTTGAGTGCGGTTTTATCCTTGATATCAACTCTACTATCGGACGTAGGGAGCCTTATCACGGGGATCGCCCAGTTCGTATCGAAACGCAATGAGGCAACGACATTTTTTCAAATTATGGATTTGAAGGAAGGCTTGGAAGAAAATAAGGAAGATCCGAATCTAACCATAGAGCAGATACAATTCAATACGGTTTCATATCGGTATCCCATGACGGATCAGGCCGTTTTAGATGATATCAACATTACGATCCGCAGAGGAGAAAGAGTGGCGTTAGTAGGGGAAAACGGAGCCGGAAAGACCACGTTTGTCAACTTACTGACAGGGATATTGGAGCCATCAAAGGGTTTGATTTCCTTTAATGGTCTGGATTCCGCCCTGTTAAGCTGTGAAAGCAAATTCTCGGCTACAAGTTGTGTCGTCCAGTTGCCATCCAAATATACAACGTTTACCGTTGGGGACAATGTGTATTTGGGGGACACGCATAGGCCGCGCAACGAAAAGCGGATTGAGGAAGCTTTGGAATTTGGGGGCATCAGCGCTGCAATGAAAAACGAGCTTCTAGGGAAGGACGTCGGCGGACGCGATATCTCAGGCGGGCAATGGCAAAAATTATCAATCAGCAGGGCATATTATCGAAATAGGAGCATAATTGTTCTTGATGAACCGACCAGCAATCTTGATCCGTTAGCAGAATCTGAGATATTCCAAAAGTATATTGATTTAGCGGGGGATAGGACTGTTGTATTTGTAACTCACCGAATCTCCGTTGCCGCACTGGCGCAAAGGATTATAGTTTTTGATAAGGGAAGAATTGTAGGGGATGGGACACACGATGAACTGATTAAAAATAATAGGGTCTATGCAAGGCTGTATCATGAGCAGTCAAAATGGTATGACCGTTAAAAATACGCACTTTACAAAAATGTATACTCCTGTTATGATAGAAAAATGACAGAATCCAGGAGGAGTTTCATGGGAGAGATCATCGCGGCGCGTTCCATGAACACGCTATACATCATCGTGGATGTTGTAATTCTGACCCTGCTCGCCATTTTGTTGCTGATCAAGAAGCGAAGGCTTACATTTTTGTTTGGAGTGGCGGGCGGACTGCTTTATTTCGCAGTGGATTACGGGATTTTCTATTTGGCCTTGGGAACGAGGCAGGTTGTGGGAGCGAATCCCGCCGTATTCTTGTTCTGGTTAAGTATGAGTTTTGGATTTACCAACTTTGTATGGATATGGGTATGGCTGAATCGGGACCTATACTTTAAGGAATTTACGCTGCTTATTGTAGCGGGATGGATGTGCAGCGGCCTGCTCAGCCAAAACTTTGGAGGGAGCTTTCAGGCCATTGAGATCAGCCGGGGAACCGCTTCCTATCACGGGGTTATGGCCGCCATTCTGTTTGTAGGCTACGCGATTGTTTGCGTGTACAACATGGCGGTGCGGGATCAGGGGAAGCGAATCAACGTCTTGTGGCTTCTCGCCACGGGCATTGGGGTACAATTTGGCTGGGAGGCAGCGCTACTTCTCTGTGGGATCCGGCCTGCGGGCATTGGTCCGCTCATTGTCAATTCCCTGATCGAAACCAATTTAGGCGTACCCTATATTTACTTTATTCAAAACGAAATTTATAAGAGGCGGAGAGAGGACCTTTCGCCTGTTCAATAAACAAAACATATACTGTCGGGAAAAGGATCGTTCTGCTCCTACATATATTTGGAAGACTGCTCGCCGGCGTGCATTTTGAATGTCGTTTCACTGCCGGCATGGTCGTTTCGAAGGTGGAGTGGAGGAATTTGTCGCTGTGTGCCCGCTGGACGCAGTCGTTTTTCGCCTCGCCGGCGTGCAAAAAGGGGGCTGTCGCTGAACTACGTTTTCAGGACAGCCCCATCTCCTCTTAAAATCCGATTTCTTTTGCGAGCTTTCTCAGTTTTTGGGCAGAGTCTCGAAATGCGGCGGTTTCCAAATCATCCAACTGAATTTCCAACACTTTTTCCACGCCTTCATGGTCAACGATGGTCGGCAGGCTCAGGCAGACGTCTTTGACCCCGTACTCACCTTGCATCAGCGTAGAGACCGTGAGGATGGAATTCTCATTGCCAATAATACATTCCACGATTCGGCGCACGGCCAAAGCCACAGCGTAAAAGGTAGCCCCTTTCTTCCCTATAATCTCGTAGGCGGCGTTTTTGACAGCCTGGTAGAGCTTATCCGTGTCGTCCAGGCCGCATCCATCACAGCGTTTACACGACTTGCAGAATTCATCGAGGCTCATACCGGCAATGCTGGTGGAGCTCCAGGCCGCCACCTCGGAATCCCCGTGCTCACCAATAATATAGGTGTGGACGTTCCGGAGATCCACCTTTGCGCGCTCCCCAATCATATATTTAAGGCGGGATGTATCCAGCACCGTCCCTGAACCGATAACTTTATGGGGAGAAAAATCCGAGAGCTTGTAGGTGATATAGGTGAGGATGTCCACAGGATTGGTGACGACCAACAGAATGGTATCGTCATGACAGTATTTTGTGATCTGCTGAATGATATCTTTGAAGATAGCCGTATTCCGCTGCAGAAGAGCGATTCTTGTCTCGCCAGGCTTTTGGTTTGCACCGGCGGTGATGATGACGATGTCGGAACCGCGGATCTGCTCATAGTCACCGGCGACAATGGTCATAGGCGAGATAAATGACATGCCGTGGTTCATATCCAAAACATCGCCCTCGGCTTTATCCCGGTTGATATCGAGAATAACGATCTCGGAGGCAACCGCGCCGAGCATCAAGGTATAGGCAGTTGTCGACCCCACTAGGCCATCCCCGATAATGGAAATTTTTCCTTTGAACAATAAAGTCACGTCCTTTCGAGTCTGTCAAATGAATGCAATACGCTTAGGAAACGTATACTATTTTGGGTTGATTCTCAAAAAATATGCATTCCGCAGGAAGGAGGCATCACAATCCATAGGAATTTTTGCATTCTAATTTCTTTATCCTGGGATGTCGCACAAAGAGAATAGGGGCCTTTGATGAAGATTATGGATTTTGACAAATTGTAAAAAGAAGCCGGATATGGTACAATCGAACAAAGAGGGAAGTCCCATGCACCGGTTCATAGCGCTACGAATGCCTTGAAACCTTAGGACGAAGATGGGAGAAGCGGGGCGGAATCTGCCCAAGGAATCCCTCCGAATTTGGCTCCCGGCTTCGCTGATATTCTGTAATCAGAGTGCAGGCCACCTGCGCTGCGGGAACGGCTAAGATCATCCCAACCCCGCCGAAGAGAAGTCCGCCGCAGGTGACAGAAGCTAAAACCCAGAAAGGGCTGACGCCGGACAGATCCCCAAGAATTTTGGGCCCGATCAAAAAATTGTCTAGCTGCTGCCCGGCGATGATGATGGCCAGCACCGCTATCGTTTCCGGCACGCCTTCAAAAAGCGAAAGCAGAAGACAGGGGAGCGCGCCGAGCAAGGGGCCGATGTAAGGGATTATATTGGTGATACCGATTAGGAAGCTAAAGAGACCCGGGTAAGGAATTTCAAGGCGGAAGATCAGATTGACCAGCAGAATGGAAATATATGCGATCATACCTAAAATAAAGCAGGCAATACATTTTCCTGTGATGAAATTCCGCAGGGCTTCGTTTATAATTTCTAGAAAATTCAAGAGTCGATCCGCCACCCGAACCGGGATGGTTTTGTATAAAAATTTTGCAATGCTACAACCCAGTCCTGAGGAATCTTTTAAGGCATAATACGCCATGAAGAGGGAGAGAAAGAAAAAACTCAGAACTTCAAAGAAGCTTGCCACCGATCCCAAGAGATTGGTGGAGTATTTCATCAGGGGTGATACATACCGGCTTAGCAGTTCCGGTATATTCTGTGCCAATTTCTGAGGCAGCCCGCTATGGATCACATTGCGGATCCAGGGCATGGCGGCGATGTGATCCAGCAGCGCGGTATAATCCTTCGGCAGAATCTCTGCCACGTTGGTCACGATGGCGGGGATCAGAGTCCCCACCACAAAGGCGAGGATGGCCAATAAGAAACAATAGCTGACCAGGACCGCCAGCGCCCGGGGAAGATGTAAATTTTGGCTGAGCCAATTGACGATGGGCTGTAGCAGGTATATAATGATGAGAGCGACCATAAGAGGTTTGCCCGCATTAAAGAGCCACTGAAGAGCCCCCTCATGGAAGAGAAATCGGGCGAAGAGGAGTATGCCGGCTACGCAAGCCAGCAGGCCAACACGATTGTGATTTCGGTTAAAACCCATGGATGGACCTCCTTTAGGCGGGTCATACTTGTTTGTATTAAAAATATGAGAATGACGATATTCGCCGAGCAAAACAGCTGGTGTTATCTATAATCTATGTACAGGAGGAGTAACCTATGTCTGCGTATATGAACGAAGATTTCCAGGAAAAAATGAAGCTTCGCCTCAATTTTAACAATATGATGGAGGCCTTTGTCGGGGAGAAAGGAATTCAGGAGGAGGAGATTGCGGCCATTGCGGCTGAGATCGAGGACGCCGAGAAAGCGATGGTCGCAAAGCGGGCCAATGGAGGGATGGATTGGAGGGATCTGCCCTACAACCAGGATCAAGTTGTGGAGGACATTTTGGAATACGCGGCATGGGCGAAAGAGGAATTTGATGCGTTTGTCGTGCTGGGAATCGGCGGATCCGCTCTGGGGCCTATCGCGTTGCAGCAAGCGCTGAATCATCCCTATTATAATGAGCTATCCAAGGAGAAGAGAGGCGGCTGGCCTAAGTTTTATGTGGCGGACAATGTGGACCCGGAGCGGTTGGTCTACCTGTTCCAGACCATCGATCCGGCCAGGACGCTGTTTAACGTGACATCCAAGTCCGGTGGCACCTCTGAGACCATGTCCCAGTTTATGATTATTAAATCCATGTTGGAAGAACAGCTGGGCAAAGAAGAGGCGGCGAAACATATCGTATGCACCACGGATGCAGAAAAGGGAAATCTGCGGCCGATCTGCGATCAGGAAGGATATAAGAGCTTCGTCATTCCTGCCGGTGTTGGCGGACGCTTTTCTGAGCTAACTCCTGTTGGCTTGCTACCCGCAGCCATGACCGGTATCGATATTAAGGAACTTCTGGCGGGCGCAGCGTTTATGGATGAGCAGTGCAAGGAAGAGGACACGTACCGCAATATTGGCCATATGTATGGGATCTTGAGCTATCTCGCCATGAAGCAGGGCAAGAACATCCAGGTTATGATGCCCTACGCGGATTCACTGAAGTATATGGCGGACTGGTTTGCCCAGCTCTGGGCTGAGTCCCTTGGCAAAAAGTATAACAATGACGGTCAGGAAGTCTTCGCTGGACAGACTCCCGTAAAGGCACTGGGCGTTACGGACCAGCATTCCCAGGTTCAGCTGTACGCCGAGGGGCCCTTCGACAAGATGATTGTCTTCCTCGGGGTGGATCAATACCGGGAGGAGATTGTCATACCGAAAATTTATGGGGAGATTCCCTCTCTGGGATTCCTGGGCGGAGCCAGCCATAGCCAGCTGATTCAGACAGAGCAGATGGCAACAGAGTACGCACTGTTGAAGGCGGGTAAGATGAATATGACGTTGACGGTTCCACAGGTCAATGCCTTTACCATGGGAGAACTGCTCTATCTGTTCGAGGTGGCGACGGCTTTTGCAGGGGAGCTGCTGCAAATCAATGCTTTCGACCAACCTGGAGTTGAGGGTGGAAAGAACGCCACCTACGCCATGTTTGGACGTCCAGGGTATGAGGACGTGAAGAAAGAATTGGACAGCCGCCCGGAGGCGGATGCAAGATTCATCATTTAGCACTTTGTGAATCGAATGAAAGGTGTCAGGATTGTCCTGGCACCTTTTTGAACTTTAGGACAACTCCAACCGTAGAGATTGGACTGACAAGCCGAATGGAGGGCGTTATGGAGATCACAAGCTGGAAATTTTGCCGGGGGGAGTGCCCGGGGGCTGAGCAACAGGATTACGATGATGTGCGGTGGGAGACGGTCTGTGTCCCTCACGATTGGAGCATCGAGGGAAGCTTTCGGGAAGACGAGGCGGCGGGCGGTTCTGGAGGCTATCTGCCTACGGGAATCGGATGGTATCGCACCACCTTTGCGGTGGAGGCTCCTTCAGGTGAAGCCAAGGTGTTCTTAGGGTTTGATGGAGTGTACCGGTGTGCGCAGATATGGGTCAATGGACATCTGGCAGGACGCCATGCCAATGGATATACAGGGTATCTCCTGGATATCACCCCCTGGGTTCTGACGCGGGAACAGAATTGTCTGGCCGTTCGAGTGGACAACTCGCATCAGCCGGAATCGAGATGGTATACGGGTTCAGGGTTGTATCGGAGCGTGCGTCTGATCATTACCGGCCTACTTCATTTCCGGCCCTATGGCGTGCGGGTGGAGACGCCCGTCATCACAAGCGACCTTGCCATGCCGCTGGCAGAGGCCGTGATTCTCAATGAGGCCCCGGACGCCATAGAATTTTCACTGTATAATACGATTTTAGATCCACAGGGGGAGCACGTCACGACGACGGAGACGCTGTACAGGCTAAGGGCTGGCGAGGAAGTCCGGCTGCTAGATGAGCTTCTGCGGATTCAGGCGCCGAAGCTGTGGTCTACGGAAGATCCACAGGTCTACACATTGAAAAGCTCCATCTGGGTGGATGGACAGCGGGTGGACGAGCAGGTTGCTACATTTGGGATCCGGGAGGCAGCGTTTACGGCAAGGGAAGGTTTTGTCCTAAATGGCGAGCCAACTCTGATGAAGGGGGTTTGCCTGCATCATGACGGCGGTCTGGTGGGCGCCGCTGTTCCAAGGCGGGTGTTGGAGAGACGGCTGGCCCTGCTTAAGGAGATGGGCTGCAACGCCATTCGCACAAGCCATAATCCGCCGTCGCCAGAATTTTTAGATCTCTGCGACCGGATGGGCTTCCTCGTCATGGAAGAACTCTATGACGAGTGGATGATAACCAAACCCAAGGGGACCCAAACCCGCTATGGCGTGTCTGAATTTTTCCAGGAAACGGTTGTCCAGGATGTACTTTTTACAGTGCGCAGGGATCGAAATCATCCCTGTATTGTGATCTGGAGCGCTGGGAATGAGGTTCCGGAGCAATCGGAGCCGGACGGAATCTTGATATTGGCAAAGCTAAAGGAGCTGATTGCGCGGGAGGATGCCAGGCCCGTCACCGTGGGCTGCGACCGCATTGCCAGTCAGGATGGACAAGCGGCTTTACCAGAATTTTTGGCGCTGCAGGATGTGATTGGCTATAATTATGCAGATCGCTGGGGAGAGAGGCGGGAACTGGCCTCCGAAGCCGATCATGTTGCGGATCCTACACGCTGCTTTATCGGAACGGAGGACTCGGCCGTTCGGATGATCCGCGGGGAGTACCAAGTGGACAGGGAGAATCCATACAGCGCTTGTCTGCCGGATCTGGAACGGATGTGGAAATATACAGTGACGCGGAATCACGTAGCCGGCACGTTTCTCTGGGCTGGGATCGATTATTGGGGCGAGGCAAACTGGCCTTGTGTGGCGTCGAATTTCGGGCAGATGGATACATGCGGATTTCCCAAGATGGGATACTATTTCTATCAGAGCCTTTGGACGGAAGCGCCCATGGTGAAGCTATTCCCTCATTGGAACTGGGAGGGGCGAGAGGGGGAGCCAATCCCCGTCGTGTGCTTTACCAATTGTGATTACGTGGAGCTTTTCTTAAATGGCCGATTTCTGGGCAGGCAAAGCTATGAGTTCCCCAGACTCGGAATGAATATGGCATTTGGCTGCTATGATCGCCCCAATCGGGTGGTGACCACAGGAGATTTGCATCTGACGTGGCAGGTTCCCTACGAGCCGGGTGAATTGCGAGTGCTGGCGTATCGCGGGGGGAGCCTTGCGGCGGAGGATACGGCGAGGACGGCCAAGAGCCCGAAACGCTTCCAGATTCAGTGTGAGCAGGAGATTTTTGCTGGCGAAGAGGATATCGCCCATGTGGCAGTGGACATTGTGGATAAAAATGGGGTTATCGTCCCGGATGCCTCGATGAAGGTCCAATTTGCCGTAGAGGGGCCAGGCGTATTGGTGGGAGTGGACAATGGAAACCCAATGTGCCATAAAAGCCGAAGAGGAACGGTCATACGTGCCTTTCATGGCAAATGCCTGGCTATCATCCGGGGAACCGGGGACGAGGGAATTATCCGGGTTCTGATTCAGGCTAAAAAACTCGAACCGGCTGAGATGCGTATTGTGTGTAAGAGAAGGAAATGACCGCTGGAGTGTTGGAGATGGAGGATCAAGTAGCTTTACGGGGGGTTTATTCCGCCACCGTCAGTCTGGCGGCGCAGAAAAACAACGTGCCGCTGGTGCGGAGTCTAGTTTTGGAGAATCAAACAGGAGTGGACCTGACCAATCTCGCCGTCACGGTTCGCGTGGAGTCAGAGGTAGGGAATTCCTGGACGAGGGAGATTGCACTGCTCCCGGCAGGTAGCCTTTTGGACATTGGGGAAGTGCCGCTGCGATTATCGGAGGCGTATTTACGGGAACTTTCGCAGCGGACACAGCTTCGGCTAATGCTGAGCGTGCAGAAAGGCGATGAGCTGCTGGGACAGTGGCAGCAGCCCTTTGACGTTCTACCCTACAATGAATGGAGCGGGGTTCAGAGTATGCCGGAAATTTTGTGCGCCTTTGTCACCCCGGAGCATCCGAGGATAGCCTCCTTGGTGGAAGGAGCGCAGAAAGCGTCGGGCCGCACCTTCAACGGCTATGAGAGCCGAGATCCCAATAGTGTCCGGCTGCAGATGGAAGCTCTCTATCAGGGTTTGCAGGAGGAAGCCTTTCAATACTGTCCGCTCCCGGCCGGAGCTCTTGAGACAGGCGGACAAGTGAGGCTTTGCGGGGATTTGCATGGGGGAGGAACCGCTACCTGTCTGGAGATCGCGCTTCTCTATACGGCGTGTCTGGAAAGGGTAGGACTCCATCCTCTGCTGGTCTTGCTGGAGGGGCATGTTCTTCCAGGCTGTTGGCTGGAAGATAAAAGCTTTGCCGAATGGATTCAGGATGATCTGACGCAAATCACAGGACGGATGGAGGACGGAATTCACCAGATTGAAGTCATAGAGGGAACCTGCGTGACAAGCGGATCGAAGCTGGACTTTGCAGCGGCGAGGAAGGCAGCCTGGAACCATCTCCAGGAGCCAGCTGCCTTTTTCCTGGCCTTGGATATCCACCGGGCTAGAGCCTCTGGGATCTTGTCTATGGATATGCCGGCGACGGCCATACCCGATGCGGAGCCAACCATGGGAAAACAGCAGATATGGGAACGCCATTTGCTGGACTTGAGTCTCCGGAATACACTTCTGAATTTTCGGGTCACGAAAAAGACCATTCCGCTCATGATCTCAGAGCCTGAGCGGCTGGAGGATCACCTGGCGAAGGGACGTGAGTTTCACATACTGGAACGGCCTTCCAGCTGGGACACGGCGCTGCGAGATATTCAGCTTCACCAACTGCACACGAAAGCCGGGGCGGTTGATGTCTTGATCCAGTCAGAGTTGAAGTCAGGGCGGCTCCACGCCTTTTTGGACGAGCAGGAGGTGCAGGAGCGGCTGTCAGCCTTATACCGGCGGGCTAAAATCAGTTTGGAGGAGAATGGGGCCAACACGCTATATCTAGCGCTGGGATTTCTTAAATGGTATGAGAGTCCTGTCAGTGAACGAGTGCGGTATGCACCGGTGGTGCTGATCCCAGTGGATTTGATCCGCCAGACAGCGCGTGGACGTTTTGTGCTGAAGATGAGGGACGAAGATCCTCAGATGAATATCACGCTTCTGGAAATGCTGCGGCAGGATTTTGGTATCCAGGTGGAAGGGTTGGACCCCCTGCCGCGGGATGATTTCGGAGTTGACCTGCGCAAGGTATTCGCCCTTCTCCGTCAGGCCGTTCACCAGTGTTCCCGCTGGGAAGTGGAGGAGACAGCGTTTCTCGGCATGTTCTCCTTTAGCCATTTTATCATGTGGAATGACATTCGGAACCGAGGGGAGGACCTTAAGAAGAATAAAATTGTAGCCAGCCTTATGTCGGGGAAACTGGAGTGGGTTCCCACTGTCGACTTCCCGAACCCGGCAACGCTGGATGACGAATATTCACCAGCGGATATCGCCGTTCCCATCAGCGCGGATTCTTCGCAGCTGGCCGCTATCTGCGCAGCGGGTCAGGATAAGAGCTTTGTGCTTCATGGCCCACCGGGCACCGGCAAATCCCAGACCATTACCAATATCATCGCCAATGCTCTCTATCAGGGGAAATCCGTCTTATTTATCGCGGAGAAGATGGCGGCGCTGTCCGTGGTACAGAAGCGATTGGAGGCCATTGGACTGGCGCCCTTCTGCCTGGAGCTTCATTCCAATAAGGCGAAAAAGAAAGATGTATTGGAGCAACTGCGTCAAACGCTGGAGATTGGCCGTGTGAAACCCCAGGACGAGTATAGGACTCAGGCTGTGCGGCTGGCCAGACAGCGGAAAAAGCTGAACAGCTATGTGAAAGCGCTTCATCAAAAAAGGCGGTACGGATTTTCGCTGTATGAGGCCATCGCGCGCTATGAGCAATATAAAGACGCGCCGGCGGGAATAGATTTTGCTGGGAGGATCCCTGAGGATTTTTCCTGGGAGACCTTTCAAGCCTGGGAGGACGCTGTGCGGGATTTGCAAGCCGCCTGGAAACTATGTGGAATGCCAGGGGAACACCCTCTGCGGGAGATGACCATATCTGCGTACTCCAGGGCATCTCGGGACCGGATTAAGAAAATGATTGCGGAACTGCGCCAAGATCTACAAATATGTGGCGAAGGCTGGAATGCCGTAGAGGAATATTTGGGGCTGCCATCCCGCCATCTGTCCCATGGACAGATGGGGAAGACCGCCTCCTATCTGGAAGAAATTCTGAGCTCGGATTATATTTCTCCCGACATGTTGCGGAGGCAGGATCTCTCGGGATGGAGGGAATCAATCGCGCAGGTATGCCAGTGGGGAGCGCTGCGAGATGCGGCCAGGGAGGAATTGGAAGAGACCTTTGAGGATACGGTATTTCAGTTGGACGAGGCATCGCTGGCCAAGACCTGGAAAATGGCGGAGGCCAGTTGGTTTCTGCCAAGGTGGATCAAGCAGCGCCGTGTCTACAAAGTGTTCAAGCTTGCGAGCCGGACACCGAAGGCATACAAAAAGGAACGGACGCCTGAGAGCCTAGCGGTCCTGCATGAATTTTGGGATAAAGAGGGACTTGTGCAGGAGCGGCAGGGGGAATGGCGGCAACTTTTTGGAGATGCCTGGAAGGATGGACGTCCAGATTGGAAGAGTTTGGAGGCGATGTTCGACACGGCTCAGGATCTCCAGGAGCTAGCGGTGCAGATTGAGCCGGACCAAGGGGGACATACACTGTTGCAAAGGACAGCAGAGCGAGCTCTTCAAAATTTGGATGTCTTTCGGCGGCAGACCGGAGGCTGTATTTTAGAGCTTACGAGGGCGTGGCTTCATATTGCTGAGATGGAGGAACAACTGTCAGATGAAGCGGGGATTGATTTTAAGCAGCTTCACCAGCAGGAGAATGCTTGGGTTCCCTCTGCTCTTGAGATGGCGGAGCGTTGGCAGAGCGGCATTGGCGGTCTCCGTGATTGGTGCGGCTGGAATCGCGCTTGCGAGCAGGCGACAGGGATTGGACTCGGCGCTGTGGTGGACGCCATCGTACATGGCCAGCTGCAAGCCGGCACAGCCCTGGAATCTTTTTATCAAGGCTTTTACCTGACATGTGCTCAGGAAATCGCAGATGAGGTGGAATGCCTTCGGAATTTCAATGGTCCCCTGTTTGAAGAGGCGATTGCGAAGTACAGGGATACCACCAAACGATTTGAGCAGCTGACGCGGAGTGAACTGGCCGCCAAGCTTTCCGCTAAGATTCCCCACTTGCAGAGCGGCGTCAGCGTGGCGGATTCCTCTGAGATCGGAATCCTGCAGAGGGCCATCAAAAGCGGTGGGCGGATGATGCCCATCCGGCGTTTATTTGAGAAGATCCCCAATCTGCTTCGTAAATTATGTCCATGTATGCTGATGAGCCCCATCTCGGTTGCCCAGTACATTGATCCCACGTATCCGCCCTTTGACCTTATCGTGTTTGATGAGGCGTCCCAGCTCCCTACCTGTGAAGCGGCTGGCGCCATCGCCCGCGGAAAGAGTGTGATCATTGTGGGAGATCCAAAACAGCTGCCGCCGACGAATTTTTTTGCCGCCGGACAGATGGATGAAGACAACATGGAGCAGGAGGATCTGGAAAGCATTCTCGATGACTGTCTTGCCATTGCCATGCCGCAGGAGCATTTGTTGTGGCATTACCGCAGCCGGCATGAGAGCTTGATTGCCTTCAGCAACCGTCAGTTTTATGAGAATCGGCTGCTGACGTTCCCATCGCCCAACGATCGCATCAGTAAAGTGAAGCTGGTGGAGGTGGAGGGCTACTATGACAGAGGACGCTCCCGTCAAAATCTGGAGGAGGCGCGGGCGGTGGTGGAAGAGATCATCCGCCGTTTACAGGATCCTGTTCTCTCCAGGCAGAGCATTGGCGTCGTAACCTTTAGCTCCGTTCAGCAAAATCTCATTGACGACATGCTCTGGGAAGCTTTTTCCGAGCGGCCGGAATTGGAGGAGCTCAATGATAACGCGGAGGAGCCCATCTTTATTAAAAATCTGGAGAATGTGCAGGGGGATGAGCGGGACGTCATCCTGTTTTCCATCGGATACGGGCCGGACAAGGAGGGAAAGGTTGCCCTGAATTTTGGCCCTCTCAATCGAACTGGAGGCTGGCGCCGCCTCAACGTGGCAGTTTCCCGCGCGCGGTATGAGATGATTGTATACTCCGTTTTGCAGCCTGAACAGATTGATTTGTCGCGGACTATGGCAGAGGGCGTCATAGGGTTAAAGGCGTTTCTGGAATATGCCAAGCGGGGAAAGCGCGCACTTCCAGCGCCTGAGGAGCCGGTATCCAAGGAAAATGAAGCGCTGTTGCGGTTGATCGCCAATCAAATCGCGCAGCGGGGGTATCAGGTTAGGACTTCCGTTGGAACGTCCCAATATCGAATTGATATTGGCGTGATCCATCCCAAGAGGCCGGAGGAGTATATCTTAGCGATTCTATTGGATGGAAGCCGCTATCGAGATACCAAGACATCAAGAGATCGAAATCTGTTACAGATTTCGGTCCTGCGGTCTCTGGGCTGGCATGTCCACCGCCTGTGGATTCTGGACTGGTGGGAGAACGAGGGCGAGCAGCTGAACCAGATCGAACGGCACATCCACGAGATTTTGCGCGTCGAGGCGGAAAAGGGAATTAAGCATGCAACAATCCGTCCCGGCGTGAAAGAAGTCAAGACGGAATTTGAGACCTTCGATCAGGAGGAGACAGCGCTGCCCAACGGACTGGAAGAATATCGGATTGAAGAATTGCAGGAGGCTGGCTCTCCTGATGAATTTTATGATTCGGAAAACAATGAGTTGATCCTATCCCAGGCGGAGCAGATTCTTGAGATTGAAGGCCCCATCAGCGAGGACAATCTTTGCCGACGTCTGATGGGCGCGTGGGGGATCCAGCGCCTGAGCGCTCGGGTTGAAGCTCGTTTTCAGGAGATACGGGCTCTTGGCGCGTGGGTTCGGACAACGGGAATGGGAGTCACCTATTATTGGGCCAAAGGCATGAATCCCAGACAGTACACTGGATTTCGCGTTCCGCCGTCGGAACAGGGCGAGGAGCTGCGGCGGGATCTGGATGACATTGCGCCGGAGGAGCTGGCTGCTGCGGTTCGTTTTCTGTTGGAGCAGCAGGTGAGCCTGCCGCGGTCGGATTTGGTCCGGGAGATCTGCCGTCTCTTCGGGTTTGCCAGAACCAGCCCCGCCATTGAAGAAAAGGTGATGCTGGGCGTGAAGAAAGCGGTGGATCTCGGGTATGTGACGCTGGAAGAGACAGGTCGAGTGGTGTACCGGCAGTAGCG
This sequence comes from Bianquea renquensis, assembly GCF_014384895.1. Classification (GTDB taxonomy): domain Bacteria; phylum Bacillota; class Clostridia; order Lachnospirales; family Bianqueaceae; genus Bianquea; species Bianquea renquensis. The sequence continues at coordinate 102,021 of NZ_JACRSQ010000011.1, forward strand.
GATGGACAGGATGGTGAGGGAGCTATTCTATGGCATGGTTGAATAACTCCTATCATTCTGTTGTTTACGTAATTTGAATTACTTGGAGGAATGGGCTGTGAAAAATACACCGGAAGCGGCTATTATGTACGATATGATAAGTTATTCCGTTATTTATTTTAACAAGAGTACCGCCGTGGAATTTTTGAAAAGAGAGACTGGTATCCCAGACGAAGACACACTATTACAAGCTTATCGCGAGTTTTCGGCTTCCTGCCATCTGGAAGTTCCTCCGAACGTCTATCCCTTTTTTTATTTTAATGGAACAATATCATGTCCCTTGTCCAAAATGTGGAGTGATTATTTTAAGACGTATCAACAATATCGCCAGCAAATATGTAACATTCATGCGTTTAAGAGCTTTATCATTAAGTACTTTTTTGAAAATCTAGTGGGAGAGGAGGATACGGAAAAAATCATAAAAGGTGATGGTGAAACCATTGCAAGAAGTTTATCGCTACTGACCGTTTCCTTGCATCTGGATGCAAATTTGGTCCCAATATTTTCTAATATCTGCTACCATTTCGCAGATCTAGTTAAAAGTTTACTTGCCTATCTTGACCGTTTGCAGGTAATATTACGGCAATATCATGTAAAGAGGATGCCTCAATCAAACCGGATTTTGCGGGAGTTTTTTTCAAACGAGGATCAACAAAATTTATTTCGCAAATCGTATGAACTTGAGGAGAATATTCGATTAAAGGAACAGGTCTATTCAATCTGTTACATTCAACCGTACGTTCAAACTTTTTCGACAAGAGATAAACGGGAGTATGTTTTTTTATTTGGGTATTTAATGTTACACTGCATTGAGGACCGAATTCACTATGGATATATCAATGCGGTCCATGCTCTTCAAGTTTTTGGCAAGGTATACACGCACGATGTATTGGAATGTCTCAAAAGTGGAAATAAAACCATATCCCAAATTGCGAGAATTATGCATATATCCAGAACATCCATAAGCCGGCTGATCTATGTTCTTGCAGATGAGTTAGTATTAAAATCTTATAAAAAGGGAGCTGAGATCTATTACGAATTGAATTATGAGTATCTAAAGCATGCAAGGACAAAGATTATCCGATATCTTGACGAACTGCTCCTGAATGGATATAATAATGACAGAGACTAAGGGGAGGTGGGATACATTGATATGGAATCGACCTACAATTCAGTCACTTTCAGAGATGCGATTACAAACTGTCTTGACTGTGCAGGGACGATCTTGTAATGGCGGCAAGTTTCGATGAGATTGAGTGGCGGTTCAGATCCGCTTGCTTACATTGGCCAATCGATCACACAGCGCTTGGATTTCCGTGTGACGTCTATACATTTGTGGTCTCAACCTGTGGCAAAGCGGCCCACCGAACATGGTTTTTTATTCGGTGGGCATAGTATTCAATAAGAATAATTCTGGGTATGATAAGATGATTCAAGCCTGTAGTTTTGGAGGAACATCAATATAGTGAAGGTACGAGCATGTTTTGGGTGAAATGTTTTATTAAGGAATGGTAGGATGACAGATACCGGTCATATATTTTGAAATGATGTCAATTGTGACAGCAAATTAATACCGTGAATTACTGCAAACTCAGAACCTTATCAACTTCTTGCAGAATTGTAGGTGAAATATCCATCGAGTGAACATCATTTTTGCATTTCCGCCTTTGTCGAATCGACATACTCATTTTTGCAGACTTTGAGAAGGTAGGCATCCAAGCTACTGGCATTTCCTTTGATTAAATTGTCGAGTGCTTCTTTAATAAAATTCATATCATCACCTTAAGTCCAACGTTGACTCTCTGCCCGCCACATCTTTTGGAACTCATCCTCATTCACAATTGCATCAAATACAGTCTCAAGGAATTTCTGTATCTCCTCAATAACCACCGAAAACTCAAGCCTATCATCTTTTATGGTTTTCAAGAAATATTTCCACCGCTTTTGCATGTCCACATCTTCGGCAAGCGTGAGAATACGCTTGAAGCTGTCCTTATCGTAAGGCGTCCCTCGCCGTTCCAATGTTCTGGATATTGCCGTCTGCAATTTCGCTCCGTCAAAATCAAAAGTCCTTGCAAGATAGTAAATATCGTAAAAGTCTTTCATCCTGCCCGTTAGTTCAAACCGTTGCAGAATAGCGTCAAATTTTTCTGCTATGGTGCTTTCGAGAGAATAGGTCATAATAACTGGAGCTTCAAAATTGGGAAGCTGTGTATGGATAATCCGCTGCTCAGCACGGGGAACAATCACATCGCCCACACCAATATCCACATTAAAGGGGACTCGGACATTTTTTATCTTTCCGATAATCTGGGTGCTGATACCATGATATTTTCTTTGCGGTGAAATTTCCTCAAACCCTTTTGCACTCATCTCAATATAATCGTTGCCTGTAGGCGTAGCAAGAATTTTTAGGATAAGGGCTTTTACTTCATCCAACGAATTGGAAACGCTTCGAAGCAGGAAATCCACATCAATCGTTGCTCGGCTTTCAAAATTGGTGAGCGTATAGATAAACAATCCGCCCTTGAGAATAAGGGTATCATCATATCCAGACTTCGAGAGTTTTCGCAAAAATTCCTCCTGTATAAAAAGCTGTAGGCACTGCTGATAGCTGATGCCAGCCGCCTTCGCCTTATTCTTAAGCTTTGCCAAAACAGATGCCGCTACATCAGCCATCACAACCACACTCCAATCAATTCTTTTACTCTTTTTTGCATTCTCAATACTTTGGCATACTCCATCAGATTCGGTATATTCTTTTTCGGGTCTTTTACATACCCTTGTATTGCTTTATTAAAAATTTCTTTATCCATTTTGTTCATATTCCGCAGTACATCGCAAATGGTACGGTCACGGTCGTAGATACGGACATCAACAAAATTGATACTGCCTTTTGTTTCGCCGAGAGATACTAAAATAGGCTCAACCCGATATGCCTTTACAAAGGGGTAGTCGATATTTGTACGGCTTCTGGAGACATTTTTATCAATCGTAATATTCCACTCGGCAGGATTGCGGTCACTGTACTGATAGTAAAAGAGGGCAGTTTCCATACAAAGAACCGCATCGGGAAAAAGACGGTTGATAATTTTAACTTCCTGTTCGCCATAGGTTTCCGTCCAGTGATAATAGCCCCGTTTGATTTTTTCAATGAAGCCCTCGTTTAATAGTTGTTGAATATCAGCATAGTAGATTCTATAAGAATCCAGTTGAGCAGTTGTCATTATATTATCGTGTTTGGAAAAAATCTTCCTGACAGTGTTTATTGATTTTTCATCAAGCATTGTCTCACCTCTACTAAACCACACGCAAATTTTTCAACGATTGTGTACTTTACTATAGTATACCCGATTTTTCTCAAAAAGTCAACTCAGTAAAGCACACACGATTAAAGCTGACAATGGTGTGGTTTTCTATAGAAAAATGAGCCTGGCCAACTCCATTCAGACAAGCTCATTTTCTCACGCTTCATAGTTATAATAGACATCTGCATCCGCTGCCGCATAGAGTTTTATCCATCTCGGCGTACCGCAAAGTTTGATAAAATAAGGCTTTCTGCCACCTTTCCTGTATCTTTTCTCATCCCACTTGCCAATTCTTTCATCAAAATCAAGGGGTGTATTTGGACTGTATGAGATCTGTTTTGAGCAGTCGTGGAAGGCAATTAAAGAAATCTTGGAGTATAATGGTGTCCCAGAAAGTCAGACAGGTTCGCCTAAAAATAGAAATTGAAGAAAAATGGAATTGAGTTGAGAATGCCGTGTGTTTGAATGAATCGTGATCAAACGCGCGGTATTTTTTGGCCCGTGGAATAATTTTTCGCAAATCGGAGAATACCAATTGACAATCCAACACAAATGTCGTATGATAATACCACACCCCCCGAGGGGGGTGTGGTACGAGAAAGGAGGACGGACCATGAGCCGTCATAAATACACAGTAACAGGAATGACCTGCTCCGCCTGTTCCACCCACGTGGAGAAGAGTGTCCGCAAGGTGGACGGCGTAGAGGATGTGGCTGTCAATCTCCTGGGAGGCAGCATGGTTGTGGAGTACGACGAAGGGAAGGTTAAGGATGAGACCATCATCCGTGCGGTGGAACACGCGGGGTACGGAGCTCAGCCCCAAGATCGAAAGGAGAAAGCGGTTTCCTCTGTAGCGAAGCGCGATAGCAAGAACGAGGAGCGTGCGATGGCGCTGCGGGTGATTCTTTCTTTCGTCTTCCTAATCCCTCTATTTTATCTGGCCATGGGGCATATGATGGGGTGGCCGCTACCAGGGATTTTCCTAGGCCATGACAACGCCGCGGTCTATGCGTTTACTCAGTTTCTGCTCTTGTTGCCGATTCTGTATATCAACGATCACTACTATAAAAATGGTTTTAAAAGCCTATTCCACAGAGCGCCCAACATGGATTCTCTTATTGCAGTGGGGTCCGCGGCGGCTTTAATCTACGGTATCTTTGCGATTTTACAGATCGGGTACGGTCTAGGGCATGGCGATATGGACAGGGTACATCACTATACGATGGACTTATATTTTGAATCCGCGGGTATGATCCTGACGTTGATTTCCCTGGGGAAATATTTGGAGGCCCGTTCCAAGGGGAGAACATCGGACGCCATCTCGAAGCTCATCGATCTAGCGCCGAAGACAGCGTTAGTGCTTCGAGATGGGGAGGAGAGGGAAATCCCCGTGGAGGAAGTCGGCATCGGGGAAGTGGTGATCGTCAAACCGGGCCAGAGTATTCCCGTGGACGGTGTGATTTTGGAGGGTCACACCTCTGTGGATGAATCAGCCATCACAGGAGAGAGTATTCCGGTGGAGAAACGGGCGGAGGATCCTGTTATCGCGGCAACGATCAATCAGTCTGGCTATATTCGGTTTCGCGCCACTAAGGTTGGGGATGACACGACGCTGGCACAGATCATTCGGCTGGTGGAGGAAGCGAGCGCGTCTAAGGCACCCATAGCGAAACTGGCGGATAAAGTCAGCGGCATTTTCGTCCCTGTCGTCATGATCATTGCGCTCTTATCGGCGGTCATCTGGTTACTGACCGGCGCAACCTTTGAGTTTGCCCTGTCCATCGGGATTGCGGTGCTGGTCATATCCTGTCCCTGCGCCCTTGGGCTGGCGACGCCCACAGCCATCATGGTAGGAACGGGCAAGGGAGCGGAGAACGGAATTCTAATCAAATCAGCGGAGGCGCTGGAGATCGCGCATACCGTGCAGACTGTGGTGTTGGATAAGACGGGAACCGTCACGGAGGGAAAGCCAAAGGTCACCGATATCATTGTAGGAGATTTGGAGAGACAGGAGCTATTGAAAATCGCCGCCTCTCTGGAGCAGCTGTCAGAACACCCACTGGCGGAGGCCATTGTGGCAGCGGCTGCCGCGGAGAATATTGAGCCGGAGGCCGCGGTGGATTTTGAGGCTCGAGAGGGCCGCGGCATTATGGCACGGCTGGGGGGAACGCTTTATATGGCTGGCAATCGACGGCTAATGGAGGACTTCCAGATCCCCCTCGGCTCCTATGGGGAAGAGGAAGAGCGGCTGGCCGCAGATGGAAAGACACCCCTCTACTTTGCCCGGCAAGATGGGGTTTTGGGCCTTATCGCCGTGGCGGACGTGATCAAGCCCACCAGCAGGGCGGCAGTGCAGGAACTGGAGGCCATGGGGATTGAAGTCGTCATGTTGACAGGCGATAACGAGCGGACCGCCCGCGCCATCCAGAAGCAAGTCGGCATTTCGAAGGTCATTGCGGAGGTGCTGCCCCAAGACAAGGAGCGGGAGGTTCGGCGCATTCAGGAGTCAGGCCGCAAGACGGCTATGATCGGAGATGGCATCAACGATGCTCCGGCGTTGGCTCGAGCGGATGTGGGGATCGCCATCGGGGCTGGGACGGATATTGCCATCGAATCGGCGGATATCGTTCTGATGAAAAGCGATTTGATGGATGCCGTCAAGGCGATTCAGCTCAGCAAAGCGGTGATACGAAATATCAAACAAAACCTGTTTTGGGCCTTTTTCTACAATGCCATTGGAATTCCCCTGGCGGCCGGTGTGTTTTATACCATCTTAGGCTGGAAGTTAAACCCCATGTTCGCCGCTGCTGCCATGAGTTTAAGTTCTGTCTGCGTGGTCACCAACGCCCTGCGTCTAAAGTTCTTTAAACCCAAGTTTACACAGCAGGTTCCACCCCTTGAGAGCGATATGCCGTCTCAAGAGGTCAAACCAATACAAGCCAACCAGAAAGGAGTCACGAACGTGAAAAAAGAAATGATAATTGAAGGCATGAGCTGTGCTCATTGTTCCGGGCGTGTTGAAAAGGCGCTGAATGCCATTGAGGGAGTCAAAGCCTCAGTGGATTTAGAAGCGAAGACCGCTTATGTGGATCTGGAGGAAGAGGTGTCCGATGATGTTTTGACACAGGCCGTCACAGAGGCGGGATACGAAGTTAAGGATATTCGATAATGCAAGCAAATAAACAGGATGTCGGCCGCCTGCTGAAAACAGCAAAGGGGCAGATCGATGGGATTTTGAAAATGATTGAGGAAGATCGCTATTGTATGGAGATCAGCCACCAGATCATGGCGGCGGAAGCGATTCTGAACAAGGCTAACCGGGAAGTGCTGAAGGCTCATGTCCAGGGGTGCGTCAAGGATGGCATTGAGAGCGGCGATGCCGATGGCAAGGTTCAGGAGATCTTGACGATTTTGGATGCCATAATGAAATGAGGGAGAAGGACAGATGAAGCGACAATTGCCCAGGCTGCCATCTGAACCGATGGCAGTCCAGCCATTGGAGCAGGCGGCCTGGAGGGCGGTGGAAGAGGAGGAACATATCGAGAGAGCCCAATTTTATAATGATATGTTGCTGGAAACCGATTTGCAAAGGGTGGACATCGACACCTGTTTCTTTAAGGGCTGCAAATTCTCGGAGTGTATCATACAGAAATCCTATGTCACCGACGCTGTATTCCGGGATTGCGATCTGTCCAATGTGCATTTTGAAGACACGAATTTTCAAAGGGTGGAATTTTATAACTGCAAGCTTGTGGGAACGAATTTCACCGGCGCTATTTTGAAACATGTGCTAATGTCAGAATGCTTAGGGCGCTATTGCAACTTCAGCTTTGCACACATCCAGGACTCCTGCTTTCAGACCTGTGATTTTACCAAGATGGGAATGACCGAGGCCAAGTTGACGAGGATTCTTCTGGAGGGCTGTTGTCTGACAGAGGCGGAGATGCTCAATACCCCGTTAAAGGATGTCAATCTAACGACCAACGACCTGCAAGGGATCCGGCTATGTGGCAGCGAACTACAGGGCGCCATTATTTCAAGTCTCCAGGCAGTGGATCTGATCCGGATTTTTGGCGTGTCCATTCAGGATTGAATTATTTCCCAATAGGAAACAATTCCGAAATACTAAAGATTTTTCCCCACAATCTGGTCAGCAGACTATTCTTTGGCATCGTCCATTTCCAGAATTTCAATTTCCAGTGCATCATAGGAGATTGGTTCTATAAAATGATCTTGCCGGAAATTTGTCCGCCCAAAGCTTCGAATATCCTGTCTATTTTGTTCTAGCCAGATAGGCCGCTGGAGATCCAGCTCCATACAAATCTCATCCAGGCACAGATGAAGGCGCTCCCCCAGCGGTAACTTCGAATCATTGTTGACTGCAATGTAATTCTGTTTAATTTGATTTTTCTTAATTAATTTGCCCCAAACTCGTAACATCGGTCTCTCCTTTTCCTATGTGAGAATCGCTTCACGCTTATTCCATAGTATACCCTACTCCAGGGGAAAGTGCAAGAAGGTTCTGAAGTATAGAAAGATGTCTCTTCACGCATACTAGTCCATAAGAAACCGCGAAGGAGGCTAACACCATGGCTGTATCACATAAGGGCGCTATCAGCTTTGGACTCGTGCATATTCCCGTATCCCTGTACACTGCGACGCAGGATCATGATATCCATTTCAATCAGTTGTGTAAGGGGGACATGAGCCGCGTGCGATATAAAAAAGTCTGCGCTGGCTGCGGAAAGGAAGTCGGTCCGAAGGATATTATCAAAGGATTCGAATATGGACAGGATCAATATGTAGTCGTCACGGAGGAAGATTTTGAAAAGATTAAAACGGAAAAGGACAGAAGCATCCAAATTATGCATTTTACGGATCTTTCCTCCATCCGTCCCATCTATTATGATAAGACGTACCACGTTTTGCCCGACGCGGGTGGCGAAAAAGCCTTCGAATTGCTGCGTGTGGCCATGAAGGACCAGCAAAAAATCGGCATCGCAAAGACGGTTATGGGCCAAAAGGAGACGCTCATGGCCCTGATTCCCACAGAGGATGGTATGCTCTCAGAGACTATGTTTTATGCAGATGAAATTAAGGCCCTTCCGAAAGAGATCCTTCACCCACAAGTGAAGGAAGCGGAATTGGAGATGGCAAAAACTCTGATTCAATCCATGGACCGTCCCTTTGAGCCGCATCTCTATCACGATGAATATCAGAAGCGCCTGCGGCAGTTGATTGAGCAAAAAATAGCCGGTCAGGAAGTCGTAGCCGCACGACAGGAAGAGCGAAATAGTGTAATTGATCTTATGGAGGCGCTTCAGAGAAGTATTGAACAGCAGGCAGCGGCCCCAGCGAAAGGGCGTAGGAAGAAGGGCGCATAATGGCGGACCTATTGGCTCAAAAAAATATACTTCCCATGTTGATTGCGGATAATGGTCATCCCTTCGACGATCCAGACTATGTCTATGAATTAAAGTTTGACGGCGAGCGCTGCCTCGCCTATGTGGACGGGAAAAAGACGGTTTTACAGAATCGGCGGTTGCTGCTAGTCACCTCAAAATTTCCAGAATTATCGGATTTACACAGGCAAGTTCGCGTGCCGTGTATCTTGGACGGTGAGCTGGTTGTGCTTCGAGATGGCAAGCCCGACTTTGGGGAGCTGGTGAGACGGTCCCTGATGTCCAACCGAATCAAAATTGAATTTGCCGCCAAACAAGCTCCGGCCACCTATATCGCCTTTGACATTTTGTACTACCAGGATCAACAAGTAACAGGACGGCCGCTGACAGAAAGAAAAGAACTGCTGAAAAAAGCAGTGCGGGAAAACGAGCGGCTCGCCGTCTCCAGAATCGTGGAGGAGAAAGGGCGAGCCCTCTTTGAAGCAGCGAAGACAATGGATCTGGAAGGCATTGTCGCCAAACGCAAGGATAGCTCTTACACCATGGGGATACGGTCAAAGGACTGGATCAAAATCAAGAATCTGCAAGATGATGACTTTTATGTCTGTGGATATATCCATAAAACGGACGCGGTGACCAGTCTCGTGTTAGGACAATACGAGCAGGGACATTTGGTATACCGTGGACATGTAACGATGGGGGTAAGAGGAGAAAGCTTTCATCATATCCTTCGGCAACGTCCCATAGATGTATGTCCTTTTGCAGAGGTTCCCAGAGGAAATGACGGTGCGGTGTGGCTTTTTCCTGAGTTAGTCTGTACCGTTTCATTTATGGAGAGGAGCGCCGGCGGATTTTTGCGGCACCCAGTGTTTAAAGGGTTGCGAGCTGATAAAATTTAACTTGACTTTTTGAATTGAACTAAGTTCGCGAAGGCGAACTTTTTTTATAGGTGTAATCATGAAGAGCATATTTCACTTATTACTAATTTTTTAATTTTTATTATGTTTCTATAAACCTATTCTTTTTTCCGATAACTTGTGCTATGATTGTAACATAAATGTAATGTTGAAGCAAGGCCGTGGGGGAGTGTGAGACAGATGTGGATTTCAAAGGAAAATGGATTCAAGATCGTGATGAGTTTAATTCTCTGCACCGCGCTGCTGGTGGTGCCTGCTCCGTCCCCCTCGGCGTCGCAGGAGAGCAATAGCGCGCAGCTGCAAAGAGAGGTCGCCATTATCGCCCCTGTGGACCCTGAGTCCGATGAATCGGCAGAGCGCATGGAGGTTCCCAAAGGGAATTCAGATGCGCAGAAGATTTATTACACAGACGAAGACCAAAAATTTAACTCCATCAGTGAACGGCCAGGATCCATGCTCATTACGCTCCCATCTACATATGATAGCCGTCAGGTGGGACGCGTGTCATCCGTAAAGGATCAGGGTGCTCTGGGGACTTGTTGGGCATTCGCCGCGCTCGGCGCCATGGAAAGCCTTCTGATGCCCCAGGAAGTATACGATTTCTCAGAAGATCACCTATCCTTGAATCATGGCTACGCGTTGGACCAGACGACGGGTGGAGATTATTCCATCGCCCTGGCCAGTCTCGCGGCGTGGAAGGGGCCGGTAGCGGAGAGCGACGATCCCTACGGTGATCATGAGACGAACCCCGATGCGAAGGTTCTAAAACACCTGCAAGAGGCCATTATCCTGGATGGCAATGTTCCGGGGATCAAGGAGGCCGTGATGAAATATGGCGCGGTTCAGTCTTCTGTTTTTTCGCCGAACCTGGAGTATACCCAGGGGGTGTCGCCTTTCTACAACGCTAATACCTATGGTTTTTACTATAACGGACAGGAAAGTACCAACCATGACATTCTTATCGTGGGGTGGGACGATGCCTACCCCAAGACGAATTTTTCGCTGGAGCCGGAGGGAGATGGAGCCTTCATCTGCAAGAACAGCTGGGGCGAGTCCTTTGGGGATGGTGGGTATTACTATGTGTCCTACTATGACAGGCACATTGGAAACAAAGCCATAGCTTACACACGCCTGGATGAGATAGGCGTCTACGATACCATCTATCAATACGATGAACTAGGGTGGGTTGGCCAGATTGGTTACCGGAAGCCGTCCGCGCATATCGCCAACATATTTGTGGCAAATTCCAATGAAGCCCTGGAAGCTGTCAGTTTTTATACACTGGGGGAAAATACGGATTACGCCGTCTACGTGGCGGTGAACCCTTTGGGGACGGATTTTCATGGGAAAGTACAGGTGGCGTCAGGCACAATCCAAAACAAGGGCTACCATACCATTGATTTAGAGAACGAGATTTCCTTGCAAGCAGGTGAGAGTTTTGCTATAATAGTAGAGATCAATACTCCTGGCAGCAGTACACCCATCGCGGCAGAATTTGAGGACGATGGCGTATGGGCTAAGGATGTGACGGTTGGCATAAATGAGAGCTTTATGAGCTATGATGGAAGCATCTGGATGGATGTGGGCGAGAGCCTGGGATGCAATATATGCCTCAAAGCCTTCACGAAACAGAAGTAAACAGAAGGTGTGAATCGAGTGTTGAAAAATAGTCAGCGCAGGGATGAAATCCTCAAGATATTGAAACAGGCCAGCCAGCCAGTGCCGGGAACCGATCTCGCGCAGCGGTTTCAGGTGAGCCGCCAGGTGATCGTGCAGGACATCGCGATCCTTCGGGCGTCCGATGAAAAGATTCTGCCCACGGCCAGAGGTTACATGATGATGCCAGAGGGAGCACAAGGAGTTCGAAGAGTCATCGCCGTATCCCATGGCATGGAGGGGATGCGCCGGGAACTGGAGCTCATGGTCGATATGGGGGCGAAGGTGCTCAATGTCATCGTGGAACATGATGTGTATGGTTCAATCCAGGGGGATCTGATGATTGAGAATCGCCGGGATGTGGACGCATTTATGGACAAAATCGAGAATGGTTCCTCCGCGCCGCTGTACTGCCTCACCAGCGGAGACCACTATCATACCATCGAGGCCAGAGATGAGGAGACGCTGGATGCGGTGGAAGAGGCGCTTATGCAGGAATTTGGAGCGAATCAAAACTAGGCCATGGGAGCATTCCCATGGCTTTATGTTGCGCTCGGTTGCGCTATTCCTCTAACGCTAAGCGCCTTCCCATGAGGACTCCCATGGCGGAGGCCATCATCAGCCCTCGCGTCCAGCCGCTAGAATCGCCAAGACAATGGAGGCCGGCGATATTGGTATTGAAGGCCGAGTCCATTTTTACACGGTTGCTGTAGAACTTCAGCTCTGGAGAGTAAAGGAGAGTTTCAATGGAGGCAAACCCTGGAACCACATGATCCACTGCCTGAATAAAATTGATAATGTTGATCATGGCCCGGTAGGGCATGGCGGCAGTAATGTCACCGGCCACGGCGTCAGGGAGTGTCGGCCGCAGGTTGGACCTGGACAGTTCCTCCTGCCAAGTTCGCTTTCCATCTAGAATATCGCCGAGGCGCTGCACGAGAATATGTCCAGCGCCCAGCATATTGGTCAGCTCTCCGACTTTTTGGGCATAGGCGATGGGCTGATGAAAGGGTTCATTGAAATTGTGGGAGCAGAGAATTGCCAGATTCGTGTTGTCCGATTTGAAATCCTTGTAGGAATGACCGTTGACCACAGCAAGATCGTTATCGTAATTCTCCTGACTCACGATGCCGCCCGGGTTCTGGCAAAAGGTGCGGACCTTATTTTTGAACGGCTGGGGGTATCCAATAAGTTTCGATTCGTATAACACATTGTTGACCCGCTCCATGATTTCACTGCGAACTTCCACTCGAACGCCGATATCCACCGTCCCAGGTTGATGGGCGATATGGTGGTCCGCACAGAGTTTTTCAAGCCAATCGGCGCCCCGACGCCCGGTAGCGACTACGGTATGAGGGGCAAAGACCTCGAGGTGGTCCCGGCCATTGTTGACAAGGACGCCGCGGCAGACTTCACCCGAGAGGATTACATCCGTGCATTCGTATCCAAATAGAATCTCCACCCCATGATCCAACAGATACGTTTCAATACTCTGGTAGATCTCCTGTGCCTTTTCCGTACCGAGATGGCGGATGGGACAGTCCACAAGTTTCAATCCAGCCTGGATCGCTCGCTTGCGGATCTCCTTCACTTCGTCACTGTTGCCGGTGCCCTCTATATGGGAATCCGCTCCGAATTCCAGATAAATCTGATCAGTATAGTCAATGGTTTCCTGGGTTTGAGCGTCACCGATGAGGGATGGGAGGTCCCCACCGACCTCACTGCTCAGGGAGAGCTTTCCGTCAGAAAAAGCACCTGCGCCGGAAAAGCCGGTGGTGATGTGGCAATATGGCTTACAGTTGACGCATTGCTTTGTTTTTTGCTTGGGACAGCGGCGCTCCTCGATGGCCTTTCCCTTTTCCACTAGGAGTATGCGTTTCCGGCTTCCGCGCCGAAGAAGCTCTAGAGCCGTGAAGATCCCAGACGGACCTGCACCGATGATGACGACATCACAATTCATATCTGTACCTCCGCGTTTTGTCGGATATTATACCATAGGAGGGAAAGGGCGTCAATTGCTCCGAAATGCACAAAAACTGGAATAAAAGCCAACTGCTTTCGTGAATTAGCCCATTGTTTCCATATGGGGAATATGATATCATCACATGTGACAAGACATATGATTATACATATTTTGTGATCTGGAGGAATGAATATGAGCGAGACAAATAAGGGGAAGGGCATACTGTGGAAGATTGTCGACCGATATCTGGTAAATGGACTATCCGGTATGGCGATGGGGCTTTTTTCCACACTGATCGTGGGACTGATCCTAAAACAGATCGGATCCCTCATGGGCGACAATGTAGTGGGGACGCTGTTGGTCAATCTAGGGACTATGGCGAATTTTGTGACAGGGGTCGGCATCGGTATCGGTGTTGCCGTGAATTTGAAGATGCCCAAGCTGGTGGTGTATTCGGCGGGTGTAGCCGGTTTCATCGGCGCGTATGCATCGCAACTGGATGCGGGCACTCTCTTTGATGGGGCAAAATTAGTTCTATCGGGGCCTGGCGATCCTATTGGCGCTTTTGTGGCGGCTCTCTTTGGCATGGAAATTGGCCGCCTCGTGTCAGGAAAGACGAAGCTTGACATCCTAGTCACCCCTATTGTAACCATCGTCGCTGGGGGCACTGTGGGCGTTGTGCTGGGGCCCCCTTTGGCAGAGGGGATGAGTGCCCTCGGCCATTTTATCAATACGGTTACAACGCTGCATCCGTTCATCATGGGGATTTTGATCTCCGTCATCATGGGGATGATTTTGACGCTGCCCATCAGCTCAGCTGCGCTCTCAATCATTATCGGTCTCAGCGGCATTGCCGGGGGAGCGGCAACGGTGGGCTGCTGCTGTCAGATGATCGGATTTGCGGTGGCAAGTTTTCGGGAAAACAAATTTCAGGGGTTATTGGCTCAGGGTCTTGGCACGTCCATGCTGCAGGTCCCCAATATCGTGCGGCATCCAAAGATCTGGATTCCGCCGACTGTGGCTGCTGCCATTTTAGGCCCAGTTTCTACAATGGTCTTCAAAATGGTCAATAATCCGTCAGGCTCTGGGATGGGAACGTCTGGCCTGGTGGGACAGTTTATGACTTGGCAGGAGATGGCTGGCTCCATGCCGCCGGCTCTCCTGTTGGGAGAGATTGCGCTGATGCACTTCATTTTGCCGGCTGCGCTGACCTTACTCATCTCCACAGCCATGAGAAAATTGGGCTGGATTCATGACGGAGATATGAAGCTGGAATTGTAAGAAATTGTCAAAATAAAAATTTGATTCGACAACCATCTTCCCGAAATTTTTTATGGTTCCTGTGCTATCATAGGATTAGACAAGCTAGGGGAGGATGAGAGATTGATGGAAACAACGGATAAATTGCCGAATAATGTGCGGCAAATTGGGCAGATCAGCGATACTTTGAAGATTTACATGGAACAGCAGGTCAGCGAGTTTCTGGAAGACCATCGTCGCGCGGAGATAGGAGAGCTACAAATCTTTTATCTTCTTGGACGGGAATACCATCTAGGAGAGCAGCGCGTATTGGTGGTCCGCGGTGTGCTGGAAGAGGAAATGCCGGTACATCAGCCCATCGTCATTACGCTGGATAGCCTCCAGATGTTGGAGAAGAAAAAGGAACTGTATTTTCCAAAGCTTAAGCTTTTAGGGTGGATGCTGAACCAGCCTGGCTACGGGGTTTATGGTCCGCAGCGGCAGGCTTCCCTCCACCGCCAGCAATTCGGGCAGTGCCCCTTGTTTATGCTGAGCGATTCCTTAGAACAGACGGAAGAATTCTATCTTTGGAATGGGACGGATTTTGAATCTGTCGGGGGGTACCTGATTTATTACGATCCGAATCCCGCCATGGCCAATATGACGGCCAAGAGCAAGCCCGAACCTGTTGAGCGGCCGGAAGCGTTTTGGCAGCCGGAGGAGACAGAGATTCCACCCAAAGAGGAAGATCCCCTGGAGCCTTGGTTGCAGCAGCGTGAGCGGACACCTTTTCGGGAGGGATACACTGCCAGGACAAGGCCTGTATCCGGTGCGGAACCGCGGAGAGAATACCGAGAGTACGCCAACAACCGCCGTAAGCCAGCTCCAGAGCGGAACGAAACCCCACAGAAGACAGCCCAGGATCCATCCAAATCCTTGAGCATGTTGACGTCCCTATCAGCTGTTTTGTTGCTGATCTGTGTTGTAATGGGCATGCTGCTGTTCAACAGTATTGGCACCCTAAATGGAATCCAAACCCGTTTGGAGGATATGAACGCTCAGATCTCACAAATATCGGAGAAAGTGGTGGACGAGCCTCTCGATGTCAGCACTCAGCCGCAGTCATAAGAATTTTTAGAACAGGAATAGAACGAAGCCGGCGCCTCATATAGTAGTAGAAAAAAAGCAGGTGCCGGTATGTCTAAGGAGAAACAAGCGGTTTTAAAGATAGCGGGGGTTTTTATCAGCACGGTTATTGGGGCGGGTTTTGCGTCCGGACAGGAAATCGTCACATTTTTTATTCGATATGGGAGGAGTGGCCTCCTTGGGCTTGGCGTCGCCGGCGCTCTATTCATTTTATATGGTTGGGGAATTCTATCCTGCGTATATAAAAATAAGATTCGGACGTATTCGGAATTCACCGATCAGATTGCGGGGCGGCAGGCGGGCCGTGTGTTAAGTTGGATCGTGACGGCCTATATGCTACTAAGTTATGGCATCATGCTGGCAGGAAGCGGCGCGATTTTGCAGGAGCAGTTTGGATTGTCCTATGAGGCAGGAGTCCTGATCTTGAGCGGCCTTACCTTTTTAACATTTCTCACAGGCGCGAAGGGGATGGTGTCAGTCAACAGCTTTCTGGCGCCTGTGCTGACAGCCGGTATTCTGTTCATAAGCATGATGGGAATTCTACAACCACAAAAGACGGCACAAGCGAATTCGTATTTGCAGCTTGTGCCGTTGTCTATGCTATCGATTCCCCAGGCGGGGAATTATGGGAAGGCTCTTCTCTCATCCCTTTTATACGTTTCGTACAATATGTTGACCGCAGCAGCCGTTCTCACAACCTTGGGTCCCTATTTAATCCGCGAGAAAACGCCGTTTCGCGCAGCGCTCGCCGGCGGTGGAACGCTGGCCGTGGTGTCTTTTGTATTGGGGGTTGCAACATTCATAAATTATGGTACAATAAAGGAGATAGAGATACCAGCTTTACAGCTGGTGGCAGATAAAAAAACTTTGGCCTATCTCTATACATTTATTTTAATGGGGGCTATGTATACCACTGCGATTTCCAACGGATATGGATTTGCGGATGCGATACGAAGCGTACTGCCCATCGGAAAGGTTTGGATGAGTATCCTGACAGTGCTGCTGGGGATCTTTGTATCCCAACTGGGCTTTTCACAGCTTGTCAACAAGGGGTATTCTCTGTTCGGATATATCGGTCTTTTCCAACTGCTCTTGTTGGTTATGCACTGGTTCCCATTGAAAAGGAGCAAACATACATGAAAAATCGTGACGGGGATACAGGAAAAATAAAAAATTGGATGGATATGGAGGAGCTTTCTGAGGAATTGATGGAAGACGACGAAGGGACGGTGGAGCAAGAGAAGGAAGAAGAAGTCCTTCTGCGGGAACCGAAGAGTAAAAAGAAGCTGGCGCTTCTGGGCATTGTACTCTTGTGTGCCTTGGTGCTGGGCGGCTTTTTGCTGTCGGACACCTTCTACGGGATCATCCGCCGGCAGAGCAATTATACGCTGACGCCGTCTGGAACAGAGGTGGAATATTCTAAGGAGGCGGCTTCCTCCTTTGCGGTGCTGGGAGATTTGGTGCTGCGGCTGGGACAGGAGGGCATAGCAGCCCTGGACAGCAGTGGAAAGGTTGTCTGGGATGTCCCCTTTACCATGACGTCGCCTAACATGGTGACTTGCGGGGACTATGTGGCGGTGGCGGACCGAAAGGGAACCAAGATCATTTTATGTGACAAAAATGGCCTCCAGAGTGAAATGACCGCCGAGTATCCCATCACGCTGCACACAGTCAATGAAGCTGGTTATATCGCAGTGGCTGTAGGCCAGGATATGCAAAACGGCGTGGCCTTGTATTCCAATACCGGCGAGTTGATTGTCAAGAGAAGTACCACTGTCAGCGGGGACGGGGTCCCCATGGCCATTGCCCTGAATGAGGATGCGACAAAGATGGTCACATCCTATCTGGTTTTCTCCGGGGAATCGATGAAGAGCCAGGTTACGGTCTTTGATTTTTCCAATGCAGCGGACGGGGTTACAGATCGAATCTTAGCCAATTACAGCTATGACGCGACCATGGTGGTTACCCTAGCCTTTATTCAGGGATCCTGTGTATTTGTTGGGGACAATCGCATTGGCGCTATTTCCATGGAGGGCAATACGAAGGAGGCCTGGAGTCAGGAACTCTTATATACCATCAAGGCGCTGGCAGTTGGAGAGGATTTCTTT
Source organism: Bianquea renquensis (assembly GCF_014384895.1). Lineage (GTDB taxonomy): Bacteria > Bacillota > Clostridia > Lachnospirales > Bianqueaceae > Bianquea > Bianquea renquensis. The sequence continues at coordinate 119,799 of NZ_JACRSQ010000011.1, forward strand.
GCGCTGGCATATGATGGAGGACAAGCTGGAACTGCACAGGCGGAGCCCGAATATGATCTCGTTTTATTTGACAAAAGTGGGGTGACGATTCTACAATTGCAAATTGGGGACATCACCTATCTGGATGTTTCAAATGGGATTCTTGTCTATGGTCAGGAGCGAAGCTACAAGGCTATATCGAAGGACGGAACGAGTCAGTGGTACTATGACGCGCCGGAGGATACATATCGTCTGCTCAACCTGGCGGGTGGCGATACAGTGACGGCGGTGGTCAGCGGGAAGATGAAAATGATGAGTATTGTCGGGGTTGAAGAAACGGGGGATAGCGTCTCATGAATTTTATCATTGCAATTGTGCTTGATGCATTGACCATCTTTATTCTTGTGTATAGCTTATTCCGCGGAAAGAAAAAAGGATTTGTCAAGACTGGATATAGTTTGATTTCCTGGCTTCTCAGCCTGTTGGTGGCATGGAAGCTATTTCCGTATGTGGGAAAAGGGCTTCGGGCTCTGGGACTGTTTGGCAAATTGCAGGGGTATATTGGCAGCCATCTGTCGTTGGGGGAGGTGTCCGGCACAGCGGAGGCTGCCGCGGCGATCCAAAATCTTCCCGTCCCTAAAATTTTGCAGGAGAAACTGATTGAGAATAATAATTATGAGGTTTACAATATTTTCAATGTGGATACCCTATCAGATTATGTCGCCAGCTATCTGGCCAATGTGGCGCTGAATATTATCGCCGTGGCGGCCACATTTCTCCTGGTGTTCCTTCTAATCCGCCTGATTGGATTTGCGCTCGAGATTGTGGCTAAGCTGCCGGTTATCCGGACTTTGAACAGCGTCCTGGGGATCTTAGCCGGGGCAGCTATGGGTGTTGTGAAGGTATGGGTCCTGTGCATTGCCGTAACTTTAATCGGAATGATTCCCAAGTTCACGGTGCTGCTGTCCGGTGTCAGCGCTAGCGCCGTGACACAATTCTTTTACAGCCATAATCTAATTCTAGACATGGCATTGCAGATCTTCGGATAGAATCAAAAAAGGAAGCTCAGTTGAGTAGCCCGCTGAGCTTCCTGTCATTTTATAGCCTGAAATCCCGGTCACCCTGTGCAATGGAGGTCAAATGCTGTTCCACGAGAGTCCGGACCTTTTCATTTGGAATCGATGCCAGCTCTTTTTGAATGAGTGTATTGCCGATTTGGCGAGTCTGGGGACTTGCATAATCTTCCAGATATTCTTTTAAGGTCATGAGGGCATTGGGATGACAACAATTCTGGATCTGGCCGCTCTTGCAAAGGCTCATAAAGCGGTCGCCTGTCCGCCCTTCCCGGTAGCAGGCAGTGCAAAAACTGGGAATATAGCCAAGCTCCATGAGCCAATGGACCACCTCATCCAGAGTTCGGCTATCTATGACGTCAAATTGTTCTGATTTTGCATCCTCCGGCTCCGGCGTAACGTAGCCACCGACGCTGGTGCGGGAACCACCACTGATCTGCGAGATCCCTAGATGGAGGACGCGCTCGCGACATTTTTGACTTTCCCTGGTGGAGACGATCATGCCGGTGTAGGGCACGGCGATCCGAATGCAAGCGACAATTTTGGCGAAGGTATCGTCATCGATCCCATTATCGAAAGCGTCCGCGTCGATATCATCTGCATGCCGGATCCGGGGAACACTGATGGTATGCGGGCCAACTCCATGGGCAGCCTCCAGATGTTCCGCGTGCATTAAGAGCCCGGCAAATTCGTAGCGGTACAGCTCAAGTCCAAAGAGTACCCCTAACCCTACGTCGTCGATGCCGCCTTCCATGGCGCGGTCCATGGCTTCTGTGTGGTAGTCATAGTTGTGCTTTGGGCCCGTTGGGTGCAGCTTTTCGTAGCTTTCCCTGTGATAGGTTTCCTGAAAGAGAATATACGTGCCGATCCCTGCGTCCTTTAGCTTTTTGTAGTTCTCAACGGTGGTGGCGGCGATGTTCACATTGACCCGGCGAATGGCGCCGTTTTTGTGTTTGATCCCATAAATCGTTTGGATACTTTCCAATACATACTCGATAGGATTCATCACAGGATCCTCACCGGTTTCCAGGGCCAAGCGCTTATGTCCCATGTCTTGCAGCGCAATCACTTCCTGGCGGATCTCGTCCTGCGTCAGTTTTTTGCGGGCGATGTGTTTATTCTTTAAATGATAGGGACAGTATACGCAGCCGTTGATACAGTAGTTGGATAGATATAGAGGTGCAAACATGACAATTCGATTGCCGTAGAAGTCCTTTTTAATCTGTTCGGCTAGGGCGTAGATCTGCTGATTCCGGTCTTCCAAATCACAATCCAACAGAACAGCAGCTTCGCGGTGTGACAGGCCTTTGCGAAGGCGCGCCTTATCCAGAATCTCATCGATGAGGGCGCCGTTGGATTTGTTTTGTTCTGCGTAGGCTAAAGTTTCTAAGATTTCTTCATGATCAATAAATTCCGTCGCATGGGGAGACGCGGCATTGTACATGGAATTACCTTCTTTCTCATTTATTTGGCGGCGACATCGCCGCGATCCGTCACAACTTCATAGCCGATCTGATGCATCCGCTGATCTAGGAGATGCCGGCTTTCAGCGGCTTCCTCTCCCGTGCTGCACTTGTTGTCATACAGCATGTATTTTGTTCGGACCGCCATGGGGGAGAGATTCGGCATAACGACATTGGCACCGGCTAGAACTCCTTTTTCTCGTCCGCTCGGATCCAGCGTCCCCAGGGCTGTGGTTGCAGGTAAAAGGGCGTAGGGCAGCATTAGCCGTAGAAGACCTAACAGGAACAGGGTGAGCTCAACTGTGCCGGAAGCCTCACCGGCAAAGGGGGTGTCGTGGTGAGCAATGAAAGGACCAATTCCCACCATATCGGGCTGCAACTGGGAGATGAACTGTAAATCTCTTGCTAGATGATGCGAGGTCTGTCCCGGAGAGCCAACCATGAAGCCGGTTCCCACCTGATATCCGATTTGCCGCAGATCCCAAAGACACTGAATTCGCTTTTCCCAGGACATAGTAGGGGGATGCAGTTGTCCATAGTGAGCTGGGTCTGCGGTTTCGTGCCGCAGCAGATATCGGTTAGCACCCGCGTTAAAATAGGCTGCATAGCTGGCATGACTTTTCTCCCCGATGGATAAGGTTATGGCACAATCTGGATAGGTTTGGCGGATCGCAGCGATTATGTCACACAGCAGGGAATCCGTAAAATATGGATCTTCGCCGCCCTGTAGGACAAACGTGCGAAACCCGAGCTGGTAGCCAGCGCGGCAGCAGTCTAAAATTTCATCCTTCGTCAGACGGTACCGGGATGCAAAGTGGTTGCTTCGGCGAATACCGCAATAGTAACAGTCATTTCGGCAGATATTTGTGAATTCGATCAGGCCGCGTATGTATACGGCGTTGCCATAATACCGGCGGCGCACAGAGCGGGCCCGCTCAAACAGATAGGAGGATACGTCCGGCGAACGTCCATCGATGAGCGCTATAAACTCTTCCGGAGATAGGCTGTGATCCTGTTCAAGGCGATCGATCAGATCTTTCATAGTACGGTGTCCCCTGTAGTCGAGGAAATTTTAGAATAAATTGTTTTTGTACTAATACCAGGCAGCATGCCCAGTTTTCCGGATAAAGCGCTGATGATGTCCCCCGGTGCATCCATGGCCACACTTATGATATTGATTCCTCTCTTTTGATAAGGGACTCCCATGCGACCAATAATATATGCGCCATACTGGTGAAGGAGTGCGTTCATCTTTTCTATGGACACAGCATCCTCAACGACGATCCCAATCAGGGCAACTCTTGTTTCCATTGATATCACTTCCTTTGAATTAAAAAAGCGCCTAAAAAAGGCGCAGAAATCAACCATACCGATCCCCGATGCCTTTCCCCTCAGAATAGAATCTTCGGGCGTCAGAACGCAGATGAAGTCCGATTTGCCGAAAGGAGACCCTCACGGCGTATCGTAGAATTAGTATAGCACAGAAGGGAATGGATTGCAAGTGGTGCTTGCCATTTCGGATGAAATCCCGTATACTAAAAAGAAAGGGGAATGGGATGGAGACAGAGCGAGTCGACTATTAGGAACGGCTACTGCGCAGCGGCGAGGGGGGCCGGTACCGGACAGTAAGAGGTCGAAGTCGGAGCAGATGATAGCGAATTTATACCGTACAGGTACGAGCCGAAGGTGAATCCGAGGAGGGGGCAGAGCCTATTGCTGAAGTGTCACGGCGTCACAGAAGGGGCGTTTTTTTATTGGAAGAAGAGCGGAGAAAAAGACAAACGGAGACGATAGCCACTAAAAATCAGCCAGTCATAAAAGCGATGGCAGAGAAAGCAGGCAAAAGCGAAACGTAGCCGCTAAAAGGGGAAGGCCGAAAACAAGGGGAAAGCAGAAAAGGCGAAAGGAAGAGAGAAGCGAAACGACAGAGAAAGAGCGGGCGGACAGCCATAGCGGAGAAAAAGACAAACGGAGACAATAGCCACTAAAAATCCGTCAGTCATAAAAGCGATGGCAGAGAAAGCAGGCAAACGCGAAAAGTAGCCGCTAAAAGGAGAAGGCCGAAAACAAGGGGAAAGCAGAAAAGGCGAAAGGAAGAGAGAAGCGAAACGACAGAGAAAGAGCGGGCAGACAGCCATAGCGGAGAAAAAGACAAACGGAGACGATAGCCACTAAAAATCCGTCAGTCATAAAAGCGATGGCAGAGAAAGCAGGCAAAAGCGAAACGTAGCCGCTAAAAGGGGAAGGC
>NZ_JACRSQ010000012.1 GCF_014384895.1 Bianquea renquensis
CCCATTCAGATATCCTTCTACAATATTTAATTTTTCTTCTGATGTATATTTCCGATACATAAAATACCCCCAAGTAGATTTTGGTTATTTACCTTGTCTACTTAAGGGGTATCATATCAGATTCATCTATTTTGCAACGGCCCCTTTTTGTATGGCGCGGATGGGAGACAGGCGCGAAAAGTTAGAGCACGGTCGAAGAAGGAGAGGCGGAAGGGAGGAAATGCGCCAAGCAGCCACTAAAAAAAGCGAAGTGCAAGGAGGCAAAAGAAGAGAGGTACGGAAGACAGGCGCGAAAATCATAGCATGGATAAAAATGAGAGGAGGAAGGGAAGAAATGCGCCAAGCAGCCGCTAAAAAAAGCGAAGTGCAAGGAGGAAAAAGAAAAGAAGTACGGGAGACAGGCGCGAAAAGTTAGAGCACGGTCGAAGAAGGAGAGGCGGAAGGGAGGAAACGCGCCAAAAAAGCGAAGAACAAGGAGGCAAAAGATAAGAGGTACGGGAGACAGGCGCGAAAAAAGAGAGCACGGTCGAAGAAGGAGAGGCGGAAGGGGAGAAACGCGCCAAGCAGCCGCTAAAAAAGCGAAGTGCAAGGAGGCAAAAGAAAAGAGGTACGGAAGACAGGCGCGAAAATCATAGCATGGATAAAAATGAGAGGCGGAAGGGAAGAAATGCGCCAAACAGCCGCTAAAAAAAGCGAAGTGCAAGGAGGAAAAAAAAGAGGTACGGGAGACAGGCGCGAAAAGTTAGAGCACGGTCGAAGAATGAGAGGCGGAAGGGAGGAAACGTGCCAAACAGCCGCTAAAAAAAGCGAAGTGCAAGGAGGCAAAAGAAAAGAAGTACGGGAGACAGGAGCGAAAAGTTAGAGCACGGTAGAAGAATGAGAGGCGGAAGGGAGGAAACGCGCCAAGCAGCCGCTAAAAAAAGCGAAGTGCAAGGAGGCAAAAGAAAAGAGGTACGGAAGACAGGCGCGAAAAGTTAGAGCACGGTCGAAGAATGAGAGGCGGAAGGGAGGAAATGCGCCAAGCAGCCGCTAAAAAAAGCGAAGTGCAAGGAGGCAAAAGAAAAGGGGTACGGGAGACAGGAGCGAAAATCATAGCATGGATAAAAAATGAGAGGCGGAAGGGAGGAAACGCGCCAAACAGCCGCTAAAAAAAGCGAAGAACAAGGAGGCAAAAGAAAAGAGGTACGGGAGACAGGCGCGAAAAGTTAGAGCACGGTCGAAGAAGGAGAGGCGGAAGGAAGGAAATGCACCAAACAGCCGCTAAAAAAAGCGAAGTGCAAGGAGGCAAAAGAAAAGAGGTACGGGAGACAGGAGCGAAAAGTTAGAGCACGGTCGAAGAAGGAGAGGCGGAAGGGAGGAAACGTGCCAAACAGCCGCTAAAAAAGCGAAGAACAAGGCGGCAAAAGAAAAGAGGTACGGGAGACAGGCGCGAAAAGTTAGAGCGCGGTCGAAGAAGGAGAGGCGGAAGGGGAGAAACGCGCCAAACAGCCGCTAAAAAAGCGAAGAACAAGGAGGCAAAAGAAAAGAGGTACGGGAGACAGGAGCGAAAAGTTAGAGCACGGTCGAAGAAGGAGAGGCGGAAGGGGAGAAACGCGCCAAACAGCCGCTAAAAAAAGCGAAGTGCAAGGAGGCAAAAGAAAAGAGGTACGGAAGACAGGAGCGAAAAAAGAGAGCACGGTCGAAGAAGGAGAGGCGGAAGGGAGGAAATGCACCAAACAGCCGCTAAAAAAAGCGAAGAACAAGGAGGCAAAAGAAAAGAGGTACGGGAGACAGGAGCGAAAAAAGAGAGCACGGTCGAAGAAGGAGAGGCGGAAGGGGAGAAACGTGCCAAACAGCCGCTAAAAAAGCGAAGTGCAAGGAGGCAAAAGAAAAGAGGTACGGAAGACAGCCGCGAAAAGTTAGAGCACGGTCGAAGAATGAGAGGCGGAAGGGAGGAAATGCACCAAACAGCCGCTAAAAAAAGCGAAGTGCAAGGCGGCAAAAGAAAAGAAGTACGGGAGACAGCCGCGAAAAGTTAGAGCACGGTCGAAGAAGGAGAGGCGGAAGGGGAGAAACGCGCCAAACAGCCGCTAAAACAAGAACCCACTCCATCCTAAAACCATAAAAATCTATCGCCATACAGTTTTTAGCGTTAGTCTTCTATCTCCACCGCGTTTTCTTGCGCTAAAGTGATAGCGGTTGCAGGAAAGCAGAGAATGTGATAAAATGGAGCAAAAGTGGTTATAACAATGAAGGAGGAGACAATGTCCCTATTGATTAAAAATGGCATCGTCCTGGACCCAAGTGCGGACCAGGCAATCCGCCGAGACGTATATATTGACGGGGGAGTCATTCAAGACCAAATACCGGACAGCGAGCAGTCGAATTCCATTCAAGTTTTGGACGCGGCTGGATGTTGGGTCATGCCAGGTTTTATCGATTTGCATGTGCACTTGCGGGAGCCTGGATTAACACACAAAGAAACCATTGCGACTGGCAGCGCAGCGGCGGCGGCAGGCGGGTTTACCACAATCTGCGCCATGCCGAACACAGTGCCGGTAACGGATTCGGCCGAGATCGTCCGTTATATTTTGGGACAAGCTGCAAAAGCGCCGTACACCCATGTCCTGCCTGTTGGCTCCATTACCTTAGGACAGGAAGGACGGGAACTGTCCCATATGGATGAAATGGCGGCAGCGGGAGTCTGTGCTTTCAGCGAAGACGGCAAATCGGTCATGAATGCCGCACTCATGAAGCAGGCGATGGAAAAAGCGAAAGCGCTAGGGCTCCCCATTCTAGATCACTGTGAGGATATAAGCCTAGCCGGCGGCTGTGTAAATGAGGGGGAGAATGCGCAAAGGGCAGGGTTGCCGGGGATATCTCGTGACGCTGAGGAACTCATGACGGCACGAGATATCATGCTAGCGGCCAGTACAGGAGTCAAGCTCCATATCTGCCATGTCAGCACAGCAGGCAGCGTTGAGATCATTCGCGAGGCGAAGAAGCGAGGGATCCCCATCACCGCCGAGGCATGTCCCCATCATTTTACCCTCAGTGACGAGTCGATTTTGACACAAGATCCGAATTTTAAAATGAGCCCACCTCTGAGGACAAAGGGGGATGTGCAGGCGATCCTAGACGGATTGGCCGATGGAACGCTGGACTGTATTGCGACGGACCACGCCCCCCATCACGCAGAGGACAAAAATACCGACATGCAAAGCGCCGCGAACGGGATCGTCGGGTTGGAGACGGCGTTATCGCTGAGCGTTACCCGGCTCACAAGTCCTGGCATACTGACGCCCCTTGCCCTGGCGAAATGTTTGAGTTACAATCCGGCAAAAATCATTGGACTTGACCGGGGGGAGATTCGGCCGCACAAGCCAGCGGACGTGGTGATTGTCAACCCAGCGAAGCAATACGTAGTGGATAAAAATTCGTTTTATACGAAGGGACGAAATACGCCTTTTCACGGCATGACCCTGCAAGGAAAAGTGGAGGCTACGATTCTGGACGGCCGAATCGTGTATCAGAATGGGAAAGTATACAAATAAGAGAGGGATTAGGCAATGATTGATTTACTAGTAGATAAAATCCAGGCACTACAAAATCCAACGGTGGTTGGGCTCGACCCGAGGCTTTCCATGATTCCGGAACACATCCGCCAGCAGGCCTTTGAGACCTATGGACAGACGCTAAAGGGAGCGTCGGAGGCATTTTGGCTATTTAATAAAGAGATCATTGACGCAGTTTATGATCTTGTCCCCGCGGTTAAACCACAAGTTGCAATGTATGAAATGTACGGTGCGGACGGCGTAGACGTCTTCATTCGGACGATTCAATACGCCAAAGAGAAAGGGCTTGTCGTAATCGGGGATATTAAGCGGAGCGACATCGCGTCAACGGCGCAGGCATACGCAGATGGCCATATCGGAGAGGTTACAGTGGGTGAGACGGCATACGCGCCGTATCAAGAGGACTTTATCACCCTAAATCCGTATTTGGGTGTTGAATCCATTGAACCGTATTTTCCGCATTTGACAAAATATGATAAAGGATTATTTATTTTAGTCAAAACCTCCAATCCAGGCAGCGGCGAGATCCAGGATTTGCCTGCTGGGGAAGCGGGCAAACCTCTGTATGAAGTCGTAGGGGGGTTGGTGGAGAAATGGGGAGAACCTTTTCGGGGGCGATATGGATATTCTGATATCGGAGCGGTTGTCGGTGCAACGCACCCCGAGCAGGGGAGCCGGCTCCGAGAGATTTTACCGCACACCTTTTTTCTGGTACCAGGCTATGGAGCGCAGGGCGCCACAGCGCAGGATCTGGCCGGATGCTTTGACCAGAATGGCCTAGGCGCCATTGTAAATTCTTCACGGGGAATTATGGCGGCATGGCAGAAGGACAGCTATGCGAAAATGTTCACGCCGGAGGAATTTGCGCAGGCATCCAGGGCAGCGGTTCTCGATATGAAAGAAGATTTACACAAAGCGATGGAGTGATAATAGATGGAGGATGACCATGTGGAATGATGGGGTAGCCATAAAGGAACAAGTAGAGCTGGCACCAGGCATTTATCGAATGGAATTGTTCGCGCCGGAGCTGGTGGCGCAAGCAAAGCCTGGGCAGTTTGTCAATCTGTATTGCCGGGATAAAAGCCGGCTCTTGCCCCGGCCAATCAGCATCTGCGATGCGATTGTAGAGACAGGGCGGTTGGTTTTAATTTATGCTGTCGTCGGGAAGGGAACCGAAGAGCTGTCGGCCATGGGAGAGGGCGATACCATACGGGTTATGGGCCCTTTAGGCAATGGATTCCCATTAGAGGCCGCGACAGAGGCAAAGGAGATCTTTCTAGTGGGCGGGGGTTTGGGAATGCCCCCCATGCTATTTTTGGCGAAAGCCCTGTCCGATAAGCCGCTGAAAATCTTTTTAGGATTTCGCAGTCAACCCTGGATGGGGCAAGAATTTGAACCCTGGGGAGAGGTGATGGGATCCAGCGACGATGGAACCTATGGCTGTAAAGGTACGGTCATCGACGCCATGAACTTGTATTTGCAGCACGCTGATTTGGCAGCGCGCCGTGTGCTCTATGCCTGCGGTCCCATCCCGATGATGCGGGCTATACAACAATGGCAGCAGGGCCAGAATCTGGAGACCTGGTTTTCTCTGGAAGAGCGGATGGGGTGTGGGTTTGGCGCATGTGCCGGATGCCCAGCTAAGCTCCGGATGCCCGATGGCAGCGTCATACAAAAGGGAGTCTGCAAGCTGGGCCCTGTATTCCCCGGAGAGGATGTGATCTTTTCATGAGTAAAACCATGGCTGTATCGTTCTGCGGAATGGAAATGAAAAATCCAATCACCACAGCGTCCGGAACCTTCAACCCACAAGCCCACAGCCAGTTTTTTGACCTGAACCGGTTAGGAGCGGTAACGGTAAAGGGAGTGGCCAAAGAGCCATGGCCTGGCAATCCGACTCCCCGCATTGCGGAAACCTATGGCGGTATGCTGAACTCGGTGGGTTTAATGAATCCGGGAATTGACGCCTTTATAAAAGACGATCTAGAGTTTTTAAAACAGTTTGATACCAAGGTGATTGTCAACACGGCGGGGCGGACGCTGGAGGACTATGTGGAGGTATCACGGCGTCTGGCGGAAACGGAGGTGGATTTGGTTGAGCTCAATATATCCTGCCCCAATGTCAAAGAGGGCGGCGTAACCTTCGGAACGGACGCGCACATGGTGGAGAAGGTGGTGAGGGCCGTGAAGAAAAACACGCGGCAACCTCTTATAGTGAAACTCAGCCCCAACGTTACGGATATTGTGGAGATCGCCCGCGCAGCGGAATCTGCTGGCGCAGATGCGCTGTCCCTTATCAATACCCTATTAGGAATGCGGATTGATGTATATAAAAGAAAACCGGTTCTGGCACAGAAAGTCGGAGGATTTTCTGGCCCGGCGGTCAAACCAGTAGCGGTGCGGATGGTATACCAGGTCCACAAGGCTTGCTCGATTCCGATTCTGGCTATGGGCGGGATTTATACTGGGGAGGACGCGGCGGAGTTTATTATGGCGGGTGCCACCATGGTCGCCACCGGAACGGCAAATCTGATTGAACCCGATGCGCCGGTCCGCGTTCTGGATGAGTTGGAAGCGTTTATGGAAAAAACCGGCGTTCAGGATATCAACGAGATCCGTGGCATTATCGAGTGAAGTAGGGGCAATGAATCGCTTGATTTCTGGGGCGAATACTGTAAGATAGGAATGCGAAGGAGGTAGCGTATGCTGCAAGAAGGAATGAAAGCGCCTGATTTTGCTTTGCCGGATCAGGATGGAAATCAAGTCACTTTATCTCAATTCCGGGGGAAAAAGGTCGTGGTGTATTTTTATCCAAAGGATAATACGCCAGGCTGTACGCGCCAGGCATGTGCCTTTCGCGATGCGTTTGCGCAATTTCAGGCCATGGATGTAATCGTCATCGGGATTAGCAAGGATACAGAAGCGTCCCATCAGCGTTTTATCCAGAAGTTTGAACTGCCATTTCTTCTGTTGTCCGACCCCGATTTGACGGCTATCAAGGCATATGAGGTCTGGCGGGAAAAGAAAATGTATGGGAAAACGGCCTTTGGGACAGCCAGAACCACGTTTGTCATCGATGAACAAGGGATGATTGTGAAAGTCTTCGAAAAGGCAAAGCCAGATACAAACGCGGCGGAAATTTTGGAGTCTTTGAAAACGATGTAGATCAACAAGGTGCTATCGTGCCAGCGCGCAGGATAGCCCTTTCTATTTTAGAACGTAAACGGTGACCCTTTTTAGATGAGGTCTGCTGCATTTTATCTATGAAACAGCTCGAATATATTAGCGTGATTTAATTGATTCAAAAGTTGGTTCATATTTTTACACGAAAATTTTTTTAGGATTCTGGAGGCCATGACGCGGATCGTACCTTCTTCTACAAAACGCAGCCTTGCAATTTCCCGGTAGCTGTTCCCTTCGGATATTAGCTTTAATACTTCAAATTCTCCGGTAGAAAGTTTCGAGACAATCTCGACCAGGTAAAGGAGCGATTTTTGCGCCTTGCTGATATCTGCGGCCTTTCTGGTCAGCGATCTGGATATATTGAGATTCAAACTTGCGCGACCCCAATACACATCTCTGATCATATCAAATATCATATTGGATGGAGTATCTTTACATATATAGTTATCAACTTCAGATGCAAAAGCAGTAAAAATGTAGTCATCGTTAAGATGGCTGGTTAAAATGATGATTTTTATATCGGGATTTATAGATTTAATAATGGGAATAACTTCAAGACCGTCTGTTTCCGTTTCCATTTGAATATCCAGCAGTAAAACGTCAAAAATCTGAGTTTTTACCAATTGGATACACTCTGCGGGATTATGTGCTTCTCCGGCGAAGCACAGATCGGTTTCATATTCAATTTCCGCTTTAAAACTTTCACATAAAAAGATAGCGTCGTCGCAGATGGCAACAGTAATTGGTTTCATATGCTTCCTACCTTTCATGATGCGATATATGGCATTGTTCTTTTGTTAATGAATGATATACAAAGGCAGAGCAACTTTAAATTTGGAAAAGCTACCTGGCTGAGACTCCACTCTTATTTCCCCCTGCATTTGCGTGATAACTTTTTTTGCATAGTATAAACCTATTCCGGAACTATGCGGCTCAAAATTAGCAGAATAGAAAATGGAGAATATATTTTTTATTTTATCCTGGCTGATGCCAACGCCATTGTCTGTAATTTCTATAATTCCATAGTCTGTTTCATAAGTTCCTTTGAACGTGATAGACGGATCCGAATGCCCCTTTTTATGAAGCGCACTTACAGCATTTGCAATAATATTTTTGAAAACCTCTGTCAAATGATATTCATCGGCATTGACATAAGGTTCATTTTGCGGAAAAGCATAAAATGTTTGTATATTGTCTGGCATAGGAGTTGTTTCAACAGCATGCCTGATACATTCGCTGATTTTTACAGGACCTGGCGATAGGTTTGCATCAGAGAGAAAGAATACGGTTTTATTGACCATTTCCAAATGGGCCTCTGCAATGCTTTGGCACAACTGAATGTGGCCTTCTGTTTTTTTATAATCGGAATCCGCCAGACTGCGTTGCATTAATGCGGTCTGACGCTTAATTCCTAAAAAGGCATTTTTATACACATGAAAGATCATATTGCAGTTTTTTTCCAGGGTGCGTGAATTTAAAAAAATGTCATGGCGCTTCATTAGGACGTAAGAGCTTTTGCGGTTCAGCAGCAGTATTATACCTGCAAAAAGGAACAGAAACAGATATATAATTTGTGTGATCCATGTGAAGGAAGTGGAAACAATCCTTTCTTTGGGCAATAGAGCCTCATTGGTATTATAAAATAAAATTTTGCTGAACATGCCGTTTATAAAGGTAGCGAAAAAGAACAGATTAATAACGCCTATACAGATTCCGTAAAGTTTAAGCTTATTCTTTTTCAAAATTACGGATGTATGCCTGTAATTCAGGATTAGAGAGATAAAAGGAATGAGCAAATACACATACAGTATGGCATGCATCAGAAAGCTGTCCAGAAAATTTACGATTGCTGCTGACAGACGATTAGCGGGATTTGCAGTTTGATGGTAAATGAATATTTTCCAGACAATTTCCGGATGATTCCGAATTACCAGCAGTAACAGTGGGATAAGGAGAATACAGAAATAATACCATTTTGTACATTTCCACAAGCAGACATAGCTGGCTGATATAAAGAGAAACGCTGCAATGGCAATATTGCGCAGTTTTACGATTGTATTTAACGGAAGACGGGCTTGCTGAAGCCATAAGTAAAGGTCATAATCCATATTAAAAAAAATCTGATAGGTAGCGGCTTTCGAGAAATATAAAATGGATAATACCATAAGGAACGACATGATGATCAGGTGTGCCGACAAAATATAAGAAAAGCGGTCCTTATAGTTGATAAGAGGGAATATAACGGCAATTGCGATAATAAAAAGTGAAATAAATATCATGAAATTACCCCCTTCTCCATAACAACAATGTTTTTCTAAATTATAATGTACGAAAATCCCATAGTCAATAATCCGCAGAAAATTTATGGAAAGCATACAAAAAAGTAACTTCCTTACGGGAGGTTTTTTTGGTAAGATTGGAATCACAGAAAATTTAATTATTTTAAAGGAGGAGCGATTCATCATGAAACTTAAAAAGAGGATTTTAGCTATGGTACTTTTCTTATCAGTATTCCTGTCAATACCGGGCTGCGGACAGGGGAATTCTGCAGATTCCAACAGTACGGATCCGGCAGAAACGAAAGATGTGATAACCGTATGGACGTCGGAAGCGCACAGTAAAACCGTCATTGAAAAAATGATTCAGGAGTTTAACAGCGGCGCGGGTGCGAAAAAAGGGATTGAAATTCAGTATGAAGTGAAAACGGATATTTCAAAGCTGGTGGAGTTGGGGGCTGCAACAGGAGATCTGCCGGATATTTTTTCCGGCGGCAATATGAGTCAGCTGGCGGAAGATGGAATAATCATTGCCCTTGAAGATATTGAAGGCGGAGAAAAGCTTGTCGATACATATCGCGATTATTTACTGGTCAATACTCATACGTATAAGGGAAAAACCTATAAGCTTCCGTTCAGCGCAACACTTCATGGATTACTGTATAACAAGGATATGTTCAAGGCTGCCGGACTTGTAGATGAAAACGGTGAGCCAACGCCTCCGAAAACATTTGCAGAATTAAGGGAGTACGCCAATATTTTAACGGACGAATCCAAACAGGAATATGGTCTGGTCGTTCCCATTGGCTGGGGCGTCAACAGCTTCCTTGACAGCGTTGTTCCAATGGCGCGCGTGTCCACCGGATTACAGAACGGATACAATCCGAAAACGGGAGAATATGACTTCACGTCCATGAATGCGGCTGTCCAGACATTGCTGGATATCAAACATGACGGGAGCGTTGTTCCGGGCGCTGACGGTATGGACAATGACACTGCAAGAGCGCGATTTGCGGCAGGAGGAATTGGCATGAAGTTTGGATATTCCTTTGACGTCGGTGTGTTAACGGATCAGTTCCCGGCGGAAATTGATTGGGGTGTTGCGCCAATCCCGTCTGAAAATGAGAATGATGTATATAAGCAGCCGTATAACCTTGGCTTCTTTGCAGCGATTAACAGCAAGGCTGTTGAACGCGTGGGAGCGGAAAAGATATTGACGGTATATGAATTCCTGCACAGCGATGAGTTTTTAAAGGAACTGTATGAGGAAGGAATGTATATCCCCTACAAAGCAGAGATTGCCGAAAATGCAACATATACGGGGGATAAAAAGGGATGGGCGGAATTTACAGAAATGTTAAGCATATCCGATAAGAATCTGCCCACAATGCCGTATCAGACTTCACCGGATCTGAAGCTGCCGGCGGAATGCTGGGTTGAAGATATTTGGAGCGAAAAGGTTTCTTATGATCAATTTGCGGAAGAGGTTACCCAAAGGGTGAATGAAAGCGTTGCGGAGTATCAGGCCGCGTATCCGGATGAAGATTATAGTGTTTATATTACTTCTGATTACGATTCGAAGAGATAACAGGAAGCCTGATTTTGAAGGGGCTACCGCACTGACATGCGGCAGCCCCCAATGAAATAACAGAAACCTTATTCATGGCTGGAGGGCATGTAAGTTAATAAGGGGAGAGACGATATGCATGGAAAAAGAAAAAATGTTACAAAGGAATTCGGAAACTTAAATTTTTCGGAAGAAATGGCTTGTTATCTCATCCTGATCGTTCCAATTGTGGGATTTTTAGTATTCATTTTATACCCCTATTTATGGGCGGGAAAGTGGTCGTTTTTTAATTATACAGGAGTGGCTTCCCAAACCAGATTTGTTGGTTGGGAAAATTTTATAAATATTTTTACAAAAGATAAATCTTATTGGCATGCATGGCTGGTAACGCTAAAATTTACTATGTTAAAATTGCCCATTGAGATTCCGTTAGCGCTGCTATTAGCCACAATTTTACAAAAAGATTCTCTGCGTGGCAAGGGGATTTTCCGCTCTGTTTATTATTTGCCCAGTATTATCAGCGTGGCCATTGTGGGAGCTATCTTTTCCAATTTATTTGATTTCAGAGGGGTTATAAATTCTTGCCTGATGAGATTCAATATAATTCAACGTCCCATTGATTGGTTTGCTGATTATTCTACTTCTATGGCTGTGCTTCTCACAGCATCCATTTGGCTGTCATTTGGCGTAAATGTTCTATACTTTATGGCGGCTTTATCGAATGTTCCGGTAGAACTTTATGAAGCGGCAAGTGTGGAAGGCGCAGGCAGGATTCGTAAGTTTTTTTCTATTACACTGCCTATGATTGCGCCGGTTTTTCAGACCATTTTATTATTGGCAATTAATGGGACCCTGCAAACGGGTGAATTTATTATCGTACTTTCAAATGGAGCCCCTGGTGGGACGACTTTTACCGTAGGCGCGTATTTGATCAATGCGTTTGTTCCTGGATTTGCGACAGGAAGTCCCAATATAGGGTATGGCAGCGCGCTTTCCCTGGTAACCTCAGTGTTCTATTGTTTGATTGCTGTTGCCTATATGAAGGTGAGTACGCGTCTGGCCAACAACAGCTAAGGAGGATAATTGTGGAGAGAAGGAATAGAATAGTGAATTTGATTTGTTATTTGTTTCTGCTTATCATCCTGCTTGCAACATTATTTCCTCTTATATATACGATCCTTTCTTCATTTAAGACAAACATGGAGCTTTTAAGTGATCCTGGGAGAATTTTTCCGGAGCGCTTTACTGTCGATAATTATATTCGCGCCTGGAATTCAGACAGCTTACAGATTGGAAGAATGTTTATAAACAGCGTACTCTATACGCTTGGATGCGTCATGATTATGCTGATAGAAGCATCCTTATATGGCTATGTGTTTGCTCGGGGCAAATTCAGGGGTAAACGTATTTTGTTTCTGGTTTTTTCTTCCTTAATGTTTATTAATTTGGGCTCTATCACTATTTATCCATTATTGGAGGTTTTGGCTTCTGTTAAGCTAAAAAGTTCGCTTTGGGCCTTATTGGTATATAAAATTTTTGCAATCCCGATTGTGAATATTTATCTTGTGAAAAGTTATATTCAGTCGCTGCCGATTGCCCTTGATGAGGCCGCGAAGATTGATGGATGCGGGTTTGTGGGAATATTTTTCCGTATTATCCGGCCGATGCTAAAGCCGATTATGGCTACAATAGGGATGCTTTCCTTTAATAGTTCCTGGAATGAATATTTGTTTCCGGCGGTTTTTACAATGGCAAAGCCGGAGCAGCAAACCTTGATCGTGGGGATTATAGCTTTGAAAAACTCTTCTGAATCGGCGGTGAGCTGGGATTTGATGTTTGCAGGAACAACGATTTCGCTTATCCCTGTTTTGCTTGCCTTTGCATTTGCAAACCGATATTTTGTCAAGGGGATTGCTATGGGAGCATTAAAAGGATAACTCATTTGATGAAGGGGTTGATTACGATGAGAAAAAGAGTCGTATCATTAGTAGTGCTTTTGGTATTGATGTTGATCTTTGCGCTTGAGTCTTCTGTTTTCGCAATAGAGTTTTCCAGAGGAAGTGATGAAAATTCAGAAATAAAACAAAGCGCCGCCTATTTCAGAGAGGATTTTGGGAACGGCTTAGGTGATTGGTCTGTAAACTATCAGATGGCAGTGAATGCAGCTGGACAATTAGCGACTACCGTTAGCAATGGAGTATGTAAGGTTGTCAGTCCTCTGGATTTTGCGGTGAAGGATATGATATTGGAATACGATATGCAGATTTCCAGTAATGCGGCAGATAACTTTATGTTTGTTACGGATTTACGGTGCGAGGATAAAGTAGATGCTGTGCGTATTATACTGTATAAAAATGCGATAACAGTGATTTCCTCCACGGCATCTGGAACAGCCCGGCAGGTTTACAGTAAGAGTGTTGTAGATTTTGATGAGATGTACCGTGTAAGAGTGAAGTTAATCGGTAATAGTCTTTCTTATGAAATAAAAAATGCCGCTCAAGATGAGTTTGAGAAAATTTTTAAAGTGGATGGGATGACTCTTGACCAAAAGGGACAGTTTTCTTTTCTGGTATCGAATACGGACGCCTTGATTGACAATATTTTTGTAACCAATCTTGATGTTGTAACAGAACAGAATACTTACTATTCAGAAGATTTCAAAAACGGACTGGATGACTGGTCTGTAAAATATCAGATGGAAGTAAACGTAGAGGGACAATTAGCTACCACCGTGAATGAAGGTGTATGTAAGGTTGTCAGTCCGTCGGATTTTGCGGTTGAAAATATGATTTTAGAATACGATATGCAAATTTCCGCTAATGCGGCAAATAATTTTATGTTCGTGACAGATTTGCGGTGCGAGGATAAAGTAGATGCCGTCCGTATTATTCTATATAAAGATGCGATGACAGTAATTGCCTCTACTATGTCTGGACCAGCTCGCCAGGTCTGCAATGAGAGTGTTATAAATTTTGACACAGTGTATCGTGTTAGAATTAAGTTAGTGGATGATACGCTTATTTATGAGATAAGGAGTGTCGATGAAGAGGAATTTGTCACAATTTTTGAAATGAGTGGGATAATGCTAAGTCAAAAAGGGCAGTTCTCTTTTTTGGTATCCAATGCGGAGGCATTGATTGATAATGTTTCTTTAGTGAATCTTGATGACGATGAGATTCAATTTGAAAAAGCTTATTATTATATTAATACAGGAACCACCGCATCGCTGGATTTTTGGAATCGAGGGAATCATAATGTGGTATTTTCTTCCAGCAATCATAGCGTCGCAACAGTTGACAACGAAGGCAATGTTACGGCAATCGCGAAAGGAGAGGCATATATCACGGTTGCGACTATAAACGGAGATGAAAGTTCTATGTGTAAAGTAATCTCCACAAAACCGGTTACCAATGTTGTTCTGCATAAGAATACCATGCAATTAGAAGTTGGGGAATCAGAGGAATTATTGGGCTATATTGTTCCAAATGATGCTACTAATACCCTGATTTATTGGGAGGTAGAGGATCCTGAAATTATCAGTCTTACAGGAATACGCAGCAGCGCCCGCGGTGTTACGGCCCTTAAACCCGGTCAGACGAAAATAAAGGTAACCTCTGATGAGGGCGGATATGTCAGTATATGCAATGTTACTGTAACTGAAAAAACAATACCAGATTCTAAAAATGCCACGTTATATTTTGATGGATATAAGCGGGAGATTCCAGAATATATTTATGGAAATATTGAAACCACAACGCTTTATCAGGCAAGTGCAGGTATGCTGAATCAAAATCGTAATATTGAGACAGAAAAAGCAAATGAACTCTATAAAATGCAATTGAATAAGGAAACAGGTTTTCAATTCCTGCGTTCATATGTTCATTGGTATGACTGGCAGACCGGTTACCCTACCAACGTTTCAGATGAACAGCGTGGCAATCTGATTGCATATCCATTACAATACTATTTTGAAAATGCTGACGCAGTGAATATGCCTATTTGTATTGGTATTAATGTAAATCAGGATGTTGAAACGGCTTTTGAGGGAATCAAAAAAATTAAGGAGTTGTCTGATGGAAGACCATTTTGGATTGAATATGGTAATGAGCTGTATGCAATCAGTGCAGAAGAAATTGTTGCAAATGTGGACGTGTATGTAAGGAAACTACGAGAACTAAATAATTTAGTGAAAGCATACGATCCAAACATTAAAATAGGCGTACCGTTATTGGCCTTGAGCGCTGATCGTGCTATTAAAAATGATCCTAACAACTGGGTGCGCAGCGAAGACGATTGGGAATATACGCAAGGGGCGCGCGCTTTAGAGTGGAACAAGGCTTTAGCACAGAATCCTGATTGTTATGACGCTATCGTGGTACATTATTATTCCGGTATTCATAATTTTACAGATATTAAACCTAAGGATTTACTCCGAATCCATCTAAAAGATGTGTTGCTGCAAGGTTTTTCTACAGAAGCGATGTTAAAACGACAATATCCGGGAAAAGAACTCTGGGTTACCGAATATGGAGTGCTGTCCTATAATGTTCAGGTGGGAGCAGATGAAGCAGAGCGCGGGCGGCGCCAGTATTGTAAGAGTCTTGGCAATGCCATTACCTATCTTGTAACTTTTTTGGAGCAATTGAAGAATGGCGCCACCTTAACCTCAGCAGCCAGTATTATTGGCGGCAATGGTTTTGAATGCTATCAGGTTGTCGGAAACAATGCGTTGTTTTCAGAAAATGAGTTGGTAAAGCTGCCAAACGGATACTTGTATGAAAAATTTTCTCCGATCATAAATTCATCGACACATTATTATGATCTCATGCAGAAAGAAGGGACTGTTTATACCTCACAAATAGATTTAAACGGTGAACGTATTGATGTCCTGTCGCCGGATATTCTGGCATATGGTTTCGGTGATGATAGTAAGGCCAATTATATTTTGCTTATTAATCAGTATGAAAATCCAACTACAGTGACAATTGAGGGCACTGATGTAACGCCGCTTTGGGTCTATGAAGGTACTTATGGAGCATATCCTTATTGGACCAATAATCCCAACAGCAGGATGTCAGACGTCCCACAGCATATAGATGTTCCTGTGGATCTAGAGGGGATACCGCAAGAAAATATTGAGTTGCCGCCATTTTCGATTACCTGCGTAGGAGTTTCCAAAGGCATCAACGATGGGATTTCGGCGCAACTGCGTGAAAAGCTGTCGGATACAATCGTACTGAAAAGCTCTGCGAGCCAGGCACTTGGTATAAATGGAGAAATCTTCTATGTAGATAGTTTTGATTCTACGGTACAAACCGTAATGGTAGATGGTCAATTGTTTGTTCCGGCACGTGCGTTGCTTACTAACGATAACATTTTGGTGTCGTATGACAGCGTAGAACAACAAATGTCAGCTGTCAGGATCGCAGAAGACGGAAATTCATATTCCAGTGTGTTTGATATCCGGGAAAATGAAATTATGATAGACAGGTTGGAAATCTTTCCGGAGGGAGGAGGCGGCGTTATTTATGAAGGTGGAAGAACGATATCTCTGGAAACCCAACTGCCGGGTTCCGTTGAAGAGTTGTACTTACCGCTTGAAATTATTGCCCAGATTACCGGAAGATGTGTGATTAATTGCGGTGAAGGCGTCTATTTACTGAGTAAAAGCGCCATTGTGCTGAATAGTGAGGAAATACAGATATTGAGTATGGCTTTACGCAATCCAACCGGAGAGGAAGCGGGGGAAGAGACGGACTCCGGCTTGTCGGCCGGTGAAATGCCAATTGAGGACATGTCTTCCGACGATTCCTCTTCCGACAGCGCGGAAGAGGAATCGCCGCGGCCAAAGGCTGACGGAACCGTGACGGATTTTGAGGGGTATGTCAAGGAGGAAAGCGGGGTGACTTTGCCGAAGACCGGAGACAACGACAATCCAGCTCTGTGGGCGGTTGTGACCGTATCTTCCCTTATGCTGATTCTCCTGGTACTTATCCGGCGTTGAAGGAAGGACAGGAATCTGAAGTTTATGAAAAAGAAGGGGAGGGAAAGGACTGTATGGAAATAGACTGCAATTGGTGGCATAAACCATATTTGCCTGTTTATAACGAAGAGAAAAGAAATGCGCCTTATATATGCAGGCTGGCGCCCAATGAAACAGGATTTGAAGCGGAATGGTTCGATCTAGGCTCAGAGGAACAGCATATGCTGTATTGGCAGCATATTAGCTGGACGGACTGGAAAGGAATGCCTGTTTCATCTAATTTAGTGAAAGTTGGCGGGCTAAAGAAGAATGAAGACTATAGATTCTTTATTGAATCAAAAGAGGGAAGAAAGAGTCATGTACGTCTGGTGCGCACGGGCATGGTTCCCGGGGTCGTAGTGAATTATATTCATCCGCGTGAAACCCAGTATATTTATTCTGGCGCACATACCTGTTCGCCTTCGCTGCTTAAGCTTCCGAACGGCGTCCTGTTAGCATCTCATGATGTGTATCAAAAGGACGGAGGACAAAACCTTACCATCCTATATCGTTCTTATGACGGAGGCGCTCATTGGCATTTTGTGACAGAATTGTTCCCATGCTGTTGGGGAAGCCTGTTCTGGCATGATGGAAAAGTGTACTGTTTCGGCGTTTCTACGGAATATGGAGACTTGCTATTGGGATGCTCTCATGACGAGGGCGAGACCTGGACCGGCCCAATTGTCCTGGGATATGGCGCGTGCTGCGGCAGCCAGAATGGGTTCCAGAAAGCGCCGTTCCCCGTGATAACTTATGGGGAACGGTTGTGGACCATGGTGGAATTTGGTTCCTGGAGTACAGGAGAGTTTTGTTATCTGATTTTTAGCGCGGCGATAGATTCAAATTTGATGTGCCCGAAAAGCTGGATTGCCACAGAGCCATTGAAAATGAACTATAGAGAATGGGGATGTAACGAGATTTCCGACAAGCTGTCGCTTGGATATGACCCCTTGCCGATTGAAGGAAATCTGGTTGTTACTCCGGAAGGAAGCATGAAGGCGATTCTCCGCTTTACAAACAATTATGCAGTACTTTTGGGCATGGATTTCCAGGAGCCTGAACGGGCTCTCTGGTTTGAAAACCTGATTTCTTTTCCTATGGCGCATTCAAAATTTGAAATACGAAAAAATGAAGAAGGGCGCTATATTGCGCTGGGGAACTCGCTGCCGCGTCGAAATATTCTTTCTATGTATAGCTCAGATGACCTGAGACATTGGGAGTGGGAAAAAAATATACTGGATTTTTCAGGGGAAGACTATGATGGGGTATATACAGGTGTTCAATATCCATCCTTTTTTATGGAACGCAACGAGGTTTCGATATTAATACGTGCAGCGCTGAACCGTGCGGATAATTTTCATGACGCTAATTACCTGTTGTTTTGCAGGACAAAGCGGGGGAGGTCGGAGGATGAGCGACCATAAAATAAAGTGGCTTTGTGCTCCGGATCAGATTTTGTTAAAGGAACAAGACAAAAAATATGGGAATACATGCAAAGGGGAATGGATATGGCCCTGCGCTTATGTGCGCGGCTATCTGTATAAGGGATTCACGGTTCATGGGGCGCTGAAAGCAGCGTATGTGTATTATGAGTGTGACAATGCGTTCGATTTGTTTATCAATAAACGCGCAGTTGGAGTTTCTGATGCAGAGAGCAGTATCACGGATTTAGTACAGGAAGGTTATAATACTGTTCATATCCGTGTTTATCAGACCAATCGCCCGGAACAGTTCACTTCGGCAATCCGCGGAGAAATACATTTGCTATATACGGATCAAAGGGAAGAAGTGCTATATACGGATCATTCCTGGGAAGCGCTCCGTGTCGGAAATTTTTACGAACCGGATGAGCCTGAAGACTGGCTGAGCCGGGAGGATTATCCGCGGATTGAGATGGTTTGCGATAAGATCCATCCTTTTTTTCTGCGGCATTCCTTTTATTTTAAGAAGAGGTTGATAGTAAAAAAAACAGTATCATCAGCGGTCTTATATGCCAGCGCCAAAGGCTTGTATAAGGCGTTTGTCAACGGTAATTCTGTTTCGGACAATAAATTTGTACCTGGCGCAATGGAAGAGATTTACGAATATCAGGAGTACGACATCCGTCGTTTTTTGGACTATGGAGAGAATACCATCGGATTTATTACCGGAAACGGCTGGTATAACTGTAGATCCTGGGGGGAGCTCACGGCAAAAAAGAATATGATATGGTTTCGTGTAAAGCTGGCCTATACAGATGGAACTTCCGAGACTGTTTCTTCCGATGACAGCTGTTTCATTGCTTTTTCGCCTCTGGCAGATAATGATCTTCAGTTTGGGGAACGGTATGATGCTCGAAAAGAAATTCCCAATTGGTGTAAAAAAGGAAAAACAAAGGGCAGATGGTATCCGGTACAGGTATTGGAAGAAACAAATGAGAGGCTGTGCAGGCAGAATTACCCGCCTGTAAAACCGGTAGAATACTTGCATGCAGTGAAAAAAACACAGGTTTCAGAGCAGTGCTTCCTATTTGATTTTGGAGTCAATGTTTCTGGCAGAGTGCAGATAAAGATTCGAAATGGACAGAGTGGAGACCGTATTATCATCCGGTATTATGAACGCTTTTATCCCACGGAGGTATTATGCGATGGACCCTATCTGCCGGTATATTTTCCGGAGGATGCAAAAGGTGGAAAAGCCAACTGGTCCGTTCGGAATCTGG
Organism: Bianquea renquensis; assembly: GCF_014384895.1. Lineage (GTDB taxonomy): Bacteria > Bacillota > Clostridia > Lachnospirales > Bianqueaceae > Bianquea > Bianquea renquensis. The sequence goes on from NZ_JACRSQ010000012.1 coordinate 19,304, forward strand.
ATGTTTATATCTGCAAAGACGCCAGTATACAGAAATATGAAAGCGAATTTACTTATACAGGGTTTCGTTATATTGCGGTAGAGGGCCTGAAAGAGGTTGCGGATGATACGGTACAAGCGGTAGTCATGCACCAGGACCTGGAAGAAAACGGGATTGTGATAACCTCTTATAAACCTATTATGCAACTGTGGGAGATGGCGAAACGCAGTTATCGTGGGAATATTGTGGGCGGACCCACCGATTGTCCGACACGGGAAAAAAATTTTTGGAATGGAGATATTCAGACCTATGCCCCGGCGGCTTGCTGGTATATGAATAATCATGAGTTCCTTGGAAGATGGAGCGAGCACGGAAGAAAAATTGAATATGGCGTGTATGGCTGGGAAGATGAAGAATATATTCTCCCATGGACGTTGTTTTGGTTTTATGGAGACCGCACAATATTGGAAAAAAAATATAGGAGCATTCTGCAATTGGCGGACCGCAGAAAAAAAGACGAAAGGAACGATCTCACAAGGCATGCCCATGCCCCTTATTGCGATCATTTATCACTGGTAAATGTTCCGGCCGATTTTTTCGCAGATTGCTATTACTGTTTGATGCTTCAACGAATTTCGCAAATTGCAGAAATTTTGGGAGATCAGCGTACAGCCGATGCGTATAGACAAAAAAGGATTTTATCTGCGCAGGCGTTTCATAAGAAATATTATCTGGAAGAAGGATTTGATTATTCACCTCGATGTCAGAGCGCCATAGTGCTTGCCCTTGCCTTCGGCCTGACGCCTAAGGAATGTAGAAGCAAGACTGCCAGCCAATTAAATGAATATGTAATAAAGAATGGCTATCATATTACCACCGGATATATGGCGACGCCGTTTTTGCTAGGTATTTTATGCGATTATGGATACCGCGATACGGCATGGAGGCTCATTCATCAAACGGAGTATCCTTCATGGCGGTATTTGATTCAGACTGGCGCGACCACTATGACGGAAAACTGGGAGGGGTGCGCGACAAATGATTTGTATGCCAGTATGAACCATTATGGATTTGGTTCCATTAGCAGTTGGTTTTTTGAATCACTGGGAGGGATACGCGTTTTTGACGGAACTCCAGGATTTCGTAAAATTGTGCTCAGACCTGTCATTATTCCGCAAATTGGCGCATTTGAGGCGAAGTATAAAACACAAACCGGCATTGTGCGCGTGGCATGGATTGTGCAAGGCGATTTTGTGGATATAAAGATTGAAATTCCAGAAGGAAGCAGCGCTGCTGTAACGCTGCCAAATGGAGAGACGAAGGCGTTATCAAGCGGCCGGTTTGAATTTCATAAAATGCGATATTAGGATTCATGGAAAAATCAAGGGAGGCTTACAGATGACATTAAAAGAAAAGGTAATAAATCGAAGTTACATGACGGGAACACATGTTCATTTGCTGGATGCAAGCGTTACAGAAATGCTTTCCTATCTTGGGTATGACTTTATTTGGCTGGATATGGAGCATACGCAGCTTTCCTGTGAAGACGCCTATCACCATCTTATGGCAGCAAAAGCAGGTGGAACGCCGGTTGTTGTGCGTGTGCCTGCAGATGACCTTACGATTACAAAAAAGATTTTGGAGATAGGTGTTGGCGGGATCGTATTTCCGATGGTGCGGGACTATGAACATGCAAAGGAATTGATCTCGTGGACACTTTATCCGCCATATGGAAAGCGAGGCTGTGGACCAAAAGGGGCAGTCCGGTATGGCCTGGATACCGAATCTGAGTTTTATGGCAAAGGTCATTTGGAAGTATGCAGATTTATCCAGATCGAGCAAAAGAGCGCCGTTTTAGAGGCAGAGCGGATAGCGCAGATTCCCTATCTGGATGGCTGTATACTGGGAATGCACGATCTGTCCGGTTCTATCCATCGGCTGGGAGACGTTTTTTCAGAAGAAAATTTGAAGCTGGCCAGGTCCGCGATTACAGCATTTAAGAGCCAAAACAAATCTGTTGGAGTTTCTACTACCGCCACAGACAAAAAAACACTATCCTTATATCATGGGATGGGAATCAATATGATTGCAGCAGGGGCGGATTATAGCTATATCATTGAAGCGGCAAAAGGAACATTGCGGACAATCAAAGATATACAGGGGGAAGGCAAAATCCCCCCTACCTGGAAAGGTCATAGGTAGGGGGATTCAACTATCCTATAGGGAGGTCCGCCTTGGGCGGACCTAATTTTATGGCGCGGGGAGTCGCACCGAATCCAATTTATTTTTTCTGAACGGTGGGGATCGGGCGAACTGGAGATGAAGGGAGCTTGCCCACAATACCGGTGACAATCCGCAAAACCGAGTACAGCAGCAGGATCTCCACAGGCAGCAGCGCGATGTTTTTGATGACACGGCTCGGCACAAGGGCCCAGAACCCCTTCCCCATCATGATGGATAGCCAGAAGGTATTCAGCAGAATGTTAAGAAGGAGATTTGTCAGCGTTTTGGCGACGATTGCCCGGACAAGGGTTACACGGCTGTGATAGAAGACCATGCCGTACAAGACACCGCCCAATATGGCAGTGATGGTAAAGCCTGGAAAGAAGGCACCGCTGGGCTTGATGAGATATTTGACAATATCTCCGACTCCAGCGGCGATGCCGGCAGTCACAGGTCCGAATAGCATGCCCATAGTGGCGGTGATGAGGTATCCCAGTCCCAAGCGAAGAGACTCTGAGACCTGGATGGTAAAAAAGCTGAGCACGACGCTGACGGCCAACAGCATTGCAATCAGGGTGATGGTTCTCAGCTTGCTCATCTCCCGGAAAGAATCCGGGAATTTGCGCAAAAATGTACTTCCTTTGTTCATAGCAGCGACCTCCTCATTTATACAAGATTTCCCGCGGCTGGGGCCGCTCTGGATGCGGTTGCACAAATCGACAGAGGTACTGCCTCTTCAATCCGTGTAACAGCGGGATGCGATGGTCAGACCGCAAGCGCGAACGCTTTTCGTTCCGGCAGCAACTCCCCGTCTGCCGGACACTTAACGCCTGTCCACCTACTCTGCTTTAACGAACGGATCTAGTATAGCATAGGTGGGACCACATTGCAATGGCCGGAATTTCTAAAATGGGAGGGGTGGAAGGGGGAGAAGGTGATTGTTTTTTTAAGAGAGCAGCGATAATTGAAAATTCGATTGAAACCATCCAACCGTCTGCTTCCATTACACAATGTGTTCTTATCACAACCCATTCTGTCAGTATAAGTTAACAAATTTGTAAAACAAAGATTAAAAATTCAAATTATATAGTATTAAAATAATAAAAATACTTGAAAAAAATGTAGATAATGGTAAAATATAGTTAAAAAAAGTAGAAGGCGCATAAACATGGGACACAGGACAGAATTTCCAGCTCATATACGATTGTTACCACACGAGGAGTGGCAAAGCGTCGGCGAGCACCTGGATGAGGTGGAGGCCATCGCCCGGGAGGCGGGCGGCAAAATCGGACTGCAAAATACCGCGTCCTTGGCCGCGTATCTCCATGATGCGGGGAAATATACGAAAGCCTTCAAGGATTACCTGGTCGACAGTGTTTTTGGCCGCCGTCAGGGAAAGGGGCCGATTCATTCCACCATCGGCGCAAAATATCTGTATGAGACGCGATATCAAAGCTCACGCGATCCCACGGAGAAACTGACGGCACAGCTTATTTCTCTGGTGATCTGCCAGCACCACGGTCTCTGCGACTGCCTCTCTGTGGATGGGGAGGACAAGTATACCCAGAAGATGGAGACGGACAAGGAACTCTTTTATGGTGAGGCGATGGGCCATTATACAGCGATATATCGATCGGAAGAAGAGTTAGAGCGATTGTTCCAGGCCGCCTATGGGGAAGTGGAGGCCCTCTGTCAGAAGATGCAGGACCGTGGTCTGGATGGTTATTTTACCATCGCCATGGTACAGCGCTTTCTTTTATCCGCCATTATTGACGGCGACTATTCGAGCACCTATCACTTTATGTCAAACACGGCTCCTACGCCGCCGGTGGATCCCAAAAGCTTCTGGAGACAGGGCGTGGAGCGGTTAGAGGATGTATTGCAGGAGTACGGGAAACGAGCAGATCAGAATCCCATCAACCGCTACCGGCAGAAAATTTCTGAGGAATGCAGGGCCTTCGCCAAGAGAGGAACGGGAGTCTACCAGCTGACAGTTCCCACAGGTGGCGGCAAGACAGAGAGCTCCATCCGGTTTGCCCTGGAACATGCAAAGGAGCACGGGAAAGATAAGATCATCTATGTCATCCCCTATCTGTCGATTTTGGAACAGAACGCAGATCGAATTCGCAAAATTCTGTTGTCACCGGAATGTTCGGAGCCGGAGCACTATATTTTGGAGCACCATTCCAATATAATCTGGGAAAGGGATGAGGAGGCCGACGAGGATCAGACCGAGCGTGAAAAGGCTTACCGGGCCTTGACGGAGCGATATTCCTCACCCGTGGTGTTCACCACCATGGTACAGTTCCTGGAAACTTTTTTTGGTCAGAAAAAGCAGAGCATTCGCCGGATGCAGAGTTATGCCAACGCGGTGGTGATCTTCGATGAGGTTCAATCCATACCCGTTAACAGTATTTCTTTATTCAATGGCGCTGTCAACTTTCTCAGTGAAGTTGCCAATACGACAGTTGTTCTCTGTACGGCGACACAGCCAGAACTCAGCAGAACCAGACGGCCGATTTTGCTGGCCGCCCATCCGAATATGGTGGAGAATGTGACCGACACATTCCAGCAGTTTAAACGGGTGCAAATTAAAAATTGCTGTACAGATGCGGGATACAGTGTGGAAGCGGCGGCGGACTTTATTTTGGAGGCTTCGGAACAGAAGGATTCCCTATTGGCAATTTTGAATACAAGAAAAGAGGCGGGGGATGTCTATCGCTGTATTGAAAAAAGGCTAAAGCAGCGGGGGGAGGATGCCTACGAGCTCTACCACTTGAGTAACGCCATGTGTCCAAATCATCGCCGGGAGAGGCTTCGCATGATAAAAGAACGCCTGGCGGAGAAACGACAACAACCGGATGGTAAGAAGCTGATCTGCGTCAGCACCCAGCTCATCGAAGCGGGAGTGGATATCTCATTTCAGTGTGTCGTCCGCGCCTTAGCAGGTTTGGACCGGATCGCGCAGGCAGCGGGGAGGTGTAACCGGGAGGGGGAGATCGATTGCCAGGATGTTTACGTGATCAAGTTGGCGGAGGAAAATCTATCCAATCTAAAAGATATCGCCTATGGAAAGGAGGCGACGGCTCGAATCTTCGATGAGTTTAAGCGGAATCCTGCTATGTTCGGCTATGATTTGCTATCGCCCCAGGCCATGGCGGTATTCTATCAATATTATTATCAGGGACGGGAGAAGGAGATGGATTTTGCTGTGCCCCAAAGGGGATCGCAAGCGGGATTTACAGTATACGACATTCTATCTCAAAATCAAGTAGGCCGGTCGGCCTACGAGGAATGGGAGGACTGCGATTCTGAGCTCATTCTGAGTCAGGCTTTTCAGACAGCAGCCAGAGAGTTCTATGTAATCAGACAAGATGCAATCTCCGTTATTGTCCCCTACGGGGATCAGGGGAAAGCGGTGATTGCAAATCTCAATGGAGACTGTACGCTGGAGGAGGCCAAGGGATTTTTGGCCAAAGCACAGCCCTATACAGTGGATCTATATTCCCACAGCGTCGCGACCTTACAGAGGGGAGACGCTATATACCCACTTCTCGACGGCAGTGTGTGGGTTCTGAAAGAACGATACTATGATGACCAGTTGGGGGTTGTGAGTGAAGCCGGCAAAATGGACATGTGGAGTGTGTAGAGGAGGAGAGTCATGGAATATAAAAATCAAATCGAGTTTACGGTATATGGAAAACGGGCTTTATTTAGTGATCCCATCACCCGAATCGGAGGCGAAAAGTGTTCCTATCAGATTCCGACCTATCAGGCCCTGAAGGGAATCCTGGAGAGCTGCTATTGGAAGCCAACCTTCCTCTGGTATATCGACGAGCTGCGCGTCATGCGATCCATTCAAACCCAATCCCAAGGCGTCCGTCCTGTGGAGTATACAGGTGGAAATACGCTGTCCATCTATACCTATCTGACCAACGTGGAATACCAGGTGCGAGCGCATTTCCAGTGGAATGAAAACCGACCGGAGCTAGCCCAAGATCGGAACGAAAACAAGCATTATTATATTGCAAAGCGGATGCTGGAGCGGGGCGGACGCCGGGATATTTTCTTAGGAACCCGGGAATGCCAGGGATACATTGAGCCTTGTGAATTTGGTTCAGGAAAGGGAGATTACGATACATACGGGGAGCTTGCCTTTGGCTTGATGTTCCACGGATTCGACTATCCCGATGAGACGGGAAAGCAAAAGCTAGGCGTCCGGTTCTGGAACCCTGTCATGAGGAATGGGTATATTAGTTTGATTCCTCCGGAAGCCTGCACCATACGCCGGGAGATTGCCGGCCAGAAGCCAAAGGTTTTCGGAGAAGGGAATTTCAGCGGATGGAAAGAGTTTGAGGAGGGGGGAGTTTTTTGAGCTGGATTGATAAGTTGTATGAAACCTACGAGAACTGCCAGGAGTATGTGGGCAAGGATCGGGAGGACATGCTTCTGCCCATCGCCCACACAACTAACAACGCGCAGATTCAGGTTACGCTGAATCAGGATGCGGAGATCGTCATGGCGGAGAAGGTGCCCAAGGAAAATGCGGTGACCATCATTCCCTGTACGGAAGACTCAGCGAGTCGAGGAGTTGGAATATTTCCCCATGCGTTATTTGACAAGCTGATCTACATTGCCGGCGATTACGCCGACTCGATCAGCGAGAAGGGGAGGCCATACCATGAGGCCTATGAGACGCTGTTAGATCGGTGGTGTGCGTCAGAGGACTGTCACCCGCAGGTTCAAATTATTGCACGGTATCTCAAGAAGAATTGTCTCATCCAGGACCTGGTTCGGTTTGGCTGTCTTGTGGAAAAGGAGGGGGCTATCGACCCATCTGTCAAAATTGGCGATGTGGCGCAGACGGACGCTTTCGTGCGCTTCTGTGTCAACCGAATGGGGGTCCAGGAAAACCCGAGAGTGTGGGAAAATCCCGAAGTCTGGCAGTCCTATATTCGATTTTATGAGGGCCAGCAGGAGAACAGGAGGCTCTGCTATGTGACAGGCCAGGTGATCCCCTGTACAGACAAGCATCCTAGCAAAATCCGCAATTCAGCGGACAAAGCCAAGCTGATTTCAGCCAATGATAAAAGCGGATTTACCTTTCGGGGACGGTTCGCAGATAAGCAGCAGGCGCTCAGCGTAGGATATGAGATATCGCAAAAGGCTCACAACGCGTTAAAGTGGTTGATTGCGAAGCAGGGCTATAAAAACGGGGATCAGGTGATCCTCACCTGGGAAACAAAACGTTTGAAGGCGGCCAATCCAGTGTTAGGCAGCCAACAGCTGATGACCCAATATACAGAACCTGCGGCTGAACCCAAAACCATGCAGGCCTATGCGCGGAAACTCAATGAGGCCATCGCTGGCTATAAAAATAATCTAGATCGGGCAGCGAAGGTGGTCGTCATGGGCTTAGACTCAGCCATCCCTGACAACCGGGGCCGTCTGGCTATCACCTACTACCGGGAACTGCCCGGGTCCGAATTCTATGACCGGATTCAGCGCTGGTATCGGGATTGTTGCTGGGAGCTATGGAGTTGGAAGGATGAGCAATTCATTTCCTATATGGGAAGTCCGTCCCCACATAGCATCGCGGTTGCAGCGTACGGCAAGAATGCAGACAAAAAGTTACTAACCGAGACAGTGGAACGGCTGCTCCCCTGTATTGTAGACCAGGCAAAATTGCCCTTCGATCTGGTCCAATCCGTCTACAATCGGGTTCGGACCTTGGCTTCCAGCGCAAGCAGCTCGGAGTGGATTCATCTGTTGTCAATCTGCTGCGCCTTAGGGCGCTGCTATGGAAAAGAACGGGATAAGGAGGAATGGACAGTGGAAGGAAATAGCATGGAACTCGACAAAAGCTATCTGTGCGGACGCCTGTTGGCGGTCATGGACGGCATGGAAAAATGGGCGCTAGCCAAGATGGGAGAGGACCGGCAGACCAACGCCATGCGGTATTTGGATCCGTACACAAAGAATGCGGGGAAAATCATACCGATTTTGCAGCGCAGATTGCTCCCTTACATGGAGCGAATCGGGGATAAGCATAATTGGCTGCTGGAGACCATGGGGGAGATCTGTGAGAAACTTAGCCAATACGACGGAGAGTTAAAGGCGCTGGATTATCGGTTTACTCTGGGATTCTACACACAGCAGAAACAGATCCGGGACGAGACAAAGCGCAGAAAAGCAGAGGCGGAGAAATGAAATCAAAAGGCTAACAGCGAAGGAAAAGGAGAGGATGTACAATGAGTATTCTAACCAACAAAATTGATTTTGCCGTGATTGTATCCGTAAAGAATGCCAACCCAAATGGGGACCCGCTCAACGGGAACCAGCCCCGGGAGGATTATAATTCGTATGGAGAAATATCCGACGTCTGTATAAAGCGGAAGCTGCGCAATCGGCTGCAAGACATGGGGCAGGCGATCTTTGTTCAATCCGATGACCGGCGGGACGATGGGTGCCGGAGCTTAAAAGATCGGGCGGACGCCTGCGAGGAGCTTAAAAAAGCCATCAAGGATAAGGAACAGTATGCCAAAATCGCCTGTGCCAAATGGATAGATGTGCGGAGCTTTGGGCAGGTCTTTGCCTTCAAAAAAAAGAATAGCGACAAAAAAAAGGACGGCGACAAAAAGAAGGGCAGCGACGAAGCCGGGGTCTCCATTGGGATTCGGGGCCCCGTCTCTATCCATCCGGCCAAAAGTGTTTCCCCTATTGAGATTACCAGCATCCAAATTACAAAGAGCGTGAACTTGGAAACGGAAAAAGACCCTGATGCAAAGGGCTCGGATACCATGGGTATGAAACATCGAGTTGATTTTGGTGTGTATGTCATCTATGGCAGCATTAACCGGCAACTGGCAGAAAAGACGGGATTTAGCGATGAGGACGCGGAGCTGATCCGGCAGGCCTTGCTCACCCTTTTTGAGAATGATGCATCCGCCGCCAGGCCAGATGGGAGCATGGAGGTGTACCGCCTGTACTGGTGGAGACATAATTGTGCCATGGGACAGTATTCATCGGCAAAGATTCACCGTTCTTTGGAGATAACCCTTAAAGATGAGATTGAATCCCCCTCCAAGATAGAGGATTATGAAATCCGGCTTGTGCCCTTAGATGGCATCAATCCTGAAATTTATGAGGGGCGATAGTCACAGCATGTACGAGGAGGAGGAATTTCTCAATCTTTCCGGAATCCAACATTTTGTTTTTTGTAGACGGCAGTGGGCGTTGATCCACATAGAGCAGCAGTGGAAGGAGAATGTGCGGACTGTCGAGGGCCAGCTTTTGCATGAGCGCGTGCATGATGGTTTTTCTGTGAGTTCGAGAAAAGGGTGGATTATTTCTAGAGGAATGCCCGTCTTCTCAAGGGCACTGGGTGTCAATGGCGTTTGCGATGTGGTGGAGTTTCGCCCATCGGCACAGGGAATTTCTCTCGCCGGACACGTGGGGCAGTATAGTCCGAGTCCGGTAGAATACAAGCGAGGGAAACCGAAGGAGGACGAAGCGGATGTGATGCAATTGGCAGCACAGGCCCTCTGTCTGGAGGAGATGCTGTTATGTGAGGTCCACGAGGCAGCCATTTATTATGGAGAGACGAGAAGGCGTCTGCCGGTTATGATGACAGAGGAGCTTCGCGAATCGGTCCGGAAACTATTTGCAGAAATGCATGGGTATTATGCAAGACAGTATACGCCGAAGGTGAAACCATCCCCGAAGTGCAAGTCTTGTTCCCTTGTGGATCTCTGTCTACCGCAGATGGAGAAGCGCTCGAGCGTGGAGGCCTATCTTAAACGTCACATCCGGGAGGAGACTGGGGAATGAGAACCTTATTGAATACTTTATATGTGACATCTCCGGACGCCTATTTGTCTTTGGACGGCGAAAATGTTGTCGTGCTGAAGGGAGATCAGCCAGCCGCCCGAGTTCCTCTTCATAATCTTGAGGGCATTGTGACGTTTGGATATACTGGAGCCAGTCCAGCCTTGATGGGAGCCTGTGCGCAGCGAGATATCGCCCTGAGTTTTATGGCGCAAAATGGCCATTTTTTGGCCAGGGTTTCGGGGGAAGTCCGTGGAAACATTCTCTTACGAAAGACCCAATACCGTTGGAATGAGGATGAAGGGAGAAGTGCTTTGATCGCTCGCAATTTTATACTGGGCAAAGTGTACAACGCCCGGTGGGTTTTGGAGCGGGCGACACGGGACTATGCCCTTCGCGTCAATGTGGAACGGTTAAAAGGGGTATCGCAAAATTTAGCAGCGGCTTTGCCGCACATCGCATCCTGTGAGGATCTTCAACAGCTTCGTGGCTATGAAGGGGAGGCGGCGAGCCAATATTTCGGTGTGTTCGATGAATTGATCTTGCAGCAGAAAGAGTCATTTTCATTCCGCGGGCGAAATAAACGACCTGCCTTAGATCCTGTCAATGCGCTGCTTTCATTTGTGTATACGCTGTTGGCGCATGAGGTGGCATCTGCATTGGAGACGGTGGGATTGGATCCCTATGCGGGTTTTCTGCATCGAGACCGGCCAGGACGGATATCCTTGGCGTTGGATTTGATGGAGGAACTACGTCCTGTCTTTGCAGACCGCTTTGTTCTCTCCCTCATCAATAAAAAGATGGTGGCGGTCGAGGATTTTGTGAAGAAGGAAGATGGCGCGCTGCTCTTGCAGGACGATGGGCGGAGGGCGCTCTTGGGCGCTTGGCAGGAGAGAAAGCAGGAGACCATACTCCATCCGTATTTACAGGAAAAACTTGAGTGGGGATTGGTTCCTTACGTTCAAGGGTTGCTGCTGGCGCGCTATCTTCGAGGGGATTTGGATGCATATCCGCCATTTTTGTGGAAGTAGGTGAGAGAATGCTGGTTTTGATAACATATGATGTCAATACGGAGACGGCGGATGGAAAGCGGCGGCTGCGAAAAGTCGCGAAACAATGCATGAATTATGGCCAGCGGGTTCAGAATTCTGTATTTGAATGCGTGATGGATGAGGCGAAATGTAAGGAAGTTGAAGCGATTTTGGTCAAGTTGATTGACAAAAATAAGGATAGTCTGCGCTTCTATTATCTTGGAAATCACTATAAGAGTAAGGTTCAGCATGTCGGCGCGAAACCTTCTTTTGATGTGGAAGGGCCGTTGATTGTGTAAGTGCGAATGGCAAGTGATCGCGAAATTCCCGGGGGATTCGCACCCAAAACGGGACGAAAATCTGCACAAAAGGGAGGGGAGGGAAAGGAGATTGGTGTTGAGAGTTGGTTGTGATTGTGTTTTATGCATAGTTTAGTATTGGATTATCAGATATATTTGTGATATTTTGCTGTCGTCCCCCTTGTGGGGACGTGGATTGAAATCGCGTCAGTATATCGATCATCGGACCAATAAGAGCGTCGTCCCCCTTGTGGGGACGTGGATTGAAATCAAATGATTTGCAGCAAATGACCAATACGATTGGTCGTCCCCCTTGTGGGGACGTGGATTGAAATATATCGATGAAATCCATCGACAACAATATATTGGTCGTCCCCCTTGTGGGGACGTGGATTGAAATAAAATCCTGTTCCAGAAAAGCGGTTGTTGAGGGAAGTCGTCCCCCTTGTGGGGACGTGGATTGAAATCGGCAAAAGCAGAGAAAGCTGCTTTGGGCCAGGCAGTCGTCCCCCTTGTGGGGACGTGGATTGAAATTCTTTTGGTCGTCCCCCTTGTGGGGACGTGGATTGTCGTCCCCCTTGTGGGGACGTGGATTGAAATCTGAACAGCAAAATTGAGATCGCCGCAAGAAAAGTCGTCCCCCTTGTGGGGACGTGGATTGAAATGTCCTCCCTTCTCTGGGGTGCTTAATTCGTTAATGTCGTCCCCCTTGTGGGGACGTGGATTGAAATTGCTCCTCGTTTTTTCGAGCATGTGCCGTCCTGGTCGTCCCCCTTGTGGGGACGTGGATTGAAATCCCTAGCCGTGCGATGCGATAGGTTGTCAGCTTGGTCGTCCCCCTTGTGGGGACGTGGATTGAAATTTGTGCTGTGTATTCTGCGTCAATTCCTGCGCCCGTCGTCCCCCTTGTGGGGACGTGGATTGAAATTCGCTACGGCGGAAGGTGGACAATATCGATTTATCACGTCGTCCCCCTTGTGGGGACGTGGATTGAAATATGACAAGAACTATGTAGAGATGTGTCAAGAGGTGGTCGTCCCCCTTGTGGGGACGTGGATTGAAATATGATTGACAGTCTCAATCTGACAGAGCTCAACTAGTCGTCCCCCTTGTGGGGACGTGGATTGAAATTATTCAATCATGGTTTTACAATCTGCTCTCTACGGTCGTCCCCTTTGTGGGGACGTGGATTGAAATAGACAGCCCACTGGGTGTATCGGTGTACTCTCGGGGTCGTCCCCCTTGTGGGGACGTGGATTGAAATCTTTGTACCGTATAGAAACTTCCGGGCCTGCTTATGTCGTCCCCCTTGTGGGGACGTGGATTGAAATGCAAATACACCGCAGATAAAATTGAGGATGACCGGGTCGTCCCCCTTGTGGGGACGTGGATTGAAATGCTGTATAATGGTTGGAATCAGCAAATGCGGATGATCGTCGTCCCCCTTGTGGGGACGTGGATTGAAATCATATACAAGGCGCCGACTTTGACCTTTGATAACTTGTCGTCCCCCTTGTGGGGACGTGGATTGAAATTTTGTCGTGCATCCTGCCATGAAAACCTCGCAACGCGTCGTCCCCCTTGTGGGGACGTGGATTGAAATGATCTTGTTTAGCCCTAGGTTTGTTGTTTGCTGGTCGTCCCCCTTGTGGGGACGTGGATTGAAATAAGCCATATGAATGAATGGGGCGTATTGCAGTATTGTCGTCCCCCTTGTGGGGACGTGGATTGAAATGTCCAGATAAATCTTAAACTGTTCCAGGTCTTTTGGTCGTCCCCCTTGTGGGGACGTGGATTGAAATCCTATGCAGGGGCCGGGTTCCAGATTTACCGCCCGTCGTCCCCCTTGTGGGGATGTGGATTGAAATTCTTAATCTGGCTGATGAAGTAAAGAAGGGGATGGTCGTCCCCCTTGTGGAGACATGGATTGAAATTACACCAACGATGAGGGCTATTTGATTACCCCTGGTCGTCCCCCCTTGTGGGGACGTAAATTGAAATAACCAATTTGGCGGCGTAGAGATGGCGCCTCTAATGTCATCCTCTCTGCGGGGAACATAAATCGAAATCGCGTCAAGGACCTGTCCACCGGTGAATGGATCACGTCTTTCCCTTAACAGGAAAACAAATTGCGCAATGCCTACGAACATCCTGTCTGGCATGCGATCTCCGCCTTACACTGCGATATGAGATCTACGCTAAGTTCGTTGCCAAACGGGTGTCATTGGCATTAGGTGCTCCGCACTTGCCATCCGTATTCCCGACCCTGTGGGCCTGGCTACGTCTACAGGGAATATCATCAGGGGTCTATATGCAAAAAAACAGCGCCCTCCAAACTGATGACCACCTTTGGAGCAGCGCTGTTTTACATTTACCCTATGAAAGAAACGAGTTTGAAGATGGATTCATGGACTCCAACTTATCGTGCAGGCACTGAATATACGATGGATTGGTGCCACAGCATCCGCCGATATAGCTTACAAAACTAGCAGCGGGAAGAATATCGTTGACAAAAGTATTCGCGTCGTACGCAGTCGTGACGGTTCCGTTGGCATCCGTAACCGGTTTGCCAGCATTGGGCTTGAAGAGTAGGGGGAGATCCGTCTTCTCATGAAACTCCTCCATGATAGGAATGGCGAGATCCGGGCCAAGTGAACAGTTAAGCCCAATGGCATCAATCCCCATTGGGACTAAGACATCGAGCACATCTTGGACAGACTGTCCCATCATGGTCTTACCGGCCTTTTCAAACGTCATCATACAGAATACGGGCACAGAATACTTTTTAGCAACGGCTACAGCAACAGCCATCATAGCAACATCCATAAAAGTCTGAAGCATAATGATATCCGCGCCCTCCGACATGCCGGCCCCGATCTGTTCTTCATAGATCGCGGTCGCCTCTTCCTCAGTCAGATCTCCGTAGGGCTCCAAAAGCACGGACAGCGGTCCGATGGAGAGCGCAACCTTAACGTCAGTCCCCTTTGCCGCCTCCTTTGCCAGCCTGACACCGTTGGAGACAACCTCATGTACGGTATAGGGCGAATGTTCGACAGCGCCAGCATTGGCCCCAAATGTATTCGCGAGAATGATCTTGGCTCCTGCGGCGATGTATTCATTGTGCAGCTCCGTCACAATTGCAGGATTTTCGATATTATACCGCCAGACAGGTACTTTATCCTCCGCTTTTTCCCAGAGACTGGTTCCGATGGCTCCATCAAGTAGCGTAAGCGTATGCAACATTGACCTTCCTCCTCATAAAACTAAATTTCGTATATAGTTAACTATACTCTGTACATCGATTGAAATCAAGTCAAGATTTGAAATCAAATCGAAAATATTGTGCGGTGATATGCGAATGCGATGAAACATCAAACAAAAAAGGATCACTCTCACAGCGAGATGCAATCCTTTTAACAGCGGATGGGAATTCCATCAGCCCAACGCCTGCCCCAGATCATAGACTAGATCGTCGATATGTTCTGTTCCGATGGAAAGGCGAATGGTGTTGGGCCGAATTCCGGACTCTTCCAGTTCCGCCTCTGTCATTTGGGCGTGGGTGGTCGTTGCTGGATGAATGACCAAAGATTTTACATCCGCCACATTGGCGAGAAGGGAGAAAATTTCAAGCTTGTCAATAAAGGCCTGAGCGTCCGCTGAACCGCCCTTGATCTCAAAGGTAAAGATGGAGGCCCCGCCCGTTGGAAAATATTTGGTATAGAGGGCATGATAAGGGCTATCCGGTAAGGAAGGATGGTTTACATGTTCCACCCGCGGATGGCGCTGTAAAAAATCAACGACTCGAAGCGCATTGGCAACATGGCGTTCTACGCGCAGTGACAAGGTTTCCAGGCCCTGTAGAAACAAAAAAGCGTGGAGCGGCGCAAGAGTAGCGCCCATATCTCGCAGAAGAACAGCGCGGATGCGGGTGACAAAAGCCGCAGGGCCAGCTGCCTTGGTAAAGCTGACACCATGGTAGCTCGGGCACGGCTCCGTCAACTGAGGGAATTTGCCCGATGCTTCCCAGTCAAAGTGGCCGCCATCTACGATGACGCCACCGATGGCAGTTCCGTGGCCTCCGATAAATTTTGTCGCAGAGTGAACCACAATATCCGCACCGTGCGCTAGAGGGCGCAGAAGATAGGGGGTGGCGAAGGTGTTGTCCACCACCAACGGAATTTTATGAGAATGGGCGATTTCCGCGACTTTTTCAATGTCAATGAGATTCGCGTTGGGATTTCCAATGGATTCGATAAAAATAGCTTTCGTATTTTCCTGGATGGCATCAGCCCAATCGCCTCGATCTGGATCCACAAAGGTAGCGGAGATGCCAAATTCCGGGAGGGTATGTGCCAATAGGTTATAGGTTCCGCCATAGATTGTTTTGGCGGCTACGATATGATCGCCCGCTTGGGCCAAATTTTGAAAAGCATAGGTGATAGCGGCGGCGCCAGAAGCGGTGGCAAGAGCGGCAGCACCGCCCTCTAGAGCGCAAATTCTCTCTTCAAAAACGGACTCCGTCGGATTGGTCAGGCGGCCATAGATATTCCCAGCATCGCGGAGTGCGAATCGGTCAGCGGCGTGCTCACAATTGTGGAAGACGTAAGAGGTCGTCTGATAAATAGGTACCGCCCTGGCGTCGGTGACAGGGTCCGGCTTCTCTTGTCCAGCGTGGAGCTGTAATGTCTCAAATTGATATGTATGTTTTGACATACGAATTCCTTCTTTCCATATTTTTTGATCCAGTCTAGAACTTTTTAACGCGCCAACAAATAAAGAGGAATCACATTCGACCATTTCTCCAATTGATCCGCAGCAGCAAAGGAAACTGAAATTGCATAGAACACACCGCCTTAATACTATAATTCCTATAGAAAAAGTATGTTTATACTATATACCACAAAAAACCCGTTGTCAAGAATTTTTTGGTAAGTCCAACGCGGAAATTCACGGGCAATCGAGAGGAAATTGGATCCCAGCAGAATTCCGGATTTCATCCATAACAAGGCTCACATCCAAAGACAGAGCGGAAGCCGCCTCGTATTCTTCGCGGCTAGAGTCGAAATTGAGAATATAGCGTGCAAAATCCTGTGCTTCACCGCTCATGAGGACGTCTTTCTCATCATGTCCCCATATAGGGATTTCCGTGCCATCCTTTTGCACCAAAGCGATTCCCCCCAGCTGGGAAATAGACTGAATTCGAAGGGTACCCGCATCACCTATGATCTCAGATCCGATGCGATCTTGGCCGACTTTAGAGTAACTAATGTTGATGTGTTTATCTTGATATATAAAAAGACAGTTTCCAACGCCATCGGCGCCAGTGGGAAGAAAGAGCGCATCCGCGCGAAGAGATACCGGCATCCCAAATAGATCGATCACGGGATAGACACAGTAAATGCCCAAGTCCATCAGAGCCCCCGTGGCAAAGGCAGGATTAAAAATGTTGGGGAGGCCGCCTTCCAACAGGGAGGGATATTTCGATGAGAGCTGGGAAAAGTCGATCCGCGCCGAATAAATTCGTCCCAACTTTTTAACGGCATCGTGCAGTACACGGCGTGCGGGCAGGTGCATCATCATAATCGCTTCCATGTAGATAAGTCCTCTTTCTTTGGCGATATGCTGAAGAACCCTCATTTCCCCCGGCAGGACGACAGCGGGTTTTTCGCAGATGACATGTTTTCCGTGTTCTAGGAAGAGTTTACTCTGGGAATAATGTAAAGAATTCGGACTTGCAATATAGACAGCATCGATATCCGGACAGGCTGCCATCGATGTGAGGTCGGTAAAAAGCTGTATCTCACCAGCGTATTTGGATGCAAATTGTATGGCGCCTTTCTCTGTGCGAGAATAGACAGCGGCTAGCTGTAGCTCCGGAACCATGGAAGCACCTCTGATAAAAGCATCGGTGATCCATCCGGTTCCAATGGTTGCATAGCGAATCATGTAGACCTCCATTCCGCCGCTCTGGGCGGCCGGTTGATTGATAAGCCCATTCTACCCGCTTTTTCAAGAGATGTCAAGAAAAGGGAGCGAAGGGGGTTGACAAAGATGAAGAGGCTGTCTATACTATTAGATGCAAATCATTTGCATTTGCAGTGCAAAGGAGAATGGTCATGAGAAAAAGACAATGGATACTATGCTTACTTATGAGCGCATTGATCATGCTGCCGGCATGCCGGGCGGCAGAGATTGAACAGGAGGGGCTCACGGTCGTTGCCACCTTGTTCCCTCAGTATGATTTTGCAAGACAGATCCTAGGAGACAAAGGGACAGTCAAGCTGCTGCTTCCCCCTGGCACAGAGGCCCATTCCTATGATCCTACGCCACAGGACATGGTAACGATGGAGAAAGCAAGCATATTGATTTATACAAGCGATGAGATGGAACCATGGGCAGCGAAAATCATTGCGTCGGGTAATCTACAAAATACTCGAATTGTGGACGCGAGTCAGAATATTGTTCTCATGGATGAACATGAAGAAGACCATGGGGAAGAGGGACATGCCCATGGAGAAAAAGATCCCCACTATTGGCTCGACCCCAACAATGCCATTCTCATGGTGGACACCATTGAGGACGCAGTGATCGAAGCGGACGCGAACAATGCGGCGTATTACCAGGAAAACGCGGAAGAGTTGCGAAGGCAACTGCGGCAACTCGATCAGGACTGCCGTGA
The DNA here is from genome assembly GCF_014384895.1 of Bianquea renquensis. Taxonomy (GTDB): domain Bacteria; phylum Bacillota; class Clostridia; order Lachnospirales; family Bianqueaceae; genus Bianquea; species Bianquea renquensis. Next base: position 37,342 of record NZ_JACRSQ010000012.1, read on the forward strand.
ACTGGCGGAGGAGCTGACGAATAAAACGATTCTGTGCGGCGGTCATTTCGCTTTCGGATACTTTGCTAAACAGTACGGATTTACGTACCGATCCCCGTACAAGGGATTTTCAGCGGATTCGGAGCCAACTCCACAAAATATTATTGAGCTGATTCAGGCGATGGAGGAGACGGGTTCCCATGCCATCTTTTATGAGGAACTCATTCAACCAAAAGTCGCGGAGGTCCTAGCAAAAGAAACGGGAGCGTCTATGTATCTGCTTCACGGGGCTCACAACATTTCCAAAGAAGAGTTGGAAAAGCAGTTGAGCTATATCTCCATCATGGAACAGAATTTGCAAAATCTGCGGGAAGGATTGACGTCATGATACTGCGGGTTGAGGATCTATTCTTTGGATACGGGCGGGATGATGTGCTGGCACATATCTCTTTCGAGGTGGCGGCAGGGGATTATGTAGGAATTATCGGTGCCAACGGGTCGGGCAAAAGCACGCTGCTCAAATGCCTGGCCGGATTGCTGACTGGATATAGGGGGCAGATCCTTTTTGATGGACAGCCTAGAATTGGATATCTACCGCAACAAAGCCCCGAACACCGCAGCCAATTCCCCATATCCGTTGAAGAAGTGACAGCCATGGGGATTCTAGCCTTGAAGCCACATCCAAGAATTTATGCAAGAGAGGATAAGAAGAGAGTTGAACAGATCCTCAAGGAATTTGGTCTTTGGACGGTTCGAAAGCGGCGAATCGGGGAGCTTTCCGGGGGACAGCAACAGCGGGTCCACTTAGCTAGAGCCCTTGTGACAAATCCTCAAATTCTAATGCTGGACGAGCCGACCAACGGCTTAGATCCATCCTTTCGTGAGGAGATGTTTTCCATCCTTGCCAGGTGGAATGCAGAGGCTAAAACGACGATACTCCTCGTCAGCCACGAACTGAACGAAGTGGCGAAATATGCCAAGACGCTGCTGATTCTTCACCGCACGCTTCAATATTTTGGACCGGCCAATCAGGCGGAGTCGGCCTTGAAGGAGGTGCGGAAGAATGAAATTTTTTGATATGTTTCAGTACGCCTTTATGAACAAGGCATTTCTCATGGGAGCGCTGATCGCCCTGTGCTGCTCTTGTCTCGGTCTATTTTTAATTCTGCGAAAATATTCTATGATCGGCGACGGTTTAGGGCATGTGAGCTTTGCTTCAGTGGCAGTCGCTCTGCTGGTTGGTGCATCGGATTTGATCATTTCAATTCCCATGGTTACAATCGCCTCCTTCCTCATCTATCGATTTAGCCAAAAAAAGATGATGCACGGGGATGCGGCAATCGGACTCATCTCAGCCACCTTTATGGCGCTGGGGGTTTTCATTGCTAGCCAGGCGGAAGGGTTTAATGCCGATATCCTAAGCTATTTATTCGGAAGCATTCTTGCGATCAGCGATGCGGATGTATACATTGCGCTGATTCTAGCGCCTTTGGTCCTGGCCCTCATCCTTTTTTTCTACCACACCCTCGTGTTTATTACCTATGATGAGGATTTTTCAAGGGTGCTCCACGTCCGGGTCAACGTGTACAACTATTTGCTTTTAGCGCTTACATCGGTTACAGTCGTTTTGGGAATCCGCGTCGTAGGCTCGCTGCTGATCTCAAGTTTGATTATCTTTCCTGCGGTGACGGCCTTGCAGATATCAAAAGGATTTCGATCTTCCCTCATTCTCTCATCTTTCATCTCCGTCAGCTGTGTCATCATTGGCATCACGCTAGCATTCTTCTTAAATTGGCCAGCAGGGGCTACCATCGTATTGCTGAATGGCATTGCATTTTTATGTTCCCTGATTTTGAAACGGCTGCTGCGGAGATAGGGGTTACATGGCGCTGACGCGCTGGAAAGGAGGTTCGTATGGAATATCGATCGCTGTTTCGGGAGCACGGGATGAAATGCACGCCCTCCCGACTGCGGGTGTACCAGGTTTTGGAAAACAATGTTTCGCCGCTGGGAGCGCAGGAAATCTATGAAATCATCAATCAGGAGGATCATGTGGCGGATTTGTCCACGGTATACCGGATATTGAACGCCTTTGTCCAACAGGAAATGGTGATCAGGACGGTGATAGACGGGGATGACAGAGCCTTGTACGAAGTCAAGCGCCATGAACATAAACATCATTTTGTTTGCCTGCGCTGCAAGGAGGTCTTCCCCCTTGCGGGGTGCCCTTTGGAACGGTATGAGCAGAATTTAGGGCAGGAGGAAGGATTTGTGGTGGAAGGTCATAGATTGGAGATTTATGGATATTGCCCGAACTGCAAAGAGAAAAAAGAGGGGGAGGAATCCAAGTGATCCGGATCACACAGCTAAAAATGCCCATTGCGGAGGAAACACAAGGGTTAGAAACGGCGATTTGCAAGCGGCTTGATATTCAGCCAACACAGATGCGCAGCTGGAAAATATACCGGCGTTCTTTGGACGCCCGTCGCGGAAGGGAATTGGCCTATGTCTATACGGTGGACGTTCAAGTAGAAAAGGAATCCAAGGTCTGGGGAGCGATTCGAAAGAAGCAGGGTCTGGAGAGGCTTGTCAGTGAATATTTATACCATCTGCCCCAGCCCTCGAAGGAACAGAGTAAAATCCTCTCCTATCGCCCTGTCGTTGTGGGATTTGGACCGGCAGGGATCTTCTGTTCACTAGTACTGGCCAGGGCTGGCATCCCGCCCATAGTCGTAGAACGCGGAAAGCCGGTGGAGGACCGGGCAAAAGATGTGGAAGTGTTTTGGACGGAGCGAGTTTTGCAGCCAGAATCGAATGTGCAGTTTGGTGAGGGGGGCGCAGGGACCTTTTCAGATGGCAAGCTCAATACCCTTGTGAAAGATAAAAACCGCCGCGGGCGATTTGTATTGGAGGAGATGGTCAAAGCCGGTGCGCCGGAGGAGATCCTATATGTCAATAAACCCCACGTTGGGACGGACCGATTGCGGAACATGGTGCGGAATCTTCGGGAAGAAATCATCAGCCTGGGGGGTGATATCCGGTTTCAAACGCGCCTTACAGATTTTCAAACTGGGGAACAAGGGGAGATTCGGAAGGTTCTCTTGGAATCCACCTCAGGGGAGCGGGAATGGGTCGAAACGCGGGCCCTTATGCTGGGGATCGGTCACAGCGCGCGGGATACCTTTGCACTGTTGGAGAAGTGCGGCGTTGCTCTGGAGCCAAAGGCTTTTGCTATGGGTCTTCGGATCGAACATCTGCAGGAGGCGGTTAACAGGGCGCAGTACCGTGAACACGTTGGATCCCCGTTTCTAGGGGCGGCGGATTATAAGCTGGCCTACCATACAGCTAGCGGGCGGGGAGCGTATACCTTTTGTATGTGTCCTGGGGGCGTAGTTGTCGCGTCGGCCTCGGAACAGGAGGGCGTTGTGACCAATGGGATGAGTTGCTATGCCCGGGATGGCGTCAATGCCAACAGTGCTCTTCTGGTCACAGTAACTCCGGATGACTATCAATCGTATGGCGCAGGCCCCCTGTGTGGCGTAGCCTTTCAGCGGGACCTAGAGCATAAGGCGTTCTTGCTTGGTGGCGGCGATTGGAGTGCCCCTGTCCAGCGGGTGGGAGATTATTTGGAAAAACGGCCATCCGATGGTTGGGGGCGGGTGGAGCCGAGTTTTACTGGCGGCCGAAAACCGGCCAATCTTTGGGAGATTCTTCCGGAGTTTATGGCGAGAACGCTGGAGGAGGGGATTCGCGCCTTTGATGGAATGTTGACCGGATTCGCAGACCCGGATGCCATACTGACTGGCGTGGAGTCTAGAAGTTCGTCCCCTGTGCGGATCTTGCGAGAGGATCGGACATTGCAGAGCAGTGTTCCAGGGCTCTATCCTATGGGAGAGGGCGCCGGTTACGCAGGTGGTATCATGTCCGCGGCCATGGACGGGATAAAGGCGGCGGAGGCATTGCTGGCGGGTCAGATCCAACGCTAAATTTGATAAATGGTGATGATTTTTGTGCGATGAGGCCTGGATAATAGTCCAGGCCTTGTTTTGTCGTCGGCCCTATAGACTCAATTGCGGTCCACCCTCTTTTTCTGACTCTATCGTCGATGGATTTTGTGGTTTGGGTTGTCAAGGGGAAGCAGCGAAATCCAAAAATCAGCTGCAAAAAGGGAAGCTATCGCAAAAAGAAAAGCGGCAGAAAGGAAAATAAGTCTTCCGCCGCCGCTAAAAAAGAGAAGGGGAAGCTGTGAAATCCAAAAATCAGCCGCAAAAAGGGAAGCTATCGTCAAAAGAAAGCGGTAGAAAGGAAGAAAAGTCTCCCACCGCCACTAAAAAAGAGAAGGGGAAGCTGTGAAATCCAAAAATCAACGGCAAAAAGGGGAAGCTATCGTCAAAAGAAAAGCGGCAGAAAGGAAGAAAAGTTTCCCGCCGCCGCTAAAAAAGAGAAACGGAAGTCGTGAAATCCAAAAATCAGCTGCAAAAAGGGGAAGCTATCGCAAAAAGAAAAGCGGCAGAAAGGAAAATAAGTCTCCCGTCGCCGCTAAAAAAAGAGAAGGGGGAGCCGTGAAATTAAAAATCAGCCGCAAAAAGGGAAGCTATCGTCAAAAGAAAAGCGGCAGAAAGGAAGAAAAGTCTCCCGCTGCCGCTAAAAAAGAGAAACGGAAGCCGTGAAATCCAAAAATCAGCCGCAAAAAGGGGAAGCTATCGTCAAAAGAAAGCGGCAGAAAAGAAAAAAGTCTTCCGCCGCCACTAAAAAAGAGAAGGGGAAGCTGTGAAATCCAAAAATCAGCTGCAAAAAGGGGAAGCTATCGCAAAAAGAAAAGCGGCAGAAAAGAAAAAAGGTCTTCCGCCGCCGCTAAAAAAGAGAAACGGAATCCGTGAAATCCAAAAATCAACGGCAATAAGGGGAAGCTATCGTCAAAAGAAAAGCGGCAGAAAAGAAAAAAGTCTTCCGCCGCCGCTAAAGCCCATAAGGAAACATCACAAAACTTATGACTCACGCCAGGTAAACGGAAAAACAAAAAATGCTATGCAAAAGGTCCGCCGATCGCATAGCATTTTTTGTTCAGCGTTCCGGCGGAACGCACAGCCATTGCCAACGCAATGATCTCAGGTGTTTGGGGACATGTCACCAACAACATGCGCAATCTTACGGTAAATTGCATTGTTTGCCGGTAGTTGGGTACAACAGAATTATTGTGCTCCGAGAACGATTATAACAGAAAATAACCGTGTATTGATGATGTCAAACCACAAATTCTATTCTTCTGTCCTAATTAGATTGCTTACATACGGACGTGCGCCGGAAAGCACCTCATCATAAAAATTCTGCTTCCAGTCAATGTAGGCAACGCTGTCCTCTAATTCTTTGATGGAAGCAAGCAACGCGTTACGCTTTTTGGACAGCAATTCTTTACGCTGCATGATCGAGGACTCCCCCTGCAAACAAAGTTCCAAGTATTCCTTCATTTCCAGAATACTCATGCCGCATTTTTTTAGGCATGTGAGGTCTTTGATCCATTTCACATCCTTATCGTCGAAAACTCGACGGTTATTCCCATCTCTTTTGACATTGGGAATCAGTCCCTCATTGCAATAGTATTTTAAGGTCTGGTAGGTCATATCAAGTTCCCGGCAGACCTGCATCATCGTATACATCGTGATTGCCTCCTGTGTTGTTCACAAAAAATTCATAGATAAATTGGGGAATCTGTATTGACCGGTAGTAACTACCGTAAACTATAATCGATTATAACAATCGGTTCAAACAAACGCATTATAGCATAGAAACAGAGAAATTGCAAGAGTAGGGAGTGATAATTGCAGATGAAAGTATTGCTTGTAAATGGCAGTTCCCGAAAGAACGGCTGTACAAATGCAGCACTGCGCGAGGTAGAGCGTGCCTTAAAGGAAGAAAGGATTGAACCGGAACAACTCTATATCGGAAATGAGGCGTTGCCGGATTGTATTGCCTGTCGTAAATGCAAGGAGATTGGACGCTGCATATTCCATGATAGTGTAAATGAATTTGTGGACAAGGCGAAAACCGCCGACGGTTTTGTATTCGGCTCTCCGGTCTATTTTGCTCATCCGAGCGGCAGGCTCCTGACATTTATGGACAGAGCTTTTTATGCAGGCGGGGCGGCATTTCAATTTAAGCCTGCGGCAGCAGTTTTATCCGCAAGGCGGGCAGGAACCACGGCATCCTTTGATGTGATCAACAAGTATTTTACGATCTGCTCCATGCCGGTTGTTTCTTCTACCTACTGGAACCATGTTTACGGCGCACAGCCGGAGGATGTGGCAGAGGATAAGGAGGGGCTTATGACAATGTATAATATCGGGAAAAACATGGCGTGGTTGCTGAAATGTATTGCCTTTGGAAAAGAAAACGGGCTGGTCCATCCGAATAATGAAAAGGTCTTAACGAATTTTACGAGATAAGGAGGTTCTTATGAATATGGATACAGAAAAAAGGGTTCACAAATTATTTGGCGGAGCTTCGTCCTCTTTGAATAAGACGGATCCAGAATTTGCAGGGATCATTGCAAATTTCTCTCAGGGCGAAGTAATAGAAGCCAACAAACTGACAGAAAAGGAACAAATGCTCTGTATTTTGTCCGCATTGCTCGGTTGTCAGGGAATGGGGGAATTTCAAAATATGCTCCACGCAGCGCTTAACATGGGCATAGATCCTATTGTAATAAAAGAGGTTATCTATCAGGCGACGGCCTATCTTGGAATTGGGCGTACCTATGATTTCCTTATGGCAGCAAATCAGATTATGGAGCAGCATGAGATCAAGTTGCCGCTTGCAACCCAGGCGACAACAAATGAAAAGACCAGATTTGTAGATGGACTTGCCAAGCAGGTGGAATTGTTCGGAGAGAACATGGCGAAGCGGCAGACCGATGGCCCTGTTCTTCGCCGGAACATCAACCGATGGCTGGCAGATAACTGCTTTGGTGATTACTATACCCGAAACGGCCTGAACGATCAGGAACGGGAAATGATTACATTCTGCTTCATTCTTGCACAGGGCGGCTGTGAAAACCAGCTTCGCGGACATACAGCAGGAAATTTTGGGGTGGGTAACGATAAAGAAAAGCTGTACAGCATTGTAGAACAATGTATGCCTTATATCGGTTATCCCCGAAGCCTGAACGCCATGAACATTATAGATGAAGTATCAAGGGCGTGGGAAAATCAATAATCTGTCGCAATCCACTATACAAAAAGCGAGAACACAAAAAGTTTGTAAAATTTCTCTCAAAATCTATTGACCGATAGTTACAGCCGTAAATTATAATCGGTTAAAACAAGCGATTCCAACAAACGCATGGAAGATTGAAATAACAGGAGGCATTTTGCGATGAACAACTTTACATTTTCTTATCCCACAAGAGTTTATTTTGGAGAAGGAAGCGCGGCACAGGCTTTTTCCGCAGAGCTTGGCAAAGTTGGCGAAACCGTAATGCTTGCTTTTGGCGGCGGCTCTGTAAAAAAGAATGGTGTTTATGATGAGATGAAAGCCTTGCTGGAACAGGCGGGCAAAAAAGTGGTAGATTTCTCCGGAATTATGTCAAATCCCACTTATATCAAAGTACAGGAAGGCGCGGAACTGGCCCGTGAATATCATGTGGACTTCATTCTGGCGGTAGGCGGCGGCAGTGTTATCGACTGCTGCAAGGTGGTTTCTGCGCAGGCCATGCTGGATGAAGATATTTGGAACATGGAGTATGGCAAAGGGAAATTCCCCGCAGCCGGGATTCCGATGGGCGCGGTTGTGACGGCTTCCGGCACCGGCGCGGAAATGAACGCAGGTGCAGTCATTACTTATGAGGAGAAGAAGTGGAAAGGGCCAATTTTTGGAACCGCCGCTTCCTTTGCCGTTCTTGATCCGACGTATACGATGTCGGTGCCGTCTATGCAGGTACTTTCCGGGGCCTTTGATACCTTGAGCCACGCGATGGAAACATATCTCGGCGCTTCCGATGAAGAGAATGTATCGGATGATGTGGCGCTGGCCATCATGCGCAATACCGTGGTCAATATGCGACGCCTACTGAAAGACATCCATGATATGCAGGCTCGGAGCAACCTGATGTGGGATTCTGCTATGGCAGAAAACGGAATTTTGAAATGTGGCCGCCTGACTGATTTTCAGGTGCACCAGATGGAACACCAGCTTGGAGCCTATACGGACTGCAATCATGGGCAGGGCCTTGCCGTAATCCATCCCGCCTATTACCGTCACATTGTGAAGGACGCGCCGGAGAAATTTATCCGGTTTGCAAAGGTGGTATTCGGTGTAGATACCGCAGAGGCCGGTGTGGAGGCTCTGGAAGATTTCATCAGAGAGTGCGGACTGCCCACGAAAATGAGCCAGTTGAAATCCACAGTGGAGATCACACCGGAGGTACTGCGTCAAGTGGCGGATACCTGCAACATTATCAAATGCAATCCTCGTGAGCTTGACCGGGAGGAAATATATCAGATTCTGTTGGAATGTATGTAAGGAGGGGCGGCTATGAAGCGTAAAAAAGGATGGATTGCGGGGATTGTGGTAATCGCAGTCATTGCCATTCTCTTTGGGGGTTATAACCTTTATCGCTATCCTGCCATGTTTCGGAGCTTACCGGATCACTCTCTGAACGATTCGCAGGTGGAAGAATTACGAGAGGAAATTTTTTCGCAGTCTGACGTGAAAGTGTTAGTTGCCTATTTTTCTTATTCAGGCACTACAAGGAATGTGGCGACTGCCTTGCGTGAAAAAACCGGTGGCGATTTGTTTGAGATTACCCCGCAGGACGGCTATTCCAATGTGTATATGGAATCGAACAGCGAGATCAGGAGGAATGAGCGTCCAGCCTTGACAGATACTGTGGAAAACATGGAGGACTACGACATTGTGTTCGTGGGCTATCCCGTGTGGTGGCACGCAACGCCGGCTCCCATCAATACATTTCTGGAAAGTTATGATCTGACCGGAAAGCTCATTATTCCGTTTTGTACCAGCGGAGGAAGCGATATTGACGAAACAATGCCCACATTTCTTCATTCCTGTGACGGCCTGGCGGTATACGGAGAAAGACGGATTAGTGGAACGAGCCAGATTGATGGGTGGCTTTCAGAGTTAGGATTGATTGGAGGATAAGTATAGGTGCTCTGGATGGAAAATTACAGGGGCTGGATGGCCTCCGATTGGTATATACAGTAAAAGGTAAATAGCGGGAGGCAGAAATGAGAAACGGCACATATCTTTTCCTCTGTATGTTGTTCCTCATGCTGGTGTTAGGCGGGTGCGCCGGTACTCGTCATAATTTCCAGACAACGGAAATGCAGGCAGATGGTATTGTGGGTGAAGAGGGAACGGGAATCTTTTCCCAGTCGGAAACAGAGGATACTTCGGCAGCAACACCTCTTACTCACGAATATGAAACACAGGAGCTTTATGCAAGGAGGGATGAAAACCGGATATACGGTGTGGTTTATATTCCACAAGATGCCGGTGAGAAAATGCCGACAGTGATCTTCTCTCACGGTTTTGGGGGGAATTATCAGGTCGGAACGCAATATGCCGAAGCACTTGCCGCAAAAGGATATGTGGTGTATTGCTTTGATTTCTGCGGTGGTAGTCCGGGCAGCAGAAGTGATGGCTCCACTCTGGAAATGTCTGTTTTTACGGAACAGGCAGATTTAGAGGCAGTTATTGAGATGATGAAGGAGCAGCCTTTTGTGGATAGCAGAAATATTTTTCTCATGGGAACCAGTATGGGAGGCGCGGTATCGGCAATCACAGCGGCAGCCCATGAAGATGAGATTCAAGGCGCAATCCTTTTGTATCCGGCGTTCATACTGGTAGATGACGCAAAAGAGCAGTTTGACAGTACAGCGGATATTCCCGACACTTACTATCTCATGTGGATGACGGTTGGCCGTATCTTTGCGGAGGACTTGCTGGAGTATGATATTTATGGAGCAATTTCGGCTTATAAAAAGGATGTGCTGCTGATCCACGGGGATGCCGACGGTATTGTTCCCCTCTCCTATTCGGAGAAAGCAGCCTGGGTTTACGATTCGGCCCGGTTGGAAGTGCTTCCGGGGGCCGGACATGGCTTTTCAGGCGGGGATGCCAGAAAGGCAATCGACTGGATATTGGAATATTTGAATACGCACAAAGAGTGATCTCGAGAAAGGATGGCACACAATGATATTCAGAAAAAGCCTTTTACTTCTTACTTTCCTGTTGGCTCTCAGTTTTGTACTGGCAGCTTGCGGAAACAATACCCCTTCCGCAGAAACATCCTCTGCGGCTGATGAAGCCGAAACTGTGGCGGAGGCTTCGCAAACAGAGGAATCCACAGAAGAACCAGAAACAACGGAACCGGAAACCGTAGAGACAGATGCAAATGGCGGAAATGTTTTGATTGCATATTTTTCTCATACAGGAAATACCGAGGAAGTAGCGCAGATGATTGCGGAATACACGGGTGGTACTTTAGCTGAGATTCAGCGGGCAGAAGAATATGGGGATTTGCAGGAGGAAGCCGAAGCGGAAATTCTGGATGGCGTACACCCGGAGATTACCGTGTCTGTGGATAGTATCGAGGGATATGACACAATCTTCGTGGGCAAACGACCTGAATGATATTGAGCCTTGGATTCAGAGGATTGGAAGGGCGCTTGACATGTCTGAAAACAGCAGCTATGAGAGCGTAGAGGGTACTCAAATCAAAATGATTACCGAAAATACAGAGGTTGACCTTGCGATTTTCTACGACGATATTTACGAACAGACCATTGTAGAGGTGATTCCCTTGGGCCATGCGGAGACAGGAGCCGAGACAATGGCAAACGAAGCAGGAACGGTACGATTGGAATTAGTGACTTTCTATCTCCCGAAACAGTGTATCAGGAGCCGAGAGTGATGTTGTGGATAGGGTGAACGGTCTTAATTTGACTGCCGAGTGAAAATGGAAGGAATGTTTCTGATGAAGAAAAAGTTAATATATAAAATCGTCATTGATATGATAATGACAGTGCTATTGCTGTTTTTAATGGCGCGGCAGATCACCGGGGATTCTGCCCATGAATGGCTTGGAGCAGGTATGCTGCTTCTGTGGATCGCCCATCACATTTTGAACCGGGGCTGGTACAGCCATCTTTTCAAAGGGAAATATACGCCTATGCGCATTTTTCAGACCGTGACAAATTTTGCTGTGCTGCTTTCCATGTTCGGTTTAATGGTGAGTGGGATCATTCTTTCCAGAGAGGTTTTCGCTTTCCTGCCGATTTCCGGCGGTATCGCTCTGGCAAGGCCGTTACATGTGCTTTCCGCATTTTGGGGATTTGTGCTGATGGCCCTGCATCTCGGTCAGCACTGGAATATGATTCTTGGCATGGTGCGTAAAGCTGCCGGGCCGGTTTCTTCTAAACCGCTGCGAATCCTTCTCCATATTGCTGCGGCCTCAGTTGCCGGATATGGTCTGTATGCTTTCCTGAAAAATCAATTTCTGTCCTATATGTTCTTGACATCCTCCTTTGTATTTTTTGATTTTGAAAGACCTGTCCTGCTCTTTTTTACAGAGTATATCGCTATCATGGGCCTGTTTATTTTTCTGGCACAGTATACTTCCAGGGGCATTCAAAGGCTGGCCGGAAGTAGGAAAAGACTTGTGGAGAAAAAGAAATAAATTCTGCCCTTATTTGCGCTGTTGCTTTCCGGGTGTAGCGCACGTGACATAGAGCGTTTGTTGGTGAGTGTAGATAACAAAACCTGGTTTTGAGCCAGACGGCTTTTTTACATATTTCCGCAGAGCATAGTCCACCGGGACGTTGCTTCCGGCGGATGCCTTCGAATGTGCGGCGGCAAGAGCCGCAGCCTCCAGAATGCTCGCCATGGTATAGTCTTTTTCAAATTCCAGCCCAGCGCAAAAAAGAATTGTATGGGAGCCGGGTATATCTTTTACATGGAACCAATAATCGTAAGGCGAAGAAGTCCGAAAGGTGAGCATATCATTTTGAATATTATTTTTTCCGATCAGCACGCGCAATCCCTCAGACGTGTGAAATTCCAACGGCTTGGAAGTGCTGAGATTCTTCTTTGATTTCCTAGTTTTGCGGATGTATCCAGTCTCATGCAGCTCAAGCCGGATATCCTCAAGATCCTTCTCACAGTCCGCAAGGGCGAGAGCGCTCAAAATACTATCCAGATAGGAAATTTCCTCATAGGTTTGCGCCAACTGCTCTGTCAAAGCGGCTTCCGTTCGCTTTTGTTTATTATAGCGATTGAAGTAGCGCTGTGCATTTTGAGAGGGGCTGAGATTGGAATCCAGAGGGATCGTTACAGAAGAAGCCTCCTCCTCATAAAAGTTGGCGACGGAGACGCTGGTCATTCCCTTTTTGAGTTGATAGATGTTGGCGGTTAGCAATTCGCCGAAAATGCGGTCTTGATCTCGATCCTTAGTGTCCGCCATCTGCTGCTCCTGGAGCCCGGCTTTTTTGCGCGCCCGCTCCAGGTTCGTCTGGATGAGCTTGTGGAGATCCTGAGATTTTTGCAGGATTTTGTTTTGGACGTCCTGTTTGGCATAGAAAATATCAAGCAGTGTGGACAACGTATCGTATTCCTGAAAGGAGACTGCCTCCATAGAAAAATAAGGAAGGACCGAGAATTCACAGGGGACATCACTCTCGCGATAGATTCGATACGAAAAGGCCTGGTCCAGCACAGAAGCAAACAACTGATGAAAGGCCGTGTAGACCGATTGTTTGGCGGCAGCTGGCAGTTCTGCCAAGAGTGCCTTATCGGATACACCAGCCCTGAAACAGATTTCGCGGGCGGAAAAAGGACAGAGGCCATTTAGGGATTGGTAGAAGGATTTGCCGAGAACCGTCCCATTTTGTTCCAAAAGACAAAAAAGTGAGTCCTCGTCGTGGAGGAGCAGCGGATTGGCCTTGTCGTTGTGGTGAGAGTGGGTGTAGGGGAGACCTGGGAGGACGGTGCGGAATTTGCTCATCTGTTCCGTCACATGGCGCATAGCATCGATGATACGGCCATTTTCATCCGTCAAGATTAGATTGCTGTGCTTTCCCATAATCTCCAGAATGATCTTCTTCGTGCAGAGATCTCCCATTTCATTGAGCACTTCCACGGAGATTTCAATGATTCGGTCAAAATCAATCTGGGCGATATCCGCAATTTTTCCACCGGAAAAGTGCTTGCGAAATAGCATACAGAACATAGGTGGGGATAGCGGAGTTTCCGGCTTTTTTTCAGTAATGTGTAATCGAGGATGGGCGGCCTGGCAAGTTAAAAGTAGACGATAATTCTGTCCAAGGCTTCGTATGCTTAAAACAGCCTCGTCCGTTTCCGGCTGATAAATCTTATCGATGCGACCGCCTAAAAGCCGTTGGCGAAGTTCGCAGCAAATAGCAAAGGTGGTAATTCCATCAAACGCCATACAAGTACCTCCTATAAAGAATGACGAGAAATCGATTTATGTTTACTGAGGGTCCGCGCAACGGTTTGTTCGCTTCGCTCACTGCGCGGCCGGCGCGTATAATCGCTAACGCGATTATTATACCATGGCCTCCGGCCATGATATCGCTCCGCAGGGTTGCACACGTCCGCGCAACGGTTTGTTCGCTTCGCTCACTGCGCGGCCGGCGCATATAATCGCTAACGCGATTATTATACCATAGTTTCACATCTGAGGATATAGTTTTTTATGAGGTTTTATGTTTGACATTTTCAAGGAAAAAAGGTACAATCAGGCCATCCACACGGAGGTGAGGACTGCCATGAAGAGCCAACAGATACACTATCTTAAGATCGAATTTCTTGACGATTTTCCTGTGTATCACTTTTCCTATACACAGAAGTATACATCGAGCATCAAGATGCACTATCACAACGGCCTTGAAATCGGACTCTGTATGGAAGGAACGGGCGTTTTCTTTATCGGAGATCAGGTCTGCCCTTTTACAAAGGGGGACATTTCCATCATTATGCCGGGATGGCCACACATCGCGCAGAGCCCTAATGAGAGGCCAAGCCAGTGGAACTATATAACGATTGACACCGATCGATTCCCAATTCAATTGCGAAATCCGCACAATGAAATCCTATCGGATCACGACTTGACAGAACTGGTCCGGCTCGTTTTTTCTGAGCTACATGAACAGAAAGAAGGTTACAGGGAGGCGGTGCTTTCCTTGCTGCAAGTGCTTTTTATCAGATTGAACCGCCAGGAGAACATGAAGGAGTTTCGGCTGGAAGGAAACGGAAATTTGGAGATGATACTGCCGGCGCTCAACTATTTATCACAGAATTATCGGGAGGATGTGAGCGTCTGCCAAATGGCGAAGGCCTGTAACCTTAGCGAATCTCACTTCCGCAGGGTGTTTAAAAGGGTGACAAAAGACTTGCCTCTAACGTACCTGGTGAAAATACGTCTCAAGATGGCGGCTGTCCTGTTAGAGTCAAGTGAGAGGCCCATTGCACATATCGCTCAGGAGGTGGGCTTTAAATCCCTATCTTCTTTCAACCGCCAGTTTCAGAAACAGTACCAGATGACGCCAAGGCAGTGGAGGAATTTTCACAAACCCTTTGGTTAAAATTCTTGCATTTTGGCGCTTCCTACTTTATAATAGAGAAAGAGCGCAGCAGCGCAAAAGGAAGCAGGGGGTAATGGAAATGGCGAGGAGTATGACCGGGTTTGGAAGAGGGGAGTTTGCGCTAGAGGGAAAGCGGTTTACCGTGGAGATCAAAACTGTCAATCATCGTTATTTCGAACCGAATATACGGATCAGCCGCAAGATCAGCTCCCTGGAACCGTCTGTGCGCGACATGCTGAAGCGATGGATCTCTCGAGGCAAGGTCGATGTGTATATCAATTACGAGGATGACGGGGCTCTCACAGGAAGCGTTCTGGTAAATGAAGCGCTTCTGGGAGAGTACGTGGAGGCGCTTCGAAAGGCGGGAAGCCCCCTGGGACTTGCAGACGACCTGTCTCTAAGCCATATCCTGTCCTTTCCGGAAGTGTTAAAGGCACACGCGGTGATCGAGGATGAGGCGTATATCGAGTCGCTATTAATGCAAGCGCTGACGGAGGCGCTGAACAATTTGACCGCCATGCGGGAGAAGGAGGGCGGCGCCATTCGCCGGGACCTGCTGGACAAGCTGGACGCTATGTCGCAGCTTGTGGAGGAGATCAAGCAGCGCGCTCCAATGGTGGTGCGAAATTATCGGGATAAACTGCGGGCGCGGGTGGAGGAGCTTTTGGATGAGACAAAGCTCCCCTCATTGGATCCGGGCAGACTGGAAACGGAGGTCACGCTGTTCGCGGACCGGTGTTGTATCGATGAAGAGCTGACAAGGCTGTCCAGTCATATCCAGCAGTTTAGGCAGGCTTTGGACTTGAAGGAAGCGTCGGGGCGAAAGCTTGACTTTCTGACACAGGAGTTGAACCGCGAGGCCAACACCATCGCGTCCAAGTCCAATGATCTGGAGATCACCCGGGCAGCGCTGGGTATGAAGAATGAAATTGAAAAGATTCGGGAGCAGATACAGAACCTAGAATAAATGGAGGCAGTATATGCAGATCAAGTTAATTAACATAGGATTTGGGAGCATTGTCAATGCAAACCGGTTGATTGCCATTGTCAGCTCAGAATCAGCGCCGATCAAGCGCAAGATTCAGGAGGCAAGGGAATCCGGCATGCTTGTAGACGCCACCTATGGGCGAAAGACAAGGGCCGTCCTGATTGCGGACAGCGGCCATGTGATTTTATCCGCGATTCAGCCGGAAACTGTGGCAAACCGCCTCAACGCCAAGGAACTGGACACGCCGGAGGACGACGAGGAGATACAGGAGGCTGAGCAGGGATGAGGCAAGGAACATTGGCCATCGTGTCTGGCTTCTCAGGGGTTGGCAAGGGAACCGTTGTCAAGGATCTTGTGAAACGATATCCCTACGCCCTCTCAATTTCTGCTACGACGCGGCAGCCCCGCGAGGGAGAGCAGCACGGGAGAGAATATTATTTTATCCAACGGGAAGAATTTGAAGAGATGATTCGGCGTGGCGAGCTATTTGAGTGGGCAAGATATGTGGACAACTACTACGGAACACCCAAGTCCTTCGCCATGGAGGCATTGGCAGAGGGGCGGGATGTTATCCTGGAGATTGAGGTTCAGGGGGCGCTGAAAATCAAAGCGATGGTTCCCGAGGCCCTCATGATTTTTGTTGTACCGCCAAGCATGCAGGTGTTGAAGGAGCGTCTTGTGGGCCGTGGGACGGAGAGCCAGGAGGCCATCGCGAAGCGTCTGCGCCGTACAGTGGAGGAGCTCCCGTTTGTTCAGCAGTATGAGTACGTGGTGATCAATCATACGGTGGAATCTTGCGCCGACGAGATTCACGCGATCGTCTCTGCCAGCCATGCAAAATTAGAGCGAAATCTTGATCATTTAGAGAATCTACGGCTCCAGGGGATGGAGATGGATGCGAAGTAGAGTCCTTCGTTGTCCTACAGGAAAGTACGCGGAGCGAACTTTTTTACCCAATGAAAGTCCGCCGTAAGGCGGACCTAAACTTGAAGAACCGGAGGTTCTTCTAAAGTTCGCGGAGCGAACTTTTTTACCCATCACAATTTAGGGCTAGCTTTTTCTCGCAGAATCTGGTATCATAAAAAAGATGAATGGCGGCCTCGCCGCGCAATCTGAGTTAGGAGTGAAATGCATGCTGCACCCATCATATCAAGAATTGATTGATCATATTAATGAAGTCAACAGAGAAAAGAATATACCGGAGATTAACAGTCGATACAGCGTCGTGATCGCGGCGGCGAAGAGGGCGAGAAGCCTGATTGACGGCGATTACCCCACGGTGCCAGTGAAAGGAAGCCGGCGGGTTTTGTCCATCGCGGTCGAGGAGATGAAGGAAGAAAAAATCGGCATTCTCACAAAGGAAGCGGCCAAAGAGACGGCCACGGTGGGGTACGATGATATGTCCGTTGTGGATTTTAGCGCTGATATCGAGGAAGAAGAATAGCGTATGGCGCGGCAGTTCGCCCAAGTTATTGTCAATCTGCATCACCAGAAGGTCGATCAAATCTATACGTACCGAGTGCCGGAAGGACTCCAGTCCACTTTGGAAGAGGGCATGATGGCGGAGGTGCCTTTTGGCCCGCGCAATCATATGATCGAAGGTTTTGTCATCGGGCTTTCGTCTGATTGCGCCGTTCCGGAGGAGAAGTTGAAATCCGTCCGGCGAATTCTGCGGCAGGAGCCGGTTTTTACAAAAAATAATCTGGCACTTGCCCAGAGGATGAAGGAGGAGCTGGGCGCACCCTTATCCTCCTGTCTGGAACTGTTTGTTCCCCGTTTACTGATGCAGGAAGAGAAACTCGTGGACATGGTGGAAGTGTTGCCGGGCGCGGGAAAAATGGGCGCAGCCAAACCAGGCCTTCGGCAGCAAGGGTTTTTGGACGCGCTGGCGGCGTTGCCGGGCGGTAAAGGCAAGCTCAAGGAGATCCGCAAGGCCTCGCCCATTACAGGTGCGTCGTTGGATTCCCTGCAGGTGCAAGGACGAATTCGTATATGGAAAGAGCCGGAGGGGGACCCGCCGGCTACTTTGCTTTATGAAGAGGGAGAGCTGGAGCGGCCCAGGGAGCTAAATGAAGAGCAGCAAAAGGCGGTGGACGCCATCGCCGCTTCCATTCAGAAGGGGCAAAAGGAGACCTTTCTACTCCACGGCGTGACGGGCAGTGGCAAGACGGAGGTTTACATGCAGGCGATCGACCATGCCATGCGGGCTGATAAGCAAGCGATTTTGTTGGTTCCCGAGATCAGTTTGACGCCGCAGTTGGTGCAAGTCTTTCGCAGGCGATTTGGCAGGCGCGCAGGCGTCACCCACAGCCGGATGACGGATCAGGAGCGAGCATGGCAGTGGAAGCTGGCAAAGGAAAACCGCATCCAAGTTATGATCGGTCCGCGCTCAGCTCTATTTACTCCCTTCTCTAAGCTGGGCCTTATCGTGTTAGACGAAGAACATGAGACAACCTACAAGTCAGAGCAGACGCCCCGGTATCACGCCCGGGACATTGCAAGCGCCATGGCGGAACAGGCGGGGTGTCCTCTCGTTCTCGGGTCCGCGACCCCTGCTGTGGAGACCTATTACCGCGCCCAGCAGGGGGAGTATACACTGTTGCAGTTAACCAAGCGGGCGGTGGAGAAGGCCAGAATGCCGAAGATCACCACGGTGGATATGCGCCAGGAGATGGCCGAGGGCAATATGTCTATTTTTTGCAGGCGCTTGCAGCAGGGAATTAGAGAGCGGCTGGCAAGGGGCGAGCAGGTGATTTTATTCCTCAACCGAAAGGGGCACTCGACCTTTGTCAACTGTAGAAGCTGCGGGTTTGTTCTCAAATGTCCCCGATGCTATTTGCCGTACACGTGGCACAAGGATACGAGGCGGCTGATCTGCCATCACTGTGGAAAAGAGGCCGAGATGGTGGCATCCTGCCCCCAATGCGGTTCCTCGTATATCAAATACTTTGGAGCTGGGACCCAGAGAGTGGAGGAGGAAGTACAGCGGCTGTTTCCCCAGGCCAGAATATTGCGTATGGATATGAATACCACTGGCCGCAAGGGCGCGTACGAAGCGGCATATCATACTTTCCAAAATCGGGACGCCGATATCCTGGTAGGGACGCAGATGATCGCCAAAGGCTTGGATTTCCCCTATGTAACCCTTGTTGGCGTAGTGGCGGCCGATATGACCTTGTATTCCAGCGACTATCACAGTACAGAACGGACCTTTCAGCTCTTGACACAGGTTGCCGGGCGCGCTGGCAGAGCCGGTCTGGAGGGAGAGGTACTGCTACAGACCTACTCGCCAGACCATTATTGCATCGAGGATGTAGTCAAACAAGACTACAAGGCCTTCTACGCCAATGAAATCACCGCCAGAAAGCTTCTCAATTGCCCTCCCTTCACACATATTCTGCAATTTTTGCTGACATCTCTTCAAGAAGACCAGCTGATTCAGTGCGCCAGGGATTTTTATCAACTGTTGGAGCGGTACGGGAAAAGACGAGGCTTCCAGCTCTTAGGGCCATCCCCGGCTTCCACAGCTAGAATCAACAATGTGTTTCGATGGAAGATTCTAGTCAAACACCCGGATGCCGCCAGGTTGACGGCTTACGGCCACTATTGTCAGGAACAATACCAAAAGAAGAACGCCAAAATAGGAATTCAGATGGATCTGGATCCAGTGACAATGTTTTAGAGTATAGAAAGGATGTGTTCAGAATGGCGCTTCGCAATATACGAAAAGAGCAGGATGAAATTTTAAGAAAACCTTCGCGAAAGGTAGAATTATTTGACGACCGGCTGCAAACACTGATTGATGATATGTTTGAGACCATGTACGACGCCCAGGGATGCGGTCTGGCCGCTGTGCAGGTCGGCATACTGAAGCAGGTGATCGTCATCGATACGGAGCAGCCAGGGGAAAAGCTGGTGCTGATCAACCCAGAGATCGTGGAGACATCTGGGATTCAGAGGACAGCCGAGGGGTGTCTGAGTATACCTGGAAAATCGGGAATTGTAAATCGGCCTATGGTTGTGAAAGTTCGAGCGCTGGACCGCGAGGGCAAGCCCTTTGAGAAGGTAGGCCGCGGGTTATTGGCAAAAGCCTTCTGCCATGAAATCGATCATTTGAGCGGTGTCCTCTTTGTGGATAAAGTGGAAGAATGGGTAGAAGAATAGAAACGAGGTGGAGCGATGCGCATCGTATTTATGGGGACTCCAGAATTTGCCGCTTGTATCTTGCGGGAGGTAGCCCGATTGGAACATGAGATCGTCGGCGTCTACACACAGCCGGACAAACCGCAGGGGCGAAAGGCGATTTTGACGCCACCTCCTGTGAAACAATTGGCAATGGAATTGGGACTGCCAGTCTACCAGCCGAGACGGGTGAAGACATCGGCTGCCGTGGAGCAGCTGCGGGACCTCCGTCCAGACTTGATATTGGTCGCCGCCTACGGCCAGATTCTATCCCAGGCGATTTTGGACATCCCGGCTTTTGGGTGCGTGTGCATCCACGCGTCCCTATTGCCTAAGTATCGGGGGGCCGCCCCAATTCAGTGGGCGATTGCCAACGGGGAGGCTGTAACCGGTGTGACGGCCATGCAGATGGACGCTGGCATCGATACAGGCGACATGATCCTGAAACAGGAAGTTCCCATTGGGGAAGAGGAGACAGCGGGAACACTGTATGATGCACTGGCAGCGGCCGGGGCAAAGGTGACGGGGGAGATTTTGGCAATTCTCTCTCGGGGGGAGTGTCTCCCGAGGGAGCCACAGCGGGAGGAAGACGCGACCTACGCCCCCATCTTGACAAAGGAGGATGGCCGCATTGATTGGACCATGAGTGCAAGACAGATCGTAGACCGGATTCGTGCCTTTACTCCGTGGCCATCGTGTTACACCTATCTGCGAGGGCAAAAGCTGGCCATCGGGAAGGCCTCCCTTGTGGATCCAGAGAAGCAGGGAGAGCCTGGGCGAGTGCTCAAGTCTCCGAAGAAGATGTTCTGGGTTCAGACGGGAAAAGGTGTCATCGCGGTGGAAGAGTTGCAGCTTCAGGGAAAAAAGATGATGCCGGCCAGTGCATTTTTGTTGGGAAATAAAGTGGAGGGAGAAATCTTACAGGGAGAGTGATGCAGGATGTTTTATATCGACCCTTATTATCTGATTTTAGTGCTGCCCACACTGATCTTCGCCATGTATGCGCAATATAAGGTGAAGAGCACGTATCAAAGGTACAGTCAAGTTCCCTGCCGGATGGGATATACCGGTGCGCAGGCGGCGGATACCATCCTGCGCGGCGCCGGCATCTTCGATGTGGGAATCGAGCATGTGGTAGGACAGCTTTCGGACCATTATGACCCGAGAAAGAAAATGCTGCGCTTATCGGACAGCGTGTTTGACAGTACTTCCATTGCAGCGCTTGGCGTAGCGGCCCACGAAGTAGGGCATGCGATTCAGCATCATGAGGGATACCTCCCGTTAAAGCTGCGGAATGCGATTATACCCGTGACCCAGATCGCTTCCAACCTTTCGATGCCCTTGATTTTTCTTGGGATCCTTTTTGGCGGCGTGCGGGGCAATACGGATTTTGGGTATTTCTTGATTCAGATGGGAATTCTGCTCTTTGGAGCGGCGGTGGTCTTTCAGCTCATCACCCTGCCGGTGGAATTCAATGCGTCCAGGCGAGCCATCGCCATACTGGGAAGCAGCAATCTACTGCTGGAGGACGAGATTCCGCAGGCGAGACGTGTTTTGTCAGCGGCGGCCATGACCTACGTGGCAGCCGCGGCGACAGCCCTTGCAAGTTTGCTCAGGCTACTATTGCTTTTTGGCAGGAGAAATGGCAATGACCGATAACCGTTGGAGTGCCCGGCGGGAAGCTGCCCAGGCGCTTATGGAGATTTTGTATGACAAGGGGTATTCCTCCATCGTCTTAAACCGGCGGCTTCGAAATCTGCCCCCTGAGGCGGACCGAAAGGATCGAGCCTTTATTGCCAGCCTCGTCTATACCACGATATCCGAGCTGTATTATATTGACGCCGTGATCAACACCTATTCGAAAACTGCCGTTGTTAAGATGAAACCCTGGGTGGCGGTGGTTCTCCGCATGACGGTCTGCCAGCTCTTGTTTTTTGATAAAGTCCCCGACAGCGCTGCTGTCCACGAGGGCGTGGAACTCGTCAAGCAATCCCGCCTGCGAGGGCTTCAGGGCTTTGTGAATGGAGTGCTGAGGGGAATTCTGCGCGGCGATAAAAAGCCAGTGTTACCGGATTCCCAGGAGTCGCCGCTGGCCTATGTGTCCATCCGGCACTCCATTCCTGTCTGGATCTTGAAAATCTGGCTTGACGCCTATGGTTACTCCAAAATGCTGGAGCTGGCGGAGGTCTCCCACGGACCAAAGCGGCTCTGTCTGCGGTGCAATACCCTCAAGATTTCCCCGGAGGATTTTCTTGTGATGTTGCAGGACAAGGTGGGAGTGGAAAATGTCCGTCCTGGCGACGTTCTGCCGGAATGTGCATATATAACCGACGGCGGCGATATGGCGGCCTGGCCAGAATTCAAGCAGGGCTTCTTCATCGTCCAGGATGAAAGTTCTGCGCTGGCAGGACGCGCTCTGGGGGCAAAGCCCGGAGACCGAGTGCTGGACATGTGTGCCGCCCCGGGAGGAAAATCAACCCATATTGCCCAGCTCATGCAAAATACAGGCGTGATTATCAGCCGCGATATCCACGAACATAAAGTAAAGCTCATAGAAGAAAATGCAGCGCGTCTAGGGGTTTCCATCATCCAGACCCAATTTCGGGACGGCGTCGCCTGGGAGCCAGAGGAAGAGGGCAGCTTTGACGCGGTATTGCTGGATGCGCCCTGTTCGGGGCTGGGGATTCTGCGATCCAAACCGGATATCAAGCTCAATCGCTCGCCAGACCAGATGGGGGAGCTGGTCAAGCTGCAAACCGCTTTACTCGAAGCTGCATCCCATCTAGTCCGTCCCGGCGGTGCGTTGGTGTATAGCACGTGTACCATCAACCCTGCGGAGAATGAGGAAACCGTACAACTTTTTTTAGAAAAACATCAGGATTTTTTCATAGAAAATTTTGAAAAGGATTTGCCAAGGAAGCTGGAGTGTGATACTATAAAGGATGGATATGCCGTCCTTATGCCGGTGGAGGCAGGGATGGATGGCTTTTTTATTGCAAAGTTCAGGAGGAAAGCATTGGATGAACCTGGAACAACAGGACCCGCACAGTCTCCTGCCAAAAGAGTGGGAAGACCTGTGCGTGGGATGGGGGCTACCGGCATACCGGGGCCGGCAGATCTTTCAATGGCTACACCAGAAGGATGCCACATCCTTTCTGGAGATGACGGTTCTGCCGGAGGAGCTCCGCCGAAAATTGGAGTCGTCGATTCCAGTTTTCGAGATGCAGCTGGCGAAGAAGCAGCGATCGACGAAAGATGAGACAACAAAATTTTTATTTCGCCTGCGGGATGGACAGTGCATCGAATCAGTGCTTATGCGCTATGAATACGGGTATTCCCTTTGCATCTCCTCCCAGGTGGGATGCAGGATGGGGTGCCGCTTTTGCGCCTCCACTCTAGGAGGTCTGGTTCGAAACCTTACGGCGGGCGAGATGGTCCAGCAGGTATACGCGGCGTCCAAGGAGGCGTCGGTCAGAATCTCCCATGTGGTCGTGATGGGCTGCGGGGAACCATTTGACAACTATGACGCGCTGCTTCGATTTTTTTCCCTGATGCGGGAGGAGAAGGGGCGGGGACTTAGCCTTCGAAACATAACGGTATCCACCTGTGGGCTTCCCCATCGCATCCGAGAATTTGCCGATTGCCACGTGGGAGTGACGCTGGCCGTCTCTCTTCACGCGGCTGATGATGAACTCCGTAGGCAGTTGATGCCGGGGGCCGCTCGGTTTTCTCTTGACGAACTCCTCGATGCCTGTCAGTACTATACAAAGGAAACAGGGCGCCGAGTCACCTTTGAATACGCATTGATAAAGGGGTGTAACGATGGGCGGGACGATGCGGTGCGGCTTGTGCAAAGGCTGCGGGGAATGCTCGCCCATGTAAACCTCATCCCGGTTAATCCCGTGGAGGAGCGTGGGTTAGCCCGGTCATCGCCCCAGCGTGTCCGGGAATTTGCCAAGGTTTTAGAGATGGGACGAATTCCGGTGACGATACGCAGAGAGATGGGCGCCGACATTGACGGCGCTTGCGGTCAGCTCAGAAATCGGTACGCGCGTGCATAAGAGATTCGTCCAAGCCGGTTGGAATGAAAATAGTGAGGTGTTAGAATGTTTGCAGCTGCAAAATGTGATGTAGGCAAGCTTCGAAAGACTAATCAAGACTCTGTGTACTGTTCCATGGAACCAGTGGGGGATCTTCCCAACCTGTTTATCGTGGCGGATGGGATGGGCGGCCATTTAGCTGGGGAACACGCATCGTCGGAAGCGGTTCAATTTTTTGTTCAGGAAGTGGCCGAGAAGTCATTTAAAGAAGACAGCATTGTCAAGCTGCTGCGCGAAGGCGTGGAGAGCGCAAATCGATATGTCTACAAGCTATCCAAACAGTCTTCCGCCTGGACGGGCATGGGGACCACCTTTGTCGCCGCGGTTATCATGGAGGATACGCTTTTTTGCGTCAATGTCGGGGATAGCCGGCTATATCTTGTTCAGGCTGATGGACAAGGTGGCGTTGGCTTGAAGAAGCTGACCATCGATCACTCTGTCGTGGAAGAGCTAGTGCAGAAGGGAGAAATCACGGAGGAGGAGGCGAGAGTTCATCCTCAGAAGAATGTGATTACCAGAGCTGTTGGAATTGAGGAGCAAGTCAGCGTCGATGCGTTTGAGATTCCCTTGACAGGAATTCTGCGAGTGCTGCTCTGCTCCGATGGCCTCAGCAATATGGTTGAGGATACAGAACTCCTCCGCTTGTTGGGGACGACAGTGCCAAGCAGCCAGGATGAAATCGAGGGGCTAGCGGAACAGCTCATCGATAGGGCAAACGGTAACGGGGGGTATGACAATATATCGGTCATACTGATAGACTTATGGAAGGAAGGTGCGCAACATGCTTAATCCGGGAACTATTTTAGGCAACCGGTATGAGATTGTAGAGGAAATCGGTTCCGGAGGCATGGCGATTGTATATAAAGCAAAGGACTATAAGCTGCACAGGATGGTAGCGATCAAAGTTCTGCGCAAAGAGTACGCCAGTGACGAAGTGGTGTTGGCAAAGTTTCAAAAAGAGGCGCTTGCGGCTGCCAGCCTCTCCCATAACAATATTGTGGGGGTGTACGATCTAGGGCAGGAGAAGGACGTCTATTATATCATTATGGAATACATAGACGGCATCACGTTAAAGGAGTACATTCGGCGGCGCGATACCATGTCGTCGGAGGAAATCTTGAAGATCTCGTTGAAGATAGCGGACGCTCTCCGCGTTGCCCATGCGAATCATATCATTCACCGGGATATCAAGCCGCAGAATATTATGGTTACCCAAAAGGGTGCAGTGAAGGTTACGGATTTTGGAATCGCAAAGGCGGCAACCTCTACGACCATGACGAACCATATGGATACCATGGGGTCGGTGCATTACTTTTCACCTGAACAGGCGAGAGGCGGTTTTGTGGATGTCCGCAGCGATCTGTACTCTCTGGGAATCACCATGTATGAGATGGCGACGAAGAGACTTCCTTTCAATGGCGATACGCCGGTCTCGGTTGCGATGCAGCAGATTCATGATCCCATGCCCAATCCCCGGAAGGAGAATGCGGCTCTGTGGCCAGGACTCGCTGCGATAATTCGCAGGCTGACGCAAAAACGTCCGGAGCTTCGGTATCAATCGGCGGATGAGCTCATGGCGGACCTGCGAAAGGTCTATGTGGATCATGACTATATTGTGCCGCTCCCCGCACAGGTCGACGAGGAGACACCCTATGGGGAGCCACCGCGCCGCCAGGATGTTCACCCGGCGCCGCCGAAACGTCCCGTTCCCGAGACGGAGGAGGATGAGGAGGAGGAGAGGAAGCCGGATACCGCGGCAAAAAAGAAGAAGATCCTCATTTTTTCCGCCTGTGGAGCGGCGGTGTTGATTATAGCCCTTGTCTTGATCTTCAGTTTTGTGCTGAGGCAGGCTAAGAGCAATCTGATACCGAGCCTGACAGGGTATACCCTGGAGGAAGCGCAGGATAAGGTATCAGGGCTGAAGATTACAGTGGAAGTGGAGAGACAGGAATATAGCGATGAATACGACGCTGGAAAGATTACCGGACAGGATCCCGCCGTCAATACGGAAGCGGTGGAAGGCTCCGTGATCAAAGTCGTTCTCAGTATGGGAAAACGGCAGGTGGATAAGGTTCCGGATGTAACCAATCTGACCTATGCAGGTGCGGTGAAGGCTCTGGTCGATGCAGGTCTGCCCTACACCGTGGAGACAAGGGCGGACGAGACAGTTGCCATGGGCACGGTCATCTCCCAGGATCCGGTGAAAGACACGGATCTGACGGAGGGGACCATCGTTACCATCTACGTCAGCACAGGGACAGGGGAAACGCTGATTGAGGTGCCGGATCTGACCACAATGACGGAAGATCAAGCGAAGGAAGAACTGACACAGCGCAAGCTGACCATAGGCACCGTCAGCGAATCCTATCATGACTCTGTGGAAAAAGGCAAAATAATCGCCCAGGGGACGGAGAAAGGTGCGAAGGTCATGGAGGGAACGGCGGTGGATGTCACAGTCAGCCTTGGAACGCTGGACGCAGAAACGGTGGGCAAAGATGGTGGAAATATCATTCTGACCAGCCCCTTTTCAAAGAATGATACAGGTTCAAAACTTCTGACCATTCAAGCCACGGACAAGGATGGAAAGATGACGGAACTCTACAACAAGACTGTGACAGCGGCCACCTTTGGCTCCCAGGGAGGCATTTCCGTGGCCTACCCCAGAGGAACCGTGGTCATCAAGGTTTTCCTGGATAACTCGCCAGTTTTGACGCGGAATGTAAATGAATAACGGAGTGAAAGAGGACCGGCGGCGTGCGAGCGCTCCGGTCCTACTTAAGGAGGATGTATGGGGGAAGGAACCATTATCGCCGGCGTAAGTAGCTTTTATGACGTGTATCAGCAGGGCGCAGTTACGAGATGCAAGGCGCGGGGACTTTTTCGCAAAGAGAATATTACGCCAGTTATTGGAGATCATGTGCGATTTTCTGATCAAGGGTATCTGGAGGAAATTCTGCCAAGAAAAAATCAACTGGTGCGCCCCGCTGCTGCCAATGTTGATCAGGTTGTGGTTGTGTTTGCCATCAAAAATCCCAATCCGCATTATCCGCTGTTGGACCGGTTCTTGGTGGAATCTGCCCAGCAGTCCATTCAGGCCGTCATCTGCCTAAATAAATGGGACTTAAAGGAGGATGATCAGGCGGACGAAATGACAGCGGTGTACGAATCTGCTGGCTATCAGGTGATTCATACCAGCGCCTATCTCAAGGAGGGCATTGCAGAGTTGCGGCAGCTGCTGGAGGGCAAGGTCACGGTCTTTACAGGCCCTTCCGGCGCCGGCAAATCATCTCTGCTCAATGCAGTGGATAGCCGCCTTGTTCTCCAGACGGGACAATTGAGCGAGAAGGTACAGCGCGGCCGCAATACCACACGCCACGCGAAATTAATTCCTCTGGATAGTGGCAACGGCTTTGTCGCGGATACCCCTGGATTTACATCACTCCATTTGGAGCATATTCCCTATCCGGACTTGGGACAATACTATCCGGAATTCCTTCCCTGGCTGGGGGACTGTCGTTTTACCGGATGCAGCCATATCAGCGAACCGGATTGCGGCGTGAAACTCGGCGTTCGAAGGGGCGAGATTTCAGCGCAGCGC
This sequence comes from Bianquea renquensis, assembly GCF_014384895.1. GTDB lineage: Bacteria > Bacillota > Clostridia > Lachnospirales > Bianqueaceae > Bianquea > Bianquea renquensis. The sequence continues at coordinate 64,807 of NZ_JACRSQ010000012.1, forward strand.
TATGACAGCTATTCGGAATTATATCAGGAGATACGGCGTGAGCAGGAAAGCAACCGATGGAAATAAAAGCAAGAAACCTTTGATTGACTGCCCACGAGGAGCTTGGAGGAAAATGAGATGATCGTATTATCACCGTCGATTTTGACGGCGGATTTTGGAAATCTGCAGGAAGAGGTGGAAAAGGCGGTCCGAGGCGGGTGTGATTGGCTACATCTGGATATCATGGACGGGCATTTTGTCCCCAATATCACCATAGGTCCCATGATTGTCAAGGCACTGCGGCGCTATGCCGCCATTCCCTTCGATGTACATCTGATGGTGGAAAATCCCGACGGCCTGTTAAAGCTGTACGCAGATGCAGGCGCGGACATCGTGACTGTCCACCAGGAGGCATCAGGGTGCCGGCATTTGCACCGGACGATTCAGCATATAAAAGAACTTGGGCTGAAGGCAGGCTGTGCTGTCAATCCGGGGACACCGGTGGAGCTGTTGGAGCCAGTCCTAATGGATTTGGACATGGTCTTGATCATGACAGTCAATCCAGGCTTTGGAGGCCAATCCTTTATCCCCTCCACGCTGCACAAAATTGCAAGATTGCGCGCCATGGCGGAGAAGTGGAAGCCAGACCTGCTGATCCAGGTGGATGGCGGCATAAATGCGGCAACCTGCGAATCCGTGATCCAGGCGGGAGCCAATGTTTTGGTGGTGGGTTCCGCGATTTTTGACGGCGTGGATCCGGAAGGCAATGTTCGAAAGTATAAAGCGCTGTTGGAACGGAGAGAAGATTAGATGAAAGTCTTAATTTTGACTGGCGGCCGGCTCAACGATTCGGGAAATCTGAGGGAGAAGGTACAGCGGTACAACCCAAAATGGGTGATCGCCGCTGACTCGGGGTTGGTACACGCCCAGCGATTTGGCCTCATACCCAACGAGATATTGGGGGATTTTGATTCCGTGGATTCAGCGCTGGTCAAGCAGTATCAGAATTTTCAGGGAGAGATAACCCAGTATCCTCCTAGGAAGGATTATACGGACACAGAGCTTGCCATAGAAGCCGCTATGGAGAAAGCCGGGCACACCGGCGAGATTTGGATCCTCGGAGGCACAGGGAGCCGGATAGACCACAGCCTGGCCAACGTTACACTTCTAAAACAGCCCACCGACGCGGGAGTGCGCTGCCGCTTACTGGATGGGCACAATACGGTTCAGATGGTCAAAGCGCCGGCGGTGTTGGACGTGGAAAAGGAAGAGGGAATGCGGTATATCTCCCTTATTCCCATGTTTGGCGATGTGGCTGGCGTTACGCTGGAAGGGTTTCTGTATCCATTGCAGGATGCGCTGTTGCCCAGTGGCCGCAGCCTTGGCATCAGCAATGAGCTGCTGTACCACCGGGGGCGGATCCGAATTATCAGCGGCTATCTCCTTATCATCCAGTCTTCCGACTGAATCAGCGATACATCTATAATGTAGTCACATGGAAGAGCCTTCCCTCATAAAATAGAGTATCAAGCTTCGGAGGGAGGGCGTCCATCGTATGGGCAGACCAGGTTGCAAGCCGTTCCGGCCCTGTTGTTCTAAGCCAGGACGGCAACAAGAATTTTTAAAACAATTGGCAGGACTTCTCCTCATCGCCGCGGGTATCGGTATCTTACTGGCCATTCTTTTCTGCAATGTTTTTATCCAATGGATTTTAGCGGTGGCGCTGATTGCCTTGGGGCTTTTTCTGCTGAAAGGGCGCCGGCGGTGCTGATTTCACGTTTTTGATTTGTCGCACAGCGAGAGCTTGCCAGGGGGCAGGCTCTTTTTGTCCTATCGGAAAGTCCGCCGAGAGCGGCAACGAGAATCGCAGGACGCCAAAGCGGGCGCCGTGCTGAGAAACTCAGCCTGGCGCCCGCCTGCCGCAATTCTTCATTTTTGTATAGGGATTGCTCTCCTCCTAAGGGCGATTACGCTCTTGTAACCTTATTGGATCTCAAACAACTGGCACATACATGAAGTGTTTTCGGGGTTCCGTTTACGATAGCTTTCACGGTACGGATATTGGGTTTCCATTGTCTGTTCGATCGTCTATGGGAATGGCTGACTTTGATGCCGAACTGTACGCCTTTTTGACAGATATCACATTTGGCCATGATTGCACCTCCTTTGTCCAACAATCAAATTCATGTTCATCACAAATACAACACTCATATTTTATCAGATTCATGAGCAGATTGCAAGGAAAATTTCTAAAAAAACGAAGAAAATTGTAGCGCCTGGGGGATGCTACAATTTTTTTGCATTTTCAAAAAAACCTTTTGCAAAATACGAAAAACTTGGTATAATACTAGTAATATGAAGTCAATAGGAGGAATGGATATGGCTGCGAAGATTAAGACGGATTTCGGTTCTGTTACGATAGATAGCGAAGTCATTGCCAGAGTCGCAGGACTGGCCGCCATGGAATGCTATGGGGTCGTGGGAATGGCCTCCATTAATGTGAAGGATGGATTTGTACAACTTTTGCTCGGTGACAGCCTGACAAAGGGGATCAAGGTGACAACCCAGGAGGATAACCAGGTCGTCTTAGAGTTCCACATTATTGTGGAGTACGGGACGAAGATTTCGGCCATCGCGGATAACCTCATGAGTACGGTTAAATACAAGGTGGAAGACATGCTGGGATTGGAAGTCGCCAACGTGGATATTTATGTGGAAGGTGTCCGCGTCGACAGTGGAGAACGCTAAATTGCAGATTGGTACCCTTAGGAGGAGAACGTTGTGTTGAAAAGCATACAGGTAGCGAAGTTTCGTCAGATGATCATTGCGGGGGCCAACCGTTTGGAGGAGCATAAACATTCGGTGGATGAGTTGAATGTTTTTCCGGTGCCAGACGGCGACACAGGGACGAACATGTCCTTAACCATGATGTCCGCAGCTCGCGAGGTCTTAAATGCCGAGGGCGCCGATATTCCCGGCGTGGCGAAGGCATTGTCGTCAGGCGCGCTGCGCGGGGCGAGAGGCAACTCTGGCGTTATCGTTTCCCAACTGTTTCGGGGATTTTATAAAGGTTTGCGTGATGTGCAGGAGATTGACACGGCCACACTGTCAACGGCATTGCAGCTTGGGGTGGAGACAGCGTACAAAGCTGTCATGAAGCCAAAGGAAGGTACAATTCTGACTGTGGCCAGGGAGATTGCAGACAAGGCGCTAGAACTGGCCATGCGGTCGGAGGACGTGGTGGAAGTTCTGGAGGAGGCACTTCGATATGGCAGTGAGACGCTGGCGAAGACGCCCGATATGCTTCCAGTTCTGAAAGAAGCTGGAGTCGTGGATGCGGGAGGACAGGGCCTTTTATATATCTATTATGGCATGTTGGATGCTTTGAAGGCGGAGGACGATACGGTTGGCAATCTGACAACTGTAGATGGAACCAAAGGTGAACATGGGAATTCATCTGCACAGGCGGTCTTCTCAACGGAGAGCATCACCTTCGGGTATTGTACAGAATTTATCGTCAATGGAGTCAAAGATGCTGAGGCAAAGGAAGATGAGTTCCGCGCCTATCTCAGCGGCATCGGGGATTCCCTTGTGGTTGTGGCGGATGAAGACCTTATCAAGATTCATGTTCACACCAACGATCCCGGACTCGCGATTCAAAAGGGATTGAGCTATGGATACCTGAGCAATATGAAAATCGACAACATGCGGCTGCAACATCAGAATACTCTGTCCATGGAGCCTGAGCACAAGAAGGAGGAGCCGCTTCCCAAGTCAAGCCCACAGGCACCCGCCAAGGAGATCGGATTTATCGCCGTGTCTCTGGGGGATGGGCTGGACGAGATATTCCGGCAGCTGGGGGTGGACTATGTGATCCCAGGCGGCCAGACGATGAATCCCAGCACAGAGGACATTTTGAATGCGGTGGACATGGTCAACGCCAAGACGATCCTGATCCTGCCCAACAACAAGAATATTATCCTGGCTGCGCAGCAGGCGGCCCTGCTTTTGGAAGAGAAAACGCTTCTCGTGGTGCCCAGCAAAAGCGTCCCGCAGGGAATCACGGCCATGCTGAATTATATGATGGATCAGGATGCCAATGCCAATTTTGAGGCGATGACCCAGAGCCTGGAGACGGTTACAACAGGTCAGGTGACCTATGCCGTGCGTGACACCCATATGGGTGACTTTGATATTAAAAAGGATGACATTCTAGCCCTTATGGACGGGGATCTACAGGAGGTCGGCAAAGAGCTGGATGAGACGTCCAAAAAGATCATGGATCGGATTATGGGGCAGGAGCCAGAACTGGTCACCATCTATTATGGGGAGGATGTCAAGGAAAGTCAGGCTCAGGAGTTAGCAAAGTATGTGTCGGACGGCTATGATGGGGTGGATGTGGAAGTACAATATGGTGGGCAGCCGCTGTACTACTACATTATCTCGGCGGAGTAAAGGCGGAGAGAGGGCGAAGGCAGCCCTCTTTTTTCCTATAGAAAAGGCCGCCGTAGGCGATAAAACTCGGGAGGAGTGAGGTGGAATGGAAGAGATACTCAGACAGCCTTTAGTTGCGATTCAGGGAATCGGACCCAGCAGAGCGGAGGCTTTTTATCACGCGGGTGTCGCATCGATCGAGGACCTTTTGAATTATTTTCCGCGAGATTACGAGGATCAGCGGAACCTCCTCTCCATCTCCCAAATCACCCTGGGGGAGGATGTGATGATCAGGGCTCGGGTCCTGTCCTCGCCTCAGAATTTTCGCAAAGGGCGGTACACCGTGTGTAAAGCCAGAATTGCAGATGAAACCGGCGCTCTTTCGGCAGTCTGGTTTAATCAGCCCTTCATCGCAAAAAATCTCAAGGCCGGTGAGACGTATTATTTTTATGGAAAGGTGGAGCGAAAATACAATCAAATCCAGATGAGCTCTCCCCAATACCGGTTGGCAGACCAGCAGAGTGAGACGCCATCCATTGAGCCGATCTACCCTTTGACAACAGCGTTGACGCAGAAGATGATACGGGGGGCCGTCAAGGAAGCGCTGCTGATGGCGGGCGACGCGCTGGAAGAATATCTCCCCTCTGCGATCTTGCAGCGGTATCACCTGGCGCAGCTGGGATTTGCCTACGCCAAAATCCACTTTCCAGATACCTTTGAAGCCGCAGGGCTGGCAAGGCGCAGACTCATTTTTGACGAATTTTTTATTCAGCAGATGGCGCTTCGGCAGATTAAAAAACTTTTGGATGACGAGACAAAGGGACAGATCATCGACTCCGAGGGAAAGGATGCAGAATTTCTGGCACAGCTGCGATTTCCCCTTACCAACGCACAGAAGCGAGTGTGGAGCGAGATACAGGAAGATCTGTGTTCGCCTCGGGCGATGAATCGGTTGATTCAGGGGGATGTAGGATCCGGGAAAACAGTTGTCGCCATGCTGGGGCTTTATGCAGCGGCGAAGGATGGCTATCAGGGGGCTATGATGGCGCCGACGGAGGTTCTAGCCCGCCAGCATTTCGCGGAGGCCATTCGACTGCTGGAACCCTTCGGGATTCGGGTGTGTCTTCTATCCGGCTCCCTGACGGCAAAGACAAAACGGCAAGTGTACGGACAGATTCAGACCCATGAGGTCGATGTGGTCATTGGAACCCACGCGCTCATACAGGAGGGGGTTCAGTTTGCGCGCCTCGGCATCGTCATAACCGATGAACAACATCGGTTTGGCGTGAGGCAGAGGGTCGCTCTGGCGGATAAGTCAGCGGCTCCCAACGTGCTGGTTATGACGGCGACGCCCATTCCCCGCACCCTAGCTATGATTCTATATGGTGATATGGACATTTCGATTCTGGACGAAATGCCGCCAGGGCGTAGTCCTGTGAAAACCTTCTGTGTGGACCACACGTATGATGAGCGCGTATACTCGTTTGTCCGCAGAGAAGTGACAGCCGGCCGGCAGGTGTATATTATTTGTCCCGCTGTGGAAGAATCGGAAGAGTCCGAGCTAAAATCAGCGGTGGAATACCAAAGTTTCCTACAGGATGTGGTCTTCCCTGATCTGAAAGTAGGGCTATTGCACGGCAAGATGAGGCCGGAGCAAAAAGACGAGGTGATGGAAGCCTTTGCATCGGGGGATATTCCAATCCTCGTGTCCACGACAGTGGTTGAGGTGGGAGTTAACGTGCCCAACGCGACACTCATGATCGTGGAAAATGCGGAGCGGTTCGGGTTGGCGCAGCTGCACCAGCTGCGCGGGCGCGTTGGACGGGGGCAGCACGAGTCATACTGCGTTTTAAAAACTGATAGCAAACAAGCGAACGTGCGAAAACGAATGAAAATTCTCGTGGATTCCCAGGATGGGTTTTATATTGCAGAAGAGGACTTGCGCCTTCGGGGGACAGGCGATGTGTTTGGACTGCGCCAGCACGGCTTGCCGGATTTTAAGCTGGCAGATTTGTATAAGGATCTGGATATTCTTAAAATCGCGCAGCAGGCCGCGGAAGAGGTATTAACCGCGGATCCGCTGTTAAGCCGCCCTGAGAATCTACGCTTAAAACAGAAGATTGAACAGTTTGTTGATGGCGACGTGTTAAAAAATTCCTTATAAAAAACCAAAAATTAGAAGCGTACGAAAAAATTAACACTTATAATGTGGAGGAATTGAGGCATTATAATAGTGAAGCCGATCCAATGCGGCTTTCCTATAAAAGATTCCGGACTTTTATAAGATTCTTAATTTAATTGTGAGCTGCCCTTTATGTGGGCAAGAAATGGAGGAACGAAACATGTCTAACAATAAGAAAGCATATCCTCAGGCCAGACAGGCTCTTGATCAGTTCAAGTATGAGGTAGCGAATGAGATTGGTGTACCTCTGAAGCAGGGGTACAATGGAGACCTGACTTCCGCTCAGAACGGATACGTTGGAGGTTATATGGTTAAGAAGATGATCGAAAAGGCTGAGCAGGAAATGGCTAGCCAGGGAACCGCGACCATGAATTCTACTCAGAAAGCTGGACAGCAGTTCTAATTGCGATTTGACGAGAGAGGCATTGCAAAGACGAAAGTCTAGCAATGCCTTTTTTTGCCTTTACTCGACGAGTTAATTTTTTTAAAACTCCTTTCATTTTAGAGAAAGACGAGGTATAATATGTGTGCGGCTTCGATTGCACACACTTTTTATATAGGATAGGAGGAACACAAGATGAAAAGATTCGCATCTCTACTTATCGCCCTTATGCTGACACTGTCGCTTGCAGCTTGCGGCGGGGAAACAACGCCAGATACAAATGATGGAACAAATCCGTCACAAAGCGAAAGCAATAAGGATGAAGAAAAAACAGACAAGAACGAAATATCGTTTACCGAGGTTGTCGCCGTTGACAATGCCGAGTGTTTGATTAAGATTACCGAAATTGATCCTGACAATATGTGGGGATTCACCTTAAAGGCACAGCTTGAAAACAAATCAACAGATAAAACATACATGTTTTCTGTTGAGAGTGCGGCAATCAATGGAGTTCAATGCGATCCGGTGTTTGCAACAGAAGTTGCAGCAGGCAAAAAGTCCAATGAAGAGATTAGTTTCTCTGACGATGAGCTTGAAGAAAATGGCGTTGGCGATTATACTGATATCGAACTGACTTTCCGTGTTTACGATAGCAATGATTGGGAAGCAGATGCAGTGGCAAAAGAAACGATCCATATTTATCCTTATGGGGAAGATAAAGCGGTTAAGTTCGTACGTGAAGCGCAGGCTTCTGACAATATCCTCATCGACAATGAATATGTTACTGTCACTGTAACAGGCTATGAAGATGATGAAATTTGGGGATATACCGTTAATCTGTTCTTGCTTAACAAAACCGATAACAATGTGATGTTTAGCGTTGATGAGGCTTCTGTAAACGGAATCATGGCAGACCCGTTCTATGCGACATCTGTATCAGCAGGAAAATGCGCATTTAGTTCTATGGCTTGGTCTGATACCACTTTAGAAGAAAACAGTATTACAGAAATTGAGGAGATTGAGTTCAATTTCCGAGCATACAATGAAGATGACTGGTCTGGCAATGATTTCGCAAACGAAACAATTACATTAAATCCGTAAGCAACAATCACGACCGAAACTCTTAAAGGGTCTTCGGTCGTGATCTCTTATCTGGAAATTTCCCGTAAAAAATGAAGCGGCAAGGGAAGCATAAACACAAATGAAATCGTATAAAGGGATAAGGCAGACACATTGCGATAAATCCTTTGTTTTCAATGGCTTTGGTTGCGGATGTAACAGTCACTTACATATATTACGAAGTTATGAAGCTTGCCATATGGCGGGGAAAAAATCCGGCGAAATCCTTGACATTTGTGGATTTTCCTATAAAATAGAAAGTAGACCACTAAATTGGTGGAGTGGAAAGGGCGATTGGATGCGAGTGATTGCCGGAAAAGCGAAGGGACGCAAGCTCGTGACGAGGGAGAGCGACGCCACGCGGCCGACGGCTGACCGTATGAAGGAAGCACTGTTCTCTTCCATTCAGTTTTCCATTGCGGGCAGCCGGTTTTTGGACATCTTTGCGGGCAGTGGCGCCATCGGAATCGAAGCCTTGTCCAGGGGTGCAGCGTACGCGGCCTTTATCGAGTCGGAAGAGGAGGCGCTGTCCTGTATCCGTCAAAATCTGAAAGCCTTGGATTTTCAAAACCAGGCGGAGCTTATAGGACGTGACGTTTATTCTGCTCTGCGTGAGCTCTCCGCGCGGGGGGAGACCTTTGATATCGTGTTTTTGGACCCGCCCTACCGACAGGGACATGAGACGCGATGCCTAGACGCGATCCGAGATTTTTCACTTTTGGCGGAGACCGGTTTTGCCGTCGTGGAGTCCGCCTCTGAGACGGAGATCGCGGTGGACGGCATGATCTGCGTTAAGGAAAAGCGGTATCGGACAACAAAATTTTCTTTTTTCGAGTTAGCGGAAGGCGGGGAATAGGTTGCGTATTGGAGTGTATCCCGGAAGTTTTGATCCCATGACCAATGGGCATTTGGATATTATCGAGCGGGGAGCCGAGGTAGTGGACAAGCTCATCGTAGGAGTTCTCGTGAATAGCACAAAGCATCCAATGTTTAACTTAGACGAGCGAATCCGAATTTTGACAGCTGGAACTGGGCACCTGGCCAATGTGGAGATCCTTCCGTTTCACGGATTGCTGGTGGATTTTCTGAGGGAGCAAGATGCCAAACTGGTCTTTCGGGGGTTGCGCGCGGTCTCAGATTTTGAATATGAGTTGCAGATGGCGCAGGCGAACCGAAATTTGTATCCGGAGATGGAGACGCTGTTTCTCTGCACGAATGTTCAGTATTCGTTCATCAGCTCTACCATCGTCAAGGATATCCTGCGCCATGGCGGTAGTATACAGCACTTTGTACCGGAAAGCGCAATCAAAATTATCGATGATATTAGGAGGAATCAAGATGGACCGGCAGATGGAAATTGAAGAAATACTGGCGAATATCGAAGAAATTCTGGAGCAGGCGAAATCCGTGCCATTTAGCGATAAGGCCATGGTGGACCGGGATGAACTCTTCGATTTAATTACCGATATACGGTTAAAACTGCCGACGGAGATCGAACAGTCCAAATGGGTTCTGGAAGAGAAGAATCGGATCATCGTTGAAGCGCAGCGGGAAGCAGAATTGAAGCTGAAGGAAGCGGAAGAAGAGCGCGGCCGGATGATCAACGAGAATGAGGTCACCAAGAAGGCGTACGCGCAATCGGAAGAGATTATCGAGACAGCTAAAAAGGTCGCTAAGGATATGCGCATGGGCGCCAAAGAATATGCGGACGACCTTCTGATGCAGATTGAAGACCAATTGAAAGAGTTGAACGCCTTCACAGAAGAGCGCCTGCGTGAGGTTTCCCTGGCCATTGAGGAAAAATCCAAAGAGTTCAATTCCATAATGGATCAGAAGATGAAGATTTTGCAGCAGAATCGCAAGGAGCTCAACATTCATCGGAAGTAATGGATCTTTCGGAACGTTATCGTCTGGCAGATTGCATATTTGCCGCCTTTGTCACATACATCTAAGATAGAAGCGTGAGGCGAGGCGAAAAAGATGATGCGAGATTCCATTCGAACGGCGTCAGCGGGGACTTGGATACTCCGGCTTGGCGCCGTCTTTTTTTTGACTGTACTGCTAGTATACCCTCAGACCGTATTTGAGGGAGCGAGGGAGGGACTGCTGCTCTGGTTTAACACGGTGTTTCCCGCACAGTTTCCATTTTTTGTTTGCATTTCGCTGTTGATCGAACTCGATGTATTGCCGATTTTTCAGCGAATCTTTGAACCGTTTATGCGGCGAGTTTTTGGTTTGCCCGGGGAGGCTTCCTTCGTATGGCTTTCAGGATGTATTTCCGGCTACCCGGTGGGGGCGAAAGCCGCCATGGAGCTCTGGAATAAGGGGGAGCTGACGAAAGGGCAATTTCAGCATCTTCTGTGCTTTTGCAATAATTCGGGCCCTCTTTTCATTCTTGGCACCATCGGTGTGGGCCTTCTACAGAATGTGACGGTGGGATACGTTCTTCTGGCGGCGCACATTCTGTCATCCCTCGTCAATGGGATCCTATTCCGGTTTGTCTACGAAAAAGGAGATGCCGGCCGGCGGGAAGGAAAACGCCGCCCGATATCCCCCCTGGAAAAGCCCTTTGGCAAAATGCTAGGGGACAGTGTCTACAGCGGTATGGAGTTGATTCTACAGATCGGCGGATTCATTATTTTATTTTCTGTCCTTCTGCGGCTTCTGGAGGGCTGGCAAGTAGCCGCGTATCCGGCAGCGCTGATCCACCGGCTTCTTCCTGTGCTCCCGGTGGATGTGGTGGAAAGTATGTTGTATGGGATTCTCGAGCTGACCAACGGGGTACGGTATGTAAGCCGGACATCCGCCGCTCTTCCTGTCATGGCCGCTGCCTGTGGTTTTTTGACGGCTTTTGGAGGACTTTCCATTCAGGCGCAGACAGCCGCTGTTTTGAAAGAGGGCCCCGTCTCCTTTGGAGCCTACCTCGGGGCGAAAGTGGTACAGGGGGTGATTGCAGGGGGATTATCGATGCTGTTGGCTCTTTTATTTCTCAGATAATATCTTCAAACTGCGGAATGCGGTTGCAATCTGACAGAAATCGTGATATAATGAAAAACCGAGAATCAACACGTAATGTTCGCTATGCGGCGCGGAAATTGTGCGATTTTGATAACGTTGACTGAAAGGATGAAGAGCTATGAGTGATACGAATTCCAAGATTGAAAAGCGCAAAGCGGAGGCGCGCAAGAGGCAAGCAAAGCTGAAGAGACGGGAGAAGCGGAAATTGAAGCCGTCTACGCGCCGGCACTTGATAACCGGGATTTGCATAGCCCTCGTCTGTATTGTAGCAGGTGGCTTGTTTTTCACTGGAACTGCCACTGCGCGGCGCGTGATTTCAGCCGTCAAGATCGGCGATGTCAATATTAGTTCCGCAGAATATAGCTATTATTACAGGACAGCATTTTCCAATTATTATACGACGATGGCCTCCTATTTTGGAGAGCAATATGTGGGGATCGACCTGACGAAACCCCTATCCAGCCAAAAATATTCGGACAACACCACCTATGCGGATTATTTCAGCCAGAGCGCGGTCCAGCAGCTGACCCAGATCGTCGTGCTGTCGGAGGAAGCTAAGGCCGCTGGTTTTACCATGCCAGAGGATGAGCAGGCCAGTGTGGATTCGCTGCTCCAGCAGATCGAGGAGAACGCAGAGTCGGAGAAGCTGTCTTTGGACAAGTACGTTGCCAAAACCTACGGAAAGGGAATGAACTACGAACTCCTCAAGAAGATCGTCGAGCGGGAATACCTTGCCAACGCCTACAGGACGGAAAAGATTGGAGAGCCGTCCTACGACGAGGCGCAGTTGGAATCCTACTATGCGGAAAATAAAGATCAATTCGCCATGGTGGACATCCGCTATCAGGCCTTCAACAAGGTAGAGGCGACGGATTCCACAGAGGGCAAGACCATAGAGGAAGCCAAGGCGGAGGCGGAGGCGTTTTTGGCGAAAGCCACAGATGAGGAAGGCTTCGCCCAGGCGGCGCTGGAATTGGCGAAGGAAAAAGCGGCGGCGCTGGCAGCGGAGGACTCCAGCAATTCTGGGTCCGATGATTCCGCAGAAGAGACGGAAGTTACGGAGACGACCCTCCACACAGCGACCAAGAAGTCGAGTCTTACATCCGTCGATGCCAACGTATCCAACTGGGCCTTTGCGGAAGGCCGGGTTGCCGGCGATAAGACAGTTTTGGAGAATGCGAGTCAGACGGGCTATTATGTAGTCTATCTTGTAGAGCCTGAGTACCGTTATGAGGAGAAGACTGTCAACGTCCGGCATATCCTGATCAAAGCGGAGGAGGGCGCGGCTCAAGACGTCAAGGATGAGGCGAAAGCCAAGGCGGAGGATATTTTGGAGCAGTGGAAAGCAGGAGCCGCCACAGAGGAGAGCTTTGCGGAGTTGGCAAAGGAATTCAGCGAGGATGGAAATGCGGCGGAGGGCGGCCTCTATGAGGACGTGAACAATGGCTATATGGTGGACAGTTTTAATGATTGGATTTTTGACCAGAGCCGCAAGCCGGGGGATACGGGTATCGTAGAGACGGAGTATGGATATCATGTCATGTACTATGTCAGCGACAGTGCTCCCTATTGGCAGGTGCAGGTGGAGAACGCCATGCGGACAGCGGATTACAATACGTTCTATGAGGGCGTAGCGGATCAATATAAAGTCAAGACCAAATGGCTGGGAGTGCAGCTCCGCGAAGAACCCTATTGAGAAAGAGAAAACGCTATGCAAGAGGTTAATCCGATGGCATAGCGTTTTTTTCAGCCCTCTCGGAAGGTGCGCCCTCCCGGTACGCCGTGGGGGTGCAGTGGTAGAGGGATTTAAATACTTTTGAGAAGTAATTGACGTTGTCAAAGCCCACATAGCCGGCGATATCTTGAATGGGGATTGCAGTTCGGCGGAGAAGTCCGGCAGCGGTTTGGGCGCGAACCTCATGAATATAGTTCACGATGGATTTTCCGGTCTGCTGTTTGAATAAGGACGAGACATAATTGGGAGACAGGCCTGTTTGTTCCGCGATTTCTGGGAGCGTCAGCGATTCACTGAGGTGGATATGAATATAATCGATGATGGTTCGTATTGTGGGGGTATAGCGGCGAAGGCCGAAACGGCGGACCAGTTGGCAATACCCGAGGATGATTTCCAACTGTAATTCTTTTACACGGCCCTGTGTAGGAGCATTTTCAATGCGCACCGCGTACTCCTCGGAGAGAATGTCAATGTGTACCGGATGGACGCCGCCCTGTTCCGCCGCTTTCCGGCAGAGGGTATTGAGTACAAAGGACAGGTTTTTGGCATTCCGCAGCGGCTCTTTTTGGCGGATCAGACGGGAGGTATCTCGAGACAGCGGCTTAAAAGCCTCGACCGCACTGGTATCATCCCCATTTTGGATCGCAGTTAACATGCGGTTTTCATATTCATAGCGCGTTTCGAGAAGATGCATTTTTGGATTCTTTTCAAGATGAAACTCTGACGTTGGTTCCCAGCTCAACAGCTGCAAAACTGGGGTGCGCCCCAGTCCAAGATGCCGGTACAACACAGAGGCGCTCTGAAATATGATATGAGGAGAGCAGATGGGAATGGTATTGCAGTAGAGAGGTAAATAGGACATGTACGAACTGGAGATACGATTTTTTGCCAGCAAAGCCTGCATACTTTGTTCTGTCAAGGCCTCCGGCAGAAAAGGGCCGAGCACAACAAATTCCTGAAGTCCTGTCAGGGGAAAGAGCATATAGTGAATCTGACAAAAATTCGTCCATTCATAGATATATCCTGATTCCAGCCGGCGTAGCTGATTGCGCAGCTGATTCATATCCGCTTCCGACGCTATATATCCAATGACAGGCACGGTACAAAGCTGTTGTAGCAGAGCAGCGGGAGATGAAGAGACATCCACTGAGACAGAGGTTAAGGTTTCTATATAATCTTTTGCGATGGTTAATTCGGTCATCATGACAATTTCCTCCAAAGAATCTGGCGAGTCGGATTTAGTTTTAGTATTCTATAATAGATTATCGTAAAATTTTGCTTTTTTCAAGAGAATTCTTCTAACGAAATGGGAAAAATGCTGATATGATAGAATCAAATATAAATTTGGTTCGTTCTAAAAAAGGAGTTGTTAGAATGTTATACCCCATCATGAATCATGCTCGCACCGCCATCAGTTTGGACGGTGTATGGCGTTTTCGAGCGCTGAGACAGCTGGAAGTGACAGAACAGGATACTTTGCGGTGGAACGGTTCCTATGATACCATGGCGGTGCCGGGATCGTATAATGACCAAAAAGAGGACGAGGCGCTGCGGGACCACTATGGCCTTGTGCTGTATCAGCGGGATGTGAGCATACCGAAGAGTTTGAGCAGGGAACGGGTAGTTTTGCGGTTTGGCAGTGTGACACATCACGCGGCCGTCTATTGGAACGGGAAGTTGATTGCCCGCCATCGGGGTGGATTTTTGCCCTTCGAAGCAGAAATCGATCCTCAGGATATGGAAAAAAACCATGTTCTGACAGTATCCGTGGACAATCGCATTGATCTGAGTACCCTGCCGGTAGGAAGCGACAATCCTGGTGGAATATTCGGCAGTGCATTGCCGGACATTCCAGGGGTTCAGCGGAAAAAGCAAAATTATCCCAACTTTGACTTTTTTAACTATGCGGGGATTGCGAGGCCGGTGCTCCTGTATTCGACGCCGAAGGACTATATTCAGGATATTCGCCTGCGATACACAGTCGAGGGCGGCGACGCGGTTGTCCAGTATGATATTGAGACTTCTGAGGAGTCCTCTGCCTGCCGGGTTGAACTGCTGGACGAAGGAGGAAATCGTATCGCGGAGGCGGAAGGAAGGCAGGGTGCGCTGAATGTACCCGGTGTGAGGCTGTGGCAGCCCCTGGACGCTTACCTCTATACACTGCGTGTCCAGTATGGAGATGACGAATACGAGGAACCCTTTGGCATCCGGACCGTGGAGGTGAAGGGAACACAATTCCTGATCAATGGCCGTCCTTTCTATTTTAAAGGATATGGCAAACACGAGGATTCGGAGTTTCGAGGTCGGGGATTGGACAATGTTCTGAATATCAAAGATATCGCCTTGATGAAATGGCAGGGAGCCAATTCCTTCCGCACCAGTCACTACCCGTATTCGGAGGAGATGATGCGCCTGTGCGACCGCGAAGGGATCGTGGTCATCGATGAGGTGCCCGCTGTGGGCGTCAATCTCAATTTTGGAAGCGCACAGGGGCGCGAGCCCGTGGATACCTTCGCCAGAATTCAGACACATGAGCATCACCGCGAAGTGATTCGGGACTTAATCCAGCGGGACAAGAATCATGCCTGCGTGGTTATGTGGTCCATCGGAAATGAATCCGATACCGCCACTTTCCCGGAAAGTGCGGTCTCCTATTACAAGCCTCTCTACGAGTTGGCCCATGAACAGGACCCGCAGAACCGTCCTGTGACATTGGTGGGCCTCCAGGGGCGGTATGGAAATGAGCCGGCGCTCCTCATGATGGATGTGATCTGCTTGAACCGCTACTATGGATGGTATGTGTACGGCGGTGATTTAGACGCGGCCAAGCAGGCACTGAAAGTCGAGATGGACTATTGGGCAACCACTGGAAAACCGGTGATGTTTACAGAATATGGAGCCGATACGGTGGCGGGACTTCGCCTTGCAACTTCGGTTATGTTTACGGAGGAATATCAGGTGGACTATTATAAAGCCAACCACGAAGTCCTGGACGAGCTGCCATTTTTTATCGGAGAACAGGCGTGGAATTTTGCAGATTTTGCCACATCCCAGGGGATTAACAGGGTAGAAGGCAACAAGAAGGGGCTGTTCACCAGAGATCGCCGGCCCAAGTTGGCAGCGCACTATTTTCGCCAGCGCTGGCATACCATCCCAGATTTTGAGTATAAAAACTGATTTGTTTGGGGAGGAGTGTTAACAATGGAAAAATCAGGTACGCAGCAGTATAATAACGCGAAAATATGGCAAATTGGACTTTTTTCATTAAATAACGCCGCGACGAATCTTGCACTGTTTTTGATGATGCAGTATTCCTACTTCACCCAAAACGTTCTAGGCCTGGTGGCGGTGGTCATTGGTCTGATTCTAACCTTTACCCGCGTATTCGACGGAATCACCGACCCCATCATGGGATTCATTGTGGATAAAACAAAGGGAAGATTCGGCCGCTTTCGCCCCTTCATGCTCGTGGGCAATATCGTCATCTGTCTCACTCTTTTGGCTATTTTTAATACGCCAACCCACTGGTCCTCGGGAGCGAAGTACGTGTATACCACAGCACTCTATTTTGTCTATGTTTTGGGATACACATGCCAAACCATCTGTACCAAGGCAGGACAAGCCGTACTGACCAACAATCCAAAACAGAGACCAATCTTTTCAGGGTTCGATGGGGTGTTGACCACGTTGATCAGCGCCTTAGTTCCACTGCTTTTAACCTCTATTCTGGCTGGAAAGTATTCCACCGGCGCGTTTGCGCCGGATAAGGGACTGATCAATCCGGCCATGTGGAAGGAAGCGGTGATCATCATCTGTGCGGTTTCGTTTGTCTTCACCATCCTAGCCATTATTGGAATCTGGAGGAAAGATCAGCCGGAATTCTACGCCAATGCCAGCGGAAGCCAGAAAGTTCGGTTTCGGGATTATTTGGATATTCTGTGCCACAACCGGCCGATTCAGATGCTGATCATCTCAGCGGCAACGGATAAGCTGGGACAGCTGCTGATGACAGGGGTTTCAACCTATATCTTTGCCAATCTCTTGCTCAATTCCAGCTTGCAGGGGACATTCTCCATGGTACAGATCATACCTTTGATCGCGGTATCCTTTGGCGGGGTTATGATTGCAAGAAAAATGGGCCTTAAGCGGACGTTTCTCATAGGCACCTGGGGATCTATGATTATGTTGGCCGTCATGTTTTTGGTGCGCCCCAATCCGTCTGCGCCCTGGCTCTTTCTGATCTGCTATTTGATTCAGAAGTGCGTCGCCAGCGTGGGAAATGCCAGCATCATCCCCATGATCGCAGACTGCACGGATTATGAAAATCTCCGGAGCGGGCGCTTTGTCCCCAGCATGATGGGAACCTTATTCTCATTTGTTGATAAGATGATCTCCTCTTTTTCATCGCTCATTCAGGGAATCGCGCTGGCCGCCGCCGGCGTTGGCAGCATCATCATAACGCCCAACGAACCGGTTGCCGGAAGTTTTAATACTTCGATCATGATCTGTTTCTGCATCGTACCGATTATCGGCCATGTTGCGACGGTCATCGCCATGCACTTCTATAAGTTGGATCACAAGAAAATGGAGGAAGTTCAACAGCAGCTGGCGGAGAGGAAAGCGATGAATGTAAAGGAAGCATAGAAAACCAAAACGTCTGGAGCGGTTCTCTGCTTGGCAGAAACCGTCCCAGACATTTTTTATCTAAAGGCCCCCTTTTTTATGAGCGCCAGATCAGCAGAGGTTGGGTTAAGTCCAACCCCCTCCGAACCTTAGCCTTGTTGGGCATATGCCCCATATAAAGGTCGGTAAAGCGAATTTCATCCTCCAACATGGAGCGAGCAGGCTCATCTAGCGAGGAAAACTGTCTGGCTAGATTCGTGATGACCGGAAGGGAAGCGCTTTGGCTGAGGCGGTGCAGCAATCCCTCCCGCTCCTTGCGAAAGCCTAATATACGAAGATAGGCTGGCCCTTCAGCGAAGGAAAGCTGCTGCCTTCGCTCTTGACTGATGTTCAACAGAATATTGAGGAGAATCCTCCGAATGCGAGCATAAGGGTAGCGCTTGCATGAAATGGCCGCCACCAATTCATCCAAATTCCATATGGTTTTCGCCTGCCTGAACAATCGATTTTCCAGGCCTTCCGCCATGTCAGCAATGCTGTGAAGTGTCTTAGGGGTATGCTGCGATAGCGCATAGTAAAAATCAGCCGACCAATCGGAAAAAAAGACGGGGCCCAGGCCTTGCGAAATGGCATCCTGGAGGGTGATGGCCGTCATGGGAGGCAGACAGGAGAGAATGTCCTCATTGCGGGCAAGGCCGAGGCGGATGGCCGAGGCCGAAGGCATGGAATGGTTCAAATCGGGATCGGAGTACCCTCCGGACATGCGCTGGACAGGAACGGGTTGGATGGGGGAGTGCAGGCGAAGGAGGGCCTTGTAGTATTCCATGGCCAGAATATTATTGGGATGCTCAATCAGAGATTGCCAGTTCACATTGGGATATTGTTGAGATAGGCAGTGGTGAAGCGCCCTTGCCCTAGCGGCGGCAAATCCAAAGCCCTGGGAGAGATACGTTTTGAGTGCACTGCGGTACGGTGCAGGCTCCTCATATAGGACGGCGGCGGCCGCTTGAAAGATATGGGAGCGATCCTCCTCGCAGCCGAAGCATAGAAAGTCGGTGATCCCTGTATGCTGGAGGAGAGACACAGCGCCGAAAGCGAAAAACTCTGCGCTGGCACAGGCATAGTAAGTCGGAAGTTCCAGTACCAGGGAGGCGCCGGCCTCCAAGGCCATGGACGTGCGGAGCCATTTATCCAGAATCGCCGGTTCACCCCGCTGGACATAATTTCCGCTCATGACACAGATAATATCGTCAGCGCCAGTTAAAAGACGGGTTTGCTCTATATGATATAGATGGCCCTTATGAAAGGGGTTATATTCACAGATAATGCCTGCGGCAGCCATACAAAACCATCCTTTCTTGATCCGATAGGAAAACCCGCCATGGGTGGACCTAGTTCTGTCTGTGGACCTGAACTTTTGATACTGTCTTTATTATACAAACCTTTTTATGTCAAGTCAATAAAAATAAGAAAAACTATAAAAATGGAAGAAAAATAAAGATAAACAGAGGATGAATGATTTAATCTGATATAATCGTTAAAAATCGGGTTTGATAACTGAAGCTAAAATGACTAAACTATACCGTAGAAATTAGCACTCGATGCAAGTGAGTGCTAACAAGATTGAAGTACCAAATCTATTATAGAGGAAATAAGGAGGTTCTTTTTCATGAAATTAATGCCTTTAGGAGACAAAGTTGTTGTTAAGCAGTTGGAAGCGATTGAGACGACGAAGTCCGGTATCGTGCTGGCTGGCAACGCGAAGGAAAAGCCCCAGGAAGCGGAGATCATCGCCGTAGGCCCCGGCGGAGTCGTCGATGGAAAAGAAATCAAGATGGAAGTTAAAGTCGGACAGAAGGTTATCTATTCCAAGTATTCCGGAACAGAAGTGAAGCTTGACGGCGAAGAGTATATCATCCTGAAACAGAGCGATATCCTGGCAATTGTAGAAGACTAATCGAGAAATCAAGGAGGAAATCAAGTCATGGCTAAGGAAATTAAATTTGGTGCAGAAGCAAGAGCTGCTCTTGAAAAAGGTGTCAATCAGCTAGCGGATACAGTTAAAGTAACATTGGGACCCAAGGGGCGCAATGTTGTATTGGACAAGAAATTCGGCACTCCCCTGATCACCAACGACGGCGTAACCATCGCAAAGGAAATCGAGCTGGACGATCCGTTTGAAAATATGGGAGCGCAGCTGGTCAAAGAAGTTGCCACAAAGACGAACGATGTCGCCGGTGATGGAACCACGACAGCGACCGTGTTGGCGCAGGCCATGATCCACGAGGGATCAAAGAACATCGCCGCCGGTGCAAACGCGATTATCCTGCGCAAAGGTATGCGCAAAGCGACAGAGAGCGCTGTGGAGGCGATCAAAGAGATCGGAATTCCCGTCAGCTCGAAGGAGCACATCGCACAGGTTGCGTCAATTTCCGCTGGGGATGAGGAAGTCGGAACGATGATCGCAGACGCCATGGAGAAAGTATCCAACGACGGCGTTATCACAGTGGAAGAGTCCAAAACCATGAACACCGAATTGGATCTTGTAGAAGGTATGCAGTTTGACAGAGGATATCTGTCCTCCTATATGGCAACCGATATGGATAAAATGGAAGCCAACCTTGACAATCCCTATATTTTGATCACCGATAAAAAGATCTCCAACATTCAGGATATTCTTCCTCTTCTGGAGCAGATCGTTCAGACGGGTTCTCGTCTGCTGATCATCGCAGAGGATGTAGAGGGAGAAGCCCTTGCCACGCTGGTTGTCAATAAGCTCCGCGGAACCTTTAACTGCGTTGCGGTCAAGGCTCCCGGATTTGGCGACAGAAGAAAGGCTATGCTGGAAGATATCGCCATCCTGACCGGTGGAACTGTCATCTCTGAGGAAGTGGGTCTGGATCTGAAGGAAGCATCTATGAGTATGCTTGGCCAGGCGAAGTCCGTTAAGGTTCAGAAGGAAAATACGGTTATCGTAGACGGCGCTGGCGACAAAGATCAGATTGCAGCCCGGATTGAGCAGATCAGAATGCAGATTGAAGAGACCACGTCGGATTTCGACCGCGAGAAGTTGCAGGAAAGACTTGCGAAGATGGCGGGTGGTGTAGCGGTTATCCGTGTCGGCGCTGCCACTGAGACAGAAATGAAAGAAAAGAAGCTCCGCATGGAAGACGCTCTGGCCGCAACCCGTGCCGCTGTTGAAGAAGGCATCGTGTGCGGTGGCGGAAGCGCATACATCCACGCAATCAAAGCCACGAAAGAGTTGGCCGAGACCTTGACTGGAGATGAAAAGACAGGTGCTATGATCATTGTGAAGTCTCTGGAAGCTCCTGTACGCCAGATTGCGTCCAACGCAGGTCTGGAAGGCTCTGTGGTTGTGAACAAACTGCTGGAGTCCCCCGCTGGTACCGGTTTCAATGCCCTGACAGAGGAATATGTCAATATGGTTGACATTGGTATCATCGACCCTGTGAAAGTAACCCGTACAGCGTTGCAGAATGCTACGTCTGTAGCGTCCACCCTGCTGACGACGGAATCCGTTGTGGCGGATAAGCCGGAGCCGGAAGCTCCCGCGCCGGCGGCAGGCGGTCCCGGAGCTGGAATGGGCATGATGTAAGTTAGAATCAATAAGACGGCGGTATGAGATTGTCTGGACAAGACGGTTTTGTACCGCCTTCGCTATATACGGGGCCGTTGAAGATTGAGGATAGATCGATGGGGCAACGGTCAGGCAAAAAAAAGGTGATGAAGAAGCGGAGGGCTTCCTCGTCACCGTTTTGCTTTTTCCATCGTCAGCTCAATTGCGCGCAGAAGGTAGGAGGCGGTATCTTGTGACTCGCTGGTTGTTGTGACAGCCTGAATATCTGTCCCCGATTCCAATTGCTTCCCTATGGAGCTGCATGTCGGCTCTACCAGAGGGTAGACAGATGAGATGCTTTCCGGGATCGCGTACTCGATGGATTGAATGCCATGGCTATCCATGACCATTTCCACGGTAAGCGCCTGAGATCCGAAGGAAACAGATGTCGTGTATACGCCGGGGTAATAGACCTCAGCTCCGTCGGAGCCCTTATTCCGACCTGTTAGAAAGAAAATCAGAACCAGCAGCAGCGCGATACCAGCCAGCGCTAACAGTGCGGCGTAGATAATCTGGTTCAGCTTGAGAGACACGATGCGCACAGACATGGGAGAACCCTCCTGTTCAAAGGAATGTGTTATAGTGTATATATATTGCCGCGCCTGGGAAAATATGCCGGAGTCCCGGAAAAAAGATGACAAGAGCAAGACATAGTGATATAATAATCGCGATAGGATGTGGTGGCGGCGGCGCGGGGGAATGCTGCCGGGCGCAAACCTGCGAAGCAATATCATGGACAAGGAGCCGACTTATGCGATTTCGATTTGTGGCCGGAGAGGCGAGAAGTGGAAAGACTTATGCTATACAGGAAGAGATCATCGCGCGTTCCATGGAGG
This sequence comes from Bianquea renquensis, assembly GCF_014384895.1. Lineage (GTDB taxonomy): Bacteria > Bacillota > Clostridia > Lachnospirales > Bianqueaceae > Bianquea > Bianquea renquensis. The sequence continues at coordinate 86,752 of NZ_JACRSQ010000012.1, forward strand.
ATCCAGACCGCAAATTGATTTACATTGTGCCAGAACAGGCAACTCTACAAGTCCAGAGACAGCTGCTGGACAAGCATCCCCGCCACGGGATTCTCAATGTTGAAATCCTGAGTTTCAACCGCTTAGCACACCGGGTCTTCCAGGAGACGGGAGGGCCATCATGCGATATTCTGGATGATGTTGGGAAGAGCATGGTTCTCTACAAACTGGCCATGGATTGTCAAGAACAGCTGTCCTACTATCAGAACAGTATCCGGCAAAAAGGCTTTATCGGGCAGCTAAAGATCATGATCACAGAGATGATCCAGTATCGGATCCAGGTGGAGGACTTGGAGGCGGTGCGAAGCGGCTTGAGCCCGGACAGCGCATTGTATCACAAGCTAGGCGATATTATTGCCATCTGGAGACAGTTTGTGTCGTACACGGAAGCGCACACGGCGGCCTCTGAAAAGATACTTGACTTTTTGGCGGAGCGGATTGGTGAATCGGAATTTTTGAACCATGCGTCCCTCTATTTTGATGATTTCTATGGGTTTACGCCACAGCAATATACAGTGATCGCAGCCCTTCTGAGAAAAGTGGATGAGGTCTGGATGGCGTTGACCATGTCCAAGCGTGAATATATGGGGCTGACGCCTGGCATGTCTTGGCGAGACCTTGACAGCGGACTATTCTATGAAACGCTAAAAACCTATTTAAAGCTTGAGGAACAGTTGCGGACCGCCCATATTCCATATCGGATCCAGTGGTGCAGCCGAGATGAAGCAAATCCCATCCGGCATTTGGCCGGGCAACTTTTTCGGATTCCGCCGGCACCATGGCCAGAACCTGCAGACTGTATTACCCTTTACCAGGCCAGCACAGACGGGGATGAAGCGGATTGGATCTGCCGACAGATCCTGCATTTGGTGAGGGAAGAGGGGTATTCCTACGGGGATATCAGTGTAGTGGCGGGAGACTTGGAGGGCTGCCGTCATCTTTTGACGCGAAGATTGGAGCAGTATGGGATTCCAGCCTTTATCGATACAAAGGCGGATACGCAGGCCAATCCATTTATTCAGATGCTACAGTTCCTGTTTGGCATGGTGAACACAGGCTTTTCCTATGAGACCGTATTTGGCTTCTTCAAGACGGGTCTGACGCCGCTGTCCTTACAGGAGATTGACTACCTGGAGAATTGTGCCCTGGCACAGGGGTGGAGGGGATGGCCCAAATATAAAACAGAGTTAAGCGCGCTGCTGGAGACAGAGGACGGGGAAAGCAATTTTTTGAACGCCTTCATTTCGTTTGTGGAGGGAATGCGAGGGGCCGGACAGACAGTGGGGGAACGAGTGGAGAGACTATGGGTGTTTATGGAAGCCCTCTCCATGGAGACAATATTGGAAGAGCAGGCCGGCCGATTCCATGAACACGGCGCTTTTTTAAAGGAAATTGAATACAGACAGATCTACGAGCAGTTCCAGAAGATCTTACAGACACTTGACGCGGTGCTGGGAGACCGGACAGTCTCGGCCACCGACTTTGCCAATCTTCTGGAGGTGGGATTTGCACAGTGTCATATCGGTCTGCTTCCGCCAACCCTTGACCAGCTGTTAGTGGGGGATGTGAGCCGGTCCCGATTTCCCGAAGTGAAGGTTCTGTTTATCGCAGGCTTCACTGATAATAATTTTCCGAAGATGCAGGAAGAAAATGGTCTGCTGACACAGGAAGAAAGAGCGCAGGCCGAGCATATGATCGAAATGGTTCCCACTATGCAGAACAGAGTCTTCGAGCAGCAGTTCCTCCTGTATACGTTGATGGCCAAGCCGTCAGACAGGCTGTACATAAGCTATGGACAGAGTGATTCCGCGGGAAAAAGCAGAAGACCCTCGGCTCTATGGACACGGATAGGCAAGATTTTTCCACACGGATTGGGTAGCACAAGCGAAGAGTCAGACGTGACACTGCCAGAGCCATATTTGGCAAAGGGGGAGTGGATGACTCATAACGCGAAGGGCGCGGCGGCGCGGCGGTGGTATCGGCGGCACGGATTCCAGGAGCGGCTCCGAAAGCTTCGATGTGCCCCCCTTGAGAAGACGCCGCAGGAGCATCTTGAGCAGGAGGAGATGCGGGCATTGTTGGATATGGGAAACCGGATGTTCAGCATCACGCAGATGGAACGGTACGCCCGGTGCCCTTTCTCCTACTATCTGCGCTACGGCTTGACGCTCAAGGAGAGGCCGATTTTGCAAGTTCGGCCGCTGGATGACGGAAATGTACTCCATGAAATCTTGGAGGAAGCAGGGGAGTGGTTCGCCAAACTGTGGGATCAGGGGGCGACTCCGGAATCTTCGGCGGACATGGTAGAGGATCTGATTGCCAAACGTGAGGCGGAATACGGGGCCTATCAGAGTAGCAGCCGGTACCGGTATTATTGGAGTAAGCTCAAGCGCACGGCCCAGCGGGCCGTCCATATCATGCAGGAACAGCTGAAGGCGGGGAAGTTTCAGCCCAAATTTTTTGAATGGACCTTTGGCGCAGGGAGTGGGAGGAGCGCACGGCCTGTAGAGATTCCGCTGGACACAGGGGAGACACTGAGGCTACAGGGAAAAATCGACAGGGTGGATATTTTGCAGGAGGAAGAGAAATGCTATGTTCGCGTGATCGATTATAAATCGGGGAACACGAAGTTTGCGGAATCGGATATTTACGCGGGAATCGGACTCCAGCTGCCTGTCTATCTGGAGGCGGCTCAGGAGGCTGTAGAACAGAGCACCGGCAAGGAAGCAGTTCCAGCAGGCATATTTTATTTCCATCTTACGCCGGAGTATGTCAAAGGGCAGGAGATCAAAACGCCGCAGGAGCTGGCCGACGCGATCCTGAAAACGGGTCGCCTGGAGGGGCTCCTGTTGGAAGACCCCGCGCTTGCCCAGAAGATGGATGGGGATATCGCCGCATCTTCCAAAATTCTTCCAGTGCGCCTGAAAGCGGACGGAAGCTTCTATAAAGATGCGCCAGTGGCGAGTCAAGAAGAATTTCATATTCTGGAGGAATTTGTCCGGAAAAAGCTAAAGACCATGGGCGAGTCCATCGCCAGTGGAAATATAGAGGTGAGTCCTCTGAGGCAATCCAACAGAGAACAAACCGCCTGTGAGTATTGTGAATATAAAGGGGTCTGCCGATTTGAGCCAAAGTCTTCGCCTGATCGATACAGGCCCTTGGAAGCGGTTACGAGAGAGGAGTTCTGGGAACGGATCAAAAGGGAGGTCACATAATGGAATCACTGCGGGAACAGCAGGAAGAGCTGGAAGAGAGAATCTTGTCCCCCTATGCGGCGAAAAGCGCTGAAAGTCGTGGCAGGGATCGGAAGGAAGAGCCCTGTGAGATACGGACGGTCTATCAGCGGGACCGCGACCGCATATTGCACTGTAAAGCGTTTCGAAGGATGAAGGATAAGACGCAGGTTTTTATCAAACCGGAGGGAGATCACTACCGTACACGGCTGACGCACACGCTGGAAGTTGCGCAGATTGCCAGGACCATAGGGCGCGCCCTTCGGCTGAATGAAGATTTGGTGGAGGCAATCGCTCTCGGGCACGATCTCGGACATACGCCTTTTGGCCACAGCGGGGAGCGGGTTTTGAATCGGTTGTCCGCGAAAGGGTTTACCCATTATGAGCAGGGGATACGGACGGTGGAAGTGCTGGAGAAAAAAGGAAAGGGGTTAAATCTCACGTGGGAGGTTCGCGACGGAATCGTGAACCATTCTATGCAGCGAACTCCCGCGACTCTGGAAGGGCGCGTCGTAAGGCTTGCGGACAAGATCGCCTACATCAATCACGACATTGACGACGCTCTCAGGGGACATGTGATCACAGAAGAAGATCTGCCCAGTGAATATTTGGACGTGTTGGGGCATAGTTTTAAAGAGCGGATTAATACCATGATCCGGGACGTTATCTTTAGCAGTCTAGATCAGGATGACATCCGGATGTCACCGAGATTGATGGATGCCATGATGGCAGTTCGGGAGTATATGTTTTGCAGCGTCTACATCGGGTCAGAAGCGAAAAAAGAAGAAAAAAAGGCGGAGTTCATGATCGAGCAGCTATACAGAAAATTTATGGAGGATCCCTGTCGAATGCCGGAAGAATATGCCGCACGGGTCAGCGCGGAGGAGAAGGAAACTGTCATATGCGACTATATTGCCGGAATGTCGGATACCTACGCAATTCGGCTGTATGAACAGCTCTTTGTGCCGAAGGGCTGGGATATTTTCTGAAAATTTTCTTGAAAAAAAGGAATTTCGTTCTATTTGTCGAATAAAATACAAGGATACCAGTATTGAGGAGTGCCAAAGGGGAAAGGGGGCGTCAAGGTGTATTATCCGGAAGAGCTGATTCAGGAGATTCGGGAGCGAAACGATATCGTCGGCGTTATTTCCGAGTATGTGACCTTGACGAGAAAGGGGCATAATTATTTTGGCGTATGTCCATTTCACAATGAGAAGACGCCCTCCTTTTCCGTCAACGCTCAGGAGCAGTATTACCATTGTTTTGGGTGCGGCGCGGGAGGCAACGTCTATACGTTTCTCATGCAGATTGACAACATGAATTTCGTGGAGGCGGTCAAAGCGCTGGCGGACCGTGCCCACATGGATCTGCCGGAGGCGGAACTCTCCCCCCAGGAGAAAAAGAGGCTGATGCGGAGGAACCGGCTGTTGGAGATCACGACGGAGGCGGCGCGGTATTTTTATTATCAGCTGACGCGGACGGAGCAGGGCAAGCACGCTCTGGGATATCTGGACTCGCGGAAAGTCACAGAAGAATTTCGAAGACGCTTCGGCCTGGGTTATGCGCCCATCAGCAGAGACGGGCTCTACCGGTTCCTGCAGAGCAAAGGCTATGGTGACGACGAGATCCGGGGAGCGGGGCTGAGTAATGGCGGCGGTGAGAAGGTGTATGACCGTTTTTTTAACCGGCTGATGTTTCCCATTTTTGATGCGCAGGGGAGAGCGATTGCTTTTGGCGGACGGGTGATGGGAAGTGGAGAGCCGAAGTACCTGAACTCACCGGAGACGGAGATATTTAACAAGCGGAAGAATCTATACGGGATGCAGATTGCCAAGAAGAGCCGGCGGGGAAAGATACTCGTCGTCGAGGGATATATGGATGTCCTGTCCCTCCATCAGGCTGGATTCGATAACGCCGTTGCGTCCCTCGGGACGGCCTTGACCAAGGAACAGGCGCTCCTGATGAAAAAATATGTGTCGGATGTGGTTTTGATCTATGACAGCGATCAGGCGGGGACGAAGGCGGCGCAGAGGGCGATTCCCATACTGGAGGACACGGGCCTGTATGTCAAGGTTCTCCGCATACCCGGGTACAAAGATCCGGACGAGTTTATTAAAAATAAGAGCCGGGAAGAGTTTGAGGCGCTGATCCAGGAGGCGCTGGATCCCATCGACTTCGAGATGGTAGTCTTAAACAGCCAGACAGGCGCTGACACGGTGGAGGGCAAGGTCAAAACCTTGAAGGCTCTTGCACAGAGATTATCGGAGATTTCGAACCCTCTGGAGCGGGAGCTTCACATTCGGGATGTGGCGCAGAAAATGCAGGTCGATGAACAGTCGCTCAAGAGGGAAGTCGATGAAATCCAGCGGATGAGCGGTCTTCTAGAGCGCAGAGCGCCCGTGAATGCGGACAGGCGGCAGGAGAGGGAGGATGGGCTTGTAAAGGCGCAGAAGCTTGTGCTGGCAGTCCTTCTGCATCGTCCGGCACTGTATTCGACGCTCAAAGAGTACATAAGCCCCACAGATTTTCCGCTCAGAGAGCCGCCTACAAAAGATTTTCCCGATGGAAAGGATAATATATACAGAATTGTCGCAGACTATATCTTTGCAAAAGCGATGCAGGGAGAAACGCCCAGGTTGGCGGATGTGATCAGTCAGGTGGAGGAAGCGGCGGATCAGGAGAAAATTACGGCGCTGTCCGAGTATGAGATTCCATCCGATACGGCGGATTTAGAGAAACTGATGACGGAGACGATTCGGACCATTCGTCTGAACAGCCTGGAGGACGAGGTCCGGTCCAACGATGATTTACAGAAATTGCAGGAGATCATTAATCAAAAACGCGCGCTGCAAGCGCTGCGGATTGAAATCCTACCCTAGCGGCCCTAGCGCCATGGCGGATAGAAAAGATACTGCCTCGAAAGGATGAGAAAAATGCAGCAAGGAGATGCTCAGAAGTTCCGTGAGAAATTGAAAATGCTCCTGGAAACGGCAAAGAAGAAAAAGAATGTGCTGGAATACAGTGAGATTATGGATGCATTTCAGGACATGAACTTGAGCACCGATACAATCGAAAAGGTCTACGATTACTTTGAGAATCACAACATCGATATCATAGGATTTATTGATGAGGCGCCGGAGGAGGAAGAACTCGATCTGACGCTGCCGGAGGGGATCAGTATCGACGACCCTGTCCGGATGTATCTCAAGGAGATTGGAAAGGTTCCGCTGCTGTCCGCGGACGAGGAGATCGACCTGGCGAAGCGGATGGAGGAGGGCGATGTCACGGCAAAACAGCGCCTTGCCGAAGCGAACCTGCGCCTGGTCGTCAGCATAGCGAAGCGCTATGTAGGCCGTGGTATGCTGTTTTTGGATCTCATCCAGGAGGGCAATTTGGGTCTGATCAAGGCGGTGGAGAAGTTCGATTACCGTAAGGGCTACAAGTTTAGCACCTACGCGACGTGGTGGATACGGCAGGCGATCACCAGAGCCATCGCGGACCAAGCCCGCACCATTCGAATTCCCGTCCATATGGTGGAGACCATCAATAAGTTGATTCGAGTCTCCCGCCAGCTTCTGCAGGAGCTGGGACGGGATCCGACGCCTGAGGAGATCGCGGAGGAACTGGACATGCCTGTTGGGAAGGTGCGCGAGATTCTCAAGATTGCTCAGGAGCCGGTTTCCCTTGAGACCCCTATCGGGGAGGAGGAGGACAGCCATCTGGGGGATTTTATTCCCGACACAGAAATGATGATTCCCGCCGATGCGGCGGCCTTCACCTTGCTGAAAGAGCAGCTGTTGGATGTTTTGGGAACGCTTACGGAGCGGGAACAGAAGGTATTGCGGCTGCGATTTGGCCTGGATGATGGGAGGGCGCGGACACTGGAAGAGGTGGGGAAGGAGTTCAACGTCACGAGGGAGCGCATCCGGCAGATCGAGGCCAAGGCTCTTCGAAAACTCCGCCATCCCAGCCGGAGCAAAAAGTTAAAGGATTATCTGGAATAATCATAAGCAGCGGGATGCAAATCCCGCTTTTTCATCCTATAGGAAAGCCCACCGCAAGGTGGGCCTAGATCTAAAGTTCGCGAAGCGAATCAGGCAGGTGAATGAAGCAGATGGAGCTGACGGCGAGGCTGAAACAGATTGCGGATATGGTGCCGCAGGGGTTCTCAGTGGCGGATATCGGCACGGATCACGGATATCTCCCGATTTATTTGGTTGTAAAGGGGATCAGTCCCTGTGTGCTGGCGTGCGACCTTCGACCGGGACCGTTGGAGAGGGCGAAAGCCCATGTGCGGGAGTATGGCCTGGAAGAACAAATTCGTTGCAGACTGTCCGACGGACTGGAGGGCGTGATGTCGGGCGAAGCCAGTGTCGTGGTCATGGCTGGCATAGGGGGTCATCTATGTTCAGACCTGCTATTGCAAGAGTCACAGCGGGAAAAAAATATCTTGCCCACCCTGAAGGCGCTGCTGCTTCAGCCCCAGTCAGATTTGGCGGTGGTGCGGCATACGGTACATGGCGTGGGCTTTGGGATTGAGAAGGAAGCGATGCTCGAGGACAGGGGGAAGCGGTATACGGTCCTGTTTTGCCGTCCGGGGAATGAGGCGTATGCCCACGAGCTTGAGTACCAGTATGGCAAGAAATTGATCGAGGCAAAGGACCCAATTTTGCAGCAGGAGCTGCTGGAGCGGCGAAGAACTGTTGAGGGACTCCTGGAGCAGATCCGCCAGGGTGAAAAATGCGGCAGTGCAGCGTGTGCTGCCCGGTGTGGGGAATTAGAGCAGGAGAGGCAGGAAATCGAGGAGGTGCTGCGGCGATGGACATAACGGTTTCGCAGATTTGTCGATGGATGGAGGAGTGGGCAGATCCGACTATGGCGGAGAGCTACGATAACGTCGGGCTTCTCATAGGCCGGTGCGACCGCAAAGTTAAGACTCTCGTTACGGCGCTGGACGCCACGGAGGCGGTTATCGCCTATGCGATTGAGAAAGACGCGCAGATGATCGTCACGCATCATCCCATGCCGTTCCGGCCGGTTCGCCGGATAACGGATGAGAGCCGGGATGGCGGAAGGATTCTTTCCCTGGCGGAGCATCAGATTGCACTGTACGCGGCGCACACCAACCTGGACTGCGCTATCGGTGGCACCAACGACATGGTGGCTAGGCGGCTGGGGCTTCTGGGAGTTCACCCTCTTGTGCCAAAGCCAGAATTTGGCCAAGGGGCCGGTATGGGGCGGATCGGCACATTGCCGGAAGCCGTGAAGTTAGAGACCTTTCTTGATCATGTGAAGCGGACGCTAGCCATTCCCTATGTCCGGGTGGTTTCAGGGACGATTGACAGGGCAGTTCTGCGCGTGGCACTGTGCACGGGTTCCGGGATGGAGTTTGTGCAGAATGCGTATGAGCAAAAGGCGGATGTATATTTGACAGGCGATATCACATATCATGGTGCAGAGGAAGCATTAACCATGGATATGGTCTTAGTGGACGGGGGACATTATGGAACAGAGCAGATAGCCGCAGAAGAGATCCGCGAGTATCTCATGGGCAAAACATCGGATTTGAAAGTCATCCGGTATCCATCTGGACAGGATGTCTTCCAGATTTGCTAGGAAAGGAGAGGCGCAATGAAACAAATCCATGTACAACTGGGACAGGAGGAGATCCTTTGCCAATCGGGGATATCCCTTTTGGAACTGAGCCGTGAAAGGCAGAGGCCAGGGGCGTCTCCCATCATGATGGCGAAGGTCAATGGCAAACTGCGGGAACTCCCCTTTCAACTGGATGAGGATTGTTCGGTGGAATTTCTTGACATGGAGCATCCGGACGGTTACCGGGTGTACCGGCGCACAGTCTACTATCTGTTTATTCGCAGTGCCCATGAGGTGCTAGGCCGGCAGATTCAGATTAAGATCCGGCATTCCATCGGCCATGGCAGCTATTGTGAGATCTGGCGGCGCAAAGAGGAGGAGCAGGCGGACTGTCAACCGTGGATTACAGAGAAGGAAGTGGCGGATATTCGATCCCGCATGTGGGAGATCGTCCACAACAATGAGCCCATCATCAAGAAGGTGTATCCGCTGGAGGAAGCCATGGACCTGTTTGAAGAGGCGGGCATGGACGCGAAGGCAAGGCTGTTTCGGTATCGCCGGTTTTCCACGGTAAACCTGTATGAGTTTGGAGAAGAGAAGGATTATTTCTATGGCTTTATGCTTCCTGAAAGCGGATCCATTCAATTTTTTGACTTGATCCCGTATAAGGAAGGGGTTATTTTGTTGATGCCGGAAAAGGAATCTCCTCACCGGGTTCCGGCCTTTGCGCCAAGTGAAAAGCTGTTTCAGGTCTTCCAGCAATCCAAGGCGTGGAGCCGGATCCTGGAGGTTGAGGACGTAGGGGCATTAAACGATTCCATTGCAAAGGGGACAATCCAGGAACTGATTCACGTCTCCGAGGCGCTTCACGCCAAGCGAATCGCCAATATCGCGGAGGAAATCAAACGCCGGTCCAATAGGATCAAGCTTGTGCTCATTGCAGGTCCCTCCTCCTCCGGGAAAACGACCTTCGCCAGGAAACTTTCCATCCAGCTGCGAGCGGAAGGGATGCGGCCTCACATGATTTCAGTGGATAATTATTTTGTCGATCGGGATAAAACGCCCCTGGATCAATATGGAAAACCAGACTTTGAATCTCTGGAGGCCATCGATACAGCGCAGTTTAATGAGGACATTGTAAGGCTGATGAAGGGTGAGACCGTCGGGATCCCATACTATAATTTTAAGACGGGCAAGCGCGACGATCGGAGCAATGTATTTTCCATGGGGCCGCGGGACATCCTGGTGGTGGAGGGCATTCATGGGCTGAATGAAAAATTATCCGAGATGATCCCGCGGGATTCTAAGTTTAAGATCTATATCAGTGCGCTGACGCTGATCAATATCGACGATCACAACCGCATCCCCACAACAGACGGACGGCTGTTGCGGAGGATGGTGCGCGACAACCTGTACCGCGGCGCCTCAGCCGCCACGACAATTTCCATGTGGCCGTCGGTCCGCAGAGGGGAGGAGTCCAATATTTTCCCCTTTCAGGAGGAAGCGGATGTGATGTTCAATTCTGCACACATCTATGAGCTGGCGGTCCTGAAACAATATGCAGAGCCTTTGTTATTTGATATTGGACGCTATGAGCCAGAATACGGGGAGGCTAGGCGGCTAATCAAATTTCTCGATTATTTTCTCGGTGTCAGCTCCGAGATGGTGCCGAACAATTCCATCATCCGAGAGTTCATCGGAGGAAGCGTGTACGAAATCTAGATGAATCTGCCATGGTTTGAAAGGGTATAAAACAATTGCGTGAGGTGGGCAAATGGATAAAAATATAGACAAGACGCTGGAAGAAGAGTCACTTTTTTTAAAAGAGATTCAGGAACAGATTGGCGCCGAGATTGAAGGAAAATTGAGGGAGCTCAGCGATTTGAAGCAGGAAATCGTGGATTATCGAAAGTTCCTGTTTGAAGAGATACCGCAAAAACAGCATTTTATGATGGATCAGGACAGTCCAGTGCGGGAGGCACACTATACGGCTACCTACCAGCGAATCGGTGAACTCAGCAAAATGTACTATGCGCCGTATTTTGGTCTCATCCGTTTTCGCGATCCGGAGGAAGAGGACGAGGAGGCAGACGCATACTATATTGGGAAACACGGGTTAACGCGGGATAGTGAGCCAGTGATCCTGGACTGGAGAACACCCGCCGCATCGCTATTCTATCAGCAGAGGGTGGGCGTCCTGACCTATAAGGCGCCGTCGGGGCCGTTAACGGTGGATCTCTTGCAGAGGCGGCAGTATGTGATCAAAAATGGCGAGCTTAAAGGAATGTTTGATTCAGATATCGATATCAAAGACGACATTCTACAGATGGTTTTATCTGGAAGCAGTGGCAGCCGGCTTAAGGAAATTATCGCAACGATTCAGCGAGAGCAGGACGACATCATCCGGGAACCTCTGGAGACGAACATTATTCTCAATGGAGTGGCGGGCAGCGGCAAGACGACCATTGTTCTCCACCGCATCGCATACTTGCTCTACAATTACCGCTCAAAATTGCAGGACAATGTCCTCGTCATTGGCCCCAATCAGATCTTTATGGAATATATATCCGACGTTCTCCCGGATCTCGGGGAGCGGGAAGGAACGTTTCAGAAGACGATCAAGGGGCTTGCAAGGGAACTGATCCGGCCGAAGCGCCCGGTACTTAAAACAAGAGATTACTATGAGCGGATTTTGAGCCAGCGAGATCCAGCATTTTTAAAGGAGATCGATCGCAAGTCATCCCTTGCCTTTAAAAAGGAATTGGATACATGGTATAAGCAGCTGGAAACGCGTCAGCTCGCTGTGGAGCCCATCTGCTTCCAAGAGCATGAGCTTATGAGTGCAGAGGAGCGCAACCAACTCTTCACAAAACAGTATGCAAAGTTACCCTATCTCCGGCGATGTGAAAAGATTAAACGCCTGATCCGGCATCGGGTAAAAGAACTCCGCAATAAAACTGTCCGCTCCCTGGATAAGGCCTATCGCTTTCAGATTGCCAAGGCGAAAAAAGAGGCAGATTTTTATCGGGCCAATGATCTGGAATTTGAACGTCTGGATGTGCTGCGCAAGTATTTGAAGGAAGTGTATCACTTCTATGTCTGGCTGCGGGATCTATATACAATTCCGGATTTGGAAGACTGGTATGGCGAGATGGTGGGAAAAGGACCGGAGGACGAGTGGACGGAAGATGATCTCTGCGCTTTATTATATCTGATGTGCAAGCTGGAGGGAAAGGGCGCCTATCCCATTCGCCATCTCGTCATCGATGAGGCGCAGGATATGAGCGCGCTAGGTTTTTTGGCGGTCAAGCAGCTTACTGCCATGGATACCTTCACAGTGGTGGGAGATGTGCGGCAAAAGATCAAAGGCACCACCCATCACAGCATGATGGATGTGTGGGGGAAGGTTCTCTCCAGCGCCGAGCAGAAGCAGGTGCGGTATTATGAATTGCATCGAAGCTATCGGAGCACGAAGGAGATCATGGACTATGCCAGGGGGATTCTGGGCATCCAGGGGCAGGATCAGATTCAAGCCATCGATCGGAGCGGAAAGCCTGTGGATTTCTGGGAGGTCTCCTGTGAGGAGTCCCTTGTCCAGAAAATATCCAGTGCCCTCCAGGATATGGAGCAGAGCGGCTGTGAGCGGCGGGCGATCCTGTGCCGGACCTTGGAGGAAGCGGAGCGGATTGCAGCGATCCTGAGGGGACAAGTGGAAGTCTCCATAATTCGACAGGAGGAAGATGCCATATGCGAAGGTGTCGTTGTCCTGCCGGTATACTTTGCAAAAGGGCTAGAGTTTGATGGAGCCGTTGCGGTGGAATTAAAGGGAGTGCCGGAGAATTCACTGTTGACGTATATAATGTGTACGAGAGCACTGCATCAGTTGGCGCACATTCGAGAGATCGGGGCGCAGTAGGCGCAGTCGAGAGACAAATGCGGAATATGCCAGGCGATGGCGGATGGAGGTTACCATGAGAAAAATGTGGAAGTTCATATTTACAATCTTGCTTCTCTTTGTGATTGTGGCTCTGGTTAAGGCGTATTTTACGCCGGATCTCTTGGGGGAGGCCGTTGACAATATTCTATCCTATGATTTGCAGGCAAACCGGGTCGTACCAGAGGATTTGAATGCCACGCAGGACGGGAAGAAAGGAAAAGTCGAATACCCCATCTCGGATTCGGTTTTGGCCGATATCCAGGAATTTTCGTGGAAGAGCAAGGCTCCCGTCGCCTTATCTGAGCTCGCCCTTGTCAAAGTTCCCTATTTCGGCTTCGATGGGGAAGAGCACATGGGAGAAATTGTGGTACACCATGATTTGGCTCAGGAGGTTCTGGATATTTTTCGCGAGATGGACGATGCCCAGTATCCTATTGAGAAAGTTAAACGGATTGATGCATACCAGGGAGATGAAGAGACGAGTGTGCTGAATAATAACTCCATGGCCTTCTATTACCGGCCGTTGGTCATTCTCGAGGAAGTACAGCTCCATTCCTATGGCCGTGCCATTGACATCAATCCGTTCCAGAACCCCTATGTATCGGAGGGACTTGTATCGCCGGAGGAGGCTCAGGACTACGCGGATCGGGGGCAACAGGTGAAGGGAATGATCCAAAAGGGCGATGCATGCTATACTGCCTTTACAAGCCGTGGCTGGATATGGGGCGGTGAAGGACAAGAGTGTCAAGATTACGGACATTTTGAGAAACCTTTGTCCGCAAAATAGAAAAGAAAAACGGTATAGTCGTCAATGACTATACCGTACGCTTTGGCCTATAGGATAATTCCGATTCGCGGAACGCTCTTATGATTCCTGTTCCGGTGAGTATTTGTGTGCCAGCTCTAGGAGCTTGGCAGCGTGGTGTCCTTCATCCTCGGCAAATTTTGCAAAGATTTCCGCCACCTCTGGCTCATCGACGATTTTGGAATAGCTCTCAAAGTCGCGGACAAGTTCTTTGGAATCCTCCCAGGTCATTAAAATGCGGTCGTAAGTTGTCAATTCAAGTTTTTGAGTTGTATGCATCATAGTTTCCTCCTTATTCTTACAGTCCTCAAAAGTTCGCTCCCCGGCGATCTTTTTTATTTTGGCTGTGGAGAAAGGAAATTATGCATCTAACGCTTATTCAGATGCGTGTTAAAATACAGCTTTCGAAAGCTGGAGGGAGATAGGCCCTCATGGTAGCGAAAAAATTTTAAAAATTCTTTATAGTCATCAAAGCCGCTCATGGAAGCTATCTGTTTGATGGGATAGGAGGTGGTCAGAAGAAGTCCCTTGATTCGCTTTGTCCGCTCTTCGTTGATATAAGCCTTCATACCGATGCCAAATTGATCTTTAAACAGGCGCGTCATATAATCCTCATGGTATCCGAATTTTTGTGCGACAGTCCGGACGGTGATCTTGCTGTCTGCGTTGATGCGTATCCATTCACAGACCTTTCCTAAGGAGGCGGCACGGGTATCGGCGGCCATATCCTGCTGTGCGTTGAATTCCATTAGAATCAGGGCCGCGCAGGCATCCGAGGCTTCCACGGGATATTGAATGGTGTTGGAGTAGTGCAGCAGCTGGCGAAAGAGCAATTGAATCTGGTACGGCTGTGGAAGGGTACAGTATTTCTTTTTCCACTGGCCGCCACGAAAATGCACCCAATAAAATCCTACGGGTTCCTGCGCCTGGTTTTCTTTATATCCGCCGTGTTCTTTTCCCTTTTCCAATAACAGGGCATCGCCAGCGTGGAGCACATAGGAGGTCCCGTCCTCGTCAATATAAGCGTGTCCCTCCGTCATGACGATGATCTCATTGGAGTCTAACACGCGCCTTGGATGAATCCAACTTCCCTGGGAATGAAACTCTCCGGACGATAGATACTTCATGTCGGATTTTATCTCCTTTTTCTGATTTTTTGGGGATTGTTCGGCGGAACCGATTTCGCTATAATGATAGCAAATTTAGCTGGTTTGTCAAGAGGAGGAATGCTTTGTGATGGAATATATTCCATATTCCAGTGTTGAGATGAAGGACGGATTTTGGCACTCAAAACAGAAGCTGAACCGAGAAGTCACCATCTTCGCTGTATTGGAGCAGTTTCAGAAGACGGGACGCTTTGACGCGCTTCAGTGCAACTGGAAGCCGGGGATGCCCAATAAACCCCATATTTTTTGGGATTCCGATATTGCCAAGTGGGTGGAGTCGGCTGCGTATATTCTACAAAAGGGGCCTGATGAGAGGTTGGAGTCTATCTGCGAGTGGGTCATTGATCAAATCGAGAAGAATCGCACGTCGGAGGGGTACTTTAACAGCTTTTATCTTACGGTGGAGCCGCAGGGCCGCTGGCAGGGGCGCGGGAATCACGAGCTATACTGCGCGGGGCACTGGATTGAAGCAGCGGTAGCATACTATGAGGCGACGGGGCGCGACCGCTTTCTCCACATGATGGAAGAGTTTGCCAGGTATATTCAGCAGGTCTTTGTGAAAGAGCAAAGCGCGTCCTTTGTCACACCAGGGCATGAGGAGATTGAATTGGCCCTGTACAAGCTATACCGATGTACAGGAAAAACAGAGTATCGAGATCTATCAAAATTTTTCTTAGATAACCGTGGCGTGCGGCCTAGAGAGCCGGAAGCCATGGGGATACAGAGTCATTTGCCGGTGCGGGAGCAAAAGTCTGCGAAAGGGCACGCGGTCCGTGCCATGTATCTGTATTCCGCTATGGCGGATATCGCCAGAGACTGTTGCGACCAGAAAATGCAGGAGGCCTGTGAAGCACTGTTCCAGGATATCGTCCGGCATAAGCTGTACATTACAGGTGGGATTGGATCGTCCAAACACGGTGAGGCATTCACCATCCCTTACGATCTTCCCAATAAGGAGGCGTATACGGAGACCTGCGCTGCTATTGGATTGATCTTCTTTTCGTCGAGACTGTTGCTGTCGCAGGTGGATTCCATTTACGGGGATGTGGTGGAGCAGGTGCTGTACAATGGATTTTTGTCAGGACTTTCCCTGGATGGAAAGGCATTTTTCTACACAAATCCCTTGGAGCTATGTCCGGAATGGCTGGAAAAAGATGTAGATAAACCGAAAGAGGATCAGCCGTGGTTGCCATGGTTGACGCAGCGAGTGAAAGTATTTGGCTGTTCCTGCTGTCCACCCAATGTAACGAGACTCCTAGCTTCCCTGGGAGGCTATCAGTATACCTATGAGGGCGATGCGCTGTGGGTCCATCAGTATATGGACAGCGAAGCTGTCCACGGCGGTATGCAGATTCGTCAGGAAACACAATATCCCAATGATGGCCGGATCAGCATCACTGTAGACGGGGTGGGGAGGTTAGCATTCCGGATTCCCGGATGGTGCAGCGCCTACAAGATTTTTTTGGATGGACAACCGTGGGAGGGTGAGGAAAAAAGAGGCTATGTGTACCTTCGGCTGCCTCCTGGAAGACATAACCTTGAACTCCAGTTGGATATGCCTTGTGTCTTAGTGGAAGCTCACCCGCGGGTGCGGGAGGATGCGGGGCGAGTGGCCGTGAGACGCGGTCCGGTGGTGTACTGCGTCGAGTCGGTGGACAACGGGCCCATGGTCAGCGAGATTATGTTGGATGGAAAGGCGTTCTGGGAGGCAGAGTATGAGGAAACCTATGGAATGCACATACTCCATACTAAAGGTCTGCGGCGAAATCCGGATGGTTTTGGCGATTGTCTATATCGGGAAATGGTGGAGGACCGGCTTCCTGTCAAGATAACCATGGTTCCCTATTATGCCTTTGCCAACCGAGGTGTCAGTGAGATGCAGGTATGGCTGCTGCGTGCTTGATGAGAGAAATTATATGGAGATGCCCCGGCTGGTCCGGGGCATCTTGCATGCCGGAGAGGGGAAGAAAGGTGGAGGCCGGCGTGCATAAGGAGACAAAATCTCTGTCGGCAGAGGGGAGATGGGCAAAGCGGAGTGACAGCCGGGAAAAAAATGCACGCCGGGGATGGGAAGAAAGGTGAAGGCTGGCGTGCAAAAGGAGACAAAATCTCCGCCGACTGAGACGAAATAAGTAAGGCGGAGGAGAAACCGGGAGAAAAATCCCCGCCGGTGATGGGAAAAAAGGCGGAGGCCGGCGTGCAAAAGGAGACAAAATCTCCGTCGACAGAGGGGAGATGGGCAAAGCGGAGTGACAGCCGGGAAAAAAATGCACGCCGGTGATGGGAGGAAAGGCGTAGGCCGGCGTGCACAAGGAGACAAAATCCCCGCCGGCAGAGGGGAGATGGGCAAAGCGGAGTGACAGCCGAGAGAAAAATGCACGCCGGAGATGGGAGGAAAGGTGGAGGCCAGCGTGCAAAAGGAGACAAAATCCCCGCCGGCAGCATCGAGACGGCCAAGCCGGAGGAGAAATGGAAAGAAAAATGCACGCCGGGGAGTCGAGGAAAGGCAGGGGCGAACGTGCACATGGAGGGAAATTGCCCACCGGCATCGTCGAAACGGCCAAGCCGGCGGAGAAATGGGAAGAAAAATGCACGCTGGCGAGGCGAGGAACAGCAGGGACCAGCGTGCACACGCCGGTAAATTTCTCGCCGGCATCGTCGAAACGGCCAAGCTGGCGGAGAAACAGCATGAAAAATGCACGCCGGTGATGGGAAAAAAGGTGGAGGCCGGCGTGCACAAAGAGACAAAATCCCCGCCGGCAGAGGCGAGATGGACAAAGCGGAGTGACAGCCGTATAAAAAATGCACGCTGGTAATGAGAGGAAAGGCGAAAGCCAGCGTGCAAAAGGAGACATAATCCTCGCCGGCAGAGGCGAAACCGAGCAAGCCGGCGAGGCAACAGGATGAAAATTGTACGCCAGGATAGACAGTCTGATTCAGGACCGATGTGTGGCGCTGGAATGCGCGTAGAAAAATTTCTCGATGGCCTGGGCAGATCCCTGGACAGAGCCCTGTACCATGGAGGAAGAGCCGCCTCCGCGGCCCTGGAAGGCGTTCCCCAGCTCTTTACCCAAAGGTCGGACATCCTCAGTCTGGCTACCCAGGATATAGTGAAATTGAGAGGGAGAGACAGCAGAGAATACGCCGCAGATACCAGGAAACTTGTCCATGAGCAGATTGGCTAGAAACCGCATCAGAGGCTGTTCTAACGCCTCCACAAACAAACAGATGCATGACCGGTCTGCGGGAAGCTGGAAAACTTTTTCGGCCAGCGCTCGCTTCTGCAATTCTGTTATTGCGGCATGAAGCTGCCGGTTCTCATCCTGGAGCTTGCCGACCGCATCCGACACAGCGTCAGGCTTCGCGGACAGCATAGCCGATATGGAGGCCACGCTGTTCAACTTAACACGGTAGTCTGAGAGAGCACGGAATCCGCAGAGCATACTGATGCGAACACCGCCCTTATACCGCTGCGACCCCATGAGCTTGATGAGCCCAATTTCACCAGTTTTTTTCACGTGAGGAGCACAACAAGCACAGACATCGTATCCCTCGACGGTTACGATACGAACGGCGCCGGTGAGTTCCTTTTTGCTGCGATAGGGCATACTGGCGAGTTCAGCAGCATCGGGGTAGGCGACAGTGACAGAGACATTCTGAACGACAGCCTCATTGGCCAGACTCTCGATCTCCTCCAGCTGCGCATCAGTCAGGACTCCATTGAAGTCGACGGTCACCGCGTCGGATCCCATGTGAAAGCCAACATTGTCCAGACCGTAAAGACGGTGAACCAGCCCAGACACAATATGTTCACCAGAGTGCTGTTGCATATTGGAGAAGCGAACATCCCAGTCCAACTTGCCATGGACAGTCTGCCCAGGGGAGAGTGGCTTGCCAATCATGTGCAGGATTTCTCCGTCAAGCTCTTGGACATCGAAGACCGGGATGTCATTCAAGGTGCCTCGGTCCGAAGGCTGTCCGCCCCCCTCCGGGAAGAACGCTGTTTGATCCAGAACAATCCCATAGCCCTCTGCTGTTTCCTCGCAGCGGATGACGGCTGCGGTGAAAGACTGCAGATGACTATCAAGATCATAGAGCTTTCTCGTGTTTTTCATATACAACCTCCTCGTAATATGTTGAGCTCGAAGATGATCTCAAATTGTATACTAAGATGTATAAAAAGTCAATATAAAATATTGATAATCCCAGAGCACGGATAAGCCCGTTTCTATGAATTCAGCGGGATCCTGAACTGTAAAATGAGACAGATATGGACGAACAGACGGATTTGTGCTATACTTATACGAGAACTCATACACATAGGCAATGAGCAGTGCGGAGCCCATGAGTGAACAATGCGAAGCGCTGCGGCCCAGAACTGAAACAAAAAAGAAACACGACTATGCAGCGATGGGAAGGAAACGTATTATGTTTAAGTTTATCATTGTCGACGATGAAAAGATTATCCGCAGCGGATTGGCAAAAAGTTTTGACTGGTCTTCCATCGGATTCGAGCCGGTTGAGCAATTTGAGGATGGAAAAGAAGCGATTGAGTACTTGAAGAACAATGCGGTCGATGTAGTGCTGACGGATGTTCGAATGTACGAGGTGTCAGGTATTGAGCTAGCGAAGTATGTTTTTGATCATCACCCGCAGACAAAAGTTGTGATCATCAGCGGATATAAGGAATTCAATTATGCCCAGGAAGCCATGCGGTATGGAGTATGCGACTATCTTTTAAAGCCGTTGGACAGGGAAGAAATTCGGAAAGTATTTCTGCGAGTGGGGGAGATACTGGCAAAAGAGCGGGACGATCAAAATCGATCGTCAACCTTACCATTTCAATATTTTGATGAAAGCGCATACAAAGAGATCGTTTCCTACAATAATCAATTAGTTGCGGCAGTGGTTGCTGGAGCGGTGGAAGAAGCCGGTGCAATCCACAAAAACTGGTTTTCCCTGATTGATGCCGCGCCAAAAGAGATTCTTTTTTTCGCGATTCACAGTGTGATCGAGGAAATCTATATCCGCTTTTCCAGAATGGATGTCTACATAGAGGAGCGATTTGATAAGGACATTGTGTTAGGGCAGCTAAGCAATACAGAGACGAAAGATCTCTTCAAAGAGACAGGGAAACTAATCTCGAATTTATGCCAGTCCGCAAGCGTAATACAAGCCAACCCGGAAGACCGCATGATCCTCAAGGCAAAACAATATATCGACCGGCACCTATCGGAGAATTTCTCCGTCGAGGACGTGGCGAAATGTGTATATCTCAGCAGCAGTTATTTTTCACGGGAATTTAAAAACCGGACGGGAGAAAATGCCATCGACTATATCATCCGGTGCCGAATGGAAAAAGCGGTAGAATTGGCGGAGTCTGGCCGGTATACGGCGACAGAGATCTGCAAAATGGTTGGCTATACGGACAAAAAATATTTTAATCGCTCCTTTAAAAAATTTACAGGCCGCTCTGTAGAGGACTATCAGAATCATTATCAGCTTGGTAAGGGGAAGACGATTTTTTATGGGAAAGAAAAACAGAGGTGATGCGCCGGCGGACAGAAGGAAGCCGTGGCAGGTGTGGAAATATCTTAAAAATTACAAATTTAACAGCATCCTATTTCGCAATTTTATCATTATTGTTTTATTGGTTGTGTTACCAAATCTTCTCGTCAGTCTTGTGTACCACACAAATATGAAAAAGATTGTGCAGGAGGAAATCAGCGACGTCAATCTGAATGCACTGCACCGGAGTTCCGATGCACTTGAGACAGCGATGCGAGAGATGAAAACCTTTTCCTATAATCTGGCCCTCGACCAGGACACACAAGCCTTTATCTTTGCGGAGAAAGAGGAGTTAATCGAAACCGGCCTGGCGACAAGGCTGTACGACAATATCAAGTTCTACACCTTGATGTACGATTATGTAGACTCGATTTATATCTATTCGGAAAAGACAGATATTGTGATTTACAACGGTACCGTCGTGGATCTAGGGAATGTGAAAGATGACACTTGGCTGAGCGTGTACCGGGAGCTGGGCGATGACTATGTCATCCAAACCCGACAGAAAAATGATAAGTATCCTTATTTCATTACAATTCTCTGCCCCTTGACGCCAGGGTATCAGGAGAACATGGGAGCCGTGGTGGTCAATATCAATGTAGAGAAACTTGGAAGCGTAATGGGCAGGGCTCAAGGAATGACGCAGACCCTTTTGATACTGGACGACGAGGAACGGCTTTACTACAGCAGTAGCCGGGATATACTGGACAACAAAAGCTACATGCTGGAGGCTCTAGATTTTGTGCAGGACCGGCAGGAGGATTTCTCGGAGATTCGGATGATTCTCAATGAGGAGATGGTTGTGTCCTGCCTGGTATCAGAAAGCATGGACTGGAAGTATATCCTATTGAATCCCATGTCCGCCTACGATGAAAAGATCAACGATCTCAATGGCTTTATGTTTCAGATGATCGGGCTGTCTTTGATCTTAAGTTTATTGGTATCCTACATTTTAACACTCCGATCCTTTGAGCCGGTGCGGGATTTGATGGCAGTCGTGGACAATGATTCCGTTGTGGGAAAGCGGTATATTGAAGATGAGCCGCGCAGTAATGAACTTCGATATGTCATCTCGATGGTCCGCAATACCCAGGAACAGAACAGTAAGCTTAAAATGGAACTGGAAGAGAGGTTGGACAAGCTGAATAACTCCCAACTCCTAGCGCTTCAGAGCCAGATTGATCCCCACTTTCTCTATAACACGCTGGATACGATCAATTGGCTGGCGGCGGACAAATTGGGCGAAGAGAATGAAGTGTCGGAAATGATCTCCGCCCTGGCAAGGCTTTTGCGCAGCGCATTACAGCGCACATCCTATCTGGTAACGGTTGAGGAGGAGTTGGAGAGCGCGAAACAATTTATAAAAATTTTAGAATTGCGCTACCAGGATAAATTGAAGACAGTCTGGGATATTAAGCCGGAGGTTTTGCCGTGTAAGATGGTCAAGCTTTCGCTTCAGCCTCTGTTGGAGAATGCTGTAAATCACGGGCTTCGCAGTAAGCGCTATGAAGGGGTCATCACAATTTCCGGCGATTTGATCCATGACACGGTGGTGATTTCAGTGGAGGACGATGGAGTGGGTATGGAGGAGGAACAGCGGAGGAAAATGAATGATCATTTAAAGGAGGAATATCAATTTGACGACCGGCACGTAGGAATCCGAAATGTAAATCAGAGAATGAAACTCCTTTTTGGTGAAAAGTATGGCGTTGTCGTCGGGCCAGGAAAAAAGCACGGTTTGGCCGTCACCTTAGTCTTTCCCAAAAAGATCAGCTGAGAGATAGAAAAACTGTACAATGGCGTTTTCGTGAGATTATGTGGGAGGGAAGTCCTCCTTTTTTTATATTTTATACAAATAAAATACGGGAAAGAGGGCGAGAGTGCGCGTAATGATTTGAGAAGGAATAAAAATTTACAAGAAAGTCAAAATAATTCCAATGAAAGCAAAATTTTAACCTTTATTTTTGAACAGCAATTTGGTAAAATTGGATCAAGAAAGAATTTCATATGTGCATTTTGACCATAGTGATATGAAAAACGCAAAAGGGGAATGTCGAATGAGTCAAATGAAGATGTCATCATCCAAGCCCAAAAAGGTGAAGATTAAAACTTCGCAGAAGGGGCCGTGGAAGACGTTTAAAAGTAACTGGGAGCTGCTCTTGCTCTGCATGCCAGCGGTGATCTGCTACATACTGTTTAACTATGTACCTATGGGCGGCTTGGTTCTAGCATTTAAAAATTTCCGCTATGATCTGGGATTGTTCGGCAGTCCCTGGGCTGGAATGGCCAACTTTGATTTTCTATTCAAATCCGTGGATCTGGTTCGCATTGTGCGCAATACCGTCGGATACAGCGCATGTTTCATCGTTGTAAACCTGATAGCCAATGTGGGGGTGGCACTGCTCCTCTTTGAAGTCACCAACCGGAAGGCTCTCAAAGCGTATCAGACCATGATGACGTTGCCGAATTTTCTTTCCTGGGTTATCGTGGGTTTTATCACCTACGCCATCTTCAACCCCTCCCTCGGCGTCCTGAATCAGGTGCGGGAAGCCATGGGGAAGGAAATGATCGACGTGTACGCGGAGCCATCCTACTGGCCATTCATCCTTGTCTTTGTGAATACGTGGAAAGGAGTCGGCATGGGCTGCATCATGTACTATGCGGCGCTGATTGGCATTGATCCGGCACTCTTCGAGGCGGCGAAGATCGACGGCGCCAACCGGTGGCAGCAGACATTGCACATTTCGCTGCCCAGCTTGGTTCCGCTGATGACGATCATGACCATTATGGCGGTGGGAAATATGTTCCGCGGTGACTTCGGTCTGTTCTATCAGATCCCCCGGAATGTGGGTGTACTGTACCCGACCACGGACGTCATCGACACATATGTGTACAGAGGATTACAGCAAGGTAACTTTGGCATGAGCTCTGCGGTGGGATTGGTTCAGTCCGTAGTTGGACTGGTGTTAGTGTCTGCGACCAACTTCGCAGTGAAGAAGATCTCACCAGAAAATAGTATGTTCTAATGGGGAAAGGATGACAAAGATATGTCAAATATATTCAAGAAGGGCTATCGATATAAAATTGTGATTCATCTATTTTTTATCCTGATGTGCCTGACGTTTGTGGTTCCGATGATCCTGGTAATCTCCATCTCTTTCTCCAGCGAGGCATCGGTGACGGCAGTGGGAGCAGGATATAGCCTGATCCCGAAAGAGTTCAGTTTGGAGGCATATCAGCTGGCATTTGCAAATCCGAAGACGGTGACATACGGATATATAGTGACGATCAGCCAATCCTTTCT
This sequence comes from Bianquea renquensis, assembly GCF_014384895.1. Classification (GTDB taxonomy): domain Bacteria; phylum Bacillota; class Clostridia; order Lachnospirales; family Bianqueaceae; genus Bianquea; species Bianquea renquensis. Next base: position 110,399 of record NZ_JACRSQ010000012.1, read on the forward strand.
GGGAACCTTCCTGTCCTGTATCGTAATGGGAATGGTGGCGTACCCGTTATCGCGGAGCAACTTCGCGTACAAGGGAGTGATCACGTTCATCGTATTCTTTACAATGCTGTTTGGAGGAGGCATGATCCCGACATATATTGTATATACGCAGTTCTATGGGTTGCGGGATAACTTCCTGGTGTACATACTGCCAGGTTTGGCGGGAGGGGCCTACTACACGCTGATTGTGAGGACCTTTTTCAAGGGATTGCCGGAATCCCTGTTCGAGTCAGCGAAGATCGACGGGGCGAGAGAGCTGACGATCTTTTTCCGAATCGCAGTGCCGCTGTCAAAGCCGGTCTTCGCCACGGTGGCATTTATGATGCTGGTGGCGAAATGGAACGATTTCCAGACGTCGATGATCTATATTACGAATCAGAATCTGTACACGTTACAGTACTTATTGCAGCGAATTCTGAATGAGGCACAGTATTTGAATGGTTTGATGAGCAATCCCATTCCGGGTGTCGATGTGTCGCAGTTTAAGCAGCCGGCGGAGACGCTGCGGTACGCCATGTGTGTCATTGCGGCGGGCCCCATGCTACTGATCTTCCCCTTCTTTCAGAAGTATTTTGCCACTGGACTTACCATCGGCGCCGTCAAGGGGTAAACGGCGGCATACGGGTTTATTCATCAGTAAGTTCATCCCTTATCTTTGGGATCGACTTATATATATAAATATAATGAGGAGGATTCACGATGAAAAAAGCGACACGATTGATCGCACTGACCATGGCGTTACTGTTAGCCGTGGGCGCGGGACTGACTGGCTGTAAGAAAGAGGAGACCAACAGCAACAGCAGCAGTGCGGACAGCGGGAACAGCTCCGGAGACGGACAGTCAACCTCAACACCCGAAACATGGGAAGAGATTACGCTCAATTACTGGAATCTAGGCAATGGAGAACAGAAGGACTCCAAAAAGGTTTGGGCCGAGGTGGACCGCCTCGTGCAGGAACACCTTCCTAACACCAGCATCAACTGGACGCTGATCCCCGGCAGCGAGTACAAGGAAAAGTGGGCGCGCGCCATGGCGGCTCAGGAAGCCATCGATCTGGCCTGGACAGGATATGCAATTAATCTACAGGACGAAGTCAACAAGGGAGCCCTTATGGAACTGGATGATCTGATCGCAGAGTACGGTCAAGACATCGTCGCTACGCTGGGCGAGACAGTTATGGACATACACAGGTTCGTGGACGGCAAGACCTATCAGGTCATCGCCTGGCAGGGCCTCGTAGGAAGTCGGTCTGCATTCAGGCTTCCGGCGGAGATCGCGGAACTGGCGGGTGGCGAGCAGTATGCCAAGGAACTGCAGGAAATCTGCTATGAGAACTACAACATTCCCACAGCGGAAGCTAAGAAGAAGGTCTATGACAAAGTAGAAGAGTACCTGAAGGCTGCGAAGGACGGCGGCAAGCTTGGTCAAGGCTATCCCCCGGAAAGACTGGAAGGTTGGTATGTCGCAAAGGGAACCGTTGGATTCAGCCAGGGTGGCGGAAGTAATGACTCAACTTTCTATATTGAAAAATTTGACGATACCTTTACAGTCAAGAATTGGTTTGAGTCCGAGCAGATGAAGATGAACTATGAGTATATGGCCAAATGGTTCACAGAAGGCTATATCCGCAAGGATGCCGGAAGCTTAGAAAAGATCGAGGTTAGCTTCGCAAAAGATGGTTTGGATGGATACATTCTGGAAATGCACAACGGCTTCACCGACACCATTGCGGAGGAAGAGACAGTAAAAGCGGGCTTTGACGTGCTGGCCGCCTACACGCAGCCGGAGTGTGAGTACGTGCTCGGAACAGCGACAGGAACTTCCATCCCGAAGACGTCCAGACATCCGGAGCGGGCCATGCAGCTGATAAATCTCTTCTACTCAGAGGACGGAAAAGAAGCGTATCAGACGTATGTATATGGAATCAAAGATGAGCACTGGGTTGACAACGGAGACGGCACGGTGAAGTGGCTGTGCGGTGATGGCAGCCAGGGAACAGCGGACTGGGATTACGGCAACATGAAGTGGACACAGGGAACCTGCATGTTCTCGCTGGTCACCCAGGCGGACGTCAAAGGCTACTACGATGTGCTGAAGGAGAAGGAAGACAGTGCGTGGGTGAATCCGCTGCTGTCCTTCAAGTTCGACAACACAAACGTTCAGACTGCGGCAGCACAGGTCAATGCGGTCATCGAGGAATACAAGAAGACCTTGCAGAGAGGAACAAAGGGCGTTGACGGCTGGGAAGCCTACTACAACGAGTTTATCGACAAGTTGAAGGCGGCGGGTATCGATGACCTGAAAGCGGAAGCGCAGAAACAAGTGGATGAGTATGTAAAAGCGAATAATTCCAAGTGGACCCCTCAGGACTAACGGAACTCGCAAAATGCATGATCGGATGGGCTGCTGCGATTGAAATCGCGGCGGCCCATTTTTTCCAATCGAAAAGTCCGCCGAGAGGCGGACCCATTTTTCACCATTCTGCCAAAAAGGTATAGGGATTTATTCCAGGATATGCTTGACAGATGAGAGGCAGAATTCTATAATGAGAGGTACTTCACCATCTGTAGAGTTTATTTCAGAAGAGAAGGAGGAAGTGGACATGGCGTCTAACTATATTCCCAGCGCAGGGTATATGTACGATCTGTTGTTTATGTATAAGCTTTATTTCAATAAGGGAGAATGGATGACGGAATTTGTGCTTCATAAAAAGGCGGAACAGAACAGAGACTTTTACGTCGCCATCATGAAACTTTTTGATACCGCGCCGGAGGAAGGTGCGCTCTTTTTCTATGTCAAGGATGCCGGGCAGACATTTATGGATACGCTGCTATTTGAGATGATGCATTGTGGGGAGGGGCTCTCCTTTTCCGAATTCCGCGATGCCTTCAAGGATGGGGCTGTGACAAAGCGAAAGCTGTTTTTTTATTATTTGGATCAAGATATTGAGCAGATGAGCTTAGCTGAAGCCGTGGGCTGCATCGATAGGAGCGCGTATCCCGAGGGGATCAAACACTTACTCATATCCTTTTTGATTCGAGAAAAGGACTATGTACAGTCGATCGCCGCAGATTTGGCGGTAAAGGATGAGATCGTATCCTCCTACTATGAAGAGAATAAAGAGATACTTCCCAGTATTTGTGCTACTGTTTCGGACGAAACGCTCCAAGAGCTGACCGACAGAAAGGATGGAGCGGAGCTGCGCTATGGGATTTCACTCATCGGCCGGAATGAGATCGTAACAGTGGAGTCGGAGGAGGATTCCCTGGTCATCTTAGGCTGTGACTTTCAGGATGTTCTGGAGGAGCAAAAAGAGGGAACCACGAATTTGGATATCACCGGATTTGGTAAAGTCATGTCTGAGCCCAACCGCATGGTGATCCTGGATATGCTGCTGGAAAATAAAGAGCTCTCCACCAGCGAGATTGCCAAACGCCTGCGGGTATCGGTCAATGCCGCCTACTATCACTTAAATATGATGACGGATATCGGAATGCTGTATTCTCGAACGGAAGGCCGGACGGTCTACTTCAAAATCAATCCGAGTCATTTTGTCGCTGTAAGAAAAGCTTTGGAAAAATATTTGATCTAAATGTGGGATGGGGAAGAGGGGTGCCGTTTGCAGGGGCATCCCTCTTCCTTATCAACACGCAGCATAAGCAGATTGAGGAGAGGAAGGAGCAGCAGTGTACCCGTCGCTAGCGCTTCGGAATGGAGGTAAAAATGAACATAACACAGGACTTGATCCACTTGGTGGCGCCGAATGCCGCAGCCATCGCCAACGGTCAAAAAATTTCTGCACATCATGATTTTTCCGGCTTGACAAAATCAGAGGATGAAACCTTGATCTGGGGAGAATGCACTGGCAGTGGGAAGACTCCATACAGGACATCCATAGATTTTCTGGATTCGGAGAAACCCGTCTTTCGATGCACTTGTCCTAGCCGCCAGATTCCCTGCAAACATGCGCTGGGGCTTATGTTTGATTGGGTAGCCGGCAAATCCTTTTCCACGGCGCCAATCCCGGAAGAGATTCAGACAAAGAGGGATCGAAAGGCCAAACGGGAAAACCAAGACGGGGGAGCGGCCCCCCGTCCGAAAAAGAGGAACGCGGCAGCGCAGACAAAAAAATTAAAAAAACAATTGGCAGGACTGGACATGGCGGATCGGATGGTCCGAGAGCTTATGAAGGCTGGTCTTCATACGCTGGCGGGGACTGCGGTTAAAACCTATGAGAACTTGGCAAAGGAGTTAGGCAACTATTATCTTCCAGGACCACAGCTTTTCATTATGCGGTTAGTGCAGCAGATGCAGTTGCTACAGGCGAACCCGGAGGGCGAGGCCGCGCATTTCCAGAACGCGTCCACCATCCTGGTCCAACTGGCTTCCACCATCAAAAAAGCGCGGGTATACCTGGCGCAGAAACTTGAGAACGGCGATACCACGCCGGATGACTCTGTTTTGTTTGAGGCGCTGGGCGGGGTATGGAAGCTAGAGGACTTAAAGAGAATTGGCTCATATCGCCGAGATGTACGGCTAGTCCAGCTGTCCTTTGACGTTTCCTTTGACGAGGTTAGGCGTGAATATATTGATCGCGGCTATTGGATCGATGTGGACAGCGGCGAAATCTCGCAGACCCTCTCCTATCGGCCAATCAAGGCTCTGAAATACGTGAAGGAGGAGGACACAACTTTTAGTCTGGCAACAGTACCCGAAGCATACTATTACCCAGGCGATCTGAATCGCCGCGTCCGCTGGGACGCTTGCTCGCTGTCACCCCTCACGCAGGAGGGGATCGCCCAGATTCTGGGGAAGGCGCAGCCCGACATTGCAACAGCGGTGAAAGCTTTCAAAAATCAAGCGAAAAATACGCTGTCAGACAAATACGCGGCTATGCTGCTGCCCTATTCACAGATTGGGATTCTCAATGAGCAGATTGTGCTACAGGATTTGGCGGGAAAGCGGATTGTGCTAAAGGACCTGCCGGGAGAGGATGGGAGATCGACAGTTACGGCGCTGTCCATGTTGCCGGGAGCGGCGGATGCTGGCGCCATGTTTGGGATTCTATTCTACCATGAACAGGACCGGCGGATTTATATGCAACCCTTAAGTCTCATCTCAAGTACAGAAATCGTGCGGCTGCGCTACTAAAGGAGGGACAGATATGGATTTACAGCCTCTATATGAAGTTAAGGAACGTCTGCAAAATTGTTTGTTGGCCGGCCTTTCTTTGATCGACGAGGACTTCCGCCTCAAACGTGCCGTGGAGCAATTTGCGCCTTTATCCAGCCTCTCGCCAGTATTCGGAAAGATTCAGGCCGGCCTTCTCAAGCTGTTGAACCCGGAAACTTCCGACCGCGGCGGTGTGCTGATGGACTGCCTAGCGCTGCTCAGCGCAGTCTGCTATACGCAAGGGCAAACGGATATCGAAGGGGAATTGGCGCCCCTGAGGCCTGCTGGAGGCATGGCTTACATACAGGCGCCCTACAGCGAACTAAAACCGCTTTGCGATGCATTAACCCAGACGGGGAGCGGACGGTATGAGATTCTGAGGCAGGCGGTTGAAATAAAATCCAGTATTTTGCGGGACTTTCGAATCTTCCCACTGCTGATCCAGGCTTTGGGCGATCATTATAGCGAGATTGCAGAGTTAGCGAAGGGGTATTTGACTACCTGTGGCGAAGGGATTCTTCCCATGTTAAAACAGGGATTCGATCCCAAGGGGGGAAAGGGGATGGTCCGGCGGCTGCAAGTCGTCGAGACACTGGCGGCACAGACAGAAAATGAGTGGTATCGCTCCCTTTTAGAAGAGGCAGACAAGGAGGTGCGCATTGAGGCCATCCATGCCCTCCGGTTTACACAGGAAAATGGAGCTTTCCTTTGCGATCTGGTCAGGTCAGAAAAGGGAAACGCACAGAAGAGCGCGCGGTGGGCGCTGGCGGAGATGGAGGCGCCGGAATGTCTCGCCCTGTGGCAAAAGGAATTGAAGAAAAAACCGGCACAGACAGCGCCCTTTTTGAGGCTAAGCACGAAGGACGGCGTATCCGATCTGATAGCGGAGGCGTTGGCGGAATGTATCCTGCGCCTTCGGCAGCAGAACACCGTGACAAAAGAGGAGGAAGCCGTCCTTTCAACTTTGCTGGATGCCACGCTGGGGAAGGATTCTATGGCGATGAACGTCCTGTATGGGAAAATGCTGGATTCAGAATTGGAGGCGGAGTTAGACGGATTGCGCGCAGAAAATGGGAAGCCCCTTCGATTCAATGTTGGCGGATCCGATGGATTGTCCTTCTCCGAGAGGCTTGAAGAGGCGGTTCTCGATTCCATCGTGTACGCGGATTGTCCTAGGCTGTGTGAGACAATCCAGGCTCTGTATGCCAAAGGGCAGGAGCCTCGCCTTTTGGCCCTGGCCTTTGCAGCTGCGCTGCTCACCAAGTCGAAGGAAGAGGTGTGGGAGGACTACGGAGGGCTGATTAAAAAGGAAGGGCTCATCAAAAAAGAAGGAACCAGCGGGCGGCAGGCTCGTTTACAGATCCTGCGCATTCTGGGGATGATCTCCTGGGATGAGGAGAAGGAACGCTATCAAATGCGCCGGTGGTATTATGATGGACAGGCGGAGAGCTATAGGACGGCGGCTCGGAATCTGAAGGGCGGTCTGGACGACCGTTGGTTCTCACTGTTGACCGATTCAAATGTCAACCGATCGGGGAGCGTTGCGGTGTTCAATAGCCATTCTCTGAATAGGGAGGAGAGCGGAGCCTACGATGAAGTCCTGTTTCATCTTGTATCACCGCAAAACCAGGCTATTTTGGGGCCGTATTTTTATCGCCGCGTTCAGCAGACAAAAGATTGTATCACCTATTATCGGCCGCTAATCGCGTGCGGCTGGGCGGACTTTCAAGGTATGCTGCGCGCCTACGCCTCAAAGAAAGGACAGGTTTACTATCGAGAAGTCCGGGATTTCCTGGACGCGGTCCCCATGGGCAATGCCCAAAAGGCGGAAGAATGGGAAATGATTCAAGATATGATTCGCACTCGCAAGGTCAAGGCCCAGAATGGGTTTTGGCCGGAGACACAGATCCAGCAATGCATCGCAGCCCTGCGCGGCAAAGCGGACAGGCAGACAGAGAAATAGGAGGTAGAGCAGATGGCGGAGCAAGAAAAGATTCAGAGATTGCCGGCGGAGCAAATGTTTCAGAAGGAGATTCAGGCGCTTATGGCCGCGGAGAGGGACCATATTCCCACGGGGTGGAAGATGTCGCCCAAATCCGTTTTGACCTATATTACAGGAGGTACGGTAGGGGGGACGGTCATCACGCCAAAGTATGTGGGGAATCGAAGGCTGGTAGAGATCGCGATTTCGACCCTGGTGACAGACCGGGCACTTTTGCTTATCGGGGATCCAGGAACGGCGAAGTCCTGGCTGTCAGAGCATCTGGCCGCTGCGATCAATGGCGACTCAACGAAGGTTGTGCAGGGGACGGCGGGTACGACGGAAGAGCACATCCGCTATTCCTGGAATTATGCCATGCTCATCGCCAAGGGGCCAAGCCAAGATGCAATGCTGAAAAGCCCTGTCTATCGAGCTATGGAGACGGGCAGCATTGCTAGAATTGAGGAGATCTCCCGGTGCGCCAGCGAGGTTCAGGACGCGCTCATCTCGATTCTGTCAGAAAAGAGACTGTCGGTGCCAGAGCTGGCTATGGAGGTTCCAGCCCAGAAAGGATTTTCCATTATCGCAACGGCCAATACCCGGGATAAGGGTGTCAATGACATGTCTGCCGCGCTAAAGCGCCGGTTTAATATCGTGGTTCTCCCGGCACCTGCGGATATGGCGACAGAGATGGAGATCGTGAAAACCAGAGTCGCACAGCTGTCCGAGGGCTTCGATTTAAACGCGGCCTTGCCGGAGGAGGATGTGGTGGAAAAGGTGGTGACGATCTTCCGGGAGCTGCGGGGTGAGACGACTCTGGACGGAAAACAGAAGGTAAAAGCGCCCAGCGGTGTCCTCTCTACGGCGGAGGCCATTTCTTTGCTGGCCAACTCCATGGCGTTGGCCGGAAGTTTTGGCAGCGGGGTCATCACGGATGAAGACTTAGCCGCCGGCTTGCAGGGGGCTGTGGTTAAGGATGAGGAGAAAGACGGACTTGCGTGGAAAGAGTATCTGGATGCGGTCATGAAAAAACGTGGCAGCCGCTGGCTACCGCTGTATAAGGCCTGCAAGGAGTTGAATCCATAATGAGACAGCCCGTATTATTTGGCGTGCGGCACTTATCGCCGGGAGCCGCCTGGCAGCTGCGCAGGAAGTTGGATGAAGTCAAGCCGGAGCTTATCCTCGTGGAGGGGCCGAGCGATCTGTCGGATGCCATGATTTCCATCTGCCATCCCAAGGCGAAACCGCCGTTGGCCATGATGGCGTACACCAAAGAGAGTCCGGTCCAATCCATCCTGTATCCATTTTCCGTCTATTCACCGGAGTATCAGGCGATCCTGTGGGCGAAGGAACATGCCTGCCCGTGTCGATTTATGGACTTGCCAGCTGGCGTCTTTTTGTCGCTGCAGAGACGGCGCCAGGTGGAGCCGGATAGGGAGAGGACCACAACAGATTCCGTGTACAATCGGCTGGCCGAGCTGTCCGGGGACGAAGATCACGATACCTTTTGGGAACGGCGCTTTGAACATTGGACGGCGGAGGATGGCTATGAGCAGGCGGTGTCCGAATTTGGACGTCAGCTGCGCGGCTGCACCATGGGGGTAAACTTGGAGGATGCGGAAACGGTCATCCGTGAGGCCTATATGAAGCGCCAGATTGAGAGTGCGATTCAGTCAGGAATTGCGCCGGAACGGATTGTATGTGTCTGTGGCGCTTATCATGTGGAAGGACTGGAATCCATGGAGCCTATGACGGAAGAAGAGGTTCGGGCGTTGCCGTCGGTAAATTGCAGTTCCACATTGATGCCCTACTCCTACTATCGGCTGTCAACTCGCGCCGGATACGGCGCAGGCAACAAGGCACCTGCGTATTTTGAACTGCTCTGGCGGGCGATGGAGGAGGGGAACCTGGAGGCCGCCACCTATTGGTATCTTACCCGGATTGCCAATTTTCAGCGGCAATATGGGAATATGACGTCTTCCGCGGAAGTTATCGAGGGGGTGCGGCTGGCCAAAAGCTTAGCGATGTTGCGCAATGATACGGTTCCCTGTCTACAGGACCTTCGGGACGCAGCGATTACCTGCATGGGCCATGGTCAGTTTTCCGAGATCGCCTTGGCAGCGGCGGACACGGAGATCGGGAGTACCATTGGAGAGCTGCCAGAGGGAATCAGCCGGACGTCCATTCAAGACGACTTTTACCGGCAGCTGTCCCAGTTGCGGCTAGAAGCTTTTAAATCGGACATTGCGAAGCCGCTGGATTTGGATCTGCGGGAGAAATTGGGAGTTCAATCGGAAAGGGCCGCGTTCATGGACTTATATCGCTCCATGTTTCTTCACCGGCTGCGGATTCTCAGAATTGATTTTGCTCAAGTCGGACAAAACCGGCAGGAAAGGGCGACTTGGGCGGAGACGTGGACGCTGCGCTGGACGCCGGAGGCGGAGATCCAAATCGTGGAGGCCGCGCTGCTGGGCGATACCATCGCATCCGCCGCCAGCTTTGCCTTGCGTGAACGGGCGGAGGCCAGCGCGTCCATCAGCCAGGCTACGGAAATCGTGCGGGATGCTTTCTTGTGTGGGATGCCGGAAACCGTGGCCTATGCGCTGGGGATCTTACAGGGCCTCGCCATCGATGAGGCGGCTGTCGATGAGATGGCAAGGGCGGCAGAACAACTGTCGATCTTAATCCGATACGGGGATCTCCGGCGTCTTGATCCGTCGCCCCTTCAGCCATTGGTCTCCCAGCTATTTGTCCGAAGCTGCCTGACCCTGCCGAGCGCTTGCAACTGCGACGCTGCGGCGGCAAACTCACTCACCGACGCCATGGAACGGCTCAATACCGTTGCCCTCCACCATGAATTTCTGGAGGAAGATCGATGGATATCGGTGCTGTTGGACATTTCCGACCGCGATGATCTAAACACGAAATGTTCAGGATTTGCCGCGGCCATTCTGCTGGAGCGAGGGAAAATCGGGGAAGAGCTTCTGTCCAGGGAGATGGCCAGGAGGCTATCCCGCGGAATACCAGCGGATTTGGGGGCTGGCTGGTTTGAAGGTCTGGCAAAGAAAAACCGTCTAAGCCTCATCGCCCGCCTCAGCCTCTGGCGGCAGCTGAGTGAGTATCTGGACACTCTGGACGAAGGAGAATTTCGGCGGGCATTAGTTTTCCTTCGCCGCGCCTTTGCTGATTTTTCCCCAAAAGAGAAGAATGATGTCGCAGAAAATCTGGGCGAGATTTGGGGGATTAGCCCGCTGGAGGTGGCGGACGCTGTAATGCGGGAGTCAACGCAGGAGGAGAAAGATCTGCTGGAGGGGCTGCGCGATTTTGATTTCGATGATATCTGAGAGGAGTGAGGCGCTGTGACCAACGAGGAACGGATGAAACGATGGAGGCTCATCCTCGGGTCCCAAAGTCAAGAGACGTTCGACGATATGGGCGGGATCTCGCTGACGGAGGAGCAATGGCTGATGGATCAGGCATTGGCCGCCATCTACGGGCTGAATGAGGGATTTGAGGGGGAGCGCGGGAGCGGAAACGGACCTTCTGCGCCGCGTCTTGCCCGTTGGCTGGGGGATCTGCGCACCCTTTTTGATAAAGATCTTGTAACGGTGATCCAGAACGACGCCATTGAGAGGAAAGGGCTCAAGCAGTTATTGCTAGAGCCGGAAATGCTGGAACATCTGGAACCGGACATTCAGCTGGCATCAACGCTGCTGGCGTTAAAAGACCACATTCCCAAACGATCCAAAGAGTCGGCGCGAAAATTTATTGAAAAGATTGTGGAGGAGGTCAACCGCCTCCTGGAGAACGATATTCGGCGGGCGGTCACGGCAACGCTGAATAAACGCCGCCATTCCAGCATTCCAAGCGCCTCGGCCATTGATTTTCCGTATACGATCCGGCGAAATCTTAAGCAGTATAGTCCTGCGCTGGGGACCGTGATTCCAGAGAGGGTTTACTTTTTTGACCGGATGGCGAAGTCCAATCGCTGGCATGTGATCTTGGATGTTGATCAGAGTGGATCCATGGGGGAATCGGTTATCTATTCTTCTATTATGGCGTGCATCTTAGCCAGCATGTCGGCCATTAAAACCAATGTGGTGGCTTTTGACACACAGATCATGGATTTGACGGAGAAGTGTGAAGATCCGGTGGATCTGTTATTTGGATTTCAACTTGGCGGTGGAACCGATATCAATAAATCCATCGCCTATTGCCAGCAGCTCATCGAGACTCCAGGAAGGACCTTGTTTTTCTTGATCTCGGATCTGGAGGAGGGAGGAAATCGAGGAGGCATGCTCCGCCGCATTGAGGACATGAAGGCTTCCGGTGTGACGGTCATCTGCCTGTTAGCCATTGCCGACGGAGGCCGCCCCTATTATGATCAGCATACAGCCCAGCGGATTGCCGCCCTGGGCGTTCCCGTGTTCGCCTGCGCACCTCAAAAATTGCCGGACCTGTTGGAGCGAGCCTTTTCCGGCCATGATCTGGCGGCCTTTGCCGCTGATATGGAGAAGCGGGAGATCCGGTGATCCGAACAGTTGCAGCGCCATGCCGGCAATAAAAATGACGTCCGCCTCACGGCGGACTTTCCTATAGGACAAAAGACAGCGGGCATCATACCCGCTGTCTTTTGTTGCAAAAATCTATTATAATCTGGGTGACAGGAGTCGAACCTGCGGCCTCTAGAACCCCATTCTAGCGCTCTACCAAACTGAGCTACACCCAGATGCTGAAACTGTCTATTTCTCAGCGACGAGGACTATATTATCATATTTTGAGTCGAATGTCAAGAGTTAGAAAAAGCAAATCCCGTATATTTTTCAGATGTGTAAATTCCCAAAGTAAGTGCCACAGTGGGATTTAAAATGGGATTTACTTTGATACGTCATTTGTGGTTGAATTGAATCTGGGAAATTATTTCTCAGAAAGGAGGCCACACATATGGC
>NZ_JACRSQ010000013.1 GCF_014384895.1 Bianquea renquensis
AGGGAGGGAAGTTGAGAGGGATTGACATAGGGGGTCATGGACATCACGCTCCTGAATGAAGTTTGGGATCTTATTATATCAGCTTTCAGCCCGCTTCGCAAGCGCTTTTCGCGGGACGGAACTGTGTGGGAATCATCTCCAGTGAAATGGGATTTGGCACGATATTCGGTCTCTCTTTCGTTCTCTTTACCGGCGGGCATTTTCCTTGAGCCGGCCCTCTCCTCTGGCCCCTTTTCTCCCCTTTTCCACGCCGGCTCCCTCTCGCGACTTTCTCTACCGGCGGGCATTTTCCTTGGGCTGGCCCTCTTCTCTGACCCCTTTTCTCCCCCCTTCTCCACGCCGGATCCTCTTGTGACTCCCTCTACCGGCGGGCATTTTTCTTGGGCCGGCCCTCTCCTCTGACCCCTTTTCTCCCCTTCTCCACGCCGGGCCCTCTCGTGGCTCCCTCACCGGCGGGCATTTTCTTTGGCCTGGCCCTCTCCTCTGGCCCTCTTTTCTTCCCTTCTCCACGCCGGCTCCTCTCGTGACTCCCTCTACCGGCGGGCATTTTCCTTGGGCCAGCCCTCTTCTCTGACCCCTTTTCTCCTCTTTCTCCACGCCGGCTCCTCTTGTGACTACCCTCACCGGCGGGCATTTTCTTTGGCCTGGCCCTCTCCTCTGGCCCTCTTTCTCCCCTTTCTCCACGCCGCCCCCTCTCGTGACTCCCCTCACCGGCGGGCATTTTCCTTGGACTGGCCCTCTCCTTTGGCCTCTTTTCTTCCTTTCTCCACGCCGGCTCCTCTCGTGACTTTCTCTACCGGCGGGCATTTTCTTTGGCCGCCCCTAACCCCTTTTCTCCCCTTTCTCCACGCCGGCTCCTCTCGTGACTCCCTCACCGGCGGGCATTTTCTTTGGCCGCCCCTCTTCTCTGCCCCCTTTTCTCCCCTTTCTCCACGCCGGCTCCTCTTGTGGCTCCCTCACCGGCGGGCATTTTTCTTGGGCCAGCCCTCTCCTCTGACCCCTTTTCTCCCCTTTCTCCACGCCGGATCCTCTTGTGGCTCCCTCTACCGGCGGGCATTTTCTTTGGCCGCCCCTCTCCTCTGACCCCTTTTCTCCCCTTTCTCCACGCCGGATCCTCTCGTGACTCCCCTCACCGGCGGGCATTTTCTTTGGCCCAGCCCTCTCCTCTGACCCCTTTTCTCCCCTTTCTCCACGCCGGCTCCTCTTGTGGCTCCCTCACCGGCGGGCATTTTCTTTGGCCCAGCCCTCTCCTCTGACCCCTTTTCTCCCCTTTCTCCACGCCGGCTCCTCTCGTGACTTTCTCTACCGGCGGGCATTTTCTTTGGCCGCCCCTCTCCTCTGACCCCTTTTCTCCCCTTTCTCCACGCCGCCCCCTCTCGTGACTCCCTCACCGGCGGGCATTTTCCTTGGGCCAGCCCTCTTCTCTGACCCATTTTCTCCCCTTTCTCCACGCCGGGCCCTTCATCATAATGAAATCAAAAAAAGGATTGAGCCTTGCCCAATCCGTAATTCCCCTACATATAGAGTCAGTAAATCATCGTGGTTGCCAAACGCCCCCCGAACCTCAACTCAAAAGCCTGCATATTCATTGAGAGCCTCCCCTGCTATTCATATCGCAGCGCTTCGATAGGATTCAGATTCGCCGCCTTGACCGACGGTAGCAGACCAAACAAAATTCCAATCAACATGGAAAATACAACGGAAAAAACCATGGCGGGTACGCTGATGGAGACTGGTGATTCTGAAACTCTCGACACAATCTGCGCCAAGCCGATGCCGCCCGCAGCACCCAAAAGACCGCCTAGGCTCGTTAACACGGCCGCTTCCGTCAGAAACTGGGCCAGAATTTTTCTCTTTCGCGCTCCAATCGCTTTCTTCAATCCAATTTCTCTTGTCCTCTCTGTGACAGACACCAACATGATGTTCATAACTCCGATACCACCCACTAATAGAGATATACTGGCAATCCAAATTAGCTGCTGATTGGTGGAGGCACTGAGCTCTTGCAGTTCTTTAGCCCTTTGCAGCAAATCCTGCCCTTTATAGCGGATGGTATCCTCCTCATTATTGGTATCAATGCCGGCATTGGCATTGAGAAGATCCGCCGTCTTCTTGCCCGCCGCCGTCATATCATCTGTGCTGGCAGCTCTTGCCACAACCATCTGAGGCTCATCATAGCGGTACAAAATCGGCCAAACAGACGAAGGCAGGAATACCTTGCCCGATTGATTCTGCACATACATGTAATAGTCTTCCTGACTGTTAATGACAGGCTGAAACTCCTGCAACTGCTCCACAAGACCGACGACGACGAAAGGCTCTCCTTTAATCTCTACCGTTTTGCCAAGAGGATTTCCCTCTGGGAACAGAGTCTCTGACGCTGTCGTATCTAAGATTGCAACCTTGCGGAACGAATCATAGTCTCGATCAACGAAAAGCCGGCCCTTTGCAACCTTATATCCATAGACAGAAAGATAATGCGTATCGATTCCCAGAACCTCTCCCCCTGCCAGACTGGTTCCCACATTGTACACCGTGTCATATTCCTGCCGGCGGTAAACCAAAGACGCTTCCTCCACCTCGGGAAATGCCTCGATCTGCTGCCGAACCTCTTCTGTAATGACCGGAATCTTGCTCGGGATCTCCGTATAGGCTGGCTCAATCTCGTAGTCTCCCTGATAAAGCTGGATCTGAACTGCGTTATTCCCTGCCCCGATGACGTTCTGCTTGATCTGCTCATTGGTGCCTTTGATAGTGGACACGATGGCGATGATGGAGGCGATTCCAATGATGATTCCCAGCATCGTCAGGAAAGAACGCATTTTGTGAGCCCATATTCCTTGGAATGAAAGTCGAATATTTTCTAACACTGATATCCCCCTTATCTGAACCCATAGTTCATATCACAGTCCTTCACACGAACGTTCTCTTTAGCCGTGGAGCCATATGGAAATGCAAAGCGATCGGACTCGGAGATCCCCTCCAACACTTCAATCTGGGATCCGTACAAGACTCTTCCCGTCTTAATGTAACGTTTTTCCAGGCGATCATCGTCGCCAGCGACTAGAACATACTTCTGCCCATTTTCCTCTCGCACATAGGATTTGTCTAAAAACATGATGTCAGAGGCGCCCGGTGCTTGACCCGTCATGGAGACCTCGACAGTCTCCCATTCCGTCAACCCTTCTGATTCCTCAATATACGCCTGAAAGGGATAATACGAAACATTGGGATTTCCTCCATAGTACTCATTTCCGGAGGTGGGATAGTCCTGTATCTCGGTGATTGTCCCTATATAGACCATACCGGATGTCCAAGATTGGATGCTGATCTCCTGCCCCACACCTACAGATTCCAATTGGAGCTCGCTGATGGTTCCTGCCAGGTAGAAGCCTTCCTCTCCCGCTAGCACCACCAGCGGAGAACCGTCATGAATCTCAGGATCACCTACGGACTTGACCGTTCCTTTGACTTTGCTGACCACCGTGCAGTCCGATTGTCTCTTCTCCATCTTGGCAAGCTCTAACTCCTGCAACTTTTTCTCTAAGGCTAGATCCCGAATCTCATCTTCTTTCTCCCGAATCAGCGTCGCCAATTCATCTTTGGTAGGTCCGATGGGCCCTGGTTCCGGCTCGGGAAGCGGCTCTGGCTCTGGCATCGCTGAATCCTGCAATCGATACACACCCCCCGCCTTTGCCTGAAAGGTGATGTAAGTATCGCCTGTCGCCACGATCTGTTGACTCTCGCCACCCCCTACCATTGTCAGAGCGCCGCTCCCGAAATACGGGCCGATATTCAGCTGCACTGTTCCCGCACATGGAAGCACTTCCTGTGCAATCGCAATCTCGACAACTCCATTCTCCAAAGCTCTGACCGAGATGGACAGATTTACGTTTGATGCCGGATCCACGGCGGATTCCAGATCCTTTCCCGAAAATGTCCAGGCATAGAGAAGCGTGCCCTCTGGATCGTCCGCCTCATAATGCTCATAGCGGCAAAAACCTAGAGCCTCCGTCAACTCTCCATCCTGCCCGTAACCCCAGAAGTCGAGGATATGACGGCCCGTAATCTGAGCAGTATCGGGTATCAAAAACCGGTAGGGTGACTCTTCTGAGCCATCCCCATCCAGAGGCTGGGCATTTTCGTCAAGCACCGTTGCCGGATCCATAGCGCCGCTATCCTGGGGTTCCTCTGAACCGACCGGCACACTCTGCGAAGGTGTCCCGCCGGTCAATGATAGTGCCTTATCTCCATTCTCCACATAGGCCGCCGCCGCGGCCACAGGTTTTGTATTGTTCAGCTCTTGTAACTCTTTTTCCAGCTTTTGCAGCTGAAGCTCCATGGTAGAGATCTGCAATCTCTTACTCTCCAATTCCAATTCCACCAGCGTTGCATCATAGGACAGGATCGGCGTGCCCACATCCACCGCATCGCCTGGCTGAACCAGAATCTCATTCAAAAGTTTCTGCGAGTCCAGATATATATCCTGGGTCATGCTGCTTTGTACCACACCATAGGTTGTTTCACCTGACTCATACCAGCTTCCGATGTACCCGATATACGAAAATGGCATGACTTCCGCTACAAGATGACTGTCCTTATTGTACCGGTACGCCCAGATTCCGCCTCCCACGGCGCCGACGACCAGTACCGCGACAACAATCGAGACAATGATTTTTTTCATGCTGCGCCGCCTCCTGCTCTCTCCTGCACGATCTCGCCATCTCGAATCGACAGAATTCTCCGCGCATGATCCGCAATCGCGGATTCATGGGTGATCATCACGATGGTGACACCTTCTTCATTCAGTTTGTGGAAAAGCTCCATAACCTGCTCCCCCGACTTGGTATCCAGGGCGCCTGTGGGCTCATCCGCCAGTAGCACTTTAGGATGATTGGCGATAGCCCTCGCAATCGCCACGCGCTGCTGCTGTCCCCCTGACAATTGTGTCGGCTGAAAGTTGATTCTCTCCTCCAGGCCAACGCGGACCAGCGCCTCCCTCGCAATCCGCCGCCTTTCCCTCTTCGAAACCCCCGCATACACTAATGGGAGCTCCACATTCTCTAGAGCGGTTTGCCTCGGAAGCAAATTAAAATTCTGAAAGACAAATCCAATCAGCTGATTCCTCGTCCGTGCCATCTCTCGATCATTCTGGCGCAGAATATCTTTCTCCGCCAGAGTATAGGTCCCGGAAGTGGGCTTATCCAGGCAGCCAATAATATTCATCAGCGTCGTCTTCCCAGAGCCGGAAGGCCCCATGATCGCCACATATTCCCCCTCCTGGACCTGTAAGGATACATCCTTTAAGACCGAGACTTCCAGCTTGCCCTGGGAATAATTCTTATAAATGTTTTGTAAGTTTAAAATCATTCGGGTACGCCCCCTATCTCAGCGCCGGGTTCCCCCGCCTCCTCCATGGTTTTGGTTATGGACATCCCCTCTTCAATCCAATCCTCGGGGAACGCAATCCAATCGTCCAGACTCAGCCCGTCCACAATCTGGTGCAGACCCAACATTTCGTCATAGTCTCCAAAGGTGACAGCTCGCTTCTCAATCCTGTCCTTCTTTCCGGCCACCCATACATAAAACTGCTCCCCTTCGGTAAATGCGTACCAATCCCCGATCCAGACGCCTTCCTTCGTCTCTAGCTGTCCCTGATCCAATTCGATGGTGACATGCTGCCCTAGCATTAAGCCGTCAAAGGAATCCAGCGCAATGTAAAAGGGATAACTGGAGGATTGTTGCATTCCTCCGTCCATACCGACAGCGACTCCCATAGAGTTGGAGCCACTGTTCTGAGGATTGCCCATATCAATCTCCGTGATGGTTCCTGTCCAGGTCACACCCGCCTGCACGCGCGACCGAATGAGTACCGGCTGCCCAACGGCGATGTCATACATGTTTTGTTCATTGATTGTCCCTTTAATGCGATACTCTCCAGTCGCAAGAATGGTGATATAGGCCTGGGAAGATTCATCGGTATAATATCCCCCATTCTGTCCAGGATTCTCGTTAATCTTCTGGATCACGCCCGCCATTTCCGCCGTAACTTGCGCATTGTCAATGTCCTTTTGAATATTTACCAGCTCAAGCTCTTTAACCTTTTTGTTGTATTCTTCCTGCTTAATACTCATCTGCCGGTTTTGGATCTCCGTGGTGTAGAAGAGCTGTGCATCCTTATCCGCGTTTTTCTTCTCCTTTTCCAGGTCTTCGACTTCCTTTTGAAGAGACGCGATGCTGTTGACAATCCTCTCCAGTTCAAGATTTCCCTGTTCTAGAGACATCCTCTGATCCTCCACGTCATAGATAAACAGTGGGGTTCCGACTTCTACCTCCTGCCCCTCCTGGACCAGAAGTTCCTTCACCGTCTTAGAGGAATCCAACTGAACCGCCAGTGTCTTCTGCGGTTCCACCACCCCAGCATACCGATTCTGCATTCCCGCGCTCGTATTGAGTCCCATGACTGAGGAAATCGACTCGACATAGACTTTGGAACTGCTACTCGCCGGCGCCGCACCCGGACCTAAGGCAAACCAGATTCCGGTACCCGCTCCCCCCACTAGCAGAACCACTAGAATGACAATCATGATACACTTTTTTTTCATACTTCCCCTCCTACCTTTTAAGATCGATTAGCTCTCTTCCTCTTATAACACATACGCTCTTCCTTTCGTAACGTCCTTAGGAATTTTCTTTTACTCCATACAAAAAGGACCGCCCCCGCGATCCTTTCTTCTTTAATAGCAGCATTCCTTCAGGCACTTATTTGTATCAATATCCACTAGAATGATATCCGCTCCGATTTTACAAATCTGGCACCAGGCAATGACATATTCCATCTCCCGCCCTAGAATTCCAAATAGCTTTCCTTGCCCGGGAACGATAATATTTTTTATCATCCCATCCGTCAAATCGACCTCGATATCGCAAATAAAGCCAAGCCGGCATCCGTCCCGGATATTGACGACTTCCTTCTGCTTCATATCATAAATCCGGACCATCCGAAACACCTCCCCTAGTATGGTATGCAGGAAATGTTTTCAAAATGTTAAAATTCTCAGCTTGCCAAGTTCATTCTCTCATGCTAAAATTAAAACTTAAAATGAACGGCGGCGTCGCGTGCTCAGAATGCGGCGCGCTATGAAAGAGGGGGGCTCCCATGCTTACAATCTTAGGACTGCTTGCCATCTACCTGGATCCTATTGTGGGGACGGTGGACATCGTTCCCGACGCGGTGGGATATGGTTTAATCAGTATCAGTCTTTTGGTTTACAACCGCAAATGTTCAGGTGGGATTCGAACGGTTTGCCTATCCGCGGTTGGACTTTTTTTGAGCTGTCTCTCCTACTTTCCCGCGTCCAGTCCTGGGATCGCTCTCCTGCTCTATATTCTGCTTCCAGTAGCCGAATTGCTGGTCGTCTTTTCTCTGCTGGCCGTCCTTATGAAGCAGCTTCCGGATGAAATCCGCAGTGGTTGGTTAATCCGCGCGAAGCTCGTTCAGCTCTGTCAAGCGCTTCTATTTCTATTCTCCATTTTTTCCGTTTTATTTTCAGCGATACTCGTTTTTCAGATTGGAACGATTCTCCTGCAAGTCGCCTGTTCCATTTATATCCTTCTGACCATGTATGCCCTTATGCATGTGGAGGCTACATAATAGAAGAGCGCTCCCCAAATCTGGCTTTGATGGAGCGCTCCTCTATTATAAATATTTTCGCATTTGCTTAAGAGCTGTTTTCTCGATTCGGGAGACTTGAGCTTGGCTGATTCCAACCTCCGCCGATACCTCCATCTGAGTCTTGCCCTGAAAGAATCGAAGGTTCAGAATCTTTTTCTCCCTAGTTCCAAGCTTCTTCATGGCCTCCCCCAGGGCGATATTCTCCAGCCACGTGTCGTTGCCGCTTTTCTCATCCTTAATCTGGTCCATTACGTAGAGGGCATCCCCATCTTCATGGAACACGGGCTCATACAGAGAAATCGGGTCCTGGATGGCATCCATGGCAAAGACCACATCCTCCTTTGCCATATCCATCTCCTTTGCAATTTCTTGAATCGTCGGCTCTTTTCCGTTCTCCCTCGTCATACGCTCTCGAACCTGCAAAGCTCTATAGGCCGTATCTCGAAGCGAACGGCTGACTCGGATTGCATTATTGTCCCGCAGATACCTCCGGATCTCTCCGATGATCATGGGAACCGCATACGTGGAAAAGCGGACATTCTGGGTTACATCAAAATTGTCAATGGCCTTGATCAGCCCTACACATCCGACTTGGAAAAGGTCATCCGCGTACTCGCCCCTATTGTGAAAGCGCTGAATGATGCTCAACACCAGCCGTAAATTACCATTGATATATTCATCGCGCGCGGCCTTGTCACCCTGCTGAATTCTTTCAAACAGTTTTTCCTTTTCTTCATGGGTCAACACTGGCAATTTCGCCGTATTGACGCCGCAAATCTCAACCTTGTTCATGGCCATTTTCATTCCTCCCGCGTTACATCCTTCACTAAAGAGGATTGCCCGCCAAAAGGATTTTATACACAGGCTACCGCTTTCTAGCCAGCGGTAACTTATGGAAAATCAAAGCATTCGGATGATTTCTTTCTGTAGCCGCTTCATAATCTTTTTTTCCAATCGCGAGATATAGGACTGGGAAATCCCCAACAGATCTGCGACTTCTTTTTGTGTCTTTTCGCGGCCACCCGATTTGAGGCCAAACCGAAGCTCCACAATGGCGCGCTCTCGCTGATTCAAGATTTCCAGAGATTTCAATAAAAGTTCTTTATCGATTTCATCTTCCATTCTTCTGGAAATCACATCCTGGTCGCTGCCCAGAATGTCGGAGAGCAAAAGTTCATTGCCATCCCAGTCCACATTCAGCGGCTCATCGATGGAGACCTCCGTCTTAATCCGATTGTTGCGCCGCAAGTACATCAGAATTTCATTTTCAATACAACGGGATGCATATGTCGCCAGCTTTATTTTTTTGTCAGGATTGAAAGTATTGATTGCCTTGATCAACCCGATGGTTCCAATGGAAATCAGGTCCTCCACGTTGATGCCCGTATTCTCAAATTTTTTTGCAATGTACACGACGAGACGAAGGTTCCGCTCAATCAGAACCTGCTTCGCTTCTTCCTTTTCCTCTCCCTCTCCGGCCAGCTTGCCAAGCCATTCCCGCTCTTCCTCCGGTTCCAGCGGTGTCGGGAGAATGTCACTCCCTCCGATATAAAAAATTCCCCGCGGCTGAGCATTGCTGCCCCACATATGTTTGATCCATTCCACAAACCATGACATCATCGCTGCAACTCTCCTATCATTCCAAAATTATCCCTCACGTTTTATCCTCAAACGTCGTTGGTCAGATCTGGATGCAGCAGGACCTGATAGTCTTCCTCTGTATCGAATACCTGATCTGTCAGCGCCACAACCGTATTGACGTTTCGCCTGTTTCCAACCATTACATAATCTGGCCGGAACCCCAACAGCACACCGCTTTTTTTCCCGACTGCCTGATACGGAATTACACATAAACCGGCCGCCACCTCGCCGCCGGATGCCATCAAGAAGCTGTCAAGCCCCTCCGACTCCAGGATATCTTTCTGGACGACGATGACCGGTTCCCCGCTGCCCGGATTTCGCAGTGTGTTGCCGGTATCCACGATCCCTGTCAACTCCCAGCGCCTATCCCCCCATACGATGGTGACCTTCAGTTTCTGTGGACGAATCCGATATTCCCCATACAGCTTCATAAATAGGCGAAGCACACCATAACACCCAAATACCGCAGCCAGCCACACGGCCAAGGGTAAATACCCCGTATGGCGCTGGGCCGCCTCCTTCACAATCCCGTACGGCCACCGCGTCGCGATGGCGCCCAGAGCTCCGCCCAGCAACAGCCCAAATCCATATAAAACTAGCAGTTCTCGGAGAAAGGTTTTTCCATTCTTCCAGCCGAAGCTTACCCAGCACATCAGCATCGCCAGCAGCAGACAGCCAGCCATCTCCCAAAATTGATGGCCTCGGCAGAGCAACAGACAGCAAGCGCCTCCCCCTCCAACCGCAGCGCCGAGCAAAATCCAGCGATTTTTTCGCATCTGTCCCATACTTTTTTGGACCAATTTTAACAAGAGCGCATCCGCCAGGAAGTTGATAAAAAAATAGACATCCAAATAAATGACCATGGCCATCTCCTTTCCCAACGCTTTACCCTGATTCTAGGTTACAGTATACCATATTCCATTTTTATTTTTTGTCATTCCCTGTCCGAGGCAACAAAAAAAGATGTGACAAATTATCACATCTTTCTTTTTCATTAGCAATTCCTCTATCGCCGCTTTCGCCTCTGCAGAAATACCGGAATATCGATGGGGATATCGATGGCTTCCTTGGAATCCGCCTGGTTATTATGAGCGCGGTACTCCTCCTGCCGTGTATCCTCCCGCTGCGAATGAGTCGTCCCATAGGAGGCTCCACTGCTTGTCCCTCTGGATTCATGGGATTCCGTCACCGGTTCCTCCTCATCATAAGAGGTGTAACTCTGCTTCGCCTGCGGTTTAGGAGCCGCCTTCTCCGGCTGGCTCGACTTGGCAGCCGATTTCTCGACAGATTTTGCCTGATCCCGCAGCATCGCCGTCTCACTTTCAAAATCTGTCGCGATCACGGTTACGATCACTTCATCCTCAAGGGTATCGTCGATGGAGGTACCGAAAATAATCTCCGCGTCTGGATCGACGAACTCGCTGATCAGATCCGGGACTGTGGTTACCTCCAAAAGCCCCAGGTCCGGGCCGCCACACACATTGATCAGGACGCCGCGAGCGCCGTTGATTGTCGTGTCCAGCAGGGGAGAAGAAATCGCCATCTTCGCAGCCGTTTCCGCTTTGTCGTCGCCCTGAGCACGGCCGATTCCCATGTGGGCGATTCCTTTATTCTCCATAATGGTCTTGACATCGGCAAAGTCCAGGTTGATAACGCCGGGACGGTAGATCAGGTCGGAGATCCCTTGCACGCCTTGGCGAAGTACATTGTCCGCCATGCGGAAAGCGTCCTGCATCGTGGTGCGCTTGTCCGCCACATCCAACAGACGATCATTCGATATGGCGATCAGGGTGTCAACGTTCTGCCCCAGCTGCTCAATCCCAGCTTCAGCCGCCCGCATCTTCTTTGCGCCCTCAAACCGAAAGGGCTTTGTGACGACGCCCACTGTCAGAATCCCCAATTCCTTTGCGATTCTGGCGACCACCGGCGCGGCGCCCGTTCCGGTGCCACCGCCCATACCCGCGGTGATAAACACCATGTCGGCTCCGGCCACAGCCTTCTTAATCTCCTCCGCACTCTCCTCTGCGGCCTTTTGTCCAATTTCTGGGCGGGCTCCAGCTCCCAGCCCACGAGTCAATTTTTCTCCGATTAACAGTTTATTCGGCGCTTTGCTCCGAAACAGGACTTGTTTATCTGTATTAATAATCAGGAATTCTGCTCCCTGTAAGTTATCTTGGATCATTCGGTCGACCGCATTGTTGCCGCCGCCCCCGACACCGATGACTTTTATCTGTGCGTTGCCATCCCCCGTATCCATCGTGTCGTTCACATCAAACTCCAACATACAGTTCCTCCTTTTACGCTCCCTCGCGTTGTTTCTTATATAATAATATCTTTTGAGGAATAAATCAAGACGAATATAAAAATTTTCTGCTTTTTTAACAAAAATTTATAATTTATTCTCGATATAGACCTGTTTGGTAAGATCTTCAACATGCAGGATTCCCGCTATATTCTCATCATTTTCCAGCATCTTCCCCACCGCTACCATCTTTTGGTCAAAATTGTCAAAACTCCCACAGCTGATATCCAGGTTGGTGGTGTACAGCATGATCGCGTCCAAATTGCTGACATTGATCTCCACGATCTGTTTTGTAAGGGAGTATTTCTGGAGAATCGCGCAGATCTCCAACACCAACTCATACCGGTCCGAATCCTTTGTATTCAACACTTCCCCCAATCTGTAGCTCTCGATTCGCACGCCCTGCACGATGGGAAGCTCCTCCTCCAGATAATATGTGCTGTCAAGCACATACCCATTTTTATCCACGCAGAGATACGTGCCCATATGGGGAACATATCCAACCGTCGTTCTCTCCGTCACCTGGACAGTGATGGCGTTGGGCCAGTTCAAGTATACATCTGCCGTATCGATCTTTGGATCCATGGTATGGTCCGCCTTCCAGTTGTTGAGCAGATAGCGGAACATATTTGTCCCCTCGACGATGTTTAAATTATCCATAATTGTCTCTTTGGTGACCTGCTGGTTGCCCTCTACTGTCACCTGCGATATGGCAAAAAAGCTGCTGTTCAAAAAAAGTAATGCCAGCAGGAGCACCAGCAGTATACACAATAGTATTTTACCTGCCCGATGTCTACGTTTAGGTCCCTCGTATCCGATTCGCAATACTTTTGCCATTGGTTTTTACGCTCCTCTATCCTTCATCAATTTGTGCGCCCAGTGACCTCAAGTCTTCTACAATGTGTTCATAGCCCCGCTCGATATGCTCCGGCTGAAAAATCTGTGTCTCGCCCTCTGCGCAAAGGCCAGCCAAAACTAATGCCGCTCCCCCTCGCAAATCCATAGCGCTGACATTGGCGCCTTTCAGCGGCGTCTTGCCCCGAACCACGGCGATCTGTCCCTCCACCGCGATGTCGGCACCCATGCGAATCAACTCCGGCACATGCTTATATCGAGCCTCAAAAATCGTTTCCCGAACGATACTCGTTCCCGCCGCCTGAGTCATCATCGTCATCAAGGGCGCTTGCAAATCCGTTGGAAATCCCGGGTGGGGTAGCGTTTGGATATCTGTGGGCATCAGCGAGGCAGGCGCTATAAGGCTCACCTCTGTTCCGCAATCAAGAACCGTACAGTTCATCTCTTTAAGCTTTTCCAACAGCGCAACCAAATCCGCTGTCCGTACATTGGTAAGCTCGACGGAGCCGCCTGTGGCCGCTGCGGCGATTAAGTAGGTGCCCGCCACGATCCGATCCGGTATGATGGGATAGCGAACTCCGTGCAGCCGGCTGACCCCCTGGATCGTGATAATATCCGTTCCTGCCCCGCTCACCCGCGCTCCCATGGCGCCAAGCATATTGGCCAGGTCCACGATCTCCGGCTCTTTTGCCGCATTGCAGATATAGACAGTCCCCTCGGCGAATACCCCCGCTAACATAATATTCTCAGTGGCGCCTACGCTGGGAAAGTCTAGATTGATCACACCACCCTTTGCTTTTCCGCTACAGCGTATCTCTCCGTGCTCTTCTTCCACGGAATAGCCAAGACGGCGGAGTGCTTTCAGGTGGTAGTTGATGGGCCGGTTCCCTATGGAGCAGCCTCCCGGGTAGGAAATGAGCACCTCTCCCATACGGGCCAAAACCGCTCCCATCAGGATGATGGAGGATCGCATTTTGTGCACGAGGTCTGCTGGAATCCGGACGGTATCCATCGTGTTGGCCCTGACGCGGATCTGGGATCCGTCAATCATAACGTGACATCCCTGTGCTCTCAAGATCTCTACCATTGTCTCTACGTCTAAAATATGGGGACAGTTTTCCAGCATTACCTCATCGGCTGTCAGCACGGACGCCGCCAAAATCGGCAGCACCGAATTTTTGGATCCTTGCACTTTAACCTGCCCATGCAGACTATAGCCGCCCCGTACGCTTATCTTCTTCATAGTGCGCCTCCAAATACGTCTTCTACTATAGACTATTCGGAGGACGGGGGGTGGGTTACGGAGGACAAAATAAAAGAATGAAAATCTTTAAACAGACATCCAGCGAAAGACACAATCCAAATTTCTTATCCTGTGCCCTAACCTGCGCTGTTTCTGCGCGTGTACTGGGATATATTTAACAAAATCCCCATACTCGCCATGAGAAACAATAGAGAAGAGCCGCCGTAGCTGATAAAGGGAAGTGAGATTCCTGTCGCAGGTATGGTGTTGGTATTGACGGCCACATTCAGCACAACCTGAATCGCCACCTGCCCCACAAGGCCAGCTGCCACAAGAGAGGTAAACCGGTTCGGAGCATAGATGCAGATCTTGATGCCATGCCAGATCAAGAGAAAGAACAGCAACAACACGACGCCCGCGCCAAACAACCCCAATTCTTCACAGATGATGGAAAAGATAATATCATTGTGCGCTTCTGGTATAAAGCCGAGCTTCTGTATACTTTGCCCCAATCCTACGCCAAAAATACCTCCAGAGCCTACGGCGTACAGAGATTGAATAATCTGATAGCCTTCGTTCTGAGCGTAAGCCCATGGGTCCATCCACGCCCACACGCGGCCTGCGCGGTAGGCGTATGCCTCCGAGAATTTTTGCAGGATCTCCGGCAGATAATCCGATGGAATCTTTGGCAGAACCACTAGGAAAACACCGACAGCGATGATGGGGATGCCGATGCAGAACAGGTGCTTCAGCCGCACGCCGCCGACAAACATAATGATGACACCCATGGCAGCGATTATAATAGCGCTGGACAGATTCTCGATAAAGACCAGGATCGTTGGAATCATCAGGACGATCAGCAATTTACAAAATGTTTTCAGACTGGTGATATCCTCCCCGTGTTTTTCAACGAGATAGGCCATGTACAGGGCAACCGCAATTTTAGCCAGCTCCGCCGGCTGAAAGCTGAGACTGCCCACCCCCAGCCACCGCTGGGAGCCATTCTTTTCTGAGCCGACAAGCAAAACCAGAACCAAACAGATATTGGCCAAAATATAGGCAGGAAATGCCAATTTTTTGAAGGCGGCCAGAGGAAATTTGGACGCCACTACCATCGCGACGACGCCAATTCCTAGCCACATAATCTGACGGCGGAAGAAATGGAAGCTGTCGCCAAACTTGTTGTATGCGGAATAGTAGCTGGAGCTGGTGACCATGACGATTCCTATAAAGGACAGAAGGATAATGCTGGCGATCAGGGTAAAATCGCTCTCCTGCCGCTGCGGCAGCGTAAAGGCTACGGCACCCGCCTTCTCCTTTGGAACTCGCTTGTATCGCTTTCGCTTTTTCGGCGGGCGCTTTGCAGCGGTCGCGGCTGAGCGCTCGGCCTTCTGGGATGGTCTGGAGGGATCTGGCCCCGCTGGACGCCGGGTGGGCGTGCTGCGAGGTGCGCTCTCCTCCTCTCTTCGAAGGCGGCTTTGCTGCTCATAGCGCGGTCTATACCGCGAATCATATGCGCGCCCGGTTCCCTCATTTCTGCTTCTCTGTGTGGTGCCCCCCATATTTCCAGAGGAAGGCCGGCTCTGAAAATCTTCTGGGCGCAAAGGGCGCACATTGTCCCCCGCGGCGGCCTGGTTTCTCACTTCCTGCTCACGCATAGCCCGCCGCCGTTCCAGCTCTTTTGTTCTGACATACCGCTTTTTGCGCTTGACGGGCTGCCCTGCATTTCGGCTGTCCATAAGACCTTCCTCCTTTCCCTCAATGGTTGGCTTTGTCCAAACAAGTTACCATCTCCCGAAAGAGATCTCCCCGCTGTTCGTAACTCTCAAACATATCCCAGCTGGCACAGGCGGGCGACAACAGAACACTGTCCCCTGCCTCTGCAAGATCCGCAGCGCTGCGAACCGCTTCCTCCAGGGTGTTCACTCTCAGGATGTCCTCCGCCGGATACCCTGCGCTGACTGCACTTTGAAAAATCTGCTCCCTCGTTTCGCCCAGCAGAATCAGCTTCTTGACCCGGCCAGAAAATAGAGCCGTCCAGGGATCAAAGGAGATCGCTTTATCCATACCGCCTCCGATCAGCACCGTCGGCGTCTTCATGGCGCACAACCCTTTTATTGCCGCATCGGGGTTCGTCGCTTTTGAATCATTATAGTAGGACACGCCGTCTATACACCCAACGAACTCAATCCGGTGCTCGACGCCGGGAAACCGCATCAGCTCTTCGCGGATGATGGAGGCTGGCACTCCAGCGCACAGGGCACAGGCGATGGCCGCTAATGCGTTTTCCTCATTGTGCGCTCCAAAAATTTTCATCTCATCAATTCGGCATATGGGAATCACGTCCCCCTCAAGGGCCGAGACGAACTCCTCCCCCCTCACATATACGCCTCCGGGAATGGCGGCCTTTCGGCTGAAATAGATAACCCTCGGCCCCTTAATCCCGTCACCCATGTGCTGAAGGCATGGATCATCCCAGTTCAGAATGCAAAAATCCCCTACCCCCTGATTGCGGATAATATTTTGCTTGGCCGCAATATAGGCCTCCAAAGTTTTGTGCCGGTTCAGATGGTCCGGTGTAATATTGAGGATCGCGCTAATATGGGGATGGAACTGATCGATGGTCTCCAATTGAAAGCTGGAAAGCTCCATGACGACAATATCGTCAGGCCCCGTTTTTTCCACAATCTCAGTAAATGCGATGCCGATATTGCCCGCTACCAGGCTTCCAGGCTTCCAAGCTTTCACGATCTGGCCTGTCAAGGCTGTCGTCGTCGTCTTGCCGTTGGTGCCCGTTATGCCCAGGATGGGACTTGAGCACAGGCGGTACCCCAGCTCGACCTCACTCCACACCGGCACGCCCAATTCTCTTGCGCGCTGTATATAGGGCAGGTCCGTGGGAATGCCTGGACTCAGAACCATACAGTCCAGCCGCCGCAGAATCTCTTCCCCCGGCGCTTCCCCCAGAAGATACTGAATCTCCAAACCTTCCAGTGGAGAAAGGGTATCCTCCTTTAACTCCTCCTGCTTTTTCATATCATGAACCAGCACAGCGGCGCCTTTTTGTGCGCACAACCTTGCGGCTGCCACTCCGCTTCTAGCCAATCCGGCAACTAAGACGGTTTTATTCTGAAAATCCATCTCTGCCTTCAACCTTCCTCCTGTTTCCTTGCTCACGCTCTTCCCTCCCACATTACTAAACCAGCAGCAAACCCACTAGGCACAACATAGCCGTGATAATACTAAAGACGGCGACGACCTTGGTCTCGCTCCACCCGCACAGCTCAAAATGGTGGTGAAGCGGCGCCATTTTAAAAATACGCTTTCCCTTGGTCAGCTTGAAATAGCCCACTTGTAGTATCACGGAAAGTGCCTCTGCCACATAGATAAATCCCACGATCACAAGGAACAGCGGTATCTCCAACATAAACGCCAGCGCCGTGACAAAACCGCCCAGGGCCAGAGACCCGGTATCGCCCATAAAGACCTTGGCAGGGTAGGTATTAAATAGCAAAAATCCCAATAAGCTTCCCGCTGCTGCGGACGCGATTGGCAGGAGTCCGCTGCCCTTACCCCAGCTGACCACCGCGAAAAAGGTGGCGACCAGCACCGTCACCCCCGACGCAAGGCCATCCAGGCCATCGGTCATATTGACACCGTTGACGAATCCAACCATCATAAAGATAACGAAGGGGTAAAACCATACCTTTAGGTCCACGGCCTTTCCGCCTGTAAACGGGATCTCAACTCTCGTTGAAAAACCGCTCCGGTACAAATATAAAGCAAACAGGCCTGCCACGATGAGCTGCAGGGAAAACTTCTGCCAGGCTTTGAGGCCGAGATTGTGCTTCATGACGACCTTGATAAAGTCATCCAACAAACCGATCAGGCCAAACCCCCACGTAATCAGCAGAACTGGCCAAAACTCTTGATTTCCCTTCATAAAAAACAGGGAGGCTATGGTTAGACTCAAGAGAATGACGATTCCGCCCATGGTTGGGGTGCCTGCCTTCTTCAAATGTTCTTTCGGGCCTTCTGCCCTGATGTATTGCCCAAATTTCAATTTGGACAGCAATGGAATAAATAATGGACACAGTATCAATTCCAAAATGAATGCAATAATTGCAGGGTAAACAGCCTGTTCTATCATCCTAAGTCCACCTCTTTACTTTATCATCTGGCAAATTTCGTCAAAGGCCATGCCCCGAGATGCTTTAACCAATATTATATCACCTTTTTGTAAAATATCAAAAAGATTTTTCTTTAAATCTTCCAGGGTCTCAAAATGGTAACAGCATAGCCTGGGACTTTCTGCGGCTTCCTGGTAAATATAGGAAGCATTGCTCCCAGCGCAGAGCACAACATCCAGGTTTTTTATGGAAGCCGCGTGGTTTCCCACCTCTCGATGCCCTAATACAGCGTAATCCCCTAATTCAAACATGTCGCCCAAGATCGCGACCCTCCGCCCTGTGCCCGGCAAAGTGGCAAGGGTGTCCAGAGCCGCCTTCATGGAAACTGGGCTCGCGTTGTACGAGTCGTCTATAAGGGTATACTGGGGAGTCTTTACGACATTGAGCCGCATCTGGGTTGGCGCAAACCGCTCTAACCCGCACAGAATTTCGTCTCGGGTCAACCCTAAAGCTGTGGCTGCCATGATCGCGGGCATAACATTATACGCCATATGCCGTCCCGGTGTATTTAATATAAAATCATAGCGGTCCCCCTCCCACACAGCCTCGATGTGAAGTTTTCCGTCGGACGTCATATCGGCATTCAAAATTCGCGCGTCATTGTGGGCCTCAAAGCCGTAGAATCGAGTTTTCAAGGGATACCTGTCCCTTCGCCCGTATAGCATAGGATCGTCGCCGTTGAGCAGCAGGAGACCCGCAGGGTCCATATAATCCAGGATTTCCAGCTTCGCTTTTAAAATACCCTCACGGCTACCTAAATTTTCAATATGGGAAACGCCGATGTTGGTTATGACGCCGATGTAGGGGCGCGTAATCCTGGACAGCCGGTGGATCTCGCCAAAATGATCCATCCCCATCTCCAGGACCGCCGCCTGAGTCGTATCCTCGATTCCAAATACCGTTAACGGAAGTCCCACATTGTTGTTGTGGTTGCCTTGAGTCTTGAGTACCTGCATTCGGCCAGACAGCGCCGCGGCAATCAAATCTTTGCAAGAAGTTTTGCCAACGCTCCCCGTGACGCCGATGATGGGCAGTTCAAATTGACCGCGGTAGACCCGAGCCAGCTCTTCCAATGCGGCACCCGTATGCTCGACCTCCAGGATTGCTTTTTCAGCTGGACAGCACAGGGGGTGAGCTCCCAGATAGTCCGCCTGCGCCATGACAGCTGCCGCTCCCTGGGACAACGCCTGCTCAAGATATTCATGCCCATCGGTCCGTTCCCCTTTTAGGGCGATAAACAGACTTCCTGGCTCCACTTTTCTGGAGTCGGTTACCACAGAGTGGATCCTCTCCTTACCCTCGCCATCCCACAGCCTTGCCCCGGCTTTCTGACAAATCTCCTGTATCTCCATGGGTTTCATAGCTCGTTCACCTTTGCTCCCCTCTGCAACAATTAGGTATTTTTTCGCTGTTTAAAGGCATTTTGTACCTCCTCCACATCATCAAAATGAGTTTTATGCCGCCCTACGATCTGATAGTCCTCATGCCCTTTTCCAGCGACTAAGACCACATCCTCCGGGCATGCCATCCTAACGCCGCGTTCAATAGCGGCCCTTCGATCTTCCACGATCTCGTAGGGACAGGGCGTTTTCCGAATCCCGCCCTCGATCTCATCCAAGATTCGAAGGGGATCCTCGGTTCTCGGATTATCCGACGTAAGGATGCAATAGTCGCTATTTCGGCCGGCAATCTCTCCCATAACAGGCCGCTTACTCTTGTCTCGATCCCCTCCACAGCCGAATATGGTAATCACCCGCCCCTTAACAAATTCGTGGATGGCCGACAGTACGTTTTCCAATCCATCAGGGGCGTGGGCATAATCGACAATGACCGTCAAACCATCGTCAGCCGTCAGACGCTGAAATCGGCCCTTGACCATAACCTCCTCCATGCGGAGGGCCTCCATAATCTGTTCCTCTGGCACTCCCGCTAAATAGCAAGCGCTGGCAGCCGCCAAAACATTATATACATTAAAGCGGCCCGGCGCCGGATACGCCACGGTCCCCAACCGCGTATCTCCCTGGTACCAGGAAAATTGGAATCCCTGTGCCGACATCCGAATGTCTCTGGCCTGAAAATCTCCCCTGCCCTTCAACCCATAGGTGTACAGAAGGCAATCTGCCTTTTGCTCGATGACACAGCTGGCAGGATCATCCACATTTAACAGCCCGATGCGCGCTTTCTGAAAGAGCAGGCTTTTGGCCTCCAAATAGGCTTCCATCGTTTTGTGGAAGTCCAGATGGTCCAGGGTCAAATTGGTAAAAACTCCGATATCAAACTGTAGCGCGTCCACTCTGTGAAGAGCCAGGGCATGGGAGGATACTTCCATCACAGCCCATTTGACTCCCTCGTCCTGCATTCGGCGAAATAACCTCTGTAGGTCCAATGCCTGCGGCGTCGTATTGTACGCCGGCAATCGCAAGGCTCCAATTCGATTTTCAATGGTCCCAACAAGAGCCGTCTTCTCGCCCGCGTGACGAAATATATGGTACATGAGCGTCGTCGTCGTGGTCTTTCCGTTGGTTCCCGTCACGCCGGCCAGGTATAAAGCCTGGGACGGATTGTGATAGTATGTCGAGGCCATCACCGGCATAACCCGCATCACATCCTCCACCAGCAGGACACGAAGCCCTTCGGGTATCTCCGTGGGTTCCTCCTGTGTGACGGCCATAACCGCCCCATCGCTGGCCGCCTGCTTTAAAAAGTGAACGCCGGACTCAACCGTCCCTCTCAGGCAAACAAACACATATCCCCTGCGAATCCGCCTGGAATCGTATTCGATTCCCATAACGGTCCGGTGTGGATTTCCCTCCTGTAAAACCTCATAGTCAATCCCCTCCATCAGCTCTAAACAATCCATCGCGCCATACCCCCATCACTCCAGATAAATCACAACCTTGGCATCCTTGTTGATCTCTTCGCCTTCTCCCGGGTACTGCTCCATGACAATCTCCCCTTCTCCGAGTACATCCAGTTCAAACCCCATCTCGCTGGCTAATGTTTTAGCCTCGCTGTATGATTTGCCGAGGAGTCCTGGAACAGTAAACGTTCCGACGTCGTCCCCGCTGAGTTCCTCCTCTGTGTAGTTCGGCTCGATTCCAAGGTATGGCAGAATATTCTCAAAATACTCGCGCACGATGGGCGCGCAGACGGTTCCACCGTAATAGATGCCTTCCGGCTCATCCACAAGCAATAGTGCCATGACCTGCGGATCGCTGACGGGCGCAAAGCCTAAAAAAGAAGAAATATACTTTTTTGAGCTTCTGGGCAATTTCTGACTCGTTGCCGTTTTTCCTCCGATCTGATAACCGGGGATATATGCTTTTCTTCCTCCTCCCTCAGAGACGACGGTTCCTAGGACTTCCCGCATGGTCGCTGAGACATCCTCCGAGATAACCCCCTCTTCTGTTTCGAACTCCAATTTCTTCAGCACGGTTCCTTCGCTGTCTAAAATATTGACGCCAAAATGGGGTGTGATCAGATTCCCACCATTGACAGCCGCGGACGCTGCCCGCATAAGCTGCATGGGCGTGATGGCGATGGATTGGCCGAATCCCATGGTTGCCAGCTCCACAGGTCCTACATTCTCAAGCTTGTGCATGATTCCGATGGCCTCGCCGGGGACATCGATCCCCGTCTTTTGGTCGAATTGAAACAGCTTTAGGTATTGATAAAACCGGTCTGCTCCCAGCCGTGCCGCCAACGTCATAAAGACCGGATTGCAGGAGTTCTGTACGCCCTGTACAAAGGTTTGGGTTCCGTGGCCTGTGGTTTTGGCGCAGCGGATTCTTCGGTCCGCCACCGTCAGGCTCCCTGTGCAGGTAAAGGTATCATCTAAGCTGACGACCTTTTCCTGTAAAGCCGCGGATGCGGTTATAATCTTGAAGGTGGAACCGGGTTCATAGGTGTCATTGATACAAAAATTTCTCCACATCTGGTTCAGATAGTCCATCTGTGTTTCCTGGCTGAAGGTATCCCACTGTTCAGCCAGAGCTTCGTCGTTGATGGTAAAAGGATCATTCAGATCAAAATTGGGGTAGTTGGCCATGGCGTAGATCTCGCCGTTTTGCGGGTTCATGACAATGAATGCGCCCTTTTTGGCGTTTTTTTGCTTCAACACCCGCTCCAACAATTGCTCTGCATATTCCTGCATCGTCACATCCAGGGATAGCTGGAGTGTGTTGCCTTCCACCGGCGCAACTTTTTGCTCTCCAACGCCCTCCACCTCACGCCCCTTGGCGTCGGTCAGCGTTTGAATCTGCCCGTCGATCCCCTGCAAATACTGATCGTATTTGACTTCCAGCCCAATGATTCCCTGGCTGTCAGAGCCGACGAACCCTATGGTCTGCGCCGCTAAGCTGCCATACGGATAGTAGCGCTGAAAATTTTCATCAATCATGACGCCAGGCAGTTCATATGCGCGAATCCGGTTGGCTGTCTCCGTATCAACTTTATCTTGAATGACTTGCAGTGC
Organism: Bianquea renquensis; assembly: GCF_014384895.1. Lineage (GTDB taxonomy): Bacteria > Bacillota > Clostridia > Lachnospirales > Bianqueaceae > Bianquea > Bianquea renquensis. The sequence goes on from NZ_JACRSQ010000013.1 coordinate 22,381, forward strand.
CACCCGCTTCTGAATTTTTTCCAACACCTCATCATAATTCAGACCTAGCTCCTGGGCCAGAATCCTGGCCGTCCCCTCGGCATCGTCGATCTGATTGTGAATGACGCTGATCCGATTGATGGAAGCGCTGGTGGCCAATACCACGCCGTTTGCATCCACGATATCGCCTCGCTTAGCCTCCAGCGTGCGCTCCCTGTTATGAAGTTTATCCGCTTTATCCTGTAGATAATCGCCTCGCTTGATTTGTATGTATCCGATTCTGAAAAATAGCCCAACGATGATGGCGAGCAAAACCCCCATCATAACTAAAAGCCGGACCTTAGAACTCTTCGGCACGCGGTCCAATTCCAATGTAAACACCCGCCTATCCTATTTCGGTCTTTACTATTGTATTGTTCAATCGCGTTGGATATTCCATGCCCGGCTTTTCTTTACTCTTCTGTATTCGGATAGATATTCATATAAGGAAGGATTTTCTTCAGCATCTTACCGGCGCACTCTGCCGCCTGTTTGCTGGCGGTGTTGTCTGACTCGTCCAGGATGACCAGGAGCACGATCTCCGGGTCGTCGATGGGTGCGAACCCAATAAAGGACGCAATGTATTTCTTCTCCTCATACACGCCCTTCTGGGCCGTTCCTGTCTTACCGCCGATTTCGTAGCCAGCGATGGCGGCGGCTTCTCCGCTGCCATCCTCGACTACATCCTTCAAATACTCTTTCATTTTGCTGGATGTTTCCTTCGAGATCGGATAGCGAACGACCGTCTTGTCGTTCTGCAAGATGAGGTTGCCCGATGGATCTGTCACCTGCTTCACCACGTAGGGCTGTAGCAGCTCTCCCCCATTGATAACCGCTGAGAAAGCGGTTATCAGCTGGATCGGCGTCACGTTAAACCCCTGTCCGTAGGAGGTGGTGGCCAATTCCACCGGCCCCATGGTCTCCTCTGTATAAATGATACCCGCAGCTTCTCCAACCAGATCGATGCCGGTGTACTGTCCGATGCCAAAGGCATCCTGATATTTTAAATATGCCGTTTTTCCAAGCTTTTCGCTGATCTGTGTCATGCCGACGTTGCAGGAATTCTTGATAATTTCGCGGATCGTCTCGGTTCCATGAACCTTTGAGTAGGCGCAATGGATGGTCCGGTCATAGAAATTCATCCATCCGTTGCAGACAAAGCTGGTGCCCGTTCCGATAGACGCCTCCTCAAGCGCGATCGACGCAAAGATTGGCTTATAGGTTGATCCCGGCTGATACCCGTCATTGACAGCAAAATTCTTCCAGATCTCCTGATAGTACTCGTCTGCATTCGGGTCCGGATAATACGAAGTGTATTTGTCCGTGATGCCGATAACTTCCTGGCTGTTGTTTAGATTAAAACTTGGATAGTTCACTAACCCTAGAACCTCACCGGTTTTCGGATTCATGGCGATGGCGCTGGCGTGCAGGCAATTCAACTCCACCATCGTCTCCAACAGCGTTTCTTCCATATAATACTGGATGGTCTCATCCAAAGTCAGCGTCAGATTCGCCCCATCCTGGGCGGCAATGTATTCCTCCACATAGCTTCCGTCTTCGCTGGAAACAATCATCTGACGGCCGGGCGTTCCCACCATGTATTCGTTGTAGACCTGCTCCACACCATAATTCCCATTGAAGCCCAGCACGTGGGCAGCTAGCGAATCATTGGGATAGCTCCGCTGCTCCTCGTCTTCAAACCAATAGCCGATTGCCTTGCCATCGCTGATCGCCTTCTCCAATTTTTCTTTGACAGACGCAGAGATCTTTCTTCCCTCCGGAAGGCGCTTATACCGGCTATTGGCATACTCTTCTGTCAAATACTGGGTGACCGCTTCCTCCTCGATCTCCAGGTTGGTACAAAGCGCTTCCACCGTGGCGTTCATCTTTTCCTCGCCCGCCTCCCGAATGACCTTGCTGTCGAGAATGACGTTATATACCCGTGTACTTTCCGCTAAAATGTTTCCATTTCGATCCAGAATGCTTCCCCGCATGGCGGAGATAACGGAATCGCTCTGTGCTACCCGGTGCTGCTTCACTTTCTGGCTGTATTCTTCGCCGTGCACGGTCTTAATGTAGCCGATTCGAAAAAAAAGGCCGCCGAAGATTCCGGCAAATACAAACAGAATCAACAAAAGGCGGCCAAGCTTATTCGCTTTTTTCACAGACTTGCGGTTTGTACTTGTCTGTCGTTCTTTCATTCTAGTCCTCCTGACCTACCCGCAACAAAGCTTACCCAAACCAATGGAACGTGACTCTGGAGGCGGATTCTTTCTCCACCTCTCCCACCTGGTTCGTATAGCTCTTGCCATCCAATGGCAGGTAGACTGTACTCTGCTTGTCCGCTGGCACCATCCCCAGCTCATTGACAGCATACTGGTACAGTTCTTCCAACGTCATACCGGTCTGGTTCTCTTCGCGCATGATGACGGTATCTTGCTGTGTCTGCGCCAGATCCGATTGCAGCGCTTGGATCTGAGCTTTCCGGTTGAATACCTGGGTATACATCACGGCAATGCTCAGAGTTCCCAACATGACCAGACCTGCCATAATGAAAAAATTAATCTTGCTTCGAACGCGAACGGGATCCTGTTTCTGCCTCGGCCGTCTTTTCGGTTGTGGTTTTCTGGCCGGCTTTGTCTCGGGCACGCGCGGCGCAATCTGCGGCTCTTCCTCCGGCACCTGCGCCAGATTCCCTTGACTGTAGGGCGCCTGGCTCTTTATCGCTTCTTCAAAATAATCATAGACCTCTTCCTCGTACAATTCCCTCGGCATGGCGATCCCTCCTCGTTCCTTTACCAGCATACAATGTAAATATAACTCTATCTCTTCTCCCCAATGCGCAGCTTTGCGCTTCGCGCTCTTGGGTTTTCCTCCACCTCCTCATCCGATGGGATGATAGGCTTCGTCGTAATCAGTTTCAGCTTTGGTTTCTTTCCGCAGACGCAGATAGGAAATTCTTTTGGACATGTGCACGGATCCGCCAGCGCTTTATATGTCTGCTTTACGATCCGGTCCTCCAGAGAATGAAACGTGATGATGCAGATTCTTCCTCCTGGGGCTAAGAAATCCACCATATCCCGGATGGACTGCTCTAAAATCTCCAACTCCCCATTCACCTCAATGCGCAAGGCCTGAAATGTTCTCTTGGCCGGATGCGGCCCATCCGCCCTGGCGCTCCTGGGGACAGCTCTCTTGATGATTGCAACCAGCTGACCCGTTGAGCGGATCGGTTCCTGGAGTCTACTCTGTACAATGAACTGGCTAATCCGCCGGGCCCATCGCTCTTCCCCATAGTCCCAGATCACTTTGGCCAACTCATCCTCCGAGTAGGTGTTCACAATCTGCTCCGCCGTCTTCTCGCCCCGCTGGTCCATCCGCATGTCCAGCGGCGCATCCTGCATGTAAGAAAATCCTCTGCTCCTCTCATCCAATTGGCGGGAGGATACTCCCAGATCCAAAAGGATTCCGTTTACCTGTGTGACTTGAAGATCACTCATGATATGGCGGAAATTTGAAAAATTATCCCGCACTAGCGTCACCAGATTTCCAAAGGGCGCAAGGCGCGTCCTGGCATTCTGGATTGCCTCCTCATCCTGGTCGATCCCAATGAGGCGACCTTCCCCGTTTAAAAGGCCGCAGATCACACTGGCGTGTCCGGCGCCACCTAGTGTCCCGTCCACATAGACGCCGGCACTGTTAATGTTAAGCCCTTGAATGCTCGCCTCCCGCAAGACGGATATATGCTTGTATTCCACGATTCTCACCCTCGTTTTTTCTCTAAAGCCATTTCCGGCGAACAGAGACGTCGAGCGAATACTCTCAATCCGCTTCATGCTCTATGGTCGCAGGGGGGACTTCCCTGATTTGATTAGATCCCCAATTCTCCTAAACTCTCGGCCAGCTTATCCATCTCAAGGGTATCCGATGCATTGTAGGCTTCCCATTTATCCAAGTCCCATATCTCAATATGGGTGTCAACTCCCACGAGAACAACCTCGCGATTGATGCAGGCATGTTCCCGCAGCTCCGTTGTCAAAAGAACCCGTCCCTGTTTGTCTACGGCGGTATCCTGGACGCTGGAGAAAAAATAGCGGTTCAAAAAGCGTGCTTCCTTGCTGCTGTTGGACAGCTTATGGAGCTTTTGGCTCAGTTCGTTAAATTCACTCTGTGGATAGACGAAAAGACACCTTTCTTCTTCCTTGTTCCAAAGGTCTTTGGTTATGAAGAAAGATGCGCCCAGCTGTTCTCGATATTTGGCCGGCATGATCAGTCGGCCCTTTTCATCGATGGTATGATGAAACTCACCATAAAACACTCGTCTATCACCACCTTGTCTCCCTGATCCTCCACTTTGTCCCACTTGCCTCCATTATAATATATCTATCCTCCAAATTCAAGGTTTTTTTTACAGAAATAAAAAAAAAGAATCCCATCCATGGGATTCATCGTCAACTCGCCACGTCTATACTGTTTTGTAGCTCATACCATTTGGCGATCAGTGCGTCAAGCTTTTGGCTCTTTCGCACGATTTCCTCTGTGTTTCCCCGTGACATGTACATCTGCGTCAATTCTTCTCTCTCTCTCATGATCTCCTGCTGCAGTGCTTTTTGTTCATTCATCATCTGGCTCACCTCTTACCTGTGTCATACTCGATACAAGCAGTTAAAACAGTCATGATCTATTTTATACCAAATCGCGGGGAAATTCAACTCTTTTTACCAGTTTTCTTTCAAATAAGTCAATCTTTTACATTTTCAGATGAATTCTCAGGTTTCTCAGGCGCTGTGACCTCAGAATTGTCCGTTGATTCGACGCCTTCCCCTGTGTCCTGCTGTCTACTTTGCTCGAATCCCGGTGCGAAATGGAGATCTTTCATGGCATTCTCCTGCTTTTGCAATCTGTATGGCCGGTACTTGACATACATCAGAGCGATACCGCCAATCACGAGAAGCAGAGAAAGTAGCTGTGAGACGGGAATCTGTGTGTTCCAGAGAAGCAGCTGATCCGTCCTGAGCCCCTCGATCCAAACTCGACCCAGCCCATATCCGATGAGGTAAATGCTGAATATCTGTCCTCCAAATTTTCGTTTCTTCCATACAAGCAGCATGATGGCGAATACAATCAGGCACCAGACAGATTCATATAAAAAGGTGGGATGAACCTGGATATATGTCGTTCCCCCCGTCTCGATTGCCTTTTGCAGCAGTTCCGGGGTTGTATAGGCCGCTGTCTCCACATTCAAGCGCATGGCAAACAGCCCATCGCTGAACCCGCCAAATGCCTCCTGGTTGAAAAAATTCCCCCATCGCCCAATGGCCTGTCCTAATATAAGTCCTGGCACTGCCGTATCCGCCAGCAGCCAAAAGTCATATTTCTTTTTCTTACAGAACACCACCGCCGTGGCCACAGCTCCGATAACGCCGCCAAAAATTGCAAGGCCACCGTTTCGGAGATTGAAAATTTGTAGAAGATTGTCTTTATATTGATCCCACGAAAAAATGACATAGTAGAGACGAGCCCCTATGATCGCAAAAATGAGGGCGAAAATCAGGAAATCTAAATACATCTCTGGATTCTGCTTCGTCCTCCTCGCAATGCCGGCGGCCACCAAGTATCCCGCGATAACCCCTATGGCAATGATGATCCCATACCAAGCAATCTCCAGTCCAAAAATGGAGAAGGCCGATTTACTGAGATGTGCAATTTTAATTCCTAGATTGGGGAACCAAATATCTGGCATACCAAATCCTTCCTCTCTGAGTCTGTATTGTTTTTTGTATGTAGCTTGAAATTTTCCCAAAATATGATACAATAAGATTCGTTCTTCTAAGTATACATCAATTATAGGGATTTGCAAATACTTTTTTCAAATTCAGGGCACGGAGGATTATATGAAATTAGGCATCGTAGGACTCCCCAACGTGGGAAAAAGCACTTTATTCAACTGTCTGACCAAAGCGGGTTCCGCTGCGGCTGCGAATTATCCCTTTTGTACCATCGACCCCAACGTCGGTATCGCATCGGTTCCCGACCCACGGCTTGACGCGCTGACGTCGATGTATGCGTCCGCCAAAACGACGCCCGCCATCATTGAGTTTGTGGATATTGCCGGCCTGGTGCGGGGAGCCAGCAAGGGAGAGGGACTTGGAAATCAGTTTCTCTCTCATATCCGGGAGGTAGATGCCATCGTTCACGTCGTCCGCTGTTTTGAGGACGATGACATTATCCATGTGGACGGAAGCGTCAATCCGCTTCGCGATATCGAGACCATCAATCTGGAGCTGATCTTCTCCGATCTGGAAATGCTGGGACGGCGCTATGCCAAAGTCCAAAAATCGGCGAAGGCTGATAAAGCGTTTCTGCCCGAGCTCCAGCTGATTGAGCGCCTACAAAAGGCCCTGGAGGAGGGGCAGCGCGTCAAGAATTTGAGCTTCACCGAAGAGGAGCAGGAGCTTCTGGGCGGCTTTGGCCTTTTGACCTCTAAGCCCGTCATCTACGCCGCCAACGTTCTCGAGGAGGATTTGGCAGACGACGGTGCTTCCAATGAATATGTAGCTAAAGTTCGGGCCTTTGCGGCAGGCGAAGGGGAAGAGGTCTTTGTCGTCTGCGCAAAAATTGAGGAGGAGATCTCCTCTCTGGACGATGAGGAAAAGAAACTTTTTCTGGAAGAACTGGGGTTGCATGACTCTGGATTGGACCGCCTCATCGCCGCCAGCTATAAACTGCTGGGCTTAATCAGCTATTTAACGGCAGGCCCGACGGAAAGCCGAGCCTGGACCATCGAGCGCGGCACTCTGGCCCCCCAGGCTGCGGGCAAGATCCATTCTGATTTTGAGCGAGGCTTCATTCGCGCCGAGGTCGTCTCCTACGAGGACCTGATGGCCTGCGGCTCCTATACCGCTGCAAAGGAAAAGGGTCTCGTGCGCTCGGAGGGGAAAGAGTATGAGGTCAAGGACGGAGATGTGATCTTGTTCCGATTTAATGTGTAAAATACAGCATCCTACAGACAGCACCGAAAGTTGCTTTAGACCGCCGGTGCTGTTTTTATCACAAAAGTTGGAGGTGCAATATGGCATGTACCTTATGATATGTGATGACCAAAAGAGCGAACTTGAAACTATGAAACAAATCGTATCCGAGTATGCAGCGGTTCATTCGGAGCTTTCCCTTGAAATAGAATGTTTCTCCAATCCCTTTGCGATGTTGGAGGAAATCGGCAAAAGCGGCGTTCCCGATATTGCACTGCTTGATATCTGTATGCCCGGCGTTTTGGGAACCGAAATCGCACGGGAAATTTTGAGCAAAAGCGAAAACAGCACAGATATTGTCTTTTTGACTACGAGCCCCGATTTTGCGGTGGAGGCTTTTTCCCTGCATGTCAGCGACTATCTGACAAAGCCGTACACCAGAGAAAGACTGACTGACACGCTCGACAGGGTGATTGAAAAAAGACGGAACCGCTTGTATGTCCCCATTCCATGCGGAAAGGAGATTCACCGCATCGATTTGTATCAGGTTTTGTACGCTGAGGCGAAAAATCACAGCGTGGAAATACACTTAAAATCGGGAAATTGCCTGAAAACGCGCACAAGTCTTACAGAGTTTGGAAAGCTGGTTCAGAATGCCAGTGGCTTTGTGATGGTCGGCGCCTCGTACATAGTCAACCTCCGCTGTGTACAAAATCTGCTTGAGACCACGCTGGAAATGGCAAACGGCGAAACCGTACCCGTCCCCCGGCGGCTGCGGGGCGCGCTGAAAAAGCAGTATTTCGATTTTTATACAAGGGAGGCAACGGGGAAATGATACACGTGACTGTGGTTATGGCTTTGCTGGGCATGACGCATCTCACTTGCCTTGCGGCAATGAGCGAGCGAAAATATTCCGCCAAGAAAACCGCCTTCGTTTATTCACTGTTTTGTATCGTCTTTGTGTGTCTGACGTCGGTAGCCTTTCTTTTGTTTGATCACAGCTCGGCATACATGATTGCCGTCGCGTTTTTAGTCACCATCACGGTGGGATTTTTTGTTTTTATATTTACCTCGGCAGATCCCATCTGCAAAAAGATATTCCTGTTTGTCAGCTATGCCAATATGTTTTGCATTTTCCAATGTATTTCCATCATCCTATGCGGCATATGTTTTCCTAATCTGTCCGAAATTGGCGCCACGTATGCCAAAAACATACTCCGTACGCTGCTTTACATCCCGACGGTATGGGCCTATGTCCGGTATCTGCGTCCCACTGTGAGGGAGATATCGGGAGCAAAGAAGAAAACCTGGTATTCCATCTCTTTGGTTTCCATACTGTTTACATTTGTTTTTTTACTCTTTCTGACCGTCTGTCATGCAGGCTATGATCATGTTGCACAATACCTTCCTCTCTTCGCAATCGTCGTCATACTCTATTGCTCGGTGCTGTGGGTTATCTTCGGAACCATCCGATATATGCTCACTGAAAACAGAATGGAGCTGGTAAGCCAAAATATGGAGTATCTGCAAGGGCAGCTCAAAATTGCAAGGGAGAACGAATTGTTTGCCAAAACCATCCGGCACGACTTTCGGCACCACAACCAAAACATCGCCGCCATGCTCAAAAAGGGCGATATCCAGGATGCTCTGCACTATATAGAACAGTACAATGACAGCTTAGACGCGGCAAAGCCGAAAGATTTCTGCCCGCATGTTACGGTAAACGCCATCTTAAATGCCTTTTATACAAAAACGCAAAACGACGGGATTTCGGTTTCCATTTCTGCGGATACGCAGGAGGAGACAGCCATAGCCGACATGGATTTTGTCGCAATCCTCTCCAACCTTTTGGAAAATGCCACCAACGGCTGTAAGGAATGTGATTCCCCCGGCGAGATAACCGTCAATATCCGAACTGTTGCGGACAAAACCGTCATCGTGTGCAGCAACCCCTGTCAGTCGGGCCTTGCCATAGAAAACAATATGATCAAGCATAAGGGGATCGGGATCGACAGCATGATGACAGCGGCAAGGAAATACGACGGCGATATCAACTACAGCCGGGAAAACGGGATTTTGACCGTATGCGTCATATTAAAATCCTGAGTTTAAATGATGCAAAAAGAAGATAGCAAATCGTCTATGGGAGCTCATTGCCCGCCGCGCGGTAAATCTCATACCATTCTTCCCTTGTCAGCCATAGATCGGCAGCTTGACAGATCTCTTTCAGCCGCTCCGTCTTCGTCGTTCCTACAATTGGCTGCATGTGAGCTGGATGGCGCAAGATCCAAGCGATGGCGGCTGTCGCGGGGGATACTTCGTATCGGTCTCCGATAGCGAGCAATGTTTGATTCAGCTCCGAAAATTTCTCGTTGGTCAAAAAGACCCCCTCAAAATATCCGTGCTGAAAGGGCGACCAGGGCTGAATGGTAATATCGTGAAGCCTACAGAAATCTAAAACTCCACCATCCCGATTGATGCCGGCATCATTGATCATATTCACATTAATCCCGCTGGAGATCATCGTCGCGTGAGCGGCGCCAAACTGTAGCTGGTTGGCTACAATCGGCTGGCGCAGCCACTTCTGAAGCAACTGCATCTGTCCGGGATTCTCATTGGATACCCCAAAATACCGAACCTTTCCCGACGTGTACAACCGCTCAAACGCCTCCGCCACTTCCTCCGGCTCCATCAGCGCATCAGGGCGATGGAGCAGTAAAACATCCAGATAGTCCGTTTGAAGCCTGCGGAGAATCCCGTCGACAGAGGACAGGATATACTCCATTGAAAAGTCAAACCTCGGCGGATTGGAGCGAATTCCGCATTTCGACTGTAGGATAATCGATTCCCGCACGGACGGCTTCATGTGGACAGCTTTCGCGAAGATCTCCTCACAGGCGCCTCCTCCATAGATATCGGCATGGTCGAAAAAATTCACTCCCTGTTCCAATGCCGTTTGTACGAATTGTTCCGCCGACGCCAAATCCAGTTCCGTCAACCGCATACAGCCCACGCCCACGACAGGGACGTCCAGCCCGGTACCCCCTAATTTCATTGTTCTCATCGCCATCTCTCCTCTACATTCATATCCTAATCTAAATCAAATACCATCGCCTTTGGCTGTCCCACGGCTCTCCTTTTTCAGGATCCTCTCGCCCACACCATTTCGATTCACCTTGTCTCATGAAACGGGAGGACGACCGCGCACTCAAAGACTCTTGTCCCCTTGGGGAATGCTTTATAGTAGGCAGCAGAATGGATGTGTTTTTTTAATCTGCCAGCCTCCTCCTGATAGCATTCGGGTCTTCGCCTCGAGATTCGAAGAGCCGCAACGACAGTCCTGTGGGTATCAGAGTACGGCCTGGCCACCATGTGATATTCATTTTCCCGCTTCTGATACAGTAGCATAAAATGATACCGCTCGAGGCTGCATCCAGCATATCCAAGCATAAAAGTCTTGCAGAGCAATGTCAGATCATAGCCTTGCCGTATGTATAATTCCCGCCAAAATCGCCGGAATTGTGCCTCAAATCCCTGAATATTACCTGCGTGAATCGCCTGGCTCATCCCCGGAAACATCATGTTGGGAAGGCGGAAATATCCAGCGATCGCCGCAAGGGTAAGCCGCTGCAACAGGTCCCGGCATGCCTTGCCATCCACCTCCGTTGTCCCGCCCTCCTCTATACGTTTTCCCTTTTGCCCTGCCAGGATGACGCGAAGAAAATCCTGTTTTTCTTTCAGACCGCGCTCATCCATGCCGATATAGTCTCCTAGCTTAAAAGAAATGGGATCGCCGCTCAGCAGCGGCATAAGAAGATCGACCATGTCTGGCAATTTCCGTTGTATAAAGTCCCCCAAAAGGTACTGTATCTCTTGTTCCCACACTGTAGCCGGCCTCCGCAGCGGCCTCAAATATCGTACAGCCGCCCTAGTAAAGAAGATCCCCCTTCCCTGAAATGGATAGGTACATGCGACACAGCCCCCCTCAATATAGTGAGAATATTCATACCAGGCATTTAAGATGGAGGAGACGAATCCAATCGCCTCCCGGTGATACCCATATCGAATTCCTTCTAAAATAGGCAGGTCATAATCATCCACGAGTATCATCACTTTATGGCCACAGCAGGCGTACATCGCCTTAAGCAAAAAAGACGCTGCCCAGTACACCCAAAGCACGATATCGGAATCGGAGGTCAGCATCTTTTTGACAACTCTCAAATCTGCGGCGGAAATATACGGCTCGTCCATTACCGCTTGATAATCCACGTATAATTGGCGTATTATGCCCTTCCAGCATTCCTGCATTGCTTCCAGTGTAGTTCCACGCAATTCTCCCATGGATAGTAAAATTGTCGGCTTCTGGCCACGCTTTTCTCTGACACGCAATAGACATGTACTCTTTCCGCTCCCCCGCGGCCCAGTTATGAGAAAAATTGTAGATTCCTCATTCAGCGAACCCAACGGATACTCATTATCGTCATAGTCCCAGTCAGCGTTTTCTTTTTCTATTCTTCGCCCAGACGTATACATGACCTCTTATCCCCTCCACAATACATGCTATTTTCAAGTATTATATCACACTCAGGGAAGAATGAGAAGATGGTATTGTGAATTTTTGTCAAATATTTTTGAATATACGAAATTATTTTAGCTATACTACACATTCCGTTGTCCAGGAAACGAAATACCGGTTGCCCAGCTGCTCCTCCCCTTCTCACGGGCCGCCGCAGCCTGCCGCTATGGTGACACTGGCTCTTGGGACGCGCATGCGATTCCCCTCCACATATGAAATTGGAGTGAGCCCTGCGCTCTTTTCATCCGCTATGATCATCCACCGCTCCGGAAGTGTTTTCCCCTGCCAAGTCTCCAGCATGACCTCGCGTTCGCCGAGACTCGCGTTCAATATTACAGCAATCCACGGCCACGCATCCTGCGGCTTTCCCTCCAACGTATAAGCGACGACTTGATCCTGAGGTGCGGAAAAATATATCTGCTGAATACTCTCACCCGTTGGGTCTCGAAAAGCAGAAAACTGCTTTCGAATTTGAATTAAGCCTCGATAGTATTCCACTATTTCCCGGAAAATATTGGTACGGTTCCAATCTAGCGCGTTGACCCTACTTTCCGAGCAATAGCTATTGTGATCCCCCCATTTTGTTCGGGCAAATTCTTCTCCCGCCAGAAAAAATGGGATTCCCTGTGATGTCAAGATAAGGGCGGCCGCTAATTTGTTCGCAGCAATGCGGCTTAAATTGTAGTGGTCATAATCTAAAATTCCATCGTTGATCGTCGCTGTCAGCTTATCCCAAAGGGTATAATTATCATGGGCCGATGTATAGGAGATCGTCTGTGTCGGCAGGGACACCGTATCCGTTGTCCCTGCCCATGCCCGAATCGACCTGCGAATCTGCTCTTCCATTCCCCAGCCGCCATTGATAAACCCTACGGTATCGCTTGAAAAAGCATTTCCCTTAATGGCATCCCGGGTATCGTCATTAAAGATAGCGATTCGCTCGTTAAGCAACCGCGCATTGCCTTTCACCGCTGGCAGCAAACCTGGCCTTAGGGCAATCTGTCCCGCTGTCCAAGGCTCCCCATACATGAGAATGGACTTGCCGAGGGGGAGACGGTCTAGCTCCCCCCGTATCTGATTCATGAAATCCACATCGTGGATACCCATCAGATCGAAGCGAAACCCATCAATGTGGTATTCCGTTGTCCAATACAGGATCGAATCCAAAATAAAACGACGGCACATGGTGCGCTCACATGCAGTCTCATTTCCACACATAGAACCATTGGAAAAGCTTCCGTCTAAATTGGTCCGATGATAGTAATATGGCATCGTCTTGTGGAAGGCCGATTCCTCTGTGAAAAAGGTGTGATTAAAGACAACATCCAAGACAACGCCGATTCCCGCTCGGTGAAGGGCTTGAACCATCGCCTTAAATTCTTGAATCCGCACGGCCCCGTCAAAAGGATCCGACGCGTAGGACCCTTCTGGTACATTATATTGGAGAGGATCGTATCCCCAATTATATTGTTGCCCGTCGCGCTCATCCACAGTCGCATAATCAAAAACCGGCAGCAAATGAACATGGGTAATCCCAAGATAGTTAAGATATGAAATGCCGGTGGGCGCCATCCCCTCTCCATTGACTGTCGTATCCGTCTCCGTAAACGCTAAATATTGTCCTCGATGCACCATGCCCGATGAGGGGGACTCTGAAAAATCCCGTACATGTGTCTCCCAAATAATGGCGTCTGTGCTGTGCTCACAGGAGATACGGTGATCCTGCTCCCACCCTGGGGGGTTCGTTGCCTTAAGGTCAACCACCATGCTCCGCCACCCGTTTACGCCGGAGGCCTTTCCATAGAGATCCGCCGTTTCTGTTTTGTTTCCATTGATCACAATCCCATAGGTATAGTAAATCCCATGGTAATCGCCCTCCAAGCTCAGAGACCACACTCCCCGGCCCGCCGAGTCACAGGCATAAGCCCCGCGGAAAGAAGCCCCTTCCTCTGAATCGCTGCCTCTTGTGTACAGCCGCACCTCAACCGCATCCGCTAAAGGCGACCAAATTTTCCAGGTGGTTTTTTCGGGAGTATACGTGCTTCCCAGGTCGCTGCCATCATACGTATAGCGGCGTTCAAAGTCCATCGAATCATAGTATCTGGCCAGCTCTATGTTAGACAGGCGATTCATGTGCCATTGTTCCATCCATCTCTCTCCTTCGATTCCATCAATAGTCTGTACAGCGCAGGGCTCACTTGATACTCGTCTATAGCGGCCTCTGCCTGACGCAAAGCCTCCCTGCGTTTTCCATCACTGACAGTTCCCCGTATTCCCCGAATCAACACATTTTTCGGAGAATGCGCCATATCAATAAATTCCAAGAGTTGAACGTGGTATCCCTGCGACTCTAGCAGGCAACCGCGAATGGAATCCGTCATAAGAGCGGCGAAGCGCTCTTTTAACAACCCATATCGAGTAATCGCAGAGCTCCCTCCCCGCAGTTGTTGATTCACCTCGTGTTGACAGCAAGGAACAGAAAAGATCATGTCTGCCTTCCAGGCAATGGCGTTCCATATGGCATAATCCGTCGCCGTATCACACGCATGAAGGCTGATCACCATATTCACATGTTCTTCTGTCTTGTACCCTGCAATATCTCCAATCTCAAAGTGTAGACCATGGTATCCGTATTTTTCTGCTATCCTTTGGCAGTGCTCAATTACATCCCGCCTTCGATCAAGGCCTGTTATCCGAGCTTCTATTCCTCTCACCTCTGTGAGAAAATAATATAATATAAAGGTCAGGTAGGATTTCCCACAGCCAAAATCAACGACCGTCAGCGTTTTGCGATTCTCCGGTATGCTGTCATTTACCATTTCAACAAAACGATTAATCTGTTTAAACTTATCATATTTGGACTGGACAATCTTACCTTCCGGCGTAAAGATTCCGAGATCCACCAAAGGTGGAATCACATTGCCTTCGCGAAGAAGATACTGTTTCTCTCGATTGTGAGCCAAATTTGTCTCTTGATATGGCTGCTCCCTTGTTTTCTCATGATACAACTGCTTTCCTTTTTTTGATCGTTTCCACAGATGCGTCTGCACATCAGTCAGCGCCTCCATCTGCCGAAATTGCGTCTGCAAACAGTGCAATAGTGATTTCTTTGCCTCTTCAGCCGTCAGATTTTCATGGAATACCTGCGTTCTCGTGTACTTTTCGAATTGATATTGTAGTTCTCCTTTTATCTGAATCCGGCGGACTGCAATCTTCTGGTACCCCTGGTTGTTCTCTGGGTTGCTGAGGATAATGCGACTGACGGTTTGTGAAAATATGTGATCCAGTACCTCCTGTAACTCTCTCATAACCTAGTTTCCCCCATTTCCTGTATTTTTCTGCGAAATACCCCAGCGCTGCTTCACCGCACACCGCTGAGGCAACGTCATTCTTCCGCTATCGTCCTTCCTACGTCATCGGTCTCCCCCAATATCTCTGGAAATGCCCGATCTGCGATAGCCTGCACCAATTGATTGCTGCTCATATTTCGAAGGCAGTAGGTCACCAAATATGGGTTATCCGTCACAATTCCATCGACTCCCATAGCAATCAGTTTCCGCATGTTTTCTTCCGTATTGACTGTCCAGACAAATAATTCCTTTTTATGCCGGTGTAGGAGAGTCAGCAGATCCCGCGATACAAACGTTCTCTCCACACTATAGCAGTCCGCCTCCTGGATACTCATAATGTTCCCGTACACCGCGGATACAATGTACTGAGTTTTGATAAACGGATTGGTCCGCCTCACCGTCTCCAGTATGGATGGATTCATGGATGCGATCATACACTCCTGTTCCATCTCACACTCTTCCACAATTCGAACCGTCTCCTCCGCCAGGTTGGTCTCATGGCCCGTGGCCTTGAGCTCGATAATGAGCTTTAGCTTTCCCTTCGCGTATTCGAGCGCCTCCCGCAGCGTGGGAATTTGCTCTCCCTCAAATGCGCTGGAATAGTAGCTACCGGCATCGTACTCCCTTGTCTCCTGGAAATCCACCTCCCAGACATTCTTGTGAACGCCTGTTGTCCTTGCAAAATTGCTGTCATGCAGCAAGATCAGCTCCCCATCCCGGGTTTGCTGGACATCAATCTCCGCGTAGTCGGCGCCCCCCAGCACCGCTTCCCGAAGAGAGGCAATGGTATTCTCCGGCGCGAAGGCGGATCCGCCTCGATGGGCTGCGATGGAAACCCTGTCCTCATCACTGTCAAAAATCACCACGTGAACTGTAGTCGCATTGATATAGAGGAGGGCCAAGGTTACAATGAGGCCCCCTTTTGCCAAGCGGCGCCAGAGATGGCGATGCGTCTCCCGCTTCGTCTTTTTGAAGGTAAAGGCTTGATAAAACCGGGCATTATAATACAGCGCTGCGATGAAACTGAAGCTGGCGGCAAACCCAAATAAAGTAATCAACAGGGAGCTGAAGTCGTCCAGCTTTGCACAGTCTCGCTGAAACACAATGCGCGCGCTTGCCATGGGAACCCCCAAGCGCACCCGCAGATATACAATGCCGAGGGCCATCAGGTAGATCACAAGGGCAATTCCCCAAATAAACGCAAACCACAATATAAACATCCAAACGGTATGAAAAAATTGCCCTCTGACTAAGTCCACACTCTTCTTACAAGCCTTCCGAAAGCTGTCGCCTGCCAGCGTTACCTGATGGATGCTAAAAACCCATCGCACAATGAAGATGAGAACAAGTACAGACGCGATCTTATAGACGGCATTCAATACCGGGGTTTTTAATATATTGTCCAATATATACCCTGGAATGCTGATAGAGCCGAAGGGGCCAGTCGTCAGTGCCAACCCTGACATAGGGATCATCAGCAGAACGAAGACTACCATTAACAGATTTTGTGGTTTCAAAATGCGGAATGCGCGGCGCACCGCCGAGAAAAACAGCTGCCCCGCCCCTGTCCACTTTCCCTGAACGCCATTGTCAAAATACAGCACGATGGCCGTCATCTCAATAAAGATATAGACCGCGTACACGCAGATTGTCCCAACTGCCAGCAGAACTGCTATGGGATTCCGCATGAGAACCGGCAGGGTATCCATGGTTAGATACCGCAACCCCGCCTGCTGTATGGCATAATCCAGCAGCGCCTTTAGCGCAGGGATTGCGACTGCCAGGGCCGCTGATTTATAGATTAACTCAAAGAGAAGCAGGGTACTCCAGTCCCAGAATATTAATTTAAGTGCATTTTTGAATGTCCGAACCATATCTGGATCTCCCTCCGCCGCAGTGCGCGGTTGTTTGAAGCGGTGAACGCATACGGCCGCGCAGCAGATTGTTCGCTTTGCGATTAGTATACCACAAAACAATAAAGAAATCGACTGGTTTTCACACAGTCGATGATTAAATCTGACACGCTGTTCCATGTCCTGCTTGCCGCCTGACTCATTTTTTTGAATATGGCAGATGGGAAAGCCGCAAATCGGCCTACAGTCTTTTTCCGCTCTGTCCGGTCATAAATTCCCAGCGCATCCCAAATCGGTCGATTAACGAAACAAGAACCGACGATTGGTCTGTTCTTTGTAAAGGAATATGATATCACGGACAACAAAAGAAGTCAATCGCTCCGCAATTACGCGAAATTGATAGTGGTAGTCCACTACATATCAAAATCTGCTACCGTCTCCAGCGCAGCAGATACCGCTGTAACTTATTAAACAGAAACGAGATCCCGACGACAACGACTCCGATA
The DNA here is from genome assembly GCF_014384895.1 of Bianquea renquensis. Classification (GTDB taxonomy): domain Bacteria; phylum Bacillota; class Clostridia; order Lachnospirales; family Bianqueaceae; genus Bianquea; species Bianquea renquensis. The sequence goes on from NZ_JACRSQ010000013.1 coordinate 39,655, forward strand.
ACCAGCAGTCCCACAATGGTGCGCGTATAATCTCCGAAATCTGAATACTGTTTAACGTAGTAGCCCATCCCATCCCGCGCGCCGATCATCTCTGCCGAGGTCAGCAGAATGAAGGACACGCTCAATCCCTGATTACAGCCGATAAAAATTTGCGGGATAGCGGCCGGGAGGATCACAGAAAATAACATGGTAAACTTCTTGACATTCAGCACTTTCGCGGAATCGATTATCCTCTGTTCCACATTCAATACACCGCTCATGGTGCTGGCTAGAATGGGCCAGAAGGCAGCTAGAAAGATGACGAAGACCGAGACGGAACGAAAGGTGGGCAGCAAGGCGATTCCGTAGGGGATGTACACAATCGGCGGTATTGATCCGAGAAACTTCGATATATAGGTGGCCGCATTGCCGAGCCTCGCGCTCCACCCTAGAAATAGTCCAAGGGGGATGGCGATAATAGTCGCCAATACGTAACCTTGAAGGATGATCCCCACTGAGCTTTTGATGTTCACCACAATCTTATGGAAATCACGGACAAACTGCTCAAACACTCTTCCCGGTGGAGGAAACAGTACTTCACTGAGCAGATTAAACTTGGCAGTGGCCAAGATCCACAGAATCAAAAGGCCGTAAAGGAAACCTACAATATCAAGAAACAGGTTCAACCCCTCCTGCTTTTTGACCAGAGCGGAGACAAACAATACGAGGACTTCCACCCCCACCCCAAACCAGATGGCATATGCTGCGTAGGTCTCGTTCGCTACCTGATCCGGCAAAAGTTGGATTAGCAAAAACAGCAGAAATAGCAGATGGATCCACCGTAAGAATCTTTTCCTGGCCGTCATTACAAGACCACCTCACTCCCGCCAATTTTATCCATGATGTCGCCATAGAACAGGGACAGCAATTCATTTCGAAATTTGCTGTAGTCCCTTGTCTGCACGAGATCCGAGCGGTTTCGAGGGCGTTCAAAGGGAACGGAAATCTCTTTATAGACCCTGCCGGGGCTGGCCGACATCATGATGATGCGGTCGGACAGTAGGATGGCCTCGTCAATATCATGTGTGACAAAGACCACCGTTTTCTTTTCCTGTACGCCATCCCCCTCCCACAGTTTCAAAAGTAGCTCCTGAAGAATTGTGCGGTTTTTCGCGTCGATTGCGCCGAAGGGCTCATCCATCAACAGGATATCCGTATCCATCGCCAACGCCCGCGCAATCGCCACACGCTGCTGCATACCGCCGGATAGCTGGGAGGGGTATTGATTCTTAAATTCCCCAAGTCCGACCTTCTCAAGATACTCGTCCGCCAGTTTTAGCCGGTGGGCTTTGGAAATCTCTTTCTTAACCTGCTTGATTCCGAAGGCAATATTTTTGCGGGCTGTCATCCAAGGGAAAAGGGAATAATGCTGGAATACGACGCCACGGTCCGTGCCGGTGCCGGAGATCGGCTTACCATCGATTAAAATAGTACCCTCCGCCGGGGAATTGATTCCCTCAAGAATGCTCAACAGCGTACTTTTCCCACAACCGCTGGAGCCGATCACACTGACGAATTCACCAGATTCCACAGAAAACGATACATCCTTCAGCGCCGTAAAGCGGCGATTCTTGTCCGTGTACTCAACCGTTAAATTCTGTATCTCGATTTTACTCAAAGGATTCACCTCACATGTTTTCGTGCTCCAATAAAACCAGCAACCCTCCAATTTTATTCATACTGGTCGAAGTGCTCTTGCAAAGCCTTGTACACGGGATCATCAGGACTTTCTGTGATGAGACTTTCAAGGGCTTTCTGGTAGATCTGGGTGTTGTAATACTTCTCAATGTCATACTCGTCGGTGTATCCCAGGTCAACGATTGTCTCCTTAAGTGTAATGGTTCCCTGTTTATCTGGGTCAGGGCTGGAGAAGCTGTATCCTCCATACACCTCAGTCCTAATGTACTCCTCGTCAATGTCGATGTATGTCTTCACGTCCTGGATGGTCCCGTCCTGGTTTTCCTGAGAAAACTTATAGGCCTTGATCAAGGCCCTCTCAAATGCATGATAGGCATTGGGATTCTCACTGAGGGCCGACGTTAACGCAACCTGCCGGCAGCACGGCTGATTTTGTAGAGCCTCTTCGTCGGCGCAGTAATACACCACCTCGTATCCCTGTCCCTTCGCAAGGGATGCATAGGGCGAATAGACGGAGGCTGCATCAATCGAGTCATTCTGCAGGGCGGCATACGCATCCTTCTGGCTGTCAAAATAGACGATGTTGACCTGACCGGCGCCTTCCCCAATCTCAATATTAGCATTTCGCAAAAGAATTTGCAGCTCGGCATCCTGCACACTGTTTTTTACCGAGGCAACATTTCTATCCTTCAGGATGGATACGTCCCAGCTCGATAAGCCTTCTGTATATTCTGGTTTTATAACATAGCCGTGCCCGTTGGTCATGGCGCCGCCAAAAATCGTCAAATCATGGCCTTGGCTCTGGAAGGTAAGGGCCGGAACCGATCCAATAAATGCCACATCCAATTTGCCGGACTCAAGACCTGAGGCAAGCTCTGAGGCGCTGGAGAACTGGGTCAGAGTTACATTTAACCCCTCCTCCTTGAAGTACCCCTCCTCCTGGGCAACAAACGCGAGAAGATGCGCTGTGGAGTTCAAGTATCCGAGATTGAACTCTGTCTTTTCAAGACTCGCTGTCTGCAATGTTTCGCTGTTTGAATGATCCGAAGATCTGTCATTGTTGGAGCATGCTGTAACGGATAGCAGTAAGATTAACGCGAGTGCGCTCGCAATCACTATTTTTTTCATTTTTCTTTTCCTTTCGTATTTATGTCCGCCTCACGGTGGACTTTCCTATAGGATAAAATAAAAGCCCCTGTTGCTGGGCTTCCGAAGACTACCGATCATTTGAATCTGTCCAGTGAGACCGTAAGCATCACATTCGAGACATGCAACATCGCATGATACAGCAACCTTTGAACTGCCTCCTACACATACAGATAGTTTTTCCGTTATACGCGATTGTTGCCATGGTCTGATTCCTCCTTCTTTTCTTACCCTTATTATAGTGTATCTCCTTTCTTTTGTCCAATATCCTATAGGTATTATAGGCAATAGGACCGATCTATACCAACCTCCATGAATCCCTGGATAATCCCTTCGATGATATCCTTTCCTGTTTTTCCGGCAATGCCACGGGGATCAAATCGCAGGTTATACAGTACCCCTACCTGGCACGCCGCCTGATTCAAGTGGGAGACGGAATTCGCTGCCGCTGGAATCGCGGGTATGGTTGCGATTTGAGTGACCGCCAGGCCGGCACGAAATTATTCATACAGATGTTTGCTGAAATAGCGGTCTCCCCGGTCTGGCAGAAGGATCACAATGGTGCCGCGCGCTCCAGAAGCCACCAGCTTTTCCGCTGCAGCAAGGGCTGCTCCCGAAGAGGAGCCGGCAAATATGCCTTCCTTTCTGGCGAGCTTCCGCGCTCCGGCAAAAGCCTCGCCATCGCTGATCTTGACGACCTGGTCAACCAGCGACATATCCATGGTATCGGCAATAAAATCATTCCCGATCCCTTCGATATTGTAATCTCCGTGGGCGCCGCCTCCCATGGTGGACCCCACCGGGTCTGCAAGAACGCCCTTGATTTCCGGATTTTGTTCTTTTAAGTACCGCACAACACCGGTGAAGGTTCCACCGCTGCCGGCGCCAGCTACGAGATAATCAAGGTTTCCGTGGAGATCCTCATAAATCTCCGGGCCAGTTGTTTCATAATGGACTGATGGGTTCGCCTGATTCTTAAACTGTTCAAGGGAGATCGCTCCGGGGATGGCAGCGCGCAGCCCCTCTGCCTTCTCAGCCGCTCCTTTCATCCCGCCTTCCCGCGGCGTATTGATAATCTCGGCTCCCAGCGCCCGCATCAAAGTCTGCTTTTCCTCTGAAAACTTGGTTGGAACCACAAAGATAATGCGGTACCCGCGATTCAAGGCGGCAAAAGCAATGCCGAGGCCTGTGTTTCCTGCCGTTGCCTCCACAATGGTTCCTCCCGCCTTGAGCAGTCCTTTTCTCTCCGCATCGACAATCATCGACTGCCCGATGCGATCTTTCACACTCCCTGAAGGATTGTACAATTCCAGTTTTGCAAGCAACTGTACCCCCTCCGGCAGCGCCAAATGACTGAGCTTTACAGTAGGAGTCCGTCCAATCAGGTCCTGCATCGATGCATAATATGCCATTATCTCGCCTCGCTTTCTGCTATAGCCTGATCAAGATCCATCAGGAGATCGCTGATATTTTCAATCCCTATGGACAGGCGGATGAGGCCATCTGTAATGCCTACCTTCTGCCTGACTTCATAGGGAATCGAAGCGTGGGTCATGCTGGCAGGATGGCAGACAAGACTTTCCACGCCGCCGAGGCTCTCCGCAAGCGCAATCAGCTTCAATGACGAGAAAAACCTTTTGATATTGTACTTCTCATATAATTCAAAGGAAACCATTGCACCGCCGTTCTTAGCCTGTCTTTTATTGATTTCAAACCCCTGCGCGCCAGGCAGACCCGGATAATACACCTTCTTGACGGCCCTGTGATTCTGCAAATGCTCGGCTGCTTTTTCTGCGTTCTCCACATGACGGTCAAGGCGAACTCCCAGGGTCTTGATCCCGCGGATAAGCAGAAAGGAATCAAAGGGGCCCAGCACGCCGCCAGTGGCATTCTGGATAAAAGCAAGGCGCTGCGCCAATTCCTCATCGTTGACTACTGCCAGACCTGCCACAAGGTCACTGTGTCCGCCTAGGTATTTCGTTGCGCTGTGGAGGACGATATCCACGCCAAGCTCTATGGGGCGCTGAAGATAGGGTGTCATAAAGGTATTGTCCACAATGGAAAGAATGCCATATTTTTTCGCAATCCCTGCAATCGCCTTAAGATCAGTGACCGTCAGCAATGGGTTTGCTGGACTCTCCACAAGGATTGCCTTAACTTCTGGGGTGAGTTTTTGTTCCAGCGCTGCAAGATCGGTGGTATCCTCAATGGAATAGCTGATTCCAAAATTCTTAAAAATCTTATCCAGCACGCGAAAGGTTCCGCCGTAAACGTTGCTGGAGATGATCACTCGGTCCCCTGAATGGAATAGGCTGAGAACCGCAGCGATAGCCGCCATACCAGAGCTGAAGGCAAAGCCTGCCTTGCCGTGTTCCAGCTCTGCAATCAGCGCCTCCAAGGCCGCCCTTGTGGGATTGCCTGTGCGGGAATACTCCCAGCCAGTGTTCTGCCCCAGCCCACGCTGTTCAAAGGTTGAAGTCTGATAGATTGGCACATTCACCGCGCCGGTCTGTTGATCGCCATAAATTCCGCCATGGATCAAGGCTGATTCAATTTTATACTTGTTTAACATGAACTTTTCCTCCTGTTTTCTAGATAGAATGAACGGTCTCACTTAAGACGGATACTTTAGCTCCTCCTCTGACCAGTTCTCAAGCACCTGAAGCATTTCCTCTGCTGCTTTCTTTGCTCCCTTCAGGTCAAGCTTGTCATGGTTTACCGCAAAGCTTGCAATTCGCTTCATTTTCTTTTCTCCTCCACATAGGTCTTCAGCACTCTGGCTAGATCCGTTTTTTCCCACGGCAAATTCAGCTCCTCCCGGCCAAAGTGGCCATAAGCCGCAGTTTGCGCATAGATCGGGCGGCGCAGATTCAAATTATGAATAATCGCTCCAGGGCGGAGATCCACCACAGCCGATACCGCCTCCTGCAAAACTTCATCGGGAACTGTTCCGGTATTGAACGTATTGACTGAAATCGAAACAGGGGATGCTACGCCGATGGCATAGGCAATCTGAATTTCTACTTTCTTGGCAAGGCCTGCCGCCACTATATTTTTCGCAACATACCTTGCGGCGTAAGCGCCGCTTCGATCGACTTTGGTAGGATCTTTCCCTGAAAAGGCTCCTCCCCCATGCCGCGATGCCCCGCCATAGGTATCCACTATGATTTTACGGCCGGTTAGCCCGCTGTCACCGGCGGGCCCGCCGATGACAAACCGGCCAGTGGGATTGATCAGAATTTTCGTATTGCCATCAAGCCACTGCCCTGGGATCACCGGCGTGATGACCTCACGGACTATATCGTCTCGGATCCGTTCCTGCGTTACGTCCGGATCATGCTGCGTGGATACTACAATGGTATCCACGCCGGCAGGCCGTTCCCCCTCATATCTCACGGACACCTGTGTTTTGCCGTCAGGACGGAGATAGGGAAACACGCCATCTTCCCGCACCTGCGTCAATCTTTTTGCCAAGCGGTGGGCAAGGGAGACGGGAAGGGGCATCCGTTCCGGCGTCTCATCCACCGCATAGCCGAACACCATTCCCTGATCGCCAGCGCCGAGCTCCGCCTCCTTTTCCGTATTGCGGATTTCCATGGCCCGATCCACCCCCTGGGCAATATCCGGCGACTGACGGTCAAGGCGGAGAATTAGCTCCGCCGTATCGGCGTTGAATCCCAACTCTTCCCTGGTATACCCGATGTCCCTTATGGCCTGGCGGACGACTCTTTCACTGTCAATGGAGATGGCAGATGAAATTTCGCCCACTAGAATAATGGTATTGTTCTTCACCACCGTTTCCACCGCCACACGGGAGGTTGGGTCCTTCTCAAGGTATGCGTCCAGTATCGAATCCGAAATGATATCACTGACCTTATCGGGATGTCCCTTTGTAACGGACTCCGATGTAAAAATAAATGACTTCATTGCACTCTCTCCTTTTTCACTGCCAAAATAAAATGGATATTTTCAAAAGCCCTCTGCTCGTCGGCCCTGCCGGCAAAAAAATGTTGCTGTATCGTTTCTGGTGTCTCATGGCGATCCAAGATAAAGCCGTGCCGCAAAAGTGCCTGCCGGATTTCCTCAATGGAAAAGCCGTGCTGCATCGGTTCCCCCAACCGCGCCGTGATTTCTGTCAGCTGCCTTACGCGGTGGACGCCTCCGCCTCCTGCAGCGAATGTGGTTTCATCTGGGAAGTCAAAAACCATCTGATTTCCTTGACAGGATAGCTGGCTAATCTTTTCAATTGTCTGCTCAAAGATCGGGAGCGTCAGGTAATAGGTCACCCCCAGAATGGCAAAGTAGGCCGGACACTCTGGCGCAAACCCCGCATTCTTCAAAATATCAACCATATTGTCCTTTGCAAAATCGTTGGCCACATAGTGAACATTATGGGGTATAGTCCACTCAAGCTGCCGGATTCTCTCCAATTTATATCGCTGGGTATCTGGGTGATCTAGCTCGAAAATCTGGATATCCGGATTTTCATTGCGAAACGCGAAGGTATCCATACCGGCTCCGCAGATCACGTACTGGCAGCATCCTTTTGTCTCTGCAAAACGAGCGAGTTCTTCTTCCGCAAATGCAATTCGCGATAGTGGAATTGGTGATATATATCGGTTTAGCTCTGGATAGACCCGAGTCCCGTTAAACCCACGGTTGGGATCAACTCCTGCAGGATCAAAGTCATGCTCAATCAGCTGCCCGATCTCCTCATATTCCTCTTTGCCCATGAGATCGTAGGCAAGAAAATCGTCAAATATTTTTTGCTTTCCAAAGTTGGAATGATAAGCCCTGGCAAAGGAGCAAAGCTTTGCCGTCATGCTCTCCTGTGTATCGATCATCTCTTCACCCCTCTAGGTCAATTTAACATAAAAAGACCCCGCCTGTTTATCATACCGCTCTCTCCCGCGGACGATACAATGAAAACAGGCGGAGTCTTAACGCTGAGAATACCCTGTTATTTTACAAACAGTTGAAAGCCTTGCCGCCTGTACCGCAACAACAGCACAGACAACAAGACCGATTCCATACAAAAAAGTCATTGGATAGAGGGGAGATCCCCTCAATTTTCGCGACGTCGCTGTTCAAATCATTCTGCATTCGATGTTCCATCTTGTATCCCTCGTTTCATGTTTGCACCTAATACTTATAAAACCTATCATATTTATAAGTATTAGTATATCACGCATCTTTTCTCCTGTCAATACTTTTAAATAAATAAACATATATCGGATTGCTCTCCAGATCCGAGGAAAGTTGACAAGCATGGTTAATCAAAAGCTTTGCAGCGAAATTGTCTGTGCCATCGATGATAAAATCGTACTCCGCAATGAGATCCATAATATTGGAGGCAGAAACAAAAGTGGGATAGGTCCGTATGTCCACATGGGGATTTAACCGGTTCAAGGTTTCTCTCGCGGACTCGACCTTTGCTTTGCCCACATCCTCCGTGGAATGGATAATCTGTCGCTGCAAATTGGAGAGACCCACTTCACCCCCAACAACATGCAAAAACAAAATTCTCCTTGACAGATGAAAGAGAGATCGTTTATACTATAAACCTACTAAATGCATAGAATTTATGTCTTTTTGAATACAGGGAGCTGTGGAAACTTCTATGAATCTTTCGAAAGAGCATATAACGGCACTTGCGGCGGAGCGCGATCTCTCCACCTCGGAGCTTATGTCCTTACTGCAGGCTGAGGGGTTGGATTCCCTTCTGTTCTCTGCCGCCGATAAAGTCCGGCGTCAGATTTATGGGGATGCGGTGTATGTCCGCGGTCTGATCGAGTTCACAAATTGTTGCAAGAATAACTGCTATTACTGTGGGATTCGCAGGGACAATCAGAGTGCGACCCGATATCGCCTGGAGCAAGACGACATCCTTGCCTGCTGCGCCGAAGGATATGAACTCGGCTTTCGCACCTTTGTACTACAAGGAGGGGAGGACTCTTATTACACAGATGCGAAAATCTGTGGGATCGTCTCCGCCATTCGGAACCGGTTTCCGGACTGCGCGATCACACTCTCCATTGGGGAAAGGCCAAAGGACAGCTACCAGGCCTACTTTGATGCGGGAGCGAATCGCTATCTGCTGCGGCACGAGACTGCCGACCCGGCGCATTACCGTAAACTTCACCCGGAGGCTATGAGTCTGCAAAACAGGAAAGAGTGTCTATTTCATCTGAAAGAAATCGGTTATCAGGTAGGGTCTGGATTTATGGTGGGTTCCCCGTATCAGACATTGGACAATCTGGTTGCGGACCTGCGCTTTTTACAACAGCTCCAGCCGGATATGATCGGCATTGGGCCGTATATTCCCCACAATGAGACTCCGTTTTCCAAATTTGAACGGGGAAGTCTCTCTCTGACCCTCCGGCTTATCGCTGTGCTGCGCCTAATGTTTCCCTATGCGCTCATTCCAGCGACGACAGCTCTGGGAACGATTCATCCCCAGGGACGGGAGCTGGGACTGCAAGCGGGCGCCAATGTGGTGATGCCCAATCTCTCTCCTGTAAAGGTGCGCAAGTTATATGAACTCTATGAAAATAAAATCTGTACCGGAGAAGAAGCGGCGCAGTGCCGTGGCTGTCTGGAGCGCCGTGTGGAATCTGCGGGATACCAGATCGTCACTTCCATAGGAAATGTAAAGAAACCAAATTCGTAATATTCAATGATTCCCTTCAAAGAATACCCAATAACACAACTGTATACGCAAAGAACTCTGCCTCTGCAAAAGCGGAGTGCCAAAAAAAGTGGAATAAGGTGGGTCTATGCTTTTCTTTTATCTGAATCCAATCCTGATCGCGGCGGCAATCATTCCAGCAATTTTTTTACTGATCCAAGTCTATCGAGCTGACAGGCTTGAACGGGAACCTCCCGCGCTGCTCTTATCGCTTATCCTCTATGGCATACTTGCAACCGGGTTTGCCATGGTTACAGAACGGGCGGGCAGTGCCTTACTCAGCCGAATATTCGATACAGATTCCCTAATGTATAAGGCGATCCTGTATTTTGTGGTGGTTGCCTTCTCGGAAGAGGGCTTCAAATACTTGTTGCTCAAAAAGCGAACATGGTATTCCCCAGCGTTCAATTGTCAATTTGACGGTGTCGTCTATGCCGTCTTTGTCTCCCTTGGCTTTGCGCTGTGGGAAAATATTGGATATGTGATTCAATATGGCTTAAAAACAGCCATGCTTCGTGCCGTGACAGCGGTTCCCGGACACGCCTGTTTTGGTGTTTTTATGGGAACATGGTATGGACTTGCCAAACGCTATGATGGCATGGGCAAAAATGGAGTGTCCCGATTCTGCCGTATTATGGCATTTCTGATTCCTTCGTTCATGCACGGCTGCTATGACTTTATTGCGACAATGGAATCCCTTCATTTCAGCTGGATATTTGCTGCGTTTATTGCCGTGATGTTTGTAATCGCATTCTTACTGGTACGAAATATGTCAAAGCACGACCGCTATATTGCGCGTCATGATACCTATCTCGGCCTTTGACAAGCAAGGGGGCTAGCGCACTAGCGATTGAAGATCGCAGTGCGCTAGCCCCCTTTTCGTCGATTTGAATGTTGTCTCAGCATTGCGTATCGGAGGAATGGGAGGCGCTCTCACAAATACTTCTCTGTGTGGCGATGGTTGTAAGAGTATCGCCAAGCTGTGAGAAAACAGCGCCCAAAACATTTAGCTCATCATTTGTGAGGTCACTAGCCAATGCATTTGCCATTGCTGTAATTGATACCGTTAGCTCACATGGGTTCATCGTTTATCACCTCAGTACAGTATATGCTCGTTTCCCCTTGAGGTCTCCGTTAAAAAAAGACAAGGCGGCCGCCGTTGGACTCTACGCATCCTAGATATAATGCTTTACAAAATGGAGCTCGTCCACTTTTATGCATCAACCTTTATGCGCAAGGCATTCGCCAACTGATAACGATTTTGTGCCTGAACTTCACTATATACATCTAAAGTACCGCTAACATCTTCCATAGTGGCAACCAATGCTATGGAACATCTAAATTTTCCTCGTCCCAACGAGAGAAAAGTTCCAGCCATATTTGCCAGTCGCCAGAATTAAACGATGTGAATGTTTTAGTGAATTGACAACAGACATCCCACTTTCTTCGACCTTCAGAATAGTCTTGTGCTACTGGTAGCAAACGTCCATCTAGATGAGACTTTTTTAGTGAGGCTCGAATAAACGCTCCTAAATATTCGCTACCCTTTGTACGATCAACCGGTGGCAGCGTCAGGCAAGTAACGGTAACTCGAGCGACATTTCTACCTACCTGAGCGGCTAAAACTTCCGGCATATAGATTTTTACACGTTCCTTAGTTAGCCTATTAAGGCTTCCAGTTCTTAAGAAAGTTACCCGAGAAGGAGATGAGAATTTGCTATCTTCCACAGAAGCAACTCCTCTTCCATAAAGGTTATGCGCAAATGCCAATTCCTCATTTTCCATCTCATCGCTTTCCCATAGAGGTTTTGCATTATGATACAGTAAAGCTTTTGCGAGCAAAATATCATTATTAGGAGTATTATTTAATATTTCCGCTAAATCGCCAGCAACAGTGGGAGCTGTAAAACTAGTTCCTGCATCCGGCTTTACAGTTGCATTTTGAGTGAGAACTAACGAGGTTATGTCAGCGGGCACATGAGCGCCGGTTCCATCCAAAGATATAGTACCGCCATAAGCGCACATATCAGGCTTTGAAAAGCCAGCAAAACCGGGCCCTCGTCTACTATATGGAGCGATGATATTTTTCCCAGAAAGACTACCGACGTGATCCTCGCTTATAACTGCTCCCACTACGATACTGAGCATAGAATCAGCGGGGGGAGCAATTCGTGAATCAGAATCATCTAATATATCGTCAATGGAAGTTTCTGTCTTCCAAAGCTCGTGGTTTCCAGCCGAAACAACAAACTGGACTCCGTATTTCAACTGCAATGCGTCAAGCTCAAATCCTATAATACTCATTTCATCACCTTCAATGGGAAGGCTCGCATTTACAGATAGGTTGTAGTTCTCCAATCCGTGCAAATGATACCCTGCTTGCCACTCGTGTTCCGTGGTCGCTATCGCCCCCGTGGGAAAAGGGGGCCGTCCAATGTCCAATTACGAGTTGATCAAATGGAAAAGAAAAGTTTATCCCGGAGTCAAGAACAACGACAACAGGCAGATCTTCTAAATCAACTTCATCGGTCATTTGTGCAGAAGCTGGAATATTTACAAGAAAATCATCCACACCTACGCTAAAAAAACGAGTTTCCTCAATTCTATATATCGCAGAGTCATTCTCAAAGCGGCTTAAAGTGCTAGATGGAACAACCGCACGAATTACTGGCGTTCTATCTGAGAGGTAATAGAGGTCCTGCTGAATTTGTCCCTGTACAATATGAATTTTTTCTTTTACCTTTTCAATTGCTATTGAATAGTCCTTAGGTTGCAAATTAGGGATAAACATAAGTTGAATATCTACTGTTTCGGGAGGCCGATCAATATACACTTTTTTTCTTAACTCTCCGGAATTCTTCTCTGTTCCTATATACGGGGCAATACTTTCTATATAGTCAAACTGTGTTTTATTTGTACCGTTGGCCGTATATGCTTCCACTCGATTTCTTAATATCTGGAACTGATGTCCCGTTGTAGAAACTACTGCATGCCGCTCATCTTTAACTGCGTTTACGTGCATTCCGTTCTTGGAAAATATATCAGACTGATGCTGAATTTTTTCGCCCTCTGGCAGTTCAACTTTAAATACATATAATCCAGCATCGTACAGGGAGTCATCTTCTTTAAGCTCTTCGACGGCTTGCTTAACTAATTGAAGCCCATGGCTTAATTTAGCACCGTGCTCAGAATAAACAATATCACGAGGTGTGGTTCTACCAGTAGGCTTTTTTGATATACGTTCTACTTCCTCGTCAGGAATCCAAAAATGAGGCTTTCTGTCATTCATCTAATTTTCCCTCCTTGTTAAAACGATAGCTTAATGTTGAACGGGGAATGCCGGTGATCGCTTCTAATGTACGAATTGATACACCATTCTTTTGAATCTTCGATAATGCCTTCATAAAGTCGCCATCATCTTCACTAACGTATAGAGCCGTATGCTTCATCCAAATTTTACCAATTTCTTCTATGGAGATAGTTTCCCCCCTTTTTTTATTCATGACACAAAACTTACCTAATGACTGTAAGAATGTTTGCATCTGAGCACCACTCATACCATCTGAAAGAACAACCAATATTTGGGAATCCACTTTGTAATCCTTCAAAAAATCTTGTAATGAGTTTTCAATTATTTTCTGGCGCTGCATTTCATTAGGCTCTTCTAACAAAATAGAAATATCAAATCTTCTCCAAATCGCCGGATCAAGTAAATGGTGGTGATTAGTTGCAGCGACCAAAAAAATATTTGCAGGCATTTCATCCATGTTTTGTAGCAAGGTTGTTACAACTCGCTTCAATTCTCCAAGTTCATGTGAGTCATCTCTTTTTTTTGCTATAGCATCGAATTCATCGAGAAATAGCATAATTCGTTTTCCTTTTACAAATTCAAATATCTTCCGGATATTTGTTCCTGTTTGGCCTAGATACGATGATACTAGACCATCCAAACGAACATACGCTATGAGCAGTCCTAATTCTTTTGCTAAGGCATTTGCAGTCATTGTTTTTCCACAACCAGGAGGGCCACAGAATAATATTCTATTTGTAGGTGTGACTCCTATTCTCATAAGCTCTTGAACGTTATTTTGTTCTTCGACAATTTCCTGAATTGTATCCTGAGCCTTTTCCGATAGTGCTACATCTTTTAGCCGAACGGTAGGTTGTAATATTTCCACCAGATCCAAAGTGCTATCTTTGTCTTTAGGTAAATTTGTAACCGATTGTACTGAAAAAGACATTGTAGACATTGGGCTGATCACGGAACTCTTGGAATGTTTATCTGGCGAATAAGCATTTTTAAGCGATAACGCTAATTGAGCATTACCTTTTTTTTCTTCATCATGAATCAAATCAGAAAGTGCACTTTCAAATTGAGATTCATTTCCGCTACTGTGTGCGGTTACTAAATTGATTATTAAATTTGCTTTCATCTTGGCGCTCTCCTTGGACACAACTGTTCATCATGAAATTATAATAGCATATTCAAGCAATTTTGTCAATTAATTTTTGGACATCATTGGACAATTGAATTCTGATGCTCAGATGAAATCTGGCTGATCCTTGACGTGGAGATCCCCATCTCTGGTCAGGCTAGAAACCATTTGCAGAAACCATAAGCGATTCTTCCACAGACGAAGAGCCCGCTCAGCACATTCTGCGAATGATACCGGGCGGGCTTTCTCACGTGGCCTTCTTCTGTTTGCATTTGGCTGCGGCGGCGCTGCTTTTCCAGTTGCACTTGCGTGAACTGTTCAGCTATAATGATGCCTTTGGTGTAAGCTCATGAATACAAAACCCCAATAGGCCGACAGCATATGCAGCCGCCTCCTTTCGCAGGTTAGCAGGTAATCTCTATCTGCATCGATCATTTTTATTTGAGCTTCATCCCGTCCTTGAACGCATTGCCCACGCGGTTTCCCAGCTCGTAATACCCGTGATGCACGGTGTCGTAAGTAATGGGGTGGAATTTGCCAAGGTCTATTTCTCCGTCCTCACCGAGAATACTTTCATCTGCGCTGACATTCTTTATTTCACCGATAAACTTGCTGCCATCAATGACCTGCTTCAAAACACATTCCAGTACAAGCGGAAGTTCATTGATTACCGGTGCGTTTACAAATTCACTTTTTATGGTTGTAAAACCCGCTTTTGTCATTTTATCCGGCTCACTGTTTGCGGAAACAACGCCTACATAATCGCAGGAAACCATATGCGCTGTATCCGCCACGCTTACGGTAAAAGCTTTGGTTTTCATCATATTATCTGTGGTCTTATGGCTGCCAAGATCAATCATGATCTCATTCATTCCTACAATGCCGCCCCATGCGGCGTTCATGGCGTTTGCTTTTCCGTTTTCATCGTAAGTACCGATAATCATAACAGGCTGGGGATACAAAAACGGTTTGGCTCCGAAATTCTTTCTCATAGCTGTAAATCCTCCTAAGCAAAATAATGAAAGCCGTGGATGCGGTTTCAAGCACTGCCAATATCCTGCAGTATTTTCACGGCATTTCTACTCTTATTCATGTATCTTCATGCTGTGCAGCATCTTGACAAAGCTCGGATCAAAGTGGTTGACGATCTCGCTGTGTCCAATGTCCAGCTTAGCGATTTCTGCCATATCTGCATCCCTGAGCGCAAAGTCCCAAATATCCATGTTCTGCTCCATTCGGTTTTTGTGAACCGATTTCGGAATCACGACTACGCCGCGCTGCACATTCCAGCGCAGTGCAACCTGCGCGGCTGTTTTACCGTATTTCTCACCGATGGCCGTTAAGACGGGATGGGTGAAAATACCGTGATTGCCCTCAGCAAACGGGCCCCACGCCTCCGGTACGATTTCATATTCCTTCATCAGTTTCAGTGCATCTGCCTGCTGAAAGAAAGGATGCAATTCGATCTGATTGACAGCGGGTACAACTTCGACTGTTTCACAGATATCAGCCAGTACATGGGGATAGCAGTTGCAAACGCCGATAGCACGGATGACGCCTTCTTTATAGAGTTCCTCCATTGCACGCCATGCACTCATATAATCGCCCATCGGCTGATGAATCAGATACAGGTCGAGGTATTCAAGACCCAACTTTTTCATGGAAACTTCAAACGCTTTCTTTGCGCCCTCATAGCTTGCATCCTGAACCCACAGCTTGGTAGTGATGAATAAGTCACTTCTCTTTATACCGCTTTTTCGAATGGCATCTCCTACTGCTTCTTCGTTCATATAGGCCGCTGCGGTATCAAGCAAGCGATATCCGCTTTGAATTGCATCCAGAACAGCCTGTTCGCACTGTTTGGCATCGGGAACCTGAAAGACCCCGAAGCCTTCCAATGGCATTTTGATTCCGTTATTTAATGTAATATACTCCATGACAGTTCCTCCATTTTAAAGTTCTTGGCAATTATTTTAACCGATTTTTTCTTCAGGCAGAAGTCTCTGTTTGTTTATCAGTTTCAACCTCAAAGTGTGCACCGGATTGTTCCAATTTTATCAGCTTGTCCTCTGCGTCCGATAACGCCGTTTCCGCATTCCTGCCATAAGCAGTCATCGTTATGTAGGTATCCATAGCAAGATGACGATTTCTACATTTTCTCATAGCGTTTCTTTACTATTATCAAAATATGAGGCAATCGTCTCCATTCTGGAAACCTGATCCACATGGAATGGACAGCGGTGATTGCAATGACCGCATTTCAGGCAGTCAGAAGCTTTCTTTTCCAGCTTCTCATAATGATTGTAAGCCAGGCGGTCACCGGCTTTGGCGAGATCGTAATACTTATTGATCAGACCAATGTCCAGGCCCGCAGGACAGGGCTTGCAGTGATTGCAGTAAACACACTTGCCGCTCGCATCCTGGGGCGTAAAGCTGCCAATGACGGAATAATCCGTTTCTCCCGGTTCTGCCTCCAGAAAACCGAGAATCCGGTCTAAATCTGCCTTTCCACGAATCCCCGGCAAAACCGTCAACACACCCGGCTTATCCAGCGCATATTGCAGGCACTGATACTCCGTAAGTGCCTGACCGAAGGGGGAGGTTTTCGCATCCAGAAGCTGCCCTCCGCTGAATGCCTTCATTACAGAGATTCCGACCCCCTCTTTTTCACAGCGCCGGTACAGACTCATCCGTTCCTCCATATCTCCGATTCCATAATCGCCCTTACGGTAATCATAACCGGGATTGATGCTGAACATCAGCATATCCAGAATGTCCATATCCAGCACTTGATTTGCCAGAGACGGCGTATGGGAGGAGAGGCCGATATGCCGGACAACTCCCTGGTCTTTTAAATCTTCAATATATCGAATCACGCCTGCTTTTTCTACTTTGCGCAGATCTGCGGCATCGTCAATACAGTGGATAAAACCAAAGTCAATATAGTCCGTCTGCAAGGCATGAAGCTGCCAGTCAACAGACCGCTTGATGGTATCCAGATTTGTTGTCCAGCCGTAGGTACCGGTTTCATAATTTGCACCAAAATGAATCTGGAAATACGCCTTATCCCGGTTGCCTTTGAGCGCCCGTCCATAGGCCGCAAAGGGCTTTGCCTCAGCGGAGGCCATGTCAAAATAATTGATTCCCCGCTCCAGCGCATAACGAACGGTTTCTTCAATTTCCTGTTCACTGGCCGCCTGAATGGAACTTGTGCCAAGTCCTATGATACTGATCGGTTCCCCTCCGTGGGGCAATATTCGATATTCCATCGCTTTCATCCTGCTATGTCCTCCCTGCCATTTATCTTTATAAGTTCAGATCCTTCACCCATTTTTTCAGGGACTCTTCCGACAAGTTTCCATTTAGCAGCCTGCCCTGCAGAAGTGTTGCCCCCGGACAGCTCGGTTTCAATTTCGCATTTGTCTTTCCCATACCGCTGCCGCCGGAGGTTGCAAAAGGGATGATCGTCTTACCGGAAAAATCATAGCTTTCCAGAAACGTATTGATGATCGTCGGGGCCACATACCACCAGATCGGGAACTAAACTGTAGCCCGCCTTCATTTTCCCTTGAAAATACTGGCTTTAACGGCATACACAAATGTGTTTCCTGTACCTCAATATAAATAATAGCACATTACCTACTATAGCAGAAGCCTCAATAAGTTCGTGCAGTATAAACCTTCAGTTTATAACTGCAAACGCCAACGGCATTGTTTACCGTTGGCTTTATGTATTTTGGATGTATTACAGGCTGCTGATAATATTTCTGCTTTTCTTGGCGAGCGCCTTTTTCAGTTTCTCGTTTTCTTGTTTCAGCGTATCATTTTCCCGCTTCAGCATAGCGAGTTCCTGCATGAGTAAACCGATTCTGTCATCCATCGCCTTATCCAGTATATGTTTTCGAGGATTGGCCATTCCGACCCGACTGGCGGCTTGGTCGATTTCGGCTCGTATAATCGGGTTCTTGTAAAAAAATCCTCTTGACAGGCCTGTCATTTTCATAAGCTGCGGTACGGAAATCTGTTCACCGTTTTCCATCAGCTTTCGGATTGCCAGCCTTGCCGCAGTTACCTTTTCATCACTGCGTTCTTTGTTAATCTCAACCATCTTGTCGTATTTGTTCATATTCATCACCCCATCCTTCTAAGTTTTCAAGTAATATTCGTGTTGATGAACAATCCTTCCAGATTTGCATATCCGAATAGCTTTCCGATACTTTCCAGCACATTTCGCAGCTTTAATATATCGTCACCGTTTGATTTTCCTGATGAGCCGTTGGTTGCCTTGTGGATCAGGTATTCTTCAATCAGCTCCCGGTTTATATCTTTACAGGATTGAATGTCGCTTCGTTTATCCTGCAGATACTTGGAAAACTGCCGTAAGGAACTGATTTCCCGCTGCACTGTTCTGAGTTTTTCGTATTTCAGGTGCAGATAGACCGCCTGTTTGACTTCCTGCCGGATTTGCTCCTGCGTGATCTTGGTGAAATTCAGTGTGTTTGTCCTGTAAATCGGGTTTTGTTCGATGGGAATATCCAGTTTTTCCAAGCACCAGATGTCTTTTTCCTACTCCGGTCTGATATCCTCCGGCTGCAAAAATCTTACCACTCGCCGTATAAGCCGCAGCAGGTGTGCTTCCCGATAGCTTTGAGTGCCATATACGCTGGTTTTCGTTTCGTAGAAGGAAACGCCATTTTGCGTTGGCATATTTATCATCTGCCATTTTGTATACCTCCAATCAATCGTTTTTGAATTTTTCAAAACGATTGACCGAGGCGGGCTTCTGCAGCCTGCGCACGGCTGCCTGCCCGTTAGATGGACGCGACGCAAAAAGCCAAACCTATCCCATGAAAAACACGGGACAAATTCGGCTTTACGGTTGAAGTATTTACATTCCTGTCGATGAGGTATGTAAAAAAAATATGCGGCAGGATGTTTTTCTACAGAGATATGGCGGGCATATCTAAAAATAATCGTCCTTCATTTATGCGCTCCAACCGCAGCAATACCGTCGGTTGAAGGGCTTTGGTCAGTTATTATTTGCTTTATGCGGCTTTTCTTTTTTTGCGAGCTGCTATTACAATCAGTGTTCCTCCGGATACAGCCATCAGCGCCAGCCACAGGGTCATATTGCTGTTATCCCCGGTCTGAGGAGATTGTACATTTGTATCGGTATTATTGGTACTTGTGCTGGTGCCCGGATTCGGCTTTGCGGCAGGCAGCTTTTCAATCTCCACCTTCTCCGTATAGCCGCAAACGGTGCAGGTGTGCTCCTTTTCGCCGCATTCCGTTTCGGTGGCTTCTTTCGTTACCGTCCACTCACCGTACCGGTGCGCTTCCTTGTTCTGCACATCGCCGCAGCCGCATTCATCCCAGTGCTCGGTTTCGTTGTGTTCCAGGGTATAGTCGTGGGCAGTGTAAGCATTGGTAAAGAGCATCTTCTCCTCCGGGGAGTCCCAGTCCATGTTATCCCAATCTATATAGTAGATCGAGCCGTTCTCCGTTTCCTCGCAGGTTGCCTGGAAGATCAGTATTTTATATTCCGGTTCGTATTCCGGCTCCACACCATCCGATAAGGCCATCGCAGCGGCTTCGGTATCATCTGCCAGAACCAGGTACCACACCGCGTCGTCGTATGTCCAGTTCTCTTTGCCGTCGTCCACCTGCTGCACGAACATGCCTTGGCGGAGCATACTCTTAAGCTGCTGAGAGAGGCCGGTGAAGGTCATGGCTCCGTCATAATCACCCTTTCCGTTGGTGGTGACGGAAGCGGAAATTGTCATATCCTGATACATGTCCTCATCGACTTCGCCCATAAACATGATCTCCAACGTAAACACGGTTTCGCCGGGAACACCGCTGTCGCCCAATTCCACCGTGGTGGTGAAGGGCGCGGTCAGGGTAATGATCTCGTCCCAATAAGCAATGAAGGTCGCATCTTCTGTCACCGCATACTTTTCACCAGCGTAATAGAGGGAAGAGCCAGAAGAATCTATGCCCCACCAGCCAATGAACACACGGTTGCCGTTGTCGTCCTTCAGTTCGGGGAGTGAGATGGGGTCATCGCCCTCTTCCACCGCCATGGTATCGAGAATTGTCCCATCCTCGTCTTGGAAGGTGACGGAAAAAGTCGCTGGCTCAGGAGCAACGACAAGCTCCCAATAAAGGCGAGGGACACCGTTTGCATCTTGAACCCAAATTCCTTCTTCGGATATTTCACAGAGTTTTTGGAAAAGTTCTGTCAAATTTGTTGATAAGGTTCCATTCTCATCTGTTCCGACAGTATAGTAACAGTTTTCAACTATCGCATTCGCCCTTCCGTTTTCTTCACCTGCATAATTCATTTTTGATAGTGAAGGAGAAATTGCACCAGCAGCAACATCGCCTGCTATCGCAGCAGAAGAATAGCAACTATAAACCCCTGAAGTTGCCGTACCTGTCTGACCGCTAGATAATACAGCACTCACCACTCCTGCGATACCACCGGCATTTCTGGGTGAAGTAACAGCCCCCTCGTTATAGCAATCTCGAATTTCCGAAACAACGGGATCACCTCCTGTATAAACCATTCCCGCAATGCCGCCAGCGTTTCCATATTTACCGTTTGCTGCTTTTACAGAGATATCCCCTTCATTCTTGCAAGCGTCTATCTTCCCTGCATAAACGGTCCCAGAAAGCCCTCCGGCATATAAATCACCATAAGCGGCAGAAAAATTCAAATCAATGCGGCCGGAATAAAGACAATTTTGCATGGCTCCTGCCTGCACTTCGCCAGTCACTCCGCCAAAGAATGAAGCGTTTGAATTTCCCTCTTGAATCGTAATATCCACATTGGAAGCACAGTTGGTAATATTACCGGCAAACAGACCGCAGATACCGCCTAACCAGGAAGCCTCAATCTTCGAAACGTCTGAGATGCTTCCGTTCACAGTCAGATTCAAAATTTCACCTTCAGCAATGCCAAACAAACCTACGCCAGAACGAGGGCCAACATTGCTTAATTCTGAAATACTGTATGCGATACAGCGCCCCTGGCCATCAAAATTGCCATGAAAGTAGTGGCCGGCATAGTAATCGTTCTGCAGCGAGCCGCCTATAGGCTCCCAGCTCACAGCCGTCATATCAAGATCGCTGGTCAGAATATAATGAGCATCCGCCCCGGCACCGGCTTTGATTTGTTCTGCAAAATAGGCGAACTGTTCTGCCGTTGCAATCTCATACGGGTTTGCTTCCGTACCATCGCCACTTTCATATGCAGTTGCCACAGAGTTTCCGTCCCACACGCTCACAGTGGACTCCTCCGCAAAAGCCATTGTCGGCATAAGCCCTGCCAGCAGGCAAAATGCAAGCAGCAAACTTAATAATCGTTTTTTTGTTTTCATATCGTCGGTTTCCTTTCTGTATACATTGAATGAACTATATGCAGTTCTTATTTCCCAAACAAGACCTTGCGCTTTGTATAGAGGAAGATCAGCAGGGCAATCAACCCGGCAAGGGAAAGGCCGGATATACCCATAAAGACATGGAGAAGCGTTGACTGGCCGGAGTTCTGTTCGCTAATCGGCGCCATAGCCGCTACCGCTTCTTCCGTGCGTACCACGCCGGCGTTCAGTTCGGTTCCATCGGACAAGGTTAAAATGCGTTCACCGTCCTCGTTGATCGTTGCACCGATGATCCCCACGCCGTCGCTGCCCGTTACCTTGCCGAGATTTTTTTCTGTGCCGTCGGTAAGGGTAACAATCAGCTCGCCGCTGTCGTTGATCTCAATGTTGGCAATCCCAACGCCATCTTTACCGTCTTGGCCATCCACACCATTTTTGCCGTCTTTTCCGGGAGCGCCGTTTGTACCGTCAACGCCGTCTTTGCCATTTACGCCGTCCGAACCGTCTTTTCCGTCGGCACTCGTTGCCTTAATGCCGGTATCAGTGGTGCCAATCCACCAGTTGCCATTATCGCCTATGTACGGGGGCAAGCCGTCTTGTCCATCTTTGCCGTCCTGCCCGTCTGCGCCGGGGTCGCCTTTATCACCCTTGTCGCCTTTCAAGCCTTGCAGGGCGGAAATGGCGATCAGATTTTTCCACTCGGTATCGGAGCCGGTTGTGTATCTCCACTGGATATAACCGCCGTCAACCCGCAGTTCTACCTCACGGCCATCGGCTCCGTCCTGTCCGTCTTTGCCGTCCTGTCCGGCCGCACCGGTAAGCGCAGAAAGGTCAACAAGATCATTCCATGTGGTATCACCCTTATATCGCCATTGAATGGTAGTGCCGTTGTTTTGCAGTTCGATCTCGCGGCCATCTGCGCCGTCGGAGCCGCCGGAGCCGTCCCCGCCAGCAATGGCGGAAAGGGCAAGCAGGTCACGCCACGCGTCGTCGCCCTCACTCTTATATTTCCACTGGATATGGGTTTCGTTGGTGCGAAGCTCCACCTTGCCGCCATCCGCGATTACAATAGAGGTAATATCTACAAAATCACTTGCGTAGTCCGTCTTTTGATCCCCGTTGTACTGTTCGTTGAATACATACAGCTTGGTATTCGCGCTTAAAGTTACATCCGCCGGGAGGGAAAGGCTCGCCGTTCCGTTTGCGCCGTTCGCCGTGCCGTCCAACTGCAAAACGTGCCCGTAGTAGGTGACCGCGCCGTTATCCACCACAACAGCGGAAATGTATTCGTCTGTCCCGGTCTGTGCGCCGGAGTAAGAAAAGCTGACTGTACCGTTTTGCATCGACACGCCGGAAACAGAGAAGCTTTTACGGCTTGCGTCCAGCAGCGTCAGCTTCCATTCATTGCCGGAATAGCCGGCAACGGCTTGCAGCGCGTCTGCGCCCACGGTGCCGGAGGCTTTGCCGTCGACCGCGGCCGATGTAAGGAGGACGGCGTTTTGATCCAGGTTAAAAGCGGGGCGAGCCGGCCAAAGAAGGTTCGATTGGAAGTTGCTCACAACACCATCTGCTGTGACCCGACCTACATACCAAGTTTTGAGTTGTGCGGTATTGCCTGTGTAAGGAGAACGGAGCCACCAATTGCTCACGACCGAACCCAAATAGGCGATTCGCGCAGCGTCATTGGTAAATCCGTAAGCCCCGGTTTCCGCTTCCTCTGCCGAAAGGAAAAACACCTTGTCCCCGTTTAAAATATTGTCAGAAGCGGCAAATGTGGCGCTATATGTGCTGCTGGTAAATGCTCCGTCGCTTTTCGTCGTCGCCAAAACCGCGCCCTGTTCCAGCATGGTCAGATTGCCGCTGTAAAAGTCATTGCACCATTCCTGCGCCTCGCTGTCCTGCCATGCGTTCGCGATCTGGCAATTTGCGTGGTCGCCATCATGGGACTCGCCTTTGTAATATGTCCAGGAGTTACCATCATAAACAGAATGCTGGGACTCCTGAAAATACACACTCGTCCAATTGTCTTTTATCAACAGCGTTTCAGACAGCATGAACAAGCCCGTTTCCTCAGTGTTGGTCTGGTCGTCCAGCACCCGCCATTTGATGGGGCCGGGGGTGGTGTAGTCGGTCTCAATCTCCCAGTAGCCGAAATAGATATAGTCATATCCATCCGCGCTGTCCCAGCCGGAAATCCCGCCTGTGCCAAGCTGTATGGCTTTGCCAGTGTCTGTTCCCACTGCCAATACCGCTGGCGGCACAAGCCCCACAAGCAGGCAAACGCAGAGCAGTACCGCGAATAATCGTTTTTTCATGTTGTGTCCTCCTTTTTTGCTCTGGCTTTGGTTCTTTTGGGTTTCACGCCGGAGCGTCTTTGTTCATTCCTGCATACCCCCAGCAGGGAGCCGGGGAATTGGTGATAGTGGCGGCAGGAGCCGCAGTCAATGCTGTCCGGATTGTCGTCCGCCATATCGGTATAGGGGCAGGCGTCCTCAATGGTCAAAAGGACAGGCCGCCCTGATGGCGAGTAGATCGGGTTTTCAATCACGCTTTTGTAATCTTCCACATACGTTTGGGCGCCCTCGTCCCAGCGCAGGGGTACTTCAATCACTTCACCCTCAAACGCATACCGTTTGACCTGTTCCATTTCTCAACCTCCGCTCGGTTGGCGGCGGCGCTTTGTCGCTGCGTCCAGAGCCACCCCCGCAGCAAAGGCGGCCAGTATCAAAACGCCGGAGCGGGCGCGGGTTTCATGGCTATACACTCTGCGGACACCCCCTTTCCCCAAACGCCGGGTTTGCCAAAGCGCAAAAAGGACGCGCCCCGCCCACGGAATGACCGTGGACGCAGCACGTCCCTTGAAACAGCGTTAGGAAGCTCTGATTGTACGCAGGAAAAAAGGATAGACTTATCCTGCTGTCTGTCTGTCTGTCTGTCTGTCTGTCTGTCTGTCTGTCTAATTATGGGGGATAAATCCCATTTGTCAAGACTTATTTTATAAATTTCCATCTTTTCTCCCTGCATTTTTACGGCAAACTCCGCCGCCCTTTTAGCGGCAGGTCTATGGCCGCACTCATATTATACAGGAAAGAAAAAGGAAAAAAAATCACCCATTTTGACCCCTAAAATGGGTGGCCCCCGAAGCCCTTTTCGGGGGTCGCTTTGCCTATAAAAGCATGTACTTTTTCAGGTCTTTCCGGTTCTCCACGTTCAGTTTCCGCATGGCTGCGGAAATGTGGATTTTGGCCGTATTTACTGATATTTTCAGGTGTTTTGCGATCTCCTGGGTCGTCCAGTCGCGGGCGGCAAGCATGGCAATCGCAAACTCCGTGGTGGTTAAATCGTCGGCCACGTCATGCCCTGTTATGGGGTTGTGAACTCTACGCCAGCCCGAAGAGAAACGATAAGTGATGTCGATAATCCTTTTAAAATCTTTCGGCCATTTGGGTTTAATGACCGCCTCCAGCATAGCCCCCAAAAGCCCGTGGTGTTCTCCAAAGCCCTCGATCAGATCATCGGGGCGGGCAAGCTCCCACGCCGCCAGAAGATGGGTCTCTGCCCGGTCAGGCTGTTTCATGCTCATGTAGTCCATGACCGCCACCAGATGTAAGTAGATGGCGGGGATTGGGTAACTGGCCGCGCCCATAGCAAGGGTAGCCGCCACAATTCCCGCGCTTTGGGCATATTCCCCTTTCAAATAGAGGGCGTGGGCCTGCACATACAGGGCAAAGGCGCGTATCCCCGGCGGCAGCAAAGGCAGGAAGTAATCGGCCTCCGGCATTTCCTCCGGCAGCGGCAAATGTAAAAGCACCGCCCCCGTGGACGCGATAAACGCCGACGCCGCCCGAAACTGGGGCGACTGCTCCCCCGCAGCGGCAAGGGAAGCGTCCAGCTCCCCCAGGGCAAACCGGGAGCGCTGTATCTGCCCCATAGGGAGATTGGCATAGGCATAAATCAGACAGGCGGAGAGCCGCGCCCCCATGTCGGGGCTGGTGAGATAGGCTTCCGCCTCTTTTGCCGCCGCTTCCGGCTGGCCGCTGAAATAGTGGTACTCCGCCATAGCAATATCCCGCCGTGGGCCTGCCGCCATCGCTTCCACCGCTTCCCGGCAATGTCCCGGCGCAAAAGCTGTATTCATAAGGGGCATAAGGTTTGTGTAGTCAATCCCGCCCGCGTCTGCTTCTTTTGCAGGGGGCTTTGTCTGCCGTCTGGTCCGGCGCGGGTCTTTGGGCTTCTCCGCGCCGGCGGGAACCGCCCATGCGTTTCCGATTTTCTGTGCGCCGGGGATACGCCCCTCGGCGCAGTATTGGTTGATCCTCCGTTCCGACACGCCCCATTTTTCCGCCGCTTCCCGGAGAGAAAGATATTGTTTCATGCTGCCACCGCCTTTATGTCTGCGGATTGTTTTCCGCTTATTATCAGCCTCTATTATATACGAAATGCCGTATGTTTTCAAGTTCGCAAGCAATCCACGATTCGACAGCAGAGAGAAATACAACTTTTTGCCGGGCTGCTTTTCTCTCTGCATATCGTTCTTCGTTTTTTATCCTGCTGTAAATGGATAATCTTTTCTTTCTGCCGTAGTTTCCTTAGATTGGGAGGTTCAAAGGGGTTCATGATGAACCGGCGCTCGGTTCACCATGAAGACATACTGCCCCCTTGTGAGTGAAGATGTCTTGTTTTACAGCAGATAATATCGATTGGAGGTCGCACTGCCGTTTTCACGGTAGTGCGCCTCTTTTCGTATCAGCCCGGCTTTTTCTAAATCCTTGACTGCCCATCGCTTTGCACCTCCGGTTCATGACGGACAGCAGGAGGGCTGTTCCGTCTGTTTTTCGGCGCAGTTGTCTGCAGGCCTGCGCCGCCGGATTTTTTCTCCCTTGCCGGCGGTTTTCTGTTCTTCGGTGCGTTCTTTTCGCTCATCTGCTGATCCTGTCCACCGGGAGGAGCTTCCTCCGGCGGAAGTGATACCGCTGCCAGTTCGGGATGATATTTTTCGATAATGCCGTCCATGATTTCTTTCTTATCGGCATATTCCACCTTTCTGCTACCGTTGTCGGCTACGGTGTAGGGATTATTCTCATCAAACCGAATGCCCCATTTGAAGAACAGCTTCAGTTTGACACGCATAGGATGCACACCGGTTTTCATCACCACAAACTGTCCTTTGGGCATGGATTTGAGTTCATCGGGCGTGAGCAAGGGCCGTTCTATCATCTGCAGAGATTGTGACGGATCGTTCTTGCCGCGGCTGACCGAGCCGGACATGACCGTCCGGCTGCCAAGCGCTTTGGATAATACCTCCGCAGAACTGCTGTTGGGCGCAAAACCTAACATTTTCTGGCTGCTTCAATGTCAATGCCTGATACATGCGTATCCGGCCATAAGTCCCTTTACCTGCTGGCGAAGCTGGATGAGTTCCTCATTAAGCGTCATGGCGCTTTGTGGGGTCTGTGACCCTGCCCCCAGATCAAGATTGCCAAGACGGTTAGCCCGCACCCAGCCATACATGGTATTCTTGGGAACCCCCAGTTCTTTGGCCGCCTTAGCTTGTCCGATTTCTTTTGCCAGCTTCACGGCCTGTACTTTGTATTCGTGGTCATATTGTCTGTTTTCTGCCATTTTTGTTCACTCCTTATTCTCTTAATTATATCTCAAATCCTTGAGTATGGAGTGTCAACTTTTTTTATACCACATCAGTGGATGGCGGGTATTCCCGGATCACCCATGTGCATCGGTAACTGTCGCCGAGGATATAGTGGTCGGATAAAAATTTGATGGTACCGGGCAGGATCATATCGAAAAAGTCCTTTGTGCGGATTTCTTCCATCTGCTCCGGCGTGAGTACCTTTGGTTTTCGTTTCAGCATGTTTCCTCCTTCCGCCGTCTTGTGAAAGCTGAAAAGGCGCAAAAAAATCAGCCGCTTCGCTTTCACAAAACGACTGATTCTTGTTACTGTTTGATTTATAAAGTCGGGTGGAATCCCTCATCCTCCGAGACGGTTTCCTCCAGCCTGCTGGCCAGTGTGATCTCCGGCAGCGCCTTTAGGAACTGCTCGGCGTTCCGGTAGGCGATGCCATCCTCCGTGTCCACATCCTCTCCAAGATACAGGACATACCGGCCTGCCAGCGTCCCGTACCGGGGCGAGGTCAGCGCCAACTTTTCCTCATCCAGCAGATGCCTTGCCTGCTCCCGTACATACTGGCTGCTGTGCTTGATCTCATAGGCGGCGCAGGAATTGGTTTCTCTATCATAGATGACCATATCATATTCGCCGCTGGCAAACTGCAGCTTGAACACCTTGTACTGCTTGGGAAGCGCCTTCATCGTTTCCAATAGGATAATGTCCTCCAGCATCCGCCCCCGGACTTCTCCGAGGATACGCTCCGTGATATAGTCCCTTTCATCCGATGATAGCTGGCTGAATGTTTCGTCCTGCATCAGCGAATACACCAAAGCCTGCGCCTGGCAGTAGCGCATACCGGGCTGTGTAAACAAGACCCTCTGCTCTTTCTCAGCGCCGGGCGCATACTCGATGGGGCATTCCACGATCAAATCCAGCGATTTTAAATACTGCTTGATCTGTAGTGCCTGGGAATCGGTCACGTTAAGCGTCTGCTGCTCCCGGTTGCGGATATTGAGAAGCTGCATCAGCTTTTCAGTCACGGCCTGTTTGTCAATCCTGCCGAGCGCGTCCGTCCTTTTTGTGGCATCCCTCTCATTGCGCAGGTTCCGTTCTGAAATGCCCAGGTCATGGGAGACAAAATCCTGCGTGATAACCTTCTGCACAAAACTGTGGTTCATATCCTCAATGATACGGTTGATGGCATTGGTCAGTTCATCCGCTTCATAGAGACTGCGCAGATGCCCGAAATAATGGCCATATCTAAAGCACGCCAGCGAATGCTGGATGTTTTTCGCAATGGCTGTGTCAATATACCGCCGGGTGGACTCGTTATCCCGGAAGGAGGAATCGTCTGCGGCGGCATCCTCATCCTCGAAGGCCAGTTCCCCCGGCTGGAGCATCCCGCCGTAGCGGATATACTCATCGATGCTGTCGATGCCAAGTAGACGGCTATATTCCCGGAATGGGATGAATGTCGTGTGGATGGTGCGCACCCGGTCATACAGCTCGTTGTCCCGTGCAAACCAGAAGCCCAGGGAATCCGTACCGGACAGCACGATCCGCATTCCCATAGGGACATACAGGTCGGAAAGCAGCGCGGCGGAGTCGATAAAATCCTCCATCAGAGTTACTTCATCGATAAAGATATACTTATATCCGGCATGGTACAGTGTATCCAGGTCATGGACAAGGTTGTTCATGATATCGCTGCTTCGCATCTTCACATAAGCGGTTTTTTCCAGTTCTTCCTCATTCATATCTGCAATCGCCTGATACAGCATGGTCGTCTTTCCTGTCCTGCGAAGGCCGTAGACAGCGCAGACCCTCGTCCAGTTTTTATCATCCCGCAGATAACGCACAAGTTTTTCAAAGCAATCCCGCTTTTCAAGTTCCCTGACATTCCGAACCATACTGCCAAGTGCAGCCCCGGTTATGAGATTTGTTTCAAACTTCATCGCTTTCACCTCCTGGATGGGAACCTGTTTTTTCAGTTCCTTCAACCGTTCTTCCAACTGTTTCCGTTCCCCGATCTGATCCCGGATTTCCTCCAGTTCATCTTCCCGGATATATTTGCTTTTGATTTTCCCGTCCTCCCGCCACTGTCGGTAGTGCTGGACTTTCCCTTTAATCGTCTTTCGGGAAATGTATCCGGCAGGCAGCCCTGCAATCCGTTCTTCGATACGGCGTATGATCTCATACACATCCTCCATAGGTCACTGCACCTCCTTTGCTTATAGTATATCCAAAGATAACCTACAAGTCAAGAGGTTATCCAGAAAAGGGGGATAACATCCGCAGACGCTCATCCGTCTGCTGTGGTTTCCGCCGCAATCACAAGCAGCCGGTCATCGCTGCCGGATCCATGGCAGGTGGAGAGGGTCAGAAGCTGCCCGCCGTAAACCGGCATTGCTTCCGTCTTGAGCAGGGATTTCTCCCGGATACGGGAAACCTGTTCCTGACACACCGCCTCATCTGCCGCATCAAGGAAGCTGTACCAGTCATCATACTTATTGACAACGGCCACGGCGAACACCTCATACCGCATACAGCCGGAGGCGGTTTCAAATTCAATGGCCGGATGCGCTGTAAGGTAGTCCCTGTCTGTATACTGCTCCAGGCTCCCAAACATCGTACCGTTTTTCATGTTATGGCCGAACAGGATCAGGTTATCACTTTGCAGGCTGCATCTGGCGTCCAGGAACGGCACACCGCTTTGGCTGTACTCGCCGGATAATTCACCTCTGTGCCTGGGATACAAATCCATCCGATGCAGTCGCTGTTCTCTGCGAAGAGTGGGGCAAGGTTTCTCGCCTCCGCAGCTTCGGGAACCTGTTCTGCTTCCTCTGCCACAGGTTCTGATTCCGTTTCCTTTGTGGGTTCCGGTTCCACCATTTCCACAAGCGTCTGAAAATGCTCCTTGTCTGACCTGATTCGTTCCATATCGATTCTCGGCACAATCCGCCGGATAGCCGCCTTGCACTCCTTATCCTCCACGCCGGACAGGAAATCATAGTAATTGATTTTCCGGCCGTTCTGCTTGATAGCGGAGGTTGGGAACTGATAGACACGGGCGTTCAGCGCGTCCTCGTCTGCCAGGACTTCTCTCATGACATTTTCATCCGCCTGCGGCAGCAGACAGCTCCCGCAGTCAAACACCGGCGCTATACACGCCTGATTTGCGATGTCGTCATAAAGGAATCCCCAGTTTCCATTGTGGCGGTCGAAATTTCCAAGCAGGGCGTCCACCACGAACACATTCCAGAAATGCCCGGTCAGCATAGCAGGATCGACATACTGCTGTTTTTCCAACGCTTCCAGTATATCCGAAAGTTCTGTACCGCTGCCGTCTGATTCCGAATCGAGAATCGTATTCTTGATGGAGCAGAAATCAAAGAACCGCTTTCCGTCTGCTGTAAAATCCTTGCAAGCGCATACAACCTTTGTCTTTGTTCCCACCCGGTAAGTGCCGAGCAGCGTTTCCTGCGCCGTCACACCCAGAAGATTGAAGATGCTGCTGGCGATATGCTCGCTGATACAGCTATTGGTATAGGACAGCGTTGTGGGTTTTTTCCCGCCGGATGGGGAAAACTTCAGCATATACTGACTCCCGCCGTATTCTATGGCAATTTTCTTTCCGTTTGCTCCGTTGTAAGCTCTGCCGAGTATCTTGCGGCAGTCTGTAAAGTCAACTCCTTCCATCATGGATTCCTTCCCCATAGATATTTCTTTCGCAGGTAATCGGCGTGTTCCGGCGTAATAACGCCTTCGCTGATTTCTGCCAGATTGATGCTTCCGTAAAGCTCTCCCCAATAACAGTCGAGGAGTTTGGACTTCGTCTTAAGCCCGTCCTTGTAGGCGTCCAGATCGTGCTGGAGATATTCGGGAAGTCCGTATTCATAAGCGCGTTCACGCTCGGTCTGCCGGATGCCGCCTTCTGCAAGCAGTTCCATTGTAACGCCAAGCGCCTTTGCCAGCTTGTAAACCGTTTCAGCAGAACATTTTTCCAGTTTCGTTTTTCCGCTGCATATATCGCTCAGCGTAGCGTGCGGGATACCCGCCTGTTCTGCAAGCCGGTATTTGGTCATGTGCGCCTGCTTTAACAAATCGTCAATAATCATCGTACCATCACCTCTCACTTTATTATATCGGCATACCGAAATAAAATCAAGTGGGTTTGAAAAACTTTACGAAAGGTTCCCTTTATTTTCCGGCTGCTCTTGCCACGCTTCGGGTTAGGTTCACCGCTGTGGTAGTCGCGTGAACGACACTCATCATGTTCACTCTGACAGAGGAGTCCAGGCCGAACTGCTGCGCAATCCTCGGCACTTCATTGGACGCAAGCATGATGCCGAGTCCCAGGAGCATATTTCCGGGAAAGGTCAAAAGTCCGAGATACAAAAGCGTTGTCTGCATAAAAGCAGTTAAACACAAAGCTGTTATCTGCTTGCACCATTGATTGAAGCCGTCCTGATAACCTCTTGGGACTGAGAACATATATAAAGAGCCGACTGCCATCTGATTTTGTCAATATTAGTTGACACATTTTCCTCAAGGATTTTGTATCCTATGCTGCTTTTTTCAACGAATCATAGTATTGCTGTCGTTTGACCATCGGAGGGAGCCCACCATTAGCAGAACATATCCTTCGGTTATTCCAGTAGCTGACAAAATACCTCCAGATGACAGTCCTGAGTTCCTCAGTGGTCATTTCTTCTGTATCATAACGGTCATACAGCAGTTCTGACTTCATTCTGGCCCACATGCTTTCACATCGGGCATTATCGTGACATCTGCCGCCTGCGCTGTTCATGCTTTGCTGTATGCCATACTGCCGGATTGCATCCCGGTAAAGCTGGCTGGTGTACTGGCCCCCCCTGTCACTGTGGATAATAGCTCCACGGATTCCTGGATACGCTTTCGCTGCATTCTCCAGTGTCTGCACACATAACGGGGCTTTCATGTTGGTATCCATCGCCAGACCGACCACGCTGGAAATGAATGTCTTGGAATTGGATTTCGTTCTTTGCCACAAACCGTTTCACTGCATCCCATAATTTCAAATCTGCCGTCAGCAGATACAGGGCAGACATGAGGGAATAATTCTTTTTGTCGAGCTTCTCCGTAGCTTCGGCAAATACCTTTCGATGCTTCTCGTTTCTGAATTCCATAGGGTTGTTCTCACTTTCTCTGATATATTTTTCAAGCCGAATTAAAAACGGCTCATAGTTGATACACGACATGGCTTTGGCCATAACCTCCCGGTATGTCGCCATGCCGGACTCTATGCCCTCTGCAGAACAGATTACAACGACGCCATGTCCTCTCGGCGGGAAGTTTGGAATTCTCCGCATCATCTTTTCATATTCCTGGAGAGGATAGTTGTCGGTAAAATACATTTCGTTTGATTCCTTTCGATAAAATAAAAAAGAGATGGCTTTTGTTCCATCTCTCTGATTCATAACTGTATTTGATTTTTCTTGTAGAGGCGATTAAGCCTAAAAAGGCTAATCGCCTCTTTACAAAAAAAATAAGGCACGATCCTTTCATTGAATCATGCCCCAAAACTTTTTTGCTGTTATAATCCCAAGCTGTCAATCCATTCTTTGATGTCAGCTTCGGAAACGCTTGAACTGAACCGCTGTCCTTCCAGCCAATTTCCGGTTCCCGCCATTTCTTCAAGCAATTTCCCCGATTCTCCAATACCTGAACTGGAGGATGTACAAAATGGTATCACCGTCTTACCTGTAAAATCATTATTCCTTATGAACTCGTTGACCGGCCAGGCAGCAATCCCCCACCACACAGGATAACCTACATAGACTACAGATGCGTCCTGGAAACCATCGATTGTGGCTGAAACTAACTCCACCGTTCTTTCTGCTTCGTTTTCATGCTCTCTGCTGACACGGCTATCACTATTTGTCCAATCCAAATCTTCATCTGTATATGGTTCGACAGGCTCAAGCTCGAATAACTCACCTCCTGTAGCGTCAGCAATCATACCTGCTGCTTTTTCGGTCGTTCCTGTTGCTGAGAAATATACGACAAGTGTTTTCTCTGCGGTCGGTTCATTTGTATCTTCCTTTACATCCGAGGTATCTTCATTCTGTGAAGATTGGTTGGTCTGTTGCGGCTGTGATGTACTGCTGCCTTCCTGTTCCTCTTTAACTGTACCACACCCGCTTAACACGCCAACCAAAACCACCCCTACAAGCAGAATGGATAAAACTCTTTTTTTCATACTTGGCATAACTTCTTTCACATCCTATTTTCTATTTATCACGATACACACTTTTCAATATTTTTGTGTATCATGTTGCTTTCTATCTCAATTTTCAAACTATATGCACGCTATACACTCTTATTTAGTTACTACAGTTTAGGGAACCCCACGAAAACAACATCATATTTTTCCATGTCAGGCAGCTTCTCCGCAATCGCAGGCCGGGATGACGGGTCGTTCATCTCCATCGAGCTTCTGCTCTTTTTGTCCATCCAGTTCAAATCGGCCCTCGTATAAGGAATCTCCGGTTTAATTTCGTGCAGATCAGCGCCAATCGCTTCTGAAAGCTTCCACGCTGCCTTTGCAGTTATGCCGCTAGCTGAAAAATACGCCACTAAAATGTTCTTGCTCATACTATACCTCCATCATTTTTTTACACACAAATTGCTGGCGGAACTTTGAATAAAAACTATATTACCTGAAAAGTTTTCCACTTCCCAGACTTCTGTCTCCAGAAGAAAATAATCGCCCGGATGCCCCAGTCGTTGACCATTGCAATCGCAATTCCTATGACGCCCATTTGCAGGACAACCCCTAAAAGCCAGGACAGCAGCAGGCGCACCACTATGGTGGATATGACCGAAACATACATGGTGAACTTCACATCGCCTGCGGCCCGCAGTCCGTTGCTGAGTGCCCCGGAAAAAGGATAGGCGATGGCATTGAACAGATTGTGGATCAGAACCAGTTGGATCACAAGCTGCTTTGTATCCGGCTCCAATGCATAGAATCTCATAAAGAAGGGAGTCAACAGGAAAATCAGAAGATTCCATGCTGACGAAAGCAACAGTGTGATCTTCGCCAATTTCTTAAAGTAGATTTCTGCGGCCTGTATATCCCTGTTTCCCATACACTGCCCAATGACTGTGATGAACACTGGCCCCATAGCAACACCGGCCAGGGCAGCCAAAGACCAGATACTCTGCGCCACGCCATTTGCTGCAATCTGATAAGTACCAAAAAGTGCCACAATACTGCTGAGAGCCACCTTTACCAACTGGAAAACGCCGTTTTCCAGCCCATTTGGAATGGCAATCCTTAAAATGTGCCGCATAAGCGCTCCGTTCCACTGAAAAATCCACTTGCGGGCATAGAATACATGGTTTTTCTTGCGGAAACAAAGCACGGTGATGACCACAGCCGAAAATGTCCGGGCAATCAAGGAAGGCCAGGCGACACCGGCAACACCTGCGCGCAGCGCAAACACACCGACCAGGTTGCCAATGACATTGATGATATTGGACGCCACCGACAGATACATAGTCACGCTGGTCTTTCCCACGCTGCGGAAAAGCGCGGCGCCGGCGTTATAAACCGCCAAAGCCGGGTAGGAATAAGCGGAAATTCTAAGATAAGTAATGCAGGCTTGCATCACATCGCTTTCCACTTTTCCGAACATCAGACGAAGCATTCCCTCGTTCCCAATCAGCACAAGTGCCGAAACCAATGCGGAAAAAATCACAGAGAACAGCAGGAGCTGGCTTGCGGATTCCCCGGCAGCATCCATTGCCTTTCTGCCAATATACTGGCTGATCACCACGGCGCCGCCGGATGCCAGCGCCGTAAACAGGTAAATAAAAATCGTGTTGAACTGGTTTACCAGAGAAACGCCGGAAACCGCCGCTTCTCCGGCATAGCTGACGACCAGGGTATCTGCCAGCCCCACGAGCATGACCAGCAGTTGCTCTAAAAATAGTGGGATAATCATATCCTGTAATGCTTTATTTGAAAATAACCCTACTTGCTGATTCATGCCTTTTCCTATGCTCTACCCTTTCGCTAATTGCTTTTATTCTAAAATCCCATTACTCTCCAGCCATTCCGTTATATCGTCCGGCAAACTGTCGCCGCCGGAGTAATGTACCGATAATGCTTCACCCATTACAGCATCCGGCACCAGCTTGGCAATCGCCGTCAGACTCTGCCCGAACCGTCCGCCGCCATGAGAGCAGAAAGGAATAATTGTTTTTCCTGTAAAATCATATTCTTCGAGGAAAGACGCAATCGGCATGGGGATGGATGCCCACCAGTTGGGATAACCCAACAGGATGGTATCATACTCGTCCATATTTTCTACATGAGTTGCCAGTTCCGGGCGGGCCTGTTCATTCTGATCCCGCTGTGCTTCATCCAATACGGTATTATAATCCGTGGAATAGGGATTTACCAATGTAATTTCAAACAAATCCGCACCCGTCTGAGACTGGATTTCTTCTGCGATTCCCGCTGTATTTCCTCCCCATGAGAAATAGGCAATCAGCACCTTGCCGCCTGCGCTCTCTGTATTCTCAGTGCCTGTGCTGACAACACTGCCTGCTCCGTTTCCCGCATTTTTCACGAGCCGGATGCCAATGTTAAAGCTGCCTTTATCTTCTGCCATGGCTGCCCGATATGCGCTCCGCATATTTTTCGCAAAGTCATTCCAGCCGCCGCCTCTGTATACTCGAAGAGTGCCCGTTTCCGGACCGGTGGGATCCCTCTGCTCCTCTGCGCTGTATGCTCCATAGTAGTCCCATACCCATTCGCTGACATTCCCATGCATATTGTAAAGGCCCCATCCGTTAGGGGAAAAGCTGGTCACTTCAACGGTGGTCTGCCGGTATTCCCCCGGCTGGGTATCAAGGTTGCCTTGAGAGAAATAATTCTCCTCGATTTCATAGGGATAATGTCCGTAATAATTCGCTTCCTCCGCACTGATGGAGGTTTCTGTATTGAAAGGTGTTACAGTTCCTGCGCGGCAGGCATACTCCCATTCTGCTTCTGTGGGGAGACGGTATCCGTCTGCACTGCGATCCCATGTTACCGTCTGTCCATCTATAGCATAAGCAGGCGTTAAACCCTCAAGCTCGCTCCTGGCATTGCAATAAGCCACTGCATCCAGCCACGAAACGTTTTCTACCGGGAGGGCATCACCGGAAAAACTGCTGGGATTGTTGCCCATCACTTCAGCGTATTCCGTCTGCGTGACCTCATACATACTCATATAGAAATCGCTGACCGTCACGGTATGCTGTGTTTCATCTTCAGACCGCCAGCCTTCCATATCCGGACTCCCCATCTCAAAAGTCCCGCCCGTTATCAGAACAAAATTTTCAGGCGCCTCGGACAGGACAGCGTTCAAATCTTCCGTTTCTTCCGAAGAAACCGTACTCTGAACGGCTTCTGTTTCAGATCTGCTTGTCTCCGGTTCCTGTGACATTGTACCGCACGCAGCCAACGAAAAAACCATTACAGCCGCCATCAGAAAAGCACTAATTCTTTTCATTGATCTTCTCCCTTCCTATCGAGTGTTTGCCGGAAATCTTTCCGATTCCCCGGGTCATATAAAAGCTGACAAAAATCCAGAATCCCATCATCGCAATGTACTCTGCGAATACGGATATTGCGCTTTGGTCAAAATTAAAAAATACAAATTGATTTTTCAGAAACATATAAGAAACAATGTCCTTTTGGATAAAACAGAACAGTCCATATCCGGCGATTACGGCGGCGGCCAGCCGCAGCCCCCACACCGCCGCACCCGGCAATTTCCTGCCTTTCAAAAGCCTGCGGAACATTCCCACGATCATTCCCCAGTGCATTCCCAAATGGAGGCTCATCAGCACAAATCCCCAATAGGAGGCTGCCATGTGCATACTTCTCGCAGTAGCCATTGGCCCGCCTATAGGAAACGCCGCAAAGACATGGCGTGACAAGACGATTCCACTATATCCAAGACAAAGCATGGAAATAAGTACGCTAAAATTAACGATTGTCTGTAAAATGCGCAGAAGCTTGTAATTCCCCTTGAACAGATTGCCATACCACCGAATGTTGAGGATATGATGTGCGATAAACAAAAGCAGCATCCCGGCACCGAACCACTCATGAAGCGCCTCCCCGGTGATTTGA
Source organism: Bianquea renquensis (assembly GCF_014384895.1). Taxonomy (GTDB): domain Bacteria; phylum Bacillota; class Clostridia; order Lachnospirales; family Bianqueaceae; genus Bianquea; species Bianquea renquensis. Next base: position 76,784 of record NZ_JACRSQ010000013.1, read on the forward strand.
TATGCCATCAGGCAGAGCAGCAGCGCTGTCATCAGGAGATCAATTCCCATCTTGATTTTCATTTTTGGTTTCATGAGTCATTCACCCCTTCCCATCACTTGGATACGTCGAGTTCAGCCACCCATTCATTCACTCTGCTTTCCGCATCAGTTACACTGGAAGCGCCAATATGAAGGCCGTCAAGGACGGTTGCGTTCGGCTCCATATCTTTTATTTCTTCAATTGCATCCGAAAATGCGCTGCCGCCGGACGTGCAGAAGGGGATCACCGTTTTTCCGCTGAAATCATACTCGTCAAAAAAGCTGTACATGACCATGGGCATTCCATACCACCAGTTGGGGAACCCCACAAAAACGGTACGGTACTGATCCAGATTCTCGATATGCGTAGACAGCTCAGGGCGAATTCCATTGTTCTTTTCAGACTGTCCAACATCGATGGTGTCATCATAGCTGTCGGGATAAGGTTCTACCGTCCGAATAGAGAACAGCTCTCCGCCGGATGCTTCTGCGATCATGTGAGCCATCACACCGGTATTGCCTGTGACTTCGCCGTTAAAGATTTGAATACTGGCTGTTGCAGAGGCATCCACATCATCGGGAAGTTCCGCATTTTCGCCGTAGGTAAAGTAAGCGATCAGGATGTTGCTTTCCTCACTCTCCGTTTCCGTAGAGGCGGTTTCTGTATCCGAAGCATTCATATTATCCTCCTCCGGCAAAGACTCTGTTTCCGCAGTCTGTACCGGAGTGGATTCTGCTACCTGTGAGGATTCTTCGCTGGACGCAGGATTGGAATCACGGCTCTGCTGTGTATTGGAGCAGGCCGCCAGAGAAAACACAAGTGCAGCCGAAAGCATAAGTGCAAATATTTTTCTCATGGTATCATCTCCTTAAAATTTCTTTATCCGATTATTCTCCCAGGCTCAGACCGAGGCTGTTTACCCATTCCATTACGGTATCCTGAGAATCACGGCCGTTCAAACGCCGTCCTTCAAGCCAGTTGGCACCGCTGGTAAGCTGTTCCAGATTGGTTGCACTGGAACCGACACCGCTGCCGCCGGACGTGCAGAAGGGAACAATGGTCTTACCGGAAAAGTCGTAGCTTTCCATAAAGGTGCTGACAATTCTCGGCGCTTCTCCCCACCAGATGGGATAACCGAGAAATACAATGTCATACTGATCCATGTTATCCACAGAACCGGAAATGGCGGGGCGGGCAGACGGATCATTCATTTCAATCGTAGTACGGCTGTTGTTGTCATTGTAGTTAAGGTCAGCATCCGTATAAGGTTCTTCCGGAACAATCTCGTAAATGTCTGCGTTCAGACCGTTTGCAATATGTTCCGCCACGCCTTCGGTAGTACCAGTGGCAGAGAAATAGGCTACCAGTACCTTGGTTCCTTCCGCCTCGGTTTCCGTTTCATCGGGCTGCGAAGCTTCGGTTCCCGGCTCGGATTCTGCCGCACTGCTTTCCGATGCCGATGTTTCGTCCACCACACTGCTCTCCACATCAGGGGAGTTTGTTTCAGCCGGTTCACTATTTCCGGCACAGGCCGCAAGAGATATGACCATCATGAGAGTAAGTGAGAAAGCTGCAAATTTCTTCATTGTTTTTTCCTCCAATTTTTTATAGCTATGAGCAGCGCAGACAGAAAATTGCAGGTATTAGATGGGGAGCTTGCTCACCAGATAATACCTGGAGTTTTCCGGCTATGGGGCGAACGCCCCAAAGTGAGAAAAAGCGGAGCTTTTTCGAGCTTTCTTCGCTGCGGGGTACATTTATTCAGCCAGCGAGAAAGTAATTTCCTCACGGCTGTCAAGGTTTTCAAAAACGGATAAATCCGAAGTCACTCTGCCAATGGGAATGACATCCACAGAAAGCACTGGATCATCTGTCTGTGCATAAAAGTTTGCCATGTTGTGGTGAGCCTCACAGTAAGTAATGTCGCCATCGTGAAAGGTATTTCCACCGCCCACCAAATTCTCCTCCGCCGGGTAGAAATCTACACCGCCATAATACTCTCTCCCCCCGAAGCCACTCATGGAAATGGTAAGAGGAAAATATTCTTTGATTTCCTGGGCAAGTGCCGTGTCATAGATCACTCCGTCAAGAACAATATCTCCAATCGTGATGGTTATGGCTGTTTCTCCATTTCCCGCTCCAGCGCTTTCACCTGTCATACCTATGCTTTCAAGCCATGTCACAGCCTGGGTGCTATCACCAAACGTTTCGTTTTCCTCCTGCCCGGAGGATTCCGCTCCGCACGCAGCCACGGAAAGCATCATGAAAATGCTGAGTATGAACGCCAAACCTTTCTTCATGTTTCCACCTTCTGTGCTTCCCCATAAACTTCTTTCGCCATTCTGAATGCAGCCCATGCCTTCGGCCAACCGGCATAAAAGGCCGCATGGGTCAGGATTTCTGCCATTTCTTCTGCCGTTACCCCGTGATTTTTTGCATTCAAAATATGGAATTTCAGCGAGCTGTCCAACACGCCGCTTGCCATCAGTGCCGTTACTGTAACCACACTTCTGTCTCTGGCGGACAGCTTATCCTCCCGCGACCAAACCTCACCGAACAACACATCATCGTTTAACTCAGCAAACTTAGGTGCAAAAGCGCCCAATTCATCATGACCTGCAGTAACCTTTGCCATTTGAAACGCCTCCTTTACTTCAACTTTCCGTATTCTTCCTCTGAGACCGGCTCCAGCCACTCATTGGAAGTGTTCTCGCCAGGAACCTCTATGGCGATATGCGCAAACCAGCTATCCTTTGCCGCCCCATGCCAGTGCTTGACATCCACAGGAATGGCAACTACATCTCCCGCATGAAGCTCCTGAGCGTCCTTGCCCCATTCCTGATACCAGCCGCGCCCGCCGGTGACCAGCAAAATCTGTCCGCCGCCCTTATCACCGTGGTGGATGTGCCAGTTGTTCCGGCAGGCGGGTTCAAAGGTCACATTTGCAACGCCCACGCCGTTTAACTGTGTCAGCATCGCCAGATAAGACTGGCCGGAAAAATATTCTCCAAAAGGGTTCGGAACACCCTTTTCAAAAATGGTTCCATACTCTAATTCGTTCATGTAAAAACCGCCTTTCTTTTATTTGTATGACTTCTGATAGATTGCCACACATTCCTCATGGGATAACGCTTTCGGATCGGCAGTAAACAGACCGCCCATGGTTTCACGGGCATTTTCTGCCAGGCTGTCGAGTTCGTCCTCCTGAATCCCAAAGTCGGACATTTTAAGGTCTGCCACACCGCAGTCTTTCTGAAGCTGCACCAACACATCCACAAAATCCTGCGCCCGGGAAGCGTCCTCTTTTCCCATCGCCTTCGCCATGGTAATGAACCGTTCATTACAGGCATGACAGTCCACAAAATGCTGATAGTACGCAGCAGAAATCATGATCAGCCCTGCCCCGTGAGGCAGCTCCTGATGGTAGGCGCTCATGGCGTGTTCCATCGAGTGTTCGCTGGTACAGCAGCTCACGGTCATCACCTGCCCGGACAGGTTATTTGCGAAGGCCACGCCTTCGCGGGCCTCCAGATCGTTTCCATCCTTTACGGCACGGACAAGATACCTTCCGATATTTTCAATGGCAGTCAGGGCCAGCATATCACCCATACGGTTATGCGCTTTGGAAATATAGCACTCTGTACTGTGGAACAGTGCATCGAACCCCTGATATGCTGTAAACTTCGGCGGAACCGAAACCATCAGCTCCGGGTCAACCACGGACAGAACCGGGAACAGGCAGTCATAACCGCCGAATCCGATTTTCTCATTGGTTTCATCGTTGGTGATCACGCCCCACTGATCCGCTTCGGAGCCGGTTCCTGCCGTTGTGGTAATACAGATTACCGGCAATGCTTTTTCTGTAAGGGTTTTCCCGCCGCCAGTGCCGCCGTTCATGTAGTCCCAAATGTCACCGTCATTGGTTGCCATAGCAGCCATCGCTTTTGATGCGTCCATCACGCTGCCGCCGCCCAACGCAACGATAAAGTCACAGCTATTTTCCTTTGCGTAAGCCGCGCCATCCATGACGGTAGAGCGAAGGGGATTTGCCTGCACATGGTCAAACACCACCGTCTCCACGCCAACATACGCTAATTCTTTTAACACCCGGTAAAGCGTTCCCGTTTCCTTCATAGACTTGCCATTCGAGATTACGACCATCGCTTTCTTTCCGGGCATTTCCTGTGTGTGCAATTCGTTTAATTTTCCAGCGCCGAATAAGGTGCGGGTAGGAACGTAAAATTGATAACTCATAAAAAATCCTCCTGTTATTTTTTTCTTATTTCATGAATCATATAGTCTAACTGGTCTAATAACTGCTGCTTGCTGTGGATTTCATCCAGTAATTCTGCCCTGCTTTTCCGTATAATCCTGATCTGTTCCTCCTTTGTATTCCCATACTTTTCTAACTGCTTTGTTACTTCCTCTAACGTCATTTCCTGCCTCCATATCCCTAATAGAAAGCGAATCCCCAAATTTCCGTTATCAAAAAAAATGAAGGTGTAGAGGAAAGTGCGCTGCACTTTTTTCTACACCTTTATTATAAACGGAGATCCATGTTATATCAAATACTTAGTTTCTACACCTTTATTATGCCTAAAAAGCATTTCATGTGTTCTATGAATTTCGTCACTGCCAGACTAAACGGCTGCTGCTTTTTCCAAGCCAGTTGGATACTTCATTCCGTACATTTGTCCTCCTCGGAAGGACGATCGGCATATTCTCCAGATCTTTTGCATTTACCGCTTCTTTCTCCGCAAGCGGATCATCGGTTATTCTTTTCTTTCTTTGCGCTTCTTCGCGGCGATCACCGCAAGCGCCCCTCCGCTGATGTAGACGGCGAAAAGCCAAATCTGCCAGCTTCTTTCGTCACCGGTATTTGCGCCGTTTCCATTCTGGCCGGGGCTGCCCGCATTTCCGCTTCCCGGCTTCTCATCTCCTTCATCCGGATTCTTCGTATATACCGCCTGCACCGTCACATCCTCTGTGATATTTTCCAGACTGCCCGGCTGCCAATAGGGCGCCGTCTCGTCATACCCTTCCTTCTCCGGGATTTCCGGAAATGCCTCCAGCGGGATGCTGCTTCCATAGTTTGCCTGCATGGCAGCGACAATGACGCCATCCACCACAAAGCTTACGGTGTAAACCTCATATACCGCGACTGTGTAAGCCATTGTATTGCCTGCCGCGTCAGAAACCTCAATCACATGCTCCTTATTGTCTGCCTTCAGGGTATAGGCTTCCCCGTCCAGCTGAATCTCTGCGCCGTCCACCTTTACCTGCAGGCCGTTTTCCTCGCGGACGGTGAAGGTCTTGTCTCCGTAGTATATGCCTCCGTCCTCTATTCCCTGCACCGCGGGCGCCGTGCTGTCAAGCACAAGGCCGTCCGACGAACACCAGGTTACATTTCCTGCCTTGTCTGTGGCTTTTGCATAAATCACGTATTTGTTGTCCGGGTCGATGGTGAAGCCTTCCGTGTACTCGGTCCAGTCAGCTTCGCCCAGTGCCTTGACTTCTTCAAGGCTGAGAGCCTGCTCCGATACATAGTAGCAGAGCGTATCCAGCCCGCTTCCCTTCTCGTCCACCGTAATCGTCACCTTCTGCTTCTCATTGAAGAAGTTGCCAAAGGTAATGAAGTTTAAGAAGCTCTTCCAGATGATACCCTTTACCTTGATTTCCACTTGGGGAGGCGTTATATCCGCCACCCCCTCCACAGTAACAGTCTTTGTACTGTGCAGTTCTTCTATGGTATAGACGCCATCCTGGCCAATCAGGGGAACTCCATTGGCATACACTGCAAAATCCTCTCCCGCTGTGTAGCCCTCCAGAATCTCCACCCGGAAAATGAAGTCCTGGCCATCCTCCACCAAAAGCTCCTGCTCGGTGGAAACGGTATAGCCCACGGTATTTTCAGGAAGCAGGACAGAGTGGAATTCTCCGCTTGACCTGCGGTTTCCTCCCAGTACAACTGCCGCCTGCTGCTTATCTAATGTAACGGTCAGCATTCCATTGACAGTGTTGTCTGTGGTCAGGCTCTGTCCATCCATGGAGGCTGTTCCGTCCACAATGTAAAGCTCCCAGTCTGCCTGACGTCCCACATTGCTGTCTTCGGGAATTACAATGCTCTTCCCGCCGGAAACAACCCGCAGTTCAAGCTCCGCGCAGGTGCCCGCCTGCAGCGTCCGTCCGGTATAATCGGCGCCGTTCACAAACACGGCAATGGCTGCGTCGGCCGCCCCCAAAAGCTCATTGGTCAGCTTCATGGAATATTCCTTCGTCCTGTTTCCCGCCGCGTCCTCCGCATAAACCGTCAGCTTCTGTTCCAGCTTATCCGTATCCATGCCAAGCTCCGTCGTAAAGCTTCCATTTTCATCGGCAGAAACAGTCTTTACCTTCTCTCCGTCCAACAGGAAGGTAATGGCGGCTCCCGGCTCGCAGATGCCTTCCACCGTGGTCTGCTCCCCGAAGAAAGCGCCGTCCGAAGGCCCTGCAAGCATTAGCCTGGGCGCTGTGGCGTCCACGCGGAACCTATATTGAACTTGTACGCCGTCGCCGTCTTCATCCTCGCCCTTAAGGCTCAGGATATGCTCGCCCTCGGTAAGTCCATCCTCCGCGTCCAAATCTCCGGAAGCCTGCCGCCCGCGAAGCGTAATGGTTCCGGAAGGATTTGCCGACCAGCTGCCCTCGGCCATGCCGCCGTCCAGCGTCCATGTTCCCGATACGGGCGCATCCGATGTAATATTTATAACAACCTGAGTCTGGTTCACCACATCAATGGAGCTTTCCAGAGGATTTCCCTCCGAATCCGCTAGCCCCGCCAGCTCATCGGCCAGAGCCTTTGCCCCCTGGGCCGACACAGTCACCGCCGCGGGGGTGGGTTTTTTCATCTGAACCTCGCTGCTTACGGCCTTTTCCGACAGATACATGCCCAGTCCGTCGGCAGTGGTTTTATAAGCCGCAACCTCTACGCGGTAAGTTTTTCCTGCCTCCAGCCCCACGTATTCTGTCGTTTCTGTCAGGCCCTCCATCTCCTCAGCCTCCGCCGGCGTATAATGGTTTCCTTCCGAATCCGTCCACACCGTAGCCGCGTACCTGCCGCCTACGGTCAAGGTTTCAGGAAGTGTCCCATCCTCATCCGGCAAAATCCACTGGTTTACAAAATCTGTCGCCGTCCATCCATCTCCGTCAGCGCCTGACTGTTTTTCATAAATGGAAACCACATAACCGTCATAATCGCCTCTGGCTTCCGCACCGATATCTATGCTGTAATCGCCGCCCAGGACAGCTTCCCCCAGTACAGGCGCGGCCGGCTGGTTTGGATTCGTATAAGCAAAGATTCCGTCAGCTTCCACAATACTGCTGGCAGACTCCGCCTCGTTGGAGGCCGTCACAGAAATCCGGTAGCTTCCGGAGGGCAGTGTATCCGGCAGGGTAAAGGAAACGGCGCCGCTTCCGATTTCCTGGCTGTCCTTCGTCTCGTAAAGCACATACATCTGTTCTTCATCGTCTACGGCATACACGGCCAGGCTGTTCATTTTTTCCATCTGGCTGCCGTTCCAGGTCACCTGCATCTGTCCTCCGCCGGAGGTGTAGTCTGCGCTCTCCAGTCCCGGCAGATGCTTCATCTCATAAAGCGCTGCATCGCAGGAGCTTTCCGCAGTCAAAGTCCAGGTGTGGCCATAGCTTTCCCGGTCCGTAAAGGAAATCAGGATACTGCCCTGGCCTGTGCCCTCAGGAGGCGTCAGCAGGGCGTTGGCTTCTGTCTGGGTTTCTGCGTCCTTCGAGGAATCCAGCCATACGAGAGGGTACGCTTCTCCCTCTTCGTTCTTTAAAACAAGCCCTTTCCTGAACTGCTCCGCCTCTGCCGCCGTATCTGCGTCAAAGGTAACTGCCAGAGCCATATCGCCTTCCTCTGAGTAGGTCCCCAGAGATATGTCATAGCGCATTCTGTCTGCCGTCCCGGAAATCTCAGGCTCTGGGGAGCCTGCCTTAAAGGAAACAGGGCTTCCGGCCGTCAGCGCCTCCGCCGCCAGAACAGCGTTGGTCCCCACGTTCATATAGAGGACGCGCCCCGTCTCCTCGTCTGTGTAAACGGGAATATCCGCCGCCAGCGCCGCCACAGGCAGCGTAGGCTCCGGTGCGTCATATTTCCCGAAGGCAAAATCCACGTCTCCGCCCCAGTAATACGTCACACCCATATCCAGCATCAATACATGGAGGGCGCCCCATATTTTGGAGGCATTGACTCCCAAATCTGCGCTTCCAATGGTAATTTCTCCAATCAGCGGGATTTTCGGCGTTTTCAGGGAGGCCGTCACAAATCCCTCCCAGAAAATGCTTCCGTCTCTGTCGTCTTCCTCCACCACCAGATATCCGCCGCCTTCTATAATGCTGAGGATATCCACATTCAAAGAACCTCTCAGCTGCAGCCTTGGATACCAGTAGGCGGATAAGCCAACCTGTTCAATCAGATCGATTCCCGCGATTCCGATATTGCTCATGCTCACGTTAAAGCCCCGCATACTCAGGTTCAAATCGGTTCTGGCCTGCATCAGGGCAAACAGGGCAAACTGCCCGGAAAGCATCATGGTCAGAGGAGGGATGGTGGAGGACACAAACAGGGAATCGTAAAGCTTATCCACGCCGCCTCCCAGGCCCTGAATCCAGAATACTCCCATACCATCCACGTTGATGCCCGGCGTGGAGCCGCCAATATAGAGATACAGCTTATTGGGGACCGGTATGTTGTTGTATGCCTTTAGCTCCAGAGACGCTTCCATCTCCAGAAATTCAAAATCTGCCTCTCCTTCTATGCCCACGGTCCATGTTGTATTGGCCGGCATGATGTTCAGGTTCAGCGTACCCTCGATTCCCGGCATCCCGTCGGCATAGCTGGGAATCCCTACCTCCAGAGAGGTATTGAAGCCCACAAATCCGCCGCCGAAAAGGATATCGTGTACATAAAGAGCCAGGCTTCCGGCCTCGGCCTCCTCCCAGGCCGCCTGGTCTGCCGCATAGCGGTCCTGCACGTCCCGCAGCTGATCCGGCGTATAGTTGCTCTTGGCCATTTTCAGCTGAACCACCTCCAGGGCAGAGGTCTGCCTCCCGCCCCAGTCAAAATTCGTAGGGACAAGAAAATCCGGGGACATCTCTGCCCCAAAGGCAATCACCCGCCGCTTCGGCGCGCTTGTATCGGCAATATCCGTCGTTGTCCTCATCTGGCCGAACTGGCAGTACCGAAATTCCATAATCACTCCGGCGATGGTCTGGGCGGTGCTGGCCGCTCCAGGCCAAATGAGGGTAATCGCGTTGGTGTTGGCAACGCTGTTTTTCAAATCGTCGAGGACTGTTCCGTCATAGCCGTACTGCAAAAGCGTGCTCTCCTCGCCGTTTTCGATGGAGCTGATGGCGCACACACCATCCCAGACCTTTGTCCGGCTGTTGGTCGTATAGACCTTGGCGTCAATGTTTGTCTCGATGCACTGGTCCTCCGCGCCCGGATTTTCCACCACGATATCCAGGGTTCCGGCCTCCACATCCAGACAGTCGCTGATGGTGATGGTTCCGCTGACCTTCCCCTCGATATCCTCCAGGGACACGGCCTTGGCCTCTGTCACATTGCCCTCCTCATCATACCAGAGGCTGAAATTTCCCCTAAATTCCAAAAGCACCCTGTTATCCGCATCCTTCATGCGGCTCTTATAGTCGGCCTCGTCCTCATAAGCCTGAAGCTGATAGGCGGTGCTCTGGGCGTAATCCTCCGCCTTTTCAATGGTTACAATGCCGTAAGTGGGCGCCATATATTCCGGCTTGTCTGTGGCCGTAAACTGCAGCATGGGGCTTGTGGTATCCTCTTTCCCGGTTTCATTCCAGTCAAATACCACCTGGTAGGCTCCCGCCTCCAGCGCGGCCTCCACCTGCAGGTACATGGTATTCTTGGCCGTATCCACGATTACCTTGTTGGAAGGAATCACCACATCCTCTCCTCCCGACAGGGGCTTAAGATAGGTCACATAGGCGCTGGTATCCCTCAGAAGGGAGAGGTTCTGGCCGGAAATATACAGATTCCTGGACCCTTCCGTATAAACCATCTGGGGCTCTATACTGTTGAAGGTAACGACCTCCCCCAGCACGCCGGGACAGAACAGGTAAAATTCCCTGCTGCCTAAAAGCTTCTCCTGGGTCAGTGTTTCTCCTCTGCCCGCGTCATAGCAGAGCACCTCGAATTTCCTGTATTCGCTGGCCGGCAGGGGCGTCACCTGAAAATACGCTTCCGCCCTTGCCACCTCGCCAGGCTGGAAATCCGATATCACCGTCTTAAAATCCGCCAGCTCATCCTCATAAAGCAGGTTGTCATACCAGCTCTCGTATGGCCGCACGTTATTCTGGGTTTTCACCACCACAGTAATATCGTCCACCGCATTTGCCGTAATGTTCTCCACATTCATCTCAAGCCTGATGTCTCCCGGCCTGCCGCCGTCCACCTGGGACAGGTAAGCGTCCTGCGCTTCGTTAAAGGCCATGGAACCGGGGAGGGTGGGAAAATTAATTGCCGCCCGTTCTTCGCTTCCCACCGTAACATTGGAAAATACGCCGTAATATGTACTCATGCTGGCAGACTGTCCATTTTCCAGAGTCCCCAGGTCGAAATAGAGGGCATAGGCGCTGTCTGCCGTCATGTAAGCCTCATTATAAGGATTTGTAAAATCCAGCCCCTCTTCCGGCATAAAATCGAATACAGTGGACGCCAGGTTATTCCAGTGCCCAAAGGCGACCTGATAGGGCGCAATGGTCTGGCCGTCGATGGTCGTGTTCAAGGTATAGGCCGTCACCGTAGGCGCGCCCGTATCATTGACCCCGTAGAACATCCCGTCAAAGGCCTCTCCGTTCCGGTTATCTAAAAGCTTCTCCGTCCGTACATGGGAATATTCCCCAAGGCTGTTGGGGACCTCGTATACGGCATAATCCTGATATCCCAGAGCCGTGTCCACCATGAGCCGCATCTGTATGCTGGCCACCTCGTCGCTCTTAGCCGTGACGGTATAGCCGATGGAAACCATGCCGTGCTGGGCTGCACTTTCATCCAAAAGGGACAGCCTCTGCTCAGCAGCAATCTCCTCCACGCTCCAGGAAGCAATCAGCGTCTTCCCTTCTTGCGAAAGCGTCACTTTCCCGCCTTCAATTCCCTCATAGCTGTAATCTCTTCCAAAAATATAATCCTTTACACTGCCGTCCTTCCTGGTCACGCGGAAAGAAGTATAGGAAGTGTCGAAATCCTCGGAAGGATAAACCAAAAACTTGTTGTCATCTGATTTTTTCAGCTTATCTCCGGCCACAGTATCAATCAGAAAGCCGCCGTTTTCACCGGAAACCGTAACGCTGATATAGTCGTCCTTAAGCTCCAGCTTGTCACTGGGTCCGGCGGCAGCTGTTTCCTCCGCCAGCGCGGTGACGGGAATTCCCGTCACCCACAGGGCGGCTGCCAGAACCAGCGCCAGTCCTTTTTTTAACAATGCCTTCATATCTGCTCCTCACTATCCATGTCTGTTATTCTTCCACATATACCACAAAACGGTAGGTCTTCCGTCCCTGCGTGGTCAGGCAGAACGTATAGTATCCGGGCTTGCTGAACGTAACGTCCAGCGTCTTTTCCTTCTGGCCCGTGTAACCGCTGACGGATACAGCCCCTGTCTTTAACTGAGCCGCCGTCTTGATGCCGGCTTTCATGTCCACCTTGTATCGCTCCCCATTGGAGGTGACGGTAATCACCGGATTTCTGGAATCCAAAAGAACCGTCTCATCCCAGGTGACAAGCTTTCCGTCCACAGCTACCTGAAGCTCTGTCCCGTCATAGAGCCGCAGCCAGAAGATTCCTGACGTCTCATTTCCCGCTTCGTCCCTGACCGTGTAGGAGACAGGCAGCTTCTCCCTGTTTCCTTCCCGGCTGTAAGAAAATTCCACAATGAGCCGGGACTGGGGCGTTGTGTCATCGCTGCAGAGCAGATTTGCTTTAAACATTTCCTCCAGCTCTTCATCCCCTGTCTGGACAGACGCAGACAAAAGGCTCTTGTTTACCACTGCCCTGGGCGCCGTCCTGTCTCCCATGGGTATCCTGAGAAGCTGCAGGATGGTTCCGTTACCGTAGTCGTCCACCGCATAGACAGAAGGATACAGCCCCTCTGCGTCTTCTCCTATGACTACCGGCACCCATTCTCCCGCGCCAGCCCTCTCAGGGCTTCCTCCGTTTACAGAAATTTCCGAAGCTCTGTTTGTCCTTGCATAGAGCACCTCTCCCACGGAAGGCTTGTAGCTCTCCGGGTCAATGATGCTGCCTTCGGTTCCCGCCGTGCTCAGCTCCAGTGTCAGGGCGTCTGTCACCAGGTCTGTCACTGTGGCAGTCACGCTGTTTTTATTGCCGCCCTTGTCCACCACCGTATAGGTAAAGGTGCCGTTCTCACGGACAGTTACCGTAAAGACCGTCGCATCTCCCGTCCTGGTTCCTGTTTTTCCGTTTTCCTGCAGGATTGCCCCTGTCTCGTCGGCCCTGATGGTGATATGGGCGGTTCTGTGGCTGGGGCCATAGGCCACCTCGTCTACCGTCACCTCCGGCGTCCTCTTGTCAATGGTAGTGACGGCCGGAATGTCAACGACAGCTTCTTTTCCGTTGAAGGCAGACGTCACCTTCATTCTGGTATCCTCCGGTATATTGCCTTCAAATACAATGGTCGCCCTGTTTTCCATCCAGGAAACAGACATTCCCGATTCCGGCCCGATGATAAGGCCGTCCTTCGTCTGCAGCTCCACTTCTCCCAGGGCCTTGTCAAACTGCATCTGCAGGCTGATATCCTGATTGGTGAAGCGCTCTCCTGTTTCGTCATAATTGGCTGACCATGTGGTTTTCTGCAGGGACGGCGGATTTTCATCTACACCGCTTACCTCCACTCTAAGAGTTCCCGTATAAGCGGTTCCCTCATAAACGTAGGAATAATGAACCGGCTGGATTCCGTTTTTCACGACAGACAGATAAGGGAAGCCAAAGAGCCGCGACTTTTCATCGTCCTCGGTTTCTGCATCTGGTACGCCGTCGTTATCGTCGTCATTGGTAATCTGCAGGTCTGAAGCGCCCTCCATGTTGGGCGGCAGCAGATAAATCCGCGCATCCCCGTTTTTGGTGAGCACCGTCACATAACCGGGCTCCGGCTGCTCTCCCAGGTTCGTAAGCTCTAAATACACCGAAGTGCTGTTGCCCTTCTCATCCACTGCAAACAAAGTAAACTCTGCGTTTTCCTCCGCCTGCAGAGTCCTGCCCTGAAGAGTCACACCGGGAATCGAATCGCTGGTTCCTGTCTCGTAATCCGGCGCCTGGCCATCCGCTCCCTTCTGTATAAACAAACGAACCGCACTCTCGTCTGCAATATCCACACGGAACAGATAGCTTTCCGCCCATCCAAATTTTGCTAGAAGCAGATTTACATCCTTAAAGACATTCTCCGGCTCATAATTTCCGTATTCTCCATAAAGAGACAGACCTACATTGCTTTCCTCGGACCGTCCGGAATCCTCCTGCAGGTAAGCCGCTTCAATCTCCGAAGATACGCCGTTCCGGATGGAATAACCGGTCAGGGCCAAATCAGGGCGGTATGTGTCCTTCTCCGCCGCAGAATCAGGGTAGGGCAGCAGGGTAACGGGAAGCGTCACCGTAAAATCCTCCCCTTTCATCCCGTACTGGTTCACATAACCGCTGAAGGTATATTCCGTTTCTCCGCCCGGCACAAAGACGTAGACAGGCGCCGTGCCCGTGCGGGGGTCAATCAGCTCGCTGCCGTTTTCATCCACCAGGACGGCTCTCGCCTCTCCGTAGGCCACCGTCTCCAGCTTCACCTCGTCCTGCTCCCCGCCTTCCGCCGGAACCACCGTCTCATAATAATCCCAGACGACGGCAGGTAGAATCTCTTTATTGTAAATGTTGTCTATGGCAACGGTTATGGATTTCCGGTCCTCCGCCGCCACCGGGTCTTTATCCAGAGCATAGTATACGGAAATGCTTCCGTTTTCCGGGACAGTCAGGACAAGCCTGCCCGTTCCGTTACCCTCTATTACCGTGCCTTCCGGCAGGCTGCTCTCCTCCACTCCCAGTGTATAAGCCTGGCTGTTCACCGTCACCGTCACCGGGTCTTTCGTAAAATCTTCCGTGGAGACAGATACCTGCGGGTCCTCAGGAATCCCCGCAAGCTCCAGAGTCTGCTCGTAGGTCTGTCCGTAGGGGTCTTCCACAGTAAGATGGAAGGAGCCGTTTTCATATGCCCGAAGGTCAAAGGCTGTGGAGAAGCTGCCCTTTGTCCCCGCTTCCCTGACATAAGCATTGCTTATGACTCCCACCTGTCCAATGGCCGGCTCCGTATCGGCCTGGCTAACCGACGGCTTTGTATTGGCCGCGCTGACGGTAAGGCTCTTCTTCGAAAGATTAGGTCCATGGTCGGTTTCGTCTGTCCTTCCATTGAAGGTGACAGTCACCGTATGGTTTATGACGGCTCCCTCCTCCACGGAAGAATCATAGGGAAGGGCAAACCGGATTTTTCCGGCGCAGCTGCTGCTGGTTCCGTTTGTGACGCCAATGATTCCGGCAGAGTTCACCACAGTCAGCTCATGGTCCGATAAGTCGCTTATGGTATAGGGCGTCCTGCCGTCCACCTGAACGGTAATGGATTCTGCAATCTTCTCCAGCCTCATCCAGTCGGTAGATTCTATCGTAATCTCATAGGAGCCGTCGCCCACCGCCTCGCATGTCATTCCAATCTCACATGTTTTGCTCTGGATTCCGTTTATATCAATGTTGTCGGTAACGTGGTAATAATATTCATCCGCCTCATTGTTTCCGCCATAGGTGATGGGGTAGGCCGACATAATATTCCCCGCGCTGTCGACTGCGCAGATAAATTCGTATACAGAAGGGTTTCCGCCCCAGGAGGGGATGTACGTGCTGGCGGAGCCGCAGTACCCGTCGCCCGGCGAGGATAAGCGGATGGTCTCTCCGGCCGGCACCTCCTCGTAGGTCCAGGTGCTTCTCCCGTTTACAGACTTCAAAAGGGCATGGTATATCTTCACCCCGCCGTTGGGAGAAAAAGCGTTTTCCACGGTCACGTCAATATAATCCGTATGGCGGGTATAAATGTCCGTCCCCGTCCAGGAATCCTTCTCCAGCACAGTAGGACCATAGCTGTAGCTCAGCTCCAGAGTGGGCGACTGCTCCGTCAGGTTAAGCTGGAACTGATATACAGGCGACTCGGCTCCGTTCTCCATCTTGAGCTGGTAACAAATTATATTGGAACCCAGGGCCACCTTAAAGTCTCCGACAGAAGCCGCCGCCAGCGCCTCAGCGGATACCACGGTAGAGCCGTCCCCGTACCATCCATAATATCCTGTGACAGGAACTCCGTAGCAGGTTTTGCCGCCCACTGTTACCGGATAAGCCGTTTTATATGCTACCGTTGACGGGTCCCCTGTGCTGGCCGCGTTCCAGTACCGGATTTCCGCCACCTTTCCGGGCGCATATCCGATATAGGTTTCCGGCTCCTTCGGAAGCTCTGCCAAAAGATTAAAGGTAAAGGAACCGTTGCCGCTGCTGTTTTGCAGCGAGTTCTGAACCTCTGTCACATATCCGGGATGGCCGTCCACCTCCACCACATTGCCTCTTTCTTCATTGGACATGCCGTACCGGTCTGGACGGGCCACGCCGATATTGACGGAGGTAAGCACCTGCCCGTCTAAAGCCGCGCGGCTCCAGTCCAGCGTGCCGGTGCCCATGGTCACTGCAGCGCTGGCCGAATAGGAAAACACGCCGAATCTGACAGGCATTTCAGAGGCGTCCAGCACAAACCGCCTGTCTCCGTAAAAGTCTCTTGTTCCGCCTTCCTTCTGGGCAATATGTACCTTTACTGCGTATACTCCCGTGGCAAAGGCATTTCCGTCTTTATCCGCCGCCGGGAAGGAAAACACCTGGGACGCGCTCCGGGACAGAGGGATTCTGGCCGACGCCTCCTCGTCCAGGATGTTCCCGTCGTTATCCGCCCTCAGGACCACCGCGTAGGAAGCCTCAAAGTCCATGTCCTCCAGTTTCCATTCCGGCATCATAAGGGTAGACACGTCAAAGAAATATCTTGTTCCCGCCAGGCTCTGGTTCACCACGGAATAGGAAACACCTTTCTCCGTATCATACCTTCTCTCCAGAGTCTGCCCGGCCGCATCCTGTACTGCGCCAAAGGATACGCTGTAAACCCCGTCGTTCCTGCTGGCGTGTTTGAAGGTCAGTACGGCGTCCTGATGTCCGGTGAAATCGTCTGTCTTTTCCAGCTGTTCATTCTCCACCGGAACCAGGCTGTCTGTCAGGCTGGAATACAACGTCACCTCTACCGTCCCGTAATAGCTGCCCCATTGGGGAACGCCGCCGGGAGTCACCGACGTGTAGACGCCGTCCACCACCGTCACCTGATACCAGTCGGCCGCCGTCTCGTCCATAAGTCTTACCGGTTCTTCCGAAGCGCCGTCAAAGGAAAATACCCCCACATAGGTCTCGTCCCCCATGGATACCAAAGCCCTTGTGGCTGCAGTGTCTCCTGTGCCTTCCGACGTGGACAAAGGTCTGGAAATCAGTACGTCATGGCTGTCGGAGGGAAGCTGCGGGTTTCCGGATACAATGTACTGTCCCACGGCGCGGCCGGGGTCTGCCGTCATGGTAATCTGCTTCTCCGTCATATTCCCGTGGACGTCAAATACCCGGACGTATAAATCCCGGCTCACCAGCGCCACGCTGTCGGCGGATGCCGTAAAGCTCTGGCTGTACTCTTCTCCGGAGGTGCTCTTGATATTCACCTGCTGCCATCCGTTATCTGCCGGAGAAGCGCCGGATTCCACCCACTGATACTCCATCCGGTCCAGGCCGTTCCTGTCTGAAGCCGCCGCTTGAGCCCGGAAGGATACTGTATTGAAAGCCCCGGCTCTCTCTATATCGGTTCCCTCTGGAATCACAGTCAGCTCCGGCGCCACGGAATCAATGTCCAGATTTTTTATGGAAAGAGCCGACTGGGCTTCATTTCCTATCACATCCTCCAGCAGAATGGAAAGGCCAAGCCCCTGGGCGTCCAGAAGCTCCTTTTCTTCAATGCCCGTCAGCTTTAAATGCAGATAATAAACACCCTCCCCGGTCAGGGAAAAGGAACTCCATACGGCGCTGTCCCCTCCGCTTACGATCCCTGTTTTCGTCAGGTTCTCCGGCAGCGTCGCCTCTCTTGTCACCTCATAGGCATAGCGTATCTGGGGAGCGTTTTCATAGCTGGTCAGGGCCAGTCTGCCCTCTGAGCCGGAGACTCCGGCATAAAGCTCTCCCGCCTCTCCGTCCTTTACCTGGAAGGCTACGGTATAATCAGCCTCTGTCTCCGTCCTTTCACCGGGTATGATGTCAAGAAGCTCTGCCGTCGGCCCTTCCGTGTCCAGATAATTCTGGATGTTGGGAGCCAAAGCGCTCAAATCTGTGGTTCCTCCCGCCATGGCGTTCTTGCTGTAATCCTTAAGAAGCTCCATACCGGTTATGCTGGCAGCCTTAATCTGCCCTCCCTGGGGCTCCATTCCCTCGGTAATGGCAATAGGCTCGAAAATCAGAGTGGACACAATATTTCCGTTGCTGCCGTCGGCATTGGAATCCTGAATCTCAGACAGCTTAGCTGTCACAGGACTTCCGTCGGCATTGGAAAGATTCGTCTGCAGGACAATCTCCTGCAGCTGTTCCGTAGACAAACCAATGACCTGCTCACTTAACTGCAGGCTGAACTGTACCATATCTCCCGCCGTTGAAAACAGGCTGCTCCTGTCGATATCCTCCGGCCACTGGTCGGGAGGCGTCGTGGCAGTGCTGTCAACCGAGGTTCCGCTTATTTTTACACGGCTCACCTCCGGAGCCTTCATATCCAGCTGAAGATTATACGCGCGTACATTGGTTTCAGAAAGCCCCTTCAAATATACGCCGTTTCCCGCCAGGTCTGTGACGCATGTATCCGCACTGGTATTGGCATTTTGCCCAAGGGAGTTCATCCCTCCGCTGGCAGCTACGCTGTACCAGCCATACTCCGTACCGTCTGTCACGGTCACAATCTGGTATTCCACTCCTGCGTACTTTTCCCAGTCACTGTCCAGCACCCGGAAGCCCAAGCCATGGCAGTCGTCGCTGATTCCCACCGCCTGCGCCGTCACATAAGAAAGCTCCGCCGTCGGAGTCTCCTTCGGGACAATCCCAAGAGTTACCTTCATCTTGTTAAAATCGTTCTTACCCATGCTGCCGCCGCTGGACGTGCGCAGAAGGTCGTCCGTCCTGAGCCACAGGATGGGAGCCCCTTCCGCCGGGTCGTTGGTCACCTCGTATTCCCATCCGTCCTCGCCGGGACTGATTAAATCTGCCAGCAGGACATAAGCAAAACGCAGATCTGTTCTTTCTCCACCGGTAATGACAGCGTTCATCCCGTTATAGGGCATCCAGTCGGTTTGAACCCATTCTCCTTTGACATTCTCAAACTTAAAATTCCTTCCGGTGCCGGGGTTGACGGTCAGATATCCGTTTGTCCCCTGATAGTAGGTGAAAGCCCGGATGGCAATCTGCACATCGTCCGTAATCCCCGTCTCGTCAAAGCCGGTATCGGAGAAGGAAAGGCTCCAGTCTCCCTGCCCCTCGCCCTTTCCTTTCACATACATGCTGGAAAGCACCGACTTGTTTTCCCTGTTTTCCACGACCGTGACATTGCTTTTGCCCGTAAGCTTCATGTTATCCGCCACCGACCATTTCCCATACAGGGAATGGCTGAGATTGCCGCTGTTTTCTGTCAGGGGAATCGTCTGCTTGTTCATAATCTTAATGTGCCAGAAGTCGGACGAGCCCGACGTATTGTATGCATGAACCGTCTCCATCCCCCCTGTGAGGTAAGGAATCAGCGGGCTCAGGGGATTCAGAAGAAGCGTCGCCGCCACGCCCAGGCTGAGCAGCTGCTTTTTGAACCTCCCCTTTCTTTCGTGTCCTTGTCTTACCTGATTTTTTTTCATAAACTCTCTCCTCTTCCTTTTGAAGCTTTTTCATATAATTCCGGTTCCGGCCTATCTGCCCGTTTTCCGTGCCTCATCTGATATCCCCGGTTCTCGTACCAGCGGGACAGCCCGTTTTTCAACTCTCCCTCTGTGGCCGGGTAAAGCATAAAATATTCCACCCACAGCCTGTAAGCCTGCTGGGAAAAATCCAGGTCACTGCACCAAATCAGCCTACATTCAGGATAAAGGGAACGCAGGTGCTCCACTGTATTCAGCCCGGAAACGCCGGAAATCTCAACAATAACCCCGTCCGGCCTGGACTTCTGTGCCGTATAAAAGAAACATTCCGGATTCTCGTAATGTTCTATGGAAGGGAACAGCCCCCACTCCTCACTGAACATTCTTACCCATCGGCAAAGCTGCTGCCCCCGGACCTCATGGTCTGTCAAGACGGCAATGCGATACATAGGTACCTCCCTCTTCAGTAAAAGTCAATCCATATCATCTTAATACTATACAGATATCCTGAAAATTTTCCATAGGCCCGTCCCGAACTGTAAAAATCCGTCCTAAACTGTAATGTCTCACCTGGATCATAAAAAAATTTTTCTGAAATATTTTCCCGTTTGTGATATACTGAACGATAGGCGACGAACGCAGGCCTGCGTTCGTAGATTTTTCTATAGGGGGAATGGACTATGCGGATTGCCATAGTAGACGATATCGGCTCAGAGCGGGAAGCTTTGTCCATGCGGCTGACTCTCCAGCTTAACCGGCTGGCGCTCCATGCCGACATTTCAGGATTTGAATCGGGGAGGGATTTTCTTTCCGCCGCCAAAGAGGAGCCCTTTGACCTGGTGTTTCTTGATATCTATATGGACGGTGAAAACGGCGTGGACACTGCAAAGGAGCTGCGCCTGTTTGACCAGGACTGCCTTCTGGTGTTCACCACCACTTCCACAGACCACGCCCTGGACGGCTTTCGTGTCCGGGCATTCCAATATCTGGTCAAGCCCTATTCTGACAGAGAGCTGGAGGTATTGTTTGACGAGCTGATGGCCCGTCTGCCGGAGCCCGACCAATATATCGAAGTCAACGTCACCGGCGGGAGTGTCCGGCTGCGCTTCCGGGAAATCCTGTATGCGGAGCATTATCTGCATCAAATCCACATCTGGACCTCAGATGGCAGGGAAACCGTGACCCGCCAGACCTTCCGCGAATTTAAAGCCCGTCTCTGCGACAGCAGATTCTTTCCCTGTTCGCGGGGCATGATTATCAATTTAGAGTATGTAAAGGACTTTAACGGGACAGATTTTATCTTAAAGGACGGAAAGCGGATTCCTGTCAGCCGTGACCAGGCAAAGGCGGCCAGGCTCGCCTTTGGCGACTTTCTGTTTCAAAGGGGGCACACATTATGACAGAGCTTCTCCAGCCTGTAATTGAACTGTTGATTTTTATACCCGGTATGCTTTTAGCCTATCTGCCCATGAAGCAGAACCTGCGTCTGCGTCCCGGACGCCTTGCCGCAGCCATGGTTCCCTTTATTCTCCTTCTCTGCCTTGGAGGCGGCCTGCTCTGGCATTCGCTCCCCGTCAAAGCCAAATGGATTTATCTTCCCGCTGCGGCCATAGCCGGACTGGTTTACATCCGTACCCTTCAAATATCCTTATGGAAATCCGTCAGCGTCTTTTTGGCCGTATGCGGCGTCTTTTCCTGTCTCGGCAGTCTGGCAAAAATCCTGGATTTCATTCTCAGGCCGGAAAATACAGCCCCCTGGATTTCCACCGAAGCCGGGCTCCTTTACAATCTGTTCTGCTGGGCCTTTGTCTTTCTGGCCTGGTACCCTGCCACCCATGCGGCGCGGAGTCTTCTGGAGGACGACGCCTTTGCCCAGACCTGGTTTGTCTTCTGGATCCTGCCTATTTTATTTATTGCCCTGAACCTGTTTATCACCCCGATTCACCCGGAGCTTATGAATCAGGGGCGGATTATCCAGATTTACATCGTGGTCATTCTTGCACTCCTGTTCCTGCTTCTTATGTTCTATTTTATGTTTTATCTCATGGCTGCCAGCCTGAACCGGAACCACCGGCTCCGGCAGGAAAACCAGTTTCTCTCCATGCAGCAGATGCAGTATGACAGCCTCCGCTCCGCCATTGCGGAAACCCGCGAAGCACGCCATGATATGCGCCATCATTTTGACACTCTCATGAGTCTCGCCCAAAAAGGGGAGTGGGAAAAACTGGAAAGCTATCTTGCCGACGCCCGCGGTGCCATCCCCGCCTCGGAGCTGAACCTGTGTGAAAACGCCGCCGCAGACGGAATCGCCAGCCACTATGCACTGCTGTACCGTAAATACGGGATCCCCTTCTCCTTTGCCCTGGACTTGCCCGCCATTCTTCCTGTCCCGGAGATTGATTTTTGCGTGGTGCTTTCCAACCTGCTGGAAAACGCATTGGAAGCCAGCCTGAATACTGATTCGTCAAGACAGCAGATTAAAATACAGGCATACCTCCACTCCGGCTGCATGATTCTTTTAACGGTGGAAAATGCTTTTGACCGGTGCGTCAAAGAGAAAAACGGCGTCTTTCAGTCCTCCAAACGAAAGGGCGAGGGAACCGGCATCCAGTCCATTCGCCGGATTGCGGAAAAAAATGGCGGTTACAGCCGGTTTTTCTATGAAAACGGCATGTTCCGCGCCAATGTCATGCTGAGGGCTGAATCGTAACCATGTTTCGATATAACAGGTGATTTCCTGCCCGATATCACAGTCCACCTTCATATCACGGTCGATCGCGATGTCCGGGCGTTCCTTAAACCAAACAAAGCACCGCTTGATACGGTGCTTTGGGTCATTATATATTTCATTTTTTCGTTACAGAGAAAGCGTCGAACCTGCTGTTTCTTATTTCTCAGAGGATAACAGTTCCAATGCAGGCTTTAAGATTTTATCATAGCGTGCTTCAATATACCGGCTGTAAAATTCCTTTTGCAGGTCGGAGATATACGGGACTTCTCCGAGAAATTCCCGGATTCGTTCCATATCGATTCCCGGCACAATCCGCCGGATAGCCGCCTTGCAATCCTTATCCTCCACGCCGGACAGGAAATCATAGTAATTGATCTTCCGGCCGTTTTGCTTGATGGCGGAGGTTGGGAACTGATAAACACGGGCGTTCAGCGCATCCTCATCTGCAAGAACTTCTCTCATGACCTTCTCATCCGCCTGCGGCAGCAGACAGCTCCCGCAGTCAAACACCGGCGCTATGCACGCCTGATCTGCGGCGTCATCATAAAGGAATCCCCAGTTTCCGTTGTGGCGGTCGAAATTTCCAAGTAGGGCGTCCACCACGAACACATTCCAGAAATGCCCGGTCAGCATAGCAGGATCGACATACTGCTGTTTTTCCAGCGCTTCCAGTATATCCGAAAGCTCCGTACCGCTGCCGTCTGATTCCGAATCGAGGATCGTATTCTTGATGGAGCAGAAATCAAAGAGCCGCTTTCCGTCTGCTGTGAAATCCTTGCAGGCGCATACAACCTTTGTCTTTGCTCCCACCTGATAGGTGCCAAGCAGCGTGTCCTGCGCCGTCACGCCCAGGAGATTGAAGATGCTGCTGGCGATATGCTCGCTGATGCAGCTATTGGTATAGGACAGTGTTGTTGGTTTTCTCTCGCCTGATGGGGGAAACTTCAGCATATACTGGCTCCCGCCGTATTCTATGGCAATTTTCTTTCCGTTTGCTCCGTTGTAAGCTCTGCCGAGTATCTTACGGCAGTCTGTGAAGTCGATTCGTTCCATCATAGCTTCCTTCCCCATAGATATTTCTTTCGCAGGTAATCGGCGTGTTCCGGCGTAATGACGCCTTCGCTGATTTCTGCCAGATTGATGCTTCCGTAAAGCTCTCCCCAATAACAGTCGAGAAGTTTGGACTTTGTCCTAAGCCCGTCCTTATAGGCGTCCAGATCGTGCTGGAGATATTCGGGAAGTCCGTATTCATAAGCGCGTTCACGCTCGGTCTGCCGGATGCCGCCTTCTGCAAGCAGTTCCATTGTAACACCAAGCGCCTTTGCCAGCTTGTAAACCGTTTCGGCAGAACACTTTTCTAGTTTCGTTTTTCCTGTGCATATATCGCTCAGCGTAGCGTGCGGGATACCCGCCTGTTCTGCAAGCCGGTATTTGGTCATGTGCGCCTGCTTTAACAAATCGTCAATGATCATTATGCCATCACCTCTCACTCTATGATTATATCGGCATACCGAAATAAAATCAAGTGGTTTTGAAAAACTTTGCAAAAGGCTGTTTTCCGCATCCTGTACCAAGCACCATGCCCATATCTTTCAGATTCAAATACCCGACGATAGCTATCATAGATGACCATATCAAACTCGCCGACGCGGAATACCAGCTTAAATACCTTGTACTGCTTAGGAAGCGCCCTTGTCGCCTCCAGCAGGACGATATCCTCCAGCATCCGGCCCCGGACTTCCTCCAGAATACGCTCTGTGATCAGCGTCCGCTTTTCTTCCTCCAGCGTCTTAAAATAGTCATCCTTCATCAGCGAATGCACCAAAGCCTGTGCCTGACAGTAGCGCATACCGGGCTGTAAAAACAGCATATGCTCTTGTGGCGGAAGTCCTGTTTCTGCTGACTCAATCGGGCAGTTCACGATCAGGTCAAGGTCTTTCAGGTACTTTTTGATCAGATTCACCAGGCCGTCAGTTAAGCCTATGGTCTGATCCTCCTGATTCCGTATCTTGAGGATATCCATGAGCCGTTTGGTCACCGCCTCCCGGTCAATTTCATAAAGCGCGCGGGTACGGATTTCCGGGTTCCTGTCCTGCCGGAGATTTCTGGCTGAGATACCAAGGTCATGGGATACAAAATCTCTGGTCAGCACTTCCAGGACAAACCGATGGTTCATATCCTCAATAATACGGTTGATGGCTCCCGTCAGTTCCCCTTTTTCATACAAGGGATACAGGTGATGGAAGTGGCTGCCGTATTCGTAACATTCCAGGGAATGCTGGATATTCTGGGCGATAGCGGTATCGATATACCGTCTTGTATTTTCATCATCCCGAAACACCGCGTCACTGGCCAGGGCGTCCTCATCGCCAAAGGCAAGCTCCCCCGCCCGGAGGGTTCCCCCATAGCGGATATACTCGTCAATGCTGTCGATCCCAAGCAGGCGGCTGTACTCCCGGTAAGGAATAAACGTCGTATGGCTCATCCACTCCCTGTCGTACAGTTCATTATCCCGCGCGATCCAAAAGCCCAGGGAATCCATGCCGGACAGCACAATCCGCATCCCCATCATGGCATAAATATCCGATAACAGCGCCGCCGAATCAATGAAATCCTCCATGGACATCTCCGCCATCGCCTGAAACAGCAATGTCGTTTTTCCCGTCCGCCTTAAGCCATAGAGAATATAGACTTTCCCGCCTCTGGTGTTATGGATATATTTGTCAAGCCTCCCGAAACAGTCCCGCTTCTCATAGCCCCGGACATCGCAGATCAGGTTTTCCAATGCCTCGCCGGTTACCACTCTCGTCCGGTAATGTGGCCTCTCCTTTGTATGGGCAGGCTCCATTTCTGTTTTTGACCGAAGGCGCTTTATCTGCGCCTGGAGTTCCTTCCTCCGGGCGATCTGCGCCGAGAGTGGTTCTACCTCGTCCGCTTTCAGATACCGGCTTTTCTTCTTCCCATTTTCTGACCACTGGTGATAGTAATAGGTGTTCCCCCTGACGCTTAAAGTGCTACCTATTCAGTTGGGGGAGTATCTCTCTTACCCCTCCCCAAAAAAGAGGCACGATCTCTTTTCGGATCATGCCCCATATCAAAACCTGTTTTTATAATCCCAGACTCTCAATCTTACACGGCTGTCGCTGTTCGTCCAGTTTGAATCTGCATCGGTATAAGGCTCAACAGGCTCGATAGCAAACAGATCGGCAGATCGATTACCATAAATAAAGCAGTCCTTTTTTCATGGTAAAATCAATCCTTTCAAATGCATTCTTGTAAGATTTCATAAATCTCATCATGTGTCAGTTTTTTACAGCAGCCCGCTGTGATGTTTGTTGAATCGGCAACAGCGCGGAAATTGGTATCTGTCGGGATGCCCATCTGCATGAAACTGGTCGGAAGACCGATTTCTTCGATGAAAGTTGCCAAAGCCTCCACACCTGCAAGAGCCGTTTTTTCGGCCGTTTTCTTTTCCTTGATTCCCCACACATTTTCTGCAAAACGGACAAATCGCTCTACGCCGTTCTTATAGATGTGGCGGTATAATACCGGGTGAATGACGGCAAGTCCCTGTCCGTGGTTGCAGTCGGTATATGCACCGAGCTGGTGCTCAATCTGGTGGCACTGGAAGTCGGTGATTTTGCCAATTTTTAAAATACCGTTTTCCGCCATGGAGGATGCCCACATCAGCTCACTTCGTGCATCGTAGTTTTCATGATCGCGAAGCAAAATGCGGATATTGCGGATGACACTTCTCATGACCGCTTCGTTAATATCATCGGACAGGTTATTATCGTACGGCTTGCCGAAGTAGGTTTCCATCCCGTGGCTGAGTGTGTCGAATGCCCCCGAAATGACCTGTTTAAACGGGACAGACATTGTATAGCTCGGATCAAGAAATACAAACTGTGCCTGTGCACCCATCAGCCCGCACTTGATTTTTTGAGCTTCATTGGTGATGACTGCGCCGTTGTTCATCTCCGAGCCTGTGCCTGCGGCGGTAACAATAGCTCCCATCGGAATAAAATCGGTGGGAAAATCTCTTTTAACAGTCTCCATTTCCCAAATATCCTCTGCACTTTTTGCCTGTGCGGAAACAATCTTACAGCAGTCTATAACCGAGCCGCCGCCAACAGCCAAAATGAAATCTACATGGTTTTCATGGACGCGCTTTGCACCCTCCTGCACTTTTGCATATGTCGGATTCGGCATAATACCGGGGAAATCCACCACCGTTTTTCCTGCCTTCTGTAAAATGGCGGTTACCTCGTCATATATACCGTTTTTCTTAATGGAACCGCCTCCGTAGGCAAGCATTACGGTATCGCCGACATTTTTTAAGAGACAGCAAAGATATTCCTTAACGCCTCCTTTGCCGAAATATACCTTGGTTGTGTTTCCGTAAATGAAATTGTTCATTGTCTTTTCCTCCAAATCAGTTTTATGTACTTACATTTGCTTTTCCCAAAACGAAACGGCGGCGTCGAGCCAGCCCTCCGCAACCGTTCCTGTTCCAATCCCGAATCCGTGACCCAGCCCCGGATATTTGTGAAACTCGGTATCAATACCGACTGATTTCATAGTGTTTGCTCGGTTTTCCATTGTGCGCCAGCTTGCAATGCCGTCATTTTCTCCGACACACATAAAAGTGGGGGGATCGCTTTTTGTATATTCGCTGTGACCTGTATATTGAATAACGGCAGTGCCCGGTCTTGGGTAGCTTGCTTCCCCAAAGCTTTGCGTTCCGTAGGAGCTTAGATAGGCGGTCATTCTGCCTCCGGCAGAACCGCCCCACAAAGAATAGCAATCCGTGTTTACTTCTAACTCGTCAGCGTGGTCAAAAATAAAAGCGATTGCCCGTGCTAAATCCTCACAGGCCGTTTGCGCTCCGGGGCGATAAATCAGTGCAAAGGCGTTATAGCCCTTTTTGGATAACTCCAACGCATGAGGAAAGCTGTCATGCATAGCACCTACATAAGCAAAAGCACCGCCTGCATTACAGATTGCAAACCTTGCGCCGGGATCACCTTTAAAGAAGAACACGCCTGTATCTTTCTTTTCAGGATCAGCAGCCTTTTCTTCATCGCTGTAAATATCATAAAAGATGGTTTCTCCCGCCTCTGCATGGCTTTTCATGTAATTTGCGATTTCTACTGTTTTATTTGGATCAATATGGCTATACCATGTCAGCCGAAGCTCGCCCAGCGTATCTCCGCTATAATATCCGCTGTTTACAGGGAAGATGAGTCTGCCGTAATCTCCAAATGCTGTGTCTGAAAGCACATCCGATATCTTGGTGTTAGTGGTATACGGTTCACTATGGTCTACATTTGTCTGCACACTGTTTTTTCCTCCTGTGGAACTGATTCCAGAATTGCTGCCAGATGTTTGGCTTGTATCCAGCCCTGTGTTCTTCTCTGTGCTACATCCCGCAAAGCAAAATAGTAGACAAATCGCCAGAATCAATGCGGTATATCTTTTCAAATTCATTCACCTGCCGTATCTTTACTAACTTTATTATAAGAACCTCTACGGTTTCCAAAATCAAAGATTTTGACCGTAACGAGAACCTTGAACTATATGTGGGAGGATTCTGGTCTCCTGCATATAGTATAAAAAAGTCGAGACCTCATAAGAAGTCTCGATTCGTTAGGCGGTTTATACCCAAAGGTTATATCTCGTCTAATTTCCTGTATAGCAACGATCTCCCTGCCCGCAGGGGTCTTTCACCGCCGCCTGCGCGGCACTAAGAAAACGCTTAACTAATTCTGTCGGCTGCGGCGAGTGCAATATGCCGTAGGGAATACAATGCTCCCATTCTACAGGAATAACCTTTAACAACGGATGTACATTTGCCCAGCCGGGAATAGCCATCAGGACATCGTTTCCGTTTTCGCAGCGATTGAATATGTTTACATCGTAAAAATCAAAATCTATTACATTGATTTGCGGATGGTTTTTCCAAATATCATCGCGCAGACCGTCAACATAACGGCTCCAGTCACGGTGCATTAAGAGCAAATTTTCACCATATAAATCCTCTATCTTTAATTTATCCTTTGAGGCGAGGCGATGATGAAAAGACACTGCACAGCAAAGCGGCTCACAAGACAGTCTCAAACCATCACAATGACGAAGATGGAGCATTGTTTCATCAAAGATACCGCCGATAACATCAATATTTGTGCCAAGGTTCGCTAAAATCTCCCTTGCATTTTCAGGTGTATTTTCAAACGGTACAATCTGAAATTTTATATCAGGGCAATGCTCATGCATTTTGGGCCATAACTGCATAAGCAATTGCGCCGGCGTGGTAGCTGATGTTCCGATTCGGATAGTATTTGTATCCTCTTGCATGGCATTTTTTGCCCGCGTTACGGAATCCCGGCAATACTGAATGATGTATTTTGTATCCTGATACAAGGATTTTCCTGCTTTCGTTAAGGTTAATCCTCTGTGAGTTCTTTCAAACAGTTTCACATCCAATTCGGCTTCCAGCAGATTGATCTGCTTAATCACAGCGGTTGGCGTTATATATGCTTCCTCTGCCGCTTTGTTGAAGCTGCCCGCATCTGCTACCCGCAGAAAGGTATCAAGTTGGGGATTGTACATGATTCTCACCACCTTTCTTTCTTAAATCGTTTGGCTTTTTTGCGTCTTTTGGAATCATCCATGAACGACCAAAGCGCTTTACGCCATCAATTCTGCCTTCTTCACACAGTTTTTGAATCCAACGCTCTGAAACACCCCAAAGCTCGGTTGCCTCTTTGACCGATATAAAACCTTTAAAGACGTGGCAAAGCAAACAAGTCAGTCAGTATGTATTTTTCTTTTGGATATTGTGTTGTTTTTGCAACATAGTATCCGGCAATATCGTCTTGTAAAACAAACTCTCGTGGGTCAAATTCATATAAATATAATGTGGTAGTATTCATAATGCGAAACCATTTACTCTCAATCACAATTGCATATGTAAGGGTGAGACAAAGAGAATCTCTTGTCATTTTTCTGGGGAGACTTGAACTCTCGCAAACAGGCGTATCCCTTTACTCTTTTATAATTGGAATATAGGCGTAAGCCGTGTGGAGCGGGGTGCTGTATTCAGCGTGACAATTATATTCCACCTCAACGCAAACTTCGAAATTCTGCTGATAGTGGTTTGCTTCGGCGGCAGTGCGCAATATTTTCCGTTCATCTGAAAAATATTCATGAACCTCTGCGCTTTCCTTGCCAAGCAGTGCAGCTGCGTTTCTATCATTGCGTATACGCAACCATAAACCGCCTGGTTGTGTAAACAGGCCATATCGTTCGTCTTGTTTATCTGAATATGTTTCTTGCGCGAACATAATGCCGCACGGCTTGTCGACGCAATAATTAATTGAAAGTGCGGCACTCCAATCCGGATTCATAAGTTCGTTCTTTGGAATTTCGATTAACTTTTGATAGCGCTCCAGCGTTGCTCCGATATCGGATTCATCCGCGTTATTGCTTGCGTAATCAACGCAACCGACCCATAAAACCTCGGGGCGTTCAACCACTTCAAATTCCACACCCTTATAAAGGAACGTCTCAACTAGCTTCTCAACCGGATGGTTCAATTTTTGCATTTTTATTACCTCCTTCTTATACGTTTTTTATCTTCAGCTTCTTTATTACTATATCAAAAACCTGCCGATAAAGCAACTTTAACTTTTTCGACAGGTTTCTATATTGCGAAAGGCACATGAAAAAGATTTTTGCCCGCCGAGTTGCTGACGGGCGTGGGGGAGGGCGCAATGTATGCGTTCAACTTCGCCGCGATACAGAAATGGCTGTCCTGGGGGGGGGAACTGTACGCATAAATTCCTGAAAACGAGAGTATAGGGATAAAGCAAGGAAAATACAATGTAGCAGAGGACGGTAGTGATTTGGCTCACTACCGCCCTCCGCTAACTAAGAAGTCAATTATTTCTGCGCTGCTTGTTTCTTTCTGCTATAAACGGCAAAGGTGATTATCGCACTGCCGCTGATGAACATAAGCGCAACCCATAGCCATCTGCTGTTATCTCCCGTTATAGGAGGGGTTGTGTCAGCAGGTTTATTAAGTTCTGCCAAGTCCGCAATCGCCTTGTCAAGCTTTGTTTTGGAGTCCTTATTTACGAGAGATTTTTCGTAATCGGTAAGGGCGTTATAAATGTTCTCGGCGGCTTTGATTGCCTCGATATCGTCCTTTGTCACCGTATCGGGCAGAACATTGATCTGATCCTCAACGGTCTCTACTTTCTCAATGACCTTCAAAGCCTCATCTATGCGGTCAATATCGTCCTGAACAGCTTTCTTTTCGTCTTCGGTCAAATTGTTTTCATACTCTTCGAGTGCCTTTTCCAAGTCCTCTTTGGCTTTTTCAAGGTCATCCTTATCCTCTGGGATGACATTCCGGGCGGTGATGTCCTTAACCTTTTCGGTAATATCAGCGATCTCATCAGCGGTTTCATCCATGTTTTGGATCAAAGTCTCCGCAATGGTTTTCGCCTTTTCTAAAGCTGCTTTTTCATCCTCTGTGAGATTTTCACCATCCAGCAATGTGTCAGCGCGATCAACTAAATCCTCAAGATCTGCCCTGTCATCTGAAGTGACGTTCTCCGGATCGTAACCGTTTGCTTTATCCGTAATATCCGTGATTTCATCGGCAGTGTCAGCGATCTTTTGAAGAAGCGCATCACACTTATCAAGGATTTCCTGCAAGGCCGCTTTTTCCTCATCGGTGGCGTGGGTCTTATCCACAGCCTCGACTGCCGCTTTCACCGCTTCAATTTCTGTTTTATCGCTGGACTTCACATTTTCCAGGGCGATATCATCGATCGGCTGAGAAAGAGAAGAGATCGGCTTCATCGTTACGGTAACGGTGGTGGTGTTGCCCGCCTTGTCGGCAGCCGTTATGGTATAGGCGGCTTCCTTGTTGCCGTCCAGCGTAATTGGGCTGGTAACCGTGCTGCCGTTCAACCTCACAGATTCCAAATTAATATCCTGAATTTCCGCTATCTGCGTGGTGTAATACGTCTCTCCATCGGTCACATCGCTGATGACGGGGGCCGTGGTATCGAAGGTTACGCCGTCCGAACAGATCATCGTCTCATTTCCCGCATGGTCGGTGAGCTTCACATAAACGATCACCTTATGAATGGGGTCGATATCGATCGGAGCGGTATAGGCGCTCCACTCATCAATCGCTTCTGCTTCCGTTTTGGTCAGGGCCTGCTCCGACAGATAATATTCGACCGTAACGGCTTTATCATCCGTATAGCCGCTATGAGTGTAGCTGTCGTCGTTTGCCGTTATGGTCACAGTCTGCATTTCCTTGAAAAACAGCCCGAAGGTGATGGTATTCAAGAAGCTGTTCCATTTGTTCTCTCCAAGCGCAATTTCACCGGTCGGTGCAGTCGTGTCCGTCAGCAGAGCACCGTACCCCGCTTGACAATCCTGGCAGACCGCTTTTTCGAAATAGGACGCCGTTCCCCCGGAACAGGCTTCGGTTTCGGTATGGCTCGAATCACGGGCGCAGATGCGGGTATGGGTATCGTTGCCGTTAAAGCTCCACGCGCCGTAAGCGTGCCCCAACGCGGCGCCGCTTGTAAAGGTTTCTTCATCGTTTGTTCCCTGAGAGGATTCGCCGCAGTCGCAGGAGATATAATACACCGCCGCGTGCTCGCAGTCCGCCGGGGTTGCCAGAAACTTTTCATCGGGGTTTTTAACGGTAAAGCTGTGGATATGCGGAACCGCCAGCTGAACCGTATTCGTTTTGCTGTTTTCAATCGCATAGTTATCGTCATCACTGGTAAAATACCCGGAATAATTCGCGTTGTTTTGGCCGGTGACGGAAACAGGAGAACCCTCCGCCGGCTCCGCAGAGGTGGTAATGCCGATCTTTGCCCCCTGTGTTAGCGTATCCACCGTGATCGTTTTTCTGGAAGCCAGATAAAGATTGTTTGCTGTACTATTTACCGTGTTGCCGGTGATGACCGGTGCGCCGGATAGAACGACGCTATTGTCGTCACTCGGTATCATGACGCCACCGCCTCGCTCACTAGCCGTGTTGCCGGTGATGCTGCCGCCGTTCATCACAAAGCTGCCTTTCAAAACGTACACTCCGCCTCCGCCGAAACCGCCTGTATTATTGCTGATGTTTCCATCGTACATGGTAAAAGCGCCGTTGTAAACATAGACGCCGCCGCCTCCACCCGTACTTTTGGTTACTTCATTTCCGGACACAGAGCCTCCATACATAAAGAACGTCCCGGTGGTGGATTGGCCCCCAATGCACACACCTCCGCCGAAACTGGTCGTCTTATTTCCACTGATGCTGCCGCTGTATAACGAAACCGTACCCTCTTCAATGATGTAGATACCGCCGGCGCCGGAACTATTGCCGTTGCCGCCGGTGATTGTACCGCCGTCTGCACAGTCGCAGATATTCAGCGTGCCGCCCTGTATATAGACAACACCTGTAACAACTATACTTCCTTCATATTTCAGCGTGTGACCGTTGAGGCAGAGAGAGATCGTCACACCCGCAGGAATTTCCCATGCGGCGCTGAGACTGACATCCTCCTTCAGATAATAACTGCCGGATTTCGAAGGCATGGCGTCGGCAGTCCCCCATGCAGTCCACGTGGTATCGTCGCTGCACACGTGACTGCCGGTGGTCACATCTCCGCCGCAGACGCAGTGGGTGTGCATTTCAACCTGAACCTGAATCCGGACGGCCCCGTTTCCGATCTGGGTAACCTGTCTGACTGTTTCTCCGTTTACAATGACATCGTATGTTGCGTCAGAAGAGTCAACGGTGCTGGAATACACACCGTTTCCCTGATGGCTTAAAGAGGTTTCCTGATTGGAGGCAGTATGCCTGATCGAAACAGCAGCATTGGTCACCAGGTTGTCAGAGGTATCTAGTACCGTGACGGATATAGAACCGGGTGCGCCGCTCAGCCCTGGGGTGAACCCCTGCAGATAGGGATAGCCGCCGTTGACGGCCGGGTCGATTGCCCAGATGGCATCAAAATCCCAGTTCTCAAAGGTGCTTTGGGTTTTCAGTTCTTCTGAGGTGCGTCCGAGATCGGTTCGACCTGCATCCGAGCTGAAATTCGGAGAAAGAGTACTATCAAAATAGGTACTGACAAACTGATCGTTTGATACAGGGGAACCATCACTCCAGCCGGCAATGGGGCGGATCTCCCCAATGCAGGCGGAATAGCAGTTTGTAATTTCAACGCTGGTCGCCTTGTTCCAGCCGGAGATGCCCGCTAAATCCTTTGTATAGGTGCCATTTTGAATAATTTCAACACGGGCATAGCAATTGCTGATTTGCGTTTTATAAGTGACGTCATAAGTAGAACCAAGAATACCGGATACAGCGCCCCGGCCCTTTACCGTACCCGTTACATAGCAGCGTGAAATGGCGCCGCCTTTGGCATTGCCGGCCAAAACAGCCACGTCATCCCTCTTGGATGTAATATTGGCATTTTCGATACCAAGATTCTGAATATTTGCATTCTCAAGCCTTCCAAACAGTGCGGCATACTGGACGGTAGCATTGATCGTCAGGTTATAAATAATATGGTTTTCGCCATCAAAAGTTCCGCTAAACACGTAGTCGGTATTATTTCCGATCGGCGTCCAGTTCGTCTCCCCGCTGAGATCAAGATTGGCTTTCAGCGTCACCGTTTTGCCGCTGTAATTCTCTCCGCTATTCACAGAATCCCGAAAGGCTTTCAACTCCTCCACATTGTGGATAGCAATAATCTCATCAGCGGTCGCTGTGTTACCGAAGCTCGGCAGCATACCCAGCATCATGCACAGGCTGAGCAACACCGCCATAAATGGGTTGGTCTTTTTATTTCTCATCAAAATTCTCCTCTCCGCGATCCAACTTCTTTATAAAACCGACAGAACGCTTTGCCGCCGGTGAAACGTCTGCTTCAGTCTTTCCTCTGCTGCGAACCGCCATAACCGTAAAGACGAAACTGGCAATCAGCGCAAGCCAGAACAATAGGGCGAAACGGTGGAAAGTACCAAATGCTTCCCCCGTGGAAAAAGAAGCAGTAATACCACAAAAAGCAGCAGTACAGCCGCAAAGGCCAGCACAAACCGCCATCACTTGAGTAATGCAAATATAGTCGTCGATCTATTCATAATTCACCTCGTCGGGATATGCCTACTTTACAAATTTACATATATCCAGTGCCATTATAACAAAAAGCCATTCTTACGGACGGCTTCTGTCGTGATTGGTTATTTTTTCGGCGTGATTGGTCATAAGCGGGTCAGGTATTCAGGATAACGCATGCAGTCAAGCGCCTCACACCTTCCAAGATATTTTTATTCTTTGAACATATTTGCGCGATCCCGACCTTTCCGCTCAACCCTTGCAAAAAACTGGGCACAGCGTGCACTGCGTCCAGATGTGGATCATTGTTGCAAAACAGATACCCGCCGCTCGCGGGCACAAAACTTTAAAATAAACTGTGCTATACTTAAATGCGGCGGAATACTTACCAGTATATGGATGTGGTCCGGACATGCTTCTGCCTCTATTATCTTCACATCCTTTTGCTCGCACAATTTCCTCAATATCTCTCCAATATCTTTTTTCAGCTGACCATATATCTCTTTCCTTCTGTATTTCGGTGCAATAACTATATGATATTCGCAACGATATTTTGAATGTGCCGTACTTTTTATTTCATTTTTCATTTGTAAAAAACCTCCTTGTTGTTTTAGTAATGCGGTCGCCAAACCACTACTATTTTACAACAAGAAGGTTTTTATTTACTAAAGTTTTTTCTTGGGGCTGTCTCACTAATGCAGTGAGGCAGCTCCAAAATAACGGCAGCCGGCTCTGTACAAGAGTCGGCAGTCGGCGTATAATTAAGGTGTGAAACTAAAAAACACGCAAGTAGAGTATACAGCATACGGGACTGAATATCAAGTCTGCTTGCCCATGAATTTAGAAATAATGATCCCGTCAGACGAACCCGTGAGATTACTCAGCGCTGTTACAGAGGAGTTGGATTACAGAAGATTGACAACGACCTACTCCCGGTTGGGGAGAATCGAGTACTCACCGCGTCTGTTGTTTAAGATTGTCCTGTACGGCTGCTCCCGGGGAATCTACACGACCCGGGAAATCGAGCGTGCCTGCCGGGAGAATGTCAATTTCATGTACCTTCTGGAAGGCCGCCCCGCCCCGGATCACAACACCATCGCCCGGTTCCGCAGGAATCATCTGCCCTACGCGGTAGAGGATTTGTTGAATCAGATGGTGAAGTTGCGGGTGGACTGCGGAGAAATATCTTTTGAGGAATCCGCGGTATTCATTGACGGCACGAAAATGGAGGCCAACGCCAATCGGTACTCGTTCGTCTGGAAGACCGCGGTAACAAAGCGGCAGATCAAGCTGGGGGAAAAGATCGCAAGTGAACTGCCGAAGCTTCTGGAGGCCTCTGGGACGGGAATCGTCATCCCGCCGCGGATTACGGTGCAGCGGCTGAAAAAGGTAAGAAAACAGCTGTATTGTGCAAAGGAAACCGGGAATGTGGCATTTGTCCGAGGGAAAGGACACCATAAGTGCGGTTTGCAGAAGGCCATTGAAAGCATCGACAGCTGGCTGGAACGGTTAAAACGGTACAATCTGGATCTCCACATTTGTGGGGATCGGAACAGTTACAGCAAAACAGACCCCGACGCAACCTTTATGCACATGAAGGAAGACCATATGAAAAACGGGCAGTTAAAGCCCGGGTATAATGTAAATGTGGCAACGGTCAGCGAGTACATCATAGGAAATTATATCTCCGCGGATCGGACAGATACCAAACCCTTCATCCCGTTTCTGGAAAAGCTGTGCCAGAAGCTTCCCGTAAAACGTGTCGTGGTCGATTCGGGCTATGAGAGCGAGGAAAACTACCACTATGTAGATGGAAGCGAACAGCTTTCCCTGTTTGTAAAGCCCTCCAACCATGAGCAAAAGAAGAAGCGCAAATATAAAAACGACATCGGACGCAGGGAAAACATGGCCTATGACGCAGAGAAAGACGAATATACCTGTGCGCAGGGCCGGAAATTACAAGCTGTAAGTGTGAAAAAACGGAAGTCAGAAACAGGATACGTCCAAGAGGTGACGGTGTATGAGTGCGCTGACTGCAAGGATTGTCCGGTAAAGGAAAAGTGCATCCGGCAGAAGAAAACGGACAAGACGCCCCTTGCCGACAAGGTAAAGCGGCTGAATGTGTCCAAGTATTTCATCCGACAGCGGGAAGCCATGGAGAAAAAGATTTCCACAGAGGAAGGAATTCGGCTTCGCAGTAACCGCTCCATACAGTCGGAGGGAGTATTTGCCATGATTAAAGAGGACATGAACTTCCGGCGTTTTCTGACACGGGGAAATCCCAATGTTATGGTGGAATGGTATCTTGTGAGCATGGCCTATACCCTTCTGAAGCTGCATCATAAAATACAAACAGGCCGGTTGGGAACACACCTGGTTGTCCCAACTGTTGCATAGCGTCTCCAAGAATAAAAACTGTGCACTTTTTTGAGAGGCAGACCCTGCCCCTCAGAGTTCGTATGCTGTTTTTCGTGTTTCTTAGTCAAGTTCTTCCACAGCTTCGCACATAAAGAGGAGGCCGCCCCTCATGATTTCAGAAAATCATTTTGTGACAGCCCCTTTTTCCTCGCATAAATGCACCAATAAAAAACCTGCGGTCGCAAATTGCTGACCGCAGGTCTGTGAGAGGCACATGAAAAAGATTTTTTCGGCTTATCGGAGGTGGGATTTGAACTCTTGTAAATAATGTTGTTTTGAAAAAACTGCAAACTTAAAGAATAGTCTTTCTAAGCGCAGAATGGTTTCATACCACTATAATGATAAGTAGTGGCTATTGTCTTGCTCATACAGATTACAGTAATTCACAGGGTTTGCTACATGGAGTTAAAACGAATGTTTTTTTCTTGGCACGTGTTACTGCCACCCGCAAATTCAAACGTGCTTTATCTATTTCCTCTGGATTAGTTAGTATTCTTCCCTTATACTTTTCCTCATAAATTATCACTACATCGAATTCTTTACCTTTTGACTTGTGTATAGTCATTACATTTACTCCATTTGAATCTTGAATATCCATGGAGAAATATTCTTGTGTAAAAGCATTTTCCGTTGCAATTTGTGCACCAAAGTAATTCAAATTTGTTCGCCAAAGATCACTTAATGTTGAATAAAGCGCAGACCCTTTTCTAAGCAACCGTACATGGAAAGAGTCACGATAAAGCATACTCAAATATTTATTAGGGTCATTGAATAGTTCACGTACAGCTTTCCAGTCATCGATAATATTTCCAGTGTAAACTATTTTGTTCGCTGCATCTGCTAAGCGTTCACATAAAGATATTAGATTTTCACGATTCTTTCCTCGTGTTTTTCCCGTTTTTAAATAGGAAAGGAGTGCATCACACATTATATTATCAGCATTCGAAATTTTGCCGCTGTTCTTCCCAGAAATGTGTTTTTCCAGTAGATTTACAATATTAGAAACTGAGCATTTGCATTGAGAGCCTAATTCCAATACTGATGCAATGGCTATGGCGGACAACGTTGGTCCAGTCATATCAATAAACACATTATGCGTGATGGAAGGAAGAACATGTTCATTTGAAAAGCGCTGACTGTTGTAAAGAAAATCTGAAACATCAATCATTAATGAATTAGACGCTGTCAATATGGCTACTGACCAATTCGAAGAAGAATTATTTAACTTTCGTATTATTGAAAGCAACCCACTTTTTAATTTTATTAACCCACTCTTATTATGGTACCCTTCATCATATAGACAAATACTAACATCATGGTATTCCTTACCTATATTTGCACCTGTTAACAAATCGTTACCAAATTCGACAATATCGGTTCCGGAACTTCTTTTGTTGTTTTTCCCAAAATCGAAGGAAGATGGTGAAAACAACTTTATGTATTCACCTACTCGGGCAGGTGATGCACCCCTGAAGTCATATATCCTTTGCTCTGGGTCAGCGAGTGCAACCAAGGTACTGTATTGTCCCAACGAGCATATCATATCCCACTCGTCTTGATTCGTATCCTGAAACTCGTCCAAAATTATGATTGGATATAAATCTGAAATAAGTTTTAAAACAGAATCGCTTTGAGACAACAGTCTGGCCGTTTCTGACGCAAATAAATCGAAATGAAGTTTTTCACTATTCACAAACTCTTTACTGGTGGCCTGTTTGAGGTCATCCTCGGATAGTCCTCTAAATAAGACGGCAGCTTCATGCGGCGGCAATATCGATAACGGATGCTTTGATATCAACATGGCGTTAGATTTTAATAGTTTCCATTCAAAAGCGTGATATGTGCTTATCTCAATATTCTTCAAATCTGTAGTATTAAGAATACCTTGGCTCTGTTTATATACTCTGACTACAGTAGCTCTCGCAAAGCTTAAAAAAAGTATCTTTTGAAAGGGTTTTAGTTTTTCAATATCATGTTTAGCCTTGCATAAAGCAATAGTGGTCTTGCCAGAACCTGGTCCGCCCAAGACTAATATATGATCATCGGTTTGTAGAAGTTTCTTTCTCTCATCATCCAACTCTATCATGTGTAATTACTCCAGCAAAATGCTATCTATTTTGGATTTTATATCTGATATCGTATCGGAAACAAATGTTGGAAATTCATCGGCCTTACACTGTGCAATCAAATCAGCAAGCGCACCTTCGCCTTTTTTTCTTTTGAAAAACTTAAACATGATTCCTTTTAGTTCTGAGTAATTTACATCTGGAGTAGGCGTTTCGCCAACAAGATCTGAAGGCCATCTTCCATCTGCTATGATTTCATTTGTATACCGTCTTAACGCTGCTTCAGATATACCGTTCAGTACAACATTTTCAATTCCGTGCTCTTGGGCTTCATATGCCTCATCTACTGATTCAGCAATGTTTTTTGACGCAGCTTCATCTTGTTTGTCAAACACAGCATATACTGTTTTATTTAAAGATTTATAGTATTTACCAAGGGGAGCAACTTTCGAATCAGATTCAGCATTTACCAATGCAATTCCCATTCTATCAAAAGACGCATACTTTGCACTGTCGAGTTCCTCGAGCCTTCGAGCAGCCGCAGAGTAAACATCATACTCTGTGCGCCCTTCGGTAATCAATACCCGCTTTGATAGCAATGACTCAAAATACTTTCTTCTTAGATCTTCACGATATGCCTTGAGTTTTACTTGGGGCGGTAATTTAGCTGCCTCATAGTTCAATACTCCCATATCATTTGACAGAACGATTACATTATCGGGGCTGAATTCTTCCAAAACATAAGGGGAATGCGACGTGAATATTGCTTGATGTGAATTTGAGAGTACGTTTGTTATGATGCTTTTTTGAATATACGGAGGAATCGCAATTTCTGGCTCCTCCATGGCAAAAATAACCTTTTGCTTTAGGTTTGCAATTATGCGTAAAAGAGACAACACTAATACGTTTATCGTACCAGTACCCATTTTATAATATGGGACAGCATACACCGTATCATCTTCGCGGCGAAGTCCCGAATCCAAAAAGACGGTAATGGCTCTTCTTAAGTTTTCCCTAGTAAGATCTGATACTTTCATAACCGGATTGTTGGCGGTGTCCGCCGGAAGAAGTTTGTGTATTTCGTCTTGTAAAGATGTTAACACCTCGGAAATTCCGAGCTCTGGTTCTGCTGCTACCGTAACATGATTAATTTGATGGATTACATCCTCCCACATCTGAGGACGTAGTTCTTTGATTGAAAGTATAATATCCAAAAGTGAGCCATGTTCCATACTCAATGCTCTTGATCCGGTTCGCAGAGTCCTCAGATACAAGAAGCCACACATACGCTTGTCTTTTTTTGAAAAAACATCAGGTTTTCCATCAGCGATTGCCGGAGGATTAGCATAATATGTATAACCTTCAAAGTCATCTTCATCCTTATTATAATTTCCAACAAAACGCACTCT
This sequence comes from Bianquea renquensis, assembly GCF_014384895.1. GTDB lineage: Bacteria > Bacillota > Clostridia > Lachnospirales > Bianqueaceae > Bianquea > Bianquea renquensis. Next base: position 116,657 of record NZ_JACRSQ010000013.1, read on the forward strand.
TAGAGCCGGAACAACGTTGTCTTTGTCCGTTTGAGATGCCGGAGGTTCGGAAAGCATTGACATATTTTCAGTATCATACCATTCAATATGGCTGTTAAAGTATCGAAGCTGTTCCTCGGATAAATCTATTACTACAACTTCAGACAAAATTTGAATAGGTTCATCATTGTTGAGATATTTCCCGGTGAAAAAATCATATTCATCCACAACGGGATGCCTTGACATTCGATCTGGTCCCAAAACAAGATCGATTGCTTCCAATACTGTTGATTTTCCACAATTGTTGTCGCCGACAAGGACTGTTTGACTTTTGAAAGCAATATGGGCTTGTTTTATACATCGAAAATTTTGAATGTCCAAGCTTACAATACGCATAGTATCCTCCTTCTTTTACAGCCGCACAGCCTCTCATAAACATAATTCTAGACGTAGCAGCATTTGCTATCCTCTGGTATTTTAATTTGAATCCATAATAATATAACTGGCACATTTGCAAATGATAATAATCCGTCTGAATTTCGCGGTTTCGCTCTAATAATCTTCATTCCTCATTGTCCGTTTCAATTCTTGAACTCATAAAATACTTCAGCACTTCATATCGAAACTGCATATCATTCCACATTTCAAAATCACAGGCAATAAACGGATGAGCCATTGTGCCCCCGTTTTTACCCCGTTTGGATTCAAGTCCGATAGCATTCACAGTCTCAATCCATCTCTTTGGAGTCAGCGTATAGGACGGCGAGCGAACATCTTTCAGCAGCTTTTGAAACGCTTCCTCGTTGAATTGCTTGTTGTTATTGCGCTCCCATTCTCCGAGAAACTCAATCGTATTTCTGCTGCGAAGCCAACTTTGAATCAAATAACTCGGATTCTCTGGTTCAAACCTTCTTGCAATGTCTGTCAGTGATATAGGTTCTTCCATCGGACGCAAATATTTGTATACTGTCTGTTCCAGAAAAGCATTCATTTTAGGCTCATATATAGGCGACTCTCCTTTACTCATAGCATCAAAGAGAGTATCGCGGATTTTTTCCCATTCCTCTGGATGAAGTTCAAATTTATCATTCACACGTTTTAAGAACTCCTCACGTGTTATGGCATAAGCCCACAGTAGTTCTGTTCTTGTCGCTCGTCCCATTCATCTACATCCTCTGTACTTCGATTTGGATTTCGGCAATTGCTTTCTTTTAAACTTTCTACGGCTTCAAACAGCTCATGACTAATGATACCAAAGGTGTATTTGTAGTTATTTAATAGCTTATTCAAAACATCACGACTCCATTTTTGTTTTCCAGACGGAGATGGTATTTGTGTTTCAAATAAGTAATGCTGGATATCCTCTAAACTATTTCCATTTAAATAAAGCAAGAATATCATTTCAACAACTTTAGCCTTGTCCGGTATTGTTTCAATAATTCCGTTGTTGTTTCGGCGGAATCCATAACAAACTTTGCTGAAAATCTTCGATTCAACATAAGATAACTTCATATCATATTTTCCTTTCTAAATTATATCACTAATTTGTGTGTTTTACAATAATAAAAGTAAATATTAGTGGATTTGTGATTTTCTTCGGCTTTTTACTTATAGTCATAACCCGTAAATTAGTATATTTAAGACTTGTAATATAATCGAACAGAATAAAAAACGACCTAATTTTCATCAAAATCAAGCCGTTATCAATGCCATAATTCTATTTTTAACCTATTTGCGGATAAAAAAGAGACAAACCTGCTCTAAAACAAGTTTGTCTCTTTTTGACGGAGAAGAAGAGATTTGAACTCTTGCGCCGCTATTAACGACCTACTCCCTTTCCAGGGGAGCCCCTTCAGCCACTTGGGTACTTCTCCTTGTGTCCTCGCAGCTGACTTTCAGCGTCAGCATGAAAAATTATAGCATAAGTAAGTGGATTATGCAAGAGTAAATTTGAAATTTTATGCCTAATTTTTGTTGTGTAAATTCCCAAAGTAAGTGCCACAGTGGGATTTAAAATGGGATTTACTTTGATACGTCATTTGTGGTTGAATTGAATCTGGGAAATTATTTCTCAGAAAGGAGGCCACACATATGGCTAAAAAATCAAACCCAAGAAAAAACAAACATCTTACTTTGGAGGAGCGCAAGGTGATTGAGGACTGCCTCGGAAAGCGCATGACCTTCAAGGCCATTTCCCAACTCGTCCAGAAAGACCCCACCACCATCTCTTAC
>NZ_JACRSQ010000014.1 GCF_014384895.1 Bianquea renquensis
CTTCTTTCAGATTCCACCTCGCGATGGACACCCTTGCTGTTCGGCTATGTGCTTCGTCGTTGCCTACGCGCACTCGGGACTTTCACCCGTTAGAGAACGCCCATGCTGGGCAAACAAAAAGTGTCTGCGGCGGCTCCCCCTAGAGCGCAGCAGACACTTGCTTTGATCTCCCATGGCGGCAGAGCCGGCGGCCCTGCACAGCCCTACCGCTCCCGCATAACCGCCGTCAATATTGTTATATCATCTTGCTTTCCGGTCCGCTGCCCCGTATACTGCCTGAGAGCAGCCTGAATTCCGTCTGCCAGCTGCTGTGGATCCTCCTCCTCACTTGCCAAAAGCCACCGTTTTAGCACAAGCTCTGCCTCGCGGCTATTGGGCGTCTGATCCAGAACTCCGTCCGATATCATGACCAAAACATCACCCGGCTGCAGATCCTCCTCATAGACTTCCACATCCACATTTTCCATGATTCCAATCGGCAGCATATCCGAGTGATAAATCCGAACTCGGTCTTGGCTTTTTAGGAAGGTAACAGCGCCGCCGGATTTGGCAAGGTGCATGTGTCCGCTGATAAGATCGATTAGGCCCAGGTCCAGGGTTGTGAACGTCTCGTCCCGGCTGTGGAGAACTAAAACGGAATTTAGAAGCCGTATAGCGTCCACTTCCTCCATGCCCATGTTCAACAATTTTTCTAGAAGATCCAAAGCCAAGGCGCTTTCTTCTTTTGCGTCTTCTCCCGTTCCCATGCCGTCGCTCAGCGCTAGGAGATAGCGTCCATACCGAAGTGGACCACATACGTAGCTGTCCCCATTCACCTCCATCTTTCCAATGCTGACGAGGCCGCAATCAATCTTATATGCAAGCCTCTCCCGCAATCTCCATTTCCAGAGTCCCCTGCCACTGGGGCGAATCTCCATGATCTCCATCTCTCGCTCTGCTAAGTGGGAGATCAGATGCTGCACATCCCCCCTTCGTTTTCCCGCCAGTTCCTGCTCTAAGCACAGCGTGATGTCCATTCGATCATGACAGGTGTCGAAGAGCGCGGATACCTCCGATACCCTGATCCCGCGGCGTATGAGTTCATCCTCGATTCTATGCTCCAGTCTCGCGTCACAGTGGATCTGCCTCGTCATATACTGTTCCATTGAACGCATCTGTCTGGAAATTTCCCTCAGCTGATCCTGGGCTAAATTGACACTTTTTCCCAACCGATTTTCCCAACTTAAGTTCAAGCGGTACACCTCAAAGTGGCGGTTCACCATTCGAACAAATTCTTCCCCTTTTTTACAAAATTGTAAAAACTCGGGCGATACGTCGCCGCGCTCGATTTTTCCCTTGGTCTGTGCTGCATTCACAACGTCAAAAATCGTCTGATACGTACCGTAAAAATTGCTTCCCCAGCAATATGCGTGGTGTTCGCATTCCTGACACGTCCTCCTCGCAATATCCTCAAACAGCTGCGCCATATCTTTCTCTGTCAGCGCCCTTTGCTCCGCTTCTCCCAGGGCTGCGGCGACCATATCGAAGGTCTCCGCCGTGTCCCTCATCTGCCGGCTGATATAGCGCTGGATGCGGCGAGCCTGTCCCGCTTCCTCCTTTCGCCGGCTTCTGAGGCGTCCCCGCGCTGGCAACAGCTTGTCCGGCAACAGAAAAAACGCCGCGCCTCCTATCGCCAGGGCCAATACTTCCGTCGTAACATAGCCGTTGCCCATAAACAGCAATAAAAACAGCAACCCACCCGCAAAGGAGGCGACAAAGGAGCTTACCTTTCCCAACTCCCGAAAAATACCACACAGCAGAACTTCCAGGCAACATACCATCATGATGCTCTCGCCTCCAGCTCCGCTAAGCCTCAAGATCACCATGGCTGGTACGCTGAATAAAAGTCCTCCGGCCGCTCCATATCCATAGGCAAAAAATAGGGAGCCGAAAACCAACGCCGTCTGATAGAGGGAGAACATCCCCCAGTGAAATGGCGCGATGGCCGCCAAAAGCGTGCCGAGGGTTACTGACATACCACCCAACCGTTCTTCTGATAGCCGTCCTCGGAAGCCCCCTTCCTCATACAGCGCGCTGAAACACCGCTCGTATAATATGATAAATCCGTAAAAAATAGCTGTCTCCAGCAAAACCATTACAAAGCTGTAACTCTTTGTGATGCCGATCAGATTGAGCAGGATCGTAGAAAGAGGCAGAACGGCACAGTACCCTACACTCCGCAGCGCAAATGACTTGCCGGCGGTTACCGGCATCGTGTCCCACACAAAATCAGCGACTAACAGTAAGAGCAACAATGCGCCATATTTCCACTGTAGCGATGGCATGTCCAATAAAAAGAGTCCACAGCCTGCCATGAAGGCGCTGATGAATCCGCATCTTTTTCGCTTCATCATAGCGCAGACATACGCCGGCCCAATGACATAGAGATTGACAAAAATCGGCAGCCTCACCAGGAACAGAGCCGGAACCGCCAGCGCTATATCCATCCAAAGGGATTTGTTTATATACGAATGCAGTTTTTTACCCGCGCTTGCTCTCGATAGGTTAACATGTATGTCAGCATTAGAACCTTGCATGGTATCCCTCCTATGTTCCAGGCTTTTTCATTCGAAAGGTTCTTCTATTATACCCCATGCAAAGTTGAAATTTTGTCAGTTCCTGGCACCAAAATGGTAAAATTTTCCTATTTTTTTCTACAAAATAAGCCGCATCATGACATACGGTCATGACACGGCTTATTCCCCGAATACATACAGGCGCTCACCCGGTTTGATCAGATTGAACTTCTCGCGGGCCAACTGCTCTTTGTACTCATCGGATTGGTAGTACTCCTGCATTGTCTTTTCATCCAATTGTCTCTCTTTCTCATCCAGCAGCTGCTGCTCCAGCGCGGTGATCGACTCGTCCAGCCTGGCCGATTCGGCGGACAAGGACTGCAGCTTGAGTAGGCACACGCCACTGAAAACCACAAAAAAGAGTAAGAAAAACATTCTGCGGATAACCCGTATACCCCAGTTTTCTTTTATCGGATGATCATCGGAGTACACCTTCGGCCTGCTCACCCTGCGTCTTAAAAGACTCGTTCTCTTTTTGTGCGCCATCGGCTGCCTCCTGATATTGGACTTATTTTTATTGTACTCCTTCTGCGGGGGATCGTCAATGCGTTTTTTTCTTTTTCCTGAATATTTTTCTGATTTTCTGGATCATCATGCCAATCCCCTTCCAGGGCAACGCCAGGATTCTGATCAAAGTCCGCAGTAGAACTGACAATCCCTTCACGAAGAACCGTCCCAGAGTACAACCATACACCAGAGCGCCAAGCCCCAAGCCTAGCAGACAGAATCCCCTGATTTCACCGTAATTGCTGGAAAACATGAGCCAGTAGCTGGCCGCCCCCACGCCGAGCCAGAATATAATATCTTCCAGCTGAATAATAAACAGCGCATGTGGCACTGCACGGCGGACAGCCCGCAGTGTATCGTACACGACAGCAAAAAGGATTCCAAACAATACCGTATACAGAAATAACCACGCCTGCTGAGCAATCATACTGGCTCCTACCCTTTAAAGAGCTTATTCATCAGGCCGCCGCCTTTGCCCTTTGGCGCCGCCTTCTGCGAATCATCATAAAAAATTTCACCGATATCGCCCTCCAGGGCTATCTGTCCTTTGTCTAGACTCAGGTTGCTCATGTGCAGATCCATCCCGCGTATACTCAATATTCCCTGGGACGTATCGAGAACGATCTCATTCTCATCAAAAATCAACAGATCGATAACGCCTGTGACTTCAACCCGGCCCCGCTCCTCCATGATTACACGATGTCCCGTCATGCTGGAATCCATGTGTCCCCCTCCTTACTTTTCTTTAGAATCCGGGATCGCCTCCAATCCCATCTCTTTATTCAGTATATGAGAGGGCTTATCTACAGTATTCCTATTCCTGAAAAAAAGTGTATGGATTTTATAGAAGCCGGTACATGTCGGACGCTTCCTCTTTTTTGGCATGATCTGCCACGCTGGTTACCTCCGCGCGGACTGTGCTCGAGCCAAATTGGATTTCGATGACATCTCCCACCTTCACATTGGCGCCAGCTTTCGCCACCTTGCCATTGATCAGGACACGGCCTGCGTCGCAGGCGTCATTGGCCACCGTCCTTCGCTTAATCAGACGCGATACTTTTAGATACTTGTCTAGCCGCATTGTTGCGTCCTCCCTCTTCCCTTCCACGTGTTAAAGGCTGCGCCTGGGCACAATGCTCCTGGCGGATTGCCTCTCGGCGGATTTCCCCATAGGATAAGAAAGATCTACACCTGTGTCTTCAGGCGTAGATCTCCATATCCCGTCCACAGCAGCACAGCTGCTGAGAAAAATAGTCAAACTTATTCGTTCACGGCATCCTTCAGCGCCTTGCCAGCTTTGAAGCGGGGAGCTTTGGAAGCAGAAATCTCGATGGGTTTTTTCGTCTGAGGATTGATTCCTGTTCTGGCAGGTCTCTCTGCTACCTCAAATGTGCCAAAACCTACTAACTGGATCTTTTCGCCCTTAATCAATTCTGCGGTAATCACATCCTCGAAAGCCTTCAGGAATTTCTCAGAATCTTTCTTCGTCATACCGGCCTGCTCAGCAATGGCTGCTACCAACTGCGCCTTGTTCATTGTTGTTAGTCCTCCTCGTGAATAAGATAGTAATTTAGGAGTGCTTGGTCTCTTCCCACAGCACGTCCATCTCCGCGAGAGTCAAATCTGCGAGAGACAGTCCTTGCAGCTGGCTCTTACACTCAACTGCCCTAAATCTATTTATAAACTTTTCTATGGCATTTGTCAAGACAATTTCAGGATTTAATGCAAAAAACCTTGAAAAATTGGATAAAACCAGCATCAGATCCCCCAATTCCTCCGAAATTTTGCCATTGTTTCCATTATCTTCCTCATCCTGACAATAGACCTCTGCTTCCAGCTCCTGTGTCTCCTCTTTTATCTTGTCCAACATGGCAGCGGCGTCAGGCCAGTCGAAACCCACCTTTGCCGCTTTTGCCTGTACTTTATAGGCGCGCAGCAAAGCCGGCATACTCGCCGGCACGGATTCCATCTGCTCTGTGATGGATTTGTACTGCTTTTCCTTCTGTTTTTGAGCCTCCCATGTGTCAGGGACCTGTTCTTTTGTCAAAGTCTCCTCGTCCGATCCAAATACATGGGGATGGCGGAACAGCATCTTCTTAACGACTCCGTCGCAGACGTCGTCCATAGTGAAGGCGCCCTGTTCCGCCGCTATCTGCGCCAAAAATACAATTTGAATGCAGAGATCCCCCAACTCCTCCTGCAAACCCGCCATGTCTTGCTTTCGGATGGCGTCTATGACCTCATAGGCTTCCTCCATGACGTATTGTATCAAGTCTTCCTTCGTCTGCGCCCGGTCCCAGGCGCACCCCTGCGGGGAACGCAGATCCGCCACGATCTGACACAAATCCTGAAAATCGTAGGCATTCTTTTGTGGAAATTTCATCTCGACCCTCATCCCTCTCGTGTACGGGCTAGTCCTCCATCTGCCGGCCGAGAAACCCAGCCGCAGTGAGCGCTAGCTTCTTTTCCGTCTCTCCTAATTTTTTATTTTCAGAGCCCAGCAGAAGAACAGCCCCAATGGCATCTCCCTCGCTGATAATCGGCGTAATAATCTCCGATAAGAATACGCTCTCTGTTTTATCTTGCGTCACCTGTATAAAATCGCGCTCGTCCTTGGACGCAACGATGGTCATCCTGTCCGATATTCTGTGCTCCAGCTCTTTACTGATCTCTTTGTCCAGTATCTCCCTCTTTCCGTTTCCTGAAGCGGCAATGAACATATCCTTATCACAGATACAGACGGTCAGCCCTGTGTTTTGCGCCAACACCTCCGCATACTGTTTCGCAAAGGTTCCCAATTCGCCGATAGGAGAATATTTCTTTAATATGATTTGTCCTTCCCGATCCGTAAAAATCTCCAATGGTTCCCCCTCCCGAACGCGCAGCGTACGGCGGATCTCCTTCGGAATTACGACACGGCCCAGATCGTCAATTCTTCGAACTATACCTGTTGCTTTCATGAAGTTGTTTCCTCCTGTTTACTAGAATCATTCTTCCAAATTATGTTTCTAGTATCTACGTTCGAAGAAAATTTATGCCAGCAGAAACAACTTTTTGCCAAAATAATCTGTCCGGTCCCGTTGACGCTGACGGCCTCTCACGGCGCAAAAAAATCGGAAACCGCTTTTGTCCAGAGCTCCTCGTCAATGCTGATGGGCGTTCTCTGCTCAATTTGTTCATATAAATCATTAAATCCTTGAAGTTGAAACCCCGACATGAGATCCTCGCGGTATTGTTTTTTCGCTGTCTCCAGCTGCGACGTGTATTGCCGCCTATCCAGGCCAGCGGTCTCCGGGTACTCCAGGACAAACAGGATGATGAACCCATATTTGACAGAGATAATATCTGTGTGTTCGTTGGCCGGTATTCGGAAGATGCGCTCCGCCAGGTCCGGCTGAATCTGACCTCGGTAGAATACCGTCCCGTCGCCGGCAGCGCGGATTATTCCCTCATTTAACAGCGGGTTATCCGATGGCGATGCATCCTCCCCAAATTGGGCGGCCACTGTCTGAAAATCTTCTCCCTCTTCCAGTCTGCCATAGGCTTCCTCTATCTTCGCCTGCTGTTTTTCCTTTCGCTCCTCTGGATACTCCACCCATGTCCCGTCCGCCCATTCTCCTGTATAGACCATGAGCGGCAGAAGGCGGACTTTTTGAAGGTACGCCTCCACGTCCGTATTATCATACCAAGCGAAAGCCTCATCCACCTTATTCTGCAATTCCTCTTGATCTGTGGTAAACTGCTGCGAGGTTTGATACCGGTCGGCAAAAAAGCTTTCGCGAAGGACTCTCTCCAGGACATCCTCCGTGATCTTCCACTGCTTACAGAATTCCTTTCCCAGCGCTTCCTCCAACTGCCCCCGCATCTCCTCAAGCTCCCGCTGCTCTTCCTGTGTTACATCGCCAGCCCCCTCTCTTGCGAGAACTTTTGTTCGGACAAGGGATTGCAAAGCTCTTTCCCCGACGGTTTGCACCGCATCTTGGCCCGTCAAACTGATTTTCCATATGTCCTGCCCGCCCAGCGCCTCGAAATCCTCTGCCGCCAGCTTCAGATAGATCATGCCTTCCCCCAGCGGAACCTCCTCATTCTCGATCGTCATGAGAATGTCCTCTTTTTTTTCACAGCCGGTGAGCACACCGGTGACGCAGAGGAGCAATAGCAAGATTCTGATTCCTCTCATTGGCCTTCCCCCTGTTGGTCATCCCCACGCAGAGCCATAACATTTTTCAATGCCGCTTTTACATGCTGTAGCAGCTCCCGCTCCTTTTGATAGGGGGGAAGCTGAATCGTCATTTTAACGCCCTTCCCGTTGGATTGTATTTTGGCTGTCTTTTTATACTGGAGCATAAATTCAGCGATCTTAGCTGAATCCAGCGGAGCATCCTGCCGGAAAGAGAGCAACAGCGCTCCCTGCTTGACCTCAATATTCTCAATGCCGGACTGATTTCCCATAGCCTTGATCAGAGAAATCTCCAACAGATTATTGACACTCTGCGGCATGTCGGAATACCGGTCTGTCAGTTCTTCCTGCATGTCGTAGTATTCTTCCTCATTGGCAATCCCTGCAATTTTTTTGTAAACTTCTAATTTCTGCGATTCATTTCCAATGTAGGAGGAGGGGATGAAGGCGTCAACTTTGATGTACACGCCAGTTTCAAACCTTTGCGCCACCGGACGGTTCCGGACTGTGTCCATGGCTTCCTCCAACAGTTTACAATACAGATCATACCCGACGGCGCCCATATGGCCGTGCTGCTCTGGTCCCAATATATTTCCGGCACCGCGGATTTCCAGGTCCCGCATGGCGATCTTGAAGCCAGAGCCAAACTCTGTGAACTCTCCGATGGCCTCCAGCCGCTTCTGCGCAACCTCCTGCAGAACTTTCCCGCGCTTATACAGAAAATATGCGTATGCGACGCGGTTCGAGCGGCCCACGCGGCCCCTCAACTGATATAGCTGCGCCAGGCCCATGGCGTCCGCGTTTTGAATCAGGATTGTGTTGACATTGGAGATATCCAGCCCCGTCTCGATGATGGTCGTGCAGACGAGGACATCGACTTCCCCCTCAACAAAGCGGAACATCACATCCTCCAGTTCCCGCTCCGACATCTGTCCATGGGCAAAGGCGACTCTGGCCTCCGGGACAAGCCGTGACACCATGGCCGCAACCTGTTCGATATTCCGCACTCGATTGTGAAGAAAAAATACTTGTCCTCCGCGCCCCAGTTCCCGGTAGATCGCCTCTCGGATTAATTCCTCTTCTTCCTCCATCACGAAGGTCTGGATTGGGTGTCGCTGCTGCGGAGGCTCCTCCAACACGCTCATGTCGCGGATCCCTGTCAGGCTCATATGGAGCGTGCGCGGAATCGGCGTCGCGGTTAAGGTTAAAACATCCACGTTTTCTTTCAGCCCTTTCATCTTCTCCTTGTGGGCCACACCAAAGCGCTGCTCCTCATCGACCACCAGAAGTCCCAGATCCTTGAACACCACATCCTGACTTAGGATCCGGTGTGTGCCGATCAAAATATCCACCGCTCCTTTTCTCGTCTCTTTGAGAGCTGCCTCAATTTCTTTTTTCGTTCGAAACCGCGACAGCAGCTCAATGCGAATGGGATAGTCCCGCATACGGCTTATAAATGTTTTATAGTGCTGCTGTGCCAGGATGGTGGTGGGAGCTAGGAATGCAACCTGCTTCCCATCCTGTACCGCCTTGAAGGCTGCCCGGATGGCAATCTCCGTCTTGCCGTACCCCACGTCCCCGCATATGAGGCGGTCCATGATTTTTGTGCTTTCCATATCCTGTTTCGTATCCTCGATGGCCGCCAGCTGATCATCCGTCTCCTCGTACGGAAATAGCTCTTCAAATTCCTTCTGCCACACCGTGTCCGCGGAAAAGGCGTACCCCTTTTTCGCTTCCCTGGCTGCGTACAGGGCCACCAGATCCTGCGCCAGCTTGGCGACGCCCTCGCGAACTTTGTTCTTGGTTTTGCTCCATTCCGCGCCGCCCAGCTTATTTAGCTTAGGTTTCGCATCCTCCCCCGCCACATACTTCTGTAGCATGTCCAGGGAGGTCGTCGGAACATACAGAGTCCCGCCATCCTTGTATACGATTTTGAAATAATCGCGCTTGGAATCCTCATCCTCCATCTGGACGATCCCGTGATAGATTCCAACGCCATGATTTTCATGGACAACATAATCCCCCACAGACAGCTCGCCAAAACTGGTAATCTGCTTTCCCTTATATTTCCTGCGCTTTTTTCGCCCTTTCGAAGCACCGCTGCCGTTCAGTTCCTTTTGGGATACCACGGCAAAGCCCGCTTCCGGATACACAAAGCCGCGGCTTAAGCCGCCCCGCGCCACGGCAACGCTGCCCTTGACCAGAGATTGCTGCCAGTCGGTATGTTCATACGCCGGGATGCCCTCCTCCATCAGGCGGGATGCCAACCGCTTTACTCGCGTCTGGCTTTCTGTCAACATCAGAGTCTGGTAGCGCATGGCGGTATACCCTCGCAGCTCATCCAGCAATAGATTTTCTTCCCCTTGCAGGACATTGATAGAGCGGCTTGAGACACTGACCAGCTCCTTTATGGGAAATACATTCTGATTGCCCCCCAGAAGGCTGCACAGATAGAGCTTGGCGAATCCGTCAAACCCTCTGCTGATTTCATCAAAATCCGGAAACATCCGCCCCTGATCCGGAAGCAGATATCCCTTTTGCAACCGGCTCTGTACGCTGTGTCGCAGTTCATCCTGCAATACCCGCACTTTCTCTCGAATCCTGGCCGGCTCTTGAAAAAACAGAACGGCATCCTCCGGCACGTAGTCCAGAATCGTAACGGGATTCTCATAGAAAAAAGGGATATAACTCTCCAGCCCGCGGTACCGATTCTGGGACAGCCGGTATAAAAAAGAATCCGTAATCTCGGCAAGCCTTTGCGCTTCTTCTTCCAATCCCTGCTCTCTCAAAGCCGCACTGGCGGTTTTCTGCTGCTGTTGGATTCTGCTGAGTCCCCCCTCGATATCCTTCTGGCTGAGCGGCACCTCTGTAACGGGATATACACAGATCCACTCGATGTGCTCCACAGAGCGCTGCGTCTCCACATCCAGCGTCTTGATGGTATCGATCTCATCCCCCCACATCTCAAGGCGATATGCCATCACCTCATCGATGGGAAAAATATCGACGATTCCTCCCCGGATGGAAAACTGCCCTGAGTGCTCGATCTGATCCCGCCGCTCAAATCCCATCCGGACCATCCGCTCGGCAAATTCATCCAGTGGCATACGATCCCCAACGCGCTTGCGCAAAATAAAACCGGAGAAGACATCCTTCGGCGCCAAACGGTCGTACAGCGCTTCTACCGAAAAAATCAAGACCTTAGGGGCCTCCTCCAGCAGGGCTTTAAACACACGGATCCGTTCCTCCTCAATGGCGAGGCCCCTCACGTCGGCACTGTAAAATAGGGGATCCTTAGCCGGAAAAAACATCGCCTGCCCGGGAAAATAAAATTTCATATCCTCCCAGACTTCCTTTGCCTTCGTCTCATTGGCCGTTATAACGACCCCCATCGTCCCAAGCCGCTCAGTCAGCGCCGCCGATATATGATTCTGTACCGGATCGCCGGCGCCTGAAACCAAGACCGCCTCCCGCTTTTGCACCCGCTGCACCATGGTGTTGTAGGCCGGCAGACTCTCAAGCGGTTTAAATATCCCTCTTACTTCCATCATGCCCTCCTTGTGGCGCTTTCAAGTTAAAACGATTCATCGCTCTGTCCAACCCCTGGGAGACAATACAGGCGGCCGCCTGAGCTGCCTGATGGATTGTCTCCCCGATAACCGGGATCTCATCCTTTGAAAAATTCGACAGCACATACTCCGCCAAATCCCATCCGGGCGGCTTTTCACCGACGCCAATCCGCACTCTAGGAAAGTCCTGGGACCCCACATGGGCGATAACACTCTTCATCCCATTATGTCCGCCGGCGGACCCGCCCCCTCGGAGCCGGAGCGCGCCGAAGGGGATGCTGATATCGTCATAGATGACAATCAGGCCGTCCACCGAAATCTTATAAAAGTCCATTATCTCCCGGACCGCGACGCCGCTATTGTTCATATAGGTCTGCGGACGGCAGAGAAGGCAGGGTGTGCCCTCAATATCCCCCTGGGCAAGCAGGGCGTGAAATTTTTTCTTTTCCCCTTTAATGTGATATGCCTCGAGAAGGCAGGCAACGGCTTCAAATCCGACGTTATGCCTTGTGGATGCGTACTTCAAATCTGGATTCCCGAGGCCGACGATCAAAATCATATGGGTAGTCCTCTCTATCTTTTTTACAAACAGCACATGCCCTGATTCTAAAATCAGGGCTCACAGCTCGTGTCGCGTCCATCGTAGGGACCATATTGAATCAGGCAAGCAGGCCCGTCCTATCGCTTTCCTCTCTTCTGGACCCAGTCTTCCTTATTGACCTGTCTGGCTCTTGCGATCCCGAGAGCATCCGGCGGAACATCTGAGGTAATGGTGGAGCCCGCGGCGATAAATGCGCCCTCTCCCACGCGCACAGGCGATACTAGATTGGTATTACAGCCAATGAAGGCATGGTCTTCGATCACGCTTCGGTGTTTTTCCTTTCCGTCGTAATTAACCAGCACCGTGCCACACCCAAAATTGATGTTCTTTCCCACATCCGCATCCCCCACATAGGTCAAATGGGAGATCTTCGTACCCTCTCCGATGACAGAATTCTTGATCTCCACAAAGTCGCCAACCTTGACGGAGGGGCCGATAACGCTTCCAGGCCGCACATAGGCGAAGGGACCCACATTGACAAAATCCTGTATCGTGCTGTCCAGCAGCGTGGAATTTTGAATGGTGACATGGTCTCCGATGGTACAATCCACAATGCGGCTGTTGGGACCGATGACGCAGTGTTCTCCAATATGCGTATTCCCCTCGAGAAAAGTGCCCGGATACAGGACCGTATCCCTGCCGATCCTCACGTGGGGAGAGACATAGGTATTCTCCATGGATAGAAGGGTTACCCCCTCCGCCATTAAGCGGCGATTGATTCGCTTTTGCATAATCTGGGTGGCCTCCAGCAGCTGCATCCGGTCGTTCACTCCCAGGATCACGGCGGAGTCCTCACAGATGGCCGCCTCCGCCCTCCCGCCTGCTTCCATAATTTTGGGGACCGCATCGGGAAGATAGTACTCTCCCTGGCTATTTTGATTATCAATCTTCGCCAGCGCCTCCAAGAGCGCCTCGCTCTGGAAACAGTACATGCCTGAATTGACTTCCTGAATTTTTCTTTGCGCTTCCGTGGCATCCCGTTGCTCCACACTATACAAAAAGTTTCCGCCGGCATCCCGCACGATTCTGCCATACCCCGTTGGATTTTCCACTATGGTCGATAAGACTGTCACTGCATTTTTTTCCATCTGATGGACCTGCAACAGCCTCTCCAGGACTTCTCCCTGGACTAAAGGCGTGTCCCCGCATAGAACCAGCACATCGCTGGGCTCTCCCTCGATAAACTTGCTGGCCTGCATAACGGCATGTCCTGTGCCGAGCTGCTCCTTTTGCTGGACAAAGGTGATGCCTGGCGTATCCTGTAAGGCTTCCATAACCATTTCGCCTTTATGTCCGATGACGACGCAGATTTCCTCACAGCCAACTTTTTTCGATGCTTCAATAATATAGTGAAGCATTGGGTAACCTAATATTTCATGGAGGCATTTCGGTTTTTCTGATTTCATCCGTGTTCCCATACCGGCGGCTAAGATCACGGTCTTGACCTTACGGTTCACTAAACGCACATCCTTTCACACTAAACTAGATTGATTATATACTGAAATGATACCCCGGTCAAGTCTAATGCTATACGTTTTATTAAAAAGTTCTCGTTCAGCGAAAACTTACTTTATGCCAATTCTTATAAAATATCCACTGAAAATCATTGTACTTCGAACCTGCGGATGTCCGCCTGTTTTGCAGGGGTTCACCCTTTACATTTCTCTAAAGTATGGTAAAATATAGGTAAGGAAAAAGTCTGTTTGGACAGACAGAAGGGAGCATTATGAAAAAAGTTCATTTTATTGGCATTGGCGGCGTCAGCATGAGCGGCCTTGCGCAGATTATGCTGGCTAGAGGCTATGAAGTCAGCGGTTCTGACCAAAAATCGACTGAAATGACAAAGCATCTGGAGGATCTGGGGATTCGTGTGTATATCGGCCAGAAAGCCTCCAACATCGCAGATGACCTTTCTTTGATCGTATATACCGCCGCTATCCATGAGGACAATCCAGAGCTGGCGGCAGCTCGCGCCAGCGGGGCTACGGTGATCGAGCGCGCTGTGTTGCTTGGGCAGCTCATGGACGAATACCCTGTCTCCATCGCAATCGCCGGAACCCACGGAAAGACCAGCACAAGCAGCATGGCGTCCTACATTTTTATGGAGGCTGGCCTGGACCCGACGGTTACCGTGGGGGGGATTTTGCACAATCTGCAGAGTAATTTTCGAATCGGCAATTCGCAGTACTTTATCGCGGAGGCCTGCGAGTACTCCGACAGCTTCCTCCACTTTCACCCAAAGGTCAGCGTGATTACCAATATTGAGGCGGAGCATCTGGACTACTTTAAGGATCTGGACGCCATCCACGCCTCCTTTCAAAAATTTGTCGCCGGGATGAAGCCAGACGGGACATTGATTCTAGAGAAAGAGCTATTGCCGCTATTCCAATGGTTTTCTGGAACGATCCTCACCGTCTCCTTAGATGGCGATGCGGACGTAACCTGTTCTCAGATTGAGCACCACAGAGAGGGTCTGGGATCTTCCTTTCACATTGTATATCACGGTCAGGATCTGGGCGCTGTGGATCTGTTTGTGCCTGGATGCCACAATATCTTTGACGCTCTCTGCGCCGCGGGAACCGCACTGTGTCAGGGCGTCCCCTTTGACTCTATCCGCCAGGGGCTTTCCCAGTATAAAAGTACAAAAAAACGCTTTGAGTATAAGGGGACCGTCGGCGGCGTTACGATCATCGACGACTACGCCCACCACCCCTCTGAGATTCGCGCGACGCTGCTCGCCGCGAGTGAGGTTCCTCACCGCGAGCTCTATGTTGTCTTTCAACCCCATACCTATAGCCGCACCAAGGCTTTCCTGAAGGAGTTCGCCCAGGCCCTATCCCTCGCCGACCATGTGGTGCTGGCCGACATCTACTCCGCCAGGGAAAAGGATTTGGGGGAGATTCATTCCTCCGACCTCTGCCGGGAACTCCGCAAGCTCGACAAGGATTGTCACTACTTTGGTACTTTCGACGAAATTGAAAATTTTCTCCTAAAAAATTGTTCCCCAAAGGATTTGTTGATAACTATGGGGGCGGGAGATATAGTAATAATCGCAGAAGACCTCCTTGGAAAATAGATATCCACATTATCCACACACTTATACACAGATTGCAATTTTTATTTTGTGAATAAGTCATGCATAAACTGTGGATAACTTCAACCTCTGAATCCAGCTATTTATCCAACTTTCATCCCTTACCAAATATTTGTTCCCAGACTTATCCACCATACGGTGGATAAGTCTCACATCCAGTCTGGTGAATATCGTCCCCCTTCACAAATCAAAAATCTTGTAGTATAATAGCAAGCATCAGACGGCAGGGACGCATTTGTAGACTCCGCTTGCCCTGCCAGCCAGCACCACACGCACGTTCGCTTGTACAACATCGATTTTGCCAGAAAGAGGGGACCCACGTCATGCCGGACATATCATTTCTCAAACAGAATCACAGATCCTGCACACCGATTCCGGATGATTTTATCTTGCGCCACATGCCAGCCGCCAACGGCGCCTATGTGAAAGTGTATCTCTACATATATTACCACTTTTTGAACGCCTCCCAGGATTTTACCACCAAATCGGCCTCCCAGGCGCTGAATCTCATCGAATCCGATGTGCTGGAAGCCCTTTACTATTGGGCCTCCGAGGGGGTGCTCAAACTTGACGCTGAGGATGATCAGCTGACAGTCAGCTTTCCATCCCTCACGTCCCCTGAGCCGAATCCCCCGGCGCCCAAAAAGGAGGAGCCGGAGACACCCCCTGTCAGCAAAGTCGTGCGCGTGGAGCATAAACCCTCCTACACCCCTGAGGAACTGGCTATCTATCAAAACAATCCACAGATCCAGCGTCTTTTCTCCATGGCTTCCGAGGCCCTGGGCGAGATTTTGAGTTTCCCCAATCTGTCGCTGCTGTACAGCTTCTATGACTACTATCGCTTGCCCACGGACGTGATCGAATACTTGGTGGCGTACTGCGTCAGCAATGGAAATCGCAGCCTTCGCTATATGGAAAAGGTCGCGCAGGATTGGGCCGACCGCGGAATTACGTCCCTGGAAAAGGCGCAGGAGCACACAAAGCGCTTTCAAGTGTACCGTCCCATCATGAAAGCACTGGGAATCACCGGGCGCAATCCGTCGGAGACAGATATCCGCACCATGGACCGCTGGGTCGAACAATATCGCCTCCCCATGGAGTTGATCCTGGAGGCCTGCCGCCGCACGGTGGCAAAGACGGGACAAGCCAGCTTTCACTACGCGGAGGGAATACTGGCAGACTGGCACAGCAAACAGATCCACACCCTGGAGGACGTGGCGCGTTCCGATGAGGCTTTCGCGCAAAAGCGCGCCGCCACACAGGAATCCGCTGGTTCCGGGCCGGCCCGGAAGGCATCCGCCAAGAATACCTTCCATTCCTATCCGCAGCGGGATGACTGGGACTACGATGGACTGGAGAAAATGGCGCGAGAACAGCTCTATTCCGGGGAAAGGAAATAAGCGATGCCCGTATCGGATCAAGACTTCAAAAAAATCCTGTTGGAGTACGACGAGCGCAGAGCGCAAGCCGCCGCTGAACAGAGAGCCCATGTCGAGGAGGTTCACCGCAGGCTGCCCCAGGTTCGCGCTATCGACGCTGAATTGGAAAGCTTCGGCATACGGGCGATGAAGGAATACCTTCAGACCCGCCAGGATCCCCGCCGGCTCATCGACGGCGTGCGCCTCCACGTGCAGTCTCTGGTGACGGAAAAGGAAGCCCTGCTGCGGGAGGCCGGATTTCCCGCCGATTATTTGGAGCTCCATTACCTGTGCCCGGAGTGCAGGGATACCGGTTTTGTCCAGCATCAGCGATGCCGCTGTCTCACCCAAAGGCTCATCGATCTGGCCTACTCTCAGTCCAACATCAAAAACTTGCTTGCCCTTGAGAATTTCCAGACCTTTGACATCAGCCTCTTCTCCCCCTCATCCTTTGGAAATGAGCCTGCAACGCCCCGGGAGAATATGCAGCACATTCAGGATACGGTCATGAAGTATATCTGGCATTTCTCCGACACCACAGACGCCAACTTTTTATTTTACGGCTCCACCGGCACAGGCAAGACCTTTCTGTGTAACTGCATCGCCAAAGAAATTCTGGATCAAGGCTATACAGTGCTCTATGAGACCGCCTACGAGCTGTGCAGCCTGTTGGAAAAGCAGCGCTTTCGGGATCGCAGCCGTGAGCGCACTCGCGAGGAGGATCTGGACCTGCCTGACATGATCCTGGACAGTGACCTCCTGATCATCGACGATCTGGGAACGGAGTTTGCCACCAGCCTTTCCGTGGCCGATCTGTTCCACTGCATCAACCATCGATTGCTCCACAGCAAATCCACTATCATATCCACCAACCTGGCGCTCAGCCAGCTGAAAAAGCAGTATTCAGACCGAATGTTTTCCCGGCTTCTGGGAAGCTATCAGCTTGTGAAGTTTTACGGGGACGACATCCGGACAAAGAAAAAGTTCACCCGCCCTGTGCGGGAGGCTTAGGTTCGGCCAACTTTTCGATTGTAAATGTTCGTCTTCGCGGACTCAGAACTAGGTCCTATGGGACAAGGCAAGGGACTGCCCTAACAGATGCATCGCGTTTAGGACAGTCCCTCTATATTGTTGTGTGCTCTCCTGCCGCCGGCTCAGCCTTCGACGGTCAGAGGCTGCCCTGGCACAATGGGGATCCGGCTTTCCCCCAACACCAGTGTTCCACCCTCTGCGTCGGTGGTCACTTGCACCCTTGCGCCCTCCACCTGTACCGTCACGGACTTTCCGTCGGGCAGCGGCACTGTTCCGCGCATAGACGCAAGCCCTCCAAGTTGAGGACGAACCTGAAATTCCGCATAGCCAACCTTGGTTGGCTCCACCCCGAGGAAATAGCGCCCCAACAGATAGATGGGGCTGGCTCCCCATGCATGGCAAAAACTTTTGTCGAAAGGCTGGTTATACATGGCGCACTGCTCTACGCCCGTTAAGGTCGGATCATACTCTTCCCAGAAGGTCGTGGCGCCCTCCTCCAGCATACCGCCCCAATAGGACTCCATCTGGGCCAAAACTGTACGGTACTCTCCCATTTTGCAGAGCGCTTCCAACTCATAAAATTTGAAGTACGGCGTGGTGATGGGCGGCACCTCCTCATTGAGAATCACCGAGGTTTTGATTCGCTGCGCCATCTCCTCGCTGGCGAAGCCAAAGATAATGGCAAAGAGATTGGCGTGCCGTCGAATCTGTTGGGAAGGCTGTAAATCCCGGCATGTGGTCACGAAAGCTCCCCGCTCCTCATTCCAGTATAGCCGAAGGATCTTCCCCCGAACAGTGCTTGCCAGGTTCCCGTATCGCTCCTGATCCTCTTGAAAGTCCAGCAGCGCCGCGCACTGGCTCATGGACTCCAGCGCCTTGCAATACAGCATCTGCATGGCGCACAGGGCGCCATCCTTTTCCATGTCCGCCCAATCGATAAAGACCCAGTCTCCTTGTCCCTCGATCAAGCCATCCTTATTTCCACGGCCGATACAGTATTCCATGAGACTCTTCATCCTGGGATAGATCTGGCTCACGAATTCCCCGTCGCCTGTATGATGATAGTAGTCCCAGACGGAGATCAGCCAGTAAAAGGAGTAATCCACAATGGTGTTGATGTGGGAGGGAATCGGATCTTTTCCGCGCAAGGCCAGCATTGTCCGCTTGATGATGTCCTGATCAAAGAAACTATAGTAATCCAGGAAATAACTCTGATACGCATCTCCCGACCAGACCCAGCGGTCCCGCTTGATTCCGTCTAAGAAAAAGAGCCTGCTGCACAGTTCCAGCGTGTACAGTGACACGTCGTAAATGGTATTCAGTGTCTCATTAGGGCATTGAAAGGCGCCCCGCTTCTCCAGTGGAAGATATTCATAGAGTCCTGACAGCGTACCTGGCTCCCCCTCGCTCTCCACATAGACATAGCGAAAAGCCCTGGCGGGCAAAATATGCTGAGGTTCCTGAATTGTTACACAGTCTCGAATGACTGTCTTTTCTTTGTGTAGAGCTTCTTCCCTGCTTTCGCCGTAATAAATTCGGAGGACAGCTCCGGGTTCCCCGCCGTCAATCACAAGTTTGCTGAAGGTCTCTTTTCCAAAGTCATACAGTTCCCCCTGCTCGACTTTCATCCGCCCCACCGGCTGGACCGGCTTGCAGGGCAGTGAGAATTTTGAGGGCGGAACCGCAGGGTCATCCAAGTTCCAGCATCCCACGGGACTCTTATCTCCGGCCAAACTGTCGGCTGACCAGGTTTCATCGCTGATGATGGTATGGCCCTGAACAAACACGCTTGGCAGCCCTGTGGCATTTCCCACTATGACTGTCAGCACATAGTCGCCAGCCTTGACCAAATGCCGGTTGCCCTCCCGTACCGGCTGGCGTAGCCCGTTGATGGACACATAGCCGACGCCATCCATGGTCACCGCGATGGTCTCATCTTTCTCCAGATGGCCCTTCTTTGTAAATCGGATGAGCCGGTTGCAGTCAAATAGTTTCCAGAAGGCCGGCACAATATTGCCCCGCTCCTCCCTCTGCAGCCCCATCAGCATATGCTGGTGAATTTCAAAATCTCCGTAGTACCAGATCCAAGTCGGTTTCGTCCGTCTAGTTTTCATTTCCATCCTCCCCTTCCATAAGATTGATTCTCCTCTGGTGCCGTTCCTCCCCTGAAAATGGAGTGTGCAGGAATATATCCGCGATCTTGACCGCCAACCCCGGCCCGACGACACGGCCTCCCATGGCAAGAATATTGGCGTCATTGTGCAGTCTCGTCGCCTCCGCGGAAAAGCAGTCGTGGCACAGAGCGCAGCGCACGCCTTTCACCTTATTGGCGGCCATGGAAATTCCGATGCCGGTTCCACAGATGAGAATTCCCTTTTCCGCCTTTCCCTCTGCGACTTCCTTGGCCACAGCTTTTGCATAGAGGGGATAGTCGCACGCCGCTTCCCCGTAGCATCCAAAATCCTTATAGGGAATCTTCTGTTCCTGCAAATAGCGGAGTATCTCCTGCTTCAACCCATATCCGCCGTGATCACATCCGATTGCTATCACTCTTCCTCATCCTTTCCTGTCGCAGTATCAACATGTAAAATCCGTCCCGCCGCTGCTTTGCACAGACGGTTCATAATGGCCTCGCCCACCCCATCCCGGGGCAGCGCCTCGCCGTATATAGCCTGACAGCCGCCCTCATCAAACCTTCGGAGCGCTCTAAATAGATTGGCGGCTATCTGATCCGGCTGCTTCCGGCTTCCGAGGATCTCAACCTGCACGGCAGCCGGTATGTGCCCCTGAAAGTATTGCGCCTGCATCTCCGCCGTGATGAGCAGACCTGTCTTGTATCCCTTTCCTATAGACTCGGCTACCTTTTCCTCCATCATGGCTCTGACTCGCTCCAACGGACCCTCCAGCAAAATCAGCTCCCCCTTGGGTGCGTAATGCTTATACTTCATACCCGGCGCCTTGGGGACTGCGGAGGATTTCAAGGCGATCCCCGGATCCATCCTCACATCCCCGATAACCTGCTGGAGCATCTCCCTCGTCACCGCCCCCGGCCGCAGGATCATAGGCTTGTCCGACGTGACATCCAAAACAGTGGACTCCAATCCGATGGCGCAAGGTCCGCCATCCAGGATTAGAGGAATGCGCCCCGCCATGTCCTCCTTCACATGCTGCGCCGTAGTCGGACTCGGCCTCCCAGAAGTGTTGGCGCTCGGGGCCACAACGGGAAGCCGGCACGCCTCAAGCAGCGCCTTTGCCACTGGATGGGAGGGCATACGAATCGCTACGGTGTCGAGGCCTCCTGTGATAGCCTTTGAGATCAAAGGCCCCTTTGGAAAAATAAGGGTGAGCGGGCCTGGCCAGAAACGCTCCATCAAAGCTTCTGCGCAGGCCGGTATCTCGGATATCAGTCCCTCCAGGGTAGCACCTGGCCAGATATGCACGATTAACGGGTTGTCGGCCGGCCGGCCCTTTGCCTCATAGATCCTGGTGATTCCCTCCTCCGACATGGCCCAGGCTCCTAGACCGTACACCGTTTCCGTTGGAAATGCAACGATCTGCCCACCTCGCAGCAGGGCGGTCGCCTCGTCAAAGACTGTGGCCTCCAACCGCCCTTCCTCAACTTTCGTGACCTTTGTGTCCCACATCGTATGTTGATTCCTTCTCTCTTTTGAACTAGGGGGTACGATTACGGAGATGACGACTCCTCCCCACTGGGGCAGTTTCCCGCCTCTATATTAAAGTATGCCGCAATGCCCGCGTAGATCCCCCACGCCACCTTTTTCTGGTAGCTCTCATCATTTAAGCTTTCTTCTTCCTTCGAATTCGTGAGAAATCCACACTCCACCAATACCGCGGGAATCTCGCTCTGTTTTAAGATATAATAGCTGTCGTTCTGCTTGATCACCCTGGTATTGTCCGGGGATGTAAAGGAATTCAGCTGGTCCTGGATTTCCGTCGCCAGGCGTTTTGCCTCTTCTGAATTCTCCTGGTAAAATACCTGCGGTCCCCAGTATTGGCTTTCGGGAAAACTGTTTTGATGGATGCTGACCATGAGGTCTGCACCGCTCTCATTGATCATGTCCCGGCGCTTCTGCATGTCCGCGCGTTTTTTATTCTGGTCCTGCTCCGTATATAATCCTTCATCTTCCAAACGGGTGACAACGACCTGCGCTCCCCCGATCTCTAAGTACGCCTGCAATTTCAGAGCGATGGCCAGATTGATGTCTTTCTCGTCAGCGCCGTTGGTTCCCGGCTTTCCAGGATCCATGCCGCCATGACCGGCATCCAGGTAGATCAGCTTGCCGGCCAAGGGCAGTCCCCGGGTGCTGATGACCGTGTGCGCATAGGATATGGTCAGCGCGCTCAGACATACGACTAGCACCGGGATTACAATTCGATATACTGTTATGGTTTTTCTGGACATGGTCCCATCCCCTTTTTTTCCTATTCTATTCGGGGATACCTCTGTCCTATGCCTGGACCTGAAAGGCTCCAACCATAGACGCATATTTTTTCTTCGTCCGGACTCGAAGAAAAATCCCGTCCTCCCGGAATTCCTCCTCCAAAATCTGTCCCTTTCTTCGGATCATATCGTGGAGCCGTCCCTCTGAATAGGGCAACAAAACGGAGATCTCCATCTGCTGAGCGTCCAAAATTCGATCCACCGCCTCCAACACGGCGTGCCGGTCTTCATCGGAAAAGGCCGATATCTTTAAGATTTCCTCCGAGGCATAGGGGACATGCACCGCCATCTCACTGGCGCCAGCTTTATCCTGCTTATTTAGAAGCGTCACAACGGGCTTATCCCCTGCTCCCAAGTCCTCCATCGCTTTCGTGGTAACCGTCATGTTGAGCTGCGCCTTCTCATCCGATGCGTCCACCACGTGCAATAGGATATCGGCATATACAACCTCCTCCAACGTCGCGCGAAAGGCTTTGACTAACTGGTGCGGGAGCTTATGGATGAAGCCTACCGTGTCCGTCAATAGCGCTTCCCGGCCGCTGGGCAGCAGGATCTTCCGCGTTGTCGTGTCCAGTGTCGCAAACAGCTTATCCTCTTCCAGCACGCCGGCGTTGGTAAACCGGTTGAAGAGTGTAGATTTTCCCGCGTTGGTGTATCCCACCAGCGCCAACACCGGAATCTCATTCTCCGTTCGCTGGGAGCGCAACAGTCCCCGCTGCTGCTCCATGTCCTTCAGCTGCCGGTTGAGCATATCGATCCTGCGCCGGATATGCCGACGGTCTAGCTCTAGCTTCGTCTCCCCCGCGCCTCGAGTGTGGGTCCCCACCGCGGCGCCCTGCCTGGACAGTTCCGTCCCAAGCCCCGTCAGCCGCGTCAACCTATAGTTTAGCTGTGCCAGCTCAACCTGCATCATGCCTTCTTTTGTCACAGCGCGCTGAGAAAAGATATCCAGGATCAACAGCGTGCGGTCTACAACCTTGACGCCAAGCTGATCTGTCAGAGCTTTCAATTGAACCGGAGTCAGTTCATCGTCGGTAATGACCCCATCAGCCCCCGTCTCGGCAATCTTTTCCTTAACTTCCGCGATCTTGCCTGTACCGAGATAGGTCTTAGGGTGCGGCGAGTCCAGCTTCTGTATTATACGGCCCACACTGACGGCCCCCGCCGTCTCCAGCAATTCTTCCAGCTCATGTAACGATTTCTCCGCCTCGATTGGCGCGGCGTCTCCCTCGACAGCCAACAATACAAACCGTTGAACTTTTTCCTGTGTCTCGACTGCCCGTTTATCCGTTTCCATATGGCCTCCTTACTGCACATACTCTTGAAATTCTCTCCACACGCTGGCTCGCTCCAAACCGATCTTCCAAGCGGCCACGCCGGCTAATCCATTCTCTTTTGCCATGTCAAGCCGTATTTGGGTGGAGCGTTCTTCCTCTAACCAAATTTGACATAGATTGTTTCCCATTTTATATTCAACGTAATACTGGCCTATCTCATCCCGCCAGACCATCTCGCCACCGTTCTCCTCCGCCAAATCTAAGGCCCTCTCCATGCCCATGGCTTCTGTCTCGAGGGTGGTTGACCCATCTTGGCTTTCCACCGTCGTCCAGAGCCTTGTAAAAAATGGCACCCCTAACACGGTCTTCTCCGCCGGTACCTGGGCCAGCGTGTCTGCGATGCCGTCCGCGACAAAGGTTTTTGAGGCCACACTTCCCGCTTCCTCAGAGCCTGCATAATGTTCATCGTATCCCATGATGATCACATAATCCGCCACTCTCCCCAAAATATCCCGCCGGTAGTGTTCTGTCCACGGTTTCGGCACATAGCAGTCCACAGATAGGGAATACCCCGCAGGCCGCAGTACCGCTGACAGCTCGCGCATGAATTGGACGAAAAAAGGTCCTGTCTGTGTGGAGATACCCTCAAAGTCCACATTGATTCCGTCAAAGCCATACTCCTGACACAGTGCGGCCAGCTCTCGGGCCAGGGCCTGCCTCTTCTCGGTATCCTGTAAAACCGCCATCGTCTTCTCATCCTCGAAATCATTGTCAAATAAAGGCCATACCTGATATCCCTCCCCGTGTGCCCAATCGATATAGTCCCTATTGGCCAGGCATTGAACCTCTCCGTTATCCTGAAATTTCAGCCATGTGGGTGAAATGACATTGGCGATTCCGGAAGCATTGGAAAATAGCTCCGCTGTGGAAGCATCAAATCTCCCCGTATAATCCTGATGCCAGGCCATCACGATCTTGCCTTGTACCCGTCTCTCTTCTGGAATTTCAACTTCCGGCTGCGCGGGAACCTCCATCGAGTACTCCTGCCACTCCTGGACGGCATCTTCTTGAATGTATCCCACAAGCCCGTCCTGAGTCAGGACCTGTGCATACCCGCCAGCTTCCCCGAGCCGATACAGCGTCTCCCCAAGTGCAATCTGCCGGTAATACTGAAACCCTTCTCTGTGTCCCATAATGGAGTCTATGAAGTCACCGCTTTGGGGATATGCTTTCAGATAGGTGCCCTCGACAGCACAGACCCCCTTTTGTCCCTGCAGCGCCTGAACGCTGATTATATTATACTCCTTATTTTCAATCCAGTCCAGCCCAAACATGTCTCTCGCCTCATCCATTCTCATGTAGATCCGCTGGCCCTGGCGGACAAACCATACCTCCCCCTCCATCTGCACTCCATTTTTTACCATACCCGTCTCCCCGCAGGTAAAATTTAGGATTGTGTTGGCGTTGGTATAGATGACCTCTTCGCCGCCGTCCTGGTAAAAAAAGGCCTCGCCGGCAAAATTTTCGTTGATGAAGGTAAGGTCAATATAGTACTGTCCATCCCGCAGTAAAATCGAATCCTCTGCATCCATCTCCCCGCAGTATTGCAAGAGGGAGAAGCCCTCCGAGACGGCTGGATATACTTCTTGCGGTGTTATCTTTTTCATGGCAGTCAATGCGGTATACCCCCATAGACTCCCTAGTATGATGGCGAAAAGGATAAAAAAAATAAGTAGAATCAAGATCGATTGCGTCTTTTTCTTCATACGGCGTCCTCTCTCTTCAACTGTACTGCGCGGCCGGCGCATATAATCGCTAACGCGATTATTATACCATAGTTTTTTCATGGAAAATCTTACATTTCTCTGACTTTCCACTTGATGTGGCGTGTGTCACTGCTGATTTGTGATGCGCTGCTTGCTACCGCTGTGGAAAAGCTCACATCCCTTTGACTTTCCCCTGGGAGTGCGGTATACTTAGGGTACCGTGGACTGGATTTTGTTGATTTGGAAGGGGCGATCTCTGTGTTTGATATCAAGGAGGAACTAAAAAAACTGCCAGAACAGCCAGGCGTCTATATTATGAAGGAGGGCGACACGATTCTGTACGTGGGAAAAGCGGTCAATTTGAAGAATCGTGTCCGTCAGTATTTCCAGAGTCCGAAAAATAAGACAGCCAAGATTCTGCGCATGATCAGCCGCATCGAATATTTTGAATATATCGTGACGGATACGGAGATGGAAGCGCTGATCCTGGAAAACAACCTGATCAAGGAACACCGTCCACCGTACAATACCCTGTTAAAGGATGACAAGCAGTATCCCTATATCAAGGCGACAGTCTATGAGGCATTTCCCCGCATCTTTATCACCCGTAAGGTGGCAAAGGATAAAGCCCGCTATTTTGGCCCATACACCAGCATGTTTGCCGTGCGCCAGACTTTGGATCTGATGCAGCAGATCTGGCCCCTGCGCCATTGCAATCGCGCGCTGCCCAAAGATATTGGAAAGGAACGCCCCTGCCTCAATTACCACATCGGCCGCTGCATCGGTCCCTGTACCGGCAAGGTTACTCAGGAGGAATATCATGCGATCTTGGAAAAAGCCATGGATTTTCTGAGCGGGCATCATCAGGAGGTTATCCAGGACTTAAAAGCGAAAATGATGGACGCATCGGAGGCGTTAGATTTTGAGCGGGCCGCAAGGCTGCGCGATCAGATCAAAAGCGTCGAGTTTCTCTCCCAGCGCCAGAAAATCGATGACGCCGGCTCCGATGAGAACCGGGACGTGATCGCCTATGCCACAGCTGGCGATGATGTGATCGTCCAATCATTTTTCATACGAAATGGCCGTCTGATCGGGCAAGAACATTTCTTTATGGACGGCGCTGAAAATCAGGAGGCGGGGGAAATTCTGGCCGCCTTTATCCAACAATTTTACGCTGGAACCCCCTATATTCCCAAGGAGCTTGTGGTCATGGCGGCCCCCGATAACTCCCCTATTCTGGAGGAATGGCTGACCTCGCGGAAGGGGCAAAAAGTCCATATCACCGTTCCCCTTCGAGGTGAAAAGGCCAAGCTTATAGGATTGGCGAGGCAGAATGCCCAGCTCTATCTCTCCCGCTTTGGAGAAAAGATGAAGCAGGAAGAGAAAAAAACGCGGGGGGCTGTGCGGCAGCTCGAACAGATTCTGGGGGCCGACCCTGACGAATCCTACGAGCGAATTGAAGCCTACGATATCTCCAATACCTTTGGCTTCCAGTCCGTTGGCTCCATGGTGGTTTTTGAGGGCGGAAAACCCAAAAATCCGGACTATCGAAAATTTCGGATTCAGACTGTACAGGGGGCCAACGACTACGCCAGCATGGCAGAAATGCTTCGCCGCCGTTTTCGGCACGCGTTCTCCGAAATTCGGGAGCTGGATGAGAAGGATGTGGATCTCTCTCTCGGCCGGTTTACCCGTCTTCCGGATCTGATTCTCATGGATGGGGGGCGTGGTCAGGTTCATGTGGCGCAATCCGTTTTATCGGAGTTTAACCTGGACATCCCCGTTGCCGGCATGGTAAAGGATGACCGGCATCGGACGCGGGCGCTGTACTACCAAGATCGGGAGCTTACCGTGGATCCCCACTCCGATGCCTTTCACCTGATCACGCGAATCCAGGATGAGGCCCACCGCTTCGCGATCACCTACCATAAAAAATTGCGCTGGGATTCCCAGATCCAATCCCTGCTGGATCAAATTCCAGGAATCGGCCCGAAGCGAAGAGCGTCCCTCCTTCAAACCTTTGGCTCTGTAGAAAAAATACGCAGTCTCTCCTCCGAGGAATTGATGAAGGCGGATGGGATCAACCAGAAGGCGGCTGACGCTATCTTTCAGTTTTTTCACCAGCCCTCAGACCCACCAGCTGCCTCTGAAATCCCGGATAATCAATAGTTGCTTTTTTGCCGTTCCTGTAGTATAGTAGAATCAATTGAAAGAATCTTGTACCATTAGAAAGGAAGACGACGTTGATTACTGATCCGAATGTTTTAGCCACCGTAGGGGACCGCCCTATCACACGCCAGATGTTGGAAGAGATGAAGAAAGCCATCCCCCCGAAACAGAAGGCTTCATTTGAGGGGCCGCAGGGCGAGGCGCGAATTCTCAATGAGCTCATCGCCAGAGAACTTTTGTATTTGGGAGCCAAAGAGGAAAAACTCGATGAGGAGGACGCGTATAAAGCCATGGTCGCCAATGCGGCGGAAGAAATCCTCAAACAATATGCGCTGGAACAGATTTTACGGGATATCCAAGTTTCTGACAGCGAGGTTGAAGCCTTCTACGATGAAAACCGGAAAAATTTCATCACGCAGCCGGAAATCCGGGCTCGGCATATCCTCTGCGACGATGAGGAAACGCTCCGACAGGCTGCGGAGGAGATCAAACAGGGGAAAGATTTTGCCGAAGCCGCCAGAGAGTACTCCACCTGCCCTTCCAAGGAAAAGGGCGGAGACCTCGGCTTTTTTGGCAAGGGGAAAATGGTCCCCGAGTTTGAAAAAGCCGCCTTTTCCCTGTCTGTGGGGGAGATGAGTCATCTGGTTAAGACTTCTTTTGGATGGCATCTGATCGAGGTTACCGAGCGCAAGGAGGCGCATATTCAACCCCTGGACGAAGTCAAAGATCAGATTCGCATGTTTTTGCTGCGCCAGAAACAATCGGACGCGTACAACCGCCACGTACAGGAATTGAGCCAGGATTATCCAGTGCAACGCTATTAAGACTGTGCAAAGGATGTGATCGTATGTTTCGAACGCTTCGTACTTTATTTTATACCATCGGCGTTCTACTCCGCAACGCGGGCTACAGCCGCCGCTGTGCGAAACTTCCGGAAGAAGAGCGCTGGAAGGTTTCCCATGACTTTGTCAAGCGCGCCTCCAAGGGATTGATCAAAGCGACGGGGGCTCGCGTTATTTACCACGGGCTGGAGAATTTGCCGGACCGGCAGGGAATCCTCTTCGTCAGCAATCACGAAAGTTATTTCGACATCTTGATTCTACTGCAGGTGATGGAATCTCCCACCGCCTTCGTCGCGAAGAACAGCATCCGAAAGGTCCCCTTTCTGAGCAAATGGCTGGAGAATATCGGCAGTGTCTACATCAACCGCGATGATCTTCGTCAATCCATGGAGGCCATCATCGCCACGGGCAATCAAATGAAACGCGGGCTGAACATGGCCATCTTTCCGGAGGGAACCCGGAGCAAGAGCGATACCGCTGGAGAATTTAAAAAAGGCAGTCTGAAGCCCGCCTCCATGGCGAAGGCGCCCATCGTGCCAGTCTTCATCGATGGTTCGCACCGGATTTTTGAGAGCAATCCCGGCATACGGATTCGCCCGGCGGAAGTCCACGTCTATATGGGAACCCCCATCGATATGGAGGATATGCCCCGCGCTGAGCAGAAAGAATTAGCCAACCACATCCGGGACGTGGTGCTCAATCTGAAAGATACGGTGCAGTGACGGCGTGGACAAAAGTAAGATTTCGATTCGCATTGCGACGATACAGGATGCAGAAGCCCTGCTCGCCATTTATGCCCCCTATGTTGAGAATACCGCCATCACGTTTGAGTATACGGTTCCTTCCGTGGAAGAGTTTGCCCGTCGAATCCATCGCGTGATGACGCGATATCCCTATCTGATTGCCGAGGCCGAGGGCGAGATACTCGGCTACGCTTATGCCAGCGCCTTTCACAGCCGGGCCGCATACGATTGGGCTGTGGAGGTCTCCATTTACGTAAACCGCCATAAGAGACGGATGGGAATCGGCGGAACACTGTATAAGGCATTGGAAATGAGTCTCTCTGCCCAGAACATTCTGAACCTCAATGCCTGCATTGCGTATCCCGAGGAAGAAGATGAATATCTGACAAAGGATAGCGTGGCTTTCCATCAGCACCTTGGATATCAAATGGTAGGAGAATTTCATCAGTGCGGTTACAAATTTAACCGATGGTACAACATGGTCTGGATGGAAAAGCATATTGGAGCCCATGTGGAGAACCAATCGAAGGTCAAAACCTTCGATGAAGTCCGCGACACACTTCAAAGCCAGTACGGAATTTGAATATCGTGCCGCAAACTTTGGAGGAACCTTCGGTTCTTCGGATTGAACCGCCTCTCGGCGGCCTTTCCTATAAAGATAAAAGCCGATGTTGTGGCGTTTCCCTTGGGAAACCGCAACACCGGCTTTTCATTTACGGTCCTTCTTATTTGTGGTCAACGGAATACATATGCTTGATCAGCATAAGCACTTTATTGGAATACCCCCACTCGTTGTCATACCAGGAAACCAGCTTGACAAAGGAATCGGTCAGGGCGATACCCGCTTTCGCATCGAAGATGGAAGTTCTGGGATCCGTGATGAAATCGGAGGATACAACGTCATCTTCCGTGTAGCCCAGGATACCCGCCATCTCGCCCTCGGAAGCTTCCTTGATCTTTGCGCAGATCTCTTCATAGGTGGCAGGCTTCTCCAGATTGACGGTCAGGTCTACCACCGATACATCCAGCGTCGGCACGCGGAAGGCCATCCCTGTCAGCTTTCCGTTCAGTTCCGGAATAACCTTGCCCACCGCTTTCGCAGCGCCGGTGGAGGAGGGAATGATGTTGCCGGATGCAGCACGGCCACCTCTCCAGTCCTTCTTGGAAGGTCCGTCAACGGTCTTCTGCGTCGCGGTGGTGGAGTGAACTGTGGTCATAAGGCCATCTTTGATTCCGAAGTTGTCGTTGATGACCTTGGCAAGAGGCGCCAGGCAGTTGGTTGTGCAGGAAGCGTTGGAGACAACGTTCATGCTGGAGTCATATTTATCATTGTTGACGCCCATGACGAACATGGGAGCGTCCTTACTGGGAGCGGAGATGACAACCTTCTTCGCGCCGCCTTTGAAGTGAGCGCTCGCCTTGTCGGTGGTGGTGAATACGCCGGTGGACTCCACAACGTACTCAGCGCCGCATTCGCTCCACGGAATCTCTTCGGGATTCATGCAGGCGTACACATTGACAGCGCGGCCGTTGACCACAAGCTTTCCATCAACAGCGGATACCTCTCCCTGGAATTGTCCATGGATGCTGTCATACTTCGTCATATACACCATGTAGTCAAGATCAATGAATGGGTCATTGACGCCGACGATCTCATACGTATCGGGTTGAGCCATGGCGGCACGGAACACTAAACGTCCGATACGGCCAAAGCCATTGATACCAATTTTAATAGCCATATTTATTTAACCTCCTAGATATTCATAATACTCTACTATTTTATACCAAATGCGGTCAGAATACAAGCCCTGCTGTTAAATTTTTAGCATTTTCCTGTAAATTTTAGTTACCGGGTTCTGCTCCCATCTTCCTCTATTCGTCGTCCTTTGCCCTCTTCTCCTTGCTCCTCTCCGAATCGGAAGTGGCCTCCTCAGCGGGAGGGTTGAGCTTGCAGACTAAAGTCCATAGAATGCGGCGAGCCTCGATCCGTTCGATTTTCACCTGCAACCCATACAACTCCATGGGAGGAAAATTCGATCCCTCCTCGGGGATCATTCCCAACTCGTCAAAGATCAAGCCTCCGAACGTGTCATAATCCTCATCGGGCAAGTCGAGGGAGAGGGCCTCCTCCACATCCCGCAGCGGCGTCGTGCCGCGAATACGCCACGTATTGGCGTCAACTGCAATGATATCGTCCTCTTCCTCCTCGGCGCCGTCCCAGCTGTCGCCCACGATGCCGATCAGTTCCTCCAGAAGGTCATGGATGGTGACCACTCCGTTGACGCCGCCGTACTCGTCGATGACCACAGCGAAATGGTGCCGGCTTTTCTGCATATTGCTGAGCAGAGTTCCGATTTTAACGGATTCCGGGACAAAATAGGCAGGCCGCACATACTGCATCATGGCCTCTGTCTTGTCGACCCCCTGCCGCAGCGCCATGTAAAAGTCTCGAATGGACAGAACCCCCAAGATGTCGTCCACATCCTCACCGCAGACGGGAAGGCGGGAGTGATTGCCGGATTGGATCTCCTTCTCCCAGGTCTCTAACGGATCGTCAGCCCAGAGCACCTGTAGATCCGTGCGGTGGGTCATAATATCGGCGGCCGATTTATTGTCCAGCTCAAAAACATTCTCGATATATTCCCTTTCCTGGGGATCGATGGTCCCTTTCTCGCTTCCGATATCGACCATCATGCGGATCTCTTCCTCCGTGACTTCCTCCTCCTCCTCCTGAGGGTTGATTCGGCAAAGCCGCAAAACTACATTGGTGGAGTTCGTCAGCAGCCACACGAAGGGGGCGGCGACCTTCGATAAGACATAGATAAAGTTCGCAACCAACATGGCCAGCGATTCCGCCTTCTTCATTGCAATCCGCTTCGGCACCAATTCTCCGAACACCAGTGTAAAGTAGGACAGAATCAAGGTTATGATCACAACTGCGATGGAATTCAAGGTTTTCTCTGGTATCGCAACACCCAGGTCTAGGAGCCAGTTCACTAGGTACTTGGAGAAGCCGTCTGCGGCGAAGGCGCTGCCCAGAAAGCCAGCCAACGTAATCCCAATCTGGATGGTCGATAAAAATTGGGTCGGCTGTTGGACAAGCTTCGCGAGCCGGCGGGCCTTTTTGTCTCCACTCTCCGCTTTGCGGGCAAGCAGAGCTTCGTTCAAAGAAATAACCGCGATCTCCGTGCTGGCAAATACCGCATTCAGTGCGATAAGCACAACCTGTAGTAGTAGTTGCGAGGGGAGGTGATCCAAACATATCATCCTTTCATTATTCAAGACGTGAGGGCGCTCGATGGCGGCCACAGATTAAGTAGGTTTTATCATACCATACTCAAAATAGAAAAGCAAGGCTGAAAAAACGCCGAATCCCGGTAACAAAAAGGATGTATCCCCTTCTGGCGGGCGGCAGAGTGGCAAACCTTTTCTTCTGAGGATTTCTCACGCCGGATCTTGAAGCATCTTTTGAGCTCATTCTCCCCTACGGAAGCTCCCTCTGGCACGGCAGGGTCAGGGTGACGGTGGTTCCTTGGCCGGGTTGACTCTCGATGGAAAGACCGTAAGGCTCCCCATAGCGCAAGCGCAGACGCCGTTGGATATTCTGTAAAGCATGTTTTCCATCCTGATTGCCAGC
This sequence comes from Bianquea renquensis, assembly GCF_014384895.1. Classification (GTDB taxonomy): domain Bacteria; phylum Bacillota; class Clostridia; order Lachnospirales; family Bianqueaceae; genus Bianquea; species Bianquea renquensis. The sequence goes on from NZ_JACRSQ010000014.1 coordinate 31,913, forward strand.
TATGGCGCTGCGAATCTGTTCTTCGTTCATACCGGTCCCATCATCCTGGATCATAATCAGCAGATGGTCCTCCACGCACCGGGCAGACATCTGGATACTCCCGGCATTGCCGTGAAAGACAGCATTCTCAATAAACGGCTGTATGATCAGCTTCGGCACATAGAGCTCCACGGTCTCGGGGCCGATATCCATTCGGATATCCAGCTGGGAGTCAAAACGAAGCCGGCAAATGGCTAAATAGGAATCCAGGATGTGCAATTCATCCTGCAAGCGGATGGTATCAGCCCCATGGCTCAGCGATAAGCGGTAAAAATCCGCCAGATTCAACAGCGCATCTCGGATCCAGTAGGCTTCAATGTCGTAGGCCATGGCGGCGATGGCCGATAACGCGTTATAGAGAAAGTGCGGATTAATCTGCTCCTGGAGTGACTGCAACTCCATGGCGTAGCGTTCCTTCTCGATTTTCTGATTGTCGCGGATTAGCTGCCGCACCATCTCCAAAGTCTCCTGTAAAAAGGAAGAGAGAACTCCCACCTCATCATTGCCTGAAATCTCCGTGTTGAGCACTAAATGATCCTTATCCACCTGTCTTACGGCCTTCGTCAGCTGGACGAGCCGCTTCGTCATAACGCGGGAAGAGAATAGCAGCATGGCGACAGAAAATGCAACGGTGACGAGAATCAGGATCATATATAGCCAGAGATACGGCGTGTTTTCCAAAAAACTGTTGTTCTCTACAATGTAGAGGATCTGCCAGTTCATCTTGTCATAGGGCTGACAGTAAACCGACTTGTCCTCCCCCCTGACCTTCGCCGCCACAACTCCCGCCCAGTCTGCTTCCGGCTTTGTGCCCTCTGTCCATTGAAGATCAGCGAGAGAAAGCCTTTTGTCCGGGCCTGCGGAATACAGCATAGCGCCGCCGGCATCCAGAATCATCATCTGCCCTCTCTCCACATCGAGAACGCTCCGGGCACCGTCACACACCACTGAAAGGCTCTGGGTAAGCCGGGCCACAACCTCCTTCTCCTCTTTCAGCCCAAGCTTCAACACAATGGAGATGCGATATTGCTCGTCCTCCCAGACACAATCCCAGATCATCTGATGGCGATTGAAAGCAATCGCCTCCTGATACCACGGTTCGTCCAGCACTGTCTGGCTATCCTGAACGGTTCTCGACTCCCCATAATATACGCGAGAATTTTCACTCGGAGTCCAGTAGAGGGTAAGTTCTGGGCGATATTGATAGGGGGAAACGAGGGACGTCACATATTTATCGATGTTGGTGATCACCTGATTTGTCTCTGTATAGCTCATCCCGCTCAGATCCGTCTCCAGATATTGGTGCAGCGGTTTTCCCAGATATATGCTCTCCATAAGCTTTTGCAGCGCCCGCACATCTGAATCAATATTCCGCACCGCATAGCTCATTTGCTGTTCCGTCTTTTTGTGGGTCTCTTTCAAAAGGATTGAGGAATACACATAGGCGGAAACCGTGATGAGGACTACAATGACCATGAGCAATGTGGCGCCCACAAACACGAGAAATTTATTTTTTGCCTTCAGATTCTCGATCCAGTTTCGTTTCATAGTATCTCCATTCTATCTTGCTACCTGGAATGGTAGTTCTCCCGGTATTCCCTGGGGAGCATGCCGGTCTCATTTTTAAAGGCGGCGGAAAAATAGGGGGCGCTGTCATAACCCACCTGGCGGGCAATCTCATGAATTTTTAAATCGCTGTTGCGCAGAAGCCCCTTCGCCCGGGCAATCTTCTGCTGAATCAGGTATCGGTTCAGGTATTCGCCGGTCACTTGATAGAAGATTTTGGCCGTATAGCCCCGGCTCAAATTGATTTTGTCCGCGATAATTTCCACCGTCAGGCCCTGATCCATCTCCTCCTCCACTAAGGTCTGGATGCGGCTCACAATGGCAATATATCTGTCGCTGGCTGACTGCGTCACGAAACGGCTTAGGGTACAGAGCGATGCCTCAATCTGCTCGGCGATCTGCTGCAAAGTCCCCAGAGAAAGAAGGGTTCCATAGGGCGAGGCGTCCGCCAAAAACGCTTCCGTCGGCGCGGCGCGCAGAGTGCCGACGCTGGTGATCACGGCGCTGAGAAGCTCAATGCACATACAGCGGAGCATCTCGGCGGAAAGCCGCACTTGGGAAAGTTGCTGCATCCAGCGGCGGGTCAGCGTCTGGATCTCCTCCACATTGCCACAGAGTACAGCCTGGATTAACGCCTCATGGCAAGGATTGATAGACGGCAGAAGCCGTCCATCTTTCGGGGAGACGCCGTGATAGATAATGACCTGACCCTTTCCGGCAAAAAATCGGTCTTCTACGGCCGCAAGCGCTGTGCGGTACGATTCCGGAGCCTGTCTGTACTCCGACACAAGAACCCCGATCCCCGCCGTCATGCTGATTCCATAGAGCAGCCCAGCCTGCCGGATGAGTTGTCCGGCGAATTGCGCTAGCTCGGGGTACGGCTCCGCTGTCTCACAGCCTGTGAGGATAGTACAGTCCCGCGAGTCCTCCCAGAAGCAGCAAGCCATCTGACGCTCCGCTGTCAGCTGCTGTATAGAGTTTTGCAGCTCCAGGCGTATCCTCTGCCGGCTGTACTCATCCGTCTTAATCTCCGGGTCATCGGGCGATAGCACAAGCACACAAAAGCGGTCCACCGGCACCGGTATGTGGTAGAACTCCAGCTGGTTTTGAAAAAGTTGCGGGTCTGGCTCCGGGGACGTAATCCACCGGCGCAGGAATAAATCCCGCAGCTGGGGCATTTGCTGGTGCAGCTGCTGCTGAAACAGATTTTTTTCGTAAAAGCTCCTTTTATCCGCGATACATTGGGCTGCCACCTTCTCCAATACTTGGCGTAGCTCCTCCTCTCGAACCGGCTTCAGGATATAGGCATCCACCTCCGCCGCTATGGCCGACCGAGCGTACTGAAAATCCTGATGCCCCGACACCAGCAGAATGTGGACATCCCGGCGCCGCTTTCGGATATGCTGTGCCAGCGCCACGCCGTCCTGGTGAGGCAATACAATATCGGTAATGATAATGTCCGGATGAATCTGTTCATCCATGTCCAAAGCTGCTTTGCCGTTCTCCGCAGCCCCTGAGAAGACCAACCCCAGTTCATCCCACGGGATCAGCTTCTTTAACAATTGAAGATCCTTTTGTTCATCTTCCACCAGCAATACGCGCAGCATGGGATATTTTTCCTCCAAATCTTTTGATTGATCTCCCTTAGTATAGCATATTTCCCACAAAAAGTCTAAAGTGTCTACAAAAACGATAGAGATTTTACAAATCTCTTGTTGCTTCTTGCCAACTACTTTCGATACAATAGAAATAGAAAGACTGCAGCCTTCCTAATGCAAGATAAAGATTGTATCAACACGAGGAGGAAATACCTATGGTAAATAAGAAGTTGATCTGTACATTGCTCTTAGCCACAATGCTGGTCACCGGATGCAGCGGGGGCAGCGCGGACTCTTCCCAGGAGTCAAGTGGGACCTCCAGCGCGCCGCTCTCTTCCTCTGGTGAAGACAGCAGCAGCCAGCAGGCAGGGCCCTCCGGGTGGCCCACGGTCTACAAGGAAGATCCGGAGCACCTGGAATGGATGGACGATACAAGCCCCATAACCCTGACCATGTTCAAAGGGGAAGTCATCACCGATGGCTGGAACTGGGGCGACGACAGAGTCACAGAATATATCACAGAGCGCACTGGGGTCAAGCTGGACGTGCAATTTGCCCAGAGCAGCGATAACAACGAATTAACCCTGATGCTGGCCTCCGGCGAGAAACTGCCCGACATCATCGCCACGGTTTACCCCAGTTCCATTCAGTATAACGAGATGATACAGGGGGATTACATCCACAAAATTGACGAGCTGATCGACGAATACTGCCCCTCCATGTGGGATCTGCTATATCCGGAGGAAATCGAATTCAGCAAAATGGAGGATGGACATATCTATTATGTTTCCCGGCAGACCCAGTCCGTCAGTTATTCCAATTCCCCCTACTTCTATATGAACGGCCATATTGCCACCCGCACCGATATCCTCAACGATCTGGGATACAAGATCGATGAGATTACATCCACGGACAAATGGATCGAGGTCATGGACGCTTTTATGGCGCGCAAAGATGAGTGGCCTGAGGTTAATTATCCCATCTACATCTACCAGCCATCCTTGACCAGCGGCGCTTTCGACGGAATGTTCGGCGGCGAGACAACCTCCTCTCCCTACCGCTACGACATGGAGACGGATACCCTCTCCTACTGGTTTGAGAGTGAGCGCGGCCTTGAGCAGCTGAAATTCTGGAACCGCATGTATAAAGAGGGCTATCTGCCCAAAAATGTTTTTACAGATGACTTCGCCTCCATCGTTCCTCAAGGCAGCTTTCTGTTCTTGTTGAAGAATAATGCCTGGGAAGTGCCGGCCAATAAAGCAGCGATTGCAGAAAATGTGGAGGGTGCCACTGTCTCCTTTATCGCACCCATAACCAATGCTCCGGATCAGGAATGGTCCATGGCGATCTCCATGGTGAGTCCAATGATCATGCCGAACACGGTTATCACAAAGGACTGTGAGCATCCCGACAGAGCCATCCGCCTGATGGAGTTCCTCAAGACCGAGGAAGGAAATCTCGCCGTGACCGCCGGCATCTACGGCGAGCATTGGGAGCTGGGCACCGATGATCAGGGCGTTAACTATCCGAATCCCATAGGTGAAGCGGCGCAGGCTCATTTCGATATTGCAAAACTAAACACGCTAGGCATCTATAACAGCACCAAGACTTGGATTGCAGTGGATACTCTCTATGATGACATCGCAGGATACCCACAGCGGTTCGACGAGGAGAATGAGGAGATTACGGCAGGCCGCGATCTATGGAAGCCCTATGTCAAGACCAACCTCGCCTCAGCCCTGCCCGACCTGGTGACCATCGAATCCGGCACGACGGAAGCTGATATCGAGGGCAACTGCTCCGATATCTATGAAAATATGATCATTGACATTATCCTGGCGGAATCTGAGGCGGAATTGCAAAGCCTGTACGACAAAATGATCGCAGACATAAACAGCGTTGGAAAAGAAAATCTATTTACCATTCTGCTGCCCAAAATACACGACGTGAAAGCTTCCCTGGAAGCCTCCGGCATTGTGTTTGAGTAAGCGGCTGCCGCTGGCCTCGCCGCTGCTCTCAGCGAGGCCAGCCTTTATAACATGCAAGGAGGATTCTCTGTGGCACAACAAATCAAAACTTTACAGCCAGCCGCTGCGCGGCGGCGCAAAGGCTATGGCATCCGGCGATTTAAGAAGGAGCTCCCCTATCATTTCATGATCTGGCTTGCCATGGTCTTTGCCCTGATTTTCAATTACATCCCCATGGGAGGGCTGATGATCGCCTTTAAGGATTACCGCATGCGGGATGGTATTTTGGGAAGCGCCTGGGTTGGACTGAAACATTTCCAGAACATATTGAGTGACTTTTATATGGGCAATGCGGTGATGAATACCATCGGACTGTCTCTGCTAAGCATTCTGATCTCTGTTCCTGTCACTCTTATCTTTGCCATCCTGATTAAGGAGTTGTCCAACACCGCCCTAAAAAGAACCGTTCAGACCATCAGCTATCTGCCTCACTTTATCTCCTGGGCCATCATGGCGGTGCTCCTGGATAATTTTTTGAATGTCAACGACGGGATCATAAATATTGTGATCAAGGCCCTGGGGGGAGAGCCAGTCCACTTCTTAGGCTCGAAAAACCTTTACTGGCCTCTGATCCTTATAGTGGACCGGTGGAAAGAGACTGGCTGGAGCGCCATCATTTATTTGGCGGTCATGTCCGGCATCGACGAATCCCTGTATGAGGCCGCCAAAATAGACGGCGCAGGCCGACTGGCCCGGATTCGATATATCACGCTGCCGTCCCTCTCCAACATCGTAGCCATCATGCTCATTCTGGACATGGGCAGCATGGCGGGAACAGGGTTTGACCAGGCTTATTTTCTCAGCAACCCGTTGAACTTTGAGCGCTCCAATGTTCTATCCTACTACGTATACGAGATCGGCCTCCGAAAGGGGAACTTTTCCTATTCCACAGCTATCGGGCTCATCACCTCCACGGTTTCCGCAGCTCTGATGCTGACAGCCAATGGCTTAGCAAAAAAAATAAATGGATCGGGGTTGTTCTGATATGGCGAGAAAAAGAAAAGCGAGTCTCCTATCTGCGACTACATCGGAAAAGATCTTTGAAGTTGTCAACTCCATTTTTCTCATTCTGGTCAGCCTGTTGATCCTCTACCCCTTTTGGAACTGCATTATTCTCTCCTTCAATGACGGGGTTGACGCCTACAAAGGCCCTATTTTCTTTTGGCCGCGGAAATTTACCTTGGACAATTACATCTACTTATTTCAAAACAATTTAATGCTAACCGCCTTCCGAAATTCCCTGCTGCGGACCGTGCTCGGCACAGTGCTGCATGTAGGCTTCACCGGGCTTGCCGCGTACGGGCTGAGCAAACGATGGATCATGGGCCGGAAATGGTATATGCTCTATTTCGTGATCACCATGTACTTTAGCGGCGGCATGATACCAAACTACCTTCTGATGAAAAATTTGGGGCTGCTCAATAATTTCTTGGTCTACATCATACCCAGCATGTGGGGATTCTACAATGCCATTCTCTTTATGTCCTTCTACGATTCCATCCCGGAATCCTTGGAGGAGGCGGCGACCATCGACGGCGCTGGAAAATTTCAGATTTACTTGCGGATCATTCTGCCAGCCTCCATGCCCATCGTGGCAACCATCATCATCTTTCAAGGTGTGAATCAATGGAACTCTTGGCTTGACACCCTGATCTACACGAAATCCAGCAGCCTTGTGACTCTGCAGAGCATCATGGCGCGTATGACCGAGGAAATGGAATACCTACAAAATATGTCTGAAAAAATGGGTGCCTCCGCCACACAAGTCACCATAAAGCCGGCGACCATTCGGGTCGCGACTCTTGTGCTCACCACCTTTCCCATTACAGTCATCTATCCCTTTTTTCAGAAATATTTTGTGGGTGGCATCATGCTGGGGGCTGTAAAAGAATAAGTGATGCCGCCTACTGAATCAAAGGAGTCTCCTCTATGAATTACTGCTTTCTATTCCTCACTGTGGCCACGCTGGCAGCGCAAGAGGTTTTCACTAAGCAATACAGTACAAAAAAGACGGCGGGAGCGGTGACCTATGCGGCCTTAGTCTCCATCTCTGCCCTTTGTATGTTTGTCCTATCCTCTGGTTTCAAATTCCGATTCCGCCAGGAACTATTGGGGTATGTCCTGTTGTTTACCGCCGCCTACTGCGCGGCCACTGTTTTTCTCACCCTTGCCATGGGGTGCGGTCCTCTCTCGCTCACATCCCTTATCCACTCCTACTCCCTGATGATCCCCACCCTGTATGGCATTCTTTTTCTGCATGAAAAGCTCAGGGTCAGCATGTGCATCGGGATGGCGCTTCTCGTCCTCTCTCTTGCCCTGATCAACTACGCCAAAAGTGACAGGAAAAAGAATGTCCGATGGCTGCTCTATGTCTTCGTGGCCTTTATGGGGAATGGACTCTGCTCCACAGTCCAGAAGGCTCAACAGGTGGCTTTCGGCGGCCAATACAAAAATGAATTCATGATCGTATCCCTCGCCGGCGTTTCGGTGATCCTGCTGATTTGCAGTTTGTTTCTGGAGAGAAAGCAACTGCTTTCCTCCATCCGAAGGGGTTGGTATCTGGCTGTGCCATGTGGCATTTTAAACGGGCTGACCAACCTTTTCGTGCTATTGCTCTCTACTAAAATCGCGGCCTCGCTTATGTTTCCCATCCTTTCAGGGGGCAACGTCGTTCTCACCTCCCTCATCTCTGTATGGGGTTTCCACGAAAAACTGAATCGACGCCAACTGGCGGGGATCGCGCTCGGGGTAGCGTCCATCATTCTTCTCAGCCTATAGCACCTTTTCATTTTGCCTCACAGCGGACTTTCCTAGAGTTCCCACTTTCTTTTGAACGATCGCAATCGATACTATAATCCAAGGAGGAACCATGAACGACAAATATACGTTGACGATCCCCCTCATAAATGCGCTCTCCACTCCGTCCACCCGCGAAACCTATTACGGCGAGCTAAGCCGTGCCGGTGCGCAGCGCGTGCTCCTCTGCCCTCCCCGGCTGTTAGGCAGCGCGGACGAACGACCTGCCGTGCTGGAATCGCTGGATGAAAACCTTCGTTTTTACGCTGCCAAAGGCCTCGAGGTTGGCGTCTGGCTGGACGGACTGGGACATGGCGCGCCCCTGACCGGCCCGGAAACATATTTGGCCGGCTGCTACACCCCCATCTGTAGCCTGGACGGCGTCGAATCCCAGGATTCCTATTGTCCGCTGGATCCTAGCTTTGCCCAGGCCTACTGCGCCATGATCCGGGACGTAGCCGCCCTACATCCGGCGCTGATCCTGATCGACGATGACTTCCGCCTCTCCCTGCGCAATGGCCATGATGTAGGCTGCGCCTGTACACGCCACCTGGACGCCTACACACAGCGCCTTGGAAAAAGGATCACCCGCGACGCCCTGGCACAGCAAATCTTCTCCGGCGGGCCCAACCGGTATCGCGATATATGGCTTGACCTCATGGGCGACACACTGCGTGATTTTGCCCGCCTGCTACGCCAAACCGTAGATGCGGTGGATCCCTCCATCCGCCTAGGCCATTGCGCCTGCATCCCCACCTGGGACACGGATGGCGTGGACAGCCTGGAGCTAGCCCAGATCTTTGCGGGTTCTACCCGGCCGCTGCTGCGGCTGATCGGCGCGCCCTACTGGGCCGCAACCCGCAGCTTCGGTATGCGCTCGCCTGCGGAGCCCGCGGAGCTGGAACGGCTACAGCTGCATTGGTGGCGGCAAAAAGGGGAGGACTGCGAGGTGTTCTCCGAATGTGACTCTTTTCCCCGCCCGAGAAATGTGGTCCCCGCCGCCTATCTGGAGGGCTTTGAGAGCATTCTGCGCGCTGATGGATTGGCCCAGGGATGTCTCAAATATATGCTGGATTATCACGGCTCGCCGCTCTACGAAACGGGCTATGTGGATCGCCATGTCAAATACCGCAGGCGCAATGACGAGCTGGCACAGCTGTTTGACGGAAAAGTAGCTGTGGGGCTCCAACTGTATGAGCCAATCCACAAACTTCGGGGCGCGTGGTTTGAGGGGAATGGCCTTGACCGCGTGGTGGATAGCTTTTTCCCGGCCGCCCAGCGCCTGGCGCTGGGGTGCTCCATGCCGGTCAGCTATGAGGAGGACCCACATACGGCTACCCTGGTTTTCGGAGAGAGCGCCCGCTACGCCGCGGACAGCGATTTTGCCGGGCGGCCCTTGGTGTTGGACGCGGCCGCCGCACAGATCCTTTTGCAAAGGGGCTGGGACATTGGCCTGGAGATGTGCAGCCCCTGCGATGCCCCCCTATGGGAGCATTTTCCCTCGCAAGGGGAGCGACTTCCGGTGGACGGGGCGGTAGGCTTCTTCCACCTCCGGCTCAAACCCGGAGCCGAGGTGCTGAGCTGGTTCGAGACAGAGCAGACACGGTGGCCCGCCGTTTACCGCTATTCCAGCGACACAGGGCGCCGGGTGCTGGTGTTTGCCTTTGACGCGGCGCAGATGAAAAGGGGCATCAACGGTCTGTTTTGCTCCTACTGCCGCCAACGGCAGCTGAATGAAACTTTGACCTGGCTCCAGGGACGCCCACTTGCTGCCTTCTGCGAAAAGAATCCGGGCTTGTACGTACTGGCAAAACAGGATGCCGCAAGGCTAGCCGTGGCGCTGTGGAACTTTTCCGAGGACGAGGTGCTTGCGCCGCAGGTTGTGCTCGGCCGTGCTTATACCCAGCTACGGTTTCCGCCCTTCTGCAAAGCTTCCGCAACCCTTTGCGGGTCCAAAGTGACCTTTGATCGTGACCTTGCGCCCTTTTCCTGCACAGCCTTCGAGGTATGGTAGTCTTTTCCCGCAGAGCCGTTGATCCGGCGGCGGGATACAGCAATACAAACAAAAAAGGAAGGAGAAAAGAAATGAACAGAACTACATGGACGCGACGCGGGCTCGCCCTGGTCGTCGCAGCGCTGATGATCCTTAGCCTACTGCCAGCACCTGCGGCACAGGCCATCACAGGGGACCATCTCATCGTCGAGCGTTATCAACCTGCGGGCTATGAAAACCTCTCGACCGTAAACTCCACCTCTTCCACCCTGGAGGCGTCATCCCACGGAACCTTTTTTAAGCTAAACGAGGCGCAGACTGCCCCGCTGTATGACTGGCAGCTGGAATGGCTGTGCGACGACGATCTAGACGCTGGCTGGAGTACTGCCTTTGACGAAGGGATCACCGATCCGGAAACGCCCGCCTGGGCCACTGTAGACCTGGGAAAGACGGCCCAATTGCGGCGCATCGTCCTCTTCCCAGTCCGGGAAGAGGAATATGCCGCAAATTTCCCCCGCGCCCTTGAAATCCGACTGTCGGACGATAACATAAGTTGGGAAACGGCCTATACCAACGGCCAGGTCAGCGCATCCGCCGACGAACCGCTTGTTGTCGACCTAACCGAGCTTCCCACCGCCCGCTATGTGCAGGTATATGTAACCCGCCGAACCGATACGCCCATGACCAGCGAGTACGGCGAAACCCTGCCAGTACAGATAGGAGAAATGGCTATATTTGGAAGTGAAACCATCATGACCACCGACGATTTTGACTCCTATATGCCAACCGGCTGCATAGCGCTTTCGCAGGGGAAAACCGTGGAGATATCATCCGGCTCCGATGGAAGCAACCTTACGGATGTGGACCTGGCCACGACCTGGGCCCCAGATGATACCGATGCCGCCCCCTATGCCTGCATTGACCTTGAAGCGCCCTATGCATTGCGCCGCGTGGTGCTTTTTCCCCATAATGATCCCTATGGCGAGGATTTCCCCGCCAGCTATACGGTGGCGATCTCGGAGGACATGGAGAGCTGGACAACGCTCCACGAGGCTTCCGGCACAGCCATGCCGGAAAAGCCGGTGGTTATCGAACTGGAACAGCCGTTGGTTGGGCGCTATGTGCGTATATCCGCCGCCGATGGAGAGCCGCTGAAGTTGGCCGAGTTTGCTGTATTTGGCGAATCCCCGGAAGCCCATATCGAGCTGGATCGCACCGCGCTTGAACTGGTGCCGGGCGATACCGACCAGCTCAAGGCCACCCTGGTCAACGATAGCGCCCTGCCCCTTACCCAAAAGGACTGGGCCTCCAGCGATGACACCGTCGTCACTGTGGATGCGGACGGTAATCTCACGGCTGTGGGCGTGGGGGAAGCAGATATTACTGTCTCCAACCACGAATACGGTCATGACATCAGCGCCTCCTGCCACGTTTACGTTGTATCGGCCCGGCGCGATATCTTCAATGAGAACATCCTGATCAGCATGTTCTGGCCGCCGATTGGGCCCGACTACATCACCGAGGAACAATACCAGTGGTTGGCCGAAGCTGGCATCAACTACGTAATGGGCGCCGGCGAGGAAGTCGGCTTTAAAGAAACCCAGCTGCAGATGCTGGAATACTGCTACAAATACGGCATGCGCATGACAGTGGGCGATGACCGCCTGGGGCCAAGCTTGCAGAATCAGTCGCAGGACTATATCTCCAGCGTTCTGTCTGAGTACAAGAACGTTCCCGGCGTGGGCGGCTATTGGCTCTGCGATGAGCCGGCCTTCCCCACTTCTTACGTCAATGCCTACCAGTCCCTCAAAAGCCTGGACCCCGACAAATACGTCTACCTGAATTTCCTGCCCGGCGTTTCCGAGGGGATCATTGACGACTGGCTGAAGCTCAACGCCGGCGCCGGCTACCCGTGCGATTATTACATGTATGACTATTACCCTTTTTATGAAGGGGGAACGACCACAAGCCAGATGCTGGCCTGCATGAAAACCGGCTGGAAAGCCGGCCTCGCCAACGACGTAAAAACCGGTCTCTTTATCCAAACCTCCAGCATCCAGGGCCATCTTCGCCTGCCGACCCAGGATGAAATTCGCTGGGAAACCAGTATCGCCCTGGGATTTGGCTACAAATACCTGTCCTATTTCACCTGGTTCCAGCCACCGTCGTCGGGTGAGGGCTTTACCGGCGCAATCATCAGCCGCGATGGCACGAAGACGCCCCTGTACGACGCGGTCAGCGATATCAACCATCAGATCCTGGCCATGGGGAGCACTCTGGTAAATCTGGACGCTATGGAAGTATACTTCAATGGCAATACGTATGATGGGGTCGTTTCCTCCATCCCTCAGAGCTTCTTCGCACAGCCCCAGGACAGCACCGACTTCCAGGTAACCCTGATGCAGCATAAGAATACTGGACGTAACTACCTGATGATCGTCAACAACAGCTTTACCGACCGTGCTACCATTGCGCTGAAACTGGACGGCGCCGTATCCAGCCTGGAACTGGCCGGCAAGTCTGACGCCGGCACCTCCACCTGGTCATGGGAGAATGGCCTTTTGAGTATCCAGGCCGACATCGGCGGTGCTTACCTATTTGCGCTGCCTGAGGGCGTGGATTTTGTCCAGGGAGCAGAACAGCCTGGCGCACAGGACAACTTGGCACCTGCCAGCTATATCACCGCCTCTTCCTCTCAGAGCAGCGACCAATTCTTTATCAAAAACCTGATCGACGGGGAGCGCGCCTCGACCGCCTCCTCCCGGGGATGGCGCACCGATGACGGTAACGCCTCCATCACCTTTGATTTCGGCACGCCCACTACTTTCAACCGTGTCGATCTCTACCCCTCAGAAATTGCCGGCGTATATGGCGGCGAGATGCCCACCGGCTTTGTCCTGGAAGCCTCTGACGATAAGGAAAGCTGGTCCTCCATCACCGAGGTGACCGGCTATACCCAGAAGGATTATATACCCCCTATCTGGAGATTTGGCGAGACAACAGCTCGCTATCTGCGCATACGCTTCACGGGCTCCAACGCCGAAGCGCTGAGCCTGGCCGAGGTGGAGATCTATCACGACGACGGCACAGTCCCCCTGCCGGAGGAGGTCACCTCCGAGCCCAGCCGTATGGATGTCACCTCCTATGTTCCAAGGGGACAGCAATGGCTCTCTGACAACACGCCGGTGGAAGCATCCTCCCATTATACTGAGTATACCGACGATCAGCATGACTGGCAGAAGGAATGGCTGACCGACGCGCATCCCTATGCGGGATGGGCCACCGCTCCGGAGGAGGAAGGGCCTGACGGCGGCGCCTATGATGAAACCTATCCGGCCTGGGCCATGACAGACCTGGGCGAAATCTGCCGCATCAAGCGAGTCGTGCTCTTCCCCTGCGCTGCTCCCTATGGGGATAACTTCCCCCAGGATTTCAGAATCCAGGTTTCCGACGATGGAGAAACCTGGAATACGGTCAAAGAGGTGACCGGTGCGGCCTCTCCGGCTGAGGATCCCTATGTGATCGATTTGGACCGCTATGCCGTAGGGCGCTACGTGCGCATCTACGTAACCCGACGCGCCTCCAATGCAGAGGTAACCGGAATCAACGGCCCCATGGTGCAGCTGGCGGAAATGGGCGTCTATGGCCTGTACGGTGCGCCGGATCCGGCGGATAAATCCGCCCTTGAAGCAGCTGTCGCCGAAGCCAGCCAAAAATCCCTGGAAGGGTATACGGAGGCCTCGGTTTCTGCCTTCCGCGCGGCGCTGGAACAGGCGCAACGTATCTTAGCTGAGCCCTATGCCGCCCAGGAGGATGTTGAAGCCGCCCTGTCTGCACTTTTAGCTGCTGATAAAGCGTTGACGCCTGAACCCTCTGACCCATCTGATCCATCCGATCCGTCTGATCCCTCTGATCCATCTGATCCCTCTGATCCGTCTGATCCCTCTGATCCATCTGATCCCTCTGATCCGTCTGATCCATCTGATCCGTCTGATCCATCTGATCCGTCTGATCCATCCGATCCATCCGATCCCTCCGATCCGTCTGATCCGTCCGAACCATCTGATCCATCTGATCCATCTGATCCATCCGGGCCCTCTGAACCCTCTGAGCCGTCCGGGCCCTCTGACATCCCCAAGACCGGCGATTCCACACCGCTGCTGACCCTTATGCTGGTGGCACTGACAGGAGCCATTGGGGTCGTCATACTCATTCTCTGCCGGCAGCGCCGAAGATGCCATTAGGGCAACGCCTCGCCTGCAAGGCTTGTACGCAAACTCGCATCGGGGAGTTTCATTTCCCCACTCGAAAAAACAAGGGACTGACGTTTAGCCAACGCCAGATAAGGAAGTTTTTATGTAGGGGTATGGTGTAACTCAGTAAAATGGGTTACACCATATCTTTTTTGTTATGCTACAAAACGGAAGTCCTGCGGATTTTTCCGTATTTCTTTTATCATAGCAAGGGTATGCTGCTTGCGTTCTGCTCGAAAACCTTTTCAATCAGCCTGCCGATTTCGGATATTCTCCTTGTACCCTGTTCCACCGTCTGTTGGAGCTTTTTGTATTCTTTCTGACCCATAGCGTTGATTTTCTTCGCCAGCATATACAGAAATACCGTTTCGTGGCACTTCACGAAATCCGCTAAAGTGTTCTCTTATTGGAATTTCAATATGATATAACTATTATATATAACGGCTGAGCATCATTTCGAAATGACAGATGATTTTCTTTTTGAAATGACGATTTTTTGGCTCTTTTTCATAATTTGTGTAAACACGGAAAATGGTATAAAATATAGAATGGTAGTCGGGCGGAGAAGTCGCAAGGCTGCTTACCGCCCATAGTTGCATATTAGCAGAAATAACGGGGCATGTCAAGGGCGGCTGCTTACGGCAGCCGTTCATATACCCTTGTCAGGCGACGGGATTTCTGCTTTCATTTTCTCCTACATACATTCCAAGAACTTCTTTGATTCCGTCCATATTGAGTCCGATCGCTATGTATACGGCTTTTTTCACAATGCGCCCCTCGCAGCGGACGTTATAGTGTATTGCGTCCATAAAGACTACGGCATAAATACTCTGTTTCGGTCACGCGGTACTGCAATTTCAACCTCTCCGGCGCTGGTTTTCATTGTTTTTCGGCTGTGTCCGTTTCTGCTGTTTTCGGTATCCTTGTTGCGGTAGTCGTACCTGCTGTGGCCAAGCTCATCGTCGAGCTCCGCCTCAAGTCCGTTTTCCAGAACCTCTCCCACCATCTCCTTGAATACCGACCGTAAGTCGCTCATGTCCTCTACTTCTAGCAGTGACAAAAACTCTCGTAATTTTTCTTTTCTCTCTTTTTGGCTGCCCGTACCTCCGGGCTGTCTTTGTACTTTGGCATTTTTTTAACCTCCAAAATGTTATTTCTATTCTATACCATTTCGGAGGTTTACACAATATCTAAAGAAGTCTCAATAATTTTAAATCGTTAAAACGACCTTTCCAATGTTTTGACCTTGATAAAGAATATCGTGTGCGGCCTCAGCTTCCTCAATAGGTAACGTTTTATAAATCGTAGGCTTCACTTCACCCGATTCAACCTTAGGCCATACATTTTGAACTAAGTCTGCTAAAATTTGTGCCTTAACTTCAGGTGTGCGCGAACGGAGCGTAGAGCCAATAATTCGAACATTTCTGACATATATATTCTTAAGATCGATTTCGGTTTTTTGTCCTGCAAGTGCGGCTATCATAATCCAGCGGGCACCGTGCTTTAAATAATGGATACATTTACCCATTATTTCTCCGCCCAAACAGTCGATAGCAACATCTACAGGATGTCCGTTTTCGAGTTCTTCTTTTAAAACCTCTGCAATATCCTCTTTGGTTGTAATCACAACTCTGTCAGCATTTAAGTGCTTTATACTGTTAGCGATTTCTTCACTCAAAACAGTTGTTATCACTCTTATACCAAATGCTTTTGTCATTGGTATAATTACACTGGCCAGTCCCGATGCGCCTGCATTCATAAGCAGAGTGTCGCCCTCTTTGATATTGCCTTCAATGAATAAATTAAGATAAGCTGTTGCAAAAGCTTCGGGAATTGCGGCAGCTTCAACCATAGAGCAGTTTTTCGGAACAGGCATTAGCATATCGTATTTTATATTAGCGTACTGGGCATAACCGCCGCCTCCGAGCAAAGCGCAAACCTTATCTCCTATTTTCCAATTGGACTTTTCTTTTGCCCCATCAGCGATTTCTACTATAGTTCCTGAGATTTCAAGTCCCATCCATTCAGGACAACCCGCAGGTGGCGGATAATCGCCCTCTCTCTGCATTAAATCAGCACGGTTAAGGGCTGCTGCCTCAATTTTTACAAGGCAGTCGTCATTACCTAAAATAGGATCGGGTACATTGTCCCATCTTAAAGATTTGTCATCATTTACAAGGATTGCTTTCATTCTATATTATCCTTTCTGTTTTTAAAGATATATCGTGGCAGGTATGCAAACGGTATTTTTTATTGCTGTACTTTTCTATAAATTCTTTGCTTTTTTCTAAATCGTAGTAACAACCTGTGGGTATTTTACGGGTGATGCAATCATTTATGTAGCCTTCATCTCCTGCAAGTATATAAGTTATATCTTTAGTCGTTATCTCTACTATAGCCGAGCCGACAGAATGACCGCTCCATTTCATAACCTTGATTTGCTGGTCAATTAGGATTTCTTCTTTGAAAACATTAATAGGCATATTATCGGGAATATATTTTTTCCGTTCAAATATTCTTCCTCGGTTATGTGTACTACAGCATTTTTTAAATGCCCTAACGCTTCAATATGGTCGTGATGAGCATAAGTAATTATAACATTGGTTATTTCGTCGGCAGATAAACTGCAAAGGAAATGGGAATTACTTTTTCTTTCGAACCACCAAAATAAGCCATATTTTCAGGCAATACCGATTCTGCGTATTTTAAGCAATATAAAGATAATGATTTTTTTAACATATCACATTTCATCATAAGACACGATACCTGATTTAAAAATCAATACTGTCTCTTACGATTTTCATAATACTTAAAAGCGGTTGAGAAGCTGTCGAGAGAGCATCATGCTCATAAACACAAAGAGCCATTGAGCAACCAAGTTTTATTCCAAGTCTCCTATGCAAAGAACTTACTCCGCCCGACAAAAATAAAAACGGCGCTCCGAGTTCCTGTTTTAAAAGATTTGTAATACGCAGGTTTTCAATTTGTTGCTCCATAGTGTTTGCAGCGGTTACGATTTTAATAATATCCGCGCCCCTACGCTTTTGTTCAAATGCTATTTCAAGAACTTTTTCCGCAGGAGCAAATTTGTAAAGATGCGATGACATAAGCACTTCTGCATCCAAACTATGCAGCCTTTCAATAAGCTGCATTTGCTTTTGTATGGCTTCATCATTGTCGGTGAGTTCTTCAGGGTGTTTGCAAAACAAATCACCCATAACATCACAAAGAGTTGCTCCGTTTTCAGCAAGGGATATGATTCCGTCTGCTAACTCATCATCAGTAAGATTTTGATTAAAAGCGTATCTGTAATTTGTGACATAGCAAGGTCTGCCTTGCATTTCTGTAAATATTTTTTTATATGTATCGGGATTTTGAAATTCAGGCATTAAAGTTTCAACCTGCAATCCGTATGCATCAGCACCAAGACAGTTTGCATTTCTTATTCTGCCAATCGCTGTTTCGGGTGTTTTACATTGAAGCATAACTGTGAGCATAGGATTACTATGATTTAAAAAAGTTTTTTTCATTACCAACACCTATTCATAGCATTTCTGCCGCCGTCTATCATAATGTTTTCTCCGTTTATAAACTGACCTTTATCGGATGCTAAGAAAAGACACAAATCAACTATTTCCTGAGGTTCGGCAGCTCTGCCTAACAGGGTTTTCATATTTGCCATAGCAGCTCTTGTCAGAACCGGACCGGGTGACACACATACACAGCGTATTCCGTACTTAGAACCATACTGAGCGATAGATTTTGTAAGCCCGTACATAAGTCCTGCTTTTGAGGTGGGATAATCAATTCCGTATCCGTCACCTTCTGCACCTGTAATAGAGCCGATATTAATAATAAGACCGCTTTTTTGCTCTCTCATTTGCTTTAAAACAGCATGTGAAAAATAAAAAGGACCTTTGAGATTTACATCAATTCCCCAATCATAAACATCAATCGGCACATCGGGGAATTCAGGGTATTTTTCTCTGTCAACATTTTGTATACGCACCGCAGTACCGCCTGCAAAGTTTACCATAACATCAATAGTGCCGAATGCCTCTACAGCTTTATCTCTAGCTATGCAAACTTGATTATAATCTCTTACATCGCAAACAACGCCAATAGCCTTACCTTTTCCTTTTGCATTAATCTCACAGACCTTTTCTTTTAAAACATTCTCATTAACATCACACAAGACAGCATTTCCGCCAAGAGAAGCAAAGCTTTGCGCAAAAAGAAGACCCATACCTGATGCGGCTCCTGTTGATATTGTTACCTTACCTTCAAAATTCATACTTATTCCTCCTTTGGTTCTATTATACACTGAGTGTAAATAGCGAAAATAATACATTTTTAACTTTTTTGATACTTTGCAGCTATAAAACTTGAAAATTATTGATAAAAGTGGTATGATTTGTACGGTGATATGAATGAATTTATTTAAAAATATAATCGTTGCCGAAATTCAAAAACCTTTTACGGTTTTTTCAAAAAAAGGAAGAACAGAGCATACCGAGCAGCGCCCTTTTTACGGATTGTCATTCTGTCTTGGCGGACAAATTACTTATATGTTCAACGGCAAGAAAATTGTATCCAATAAAAATAATGCTGTTATTTTACCGATGGGTGCAACATACTCACTTCACGGGGATAAAGAGGGTCTGTTTCCGCTTATAAATTTCAAAGCGCAAAATTTTTCTTGCGATTCTTTTATTGTTATTCCGTTAGACGATTCTACGCAGCATATAAACGATTTCAATAAGCTTTCAGATTATTTCTTGCGCGAAGATAAATATCTTCAAATATTCAGCTTGTTTTATCACATGTTAGAACGCCTGAATCTTGAACAATCACATACTCAAAATCCTCTATATCCTGTAATTAATTATTTAGAAAAAAATATTTCAAATCCTGAAATCACTAATATATTTTTAGCAAAAAAGCTTGGAATCAGTGAAGTCTATTTAAGAAAATTGTTTTCAGCATACTATGGAACTACTCCAAGACAATTTATTATAGATATGCGAATCCAAAAGGCTAAATCACTGCTAACCAACGGAACACACACTATTACCTCCATTTCCGAGGAGTGCGGTTTTTCAAGTTTGTATCATTTTTGCAGAGTATTTAAGGATAAAACCGGAATGACCCCCACTGAATACGCCAAAGCTGGAAAGATTTTCCAAATATAGGTTATCAAATATTTTAGACTTGTATTTTGAAGTTTGAAACAAAGATTTGATTTTGTTTCGATAAAATAAGCAGTTATCTACAAATAAATCGGATGCCAAGAGGTGAAATAAGAAAATGAAAGAAATTAAAGTCCAAATTAATCCTTGCCTGGAATTAATGAATAGTATTCTCTTAACAAGTAGATATAATGAGTTAACTAAGCCTTACATTGGATATGGGCTTATGACAGATACAGAAAATGAATATACCGACTCAATAAAATCTTTTTTTCAAAATTATAAAAATCATAAAATTTATGAAGTTATAGAAAATATGATACCCCATGGTTTTACTTTTTCACGGCCTGTGGAAATAGCTTTATCATTAGATAGCAGAGAGCTTTCTATTCGATTCCCCTTATCACCACTATGCATTGAATATAGTGGTGGTATTATAAAAATTAATGAACTATTAGAATTATTAAAGGATTTTGTTAAAGAAAGTAATTATTTTAGATTTTACGAAAGTAAATTGTACTTCTATGACGCTTATATAAGGAAAGCAAATCAAACAGTCCGATCAAATCCGTTTGTATCAATATTAGAAAATGAATTCGGAAAACAGCAGAATTCGTATAACTATGTTATTTCATCTCTTATGAAAGGGAATTTTGGCATTTGTTTTCAAAATAGTGTAACTAAAAAAGCAGATATATTTTCCGTTTTTTCTTCTGATGATTTCAGCCTTTCACCTGCTATTTTACTTCATGAGTATTCACATTCTTTTATAAATCCATTAACAGAAAAATACCATGACATTGTGCAAAAATATCAAGGAACTTATGAAATATTAGCTAAATATAAATTACCTAATTATCTGTCAGGTTATGAAGGTTGGGAAGAATGTGTTAATGAACATTTAGTTAGAGCAATGACTATATATATACTCAGAAAATGTCAATATACTGAATTGGCAGATCAGTTATTGAATAACGATTTATATTGTGGGTATAGGTACATTCCTCAAATTCTTGAAAGATATAAATATTATGACAGCAATCGTAATTTGTATGCTAATTTTGAACATTATTATCCTATACTATTAAATGTTTTTTCTAATTATATTACCTCTGCCGAATAAATGTTTTGTATTTAAAAAAACGGTGCTACTCTTTGGAGGGATATTTCCCTTTGTGAAAACGGGATACAAGAGACATCGACTTTTATATGAACTATATCGGAATGATACAGTAAACGGAAGGCATATCCGAAAATATGCCTTCCGTTACAACTCAACTATACATCCTTATTAAGCCGGGGCTTTTTCCCAGCCCCTTGTTTTTGTTGCGCCGATCCCTCTTCTCAGCCTCTAAAATAAGCCTGTCAAGGCTCGTGACCCTCTTCTTTGGCCTGAACCTGCATAGCCCGAAATCGTTTATTCCAATGGGCCATATAGAGCATGGTTGCCAAATTGACAATTCCGTCCACGATCAAAATACAGTAGGCATATCGGTCATGGCCCCTATCCGTTTTGAATGGATAGACCAAAATCGCCAGGGCCAATCCCGCCGTCATCAGGGAAATCAGAAGTACGATCCACCATTTTTTGCTTTTCATCCGCAAGAGATCCATGGAGTATTGGAGCTTCACAATACTGTCCAAGATCATACAAAAAGCTAAAATTTGGAAAAAGATTCGGGTGAACTCCTGATTGTTCAACACGGCGAAGAGCCCAATGAGCACACAAGTCACCCCAGCCGAAAATCCGTACCGTTCCGGCTCTACGTACTGTCCGCGAATAAAATACACTGCAATGTTGATGATACCAGCCATGAGCAGCACAATTCCCAAGGCATAGCAAAGATCCATCAGCGACACATTGGGAAATAACAGTAGAATGATTCCAATGACCAAATAGCTGACGGATACACATAGGATGTTCAACCTCATATTCATTTCCCATCATTCCTCCCTTGTCAAATCAACAGAAGCTTGAGCAGCCGCCCAAGGCTAGACCTGCTGCACTCTTTGGAAAATCATGATGCCAGCATGATTTTCATAGGCCCCCAGTGGAATTTTGAGGCCGGATTTCATTAACTCCTCGCCGTAATAGCGCCGTCCGTGGTATTCATAGCAGGCGTCTTGATCCAGCCCTTTCAGCCTGAGCTTCCACTCTTCCCCGTTGTTCTTACTCTCTGTCTGAAAATGAAATAGAATCGCTCTGGAATCGTCCACAAACATCCACGCTAGGAGGTCCCCCTCAAATGGGCTTTCTAAGCGGAACATGGCGCCAAACAGAACCGTTTCCCGCAGCTGTTTATACAGCCGGACATACCGCAATGCCTGCTCTTTCACCGAATCGTTGATTCGGCTCAAGTCAAATTCAAATCCGAAGACACCTGACATGGAGACAAGGGCACTGGAATTCAGATACGGATCCTCCGGCTCTGCGTCGGGATTGATTTTGGCAATGTGGGCCGCCATGGAGCAAGCCGGGTATACAACGGATGTACCATATTGAATCCTATACCGGCCGCGCACCGTGGTATTGTCGCTGGTCCAGGTCTGCGGCATGTAGTAGAGCATCCCCGCGTCGAACCGACCTCCCCCTCCGCTGCATCCCTCAAAAAGCACATGGGGGAATTGGGATGTGAGGCGCTCCAGAACCTCATACAGCCCCAAGACATATTGATGGTATTGCATCTGCGTCTGCGTTTCCGTGATATTGCGATTGCAGTCCCACTTGACATACTCGATATTGGCCGAACCCAGCACCCGACTGACGCTTTCAACCAAGTATTGGCGCACCTCCGCGCGGGAGAGATCCAGCACCAGCTGATTCCGATTCTCTGTTCGGCCTCGCCCCTCACAGTGGAGACACCAATCCGGGTGCCGGCGGTAAAGATCGCTGTCCGGCGAAACCATCTCCGGCTCAAACCACAACCCCAACTTCATCCCCATGCCATTTATTTTTTCGGCGATTCCTTTCAGACCGGAGGGAAGTTTTTTCTCATTGACGGTCCAGTCTCCCAGCGAGGAGTTGTCCGAATTTCGCTCTCCAAACCAGCCGTCGTCGATTACAAAAAGCTCGCACTCCAGTTCCGAGGCCTTTTGGGCGATCGCCAACAGCTTGTCCTCGTCAAATTTCATCTCCGTCGCCTCCCAATTGTTGGCTACAATCGGACGGACCGCTTTTCGGTATTGGCCTCGCATCAGCCTTTCCCGGAATATTGCATGATACGTACCGCTCATGCCATTGAGGCCGGCCGGAGAGTACACCATGGCCACCTCCGGAGTTTGAAAGACGTCGCCGCTATTTAGGGTCCAGTCAAAATTAAAGGCGTTGATTCCCATGGTCACCCGCGTGGAGCCGTTGGAATGCCCCTCTATTTCAGCGCTAAAGTTGCCGCTGTAAATCAGGGCAAAGCCATACACGCTGCCGGTGGATTCATCCGCGTTTTGGTCCATCAGCGCTACAAAGGGATTGTTCATATGGCTGCTCATGCCCCGCTTGCTGTCCACCGTATAGATTCCATGGGTCACGGGCACAAATTCTATATTCGTCTCTCTCAGCCAGTCGCCGTGCAGGTGAAGCAGCTTGTAGCGGTTCCCGCTGAAATCCACGCAGCAAGACTGGGCGGAGAGAAGATGGATCGCCCCCTTGCCCTCATTGCTATATCGGACGCTGCGCGTCAGAACGTCATAGTCTTCGAAGATTGTATAGGATAGGATGACACGCACCTTAGCCAGCCTGTCATAGAAGGTAAGCTGTAGGGTTTCCGCTTCCCCCGGCTCCTCCGCATAAATATGTGGAAGGCCCTCCAGTCCAGGCTTCCCCTCCAGAACTTCATAGCCCACGTACTCCAATTCCGTAACGGTTGAGGCATCCTCATGCCGGATATGGCAAGTGGGAACTCGATAATCCCCGCCGCCAAAAACGCTGAACTCAAATTTCTGGTCCGTGAGAAAGACTTTGTTTTCGCCGGGCAGCGGGACGTGAAAGGCTGACGCCCGGTTTACCCCATATTCGTCCGGCAAATGGGTGAGATCCATGTCGTGTTCCAGCCGTTCGCCCCAATATAGGTGGACTAAATAGCGGTTTTGATAGATTGACATGACATAGCTTGTATTTTTTCCTCGGATGTGGAATTGTGTTCCGCTTACAGTAATCATGAGCACACGTCTCCTTTTCTACCAAACTTTATTGTTCCAGGCCCTATCAAGTATACCATACTCCAATGAAATGGACAACGAGAATCTAGTTTTTATCTTTTGGATTGCTTCCAAAAGCTGAAAGCAAAATCCCCACACCAGCATGGAACACTGGGATGGGGATTTTATGGAAGCGCGGCCACGGTCCGGCGCTTTATTTCGTATCCAGAAGTCCTCGCAATATCTCTTGAATTTGAGCTGGATCTCCCTTGCCCTTTGTCTTCTTCATTGTCTGACCTACCAGCGCCTGGAAAGCAGCTTTCTTGCCGCCGACATAGTCTCTCACGATCTTTTCGTTTTCCGCTATGACCTCCTGTGCCGCTGCGGAGAGGATAGCGGGGTCCTGAATCTGCTCCAGCCCTTCCTCCACAACGAGAGTCTCCGGATCGCGGTCGTCCTCCCACATCATCTGCACAAGCCGTTTGGCGGTGCCGCTGTTGATTCTGCCACTGCCAAAAAGCTGGGCGGCCATAGCCATATGCCCCGGATTGATGGGAATTCGGATCGCCTCCTTATCCGTGTGCCGCGCAATCTCAGACAAAATCAGATTCGCCAAAAGCTTAGGATACTGCGTTTTTCCCACTGCCATCTCGAAATAATCTGCCGTGGCGCGGTCAGCCGCCAGGAGTTCCGCATCATGGGCGCTAATTGCATACCGCTGCACGTATTCCTTTTTCCTCTGGTCCGGCAAAATCGGGATACTGGCCTGGATAGCTTGCAGCCGCGATGGCAAAACGCGGATGGGCACAAGGTCCGGGTCCGGAAAATAGCGGTAGTCCTGGGCATCCTCTTTGGATCGCATGGAATATGTCTTCCCCGAAGCCTGATCAAACCGCCGGGTCTCCTGCACGATGGCCTCCCCCTTTTCCAACAGCTCCACTTGCCGGCCAAATTCGTACTCAATAGCCTTTTGGATGAATTGGAATGAATTCAGATTTTTCATCTCCGTCCTCGTTCCCAGCTCTTTCACCCCTTTTTTCCGCACCGATAGATTTACGTCACAGCGGAGAGACCCTTCATTCATCTTACAGTCGGAAACTCCCGTGTAGAGCAAAATCGACCGCAATTTCTGCACATACGCCTTGGCCTCCTGGGACGACCGGATATCCGGCTCTGAGACGATCTCAATCAGGGGAACCCCGCACCGATTGCAGTCCAGAAGGGTCCCCTTCTGTTCATCATGAATCAGCTTGCCGGCGTCCTCCTCAATATGAATTCGCGTAATGCCCACGCGCCGGGTTCCCTCCTCCGCCTCCACATCCAAATATCCGTGCTCACAGAGAGGTAAATCATACTGTGAAATCTGATACGCCTTGGGCAGATCCGGATAGAAATAATTTTTCCGGTCCTGCTTGGAATAGGATGCTATGGTACAGTTCAGGGCCAAACCCGCTTTCATGGCATACTCCACCACCTGTTCATTGAGCACGGGCAAAGTTCCCGGCATCCCCATACAAACAGGACAGCACTGGGTATTGGGCTCTGCCCCAAAGGTTGTGGGACAACTGCAAAATATCTTCGTCGCGGTCTTCAGTTCCACATGAACTTCCAAACCAATGACCATCTCATAGTCTTGCCGCATTTTTGACACCTCCACTTTCTGTCCCGTTCATCTCTTGTTCCAGCGCATAGGCGGCCCTGTACAGCGCTGCTTCCGAGAGGGTCGGTCCCATAAGCTGAACCCCGATGGGCATGCCATCCGCATCCACGCCGCAGGGCATGGATATGGCGGGTATTCCGGCAATATTCACGGGTACTGTATAGATATCGCCCATATACATTTCCAGCGGATCACTGCATTTTTCTCCCAGGCCATAGGCCGTTGTCGGCGCCACAGGTGACAGGATGACGTCGCACCGGTCAAAGACGCGCTTGAAATCGTTCATGATCAGCGTCCGCACCTGCAAGGCTTTTTTGTAATACGCGTCGTAATAACCAGAACTTAGGGCGAAGGATCCCAGCATAATGCGCCGTTTGACCTCCCGCCCAAACCCTTCGCTCCGGGTCTTCTTGTATAATTCGTCAATATCCGCGTACTCCGCCGCCCGGTATCCATACCGGATGCCATCGAATCTGGCCAGATTGGAGGAAGCTTCCGCGCTGGAGATCACATAGTAAGCCGCAAGGGCGCTCTTCATGGACTCCATGGATACATCCACCAGTTCAGCGCCGAGCTTCTCGTAGAGGGCCGCTGTCTTTAGGATTCTGTCTTTGACAGCAGCGGATAAGCCCTCGCCAAAATACTCCCGGGGAATGGCAATCCGCATACCCTGGACTCCCTTTTCTAAGTCTCGGGTGTAGTCCTCCGCTGGGTGGGCCAGACTCGTGGCATCCCGGCAGTCATGCCCCGCAATGGCGTTTAAAATCAGAGCGCTATCCCGCACGGTTCTTGTCAATGGACCGATCTGATCCAAGGATGAGGCAAAGGCCACAAGGCCATATCGGGATACGAGACCATAGGTGGGCTTCATCCCGACAATGCCACAGAAGGCGGCGGGCTGGCGTATGGAACCCCCCGTGTCAGAGCCCAGGGCAAACGCCGCCTCGCCAGCCGCCACCGCCGCCGCAGAACCGCCAGAACTTCCGCCTGGGACGCGCTGGGGATTCCGAGGATTTTTTGTGGGATGAAAGTACGAATTCTCCGTGGTGGAGCCCATGGCAAATTCGTCCATATTGGCTTTTCCCAGCATAACAACCCGCTGATCCGTCAGCTGCTCCATAACAAAAGCATCATAGGGCGGGACAAATGACGCCAGCATCTTTGACGCACAGGTTGTCTTGACTCCTTTTGTGCAGATATTGTCTTTTATCGCTGCGGGGATGCCCGCCAGCAAGGGCAATGTCTCGCCCTGCGCGCGGAGTGCGTCAACCGCCTCCGCCTGCTGCAAAGCCGTTTCTTCCGTAATGGTGATATAGGCGCCGATCTCGGGATCTACCTGCTGGATGCGGTCCAGATAGATCTGAACTGTCTCCTTTGCCGATATTTCGTTTGCTCCCTGTAATTGGATCAGCTGATCCACCGTCGCACTGAATCCATCTGTCATGGCTGCTTCCCTCCTATTCTACAACGCGGGGGACGATAATATATCCGCCGCCGATGGTCTTCGCGTTGGCTAAAAGCGCATCCCTCTCCAATGGCTCGCCAGGTATATCCGGACGAAATACGGAATCGAGTTTCATCGCCGTTGCCGACTGGGCCACGCCGTCTGTATCGATGGCCGCCAACTGGTTGGCGAAGGCGACCATGTCCTCCATCTCCTGGGCCATGGTCTCCTTCTCCTCCTGCGTCAAATGCAGCTTCGCCAGATCCGCTACGTGGTCAACATCTATTTTCGCAGCCTGGTTCTCGGCGCGCTTTGTTTTCTCCGTCCTGGCTTCCGCTCCGAGATGCAGAACCTCCAGCTGACTTGCATCCACGGGCGAAGGCGCCTGTGTCATGGGGCAGGACGCATCCTTGATCTTGGGAAAAGCAATGACCTCCCGCAGAGACCGCTCTCCCAGCAGAAGCATCACCAGTCGGTCCAACCCAAAGGCGAAACCTCCGTGGGGCGGCGTTCCATACTGAAATGCATTGACCATGAATCCAAACCGGTCCTGAATTTCCTCATGGGAAAATCCCAATGCCTCAAACATGGCCTGCTGAATATCCTGCCGGTGGATACGGATGCTACCGCTTCCCAGCTCGACTCCGTTGAGCACCACATCATAGGCCTGTGCCCGAACCTTGGCCGGATCCGTCTTCAGTAAGGGGAGATCCTCAGGGTATGGCATGGTAAAGGGATGATGCATGGCCACATACCGCTTCTCCTCCTCGGAATACTCAAATTGAGGAAAATCGGTGACGAATAGAAAGCAGAATTCGTCTCGGGGCCGCAGGTCCAGCATATCGCCGAGCTCCAATCGCAGCCCTCCCAGGATACTGCGCACATTGGCGAGAGAATCCGCGGCAAACAGAATAAAATCCCCTGGCTCCGCCTCCATTCGGGTGAGCAGTTCCTGCATTTCCGCCTGGGTGAAATATTTCGTCAGAATGGAGTAGAGTTCCCCGTTGTCCTTGACCGCAATCCACGCCATGCCCTTGGCTCCCAGCCCCATGGCCTTCTGCGTCAGCTCTTCAATGGCGCTCCGGGTAAAATCACCGCACTGTTTCGCGTTAATGGCTCTGACAACGCCGCCGGCCTCCACCGCTTTACGAAATACGGAGAATCCGCAGCCAGCGCATAGGTCCGTGAGGTCCACGATGGGCAGATCAAACCGGAGATCCGGCTTATCGCTGCCATACCGGTCCATGGCCTCCGTCCAGGTGATTCGCTTGAATGGCTCCTCGATTCGTTTTCCCATGACCTGGTAGAAGATGTACTGAAACATGGTTTCCAGATGACAGAGGATGTCTTCCTGGTCCACAAAGGACATCTCCATATCCACCTGTGTAAACTCCGGCTGCCGGTCCGCTCGGAGATCTTCATCCCGGAAGCAGCGGGCGATCTGATAGTATTTGTCAACGCCTCCCACCATCAAGAGCTGCTTAAAAATTTGGGGGGACTGTGGAAGTGCATAAAAGGTGCCGGGATGAACTCGGCTCGGAACTAAATAATCGCGGGCGCCCTCCGGCGTGCTCTTGGTGAGCATGGGCGTCTCAACTTCAATGAATCCCGCTTGGTCCAAAAAATCTTGCGCCGCCTTCTGCACCGCGTGCCGAAACCGCAAATTGGCTAGCATTCTTGGCCGCCGCAAATCCAAAAAGCGGTAGGTCAACCGCAGCTCCTCCCGCACATTCTCGCCCTCGTCCAGAGCAAAGGGAAGGGGCGCCGCCTGTGACAAAACTTCCAACTGCCTGGCCGCCAGCTCGATGGTCCCTGTGGCCAAACGAGGATTGAATGTGGTCTCATCGCGATGCCGGATCACCCCTGTCACTGCGATGACGGATTCAAGGCGCAGGCGCTGCGCCGTCTGAAAGTCCTCGCCCTTTAAATATCCGGCGTCGAACACCACCTGCAGCGTGCCTTCCCGGTCCCGCATATCGACAAAGATGACGCCGCCCATATCCCGCTTATTTTCCACCCAACCCATGACAGTCTCCTGGTGACCGACTGCCTCTTCGCGAAGCGCTCCCAGATACTGTGTTCGTTTCATTGTCATTCCTCCTGCCTTGCGAAATTTTGGCTCTCGAATCTGTAATGCATATCCTTTGACCCGCGCCGGGCGCCATCGCCTTACGCGGATGCAGTATAATGGGGATTCTGAATGTCCGCCTCACGGCGGAATTTTTTCTAGAATAAAAAAAGCCCTTCGTCCCCACTATGGGGCGAAAGGCTACTTCCGCGGTACCACCCAATTGGACCCGAAACGGATCCCCTCCTTCAACACCCAGACGCCATTGTCCTATGTCTATC
This sequence comes from Bianquea renquensis, assembly GCF_014384895.1. Classification (GTDB taxonomy): domain Bacteria; phylum Bacillota; class Clostridia; order Lachnospirales; family Bianqueaceae; genus Bianquea; species Bianquea renquensis. Next base: position 60,961 of record NZ_JACRSQ010000014.1, read on the forward strand.
GGCTGTAACGCGCCGCTCACGACTGAGCCTACAAATGAGCTGTACATCTCATTTTGAAATTCATCATAACAGAACTTGCTCTGCGTTGGGTCAGTGACTCCGGGATGTTCTTCCTCCAGATCCTCCGTACCGGACTCCCACCTGCGCCGGCTCTCTGTGACATGCTATCTGGCCTACTCTTCCCTTCCATGTCTTTGAATAAATTTATTGTAGTATACTTTATGCGCTTTGTCAAGAGGTCTATTTGAAAAATCGCAAACTATAAAAATTGAAAGACTTTGTTCTCTATCCATCAGAATTCCCCAAAACGAGCGCTGTATGTATTGTAAGCCCCTCCTATTTTTGGAAAAAAATCGGTAAAATCAAAGGTTGAAAAGTAATCCTCCGGCGTCTCCGCGCGGCGAATCAGCTGGGTGGTGCCATCCTCCCGAAGCAAAACCTCGGCGGATCGGAGCTTTCCATTGTAATTGTACCCCATAGCAAATCCATGTGCGCCTGTGTCATGGATGATCAACAGATCCCCCATTTCAATCTGGGGCAACATCCGATCAATGGCAAATTTGTCGTTATTTTCGCATAAGCCACCTGTGATATCGTATTGATGGTCACAGGGCGCTGTCTCCTTCCCGGCTACCGTAATATGATGGTACGCGCCATACATGGCCGGCCGCATGAGATTGGCCGCGCAGGCGTCCACACCGATATACTCCTTCCAGATGTGCTTCTCATGGATCGCCCGGGTGACAAGAACCCCGTTGGGTGCCAGCATATAGCGCCCCAACTCTGTGTAAATCTTAATATGTTCAAGGCCGGCGGGAACGAGAACCTCCTCGTAGGCTTTGCGGACGCCGTCCCCAACTGCTTGGATGTCCACCTCCTGCTGATCTGGGCGATATGGAATTCCAACGCCGCCGGAGAGATTGACAAACTCAATCTCCGCGCCTGTCTCTTCTCTGAGTTTGACAACAAAGGTAAACAGGATCTTGGCTAGAGTGGGATAATAATCATTGGTGATGGTGTTGCTGGCAAGGAATGCATGAATGCCAAATCGCTTGGCCCCCAGCTCCATCAAGCGCTTATATCCATTGATCATCTGCTCCGGCATAAAACCATATTTAGCCTCACCGGGATTGTCCATGATCGCGTTGCTGATGGAGAAGGTTCCGCCTGGATTATAGCGGCAACTGATTAGCTCAGGGATTCCTCCGTTCTCCTGTAAAAAATCAATGTGGGTCTCGTCGTCCAAATTGATGGTGGCATTGAGCCTGCGCGCTAACCGGAAATCCTCCGCCGGCGTATCGTTGGAGGAAAACATGATGGAATCACCAGAAAACCCGCAGGCTTTGGCCATCATCAATTCCGTCAGGGAGGAGCAATCCACGCCGCAGCCTTCCTCCTGCAATATCTTCAAGATAAACGGGTTTGGCGTCGCCTTGACCGCAAAATACTCACGAAATCCGGGATTCCAGGCAAATGCCTGCTTAAGCCTTCGCGCCCGCTCACGAATGCCACCCTCGTCATATAGATGAAAGGGCGTTGGATATTGTTCGGCAATGGCTTTGACTGTATCCGCTGTGACAAATGGCAACTTCATATACATTCCCTCTTCCTGTGTTATTTCCGTAGTAAGGCTTCACAAACCTCGCCTATGTCAGTATAAAAAAAGCTCGTCCGTTTGTCAAGAAAAAAGTCCGCCGTTTAGAACAAGATACGGCGGACTTTCGCAATTTCTATTCAAACGAGACAATCTGTCCCTTCTCCGCGGATTCAAAAATGGCCTCCATCAGTCTCATGACGCGCATGACTTCTGGCAATTTGACCTTGATCTCCTCTTTGCCCTGGATGCAAGCGCATACATTGCGGTAGTAATCCCGGATGTCGCTGTGAACGATAGGAAGATCTTCGGTCACAATGGTGTCTTCCCGGCGAGGGGCCATGGTCTTGGTCAGCCCAGCGGCAGTCTTGACCGGCACCACATCCTTTTCATCCCAGTTTTTCGCGCGGACAATCTTTCCATGGAGCTCCCAATCTTCAATGACGGCGGTACCATCCTGTCCCAGCATATACCAGCGGGGCAGATTGATGAAGTTGTTCGTGCCAACCTCCAACAGGACTTCCAGTCCGCTCTCAAAGGTGAGAACCGTGGTAAACCCGTCGTCGACAATTTCATTGGTAACGTGGGTCAAGGTGGCGTACACCGTCTTGATCTTTTCTGGGATCATCATACAGATCTGGTCTAAGATATGGACCCCCCAATCCAAAACCATTCCGCCGCCATGCTCTTTCTCTCCCCGCCAGTCTCCGGGAATCCCTCTGGACCCGTGCACTCTCGATTCAATGCGGTACACGTTGCCCAACAGATGTTCCTCGTAAATCTTTTTGATGGTCAGATAGTCTTCATCCCAACGGCGGTTTTGGTGTACAACAAAAAGTTTCCCCGTCTCCTTGGACGCATCGATCATCTCTTGCAGGTCCTTACTGCCGAGGGTGACGGGCTTTTCGCAGACTACGTTCTTGCCTGCCCGAAGTGAACGGGTGACCACCTCTTTGTGTACATCGTTGGGGGTTGCGCACAGTACGATATCCACCTTGGGGTCCGCCAGCAATTCTTCAAAACTTGCATATGGGGTGATGCCGTGCTGCCTTGCAAATTCCTGCCGCTCTTCTCTGATGTCATAGCTGCCACAGACTTCCAGACAGTCAATTCGCTCAATCAATTCCCTGTGCCAATTTCCCATGCCGCCTAGCCCGACAATGGCCAGCTGAAACTTGTCATTCTTCATTGCTATATCCTCTCTTTCTTATTTGACGGAATCCCGGATGATGATCTCATGGGATAGAATCTGGTTGGATACATCCGCTGTCCCGTTAATTTTCTGGATTAATAAGTCCATGGCCGTAAATCCCATGGTATATTGTGGCTGCGCTACCGTTGTGATGGAGGGGATAAACATTTCAGAAACCGCTGTGTTGTCAAACCCTACCACTGAAATATCCCTTGGCACCTCCACGCCGTGATTGTTCAATTCTTTCATGGCCCCGATGGCGGTACTGTCAGAAAAGGCAAATATGGCATCGGGCAGTTTCGTCTGTTCCTTCATGAGCCTGCTTGCCGCGCGGACTCCCGCCTTAAAGGTCAGACCTTCCGAAAAGATCAGCGATTCCTCGACGGGTATCCCCGCTTCCTGTAATGCCTTTCGGTATCCTCGCTCCCGCAAGATCGACGAGTATGTATACGTGCCTCCGCCAAATAGCGCGATTCGCCTCTTGCCGTGGTCAAGTAAAAATCGAACCGCATCCTCCCCAGCCTTTTCATCATCGATCCCCACATAGGTCAGGCGCGGATCCTGCACCGGCTCACAGGCGCAGAGAACGGGAAATCGTTTGCTCAATGTAAAAATCGCCTCATCGCAGATCTCGTGGGTCGTTAAAATCATGCCGTCGACGGCCCGAGTCTTTAGCATATGCACATAGCCCTGCAGCGACTCCTGATTTCCCCTCGTTGTACAGATCATGACAGCATAGTTTTCCTCCCGCGCCCGCTCCTCAATTCCGCGAACGACTCTGGAAAAAAATTGATTGGATATGGTATTGAGAACAACCAAAATCCGCTTCGTCTCCATCATCCGCAGATTGCGCCCTAGGAAATTAGGACTGTACTGGAGTTCGTCAATGGCGTTTAACACTTGCTGCCGGGTTCGCTCCTTCACTGCGTCCGGGGTGTTCAGCACGCGGGATACCGTTGCAACCGACACCCCCGCCCTCTCTGCTACGTCCTTGATCGTCGCCATAGAAGCCTCCCTCCTGTAAACGTTTACACCTAACGGCTTTACTATACTACACCTTCCAAAAAAAAGCAAGCACTTTCTCACGGGAATCCAGCAAAATTTCCCTAGCCTGTATGGACCTCTTGCTTTTTTGGAATTCTTCCTCTATAATGATTTTATAGTAATCTCCATTCTGGAGCGTTAGCGACGGGGTGAATTCTGCCCTCAGAGCTATTTATGACGCTCCGGCACAGATAGCCGTGTGAAAAATAAGCGATCGCGCTTACTTTTCACACTAAAACTTTCACTGTAGGAGGTGCTGCACATGCGCTATCGGAAGCTTGGCCGCTCCGATCTCTACGTCAGCGAAATTGGGTTGGGATGTGAACATCTGCAAGGTCAAAGCCCGGATACCATTGACGCCGTAGTCAACGCTGCCCTTGCCCACGGCATCAATCTTTTTGATATTTTTATGTCCGAGCCCAACGTCCGAACGAATATCGGCCGCGCTCTTGCCGGTCGCCGCGATTCTGTGATTTTGCAGGGACATATCGGCGCTGGATGGATCGACGGACAGTACTGCCGTACTCGGTCCCTTGAATCCTGCAAGTTTTTCTTTGAGGATTTTATGAGCCGGCTGCAAACAGACTATGTTGACATTGGGATGCTACATTTTGTTGATACCCAGGAGGATTATGCCCGAGTCTTTCAATCGGAGATCCTCCCGTACGCGCAGCGGCTTAAGGAAAGTGGCGTTATCAGGGCCATCGGCATGAGCTCTCATGACCCTGTGGCCGCTCTACAAGCCGTGGGTTCCGGTTCCATTGACGTTCTCATGTTCAGCATCAACCCCGCCTATGATCTGTTGCCAGAGGACACGGAAATCGACGATCTGTTTAAAGCGGAATCCTTCCAGAATGAAACCTTGTTGGGCATCAACCCCATTCGGGATGAGCTGTACAAAACTTGCGAGGCTACGGGCTGCGCCATAACCGTTATGAAAAGCTTGGGCGCTGGCGCGCTGCTTCACGCTGATACCTCTCCTTTCGGGGTTGCCCTGACAGTGCCTCAATGTATCCATTATTGTCTGACAAGGCCAGCTGTCGCCAGCGTCCTTGTCGGTTCAAAATCTCCCGATGAAGTCGCCGCTTCCGTTGCCTATGAAACGACGCCCGATCCCGAGCGCGATTATTCTGTGCTTCTCAGCAGCACACCAACCTACTCTCTCAAGGGCAAGTGTATGTACTGCAATCACTGTCTTCCCTGTCCCGCACATTTGGATATTGCGCAGATTAATAAATATTTGGATCTGGCGCAGCTTCATGCACCTATCTCGGATACCGTCAAGGCTCATTATCAAGCGCTGGACCATCATGCAGGCGACTGTGTACAATGCGGAAGTTGTGAACACAACTGTCCCTTCTCCGTGCCGGTCCGGGACCGGATGCGGGGCGCGCAGAGAGTCTTTGGCTTTTAAGCTTTGCGATTGAATCGCCGCCTTCTCATGCTCTTTCAACCCTGTGAAAGTGGATGTTCGGATGACGCCTGTCACCGCATCCACTTCTATTTTTGTCTGGCGCATCTGGTGCAAGACTCGGATTTCATTGAACCGTTCGCCCTTCCGGTATAAGCTCTCACAGCGTGCCACTTAACCTTCGCCCGGTTCCCTCAGCGCAATGACTACGCCTTATCTTTGGACTACGGGGGATACAATAGGAGGACGCCGAGCGTTTGTAAAATAAAATTCAAAATTCGAGCCAATAGATTTTAGTCCTTATAGGTATCTTCTGAACCCATCCATTCCGCATAAACAGTCACATTCTCCCTCTCCCCCTCCGCCCGCTCATTTCCTCATTTCTTCCACCGTCGACTCCCCGGAAAAAATCCCCTACTCCACATCGACGGCAATTTTACAGAAAAACCGTTGGTTTATTCTTTTCACAGCCGATTACATCTCGCTTTGAATATTTGGTACTCTGAAACGAATACAAAATCAGGGTATCTTCCATTTTATCCATTTTCATCTCAAGCTCCTTCTGAAGCTTCTTGAAATTTCCCTCTGTTATCTTCCCCTCAAAGACCGAATTCTGCACCCACGTCAAATACTTGCGGCAAATCTTTAACGCCTTCGCCACCCGCTTTTCACCAAAATCATAGACTACAATCACAAACACAGCCGTTCACCTACCATTTCGCTTCAAAAGGAGCATAGACTTCTCCCTCTGTCACAAATTTCTGGAGTTTATACAACTCCATGCGAATCAGCTGTTTATAGCTAACTCGCGTCTTAAGAGTCGGATGCGCAATCGTGGTCTCCAGTTTTGAATTCAACTCCTGGATAAACGTCTTGCGTCCATTCTCTTTAAAATCTTTTAAAGAGTCTTTGTAGTCTTCTTTCCCAAAAAGTTCGCGTTCCGCGGTACTCAGATCTAGGCCCGCCTTACGGCGGACTTTCCTATCGGATAAACAAAAACTGCGCTGAGCCGAGAATTTCCCCGCTGCAGCGCAGTCATTTTGAATCTCCCTTTTACAAGTCACTTATCTTTTGGCGCATCTGCCGGCTTCTTGTCCCGCTTAATGAAGAACAGCAACAGCCCTGCCACCAGGACGACGCCGAGGATCAGGCCGATCCAACCGTTCCCGCTAAATCCAGCGACAATATAGCTGACAAAGCAGCAGGCCGCTACCATGAGTGCATAGGGCATCTGTGTCGATACGTGCTCCAGATGGTTGCAGCCGGCTCCGGTGGAAGCCAGGATCGTCGTGTCGGAGATGGGCGACACGTGATCCCCGCAGACAGCGCCCGCTAACACGGCCGATACCGTTAAGACGAGCAGCGTATCCAGCTGATCGCCAAAGATGGCAAGAACAATGGGAATCAAAATTCCAAAGGTTCCCCAGGATGTGCCAGTGGCGAAGGCCAGACCTAGCGCTGTTGCGAAGAAAATGGCCGGGAGGATCCCGTGGGCGATTTGGCTCTCCATCACAAGTTCTCGCACAAATCCGCCAGCGTCGAGGTAGTCTGCACTGCAGACACCGCTCAGCGTCCACGCCAGCGAAAGTATGGTAATTGCTGGTACCATGGCCTTGAATCCCTCGGTGATGCTGTCAGTAAATTCTTTGTAGGTCACAATTTTGCGGGGAAGGTACAGAAAAAACGTCACAATGAGTGTAAAGAAGGAGCCTAATACCAGAGACCGGGATGAGTCGCAATTTGCAAAGGCATCTTTCACCGAAACACCATCCAGAATGCCTCCTGTATACAACATCGCAGAGATGCACAGTATGATCAGGACCGCAATAGGAATAATGAGATCCAGGACTCTTCCACGCCGCTGTTGCTCCTGCTCCGCAGGCACAGAGGCCTCCTTCATCTCACTCTGATGGCGGAGCTCATATTTCTTCATCGCGCCGAAATCCAGGTTCGTGGCAATCAGGATCACGATCATCAGAATCGTCAACAGCGCATAGAAGTTAAAGGGAATCGTCCGCAGAAATAGATTAAATCCATCAATGCTGCTGCCCTCCGGCAGGGACGATCCCACCGCTGCAGCCCAGCTGGAAATAGGGGCGATGATGCAGATCGGCGCTGCCGTCGCATCGATTATGTATGCAAGTTTCGCTCTGGATATCTTGTACTTGTCAGTCACTGGCTGCATGACTGTACCCACGGTCAGGCAATTGAAATAATCGTCAACAAAGATCAAAACACCTAGTGCGGAGGTAGCGCCCAGGGCTCCCCTTTTGGATCGGATGGATTTGGACGCCCAATTTCCATATGCCCGGGAGGCGCCGGATTTGGACATCAGCGCCACCAGCATTCCCAAAAAGATCAAGAACAAAATAATGTTTGCATTGTCGCCGATTTTATTACCCATGATGCCAAACGCAGTCTCAACGGCTGTCACCGGATTGAATCCAGTAAAGAATAAGGCGCCGGCTAAAATACCGATGAGCAGGGAGATATACACCTCCTTGGTGATCAGCGCCAGCACAATCGCTACAATCGGCGGCACCAGCGCCCAAAAGGTTCCTTCCATACAATAATCCTCCTTCTTCATTCAAGTTTCTTACAGCTCTCTATATCCCCCCTATTATACTGTAGATGGCTGGCAAATTCAATTCCATTTGCCATTTTCCTACAAGCCAATCTCATTTTCATGTAAAATGTCTATATTTATGCCCGAAAATTTGGCAAATTCAGCGGGCAACTTTGCCATATTCTATAATCCTTCGACGACTCGCCCCTCGATTATGGCTTTGGAATCTGAACCGTTGCCTCCGGCTTCTTTAGATGATAGTAGAAGAGATATTGCTGCATCAGCCCCGCACATCCCTCGTAGCGCGAGAAAGGGAATCCCTCTGGATAGTAGAGTGCCACCACCTGTCTCATATGGGTATCCATGGGAAACGAATCCATCCGGTGCAGGCCGTACAGACAGATACAGTCCGCCACCTTGGGGCCAATCCCCTTTCGTTCCAAAAGCGCCTTTTTGACCTCGCCTGTCTCCATGGAGTGCAACATTTCCAACTCCATGGGATGTCTCGCATAATACTCTGCTGTATCCCGGACATACTCCGCCCTGTATCCCAATCCAAGCTCTCTCAGGGTCGCATTCTCAAGCGCTGCTACCTCCTGCGGTTCTGGGAATCGTCCTTGCGTCAGAGCGCAGAGTGCGTTGAGCGACGTCCGGATTCTGGGAATATTATTATTTTGGCTGATGAGAAAACTGATAAGAATCTCCCACAAATCCTGCCGCAAAATCCGCATTCCCCTTCCATACTCCGCCGCCCTGCACAAATACGTATCCCCCGGGTCGATCTGAGCTTTCCACCTTTCATAGTCCGTATCCAGATCAAAATAGGAGCGCCAAAATGTCGTAAACTCTGACTCATCGCAGGATAAGTCAAAAACTGCTCCCATCTGGCGTACCTGTACAAAGTGCCCAGAAGATGGAATTTCATACAGTCCCGGCTCGATTCTGCGCCACCGAAAGCACTGGCCAGACTCATAGATCTGATCAAGATCCAGAGATTCTATTTGTATCCGCATGTCTCTGCTCCTTTACTCTTTCCACATGATGTTTTTGTATCGTTAAAAATGATGGCGCCCTCAAAATCTGGCCTATGAGCGAAAAAAATTCTTCCTCTGTCTCAAAAGGCTGACTCTGAAAATACAGCTCAAAAGTCCCTCCCAATCGCAGCACATCTCCTCACAGAATGACCAGCAATCATGCCCTCTTCTGGACCGCAAAAACATAAGCTTCCGCCTTGGGCGCGACACCGGTGTAATCATACATAGTGCAGTCGTGTCCACCGTGACCTCTCCTTTTTTATCAAGATGGGAATAATATTCCTTGATCGGGTACGCGATAAGCAGAGGAATGGGACATTTTCCGCTTCTATACACGCTGGGGCTGACGCCGAAGATTTTTCGGAAAGCTCTGGAATACCCTTCATGGGAATCAAACCCTGAATCAAGAGCGACATCAAGAATATTCCTACCCCGGCTAGCGAGCTCCGCCCTCTCAATCTAATCCTATCACAGGGGCAATGCTTTTGTCTTGACTGAATTAGACAATCCTTTGTTGAATGTCTGTCAAGTGGGCCATCATCGCCACATCCTGCTGCCGGTTGTGCATATAATCTCCCGTTATTATACTGCAAATCCACCCGCAAATCAACGACGGCTCTATATCGAGAAAAAGGAACCCTCTGCCCTGACAAGCATATTGTATAGTAGCATCAAGAGCATGAAGAGTCAATTCAAAAAGTATGGAGCTGGTACTATATGAAAAAGCTATGGTTAAAATTCAAGCTGTCTTTTAAAATGATACGTCTCGTTGACAAATTTCTGATGTTGTTTATGCTGATACTATTGGTGTACTCTGCATTCAATCTATTTGCCCATGAAGAGTATACACAGGATACCAACGCCATCGATGTTATCGTTCGAACATCTGCCGCTGCGATCTTTGGATATTTTTTAAGCAGTAATTTTACAAAAGGGAGTTCCTCCGGCATAACACGCACACCGTATCCTCGCAGCGACGCAGAGCTCCCGCCGCGCAATACTGCGGAGCCATCCATTAAAAATCAAATTGGATTCCAAACCTCTCCCGATGCCTCAACGGAAAAACCGGGAAATGCCGATTTTCATCCGTTGCCGTCAACGATTCCAGCGCATTGCGATACAATCCAAGTCATTGTCGTGTCCGCCATAGGGGGATGCTCTCTGCTATTTTTATTGATTTTGCGAAACTATGTGGAAATAACACCTGAAATAACAGCGACAGCTTCTCAGCTCCGAGACTTTGTATCTGCGTGTATCGGATATCTTGTCAGCTGCGGAAAAAGCCATGGAGAGTGACGATTACCGTTGGAAAGCCCCGTCCATACCCCCTTTCGTTGAACTTACTGATTGGCGCTCAACCTGTGGTTGCATTGCGCAGAACTACAAAAAGGCCGGTTGCTGTGGGACAATCGACCTTTCAGACTGTAGAAGCGGATGTCCGTTTTGCTTACCCTATTCCTTCCAGCTTTTCAGGCACTTGCCGAGAAGCTCGGCCAAGGTTTTCTTTTCGTCATCATTCAGCGCTGCAAGCAGCTCCGCATTGGTTTTACCGGAATCCTTTCCGGCGCTGTGATGTAGATAGTGTCCGCATCTTCTGAGCGTAACGATTACGGTATCATCCGTGTTCATAGTTGTAGTATCCATGTTTTCCATAAAATATTCCCTCCTGTGTGGCTTTTTTCCATTCATGGACAAGTAAATGTAAAGATTCGTTTATGTTGCAAAACCTGCATATTGTGTCATATAAAGCTCATAATATTTCCCCCTTTCCGCGAGCAACTCCTCATGAGTCCCGCTCTCCACCATCGCTCCGTGATCCATAACGACGATAAGATCGGAATCTCGGATGGTGGACAGGCGGTGGGCGATAACGATGCTTGTGCGGTTCTTCATCACAAGCTGCATCGCATCCTGAATCGCTTTTTCAGTGCGGGTATCCACGTTGGATGTCGCCTCGTCGAGGATGAGTATTTTCGGGTCTGCGACAAAAGCCCGGGCAATGGCAAGCAACTGGCGCTGTCCCTGACTGATGGTTTCGCCGGAACCGGTCAGCACCGTGTCATATCCTTGCGGAAGAAAATCGATCATGTCCTTGCAGCGGCTTATTTCCACTGCCAACTGAATCTGTTCCTCTCCTGCATTTTCGTTTCCATATTTCAGATTGTTCCGAACCGTATTTGAAAATAGAACCGTATCCTGCAACACAATGGCAACATTCTGACGAAGGCTACCCCGTGAGACGTCCCTGATATTTTGTTTATTGATGAAAATTTCACCGCCGTCGATATCATAGAAACGCATGAGTAGATTGACAATGGTTGTCTTGCCGCTTCCCGTCGCGCCGACAAGCGCCACTTTCTTGCCGGAAGGTACCGTAAGAGTGAAATCGCGAATGACCGGATGCTCTGGCTCATAGGCGAACCACACATTCTGGAATGTAACCGCGGCGCTTTTTTCCTCTGCCAGCGCCTCTCCCGTTTTATCCTCATTCACTTCATTCAGAACCGTAAACACACGCTCCGCCCCTGCAATGGCCGTCTGCAGCTGTCCGTAAATCTGTGCGATCTCATTGATCGGGCGGCTAAACTGCTTGGCGTACACGATAAAGGCGGAGATGACGCCGACGGAGATCAAGCCGTTGATTGAAAAATATCCGCCAAAGGCAGCGATAATAACAAACCCAATGTTGCCGATGCAGTTCATGATCGGACCCATAACGCCGCTGAAAATATCTGTCTTGATGCCGGCCTTGGTCAGCGAATCCGCAGTATTGCAGAATTCCTCCGCGGTCATGTCCTGATGATTGTAGGCGACAACCGTGTGGTAGCCAGAGACCATTTCCTCCACCGTTCCGTTGAGCTGGCCCAAAAGCATTTGCCGTTTGCGTGAAAATTTCCGCACCTTGCCAGAGAGAATTTTGGTCGCAAGCAGCGTCAATAAAACAGTCGCAAAGCTGAGCAGCGCGAGCTGTGGACAATACCACAACATAATGGCTACTGTTCCAATGATGGTCAGCACACCAGAAAACAGAGAGGGCAGGGATTGTGAGACAGTGGTTGAAATATTTTCGATATCATTGGTCATTCGGCTCATGACGTCCCCGTGAGAATGCGTGTCAAGATATCGGACCGGCAGATCCACGATCTTTCCGAAGAGTTCCTCCCGCATACGTTTGACGATGCGCTGACTGATCTTCGCGCTGAGCAGGCCCTGCAAAAGCTGACTGCCGCTGTACAGCAGGTAGACCACAAGCATGAAAATCAAAGTTTTTGCAAAGCTCCCTGTTACTGTTCCGGCAATCATATCAATCGCGCGACTTTGCAGACTCGGAGCATAAACGCCGCAGACAGTGCCGAAGATAACGACGGCAAGCATACAGATGACCATTATTTTTTCATGTGCAAAATATAGGGCAATGCGTTTTAAGGTACTGCCAACGTTCTCTGCGCGCTGCACCTCTGCAAAGCGGGCGTTCCTGTTCATCCCGGGGATATTGCGTTCTGCCAATTTTGAATCGCTTTGGTCACTCATGATTCTCAGCCTCCTCTCCAATCTGAGAATGATAGATATCCTGATAGGTCGCGCAGGATTTCATAAGTTCTTCGTGGGACCCGCAGGCTGCAATTTTACCGTTTTCGAGCACCGCGATTCTGTCAGCACCGCGTACCGAAGCAATTCGCTGCGCGATGATGATTTTGGTGCTCTCCGGTTTTGTCTTCTGCAAAGCTTTGTATAAATTGGATTCGGTTTTCAGGTCAAGAGCGCTGGTCGCGTCATCAAAAATCAGAATCTCGGCCGGTTTTAAGACAGCCCTTGCAATGGACAGCCGCTGTTTCTGCCCTCCAGATAAACTCACCCCCCGCTCTGCAACAATTGTATCGTACCCATTGGGTGTTAAGGAAATAAAATCATCTGCCTGGGCCGTGTGGGCCGCTGATTGTACAGCTTCCTCTGTTGCCGACGGCGAGCCCCACGAGATGTTTTCTTTGATGGATGTGCTGAACAGTTCGCTCTTTTGCAGAGCAATCGCCACTTTTTCCCGCAATGCTTTCTGCTCGTAGTCCCGCACATCGACTCCGTCCACCAGGATCGCTCCGCCCGTGACATCATAAAAGCGCGGGATCAAATTGACAAGCGTAGTTTTGCCACAGCCGGTTGTGCCCATAATTCCCACCGTTTCGCCTTGATGTACGGTGAGATTGATATGATCCAGTACAACCTGGCCTGTTTCAGGATAGGAAAAGGATACATCGCGAAATTCGATTGTTCCGTGTTGCTCGGTTTCCCCGCTGAGGGAGCCGTCAACAAGCTCCTGCTTGCTGTGCAATATCTCTTTTACGCGCTTCCAAGAAGCGATTCCCCTGGAAATATTCTGGAATAGCATAACGAGCATCAGAATGCCATTGAGAAGCTGAGTGGTATAGGTGATCGCCGCCATTATCGTCCCTGGCGTTGCCCCGCCGCCGCTGACTTCGAAGGATCCCACAAGAAGAATGATCGCCACCACGATATACATCAGCGCATTGATGATGGGATTCATAAAGGCAAAGATCACAAGCACCTTGAGCTGCGTTTTGATCAGTTCATCGTTTGCCTTTCTGAAGCGCGCCTTTTCGTAGATTTCACGGACACAAGCCTTGATGATGCGGATCCCGGACACATCCTCCTGCATGATCTCGTTAATGGAATCCAACTGCGCCTGTAATTTGGAAAACAGCGGATTCGCCCTTGACAGGCAAAATGCCAGACAGCCGACGATAAAAGGAAATGCGCACAACACAATCAGACCAAACTCTCGATTTAGACGAAACATACAATACATACTGCCAAACATCAGCAGCGACATGCGGATCATGCCGCGGACAAACTGAGACACAAAATTTTGCACCTGTGTGATGTCGTTGGTCACTCTCGTTACCAGAGAACCTGTACCGAATTTATCAAGCTGTGGGAAAGAAAAGGTCATAATATTGCGGAACGAGTCCTTTCGGATATCATTTCCGATATTTTGGCCTGACAGATGGACAAATACATTATTGAGTGATCCGCAGAGACCGCCAAACAGGACAAGGCCGATCATCTGAATCCCCAATTTCCAGATCAAATTCAAATTGCCAACGCCGCCGTTGTTCAATCCGAGGACACCGTCATCCACAATATGGCTCATCAATCCCGGTTGAATCAGATCCATCAGCACCTCACCGACCATAAACAGAGCGGCAAGTATGGCAAAATGCAGGTACCGCTTGACATATTTCCACATAAAACGTTCTCCGTTTCCTCAATGGCGCTCTCCCCTGTGATGCATATGCCGTCCATGGCAATGCTCACTGTGGTCGCGGTTTTCCATATTGCCCTGATATCGCGTTTGCCAGTCTGCATTCACTTTCTCAAGCAGTGATAGCAACAAATCTTTGTCCTCCTCCGACAGACAGGAAAACATCTCTTCATGCCGCCGATTTCGCTGTTCTACAGCTTCGTATGCTAATCTTTTGCCTTCTTCGGTGAGTTCGATGTTCATCGTCCGACGATCCGTCTCGCTCATGGTTCGCGTAATAAGCCCAGCGATTTCCAGCTTTGCGATTACCTCGCTGGCGGATCCCGGCTGGATGCCGAGCCTCTCGGTAAGCTCCCGCTGCGTAGTTCTGCCCATCTCATTCAATACAATCAGAATACGCTTCTGGCTCCCTTTTCCTTCATACAAAAACCGCATCGTATGGCTCAGATCCCGCAGATTGATAATAAGCTTATCGTTGCGGTCCGCGTCCTTATAGTGCGCTGCACGCCATGCCTCATGAATTTCATGGTCTTGATGTCTTTTCATAGGGATACTCCTTTCCATTTATTATGGTACCTTGATATAATAACACGATTCTTTATTTTTGTCAAGGTACCCAATTAATCACAGTCGGATATTTCCTCTGCCTTCTCAAGTTCCAGCACAGAGAACGGCGGTATGAGAGGGGCTGTCGGGAAAAGGATCGTCCTGCCCCTACATATATTTGGAAGCCTGCTCGCCGGCATGGTCGTTTCGACGGTGACGTGGAGGAATTTGTCACCATGTGCCCGCTGGCCGCTGCTTTTGCTCGCCTCGCCGGCGTGCATTTTTAATCTCGTTTCTCCGCCGGCGCTATCGTCTTCACGATGGCGTGGACGAATTTGCTGCTTTTTGCCCGCTGGCCGCTTCCGTTCTTCGCCTCGCCGGCGTGCATTTTTTATTCTGTTTCTCCGCCGGCGCTATCGTCTTCACGGTGGCGTGGACGAATTTGCCGCCTTTTGCACGCTGGCCGCTGCCGTTCTTCGCCTCGCCGGCGTGCATTTTTATTCTGTTTCTCCGCCGGCGCTATCGTCTTCACGGTGGCGTGGACGAATTTGCCGCCTTTTGCACGCTGGCTGCTGCCGTTCTTTGCTTCGCCGGCGTGCATTTTTAATCTTGTTTCTCCGCCGGCGCTATCGTTTTGGCGATGATGCCGCGAGGAATTTGTCTCCGTGTGCACGCTGGTCGCTGCCGTTCTTAATCATACCGGCGTGCATTTTTTATTCTGTTTCTCCGCCGGCTCGGTCACCTCGACGGTGCCGGCGGTGAATTTGCCGCCTTTTGCACGCTGGTCGCTGCTGTTCCTCGCCTCGCCGGCGTGCATTTTTTATTCTGTTTCTCCGCCGACATGGTCGTTTCGACGGTGGCGTGGACAAATTTGTCGCATTTTGCACGCTGGCCGCTGCCGTTCTTCGCCTCGCCGGCGTGCATTTTTTATTCTGTTTCTCCGCCGGCTCGGTCACCTCGACGGTGCCGGCGGTGAATTTGCCGCCTTTTGCCCGCTGGCCGCTGCCGTTCTTCGCCTCGCCGGCGTACATTTTTTATTCTGTTTCTCCGCTGGCTGCTGCCGTTCTTTGCTTCGCCGGCGTGCATTTTTAATCTCGTTTTCCGCCGGCGCTATCGTTTTGACGGTGGCGGGGAGGAATTTGTCTCCTTTTGCACGCTGGCCGCTGCCGTTCTTTGCTTCGCCGGCGTGCATTTTTAATCTCGTTTCTCCGCCGGCTTGGTCATCTCGACGGTGGCGGGGACGAATTTGCCGCTTTTTGCACGCTGGCTGCTGCCGTTCTTTGCTTCGCCGGCGTGCATTTTTAATCTCGTTTCTCCGCCGGCGCTATCGTTTTGACGGTGGCGGGGAGGAATTTGTCTCCTTTTGCACGCTGGCCGCTGCCGTTCTTCGCCTCGCCGGCGTGCATTTTTCATTCTGTTTCTCCGCCGGCGCTATCGTTTTGACGGTGGCGGGGACGAATTTGCCGCCTTTTGCACGCTGGCCGCTGCCGTTCTTTGCTTCGCCGGCGTGCATTTTTAATCTTGTTTCTCCGCCGGCGCTATCGTTTTGACGGTGGCGGGGAGGAATTTGTCTCCTTTTGCACGCTGGCCGCTGCCGTTCTTCGCCTCGCCGGCGTGCATTTTTAATCTTGTTTCTCCGCCGGCGCTATCGTTTTGACGGTGGCGTGGACGAATTTGCCGCCTTTTGCACGCTGGCTGCTGCCGTTCTTTGCTTCGCCGACGTGCATTTTTAATCTTGTTTCTCCGCCGGCGCTATCGTTTTGACGGTGGCGTGGACGAATTTGCTGCTTTTTGCACGCTGGCCGCTGCTGTTTCTCGCCTCGCCGGCGTGCATTTTTTATTCTGTTTCTCCGCCGACATGGTCGTTTCGACGGTGGCGTGGACGAATTTGCCGCCTTTTGCACGCTGGCCGCTGCTGTTCCTCGCTTCGCCGGCGTGCATTTTTAATCTCGTTTCTCCGCTGGCGCTATCGTCTTCACGGTGGCGGCGTGCAAAAAGGGAGCTGTCAGGAAATCGATAGCTCTACACAGAGGCAGGTGTGATCCATGCAAATTTATCCATTAAAAATGAAAAAAGATGGCCCACGATAACCATCTTGTCTCCGTTCCATGTTATAATGGAACTATTCTCATTCTAGATTATCTCACCAAAAACTTCCCTTTCTTCGCGTTGCGTTTCCCCGACGACGATCCAGTCTATTCCCTGCGCCCTGAAACAGATACTTCTAAAAGAAGGAGACAGTCCGGTAAAAATCCTGAGCCTCGAGAAAGCCTGATTTTCTAATGGACTGTCTCCCTCTTACCTATCAGGGGCAATACTCGCTATTTCCCGACAGCCCCATCTCATACCGCCGCTTCATTTTAATCTCCTCTGTGTCGAACCGTCGCCGCAAATCCCCAGCAGGAGGCAACCAACAGCACAAGCCACAGCCACAGATTGCTGTTGTCGCCCGTCTGAGGAGTGCCCGGATTTGTTGACTTGCTGGGATCAACCGGATCGGTGGGCTTCGTCGGATCATCAGGCTTTGCCGGGTCTGTCGGTTCCTGGAAGTCTTCTGTATTCACAAAGAGATAGTAGCCCGTCTCTTTCATTCCAAAGCTGGCGCTCTCCTGCTCAGCCGTATAGGATACTTCATTAGACTTTGCGTTCCCATCCATATAGTAGAGCTTCGCTTTTTCATAGCCGTCCCTCACGATCATGGCAATCGTCACACTGCCCTCCGGCTGTGCGGGCGTTTTCCCTCGATAAAAGGCGAGATAATACGCCGCCGGATCCCTGCCCAGCTTCTCGGTGGAGGCTGACAGCCACGCATAGGCTTCTGCTTCCTCGTCAGCAGTGATCGGAATAATCACAACTCGGAGTTCATCATCCGCGCTGCTGTCGCTCTTGCCGCTGAGCATAACTCCGCCTGGCAATTCCACAGAATCCATTCCCGGAATGCCAAGGGTAATCACATAATACTTCGTATCGCTCTGGCTATAGCCGTATACCTCAATCCCCTGATCTCCCGGTACCTGGTTTCCCTCCGCTTTCGCCGCAAGCGTTGTCATGGGGCAGGATAGAAGCACTATAGCAGCCAGCGCTGCAATCCATTTTTTCATCATCGTATCCTCCTTCATGCAATCTTCAAGGTTGTATTCAAGACAGCTGAACCGGCGCTGTAATAGGTTTCCGGCTCATAGGCCATGATTTTCAGCGATACGGCAGTCGTCTGTTGCGGAACCGAATTGAGCTCCACCGACCGCACATATTCGCCAGGGCGGATCAGACCGCTCTCGCCCAATATATCGCCGTTTTCGTCGAGAATGCGAACTTTCAGCCATACCGTATTCCCCGCCGGGTTGGTGAGCCAGACGTCGGTTTTTCCATCCTGTACCTCAAGCTCTCCCGCAGCGGAAAAGCGGAACGCCTTTGCGTCCATCTCCCCATATCCGGCATTTTCCGGGACTTCCGGCGCTCCCGTCTGCGCTGCCGCATCGAAGGGAGGCGGGGAAAAGCTCTCCTGCCTGCCGCCGGACAACAGCGCGATCATCATAACGGTCACGGCGAGGACACAAAGGCCCGCTGTAACCGGTAACACTCCTTTTCTCATATGGGTATGTCCCTTCCTTTGCGTATCATCCGTCATATTTGCCTCAAGAGTACAATCGTGGGACAAAGATCGCGGATGATCGTCCTGCGAGATGGCATCGCCATCCCGCAGGTACAATCCGCTATTGGCTTGATGTTACGGCTGTGTCTCTACTGCGGTCAGGGAGACGGTGATGTCGCCCAACTTCGTTGATGTTGTCTGCAGGGCGTTCAGCGTTCCGTCAAGGGTCAGTGTGCTCTGTACCGAATCCGCCTCAGCCGGTTTATTTTCTACACCGGCTGCCAGCTGCTGACTTGTCACGCTCATCGTTCCAGTATAAGTGCCGTTCACATCAGCCTTTGTAAAGGAGAACGCGACATCCACGGGGAGGTTGGAATGATTGGTCACCGTCACGGTGTTCCCTGAGGCCTTCCAGCCGTCGGTGTCTGTAACGCTGTAGGTGTGCGTTTCCGGATCCCATGTTCTGTCCCCGGTGGTGTTGTAGGTGAAGGTCATTTCGCCCCACTCGATCTTTACACTGTACCGATCCGTAAGATTGCCGGTACCCACGTAGGAGCCCTCGACTCCGATTGTTTCGGTGCCAGGAGTAGTATGTGTGTTCTCTTTCGCAAATGCGGTGGTGCCAAAGCCCATGGCAAGCGCCAGTGCAAGGATAGCTGCAAAAACTTTTTTGGTTTTCATCTTAGATTACTCCTTTTTCTTGATATATTTTGTATTTCAAAACGCTTCTCTGCGCCCTGAGCAAAGTTATGATTCTACCGTGATATTCACGGGGATTTCAGTATTGACAATGGTCTTTTCGTGGGTGTCAGGCTGGTAATACAACACCACAAACTCGCCGTTGTATCCGCCGGGCTGTAGCTTTGCTGCCGCGTCCTCCAGCAGATCCAGCTTCTCAATCTGCTTGCCAGGGAGGATCGTTCCGGACTGGGCGATCACCACATCCTGCACAAGAATCTGGAGAACCATGTCCTGATTGGATTTAGAAGGATTTGCAAAGTACAGCGTTGCCCGCTCCTCTGATAAAACGATATGAACCTCTGTCGTATACGTCAGGCTCACCGCTCCGCCGCCTTCCACCTGCGTCAGCTTCTCGTCGCTATCATCTCCCATATCCTCGGCGTACGGTTCCTCCTGCCGTGGTGCGTAGTCCGGCGCCAGGGTAGGGACCCGCCGGAAGAACAACGCCCAGATGGTAATGCTGATAGAAGCGATCAGGAGAAGAAGCAGAAGAAAAAGTAAAAGCCATTTTGTCCTGCTTTTTTCTTCCTTTTTCCGCTCATGCGCTGCCATCAGTTACCACCTCCTCCCACAGTCGTCAGGCGCACTGTAATCGTGCCGATTTTTTGGGTCTGATCTTTTAAACTATCCGGTTTCAAAGACTTCAGATTGAGCTCGGTAGAAATCGTATCGCCGGGTTTCATCCGATTGATCTGTCCTGCCACACCGCTACTAAACGTGCCTGTCAGGGTATAACTGGTGCTGTAAATCGTTTCCGGCGCAAAGATAAACTCTGTTCCGACCGCTACGTTGCTGTTGTTTACCACTGTCAGATCGTTGCCATTCGCTGTCTTTGGCGACCAGCCGCCGCTGTAGGTATGGTCATCCGGATCCCACTGTCCTTCATTGTAATTGAATTCCATAGCGCCCCAGCTGATCGTTACGGATATCTGCTCCGGATCATTGCTGTAGGTGTCATCGCTGCGGAAGTAGACTGCTGCAGCATCGAATACCGGATACCTATCATAAGGCGTATTGCCGTTGTCAATGTCCTGCTTCCAGATCGCCTTGCCGCCGGTGCTGGTCTCGCTGTTCACCAGATAGCAGACTTCGCCGCTCTCAAACTGCGCTGCGGTTTTGGTCGGAGCGCTTGCCGTAGTGCTGTCGCTGCCGCTGCCGAATCCATTAGGCGCCGAGGTATCCAGATAGTAATTGTCGGTATAATGCGCTGCCGTATGACCGTACAGCCGTCCGACAATGGCGCCGCAGTAATTGCCGCCGCCGTTTTGCACCTTGCCGTAGTTGTAGCAGTTGCGGACACCGCCGCTAGTATGATTGATATACCCCAAAATACCGCCTATATAGCCGTCTGCCGCATCGGTCTTTACAGATCCGTGGTTGGCGCAGTAGCTGATTGTCGTGGTGTTCGTATAGCCTGCAATGCCTCCGATACATTCACGGGTATTCGCCAAATCCATAGAACCAAAGTACATGCACTTGAAAATGGAGCCTTGTTCCATGGCCGTACCGACTATGCCTCCGACATGGGCAAGATTGCCGGCACCACTGTTCTGAATATTCACATAGGAATTTACCTCTGATAAGTCTGTATTCAGTGAATACCCAACGATGCCACCGACACGCTGGATCGCATGATCGCCGCTTCCGGATATGGAAAGCTGTCCTCGAACCGTCAGCCCGGAGATCGTGGCCCCGCTTGTACAGCCAAATAATCCGACACCGTCTATCGATTGCGATGCTCCTTTATTCTCCCGGTCAATATACAGCGCAGAAATGGTGTATCCGCTGCCTGTAAAAGTGCCTTGATACTTTCTGCTCGCAGTACCGATACCGGGGAAGTTCCGATCTTTTGTGACGCCCGCATACCCGGCCGGCTTCCCATTTTGGCTGCCCTCCAGATCGATATCCGCCGTCAGCACAGCATTACTGCCTGCAGCAATCCCGCCGCTGTTGAGCTGCTCCGCAAACCAGTAGAGCTGCCCGCCGTTGGTGATCTGGTAAATACCGTTTGACGTTTCCGCCGGCTGGCGTGCGTCACAGCAAGCGCAGAAGCCATTGACATAGTCATGATTTACGTGATCTTCTTCCTCTACGGAATTAGAGTACGCGTAGAGATAATCACCCGCTGTACAGTCGTGCGACTGATTCCTGTACACGATCCCGCCGCCGAACATCGGATACGCGTCATATGGTATATTGCCGTTATCCACATCCTGCCGCCAGATCACATCGTCCGCGCTGGAACTGCCGTTTACTAAGTAGCAGACCTCGCCGCTTGCGAAGGCAGCCGCGTCCTTGGCCGGAGCCTTTGCTGATGTGGAACTGCTGCCGCTGCCGAAAGCACTGGGAGCAGAAGTATCCAGATAATAGTTGTCGGTGAGCTTAGCCGCACTGTGCGTTCGCAGCCAACCAACGATGGCGCCGCAGTGGTCTCCTCCGCCGTTTTTCACCTCGCCGTAGTTATAGCAGTTTTTGAGACTCGGATTGGAATTGTTCAGATATCCCAATATTCCGCCTACATAAGCGCCCGACTCCGTTGCTGTCACCGTCCCCAGATTGGCGCAATGGCTGATACGCGCGCCTTTTCTGGAATAGCCCACGATTCCTCCAATACAGTCTGCTGAACTGGAAAGGGTTATGGAACCGGTAAACAGACACTGCTCAATCACGGTTTCACCATCATCTATGCCGCCTACCACGCCGCCCACATGTTTATAGGCGCTGTTCTCGTTACGGATATGGACAGCAGAGATGATATTCGAGAGCGTCGCGCCATTGGCATAGCCGACTACGCCGCCCACGCGCTCCGCATCAATGCCAGACAGGGTAATCGTCCCCTCCAGCGTAAAGCTGCGAATCGTTCCGGCACTGCTGCCAAAGAAGCCGATATAGGACTTGGTCTCTGTGAGCTTAAATTTGGAAATCGTATAATTCTGTCCGTCGAAGCGGCCGTTAAATTCTGCTATCGGTTTCCACTCCCGGTTTTCCAAATCAATGTTTGCTGTCAGCACACCGGCGGCGATTTGATTTCTGCCGGTAAACTCCGCGTGCGTCTTATCCCCGTTGACGAGAGACGCAAACCAAAACATCTGGCCGCCGTTGCCGATTTGGTA
This sequence comes from Bianquea renquensis, assembly GCF_014384895.1. Taxonomy (GTDB): domain Bacteria; phylum Bacillota; class Clostridia; order Lachnospirales; family Bianqueaceae; genus Bianquea; species Bianquea renquensis. The sequence continues at coordinate 83,072 of NZ_JACRSQ010000014.1, forward strand.
TGTATCGCCGGACAGGGTAGCCGGTTCATATTCATCACAAACCGTGCAAAAGCCGTTGCCGCTGTATTTGTGATCCTCCACCGGATTCGCGGCCGTCACCGTTGCCTCCGCGTACTGGGAGCTGGCGTCCGGCACGATCTTCACCGACAGGGTCTTCCCTCTGTCGCTGTTGGTGGGTGTGTAGGCTGCGTTGGTCGCTCCGCTGATCTCTGCTCCATCTGCATACCATTGATACGTCGCACTTGTCACCCCTGTCGGAAGATTGACCGAAACCTCCTTGCGCGGATGCGGCGCGTCCGTAGAGAGAGACGCGGTAAGAGCCGTCCTTTTCTGAACCGTCAGGGGTATCGCTTCTGTTGTATACTCGTTAAAATCATTCATGTCCGTCAGAGTCGCCCGCACCGTCACCGTGCCGGTAGAGTCCGGCGTAAATGTCGTACTCAGACCACTGCCGGAAAAACTCCCGGACCCATTCACCACCGACCAGGTTACCTGAGGACCTTCCGCCTTCTGGCTGCTTTCCCGGAGAAGCTCACTTAAGCTCCCTGTTCCCGCTGTCCCTGAAGTGTAATCACGGAGAGACAACATGACCGGCTGTCCGCTGTACATGGTGGTCTTATCCGCCGAGATTGAAGCTGTCAAATCAGCCTTGTTGATGGAAAATGAAACGGTGATCGAGCCAATTTTTGCCTGGTCCGTTGTAACCGCTGTGCGGTTGGTATCCTGGCTTCCTGTCAATGTAATGGTCCCCGTCTTACAATGCACATTTTCTCCGTACCCGGATATTATAAAACCCGTTGCAGGATTCAAATAAAGCCCACTATTATCGCCATTGACTACCTCTCCGTCTCGGTCCGTAAAATGATTATAACTGATAGAAGAAACGGACGGCGTACACTGGGTGCCGCTGTATGTATAACTTCCAGGATTCAATTTAACAGAACAGTCCATCAAGTCGAGGATCAGATAGGGATCCATTGCTACAGCAGTGCCGTTTCCGCCTCCATCGCCCCAGGAATCGTTGCTGATATTTGCGGCGGTGGAAAGGATCAGTTTCCCAGCACTGTGCCAGGCCGTCAACGCTACGGAGGCGCCGCCGGAGCCACCTGCGCCGCCGCTGTAGTAGTCCTTTACAGTGTCAGAGCCGCCGATTCCGCCTGATGCAGAAGACGTACCTGTTCCTATACCGCTGCCACCTGCGCCACCGCCACCAGGGTTCGCATCGCCTAAACCATGGCCGCTGGTACCTGTCTGTGTCCCTGAGGAACCGGCAGAGCCTGTCGCCCCTGCTGCGCCACCGGCGCCGCCAGCTCCACCTGAAGAAGTGTCGTCTTTCTCATCTAAGGCTTTGGAGCATTCTGCTCCGCCACCTCCACCGCCCCCTCCGTTGGGCCAGCCGCCGCCTCCGCCGCCCCCTCCGCAGCCTTGGACGTTGCCTTTATAGTCGGAGCTTAGCGTGCCGCCGCTGCCACCACCGGAACCACCGGCGCCGCCGGCGCCAATCGCAGGAGCGGAAGTGCCGCCCCCTCCGCCTCCACCTCCGCCGCAGCCGCCAGCCATTGTGTCTTTATAACTTGTACTTGCATAGCCGCCGCAACCGGCTCCGCCATTGCCACCGCTGGCCGCCTCGCCGCCGACAGCGTTTAGGTTTAAACGGCCGGAGATATAGATCGTTCCCGCTCCCTGTCCACTGCCGCCAGCGCTGCCCGAGAATCCACTGGAACCTCTATGGTCGTCGCCATAAGAAAAACTTATACCGAGTATAGTTGCGTATACACATGCACCGCCGTCCTGATTTGCACCACCTTGGCCGCCGGTTCCTCCGTTGCCGCCTATCGCTGCCGCTGCACCTCCGCCGCCATTGCCGCCAGCTCCTGTTCTCCATGTCGTGATAAGGTTGCCATTATCCATTCTTCCCGATTTTCTTGCAGCTTCTCCGTCACTGCCAGAGGCCGCGTTGCCTCCTTTGACAGTCAACGTGTCCACCGGCGCCGCGGTAGAGGTGGAAAGCTCTTCATCGTGAGCACTGTAGATTGTCAGTTTTGCCCCTTCCGGCACACGGATGGCCGCTGTCGCCCCGGTCGTGCCGGAAGCGTCAGCGCCATACAACGCAACACTGCCATTGATAATAATTTTCACCGTGGCCCCATCCGCCACTGTAATTGGGCTTTGTCCCGTCGGAGCCGTATACGTAATCGGGCCATTGATCTGCAAAATCTCCCCATTGTTCAGCGTCAGCGGAAAGCTACTCGCGCTGGATACCGATCTGGTTGGCTTAGGCTGCCAGCCTGTCGCCGAAGCTGTAAAGAGAGTCACATTTCCCTCTTCACTCAATAGGGCTATCTCGCCCGCAGTATCCTCTGTCTCTGCCGCCGTCGTCACGCTGGGGGACATGGACAGTAGCATTGCAAAAGTCAAAAGAAACGATATGATTTTGCTTCGTCTCATACGAGTTCTCCTCTCAAGGTAATATTTGTATATATATGAAGGACGCTGCTCCTATATGGACAGATGAGCGCTTTCCGCCATTTTCTACAGCAGGCGAGAAATCAGCGAAAAGGCGCACCCCGCCTGTATGATTACGGACAGGGTGTGCCTTTCAGGTTTATACAAAAGGAGATTTGACGGTAAAAAAGGGGACAACTATCGTCCACTTGCTAAAAGTATGCCTCTTTCTGTCAACATTTTTTAACATTCGTCTTATTGGCTGTAAGACAATGAGAGACTTCATTTCCCAAAAGGAGTACACGAGACTGGCCTTTCACCCCAAGCATCCCTTCATCGTATAATCGTCAATAATTATACAATCTTCTTTTTAAATTTCAATCGCTATGACTTTTTTGGTCGCAAAATGACTTAATTGGCATCTAAAAATTGCTCTGTCTCTCTTGACGCGACGGTACAATAGAAGGCAAGCGCTCGCTTCGTGTGAGACGCTTTATCCGTTGAAGTTTTTCCTCCGGCTGTAGAGGGCCGTTCCAGCTAAGCCTGATCCTGCGAGGAAAAGCAGAAACAGCCAAAGTGTCAGACCGCTGCCGTCACCTGTCTGCGGCGAGGCCGGATCGGTTGGTCTGCTTGGAGCGGCCGGCTCCGTAGGATCGGGGGGATTCACCGGTTCGGCTGTGCCGCCTCCCGTTGCCGGAATTTCAACCGCCGCTTCCCGATATCCGCAGTCTTCACATTCTTCGTGCTTGGAGCCCGCTTCCGTCTCCGTGGCTTCCCTGTCAGTTACCCATGTAAAGTTATGAGCGGCTTCGCCGGCCTTAGCGCCGCAGGCGCATTCATGCCAGTGATTTGTATCGTCGAATTTCCACTCCCTGCCGTAGGCGTGATCGAGCATCGGAATGACGATATCTGGGATCTCACTTGTCCCTTCCGCATCTGCAAAATATTTGCCACAAGCGGAACAATGCCAATGCTCTGCGTTGCCTTCAGTGGTGCAGGTGGCTTCCACCCGTTCACAGTGCGTCAGCGTGTGACCGAAAGCCACAATCACGCTTCCCTCCGCAATTCTCTCACCGCAGCCAATGCAGTAGGTGTCTCCGGTATAGCCGTCTTCCGTACAGGTAGCCGCTACCGAATTCCGCTCCTCCGTGCCGCCGTCATGGTTCGCGGCGTCAAAGGCGCCGTACTCTTCTCCGCACTCATCGCAGACCGCTTTGGTATGGCAGGTTGCCGTACCGCCGGTGTGCACTCCATAGCCGAGCTTTTGGCTGTTTCCGGTGATCGTACAGCCGTCAGCGGTGCATTCATGCCAGTGGTGGGTATCGTCGCCGCTCCACGCCGTATCCCAATCGTGATCGGTTGTGACTTGTATCGGCCGGCTGACGGCCTCCTGAAGCCCCGTCTGGTTATCTTTTCCCACCTTTGCCCAGAAATAATAGGTGGTGTCCGGCTTTAGGTTCTCAAAGCTGGAAAAGATTGAAAATTCTGAAGCGGACGGAACCGTGTCCGGCGTGTCGCTCACGGCGTAATAAATAAATTCCCAGTCGTCCGCCAACTGGCTGGCTTCTGCCGAAAGCTCTACAGAATCTTTCGTGACGCTTATAACCGTGCAGGTGATGGTTCGCGCAATCTTCGTATGGGTGAGCTGAAACGTCACGCTGGAACCGTCCTCCGCTCTCCATGGGTTCACGCCCTTTTGGGCATATTCCTCCCTATACCAGAAGCGTATCACTTGACTTGCGACTTCCCCCTGCGCCAGCTCATGGGCCGTATAGTCTCCACCCTTGGTTCCACTATAATGTGCAATATAATCTTTCGCATACACCGTGACATCGCAGTACCATCTTCCGGTCGTGGTATCCCACGCGACTTCGCCCAGAGTGTAACCGTCTCTGCTGTCTGTATTGTCAAACAGTTTCAGGTGGGCATCATAACAGGTGGTGCCATCTTCTACACAATGAAGGATCACCTCGATAGCCGTATGATTGGAATCGCCGTTGCTCAAATCGTCATATGCCGGCTGGGCAGGCGCCGTTTTGGGAAGCTTCACCGACGCTTTCTCGTAGCCGCAATCTTCGCACTCCTCATGCCCGGTTTCCGACACAGCAGTCTCGGATTCCAGTATCCAGGTAAATGTATGGGCCGCTTCATCATTCTTATCTCCACAGGTGCATTCGTGCCAGTGGCCGTTTTCGTCGGACAGCCATTCACCTGTCCAGTCACAGATATGGTTTTCATTCTCCACTCCGCAGATCGTGCAATATTTCAGAGCATTATTTTCTCCAAAATAGCAGACATGCTTTCCTACGGACTGGTAAGCGGCGGGAACCGCCGAGACGTACCAGTCGCCGATCTGTGCCGGAGTGGAATCCAGCGCCGTTCTCAGGACATGGGTGATGGTTACCGTTCTCCCATCCTCATTTGCCGTATATTTAATTCCCGTCGGGACGCTGACCAGATTATTGCCTGAGGTCGGAATCAGGGCCACCGCTGTGGAAGAACAGCCTCGGAATTCAACATTTGTCGTAAATGAGACCAGGCCCGTTAGGATCGTCACCATTTCCAACTTCGAACAGGAGGGGAAGGCGTCGTCCACCGTCAAGGTTTCCGTTCTCCCTGCCGGAAACGTAACGGATTTAATATTGGCACTCCGAAATGCATTATTCTCAATAGAAGTGACGCTGTTTGGAATGATTACGTCCATGGGTTCATCGGCCTTGTAGCCGAAATTCATAAATGCCTGCTGGCCGATAGTCGTAACGCTGTCCGGGATCGTCAGCGAGCTGACGGCCCAGCAGCCCATGAAGGCGGATGCCGGTATCTCGGTAATGCCGTCAGGAATGACAATCTCCTTCAGTGCGGTACACGTATTAAAGGCCGCCCTTCCGATATACGTCACGCTCGAGGGTATATTGATGCTTTCAGCCTTCTCACAGTGGTCGAAAGCATACGCTTCGATCCTTGTAATGGTGTCCGGAAGGGTAATAACCTTTGCCTTATTATATTGAAACGCATATTCTCCCACTGCCGTTACCGTGTATTCTACATCCTGATAGGTGATCGTATCCAGAATCCTCAGTTCCTCTTCCCCTGTAAAAACATTGACCGCACCGTTTACGCCCATACAGGTTGCCGTCTGCGTTGTGCTGTCCAGCTTATACTTCATGGTATAGCTCCATTCGTTTCCATAGGTATCCGTGCGGGTAAAGTCCAGGGACTGATAAAAATAAAGTTCCCCGCCCTCTTCCTTGAACTCACCTTCCGAATCCGCAGCAATAGCTGCCGATGGCAATAGTACAAATACCATGCACAAGCATAAAATCAGAGACAAGACTTTTCTCATTTTCATAGTGTTTCCTTTCTTCCTTGATTCCTTTGGTTTCCTGTTGCGAAAGTTGCTGCCTATTCTAATCATCGACATATTTATTATACAGTCCTATTTTGAGAAAATCTATTCCCATAACTTTTTTGGTCGTAAAACGACTTGATTGATTTCAAATACTGACGCTCCTCTTAAAAATGGCAGAAAAGAAGCGCTGGCAAACAATTTCGCCAGCGCTTCCGAATAGAATGACGATCGATCAGCTAACTTTTTTTCCTCTGCTATAGAGAATCGTGCCTGTCAAGCCTGAGCCTGCGAGGACAAGCAAAAGCAGCCAAAGCAGCGGATTCCTGTTGTCGCCTGTCCGGGGACTGTCACTCGGATCCATCGTGTCCGTCCCCGTTGCCGGGATTTCAACTGCATCCTTTTGATACCCACAGTCTTCGCATTCCTCATGCTTAGAGCCTGCTTCCGTTTCCGTGGCCTCTCTATCGAGTACCCATTTGAAGTGATGGGCAGCTTCGTCGGCCTTAGCGCCGCAGGCGCATTCATGCCAGTGATTTGTATCGTCGGATTTCCACCCGCTATCGTAAGTGTGATCGATCAGCGGAATGACGGTCTCCGTGATTTCGTCTGTACCTTCTGCATCCGAGAAGTTCTTCCCGCAAACCGAGCAGCTCCAATACTCTTTGCTCCCCTCTGCCGTGCAGGTCGCTTCCACACGTTCATGGTGGGTCAGCGTATGACCGGCGGCAGGGAGCACTGCCGTCTTGGTGTCCGTATAAGTCTCTCCGTTGAACTCCACGCTTGCGGTATAAACCGTCTGCCCCGCTTCGGTGCAGGTGGCCGGCGCAGTCTCACCGGTCAGCGCTGCGGACAATATTTCGGTGTGGGATGCATCACCGGTGCAGGTAAACGTTGCCGTTGCGCCGGAATAATCATCTTCCCACACCCATGTGGGAGTTCCCCAAATGTGTGTGTGCGTGATAACCGAGCGATCTCCCACTTCTACGCCATTGGCGGTTACATTGCCGGTGCCGTCATTCTGAACGGTAACGTTGTTCGGCAGCCCTGTAAGGGATACATCCCCATTCTTCACTGTGACAGTGTCTCCAGATGCAACAGCATCGGCGACTCTCTGGGCCACGGTTTCAGAGGTGCCGACATAAAACGTGGATTCCTCCCCGGAAGTCACGCGAACGGATGCGGCATCTTCCGCAACAAACTGTTCAACATCCGAGGAGAACACGCCGCCTGTAATTTGGGCTCCCTGTGTGCTTGTATCCGTTAAATAGTTTACAGCAATTGCGACTGCATTCTCGCTTTCAAACGTGCCGTCGTTGATTGTCACCGCGATTGGCCGCGCAACTGTCCCACTGTTGCTGGAAACCGTGTACCCGCCCTCCACGTAGATTGCGTTGCCTGTCTGCGGGAATCCCAATCCCGATGTATTGCCATCGTAGGGCTCATCATGGGGCTCCGGCGTGCCGGTTGCCGTAATTTTGGTATCCTCGTTCACCACTACCTCTCCGCCTTTGACGACGATGCCGTTATCTACCGCTGTAATCGTGGAGTTTTCGATGGTCAGAGTGCCGCTTTTCGGCGGAAAATAGATCCCCGTTGACTGTGTCGTTATGACGCTGTTCCGAACCGTAACATTTTGATTTGAATTCAGCCCCTGTACGCCAAGAGATTGATCTGCTGAGGTCAACGTAATGGTGTCCAATGTCAGATTCAGATTTGCACAGTCTCTGATCGAGGCGTCCGAAGGCGTCGAGTTATAGGCGTAGATACCATATGTCCCCTCCGCTTCGCTGGTTAGGCTGCCGTTTTTAATGGTCAAGGTTAGATTCGGCGTTAAAATCCCTATAATATCGCTGTTTACCGCCGTTGTGCTCAAGGTTTTCTCGTTGAGGTTTAACGTGTAGGTTCCCTCTTTTTTGAACCGCACCTCCGTTTCATCCGTATTCTTCAGCAGCACAATTTCGCTTCCGGACGCCGCTTCGTCTATTGCCTCCTGAAGCGTATCGTAATGCACGTTTCCAATGGCCGCCGCGTGCGCGCAAGTACTGCCGCCGGGGCAGGTATCCGAGCTTGCCGCAAACACCGTCACCGGCGTAAGCGTCAGCACCATGCAGAGCGCTAACAGCAGACGCCCGCCTATAGCCGTTTCTCTTTTTTTACCACGATAACCAAACTTCATGCTATTGCCTCCTTTTCTATACTACACAATTTTATCATATATTGAGGAATAAATCTACCTTTTTATCGCAAATTGGGCTGAATTGGCAATGGCAAGCGCAGAAAGACAAGTTGATTTTTTCATTTTTTTCGAGTATACTTATTGTAAATTTTTTTGCACTGGAGGTGAGCTTGTGCGAATTGCACTCATAGACGATGACCGCGCCCAGATTGAAGCGCTGTCCAGGCTGGTGTTAGCGGAAGTTTCAAATTCCGGCTATCCGGCGAGTAAAATCGAGGCCTTTGATAGCGGCGAAGCCTTCCTCGCCAAATGGCAGCCCGGCGCGTATGATATCATGATTCTTGACATTTTTATGGACGGGCTCTCCGGTGTAGACGTCGCCCGCAAAATACGGGAAGCGGATGACACGGTACGGTTAGTGTTCTGTACCACCAGCAACGAGTTTGCCTCTGAGAGCTATGAGGTAAACGCACAGTATTACCTGCATAAGCCGGTGACTCAGGAGGGAATCGCTGCTATGTTCCGGCGGCTGAACCTGGATGTTCTGGAAAAAATGAAAATCGTGACGCTGCCGGATGGTCATCCTATTCTGATCTTCAACATCCTCTTCACGGATTACTATAATCATGTGGTAACGCTCTATGTAAAAGGCGAGGAACCCTATCGGATTCGGATGTCTCAGGCGGAGCTGGAAGCGCTGTTGCTCCCTTATGGGTATTTTTTCTCTCCCGTCAAAGGGATCATTATAAATTTTCATGAAGTCGTCAAAATGACGGAAGAAGACTTTATCCTCAGCAGTGGGAATGTCATCCATATCACCCGCCGAAAATACAAAGAGGCCAAGGATGCCTATACCCGGTTTCGCTTTGACAAAATGCGCAGGGAGGTGGAAACCTGATGTTGCCATCTTATCGAATCGCAGAGGTTGCGATCTATTCCGTTCTGAACCTCTTACCATTTATGCTGCTGGCGCTTTATCCCTTTCGCAGACAGCTTCGATTTTCTATGGCTGTGACCCTCGCCCTAGCCATTCTATTGGTGGCCACACATATCTCAATAGGGTTGCTGTCTGCTCTGCATCCTGGGCAGTTTCAAGGGCTCCTTTCTCTGACATCCACTGCCATCTATGCGATATTTTATTTTGTCGCAGTAAAGGTATCCTTTGGCAAAAAGCTTTTTACCCTATTAATGCTTTCTAATGTGGTCAATATGGCCGTTATCGGCGCCAAATATTTGGAGGGACTGGTTTTTGGCAGAGAGATGGCGCTGCAGGCTTATCGCTGGACATTTTCCTTATGCCTCGTGATCGTCATTTTCCTTGTGGCGGTTCCCTTATCTCTGTATTTCCACAAATACTACTCGGATGGGATCAACAAGGACGCCGGAGCCCCCTCCTGGAATTATCTGTGGCTGATTCCTGCCACCTTCTATCTGTTGTGGTATTATCTCAATTATCAAAATGGGTCGGCGGCGCTGGAAAACGCATTGAAACTCTCCACTGTACTCTTTACCCTGCTCACCAATCTGGGCGCCTTTTTGGTCTATCACACCGTTGTCCGTTTGATCAATGAATTGGAGAAAAGCAGTAAGCTGGCAGCGCAGAACCACCAGCTTGAAATTCAAAGCCTTCAATATGAAAATCTGAACCGGCAGATTGCCGCCACCCGTCAGGCGCGGCACGATCTCCGGCATCATATCGCCGTCATGGACGGCTACCTGACCTCCGGAGAATACGGCAAGCTGCATGAATATCTGCAAGGCTACAGACAGTCGCTTCCGAATGACGATGCGGTATTGTTCTGCAAACATGAAGCTACCAATATCCTGCTGCTCTACTATGCACAGCAGTCCAAAGAAAAGCAGGTTGACTTTTCTGCATCGGTGTCTCTCCCGGAGCAGCTTGGCGTCCCGGACAACGTGTTATCGGTATTGCTGGGCAATCTTTTGGAAAACGCATTGGAAGCCTGCGCATCCGTTGAGAAGAATCCAAAAATTTCCGTGAAAGCCAAGGCGCAGCTGGACGCTTTATTCATTCAGGTAGAAAACACCTATGGCAAGGAGCCTGTAAAGGACAGGGAAGGCCGTTACCTTTCCTCCAAGCACAAGGGGGTAGGCGTCGGTTTAGAATCTGTCCGGAATATCGCGATGCAGTATGACGGTATGCTGGAAATCAAACCGGAAAAGGGCTGCTTTCGCGTCTCTGTCTTGCTGAATGTTCCATGAACAGGGTGCTTACGTATACATACTAAAGCTCTCCACCGCCTCCGGGTAGCTTTTGCTGCCGGAGCGCTTTACGATTTCGCCCTGCGAGCGACACAGGGATGCAAGGTCGCTCCGGCGGGCTTGTCTTTTTTGTTCTTCGGCAAAATGGATATATCAGATTGACATACGGACTCCTCCTAATATATAAGTGTAGGGTTTCAGTACCCAACAGCCAGTTGGGACTTAATCCTCTCATTGTTTAAGCTGTATAATGATTAGGCATCGGTCTGACGCCAACTCCCAGGACC
>NZ_JACRSQ010000015.1 GCF_014384895.1 Bianquea renquensis
CCCTTTTTTACAGTTTGCAATCCCTTTTCCTCTTTTTCTGTCTCTGTTTCCACTTATTTCTGCCTCTTTTTTAGCTTTCCCAGGCTTATTTCCACTACGTTTCTCATAGTAACTCCATCTCTGTTTCCTCTGTGGGACTTACTTTGGGAATTTACGAACCATTTGTAGAGATGTCAAACATGGGTTAAACCGGATAGGGAGAAAACGATCCCCTCTTTCCTTTTCAACGAAAAACTGCCCGTTTTGGACAGTCTTTCCCATATTTACCCTTTATTCAATTTTAGAAATTGCTCGGCGTATACCGTACTGTAACGATATGCACTTCTTTATTTTTCTTCATCAAACGGTAAATAATACAATAATTTTTGACAAATAACCGACGGTAATTTCCGCCTGCATAAGCTCCAACGCGGCGAATTGCGCCGCGTTCCGGTGACTGCTCAAGACTGAAAATCGCTTCTTCTAATTCATCAACCATAGTCAAAGCGGTGTCAGGTTCTAAGAGAGTTCCGGCAATATAAGTATAAATATCGTCTAAATCTCGATAAGCGCGTGTATAGAGCTTTACAACATATTTATCCAAAGTGTTTCCTCCGTAAAGAGGAAAGAGCTTCTCTGGCATCCAGTAAAACGCCGTCAGCAACGTATTCCTGTTCAGCTTCACTGATTGCAGCGTCTGTCCTCGCTGTTTCTATCATTTCCTCGTATGTTTCAATACTCATAACAACTAAATCGCCGTAGCCATTCTTCGTAATAAAAAGCGGTTCGCGCTTTGCATGGCAAAGCTCGGAAATTTCGGTAGTATTTCTAAGGTCTGTAATCGGTCTAATCTGCGGCATGTTATACACCCCCTTTCATGTACATTATTATAACAGTATTATGCACAAAACACAAGGTGATTATACAAAATACTGCCGTATCAAACAGTCTCCTTTCTCAGCCAGTTGCACGAAAAATCCACGCCAGCAGATGTGGCTTGGGATTGTGGTATACATAATCCGATGCTCGCTATCCCTATAGACAATGCTGCAAGGTTATTTTTCTGGGCAATCGTTTTTCTTCTGGTTTTGGTCAGAATTTTCTCCTCATCTGGTTTCGTCCATGTATTGTATTACGACAGCCAGCAGCAAAATTCAATAAAATTGCTATTGACAATTGAGGATAGCTGTGGTAGAGTATAGCTATCAATTGAATCGTAGTTGGATAACACTTGGAGAAGGAAGAGTAGGCTTTTCGAATTCTTGCAGAGAGCTGTCGGGTGGTGGAAGACAGTAGAAGATGAGAGCTGAACTGGCCTTGGAGTGGCTGGCTGAAGTTGCAAGTAGGCCCAGACGGAGAGTCAACCGTTAAGATGACAGGATATCGGCGTTTGCCCGTATCTGATGAGAGTTTTTCTTTTGAGGAAGACTAAGAAGAGTGGTACCACGGAAGGATATCGGCCTTTCGTCTCTTAGGGATAAGAGACGAAGGGCTTTTTTTATCCGTGAAGGAAAAGAACTGTAAAAAGCCCGCAAAAAGCGTCCGCCGTGAGGCGGACATAGTTTGGAAGGTCGCGAAGCGAACTTTTATATATGCGCGTCTCTGTTGATGCAGCAAGGACTTAAAAAGCGTTACCTCCAATCCGCGATTCAAAAATAGTAAAGGAGAGATTGTTATGAACTATCAAAAGTATAGACCCTACCCGCCCATGGCGATGCCCGACCGCAAATGGCCCAACCGCCAGATTACGGAGGCGCCCATTTGGTGTAGCGTAGATCTGCGCGATGGCAATCAAGCGCTGGAAGTGCCCATGACATTCCAGCAGAAGTTAGATTTCTTTACATTTTTGGTGAAGACAGGATTTAAGGAGATCGAGGTTGGATTTCCAGCGGCCTCCGATACGGAGTATAATTTCTGTAGAGCTCTGATTGAGCAGAAGCTGATTCCGGATGACGTAACGATTCAAGTATTGACCCAGTCGAGAGAGCATATTATCCGAAAGACTTTCGAGGCGCTTCGCGGCGTAAAAAATGCGATTGTTCACCTGTACAACTCAACCTCAACACTACAGCGCGACGTGGTATTTCAGATGTCGAAGGAGGAGGTCACACAGCTGGCGGTGGACGGAGCGGTAATGATTCAGGACTTGGCGAGGGAATACGGTGCTGAGAATTATCATTTTGAGTATTCGCCCGAGAGCTTTACCGGCACGGAGATGGAGTATGCAGTGGAGATCTGTAATGCTGTGTTGGATGTGTGGAAGCCGACTCCGGAGAAGAAGGTCATCATCAATCTTCCGTCTACCGTGGAGATGGCCACGCCGAATGTGTACGCAGATCAGATTGAATATGTCTGCGAGCATATTCACGATCGCGACAGCGTTATTATAAGTCTGCACGCCCACAATGACAGGGGCTGCGCGGTTGCCTCGTCAGAACTGGGACTTATGGCAGGAGCGGACCGCGTGGAAGGAACGCTGTTTGGAAACGGGGAGCGAACGGGCAATGCGGATATCATGAATATTGCCATGAATATGTTTAGTCAGGGAATTGATCCAAAGCTAAACTTTGACAATATTGAAGAGGTGGTGCAGATGTATGAAAAAAGTACAGGACTTTTTGTGCACCCGCGGCATCCGTATGCAGGTAAATTAGTGTATACTGCGTTTTCTGGGTCTCACCAGGACGCGATTAAGAAAGGAATGGCGCGTGGTAAAGAGCATCCCGAGTATTGGGAGGTCCCGTATCTGCCCATTGACCCAGCTGATGTGGGGAGGAGCTACGACCCAATCATCCGGATTAACAGCCAATCTGGAAAGGGCGGAGTCGCCTATATCCTGGAACAAAACTTTGGTCTCATTCTTCCCAAAAATCTTCAAAAGGACTTTGGCCCTATGGTCACGAAGGTGTCCGATACGAACAACAAAGAACTGCTGCCCCAGGAACTGTACGATTTGTTTATGAAAGAGTATGTCAACCGTACGGAACCGTTAAAACTTCTTCACTATTCAGAAGCCATTCGAGGGACTGATCAATCTTCCATTGAAGCGGAGATGCTGTACAGCGGACGAAATGTTACCATACACGGGGAAGGTAACGGAATTATCAGCGCATTCTGTAAAGCAATTGAGGGGCTGCTTGGAATCGACGTTGAAGTCGTAAATTATTCGGAACATTCTCTTGAATATGGTTCAAAGTCCAGGGCGATCACCTATATTCAGATGCGCTGTGATGGAAAGGACTACTATGGAGCGGGAATCAGCTCCAACATTACAAAATCGTCTTTGCGCGCCATCGTAACGGCGATCAACAAAATTCTCAAAGCGTAATGCATCCTACAAAAGGGAGGGCTCACATTGCGGTAGGCGATGTGAACCCTCCCTTTTGTTTCCTAGATTAAAAAATTATAAAAAACGGTGTTTATCCGGCTAATATCGACGATACTATAAGTGTAGAAGATTTAGTAAAACCGTCTCCGTTTCCGTCGTCTCCGCCGCAGAGCGGGGAGGATCAGAAGCGACAAGGTGAGAAGGAATAGACTGATAAAAATGATGTTCCAGTACCAGGGGAAGATACCGGGGATCGACGATTCATGATTTTGAGCTGATGAAGGGGCGGTTGCCGGATGCGATTCAATCGACACGGGACGGACCGGTTCCCTGAGGTAGCAGGGGATTTCAGCGATCAGCTGTCCATTCAAGTGATAGGAGACGCTGCCGAGAGATTCGTCCACATCGCCTGGCGCGATGATATAGTCCGGCAGAGACACGGAGATATCGAAAGGAGGCAGGGAGTCGTCGGCCGTATCATTGGATACGGCGTATTGGAATCGGTCATCCGCGACAATATCGGCATATCCAATCTTTTCTGTACAAGCGCAATCGTTATAGACAGGAACCCGTTCAATCAATGTATCGGTGAGAGAATACTCGACACTGCGGTAGTGGGAATATCCGTATTCAAATAGATTTTTCGTGTTGAGGTACTGCTGTGTGGTGGGACAGCATAGGGACACAGCGATGAGGGTCAGCCCATCCTTGCGGGCGAAGGATACAAGCGTGTTGTCCGCTTCCGTCGTATACCCGGTTTTTCCACCTAGGCAATATTCATAATAGAGAGAAGTACCCTGGCGGGTTAACTTGTGTTTTCGGTAGAAATAGCGGGATTCGTTGCACAGATTCGTGGGAGGGATCTCGTAAAACATTTCCCCGATCAGTTCTTGAAAGTAGGGAAGCTTCCACGCCTCTTTGGAGATGAGAGCAAGGTCATACGCGGTGGTATAGTGGTCATCGCTGTGAAGCCCGTGTGCGTTGACGAAGTGCGTGTCAGTGGCGCCGATCTCCTCTGCGCGGGCGTTCATCATATCCACAAAGGCGTCAAGGGAGCCCGCGACATGCTCAGCTACCGCGTTTGCCACGTCGTTTGCCGATGCCATCATGAGAGCATGCAGACATTGTTCCATCGTCAGCTCTTCCCCCGGCGTGACGTAGATCGCGGAAGAGCCGGGGACGATATCGAGGGAGCTTTTGGGGGTGACAACGGTTTCATCAAGGGAGCAGTGCTCTAGAGCTAGCATGCAGGTCATGATTTTTGTTGTGCTGGCGGGAAAACAGCGCTCTGCACCGTCCGACTCATACAAGACCTGGCCGGAGTCGGCGTCCATGAGAACCGCTGTGCCACTGGAGACAACCGGAGCTTCATCCGCATGTGCCGGGCACAATGTAGCCAGAAGCAAGAGTGGAATCATAAGTAGACAGGGGATGCGGTGAGGCCGGCGGAAAGAGAATTGAATTGAAAATTTCATAACAAGACTCCTTTCGATGTTCTATTTAGTATAACACTTTTTGGAAAAAAAAGAAAGATCACATTGAAAATCGTTGTAATTTGACGTCAAAGTTCAACCATGGAGACATGTCAATCCGCCAAATTTTGAAAGGCATGGCTGAACTGGAAGGATAGAATCGACGAAATTTTCTGAGAGGAGATGCCAGGAGAGTGGAGGGTATAAAGCACAGGAGACATATAATCTGCGCAGCTATGGCGGTGATTCTCATAGCAGGTCTACTGTATAGGGTTGCCAGATGGAACGAAAATGATACGCTGACAATACAGGAGCCGAATGAAACTCTTGCAGACTCATCCGAGCTCTCATGGAATGAGGCGGCCCAGGAACCGGAGGAGCCGGCAACGGTGGCTGTTCATGTGAGCGGTGCTGTGGCGCACCCGGATCGCGTCTACTTTTTAGCGGTGGGCGCCCGCATTCAAGAGGCGATTGAGATCGCAGGCGGTGCAACGGAGGATGCGGACCTCGCCCAGCTGAACTTGGCTCAGAAGATTGTAGATGGCCAGAAGATTTACGTGCCGAGGCAGGGGGAGGTATTGCAGCAAGTTCCGACAGATGCTGAAAAAATTGGAGAAAATCAACAAAAACCCTTGACCAATATTAATTTAGCATCTAAAATAGAACTGGATGCCTTACCGGGGATCGGAGCCGCGTACGCGCAGAATATTCTGGACTATCGGGAAGAACATGGGGGTTTTACATCCGTAGAAGAGATTATGAAGGTCAAGGGGATAGGCGAAAGCACTTTTGAAAAGATAAAAGACTGTATAACGGTTGAGTGACGGGGAAAGGGATGACGAGATGGCGACAAAAGTATTGGTTGTAGACGATGAGAAATTTATCGTGAAGGGGATCAAGTTCAGCCTCGAACAGGATAGCATGGAGGTGGATGCTGCCTACGATGGGGAGGAAGCGCTGCAGATGATCAGGGAGAAGGAGTATGACATCGTGATTCTGGACGTGATGCTGCCCAAGCTGGACGGTGTTCAGGTATGCCAGCAGGTCCGGGAGTTTTCAACCGTTCCCATCCTGATGTTGACGGCCAAGGGGGAGGATATGGACAAAATCCTGGGGCTAGAGTACGGCGCGGATGATTATATGACCAAGCCCTTTAATATATTGGAGTTAAAAGCGCGGATGAAGGCGATTCTGCGAAGGATGAAATATCATGAGGAGAAGAATTCTCATGTGTTGGAGATGAAGAATCTTAAGATCGATTTTGATAGCCGGAGAGTCTTTATTGAAGGAAAAGAAGCCAACTTAACCGCGAAGGAGTTTGATTTGTTGGAGCTGCTGTCCAACAACGTGGGGAAGGTATACAGCCGGGAAAAGCTGCTGGATGTTGTGTGGGGGTACGATTATCCCGGAGACGTGAGGACGGTGGATGTCCATGTGCGCAGGCTCAGAGAAAAGATCGAACCCAATCCGGCGGACCCATCCTTCATCCACACAAAATGGGGAGTCGGGTATTACTTTAAGGATTGAGGAGGCTCCTCATGAAAGTAAAGTGGTATAAAAAGGTTCGGGTCCAGCTCTCCTTCTGGCTATTGTTGATCTACATGCTGTCCTCCATTATCTTTGTCAACATCTTATATCAATTCCTGGAGCGGTATTGGGTCAATCAAAAGATCACGGAGATAACCCGATATACGAATTTTGTTGCGGGGGACATCTCTCTCGGACAGCTGCAGATGGACTTAAAAGGCGAGGGCACGGAGGAGGCGGTCGAGAACTTTAGCCGTCTATACGGCGAGGCGAGGATCATCGTGTTGAACGAGAAGGCTGTTGTGATGCAGGATTCTTCTCAGACTAAAATTGGCCGCACCATTGTCAATGGGGATGTGCTGAAGGCATTGTCAGGGGAGAGCGTCAAGGTCAGGGATGGCGTTTATATTCGGATTGCGGTCCCCATCACACAGTACGATTCCAATAAAGTTACGGGGATCGTCTACGTGTTCTTTACCATCGATAAGCTTCTGTTGAGCCTGGGGAGCAATCGGGGCATGATCATCTATCTGATGCTTCTTGTGGGCGTCATCGCCTGCATCTTAGGGATGTTTATCATTATGTACTACACGGAACCTTTGTCCTCCATCCAGGCGTGGTTGCACCGGATGGAGGGGGGACACATGGAGGAACAGGTGGACCTTCACAGGCGGGATGATTATGGGGCCATTGTGGAATCGATTCAGGGGATCACCCATGATCTTATGGAGGTCGATGCCTCACGGCAGGAATTCGTGTCCAATGTGTCTCACGAACTCAAGACGCCGCTCAGTTCCATCAAAGTGTTGACTGAATCACTGTTGTTGCAGGATAGTGTGCCGGAAGAGATGTACAAAGAGTTCTTACAGGACATAAATTCGGAGATCGACCGGCAGAGCGCCATCGTAAATGATCTGTTGACTCTGGTTCGCCTTGAGGAGAGTGAAAAGTCTTTGAACATCAAGAAGTTTTCCCTCAATGAACTGGCGGAAGACATTTTGAAGCGCTTGAAGCCGCTGGCGGATCGCCGCAATATTGAACTGCTGCTGGACACAGCGCGGGATGTGACGATCGAGGCGGACGAGATGAAGCTGACTATGGCATTGTCCAATCTCATCGAGAATGGAATCAAATACAACGTCGAAAATGGAAGCGTCACCGTCACGGTGGACTCCGACCACAGAGATGCAAAAATCACGGTCTCCGATACAGGGATTGGGATTGACGAATCGCATTTTTCCAAGTTATTTCACCGCTTTTACCGTGTAGATAAGGCGCGGGACCGTGGGGCAGGCGGAACGGGGCTTGGGCTCGCGATTGTGCGTCAGATCATTTTGCTTCACAAGGGAACCATCGGAGTGAAAAGTAAAGTGGGCGAGGGAACGTCCTTCATTGTTATGCTGCCGCTCCAGCAGGTCATGAGTCAGGAGGCGACAGGATGAGAATTTCAGCACGCGTATTGCGGGGATTTGCGAGAATCGTGTCAGTGACCTTTGCGGTGCCGCTGATACTGTCGGGGTGTGGAAACTCCAATTTGTCGGATGACAGCTCTTCTTTGGAGGAAATGACGTATCTACAGGAAGAAGCGGTGAAGACAAACAGCGTCTTTACATCCGGTGAGTTCACTCTGTATTATACTAACGCGTCCCACACGGCTATCTATGAGACTGTTAAAGACTATGATTTTCAGGGCTGGTCTGCGGAGGCCATTGTTGAACAGGTTTTAGCGGATCTCGTCAATGTGGACTGGGTTGAGACAGATGACAAAAATGTGGAGGCTGTGAGCATCGTCCCCTTCAAACATGTGGAGATGGAGGGAATTCGAGAGGAGACCTATTCTCTGCAGCAATCGAATGCGGAAGGCGGCTTCACTGTCACGGAGGAGCTGCGGGAAGGTGAAATCACCACGACAAAGCACATTCTACAGTTGAAAATGAGTGCAGATTACTCGGAACTGACCCCGAATAAAAACGTTGTGTTTCGGACTGGGCTTGGAAAGGCACTTTTGAGCCTTGGCATATTCGATACGATTGAGCTGTATGTCGAGTCAGACAGAGCGGATGATGGTTCGGAATCCTCAAGCTTGGTCGATACGATCAATCCCTATGATGCGGTGATTTTAAATCAGTATAATCAGGATTTTTATACAGATAAAACGACTGTCAATTTATATTTTATCAGTGAAGACGGAGTGACATTGACGAAAGAAAAGCGGACGTTGACATTGACTTTGACAGATAAGCTGCCTGAGGTGATGGTTCGAGAGTTGATCAAGGGTCCGGAAGAGGAGGGGCTGTCCTCCGCGATTCCGGCGGGCACGGAGATCAATGAGATTATGATCAAGGATAAAGTCTGCTACCTAGATTTGAGTGCAGAATTTCAGAAGAATCAGTCAGGCGGTCCAAGGGAGGAAGCGCTGACAATTTATTCCATCGTCAATTCACTCACAGAGCTGCCCAATATTCAATATGTGCAGTTTTTGATTGATGGACAGAGGGTTGAAACCTATAAAACAGAAGTGAAACTTGGATCTTTTCTCTCCCCGAATGCACTGTATGTCAAAGTCGAGGAGAATGAGTAGGCGTTAGCTTGAAAGATCAAGCTCTACATTTTGATTTTTCAAATTGCTGCGGTGGAATGGAGGGTATCATGAAGCCCACAAGGCCATTGGCATGGTTGACGGTTGTCTTCAGCGTCACGCTGGTGGCAACTCTTTTTTTGGACCGACAAGCTCCCGCTCTGTGGCGGGGGCTTGTCCTTTCTGCAGGTGCTGTCATTCTGGCGGGAGGAAGGGCGCTCTGGAAAAAAAGTGGATTTCCCAATCCATTTCCGATTTTATTGGCCCTGGCAATCCTGACTGGCTACTTAGAAGGCGTGCGGGCGCTGTCCCCCATCGACCCGGAATCCTTGCCAGATGGGGGACAGGTAGAGATGGAAGGGGTGGTTTTGTCTGCACAACCTGCGTCCAGCGGAAAGATGAAGCTTACCCTCGCGCCCGCCTATGTTGTACTCCGGGAATCCCAGGAAAAGCGGCGGACGAAATCCAAAATCATCGCATGGGTGTCAGACAACGCAGAAATCACATCGGGAACGAGGGTTGCGCTGAGGGGAACGCTGTATGAAATCCAGCTGCCGGGGACGCCAGGTGAATTTAATGCCTATCTCTATTATAAAACCAGGGGAATCGCATATACCTGTCAGGCCGCGGTCACCAGGTATCAGGAAACAGACAAGCTCACCCTTCGAGGCTGTATGGACCGGTTGCGGGAGCGGCTGGCGCGTCGAATCAACGGACTCCTTCCGGAGAAGGAAGCGGGTATTGTCAATGCCATGATCTTTGGCGAGGAATCACATATGGATCCGGAAGTGAAAAGGCTATATCAAAATGTAGGCATTGCGCATATCCTGGCCATTTCCGGACTGCATGTTCATATCCTATATTATGCGCTCTATGCGATACTTAGCAAAGGGGTATCTAAGCGAACGGCCACGGGCTTGTGTCTTTCTATACTGTGGGGATATTGTATATTCACTGGGGCAGCGATTTCCACTCTGCGCGCGGTTTTAATGATTACCGTTGACATCAGCGCGTCCATACTATTTCGGCCGAAAGACCCAATCAATGCACTGTGTCTAGCGGCGCTGCTGATTTTGCTGTATCAGCCGCTTTATATATTGGACCCCGGTTTTCAGTTGTCCTTTTCGGCCGTTGCTGGGCTGATGGCGACACCGGCGCTGTTTGACCGCTTGTATTGGGTTCCGAAAAGAATCCGGAAAGGAATACAAGGGTCTTTTGGCGTCACTTTAGCGACAGCGCCGGTCACGCTATACCACTTTTATAAGCTCTCCCCTTATTCTGCGCTGGCCAATCTCTTCGTTGTGCCCACCATGAACCTGGTGGTCATAGGTAGCATCGTCGGTTGCCTCGTCAGCGGGATATCGGAGTTTGCGGCTGAGGTATTGCTAGGAAGCGTTTACTGGATTTTGCGGTCCTATGAGTGGCTCTGTCAATGTATCCTAAAGCTGCCGTTCAGTGTATGGCGGCCTGGACGTCCGGCCATGGGAAAGCTGTTGATCTATTCTTGCATTTTGGCGGCGGGTGTCGTATACTATACCAAAAGACCTTCCACACGACAGCGATACCGCTGTGCGATGGCGGCCACTGTCACCAGCGGAATTCTATTTTTAAGCCTGTGGAGAAATAACGCGACGGTTGCCGCATTCCTCGACGTAGGACAAGGGGATTGTTTTATTTTACAGCAGGGCGATTCCGTCTATGTGGTGGATGGAGGACCGAATTATGACAGTGTGATGAAACCTTACCTCCAATCCAGGGGGATTCGAACCATTGAAGGGATGTTTTTGTCGCACCCAGATTTTGATCATTTGGAGAGCTTGTTGGCACTGGCGAGGGACCCGGACTTTTCGGTGAACGCTTTGTATCTGGCGGATGTAGCGGTGCAAGATACCGAGGCGAGAAAGGAATTGGAGATGGCCGTTGCAGCACAGGATGGCCGGATTCAGCGTATCAGCGCTGGCGACCAGCTGAATGCTGGATCATTGACGGTAGACTGTCTTTGGCCGACAGCGGAGGTGGGAGGAACCGATATCAATGGCAGCTCCCTGGTGCTGAGGCTACAATTTCATAGGTGGAGTCTCTTGCTGACTGGGGACATGGACTTAGCGGCGGAAGAAGCCGTAGTGGACGGCCTATCCCCCTGCACAGTGCTGAAGATCGCACATCACGGGTCGCGAACCGCTTCGGGGTATGAGTTTTTGAAGACAACAGCCCCTTCTCTGGCGGTGATCAGCTGTGAGAGGGGGAATCGGTACGGACACCCCCATGCCGAAGTGCTACAGCGCCTCGACGCTCTGGAAATTCCGTGGCGCGTGACAGAGGATACCGGGTCGATCCTGATAACACTAAAAAAAGGCTGTGTTCAATATCGGGAATACAGAAAGGATTTGGAGTGTATATGGCGGGAATAAAGGAACAGCTTAAGGCGGGAACTTTAGGGCGATTATATTTATTATACGGAGAGGAAGCCTATCTAAAAACGTACTACAGCGAGAGAATTCTTCACCTTCTGTTGACGCCGGAGGATGAAATGATGAACTGCGATGTTTTGGAGGGGAGCAATGCATCGGCGGAGGCCATCATCCAAAGCGGGCAAACCCTTCCCTTTCTGGCGGAGAAGAGGCTGATCCTCGTGCGGGACTCCCAAGCGTTTAAAGGTGGGCGGGAATTTGATCCGCTGCTCAGTTTTTTTGAGCAGATTCCGGAGACAACGGTCTTAGTATTTGTCGAGGAGCAGGTGGATAAGCGGAGTAAGCTATTTAAAGCCATGACAAAATATGGGCATCCGGAGGATTGTTCCCGATTGCAGGGGGATGATTTAGCGCGCTGGACGGTCCGGGAGTTGAAAAAACAGGGAAAAATCATGGATGGAGCGACGGCGCGGTATTTTGTCGAGCTGGTAGGGCAGGATATGAATCAGCTAGCGCAGGAGATGGAAAAGCTCGTATCGCTGAAGGGGATGGAAGTCAATGTAACGGTGGCCGACATTGACTCCATCTGCACGGCATCCCCTCAAAGCAATATCTTTCGCATGACAGATTGCATAGGGAACAGGCAGGCTAAAGAGGCTTTGGCCATCTATAAGAGACTGTGCCAGAACAACGAACCAGCATACCGTATTTTTTACATGATTGCGAGGCAGTTTCGGCTGCTCTATAAAGCTGTAATCTTTGCGCAGGACCATATGCCCCAGGCGCAGATGGCAAAAGTCCTGGGGGTTCCCCCCTTTGCCGTCGGAAACTATGTGGCGCAGGGGAAAAAATTTTCGCCCGCCGTCCTGCGCGAAATTCTGGGCAATCTGTTGGAAACCGATGTCGCGGTCAAAACGGGTGAGCTCAGCGCGGAGGAAGCCGTTGAGCTGACAATTATGCGGTATGCCAGTGGACGGTGATGTCAAGCAGAACGGACCACAACAATAAAACGGCCACCCCTTTTGGGGGTGGCCGTTCAGCGTTCTATCCGGAACGAACAATCATTATGCAATCGTATTGACCAGTTTACTCAGACGGGATACCTTTCGGGATGCATTGTTCTTGTGAAAAACACCCTTGGACTTCGCCTTGTCAATGGTGGAGGTCGCAGCCCGCAGCGCTTCCTTAGCGGCGGCAGCATCGCCGGCAGCAACGGCGGTGGTCACCTTTTTGATCGCGGTTTTAACCTGTGACTTGATCATCTTGTTGCGAAGTGTCTTTTGACGAATAACGGAAATACGTTTTTTTGCAGATTTAATGTTTGCCATGAATATTCCATAACCTCCTGAGACTACATAATTCTATCAGTATATTGGGATTGAATAGAACGGACAACTAAGACACTCATAGTATTATACCCGATAATTGTCGGCTCGTCAATGCATAGAAAGAAAATTTTAGAAAAAAATATAGGATTGGAAACCTAGGTAAATAGCACTGATGAATTGATAAGTCCATGTGTGAATGGCGGAATGGAGGACGGCGTGGAAGAGCAAACAGCTAAGGAATATGTTGGAAATGAACAACGATTTAGTGTGCGGACTGACCTTGCCCTTGAGGCCAGAGAGTTGGTGGGGGATGAGAGGTCGGAGATATCAGGGGTACGGTATTCCGTGCGGAGAGAAGGGGACTATGAGGTTACGATTTCGGTCGTTGAGGTATTGAACGAAGAGGGGGAAAAGGCGATGGGTAAACCAAAGGGGAGGTATGTGACGTTAGAGTGTCCTGAGCTGAAGGAAAACATTCTCGAGGCGCATCAAGAGGTAATGGAGATTTTAACAAGGGAATTGAGGCGTATGATTCCTCTGAAAGACGATACAAAGACACTGGTTATCGGTCTGGGAAATCGACAAGTTACAGCCGATGCCCTAGGGCCGTTGGCTGTATCGGGACTTTTGGTGACGCGCCACCTCTACGCAGTAGCGCCCCATGAGCTGAAGGACCGCATACGGCCTGTAAGTGCCATAGCTCCGGGCGTAATGGGGCAGACGGGTGTTGAAACTGGCGAGCTTGTAGCGGGCTTGACCGACAAGGTAAAACCGGACGTGGTCATTGCCATCGACGCCTTGGCCTCCAGGCGGACGAGCCGTGTCAACACGACGATCCAAATCGCAGACACGGGCATCAATCCCGGCGCCGGGGTTGGAAACTTTCGACAAGAGCTGTCCAGCAAAACACTTGGCGTACCGGTGATTGCCATTGGAGTCCCCACCGTGGTGGATGCGGCCACAATTGTCAGCGATACCATTGAATATTTGCAGGACACCATGAAGGCGCAGGGCGGAATCCAGATGCACATTTTTCAAAATTTCTCTGAACAGGAGAAGTACCAGCTCATCCAGGAGGTGCTAAAGCCGAATATCGGAGACTTGTATGTAACGCCGAAAGATATGGACGCTGTTGCACAGCGGCTGGGAAATGTAATAGCAGGGGCGCTGAACATGGTTCTGCACCATTTGGAACCGGAGGAGTTAAAGGAATATTTATATTGACCGACGCATAGGATGAAGGGAAATACAATCGGCGGAGAGAAACGGACAAGGCCGCACAGAGGGAGTGACGTCGTTCAATGGTGAAAACAACAGTCAATAAGAGAAGATTTCTGCGAATCGCCGTGGTGATGTGTCTCGTGCTGACACTTTTTTCAACCAGCGCAGCTAAGGAAGTAGCTTCCTCAAATACACAAGGCCAGGAGAAGAAAGATACAAATTTTTTAGAAGAAATTATAAAAAGCGCGTTCCCTTTTTTGGATACAAAGTCTTCGCAGGAGCCCATTTGGGAAAGAGTTTCGAAAGAGATCTTAGGTTTTGTGCCGGGGAGGGTTGAGACTTGGGTAGAAGCTGTACTTCCCTGGCAAGAGCAGGTCAAGGAACCTAGAGATGCAGTTCAGGATGTGGCAGAGAATTCAGATATGCAACAGTCCCATGAGGATATGGAGGACGAGGAAGCCTCCACCCCGCCCTTGGAAAATAGCGAGACGGGAGGAGATACACTGCTGGACGTCTTTAAGGGAATCCCGCAGGACGACTATACGACAGTCGTGGATTCATCGGCAGTGGCTCCCGTTGTCGCAAATCTAAAAGAGCAGTATCCGATTAGCAGTCTTCAGGATTTCAATCAATTGGTCAACCTCTATCTGTGTGATTCCGATGAGGTAAAACGGACACCGGAGGATTTAAACGCCGCGGCATTCATGGAAAAGGACTTTACGACGGACCTCTCCGGTGCAGAACCCAAAATTCTGATCTTTCATACCCACGGAACGGAAGGGTACGCGGACATGCCGAAATATGGGATTTTAGAAGTTGGCGATTATTTGGCGCAGATTTTAAATGATAAGTATGGAATTGCCACCATGCACCATAAAGCGGTTTATGATGAGACAGGGGTGACGGGCGCCTATGGGAGGATGACGAAAGGCGTTCAGCCCATTCTGGATGAAAATCCATCAATCGAGATTGCAATCGATATGCACCGCGATGGCATCGGAGGCGATGGCCGCCTTGTCACGACCGTTAACGGAAAGGAGATCGCCAAGGTCATGCTCGTCAATGGCCTTAGTAAACTGCTTCAGGATAACGGAGAGATGGCGCCGATCAGCTATCTTCCCAATCCTTATTTGCAGGATAATTTGGCCTTTAGCTTCCACACTAAGATGGCGGCAGATCTGTTGTACCCCGGATATATGCGGCAGATGTACTTGAAGGCGTATCGATACAGTACGTTCATGTTGCCCAAATCGTTATTGCTCGAGGTGGGGGCGGAGGGCAACACGTTGCAGGAAGCAAAGGACGCCATGGAACCCTTCGCAGAGATCTTGTATACCGTTTTAACTGGAAATGGATAAGATAATTTCTATAAAAAAACGTAGCATTTGACGGCGAAATATGCTATAATAGGATGTTATAATACGTATATGCGCCTACAGCAAACCGCGCAAGGAGAAAATAGACTCCGTTTACACTGCGATCGTAGACAGAGGGGAGAACATTCATGACAGACCAGAAGTACATTCGCAATTTTAGCATTATCGCGCACATCGATCACGGCAAATCCACTTTAGCAGATCGGATTATTCAGAAGACGGGGCTGCTGACAGAGCGGGAGATGCAGGAGCAGGTGCTGGATAATATGGATTTAGAGAGAGAACGCGGGATTACAATCAAAGCTCAGGCTGTTCGACTGGTTTATACGGCAGAGGATGGGCAGGAATATATTTTTAATCTGATCGATACCCCCGGCCATGTGGATTTCAACTATGAGGTTTCCAGAAGCCTGGCGGCCTGTGAGGGAGCTGTGTTAGTTGTCGATGCGGCGCAGGGGATTGAGGCGCAGACGCTGGCCAATGTGTATTTGGCTTTGGAGCATAATCTTGAGATTCTGCCGGTGATCAACAAAATTGACTTGCCCGCTGCCCACCCAGATCTTGTCAAACAGGAAATCGAGGACATCATCGGCTTAGATGCGTCGGAAGCACCTTTGATTTCAGCCAAGACAGGGCTTAATGTGGAGGAGGTTCTCCAAAAAATCGTGGAGCTGATACCACCGCCGAAGGGGGAGTATGACGCGCCCCTGCAGGCGCTAATTTTTGACTCTCTCTACGATTCCTACCGCGGCGTCATCGTCTTTTGCCGCATTATGAGGGGAAGCATACGAAAGGGAACCCGTGCGCTCATGATGGCCAGCGGTCAGGAATATGAGGTTGTCGAAGTGGGATATATGGGAGCCGGCAACTTTATTCCAGCGGAGGAGCTATCGGCCGGAGAAGTGGGATACTTTACGGCTAGTATAAAGGATGTAAGTCACACCCAGGTGGGAGATACGGTTACCGACGCACAGAACCCGGCGAAGGAAGCGCTGCCGGGATATAAAAAGGTTCAATCCATGGTCTTCTGCGGAATGTATCCGGCAGATGGATCGCGATATCAGGATCTGCGGGACGCCCTCGACAAATTGAAGCTTAACGATGCAGCCCTGCAATTTGAGGCGGAGACGTCTACAGCGCTGGGTTTCGGCTTTCGATGCGGATTCTTGGGGCTGCTGCACATGGAAATCATTCAGGAGCGTTTGGAGAGAGAGTTCAACCTAGACCTTGTGACGACAGCCCCCGGTGTAATCTATAGAATTCACAAAACCAATGGCGAGAATCTCGAGCTATCCAACCCCGCGGACATGCCCGATCCCGCCGAGATCGCATCTATGGAGGAACCTATGGTGCAGGCGGAGATTATGGTGCCAACGGAATATATTGGGTCCATCATGGAGCTATGTCAAAATCGGCGCGGCGAATATCAGGGGATGGAGTATATCGAGGATACGCGCGCAATGCTCACATACCATCTACCGCTAAATGAGATTATTTACGATTTCTTTGACGCGTTAAAGTCTAGAAGCAGAGGATACGCTTCTTTTGACTATGACTTGATTGGATATCAGAAATCGGAGCTGGTGCGGCTTGACATTTTAATCAATAAAGAACCGGTAGATGCGCTGAGTTTTATCGTGCATGAATCGAAGGCCTACGAGCGCGGGCGAAAGATAGCGGAGAAGCTTAAGGATGAGATTCCAAGACATCTCTTTGAGATACCGATACAGGCGGCAATCGGAAGCAAGGTCATCGCACGGGAAACCGTCAAGGCCATGCGAAAAGATGTGTTAGCCAAATGTTATGGTGGCGACATAAGCCGAAAACGAAAGCTTTTAGAGAAGCAGAAGGAGGGAAAGAAGCGGATGCGCCAGGTCGGCAACGTGGAAGTCCCACAGGCAGCCTTTATGAGCGTTCTTAAGTTAGATGATGAGTAAGAATTCAAGAAGATCGCCTGCGGGGATCTTCTTTTTTCAGGAATGCCGGGCATAACCTTGCTATGCGCAAAAGCAGCGCAGAAATGGAGTTTGGAATGAAGAATTTGGCGCTTTACCTGCATGTTCCGTTCTGTTTGCGCAAGTGCAGGTACTGTGATTTCTTATCTTTTTCCGCGGATGCTTCGATTAAGCGCGACTACGTGGAGGCGCTGAAGCGGGAGATTGAAGCGAGGGGTCGCTGGTTCCGAGAAAAAGGAGGCTACCGCCTATATTCTGTTTTTATTGGCGGAGGCACTCCCTCCATATTGGAGGGCGGACAAGTAGGCGAGCTTCTCTCCTCCGTGTGGAATGCATTTGGCCAGAAGCCTATGACAAACGAAGTGACCCTTGAAGCAAACCCTGGAACCATCACGCAAGAAAAGATAAGGTGTTGGAAGCAGGCGGGAGTCACGAGGGTGAGCGTTGGCGTGCAGGCGGCGCAGAATATTCTATTGAAGCGTTTGGGAAGAGTTCATACCTGGGAGGAGACACTGGAGGGGATCCAGGAATTGCGGTGCGCGGGCTTCCGCTCCATCTCCGCCGACCTTATGATGGGGCTTCCCGGCCAGAGTCTGGAGGATTGGACAGATACCCTGGCGAAGATCTTGGCTATGGGTGTGGAGCATATTTCCTGCTACAGCCTGATTCTTGAGGAGGGCACGCCTTTCTATCGGGAGGAGGCAGCGGGAAAGCTATCATTGCCGTCTGACGAGGAGGAGCGGCGAATGTATCACACCGCTGTCAGGCAGCTAGCAGCTGCGGGATACAGGCAGTACGAGATCTCCAACTTTGCCAAACCGGGCTATGCGTGTCTCCACAATCTCTGCTATTGGGATCTCACTTCTTATTTGGGGCTCGGGCTGGGAGCCTCCTCATATCTGGAGGGAACGCGATTTCAAAATACGAATGATATGCAGAACTATTTAAAGAACAGCCAGTATCCCAGATCCATTCAGGAAAATTGCACGGTGGTCACGCAGGCCAGAGAGATGGAGGAATATATGTTTTTGGGATTGCGTAGAACAGACGGGGTGGAGGCGGATTCCTTTCGGGCTAGGTTTGGAGCCGGCGTGGAGAGTGTCTACGGAGAAGCTCTCGCCGCGCTGCAGAGGAAAGGGTTCCTTCAATTTAAAGAAGGCAGGATCTGCCTGACGGAATTGGGGCGAGATTTTGCCAATCAGGTCTTTGTTGAGTTTCTATTGGATCCGGAGACTGAGTAGGTGTTCATAATTCCTTCATAAAAAAATTTTCAAAAATACTTGACAAATGCACCGGCAAGTGATATGTTATGTACAGATGTTAGCACTCTAAGGCATCGAGTGCTAATAACAAATGGCAGGTGATGAGATGGAGCTTAATAGCCGCAAGATTCAAATATTACAGGCCATTATCATGAATTATCTTGAAACAGCAGAACCGGTTGGATCGCGGACGATTTCCCGGCGGTTTCCCCTGGGGATCAGTTCGGCGACCATTCGGAATGAGATGTCGGATCTGGAGGAATTGGGGTTTATCATGCAGCCCCACACGTCGGCAGGCCGGATTCCTTCCTCCAAGGGATACAGGCTGTATGTGGATCATCTGATGAGGACGAAAAGCATCAGCAGCGAACAGATGGAAATCCTGAAACGGATTTTGCGCGAAAAGCGCAACCAGTTGGATTCCCTTTTGAAGGAAATGGGCGATCTGTTGGCCGATCTGACTCGCTATACCGCGATTGTAACTATGCCGCAGTTTAAAAAGACTCGACTGAAGCATTTGCAGCTCATTGCGCTGGACAATAATTCGGTGATATTGGTCATTATTACCGATGGCAATGTGGTCCGCAACAATGTATTGCAGATTGAGCAGCCCTTTAGTCAGGAGGATCTGTACCGCCTATCGGAGGTACTGAACACAAACCTGAGCGGGCTGACAGTGGAAGAGATTAATCTCCCCTTGATCCAGAAGATCAAAAAGGAGATGAAGGTAGACCAGACCATGATGGATGGTTTGCTGGACGCGATTAACGAGACGCTACAATTTGCGGATGATGTGGATGTCTTTACATCAGGCGCCACGAATATTCTGAATTTCCCTGAATTTGCAGATATCACGAGGGCAAGAGCGCTGATGGAAGTATTTGAAGAGAAAGAACAGATGTTGTCCATGGTTCACAGCAGTCTTTCCGGGAAATCCCCCATGAGTATCACCATCGGCACGGAAAATACCATGGAAGAGCTGCAGGACTGCAGTATTATAACAGCGATTTACCATTATGGTAACCGCAATATTGGGTCCATCAGCGTGGTCGGTCCCATGAGAATGGATTATGATCAGGTTGTATCGACCCTTGGCTGCCTTATCAAAGATTTCCAGCAATTGTTTCCTGATGATAAGAAGACAGATGCTGAGGCGAAGCCAAAATCCAGAATCGTAGAGAATCCGCCGGGTGAGCCCAGCACATAGCTTGAGCAAGGTGGATGAATAAGGAAAGGTGGTCTGTACGTTGAAAGACAAAGACAAAACCAATGACGAGGTCAAGGAACAGAAGGAAAATGAGCCGCAGGAGGCAAAGGAGCCGGCGTCGGTCGAGCCGGAGACTTCGGTTTCTTCCGATGCTGAGGCGGAGGAGAAAGCCATCCTGGAGGATGTGGAAGAACTGCAGAAGAAATTAGAGGAATCCACGGCGAAATCAGAAGAATATCTGGACCGCCTGCGCAGAACGATGGCAGAATTCGATAATTTTCGCAAGCGGACGCAGAAGGAGAAAGAGCAGATCTTTGACCGAGGCGCAAAGGATGTATTGGAGCAAATACTTCCGGTTATCGATAATTTTGAGCGAGCGCTAGCAGGAAACGATAAGAAGGACGACTCTTTCGCAAAGGGCGTGGAGATGATCTACAAGCAACTGCTGGGGGCGCTGGAATCTCTGGGTTTGCAGGAGATCGAAGCGTGCGGAAAGCCCTTCGACCCCAACTATCATAACGCGGTTACCCATGTGGAGGACGAGAACGTCGGCGAAAATGAAGTCGTCGAAGTCTTCCAGAAGGGCTACAAATATAAAGACACTGTCATTCGCTGTAGCATGGTGAAAGTGGCAAATTAATGCAATTCAGTGGAATTAGGAATGGCAAAGAGCTAATATGGACAGGATCAAAAAAGAAAACGATTGAAAAGAAATAGGAGGAATTATTATGGGAAAAATTATTGGTATCGACTTAGGTACAACAAATTCATGTGTTGCCGTTATGGAAGGCGGTAAGCCGGTTGTTATTACAAATCCAGAGGGAGCGAGAACGACGCCGTCCGTGGTCGCGTTCACAAAAAACGGGGAGCGCCTTGTGGGAGAGACCGCTAAGAGACAGGCGATCACAAACCCCGATCACACGATTATCTCCATCAAGAGACAGATGGGCAGCGACTACCGTGTGAATATTGATGGAAAGGGGTACAGCCCCCAGGAGATTTCCGCCATGATTCTGCAAAAGATGAAGGCGGATGCGGAAAGCTATCTCGGGGAGAAGGTTACCGAGGCGGTTATCACGGTTCCCGCATATTTTTCTGACGCGCAGAGACAGGCGACAAAGGACGCTGGTAAGATCGCGGGTCTTGATGTAAAGCGAATCATCAATGAGCCCACGGCTGCCGCGCTTGCCTACGGGCTTGACAATGAGAAAGAACAGACGATTATGGTTTACGACTTGGGCGGCGGTACGTTTGATGTATCGCTGATCGAGATCGGGGACGGTGTCATCGAAGTTCTTGCCACAAGCGGAGACAACCATCTGGGCGGTGACGATTTTGACCAGAGAATTATAGATCATCTGGTCGCAGAATTTAAGAAAAAAGAAGGCGTGGATCTGAGCGCGGACAAGATGGCGATGCAGAGGTTGAAGGAGGCGGCTGAGAAAGCTAAGAAGGAGTTATCCTCCATGGCGACGGCCAATATCAATTTGCCCTTCATCACAGCCACCCAGGAAGGTCCTAAGCATATGGACATCACCTTGTCCAGGGCAGATTTTGATCGCTTGACAGCCGACTTGGTTGAGCGCACCATGGGACCTGTTCGAAACGCATTGAGCGATGCTGGTTTGCAGGCTTCCGACCTGCACAAGGTTCTGCTGGTAGGAGGTTCGACCCGTATTCCGGCGGTTCAGGAAGCGGTCAAGAAAATTACTGGCAAAGATCCCTCCAAAACTCTAAATCCGGATGAATGCGTTGCCATCGGAGCAGCGATCCAGGGCGGCAAATTAGCGGGTGAAGCGGGAGCTGGTGATATCCTGCTGCTGGATGTAACACCTTTGACCCTTGGCATTGAGACCATGGGTGGAGTCGCGACCCCCTTGATCGAGAGAAATACCACAATTCCGGCGAAAAAGAGCCAGATTTTCTCTACGGCGGAGAACAATCAGACGGCGGTTGATATCCATGTTGTCCAGGGAGAGCGGCCTTTGGCTAAGGACAATAAGACGCTTGGACGGTTCCGTCTGGATGGAATTCCGGCAGCTCCCCGTGGAGTGCCACAGATTGAAGTCACCTTCGACATTGATGCAAATGGTATCGTCAATGTAGTGGCGAAGGATCTAGGCAGCGGAAAAGAGCAGAAGATCACCATCACAGCGTCAACGAATTTGTCTGACGCAGAGGTAGAGAAGGCTGTTAAGGAAGCGGAACAGTTTGCGGAAGAGGACCGGAAGAGGAAGGAAACCATCGAGGTTCGAAACCAAGCGGATTCTATGGTGTTCCAGACGGAGAAAACCTTAGAAGAGATGGGCGACAAGATGGACGCAGGCGATAAGAGCAAAATCGAGAGCGAACTGGCCCATGTCAAGAGCATACTCGATCAGACGAAGGATCAGCCGGCAACAGAGGCGCAGGCAGCGGAGTTGAAAGCTGCAACGGAGAGCCTCACGACAGCGCTCAACGAGATGGCGACGAAATTGTATCAGCAGCAGGGTGGACCGCAGGGGCCTCAGGATTTTAATGGTGGGGCACAGGGTGGCGGCCAGGGGCCCGACGACGATGTAGTCGATGCTGATTTCAAAGAAGTGTAACGGTCCGCACTGTGAATCGAAAAGCCAAAGATCAGAGGTCTTTGGCTTTTCGAGGTATTCAGATCGGATGAATCCAAGAGGGGTAAAATTAGGAATTGAGATGGCAGGTGAACGGGTTTGGCTGAGAAACGAGATTATTATGAGGTGCTGGGTGTTGAACGCAACGCCACAGATCAGGATATTAAACGGGCTTACCGCCGGTTAGCAAAAAAATATCATCCCGATGTGAATCCGGGAGACAAAGAGGCGGAGGCCAAGTTTAAAGAGGCGTCGGAGGCCTATGCAGTGCTCAGCGATGAAGAAAAGCGAGCCAAATATGACCAATTTGGTCACAGCGCCTTTGAGGGCGCCGGCGGAGGAGACGGCGGCTTCGGCGGTTTTGGTGGCTTTGGCGATATGGGGGATATTTTTGGAGATATCTTTGGCGACCTTTTCGGCGGTGGCAGCGGAAGAAGAACCAAGAATGGACCTACAAGAGGTCAGGATGTCCAGTCGAGTCTGGACATTACCTTTACGGAAGCGGCCTTTGGCTGCAAAAAGAATGTGGAGTTGTGGGTATTCGACAACTGTGATCAATGTAATGGAACAGGGGCAAAAGCGGGAACGAAGCCGGAAACTTGCCCGAATTGCCATGGGTCTGGTCAGATGCGCGTCCAACAACAGACGATGTTTGGCGCGATGACGAGCGTTCGGACTTGTTCCACCTGTGGAGGAACAGGGAAAATCATAAAAGAGAAATGTACTCGCTGCAACGGCGGCGGTCGAATAAAAGTGAAAAAGACCTTTGAGGTGAATATACCGGCGGGGATTGATACGGGGCAGAGCATTCGCATGAGTGGCAAAGGCGAGCCCGGTGCACAGGGAGGTCCGAACGGCGATCTATTCATTACCGTCACGATTCGGCCCCATCCTTTCTTTTCAAGGCAGGGCTATGATGTGTACTGTTCCGTTCCCATCAGCTTTGCACAGGCGGCGTTGGGAGATGAGCTGGAGATCCCCACCATCGATGGAAAAGCTCAATATACCATTGAAGAAGGGACGCAGACGGGGACTAGGTTCCGGCTTCGCGGCAAGGGAATTCCCTATCTGCGCAATTCCAATCAACGAGGGGATCAATACGTGACGGTCAACGTGGAGGTTCCCAAGAAGCTAAATGATAAGCAGAAAGAGCTTCTGCGCCAGTTCGCCTCCGCCATGGGGGAGGATGACGTCCATGGTCAGAAAAAGTCATTTTTTCAAAAGATGAAAGACGCATTTGAATAATTGCGGAATGGAGGTTCCTATGAACTGGTATCAGATTACGGTCCATACAGTAACCGAGGCGGTTGAGGCCATCAGCTATGCTATGGAAGAGATGGGGGCCAAGGGTGTTGAAATTGTGGATCCGAAGGATATCCTTTGGCAGGACAAGGATCCGCTGGCGTGGGATTATATCGATGAGGACTTGTTGGCTGGCATGAAACAGGACGTGGCCCTAGTCCGATGCTACATTTCGGAGGAGGAACTGCCCAATCAGACGTTGTTGGAAAATTTTCAGCTTACGCTGCAGGATAAGGTGATGGGGATTGCCCAGTTTCTTCCCATTGGCGAGGGGAGAATCGAGACTGCGACCATGGCGGAGGATGAATGGGCCAATGCATGGAAGCAGTACTATAAGCCGTTTCATATAGGAGAGCATATTTTTGTGGTGCCATCCTGGGAGGAGGCGGTGGATGAGCCTGGCGATATCCGCATCACCATGGATCCGGGAATGGCCTTTGGCACTGGAACGCACGAAACTACATCAATGTGCGCAGCTCTGCTGGAGGAAGAGATAAAGGGCGGGGAGACGGTTCTGGATGTCGGATGCGGAAGCGGAATTCTTGGGATTACAGCGGCAAAGCTAGGCGCTTCAAAGGTGATCTGCACAGACTTAGACCCCAATGCTGTTTTGGTGGCCAAAGATAATGTAGAAAAAAATCAAGTTGCAGGAAACGTGGAGATTTATAAGGGAGATCTGCTGGATATTCAGGAATTAGCAGGAATCCAGGCAGATTGCATCGTAGCCAATATCATTGCCGATGTCATCATCCATTTGGCTCCTTCCGCGCGGGGGTTTCTCAAAGAGGACGGGCTATTCCTCTCTTCGGGGATCATCCGCGAGCGCAGAGACGATGTGGAGAAATCCCTAGCAGCGGCGGGATATACAGTTTTGAAAGTTGTCGAGTTAGGCAGCTGGGTTGCAATCGTATCCAGAAAATCATGAGGGAGGGATTGGCGTGCCCAAGTTTTTTGTCAGCAAGGAGGATATCCATGGCGAGTCTCTCCGCATTGGAGAGGATGCCCATCATATCCTCCATGTTTTGCGTCAGCGGCCGGGGGACATGATTATAGCCTGCGACGGGATGGGAACGGACTATGAATGTGAAATCCAGTCGCTGTCGCAGGAGGCGATTCTCTGCCGGATCGTATCATCCCATCCGTCCGAGACAGAGCCGTACACGAGGATTACTGTTTTTCAAGGACTCCCAAAAGGGGAGAAAACGGATTGGATTCTTCAAAAAGCAGCGGAGCTGGGGATCGCAAGTGTTCATTTTGTTCAGACGAAGCGCAGCGTAGTGAAACTGGAGGAGAAAAAGGTATCTGGCAAGCTTGAGCGGTGGAATAAAATTTGTACGACTGCTGCGAAGCAATGTGAGAGGGGGAGCATCCCCACCGTCGCCTTCCATCCTCAGCTCTCTTCCTGTCTGCCCTGCCTGAAAGAATTTGATCTGGCTCTTTTATTTTATGAGGAGGAAAAGGGAAAGGCCTTAAAACCGATATTGCGCAGTCAGACAGCAAAGCCAAGATCCATTGCAGTCTTGATCGGTCCGGAAGGCGGATGGGATTTGGAAGAAGTGGAGGCGCTGACGAAGGCCGGAGCGCAGACTGTCGGGCTTGGCCCGAGAATTCTTCGGACTGAGACAGCGGCTATGACAGCGGCGGCTATGATCTTATATGAGTACGATCAAATGTGAGGAACCTATGGAGACAGCTTTGAATGAAATATACTTAGATAACGGGGCGACGACGAAACCCTCTAAAGGTGTGGTCGCAAAGATGAGAGAAGTTTTGGAGGCAGCCTACGGCAATCCCTCCTCTCTCCACAGAAAGGGACAGGAAGCGGAGCGTTATGTGAAAGAGGCGCGGGAGACACTGGCACAGGTGTTGCAAGCCGACCCGGTTAGCGTTTACTTCACTTCGGGGGGAACCGAATGCAGCAATACGGCAATATTAGGAGCCGCATCTTCTTCTGAGCGAAGAGGGAAGCATATCTTGACCCTTCGGGGGGAGCACCCGGCCACATCGGAGCCCTTGAAATATCTTCAAGAGCAGGGGTGGGAAATCGAATATATCGGCACGGATGAGCAGGGGCGTGCGGATCTTGAAGATTTCCGCTGCAAACTTCGCGAGGATACCGTCCTGGTGACGTGTCTCCAGGTAAACAATGAGACGGGGGTCATTCAGCCGGTCCAGGAGATGGGAGGGATTCTAAGGGAGTGTGCCCCTCATACTCTCTTTCACGTTGATGCGGTCCAAAGTTTTGCAAAAATGGAAATATTTCCCAGGAAATGGAACATTGATTTGCTCAGCTCCAGTGCCCACAAGATCCATGGGCCGAAGGGGGTTGGGGGATTATATATCCGCCGGGATCTCCATATTCCAAGTTTCATACGCGGCGGGGGACAAGAGCGCCAATTTCGTTCGGGAACAGAAAATGTTCCCGGGATCGCCGGATTTGGACAAGCTGCGAAGGAAGCGTGGGATGAGCGGAGGAGGCGGCAGGAGTCCATGCAGTGCTGCAAGCTATATCTGTATGAACAGCTTCGGAAATCCATCGATGGCATCACGCATAATGGGCCTGAACCAAGGGAGGGAGCTGCCCATATTCTGAATCTTCGGATTAAAGGCGTCCGCTCCGAGGTCCTGCTGCACGCCCTGGAGGACTATGGAATCTATGTATCGTCCGGTTCTGCGTGTGCATCCAATAAGCCAGACGTGAAAAGTCCTGCCCTAGGAGCCCTAGGGATGAGCGCTGAGGCAATTGACGAATCAGTGCGCGTCAGTTTTTCGAAAGACTCTACATTGGACGAGATGGATCGGGTTGTTAAGGCATGTACTGAAATCATACCAATGCTTCGGAGATTTACACCAAAGGGAAGACGGTAGGGAGGAGTAGCGCCATGGAAAAAGGGTTGTTAATCAAATATGGTGAAATCGCGATCAAGGGAAATAACCGGCGTCTGTTCGAAAATCGTTTGGCATTGAACATTAAGGAATGTCTACAGCCCATGGGTGAGTTTTGGATTGCGAAGGAACAGGGACGTTTATTTGTCGAAGCGCCGGGGGAAGATTGGACGGACTGGACAGAAGAGGCAGCCGCTCGGATTTCAAAGGTGTTTGGCGTCGTCGGAATCTGTGTAGTCGATGTATTTTCCGAGGATTCCTTCGAAGCAATCTCTGCCAACGTAAATCGATATATCCAGGAACACTACGGCGGCGACGCGGCAACCACCTTTAAGGTGGAGGTAAAACGCGCCAATAAACAATATCCCATGACCAGCATGGAATTGGCCAGCGCGCTGGGGGCAACGATTTTGGAGGCCTATCCCGCGTGGCAGGTTGACGTCCATAAACCGAAAACCGTCATCTGGGTGGAATTGAGGGGGCGGGTCTATGTCTACAGCAAAGTGATCCCCGGTGTGGGAGGTATGCCTACCGGGACAGCCGGCAAGGCGGCGCTGCTGCTGTCAGGCGGTATCGATAGCCCAGTAGCCGGGTGGATGATGGCAAAGCGGGGGTTGGAATTGTGCGCGGTCTATTTTCATGCTCACCCCTATACGACAGATAGAGCAAAGGAGAAAGTGGTGGACTTGGCGCGCAAATTAAGCCTATATGCTGGAAAAATGCGCGTATATGTCGTGCCCTTTACGGAGATTCAGCTGTCCATCTATGAGAAATGCCCCCACGAACAATTGACCATCATCATGCGACGGATCATGATGCAGATTGCGGAAAAGATCGCTCGGAAAGAAGGCGCTTTGGCCTTGATTACAGGGGAGAGCTTGGGTCAAGTAGCCAGTCAGACACTCCAGAGTTTATATTGTACCAATGAGGTCTGCGAAATGCCTGTATTTCGTCCTGTTATCGGTTTCGACAAGCAGGATATTGTCACAATTGCAAACAGCATTGATACCTATGAAACCTCCATCTTGCCCTATGAGGATTGCTGCACAATCTTTGTGGCGAAACATCCGGAGACCAAGCCCAAGCTGGAGGCCATTCAAAAGAGTGAGTCTAGGCTTCCTGATATGGCGCAACAGATCGAGAAAGCGGTGGATGGCTGTGAGGTGATCACGGTGTATCGGGGTGAGAGGATAGAATAAAACGTTCGAATTATATTAAAATTTGAATTAAATTGGAGGCGAGCTAATGAAGAAGGGGATTCGGTGGGGAATTCTGGGGCCTGGCAAAATTGCCATAACCTTTGCGGAGGCAGTGAACTTGATTGGCGAGGATGTGATAGTCGCTGTGGCATCCCATGATGAGAGAAAAGCGGCAGCATTTGCCGCTGAGCATCAGATTGCCCACGGGTATGGATCCTATGAGGAGCTGGTGAGCCGGGACGATATTGACGCTGTCTATGTCTCCAATCTACATATGATGCATAGAGATGCGGCGCTTATGGCGATGAGGCATGGAAAAGCTGTGTTATGTGAAAAACCGATGGCGATCAACGCTGCCAGTGCAAGGGCTATGGCGAAGGCGGCCGGGGAAAACCATGTTTTTCTCATGGAGGCCATGTGGTCTCGATTTCTGCCCGCGACGGTCAAAGCGTTAGAGTTGGCGGGGGCGGGGAGTGTGGGAGATATTCGTGTGATTCGGGGGGCTTTTTCCTATGGCTCGTCTTTTGATCCCCATTCCAGAATATACGATCCGGCGCTTGCCGGCGGCGGTCTGCTGGATGTGGGGGTGTATGCGATTTCCTGTGCCGCCTCCTTTTTTGGGTTTGATCCGATCCAGATTTTGGGGGCGGCCGACATCGGAAACAGCGGTGTTGACGAGCAGGCGGCCATGATTCTGACATATGAGGATGGACAGATGGCGGTCTTGAATAGCGGTGTCAATGTGTCAATGCCGGGATGGATGGAGATTTATGGCCGGGATGGATATCTGGAGATCCCGAGTTTTTGGGATGCACAGGTGGTGCGCCTTCATCGAAATGGAAAGGATGAGGTTGAGACATTTTCATTTCCCCATCGAAATGGATTTGTATATGAGGTGGAGCACGCATCGCGGTGTATTCGAGAGGGACTGATGGAAAGTCCCATATGGCCCCTTTCGTCTACCATTGCGGTGGCGGCGATTATGGATACGCTTCGCCGGTCGTGGGGTCTGCGGTACCCAGGAGAGGAATGATGCTGGTAAGAAAAAACTAGCAGGCAACCGCCTGCTAGTTTTTTGAAGCTAGATCAAAGCTCCGAGATGTACCGGCGAAGATTGGCAAGACCGATGGTGAGACCTTTGATGCAGTCTTCCATGCCTTCAAACTCGATGGCAACGTACCCATCATATCCAGCCTGTTGTAATGCTTTAAGGCAATGGCGCACAGGAACATTGCCATGTCCGACGATGGCGCCCCGCAAGTAGGTGCCATTGCGGCTACAGAAGAATCCATCGCCAGGATTCGGCTCCATAGGAGATTTAACATGAAAATCTTTCGCGTGGGCATAGAAGGCATAGGGCGCTACCCGGCCGACAGAGATCGCAGGATTTTCGTCAGCGCAGAGGAAGTTTCCCATATCCACCAGAAGTCCAAAATTGGGATGGTCGACGGCGGTGACGAGCTTTTCAACCCGCTCGCTGTCTTGTACAAAGGTTCCATGGTTCTCTACCATGGTTTTTACGCCTTTTTCGGCGGCATACTCCGTTACCTGGCGGCACGCGCTGGCGATAATGGGAAGGATGGAGTCAAAGCTCTTGTAAGCTCCCTTTGGATACCCGACTGTGGCATCATGGCGAACGCTGGTGGCGCCCAGCGCCACCGCCATATCGATCTCCCCTTTCACGCGCTGAATTTCATCGTCCAGATCCGCGCAATTCAAGAAATCAGCCCCGATAGTGTAGTTTGAGATGGGCATGGAGAGCCGCTGGCATTCTTCGCGGAGGCTCTTTGCGTACTCCATAGGGGAGGAGCCGTCATGTGGTGTGAGCCCGACAAATTCCACTGCGTCAAATCCCATTTCTTTTGCTTTCGCGATACAGGTCATCTGATTGTAGCGGCCGTCGCGAAAGGCCTGACTAAAGCTATAGCTGCTTGCGGCAATTTTCATCACTGTGGCCTCCTACAATAGAACTTCATGGCCGGTTCTGGCGGATTCATACACACCGTCCAGTATGGTCATGATGGTTACGCCGTCCTCCGCCGGGGATTTGCAAGGCGTGCCATTTATAATACAATCGACATAGTGATCGATCTCATTGTTGAAGAGGCCGTCAAAGCTCAGCGCGGAGGAAGTATCAAGGCTGATATTGGTTAGATAATCGTTGGTCTCAGTATAGAATTCCACCTCAGGGTCCAATTTGACGCCGGCCTTGTCGCCAAACAGCTCAATGGTTCCCTGGTCGTTTTTGATATTCAAGGAGAAACTAGCCTCAATGGAGAGAACCGCGCCATTGTCGTAGCGTATCATAGCTGAGGCAAAGTCCTCTACATCGCAGATATCGTGGTTGCCCGATGAGATGGAGGTATAGCCCTTGGCACCTTTGATGTGGGGACGGTTGAACAGCTTCTGGTAGGTTACGCCGTAGATGGAGACCGGTTTGGGGTTTCCCATCAGGTAGCGGGTCAAGTCGATGACATGAACTCCCAGGTCAATCAGCGGACCGCCGGCGGAGCGAGATTTATCGCCGAACCAGCCGCCGGGGTTTCCGTTGCGGCGAAGATAGGTGGCCTTGGCATAGTAGATATCGCCAATAAAATCTTTGTCAATGAAATCTTTGACAATGCGGCAGTCATTGCCATAGCGGCGAACAAATCCGATCATCAACAGTTTATGATTTCGCTTCGCAGCTTCCAACATTTCGCGAGCTTCGGCGGCGGAGGTTGCCATGGGCTTCTCGCACAGAACATGCTTGCCGGCGTTGAGGGCAGCGATGGTGCAGGGAGCGTGAGCGCTATTCCAGGTGCAGACGCTGACGGCATCCAATTCTTTTAATTTCAGCATTTCGTTGCAATCTGTGTAGGTGCGGGTGATTCCGTATTTAGCCGCCATTTTTTTTAACTGCGCTTCGTTGATATCACAGAAAGCATACAGCTCGACGTTGGGATTCTTTAGATATCCTTCAATGTGCATGGCGGAAATGCTGCCGGTTCCGATAATTCCAACTTTTAGCTTTTGTCCCATGATTATTCTCCTTTAATTTTATCCTGCAAGAATGTTACAGCTTTTGCGATATCCGTCTCCGGATCATCTCCCACTTCGCGCTCGATTGTAAGGAAACCGCGGTAGCCAATGTCGTCCAACGCCTTCAGGTAATTTGGAAAGTCCACGTCGCCCTCGCCCAGCGGAAGCTCGATAAAGGCTCTCCCCGCTTGAATTTCGTCTTCAATGATCCCGTAGATGATCTCAGGGTCGCGGACGAGAAGCCGGCGTCCGTCTTTTGCGTGGGTATGCACAATGTAGTCCTTTAAGGTGTAGACAGCGGCGACAGGGTCGTCCCCTGTAACCATCACCAGATTCGCTGGGTCCAGATTGACAGCGACGCCGGTGGAATGAAGACCGTCCAGGAAGCCCTTCAAGGTAGCAGCAGTCTCTGGGCCCGTCTCTATGGCAAAATGTGCATCCATCTGGTCGGCATATTCTGCCAGCTTGCCACAGGCATCCTGCATGATTTGATATCTGGGATGGCACGAATCCGTGGGCACAACGCCGATATGCGTCGTAACCACGTCCGTTTCCAACTCCTTTGCCAGGTCTAAGACGCGTTTGGATTTTTCGATGAGATCAGGGTTTTTGTCCGGATCGCCAAATCCATGGCCAAAATCTCCACATAGTGCTGAAATCTTGAGTCCATGAGACTTTACCATATCCAAAAATTCGCCACGCTTTGAGCCGACTAATTTCTCAGGTGAAAGCTCTCCGTATGTAGAATAGACCTGAATTCCGCTGGCTCCTACTTTAGCGGCCTTACCTAAGGCTGTTGGAACATCGGTGCGAAAAGAATCCAACATGACGCCGATCGGAAAAGAATACATACAATAACCTCCTACATTATATTTTGACTTTCATTTGACGCATACTTGCTAAACAAGCCGTTGCTTGGACAACAGTGACTTGACGTATGATTCTATTTTATTATATAATAGTGAAATAAGAAGTAAAGGAAATATGTTGCCTCTTTTTAACACGATATTGCTCAGGAGGTTTTTAGGTGAGGGAAAGTCTATATGAGTTTCACAACCATAAAGATCCGAAATTTCCTATTATTTTTCACAGCGACACCGTACAACTCCATGGGAACCGGGCTGTAATGCATTGGCATGAAAGCATGGAGATTCTCTATTTTTTTCACGGACGTGCCATCGTCACATCGGATCTGGAGCAGATGGAGATGCAGGAGGGGGACTTGGCGGTTATCAACTCTAGCAATCTCCATGAAATCACAGCGATTACCGCCTCTTCACACTATTTCTGTCTGATACCTGATAAAAGCTTCTGTGAAGAGCTGGGATTTTATATTGATGAGCAGCTACTTCAGAGCAAAATCTATGATCCGGCGCTGCGGAGCTATTTCATTTCTATAGCCAAAGAATACGAGAGGAAAGCCCCGTATTATAAGGCAGCGGTCAAGGTTAAGGTTGGGGAGTTGCTCGTGTATTTATACCGCCACTATGTGGTGTCAGAAGAGTTGCTGGCGAAATCGGCGGAAAACTATAGAAAACTGATGATGGTTAAGGAGGCGACCGCCTACATTCGCGGACACTTTGCGGACACGTTGGCAATCGAAGAGATTTGTGAAAGAGTCGGTTTCAGTAAATTCTACTTTTGTAGGGCGTTTAAAGAGGTGACAGGGCGGACGGCGGTGGACTATATCAATTATCTCCGCTGCAGCAATGCGAGAAAATTGCTGACGTCAGGCTACAATGTCAGTGAAAGTGCAGAACAGAGCGGCTTTGGGAATCTGTCGTATTTCTCAAAGGTATACAAGAAATATATGGGTCAGCTTCCGTCCAGGGAGAAAAAAGGTCAAGAATAGGAGATGAAGAGAGTGTTTCATATTTTAATTGCGGAGGACGATCACAGCTTGCGAACTCTGATGAGAGCATATCTTGAGCAGGAAGGATATAAGGTATATCTGGCGGCGGACGGCAGAGAGGCGCTAACCATCTTAGAGAATACGCATATTGACTTGGCTATATGTGATCTGATGATGCCTTTTCTTGACGGCTTTCAACTGACGGAGCAGCTGCGGCAAGCCAATTTTACACTGCCGATTTTGGTTGTGACGGCGAGGGAAGGGCTGGAGGATAAGAAACGGGCCTTTGCCCTGGGAACGGATGATTATATGGTAAAGCCAGTTGACATGAATGAAATGATCTGGCGGGTTGGAGCCTTGTTGCGCCGAGCCCAGATTGTCAATGAGCATAAGCTTACGATTGGAAATGTTGTTTTGGACTACGATGCTTTGACAGTCACATCTGAGAAGGAAACACTGGAGTTGCCGCGGAAAGAGTTTTATTTACTATATAAATTGCTGAGCTATCCTAAAAAGATTTTTACCCGGCAACAGCTGATGGATGAGATATGGGGGATGGATGCAAAGACCGATGAGCGGACTGTGGACGTCCATATCAAGCGCCTACGGGAGAAGCTGGGGGACTTGGAGGAGTTTAAAATTATAACCGTCCGCGGTCTTGGCTACAAAGCGGAGCGATATGTATGAAAATGCGGCTGTCTATTCATTCCATCCGCGTGAAATTCGTCTTGATTTTTATGGGAATTTTTCTGATTGCGTCACTGCTCTCCTTTTATATTATGATCCACTTTGCCTTTGGCGTGATTTTGACAAGCCTGAAGCCACAGATGATTCAGACGAGCAGCGCGATAT
Source organism: Bianquea renquensis (assembly GCF_014384895.1). Taxonomy (GTDB): domain Bacteria; phylum Bacillota; class Clostridia; order Lachnospirales; family Bianqueaceae; genus Bianquea; species Bianquea renquensis. Next base: position 33,363 of record NZ_JACRSQ010000015.1, read on the forward strand.
TGGAATTGGATCAGAAGACGGATCTTTCCGTCGAGGAGATCGCGCGGCTTCAATCGAATTCCATGTATGAAATCATGGTCTATCGCGACATGAAAGAACTCCCCTACCGGCTGAAGACAAGCCAGATAGAGGCTCTTCTCAAGGGAGAAAAAGTGTTTATCAAAGGATCGGTCCGAAATCTATTTCCAGCGGTTTTGATCCAGGGTGACGGTTACTATATTGAGGTGCGCCTTCACTCCCGCTTGGGAAATGTCACGATCTTTCGGTATACCGTCATCGTGGCGCTGATTATCTGTACAAGTATCGGTGGGTTATTGGTTCTGTTTGCAGTGCGTCAGATTACGAAACCGGTGAAGAGGCTTACAAAAGCGGCCCAGGAAGTGGCGAAAGGAAACTTTGACGTTCAGGTTGACTATGACAGTGCAGACGAAATAGGCGTTCTTACGCGAAATTTCAATCGGATGGTTCGGGAGCTACGGAATATGGAGCATTTGCGCAAGGATTTTCTGAGCAATGTCTCTCATGAGTTTAAAACGCCGATAGCATCCATTCAGGGATTTGCCAATCTGTTAAAAGATTCTACGCTTCCGCCGGAACGGTTCGATGAATATACGGATATCATCATATCCGAATCGGATCGGCTGAGTAAGCTGACCTCCAATGTATTAAAACTGTCCCGCTTAGAAAATCAAGATATCGTCTCGGTAAAGCAGGAATTCTCTGTTGATGAGCAGATTCGCCGTGTTTTGCTGCTTTTAGAGCAGAAGTGGACGGAAAAGGAATTGGAGCTAGACTTGCGGTTGGAACCTGTGCGATGGGTTGGGAATGAGGAGATGCTGGAACAGGTTTGGATCAATTTAATCGGGAATGCGATTAAGTTTTCAGACCCAGGGGGGTATCTTAAAATTCAGCTTTACAGAAAGAATTTTATTGTGGTCGCGGAGATCGAAGATCACGGCATCGGGATGGATGCGGAGGTGCAGGAGCGTATTTTCGACAAATTTTATCAGGGAGATTCCTCCCATTCGAAAGAGGGAAGCGGATTGGGGTTGGCCATCGTCAAACGGATTCTGGAATTGTGCAAGGGTGAAATCGCTTGTAAAAGCGAACCTGGCGTGGGAACACGCTTTACAATTTGGCTTCCGGATATAGGAGCCTCCCATGATGATTGAACGCTGTCGTAGTCTTATACGGCAGCTCTTTTTGTATTTGAAAGTTTTCATTCACCCCCCCTGTTTTTTATACATATCCTGATACTGTACCGAATACAATCCAGTTCTTTTAAGGAGGGACTCTATATGGAGAAACGAGAGTACGCAGGTGCGCGGAAAAGTTATTTGCGTCCTATTGGCAATCAGGCCGCGTGTTCTGATAATCGATCCTATGACCAGATGCATAAGCAGATCCAACAGGCGATGGAGCGGACCCAGAGCGTCTTGGCGGATATTACGCATGGGTCAGACAATGAGCAGCAGGGATGTGGCTGTGGACAGCGCCCGGAGCCGAGGACCTGCGGCTGTGGACAGCGCCCGGAGCCGAGGACCTGCGGCTGTGGACAGCGCCCGGAGCCGAGGACCTGTGGCTGTGGACAGCGCCCGGAGCCGAGAGCCTGTGGCTGCGGACAGCGCCCGGAACCGAGGACAGTCGATTGTGGATCATGTGTGCAAAGACCGGAAGCGGCCTGTGGTTGCCAAAAAGCCGATTGCAGTTCAGCAGCTGAAAATGGGGGATGCAATCCTGTTAATCTGTGTGAAAATGTGCCACTGGTTACAGCATATATCCCGCCTCAGCCGTACACGGGCCTAGTTTCGCCGGAAACTGCGCTTGCTAGAGGAAGTTCTTTTACCAACCTCTATTGGCCCTGGGGTCCGGGACAAAAATATGATGCGAGATAGGAGGCGGCTTAGATGATGTGCAATTGCAATAATATGAATTCCTGTAATCAAGAGCAGGATTTGATGAAACAGATTCAGCAGATCAGCTTTTTGTTGGTTGATTTGAATCTGTACCTTGACAACCACCCAGATTGCCGGCAGGCGCTTGAAGATTATAATATTTTAGTCGAGGCGATGGACGAATTGAGAAAAGTATATACGCAGAAATATGGCCCGATTATGAATTTTGGTACAGCGAAAAGCGACTGTCCCTGGCAGTGGGTGGATGACCAGCCGTGGCCCTGGGAAAATAAGAGGAGGTAGCCGTCCATGTGGTATTATGAGAAAAAATTGCAGTATCCTATCAATATTCGAAAAGGCGATTTGAACATGGCCAAATTCGTCGCAGCACAATTGGGAGGGCCCGACGGAGAGCTGGGGGCTAGTTTGCGATATATGTCTCAGCGCTATACGATGCCAACCAGCAAGACAAAGGGATTATTAACTGATATTTCGACGGAAGAATTAGCGCATAGACGTTATCTATATATAGAAACCGACTAAATAGGCTGGGTGTAGGTCTTTGGATAAATCTCCAGTTCAAACGCGTCTGGACTACCATGCCAGCGGCCACTATCCGATTTCGAATAGATGATTTTGTCTAAGACGCTTTTGAGTAGACGGTTCTTTTCAGCGGCGGTTTCCAGCTGATCGTAAATTTCTAAAGCATGCTCGATTGCAGGGATAACGTCTTGATGCTGCGTTTCTTTGAGCTGTTCTTCCTCCAGTTTTCTGGAGTAGAAGGACCGCTCTTTTTTCTTGTCTGCTAATTTCTCAGATAGGACCTTCGAACGCTGTAGAAATACTTCCTTTGTGTAAATTCCCTGTTCTAGCAAGTCATAGAGTGAATCTACCTGCTTTTGCAAGGTTGCCAGGTCGTCCTCTGCCTGGTTCAGTGCAGCGGTAAACAGTTCAATCTGCGCGCTATTGTTCTGTGGCCTCCCTGCCGTCTGAATATCGACCTCTATGCGCCGGAGCCATCGACTCAGGGACTCCAAAATCCGAGACTCCACCAGGTCCAAATCAGAGGCGACGGTGGAGCAGCCGCTGAGGGGACACATGAGCGTGTCAGGGCGGGAGGGAAATGGACGGCGGATCATGCGGCGCCCGCACTGAGAGCAGAAGACCAATCCCGCCAGAGGATTTTGGATGGGCAGGTGGGCGTTAGAGGGAACGTGCGATTGGGTCATGACCTCCTGGGCCTTGTTCCAGGTTTCCATGGGAATCAGAGCCTCGTGGAGACCATCCGCAAGGATGTAGTCTTTGGCATCTGGACGACTTTTAACCAGTTGCCCTCCGGCCATCTTTTTGACCACCTTTCGGCGCTCCCAACAGACCTTTCCGGTGTAGGTGGGATTGCGCAGAATGCGGCGGATGCTGGCCGGAACCCAAGCATCACCGTTCTGTGGCGGGATATGCATATGGTTGAGTTTGGTCGCGATGACGGCAGGTCCCATGATCTCATTTTCCAGGCCCTCTGTATACCATTGGAAGATCAGTTGGATCACTTTGGCTTGATCCGGGTGGGGGAGCAGGGTATAGCCTTTGTCATGGTCCAGCTTTTTTCTCGTATACCCATAGGGAGGCTTGTTTCCCACGTACTTTCCTTCCCGCACGGAAGCGGCGCGGCCATTTTGGAGACGCCGGTTGATGGTCTTGTATTCACGGCGGCTCATGAAAAGGCCAAACTCGAAGTATTCCTCGTCGAATTCATTGTTCGGGTCATAGGTCTTCATGGGCGTGATGATCTTGGTATCGGAGAACTTAAAGGTCTGGGCAATGATACCCTGGTCGATGGTATCACCGCGGGCCAGACGTTCCACTTCGACCACCAGTACACCGTTCCAGAGTCCTTGTTCTACGTCGGCTAGGAGTTCCTGGACAACCGGACGGGAGGCGATAGTTTCACCGGAGACGATTTCGGCGTATTCTTTCGTTACGTCCAGGTGAAGGCGCTTGGCTAAGTCGAAGAGAATCTTGCGGTGGCGCTCTAGGGTTTCGCCTTCGCCGCGGGCTTCCGCTTCGGCGTCAGCGCGGGATTTGCGGAGATAGGTGCAGTAGGGCATGGTGTCAGCTCCTGGTGATAGATTTTTGCCCTCCTGTAAGTGTAGGAGGGCGGCAAATTAATTGAGTAGGCTTTCCAATTGGATTTTTAACGCCGGAAAGTCGTTTTTAGCGGTGAAATATACGTCTTCCATTCTAAGTGTTTGATATTTGTGTGCGGTCAAGTCTCGCATACCTGCGATTGCTTTCCAAGGGATTTGCGGATAAGCTTCTTTTAAGTCTAAGCTCACACTTTTAATTAATTCTCCGATGTTGATGACTGTCATTCCAATCGCTCGTTTTAATTTTTCGTCCCGAAGGAACGCGTCTAAATCAGAAGTGCCGAGCATTTCTAGCCCCAAGTCAATTTCGGAAACGACCTTTTGAATAATAATATAGTCTCTACGCTGCATAGATTTCTACCTCTTCGGATACTTCTAACAGATCAGTTTCTTGTAAGGGTCCATGTATGACGTCTACATTCAGCTGTAGTATCTCTTCAAGACGAAGCTGAATTGAAGATAAAGTGAGAAGAGATACAGGGGCGGAAAATTCAAAGATTAAATCGACATCACTATCGTTCCGATTTTGGCCGGTCGCGCGGGAGCCAAACAGAATAACCCTGTCAATAGGGTAATCTGGTATCAATGTTAAAACAGCATCTCGAATTGTATTCACTGTCATGATTGTGGACCTCCTTATCTCTCGTTCTCGATTGGTTCATGAATCTGTCCTTTGCCAGCCTTCAGATCAGCGATGGATTTCCGCAAATGCGCTTGCTATTGCCATAGTATCATCTCGTCTTGTACATCCATTATAGCAGTTAATACTAAAGATTATCAATATAATGTATGTGCAAAGATAAAGCTTTTTATGACAATGTAAGCGCTACATGCTGGCTTATTATTTATTTTCACTTGTGCCCCAAGAAAGGAACGATATCTACATCAGCTCATCGAAGTGTCGTCGATATCGCTTGGGGATGGTTACGTCAACAAAGTATCCAATTTCAGAAAGCAATTCTGTAATTAAAGCGAAGCCGTCCTTATAAAAAGCGGCGATTCTCCTTCGCTTATCTGGAATCTGTTTATAATCGCTGGGACAGATGAATGTCCAGTCTGCGCCTTCCTTATTGATAACGATTCGAAAAACTTCATCGATGTTGGCAGGAAGACCGGACTTTTTGATTAGAATATGGTGTTCCACCGCGTCATCAATGGGAGCAATTGCTGCGGCCGCACCGTCAAAGGATATGATGGCCAGTAGGGGGTCGTCCTGTTGCATAGCTGATTTGACAATGTCTTCGGTGGGGTAGTACGTTATATTCATCCTTGTAATAGCCTCCTAGTGGCAATTTCTTCATGTTTGTACATTCGATCACGTCCTTTATTTGCTATTTGTTTTTTGTCGCAGTTTATCTGCCAAAGCTTCTGCCGCGTCGATTTGCTTGGTTGATTGTAGTTGTCCAGCGCTGGCATGGGTGGCGAATGCGTCTACTTGTGGAGTGGGGATGGAATGAAAGCCCTTGGGAACTTCGGACTCCGCTTTGATATCGCGGAGGACGATGAGGTCCTTCTCATCCTTATTACAGCGTTCGTATTCGTTATCTAATATTGTATCGACATTCTTTTTGCCGTACTCGTCTAGGGTGCGGTATTTTTTTATGTGTTTTTCCTCAGTAAGAGAATATTTTATTGTAGAGACAGGCTGTTTTTCTTCTATTTTCCCGTTCGAAAGGCTATCTGCGTCTATCTGTAGCGCGTGGCAAATTCTAAGAACAGTAGAAACAGCAGTACCGGAAACACCGCGCTTTAACATGGTATCAATCGTTGAATAGGGGATGTTTAACTCAAGGGCGAAAGCACGAATACTTTTATAATGTTTTAATATTAAAGTTTTTAAATCTTGCTCAACAGACACGCGCCGCACCTCCTTTTCATGAATGCAATCTAAGAATATCACATTACCTTTTGAAATGCAACAGAATTTACGGAATATCAAAAATATATTGCAAAAATCTATAAAAACAAACGATAAAACGGATATGGTGCGCGTTGGCATTCTAAGGTCACGCATTACCCGGACTACTTCCTAAAAGAGAGGGACGACATATGAAAATTCAATGACAGATACAAAATAGCACATCGCGGAAGAATCGTCAAGGCATAGGACAATCTACAATCAACATACCATCCAATAGGAGGTGATCGACATGGTAAAAGAAACAATAAAGATCGGGAATACGGTGGTCAAAATCAATACGGAGTTTGATGAAGTTCGAACACCAGAACAGTTGGCGGAAGAGCGGCGCAAGATGGAGCAAACCTTTAGCACCATTCTATCCCAAAAATATGGGATGGATATTACATGTACGTTTCGAAAGGCTCCGGTATCATAGACGACCCTGTAGCAAACTAAAGAAGAAGGACGGCAAAAGCCGTCTTTCAAAGAATCTAAAGAGGACAAGCATCAATTCAAGAGCTACAAGAGACCACTCAATTTTCTTTCCGTGTTTCGGTATGGAGGCCGCAGTGCGCAAGTATCAGGCGGATCATGGATTGACGGTGGATGGTATGGCTGGGCGGAGACGCAGGTTAGCTTGTTTCGATAGCAAAAAGGGACCTCCGATTTGGAGACCTTATAGATAGAACGATGAGGGTGTCCCAAAAGTCATGAAATGACTTGAGGGATACCCTCTTCATTTCAAAAAAATAGAGAACGGTTACCACGCCGCTCTCCATTTTCCCTTATTACATGGTATAATAAGGTATGCTCACATTTAAAGATTATACCATGGATCAGTTACAATTACCACTATCTTTTGAAGATCTCATACCTGAAAATCACATGGTGCGGGTTGTAAATACCATCGTGGACAGTCTGGAGCTGTCTCCACTCTACAACAGATACAAACAGGGTGGAATAAGTCTGTTCGGAATTATGACCAGAAGCTGGATGAAAAAATCAAAAACCACCTCCAGGAGATTGACCGGATCGTTGCGGAAGAAAACCATATCTATTTGGAAGAAGATTTAGGGGAAAAGGGTGAAAACACCCGGATCACAGCCGAACAGGTGGCCGCTGTTGTGGAAAGCATTGACAAGAAGCTGGAAGAGAATCCCAAAGACAAGGTACTAAAGAAAACAGCCAGGGAATTTCAAAAGGATATCCTGCCGAGAAAGCAGAAATACGAAATGGCCCTGGAAATCTTTGAAGGAAGGAACAGCTATTCCAAAACAGATCATGACGCTACCTTTATGCGAATGAAAGAAGACGCCATGTTAAACGGGCAGCTCAAACCAGGCTACAACATACAGGTTGGAACAGAGAACCGATATCGTAGGCTTTACCATTCATCCCAATCCCACGGACTGGGCTTGACAAAAAAAGGCCGCCCTTTCGGACGGTTGCGCGTTCTGAATTTGCATATTCTGAGCTTATGTATTATACTGATTTGGTAGTCACACGCTAGTGACAAACTATTCTGTAACATGCTGTTTATGCGGATTTAAAAAGATAAACATACTAAAGCAATAGGCCCTACATCATCTGAATAATGTCTCTCATGTAGAGGCAGCATTTTGTCATTCACTTTGAGTGGATGTTTTCTTTGTTTCATACTAAATTATCTTCCGACAAGTAAAAAACAAGACCTAGCCAAAGCGGATACCAGGGAAGATAAATCGATACAAGATACTGACTGTATCGCAGGGAATTTCCAATTCATATCATCACTCCTTCGTGTATAGTATATCATAATTTTGACTCAACATCAAGAATAAATTGATCTAAATATTCATCAATTATATTTTTTGCGCGCCGCAAATAAATCGGATTTATGCAATAATAGATTTCGGAACCTTTTTTTCGTATCTTTAAAATCACTAACTCGGCATATAAATCCTCAATGTATCTCGAAATTGATGTTCTGGCCAAGTTTAGGCTCCGTCCTAATTGAGACACCGTCATATCCTTTTCGCGCAGTTTTGTTAGAATCTCAAGCTTAACTCGATGACCTAAGGATTCCATAACGGTTGATACGGACATAGAACTGTAGTCAACTATTTGAGATAGAACCGAACAACAATCATATCCCAAAAGGAATGCATGTTTATTTTTATCTGCACTTCTTTGTCGTACAATTAGATATTTATTAAGTAAGCTCACAGAATAGGTCTGGGATTCAAAATGGACGAGATCATCCATTCTATCAGGCCAACATTTCCTGACCATTACTTGATTATCTTCCGAAATAAAATCTTGAACAACTTGAATCTTATTTTTTTGTGTGCTATGAAATGCCTCAATAAACGGCTTCAACTGGTTGAGATACGTGACTAAACTATTGATGACTTCGTTAAAATGGTAAAACATATAGGTAAACTGTTCAATATCGATTCGCTTGCTAAGGAGAGCTAATGCCTTGCCAATACTTTCACCGTCGCGTCGCAGAACCTCATCAAGGGACAGCTGTTCGAGAAAATCCGATAAATAATAGGAATACACAAATCGTTTAAACGATGCCTTATCGGACAGCTTAGCAAGGAAAGAATCTATGGTATCATGAAAGAAATCAAAGGCATCTTGTAAAAATTCAGTCATTACACATGGTCTATCATTATAAAAACAAAAAAAGGGAAAAAGCTGAGGTGGAGGATCTAGATGATTTCTCGCTCTCCTAAGCGTATCATAATTTATAAAAAATGCATCTCGGTCATAATAAAAGCCATAATCTTTAAGTTCTATGTACTTTCTATTGAAATAGATGAGATTGTAATAGATCATATCATAGAAAATACCAACGGATTCATTTATATGCAATACTATCCACTCCAATCCACACAATATGTCTTAAGATTACCACAAACATGTGAATGATGCAAGAGAATTTACAAATTTTCTAGTAAATTGGAAAACGAAAAGCACAGTGGCAACATACGAAGAGATTTGAAAGTAAAAAAATGATTGATAAGGTAAATGCGCTAAAGAATTAGCGCACGTTGAGATGATTTCCACGATGATGTATCAGCTAATGCAGGATGCAACGATAGACGAAATCATAGCCGCGGGGTTAGGTGGCTACTATACACAACATGGTAGAGCGGTGTTCCCGGCGGATGCCAATGGAGTCCCCTTTACGTCGGCATATTTCCAGTCCATGGATGATCCGGTGACCAACTTGCATGAAGATATGGCAGCAGAACAAAAGGCGCGAACCACTTACGAACATCTGATGAACCTGACGGATGACTGCGATGTAATTGATCCTCTCCGTTTTTTGCGTCAGCGCGAGGTCGTTCATTTTCAGAGATTTGGTGAAGCGCTGGATGATGTGAATTTTCATAAGAGCATAAAAAAATGCTATTAGTGATCATATCGCAATCTCAAGATAAGTCCTGAGCTGGCGTTGCCACAGATTCATTTCAATGACGTGCTCCATTTCAAGCGGACGGTTCGCCGTCTGCTTTAGATGGAGCATGTTTTTATTCAAACGGGCTGTGGTTGGCGATCTCATCATTCTGTTCCCAATCTGGAAATAACAAGAAAATAGTGTCAAGTGAACGGATCCCTTGTTATCACGTAGAAAAGCAGGATACTATACGGGATTGCTCCAATTTTTTGGCTTTTTGACACAAATGAATTAAACTATTTATATGAAAGAAGAACAAAACGAAATGGATAAAATCGAGATACACGGCTAAGATGCGGTACAATAAAACTGTAAGGCGATGCAGGAAAATAAACAAAAGAGGGAGGCGACCGAGTGGGACATACATTCCATTGGAAGCGGCTGGTGATTGCAATATCACTGGCAATGTTCGTTCTAATTCAGCCCAAAACGAGGGCAGAGGACTGGAGTAACCGTTTAGACATGCGGGTATACGATGGCTTTATGCGGCGAGAGATCAAAACGTGGAACGGAGTAGAGGCCGGTGGAGGCAATTATAGCTGTATGTTTCTGCGCTCCGATGTACAGGGAACTATAACAGGACAGAAGTTAGAGGCGGGAACACCGGTATATTGCGTTGAGCCGGGAACAAGGATCCACAATAACGCGCAGATGACAGCAAATCCAGATGGACCACAGAATCTCACTGAGCTGACGAATCCGACGCTAACCAACAAAGGCGATATAGAAAAAATTATAGGGCGCATCCTGTTGTATGGTGGGAACTGGCACTGGGGAGGTTGGGTGAAACCTATGGCTCAGGGGGGTGGTTTGGAGACCTATCTGGCAACCCAGGCACTGATCTGGGAGACTGTCATCGGTGAACGGGATGATACGTTTACTCACATTGCGAAACCAACCTGGGCAGCGGCAGATTCACAGAATGCAAAAGAACTATATTCAGGCATTGAGACGTATGAGACGACTTTTCAGCAAGAGTATGCGAGAATCGAGATGGCTGTGCAGAATCACATGAAGCGTCCAAGTTTCACATACGCCACGGCGGTTGAGGCAATGGACAATACCCGCAGAGTTCAAAACAGGAGCGTGACGTTGGACGATGCAAACGGAATCGTATCAAGCTACCAATTTATAGCAACAGGTGCCCAAATCGATAGCATTGGCAACTCGTTAAAGATTACTCTCCATGAGGCAACCGATTCTGTCTTAGCGACAGGACAGAAGCAGTCGGCCGGCAATACGGAGATTCCACTTTTATGGACGACAAGCACTGCAGGCGAGAGAACACAGACATGTATCACGCCGGCGGGGACAGGCGCCGATACAGTGTCCGCCTATGTTGCCCTTCAGCTGACAACCGGGGATCTCGAAATCGAAAAGGTAACAAAAAATAATGATGGCAAACGGGATGGGTTTACCTTTGGAGTTTTTACAGATGCGGAGTGTCTTGATCAGATTGACACATTGATCTCAGACCAGAAGGGAATTGCGGCCAAGACAGGGCTTCTACCGGGGACCTACTGGATAAAAGAAATAGGAGTTCCCCAAGAGTTTATCATCGCAAGTGACAATCCTCAGAAAGTCGTTATCGAGGGAGAGAAAACGGCGACCGTTACGTTTCAAAATAATCGGAAGCGCGGTGAGATCATTCTCCGAAAAATCAACCGAAAACCGGAATGGGGCGAGTATTCTCTGCAAGGAGCGGTTTATGGTCTTTATGCGGCGGAGACCATACGGGATGCAAACGGCAAAACATGGTATGAGGCTGGGCAGGAAGTGGATCGGACAGCGACAGATGAAGCGGGAATAGGGAAATTTACCGATATTAGGCTAGGGCGATACTATGTGAAGGAACTGGCAGCCCCCAGGGGATACATTCTGGACACGACGCCATACGATGTGGCACTGTTGGCGGAGGATGGACAGGAAGAGATTCTGCGCAAACGGATCGATGTCTACGAACAGCCGCAGACAGGCCAAATTCTCTTATCAAAATACTCTGCCGATAGCGCCGTGACAGATGAAAACGGTTCATATTCATTAGCCGGAGCTGAATTTCGAGTCTACCGCGATGCGGAATGTACGGTTCAAGCGGATGTCATGATAACTGATGAAGAGGGAAAGGCTGTATCGGCGAATTTACCCCTCGGAACGTACTATGTGAAAGAGATTCATGCGTCACCAGGGTACCAAGTATCAGAAAAACCTTACGTTGTGAGACTTCAATACGGAGGTCAAACCGCCAATCTTGTGAAAGCGCATCTCAATATACCGCAAAAGCCGCAATATGGACAGATCTCCATCGTAAAGCAAGATTCAGAAACAGGCTCAGAGCCCCAGGGCGATGCTGACCTTGGGGGAGCGGTGTATGAGATTCACTATCAGGAGCCAGATGGAGAACTGGTTGAAACGATCCAGGCGGGAGAGGGAGAGGTGATTGCCTATTCCAGCGATGCTCTTCCGCTGGGAACCTATTATGTCATCGAGAAGCAACCACCTCAAGGTTATACTTTGAATTCAGAAGCGTTGCGAGTGGAAGTGGCCTATGAAGGAGAACGGGTCGAAATAGCGCGCAAGCAGGTATGCATACAAGATCGGGTTATTCAGGGAAAGATCTCCTTGACCAAGTTTGCGGATACGGCACCGGCGGGGCAGGGGGCTGCCCGGAAACCTTTGCAGGGAGTCGTGTTCGGCATTTATCGCAAGTCTGATAATGCAGAGGTCGCGACGGTGAAGACGAATGAAATGGGATATGCACAGAGCGATTGGTTGCCATATGGGCGATACTGCGTGAGAGAGATCCAGCCGTTGGAGGGATATGGAGACATTGAAGAGTTTGATGTTGAGATCTGGGAGGATCAAAAAACCTATTATTACATTTTAGAAAATCATCCGATTCAATCTTATGTTCGAATTGAGAAGCGCGATGCAGCCACGGGAGAGGTCATTCCGGTGGCAGGCGCCAAATTTCAGATGGTAAACGAAAAGACAGGGGAGGAAGTGCGATATAAGATCTATTATCCCACAGAACAGTGGCTTTGCGAGTTTGAGACAGATGATTCTGGAACTTTGACACTGCCGGGTCCACTGGGATATGGGAGGTATCTCCTCTATGAAAAGAAGGCTCCAGACGGCTACATATTAAATGAAAATCCGGTTCAGTTTTCTGTTGAAACTGATATTGAGAGCCCTATCGTGGTATCCTTCTTTGACCAAGCGGCGAAAGGGGAGATTGAAGTTGTGAAAACAGGGGAGATCCTTTCGGATACCTATGTGGAGAAAACAGACTACGGGTTACTGTACCACCCAATCTATGAAAAAAGGGGATTGGAAGGAGCCTCATTTGAAATAATTGCCGCTGAGGATATTTATACACCGGATCACACAAAGCAGGTGGAAAAGGGGGAAATCGTGGACACGATAACCACAGGCGTGGATGGGAGAGCCAAATCAGGAAAACTATATCTGGGACGGTATCGAGTTCGAGAGGTCACGGCCCCTCCAGGTTTTGTTCGAGACACTGCTGTCAACACGGTGGAGCTACGGTATCAAGATCAAACGGCGGAAGTGATCACGGAGACGGTCGCGATGGAGAATAGGCGGCAGAGAGCGATTGTACAGGTACAAAAGGCCGCGGAGCAGGTCGTGTGGTGTGAGAATGGGCCTCAGTATCAGTATGGGCCGGGCGAGGGCTTTGTGTTTGGACTTTACGCGGCTCAGAACTTTTTCTCTACACAGAAAGAAACGGCTATAATCCCACAGGATTCCCTTGTCGACATTCTCATAACTGGACAGGATGGGAGCGCGAAGAGCAAGACAGATCTTCCGCTGGGCGAATATTATCTGAGAGAACTGGATGGACCTTTAGGCTATCTAGCTGCTGACACGACATACAACGTCGATGCCTCCTATCGGGGGGCGGATACATCTGAGTTTCTTGTGACTCCACGGGATGAAGAGGGGGAGACAATGCAGATAGAAAATGAACTGATCAAAAAAAGAATTCATGTTCTCAAAGTTGAGGATGGCGGAGAGATTGGACTAGAAGGCGCGGAATACCAAGTGAGGACTCTAGACGGGATGTTGGTTGAGACATTAAAGACAGACGAGAGGGGAAGTGCGCTGTCTACCTACCTGCCTCTCGGCGAATACGAGTTGATCGAGGTGACGCCCCCTCCGGGTTTCGCGTTGGATTCCCAAGTTTCCCAAGTTACGTTGGACATAGAATCACCGGATAGAATCACCCTTCACAGAATCAATCATCCAACCACATGGAAGATACAAAAGTCGGATGTCTTGACTGGAAAAGCATTGGAAGATGCCGAATTGGAGATATTGGATGAACGAGGTCGATCCCTGATGTGCCAAACCACGGATTCAAGTGGACTTGTAGAGATCACAGGGCTCCTTCCGGGCCGGTACACATTTCGAGAGATTAGGCAACCGAATGGATATCAGCTGGATCAAGGAGTATACCATTTTTGGATCGATGAAGATGGCAGGGGGCATGGAGATTCGCTCCTTTTTAACCGGCCCGTGGAGTGGACAATTCAAAAGATGGACACATATTCGTCAGAGCCGTTAGCCGGAGCAAGGCTCCGAATCAAAGCCATGTCCAGCGGAGAGACAATCGAAAAAGTTACGGATGCGGAGGGAAGGATTCACCTACAGAATCTTCTGGAAGGTGTTTATACTTTTCAGGAAATCCGTCAGCCGGATGGATATCGGGTGGATCCCCGCCAATACCAGTTCGAAGTTTATGCTGATGGCAGTGTTAAGGGGGTGAAGGAGATATGGAATGAGCCAGCTGTTTGGCGGATATGGAAACAGGACCAGCAGACGGGCAAGGAATTGCAGGGAGCTAAGATTGGGCTGTACGATAGCCATGGAGTCCAGCTGTTGACGGTGGAGACGAATGAAGAAGGGTATGTGGACTTCTCATATCTAACGCCGGGGCGGTATTATTTCTGCGAAATTGTCGCGCCACCAGACTATCAACTCAACGATGCAACATACCAATTTGAGGTGCTGGAAGACGGAACGATTCAGGGGGATTCCATCGTATTGAATGACAGAATGGCAAATCCTAAAACAGGGGATTCCAACACCCTTGTCAGGATTGTTCTGCTGGGATTGGGGATGATGGCCTCCATAGGGGGGATCATTGCATTGAAGATACGGTCAAGGCGGAGGTGGAAATCATAGAATAGTTCGTGTTCCGCGAGAGTATATTGTGTCTGTCTTGCGGCGGTCTCTCTGCGATAAAAAACCTGCCGGTCAGGGCAGGGGAGAAGTCCAATGATTAAAACATTTTACCACGTTTCATAAATAATGTGACGGCCAGCGATACGATGGCGGATATGGCGATTACGATTAAAAACGCATAAGGACTCTGCGATAAACCAAAGGGTATCGGAACATTCATCCCGAAGAGGCTTGCTATCACAGTGGGGACTGTCATAACGATCGTAATGGCGGTTAAAGTCTTCATGACGATATTTAAATTGTTCGAGATCACGGATGCAAATGCATCCATCATACCGCTCAGAATGCCGGTATAGATATCTGCCATCTCAATGGCCTGTTTGTTCTCAATGATGACATCCTCAAGCAAATCTGTGTCTTCCGGATATTTTTTGATGACATCGTATTTCATCATCTTTTCAAGAACAACCTCATTCGAGCGCAAGGAGGTTGTGAAATAGACCAAACTCTTGGTCAGCGCAAGAAGTTGAATCAATTCTTTATTCCGCATGGATTTATGGAGTTTTGCCTCGACTTGATCACTTAACCGGTTGATCTGCCGGAGATAACGCAGAAAATACGTGGCATTTTTGTAGAGCAGCTCCAGGATGAAGCGTGTCTTCATATGAGTATGAAAGGGTTTTAAATGCTTTAAATCTTGTAGAATCGGTACAGCTCTCGTGCAGATGGTCAGGATACGGTTGGGCTGCAAGATGATTCCTAAGGGAATTGTGGTGTACACATTGAATTCAGACGAATCGTCGATTTCAATAATCGGCACATCGACGACGATCAGAGTCGCGTTTCCATCCGACTCAATTCGGGAGCGCTCTTCCTCATCCAGGGCAGCCGTTACAGTTTCCCGTTCAATTTCAAACTCTTGACAGATCGTGTTAATCTCCATTTCAGTGGGCGCCGTCAGGTTGATCCAGCAATCAGGTTCAGGGGCAGACAGGACTGTCAATTGACCGTCGATGGTTTTTAAAATTTCCTGCATAGAAGAATCCCTTCTTTCATGAGATATCAGAACTTACTGTGCCTCTTCCGGAAAAGCGGAGGTGTTCAGTTCATCTGGAGAGGGCAGAGAGCGGTGTCCAAGTCCGATGGCGATTTCATTCAGATGAAGCAGACCAATGCTTAAGAATATACAGACACTGATATGTTCCTTGTATCGTGCAATTCCGATTTTGCCGCCTACATTGAGCCCCATAGCTTTTCCTGATACCTGCATGATTGCCTCCTTGGCAGCGCCGACAACAGCTCCATCGTGGAGATGGCAATCCTGTATGATTCCAGTCCGCTTGGAGGCGACGAGAGCGCGTTCCACAATTTTGGGGATGGACTCTAGCAGAGATCCTCCGATGTCAACGGCAACTGACTGAATCCCCTTTTTTTTCAACGCCTCAATCATCTGTTCCTCCATGGAGCGGGACGAGGTTATGGCAACTTTAATTGCAGAGCGTGCAACTTCTGTACTGTCAGATTTCATAGGATCATTCCTTTCG
This sequence comes from Bianquea renquensis, assembly GCF_014384895.1. Lineage (GTDB taxonomy): Bacteria > Bacillota > Clostridia > Lachnospirales > Bianqueaceae > Bianquea > Bianquea renquensis. Next base: position 49,499 of record NZ_JACRSQ010000015.1, read on the forward strand.
AAAAAGGTCATAAGCGAATGCCGGATTCTCAAATCCCAATACGGGAGAATTGGAAAAACATCAAAAAAGGTCAAAATCGGGATAAAAATAGAAGATAGGCGTTGGAGCGCGTGATAAGTATAATTTGCGCTAATTTACAACCTTTTATTTACTATATCACTTTATCTTAGAAATTGCAACTTTTTTTCAGACCAGTCTCAAGCCGGTGCGCTGTACAGCATCATGAGGGACAGGAAAAATGGTTGCAATTTATCAAAAAATACGATACAATAAAGAAGATTTTAGCAAAAGAGGTGTAGCCTATGTTCACTTGTTTTTATCCCGACCACTATGTGGCATCCATATATGACATCCCGTATGAAGAGCTTTGGAGGAAAGGTGTTCGAGGGCTCTTTTTTGATATAGACAATACCATGGCTCCATATGATCTTCCAAGGCCGGATGCCTCGGCGATACGTCTATTTCAGGAGTTGACCAAAATGCAATTCAAAATATGCATTATGTCAAATGGGAAAAAAGCGAGAGTTGCGCTATTCAATGAAAATTTAAAGGTGCCAGCGGTCCATCGAGCAGGAAAGCCCTTTGGCTATAATCTGCGAAAATCGCTGAAGACCATGGGGCTTAAACCCGGTCAGGCGGCTATGATTGGAGATCAAGTCTTTACTGACGTATGGGCGGGTAACCGAATGGGTATGGTTAGCATTCTCGTCAGTCCGATCTCTGAGAAGGATGAGTGGATCACTAAGATTAAGCGCGGCGCAGAGAAGATCGTGTTGCGCCGGTACAGACAGTTGAACCCATCTTCAGAGCATACAACTCAAAAGAAAAAGTAGGAGGCAGACATGAGCGATAAAGCATGTATGAGCATAGACGGCAACACGAAGCTCTTAGCGGTAGTGGGCGACCCCATTGAGCACACCTTTTCACCTTACATCCATCAGATTTTAATCGAAGCGACAGGAGATAATTTTGCCTATGTACCGTTTCATATTACGAAGGAGCGTTTACTGCAAGGGATTCATGGCGCTTGGGCGCTGGGAATTCAGGGAATCAATGTCACGATTCCTCACAAACAGTTGGTGCGCGAGGCGCTCTATCGCATTGACCCGGAGGCCCAGCTAGTAGGAGCTGTCAATACGCTTCGATGGACGGAGTCTGGATATGAAGGTTACAATACCGATGTGACAGGCTTTCGCAAACTTTTACAGCTCAATCAAATCCCTTTGAAGGATCAGGCGGTACTAATAATTGGCGCTGGAGGAGCGGCGCGCAGCGCGCTGACAAGCTGTCTAGTAGAAGGGGCTGCTAAAATTGGAGTTTATAATCGCACACGGGAGCGCGCGCAGGATATGATTGATAAGTTTGTCGTGCGCGCTCAAAAATATGGAGCGTATCCGATCCCCCCAATCTCTTCAATCTCAGAGGAAGAGCTTTACAAGGGGGAATACTCTGTGGTGTTGCAGACAACCTCTGTTGGAATGTATCCCAATGTTGATGGAATCCCGGTAGACGATCCTCACTTTTTTGATCAAGTATGCCATGTGGCGGATATGGTGTTTAACCCGGAATCAACGAAATTTGTCAATATGGCAAGGGAACGAGGGATCCCCGCGGTCGGCGGTTTGTCAATGCTATTTTACCAGGGGGCAAAATCATACGAAATCTGGACTCAGAGACAATTCTCGGAAGGTGAATTGGAAACCATGCATGAAAAATTTCTTGCCTGGGCGAGGAGGCATTTTCACTATGGCCAGTAACATCGTATTGGTGGGTTTCATGGGGTGTGGTAAGTCGACGGTTGGAAGACGGCTAGCTGCAATGCTTGGGTGGGAATTCGTCGATACGGACACGCGAATTGAAGAAGAGCAGAAGATGCAGGTGTCTGAGATTTTTTTGCGGAAGGGTGAAAGGGCATTTCGAAAGATGGAACGGGATCTGATCCATAGGCTGTCAGAAAGGACCCATCAAGTGATTGCCACAGGGGGCGGCATCATCAAGGATCCCGCGAACTGTCAACGCCTTAAAGAGGGTGGAGCTGTGGTTGTACACATGTACACAGCACCGGAGGAACTGTATCGCAGAATGCGATGCGATACAACCAGACCGCTGTTGGCACCGTATGAGGGGGAAGCGCGGTATGAGGCGATACAAAAGCTTTTGCAGGAACGGTTACCCCTGTACAGGAGTGCTGCGGATATAGAGGTTTCCGTTTTCAAACAATCACCGGAAGACATAGCGGAGGAGATACTCGACATGACAAACGAACTAGAGAAATCGAGCCAGCGGGAAATATGGGTTTGCAACGGACCAAATCTAAATTTTTTGGGAATCCGTGAACCCGAAATCTATGGAGATGAAAACTATGAAGCCCTCAAGCGGTATGTGGTGGAGAGAGGTCAAGAACTTGGAGTGAAGGTCGAGTGCTTTCAGACGAACTACGAGGGGGCCTTACTCGATACGCTACAGGAAGCCCATAGGAAAGGGATCAGCGGGATTGTCATGAACCCAGGTGCATTCACCCATTACAGTTATGCGCTGCGGGATGCCATTGCATCCATCGCAGTGCCGGTTGTGGAAGTCCACATGTCCAATATCCATAAGCGGGAAGAGTTTCGACACCGCAGCGTCACAGCGGCTGAGTGCATTGGTCAGATTTGTGGATTTGGGTTCAAGTCCTATGAGCTGGGCTTGCAAGCTTTATGCAATATTTTGCAAAAAAATGGTTGAAAAAATGTCATCAATCGGTTACACTAGTAAGAAGGAAAATTTGATAAGGATGATAAGAGGAGGAACTATAGTATGGCAGAAGTAATATCCGCCGGTGATTTTCGCAATGGTGTAACCATTGAGTTTGAGGGAGATATTTACACAATAATCGAATTTCAGCACGTAAAGCCAGGCAAAGGCGCCGCTTTTGTCCGCTGTAAGCTGAAAAACATCAAAAACGGTGGAATCATTGAGCGGACATTCCGTCCTTCTGAAAAAGTAGACCGTGCGCACATAGAGCGCCGCGATATGGAATATTTATATAATGATGGCACTCTGTTTTACTTTATGGATCAGGACACGTATGAACAGATCGGTCTCAGCCAGGATCAGTTGGGTGACGCTCTAAAATTTGTTAAGGAGAACGAAAAGGTCAAAATTCTCTCCCACAACAATGTGGTGTTTGGAGTTGAGCCGCCTTTGTTTGTCGAACTGGAAGTCGTACACACGGAGCCAGGCCTTAAAGGAGATACCGCGACCAACGTCATGAAACCGGCGGAGGTGGAGACTGGCGCCAGCATTGCGGTGCCACTGTTCATCAATATCGGAGAAAAGATCAAAATCGATACTCGTACAGGAGAGTACTTGGGTCGAGCGTAAGACAGGGTAAATGAAGGAGGGTATTTATCCATGAAGAAGACGGTTTTTGAAGGCTCAGGCGTGGCGATCATTACTCCTTTTACAGAGGACGGCGTCGAGTATCCTAAGCTGGGGGAACTGATAGATTTCCAAATTCAGCAGGGAACGGATTGCATCGTCATTGCAGGGACGACAGGCGAGGCGTCGACAATGCCGGATCAGGAACATATCCGGACGATCCAGTATACGGTGGAGCGTGTGGCGGGACGGGTTCCCGTTTTGGCAGGCGCAGGCTCTAACGATACCAACCATGGCGCTGCTCTCTGCCGTGCTGCCCAGGATGTTGGGGCGGATGCTGTCTTACTGGTGACGCCCTATTATAACAAGACAACGCAGAGGGGGCTCTATGAGCACTTTGCCGTCATGGCAAAGGCCATTGACATCCCGATCATCCTGTACAATGTACCTTCGAGAACCGGAATGAACATGACCCCGGAGACCGTGGCACGGTTGGCCAAGGATTTTGATAATATCGTTGGCATAAAGGAATGTGAATTTGGCCATGTGGGGGAGCTAAAAAACTTATGTGGCGAAGACTTTTCCATCTACTCCGGCGAGGATGGGTTAGCGGTTCCGCTGATGTCCATGGGAGGGAAGGGCGTCATTTCCGTGCTCGCCAATATAGTCCCGGCTGACGTTCATCAAATGATAAAGGCATGTCTACAGGGGGATTGGGACACAGCCCGACGCCTACAGCTAAAAGCCCTGCCGCTGATCAAGGCGCTGTTCTGTGAAACAAGCCCGATCCCAGTCAAAGAGGCAATGAATATGTTGGGGATGAATGTTGGGGTTTGCCGGTTACCTCTCGTTGAGATGGAAGAGGCAAACCGGGCGAAGTTGAGGCAAGCCATGCTCGATTATGGATTACAGTAAAATACCACAAGATAGAAGAGCAGTGTGATGCATATAGTTATCACACTGCTCTTTTATTGTACAGAAAAGTCCGCCGGACAAGTGCCATTTGACCGGTGGTGTGGGCAAAGTTCACGGCTGCAAAGGTGGCCAATGAGAGGAGGCTTGTTTTTTTCTGTCATAAACATGAAAGGTGGGACATACATATGATAACAGAATCTGGAAAGGGGGAGAGAGATGCAGAAACAAGATACGATCTCCAGAATTCTATGTCCGCCTCTTCGAGAAGCGGTGGGCAGAATGATCAACCATACAGTGTATCCCCTGGAAGAAATCCGTTTACGGGTCAATCGGCCAGCGATGGCGTATGCAGGCCGGAAAAAAATGTTCCTGACGTCACAGGGGCGGCTGAGTGACAGTGAGGATGAGGGAATTCAGGTTACCTCTGCCATGTTGGAAAAGACGCTGGAACTGATGAGCAACTATTCTCTGTACGCCTACGAGCAAGAGCTAAAAAATGGATATATCACCCTGGAGGGGGGACATCGGGTCGGCCTGTGCGGAAAAGTTGTGGCAGACGGCGACAGAATCAAAACCATTCGATTTATATCGAGTCTGAATATTCGCATTGCCCATGAAATCATCGGGTGCGCCGACGAGATTATGCCCTGGATACGAGGTGCGCAAGGTATTTACCACACACTGCTCATCTCCCCGCCTCGCTGTGGGAAGACCACCCTGTTGCGGGATTTAATCCGACAGATCTCGGATGGAGAGAAGATGCAGGTTGGTGTTGTGGACGAGCGCTCGGAGATAGCGGGCTGTTATCGAGGAATTCCACAAAACACAGTCGGGCTGCGAACGGACATTTTAGATGGGTGTCCGAAGCAGGAGGGGATGCTGATGCTGTTGCGCTCCATGGGACCGCAGGTCATCGCCGTCGACGAGATAGGCCGCATAGAAGAAATACAGGCGATTACAACCATAGTCAATAGTGGAGTCAAGCTTCTCTGTACCATTCACGGAAACAGCCTCGATGACTTCTTAAATAAACCCGGCATGGACGAGCTGGCGGCAAATCGAGTGTTCCAGAGGATCATTGTGCTAAGCGGCCGGAAAGGTCCTGGGACACTGGAACAAATTTATGACGGAGAGAAGGGAGATTATGCAGTTTTATTGTAAGATGATGGGCCTCTGCTTTCTTGGCCTCACGTCTGCTATGGCGGGCCTTTGGATGTCTCGGCGGATGGATGTGCGGCTAAAAGAATATAAAGAGTTGAAACGAGCGCTGTATATCTTGGCATCTGAAATTCGATACTCGGCCAGTTTATCCGACGCAGCCGAGATGGTTGGCAAACGGATTGCGGGAGGTCTGGGGCGAGTCTTTACCGATCTATCGGAGGATATGGACCGAAAAGAAGGAAAAAGTCTGGACGAGCTTTGGAGCGAGGGGGTTCGGAAGCGCCAAAGGGAACTGAACCTCGATGAGGAGGACTGTATGATGCTATGTTCATTGGGCAAGCATTTGGCTGGACAAGACGCGGAGCTTTTGCAAAATCAGATCGCACTGCTAGAACAATATGTGCAGGACAAGCAGGAGCGTCTGGCAGAAGAAAAGCGGACAAAAGGCCGTATGTACAAAAGTTTAGGGATTCTTGGCGGCATTCTGATCATGGTGGTATTGCTATAAAGAGGAGGAAACCGGCTTTGGAGATTGAAATCGTATTTAAGATCGCGGCTGTGGGCATCATTGTGGCCGTTCTGAATCAGGTTCTCAGCAGAGCGGGAAGAGAGGACCAGGCCATGATGACGACGCTGGCAGGGTTGATCGTCGTGCTATTTTGGGTCGTACAGTACATTAATGAGCTCTTCACCATGATTCAATCCATGTTCAACTTGTAGGCGGACCAATGCGCGGTGGATACAAATGGAGGCTGATATGGAAATATTTCAGGTAGCAGTAGTTGGAATCATAGCCGTCATTCTTGCGTTGGTATTAAAGCCCTTTCACGGAGAATTTGCCATCTACATCACCATTGCGGCGGGGGTCGTGATTCTGTTCTTCGTCGCGGGATACTTGGAGGACGTAGTGGGCGTTGTTCAAAGTCTGGCAGAAAAGACGGGGCTGTCCTCCCAGACACTGGGCATCCTATTTAAAATTGTCGGGATCGGCTATATTACGGAGTTTGCCTCCCAGATTTGCAAAGACGCAGGGCAGGGCGCCATCGGGATGAAAATTGAGCTAGCGGGAAAGATTCTGATTATCGCAGTGTCGCTCCCCATTTTCACAGCGCTTCTGGATACCTTATCCTCAATACTGTTGTGAGGGGGAAGGACACATGAGAAAGAAAGCTCTTCGACTTGTGGTGATGGTGCTAATCCTATTGTGTCTATCCATAACCTCCGTCCGCGCAGAGGAGGATTCCGGCTCCAGGGAGGACGCGGAGGATATCATCCGCCAGCAGATGGAGGCGCTGGATTTTGATTCCATGGATTCGATAATGGGGGAAGTATCGCAGGACAATCAATTTTATGAACAGAACTTTGCTTTTCAAAGTTTTGGTGATTTATTAAGCCAGCTAGTCAGCGGGGAGGTGGATCTAACTTTTGGTCAATGGATGCAAGAAATTCTGAATCTATTGTTTAAAGAGATTCCACTGCAAGGGCATTTGCTTCTCCAGGTCGCAGCCCTGGCCTTGCTGAGTCAGCTTCTGAAAAGTCTGGACGAGCACTTTCAGGGCAGCAGCGCTGGAGAAATCGGATTTTTTGCCGTATACGGTGTGTTGGTGATCACCTTGTTTCACAGCTTTGCGGTGGCTGTGGATATCGTCCGATCGACGACGGAGAGAATTCTGCAGGTGGGATTTGCGCTTATGCCTGCCTTAGCAGCGGTGGCGGCCGCTTCCGGACAAGTCGTCTCAGCCACAGTTCAGAGTGAGGTCATTCTAGGAGGCATGAACTTGCTGCTGTCCGCCTTACAGTATGTCGTAGGGGGAGGGATCGTGCTGATGGTGATGCTGGAAACGGCCAACCATATTTCACCGAAAGAAATGCTCGGTCAATTTATCAGTCTCATACGAATTCTGATTGAAAAAGGGTTAAAGATCATAACGTCCTTGTTTTTTATCTTGATGGGAATCCAGGGAATTGCGCTGCCAGCCATGGACAAGTTTTTACAAAAGACGGCATCCACAGCTTTTTCTGCGGTGCCGGTGGTCGGCAGCGCCTTATCCGGAGCAGTGGATACCGTATTGACAGGATCAACGCTGGTTAAAAATGGTATCGGGGCAGCGGGCTTTTTGATCCTACTCTGCATCTGCCTATTGCCCATGATCAAACTCATTGTCTGCTGGCTGTTATACAAGGTGATGGCGGCACTGCTGGCACCAGTCGCAGATTCACGTGTCATAGGTCTCCTATCGGGAATGGCGGATGCAGCAGGACTTTTAATTGCAGTGTTGTGCAGCGCCATCATCATCTTTATCGGCGCATTCGGCATCTTTTTGTATACCACAGGCGCGGCGCTATAACAGGAGGAGGTGCGGTATGGGTGCAATTCGGCAGTGGGCGTTATCAATTGTGGTCTTCCTGATTTTTCAGGGGATGATGGAGATCCTGATTCCAAAGGGGTCGATAAAGAAATTCATTCAGCTAATATTGGGAATCGCCTTTTTGATGATTGCCGTAGGACCGGTTCTTCAGTTTTTTCGACAGGATCTCAGCAAGACGTTTTTGCTGCAAGATTTTCCCGAGTTGACGGAAACAGCCGCGGTGGCCCAGGAGGAATATGGAAAAACGCAGCAGGAGATTCTGGAAAAACAATATGCGGATATCCTAGCAAAACAGTGTTCCGACGTGCTGGCCCAGGAGGGAAAGGTGCTAGATGAAATTCAAGTGGCGTGTACCTCTCAGGGGGAAATCCAAGCCATTGCAGTCAGAATACGAAGTCCAGAGGAAAAGCAGGAAGGGATCCAGATAGATTTAGGTTATATCCAGGTGGGAGACAATTCTGAGCCGAAGCCAGAGTGGAGACAATCCTTTGCCAAAAAGCTTGCGGATTGTTGGGGCGTAGAGGCGGATACCATTGAAATCCTGGAGGGGAAATCGTAGGCAAGGTAATAGTAAGCTCGGCCAGGGCATATAGATAAAAGGAGGAAAATTCCATGGGCCTCTGGGATAAATTCATTCATAAACTGGAAAAGCAGGAAGGAAAAAAGGATCGATTCGGTTGGATTTTTCCGATTTGCCTGCTGTTAGGTGTCATATTTTTAATCGTTGCGAATACGAATATAGCAAAGAAAGGAGAGGGTGCAGAGGCAGATAGTTCGTCCACGGTATATTCCCGGGTTCAGGAACAAACGTATGAAGAGATACTGGAATCGAAGCTGGAAAACGCCTTTTCCTGTATGGAGGGCGTAGGAAAAGTGAAAGTGGTGGTTACGGTAAAAAACAAGGGAGAAATAACGGTGGAAAAAGATGAATCCTACAGCCGGTCCACCACGACTGAGGAAGATTCTGCGGGAGGCCGAAGAAATGTGGAGGAGGAGGCTGGACGCTCCGAAACGGTTATGAAGGACGGCAAGGAACCCTTCGTCGTCAAAGAAACCGTGCCAGAGGTACAGGGGGTACTGATTCTTGCACAGGGCGCCGGCTCTTCTCAGGTCCAGGAGAAATTGATCAATTCTGCCGCGGTATTGCTGAATCTATCCGTATCAAAAATTCAAGTTGCACCCTATCAGGAGTAAGGAGGAGCTCATTCTATGCATAGTATTAAAAAAAATCAGATCGTTGTAGTGGCGCTAGTCATTATGATTGTGATCGCCGGGTACTTAAATTACAACAGCCAAATCGATAAAGGCAAAAAGGTAGCAGGCGATATCTCAGAACAGAGTCAAGTAGCAGAAGGAGACGAAGACAGCAATTTTGGGGAGGATGCGCTGCTACCCCAGGATGAAAGCGGACAGAGCCAGACAGCGGAAGGTGAGGACAGCACACAAGACCAGACGGCAGAAGGTGAGAATAGCACGCCAGATCAGACAGCGGAAGGCGAACAATCGCAACCAGTGGAAGACAGCGATACAGCGGAGGTGGGGGCCACAGCGGAACGCCCTGGCGAGGCTGTTTTTGTTGAGAGCGATGCTGTCATTCCTGAGTACTTTGCACAGGCCAAAGTGGAGAGAGAAAATGCCCGGGCGAAAAGCCAGGATATGCTGTATGAATTGATGGCCAACGCGGACACGCCGGAGGATAAAAAGTCTGAGGCAGCGCAGGAGATCATCAACCTGCAAAAGAGAATTGAAAATGAGGCAGCGGCAGAAGCCATGATCAAAGCCAAAGGATTTGAGGATGTGTTTGTGAGGATTTATGACGATTCGGTGGACGTTATCGTAGATAAAGAACAGATCAGCCAGCAGGAAGCAGCGCAGATTCAGGATATCGTCACCCGCGTAACAGGTGTGAAAGCCGGAAATATTCGGATTAGCCTTTTGAAAATCGGGAAAGAATAAGGAAAAGTCAGGGATAGAGAAAGTTTTAATTGCATTTGAGAAGAAAATTGATTATAATAAGATACAGAAACATTCTTAATGGCATAGGAGGAAACAGACATGGAGAGTGAAAGACCAGTCAGCGTGCTACAGAATCAGCAGATCGGCCAGGTCAAGATTGCGGATGAAGTGGTAGCGATCATCGTTGGATTGGCGATCAACGAAGTGGATGGCATATACGCGGATGAACGGCGAAAAGGTAAGAAAAACCTCGGCAAAGGGATTCATATACAGATTGCGGACAATTTGGTGATTTGCGACATTGATTTCGTCATTCGATACGGCGTCAAGATCCCGGAATTTACCAATCAAATCCAGCAGAAGGTTAAGAACGCCGTTGAGAATATGACAGGACTGGAAGTTCAGGAGGTCAATCTTCACATTACAGGAGTTCGTTCAGACAAGAATGAGGATGATGGAGCCAATTAAGAGCTGATGAATCAAGAGTCCTTGGATATAGCGCGGTCGTTCAGCTGCAGAGAGGAGGCTATATTGAGGGCTCTTTTGGCGTTACCGGGGGTGACGTGGCAGGTGCGAAAGATGTTTGGAGGATACAGGTATGAGCAGAACCACAGCGAGAGAGCACACATTTAAAATACTGTACGGGCTTCAGTTTAACAATAGCTCCGCGAAAGAATTTATTGAGAGTTACATCATAAATTTCGTTGAGGAACCTGTCCAGGAGGAAGACAGAGATTTCATTGTGAGAGAGACCCTGGGCGCACAGGGACACATGGAACAGTTGGACCAATGGATCTCCGAAGCCCTAAAAGGGTGGAAGATTAGCAGGCTTTCAAGGGTTGATTTGGCAATTTTACGGCTATCGGCGTATGAGATTATGTTTAGCGGGGAGATCCCCGTCAGCGTGAGTATCAATGAAGCGGTCAATCTAGCCAAAAAGTACTCTCAGGACGCCGCGCCAGCCTTCATAAATGGAATTCTGGGAAATGTATCCCAGCGCGCAGCCGAAGCGGCCCAACAGGAAAGCGGGCGGGAATAAGTGGACCAGATGGGAATCTTTGGAGAGTATGAACGGGATGTGCGCCCGACGCCGAAAAAAGTTTACCGGGTGTCTCAGGTAAACCGGTATGTGAAGCAGCTTCTCGCCAGAGATACGATTCTTTCCAAGCTCTGGATCGGGGGAGAACTTTCCAACTTTAAACAGCATTCCTCCGGACATTTATATTTTACGCTGAAAGATCCGGGAGGGGCCATCTCCGCGGTCATGTTTGCATCGGACGCCGCTAGCCTTTCCTTCCGTCCGCAGGACGGAAGAGAGGTGGCAGCCTTCGGATATATCTCCCTGTATGAAAAGACAGGGCAGTATCAATTTTATGTCCAAAGGATGGAACAAGAGGGAAAGGGTACACTGTACGAGGCCTTTGAAGCGCTGAAACGAAAATTGGAGGCGGAAGGCCTTTTTGACGTATCCCGCAAACGGGAGATACCGCGATACCCCCGGACCGTTGGGATCGTCACATCCCCAACGGGCGCCGCCGTGCGGGATATCATGCAGATTTCCAAGCGCAGGCATCCAGGTATTACCTTAATCCTCTGCCCTGTCCTCGTGCAGGGCGCGGACGCCGCCAGTTCCATTGCCCATGGAATACGGAGAATGAATGAGCGCGGTGATGTGGATGTTTGTATTGTAGGGCGAGGCGGCGGGTCCTTAGAGGATCTATGGGCTTTCAATGAAGAAATCGTGGCGAGAGCCATCGCGGAGTCCAGAATCCCCATTATTTCGGCTGTCGGCCATGAAACGGACTTTACGATCGCCGATTTTGTGGCGGATTTGCGAGCGCCGACTCCATCCGCAGCGGCGGAGCTGGCGGTGCCGGATATTATGGCAACGCTGGAGATGGCGAAGCAGAGAGAGCTCTACCTGGAGCAACTGGCGCTCCGGCAGTTGAGACGCAAGAGGGAAGCTGTCGATTCCATGGGCAGGCGTGCGGCCTTCCGCATGCCGGTCATGAAGCTCAACCAGCTCCGCCAACAGATTGATGCCGTCGGCAGCGATATGGAGTGGCTTAGAAAACAATATTTCGACCAGCTGAGGCAGAAGTTGCTTCAGACGGAGGTGAAGCTGTCTCTGTTGAGCCCGGAGCATCAATTGAAAAAGGGATATGCGCTGATCACGGACGAAGAGGGACATCTTGTGGATACGATTCAGAAGTCAAAGCCCGGTGATTCTTTAGTTGTGCGTCTTCATGACGGACGCATGGGGGTTCAGGTCAAAAACCTGGCCCCTGCCGAGAGCTGAGCTTGGCAATTTTTATGGAGGTCAATATGAAACCATCAACATTTGAGGAAGCCATGGAGCGGCTGGACGCCATCACCATGCGGATGGAACAGGAGAATCTGCCTTTGGAAGAGATGATGGCGCTCTACAAAGAGGGGCTGGCGCTTCAGAAATACTGTGTCAAAGTTCTAGATACCACAGAAAAAGAGATCACGATTTTACAGCAGGATGAGGAGGAGCCATCATGGTGAGCCGGGAGCTTTCCATGTTTTTGGCGGAGACAATCGAAGAGCTGACAGGGCGGTTGGAGGCTGACATTGCTGGGGGAGGTCCTTATGATCGCCGCGTTTTCGACGCAATGCACTATAGCCTCATGGCGGGCGGTAAGCGGCTGAGACCCGTCCTGACGCTTTTGGCAGCGCTCGCCTGCGGAGGGACGAAGGATGACGCCTATCCATTTGCCGAAGCGCTGGAGATGATTCATACCTATTCTTTGATCCATGACGATTTGCCTGCTATGGACGATGATGATTACCGAAGAGGCCGGCTGACCAATCATAAGGTGTTTGGAGAGGCAACTGCGATTTTGGCAGGTGATGGCTTACTGACGCTGGCATTTGAAGTCATGTCCCGAAAGCTTGTACAAGATCCCACCCCGGCCAATGCGAAGGCCATCGCCGTGGTGGCGCATGCCGCTGGAGTCCATGGAATGGTGTCCGGGCAGATGGCAGACATGGAGGCAGAGAATTCAGAGATTTCCCCTGAGCAGCTTGCATTTATTGAGATTCACAAAACCGGAAAGCTGATTCAAGCGGCATTGGTCAGCGGAGGACTGTCGGCCGGCGCCTCGGACGAGGAACTGTCCGCCCTGGAAAAAGCAGGTGAGGCCATTGGAATTGCATTTCAAATTCAAGATGATATTCTGGATGTGGAAGGATCCTTTGAAGAGCTGGGAAAAGACTTAGGCAGTGACCATGAGAACCAGAAGGCCACATATGTATCGCTGTTCGGGATGGAGAAAGCGAAACAGGCGGTGGAGGAGGAGACACAGCGAGCATTACAGGAGCTGGGCCGATTCCAAAATTCGTCAGGTGCGCTGCTGCGGGAGCTGATGCTGTCGCTGGTAGGGCGTCGAAAATAACGTTGAGTTAGCAGAAGGTGAGCCATTGAATACATTGTTGGATGCGATCCATGATCCCAGCGATTTGCGGGGATTAAGCGATCAGGAAATGGACGTGCTTGCGGAGGAGATACGACAATTTCTTTTGGAAAATGTCTCTCAGACAGGCGGCCATCTAAGTTCGAATCTAGGAGTCGTGGAGCTAACGCTGGCGCTTCACAAGACCTTTTCTTCTCCCAAAGATAAGATTATCTGGGATGTTGGGCATCAGTCCTACGTTCATAAGATTCTGACGGGAAGAAAAGATAAATTTCCATCGCTGCGAAAAGAAGATGGGCTCAGCGGTTTTCCGAAGGAAGAGGAGAGCCCCCACGACGCGTTCAATACAGGTCATGCCTCCACGTCCATCTCGGCAGCCTATGGATTGGCTAAGGCGCGGGATCTCCAGCATGAAGAGTACGAGGTCATCGCCGTCATAGGGGACGGGTCCTTGACGGGGGGGATGGCCTATGAAGCGCTGAACAACGCGGGAAAAGGGGAGACCAAGCTGATTGTCATACTCAACGATAACCAGATGTCCATCAGCAGCAATGTGGGGATCCTGCCATACCGCCTCAGTCAGATCCGGACACGGCATCTATATTTGGAGACAAAAGAGGGAATCCGAAAGGGACTGGCGAAGATTCCGAAGATTGGAATTCCAATCTCAAACTGGATACGACGGGTGAAGCGGCGAATGAAATATATGCTCGTATCCGGGGTTTTGTTCGAGGAATTGGGATTTGTCTACCTAGGACCTGTTGATGGACATAATTGCAAAGAGCTGCAAAAAGTTTTCCAGCAGGCGCGGAATTTGGATGAACCGGTGCTGATCCATGTTCGAACAGTGAAGGGGAAAGGCTATGAGCCGGCGGAAGAAAATGCGACTCGATTTCACGGAGTGCCATCTTTCGATATCGAGTCTGGGAATATCGTGGGTTCCGTCTTTGAGAGCTGGTCGGAGGTGTTAGGCCGCAATCTAGTCCGTCTGGCTCGAAAATATGACAATCTTGTGGCGATTACGGCAGCCATGGTGCAGAATACCGGTTTGGAGGAGTTTAGCCATATTTTCCCAGATCGAGTATTTGACGTAGGGATTGCCGAGGAGCACGCGGTCACATTTGCGGCTGGTCTTGCCAAAGGGGGATTAAAGCCTGTCGTCGCCATCTACTCCTCATTTTTACAGAGAGCCTACGACCAGATTCTCCACGATGTATGCCTACAGAATCTTCCGGTGGTCTTTGCCATTGACCGGAGTGGAATCGTTGGGGAGGATGGAGAGACACACCAGGGAATCTATGACATCGCGTATCTATCGCATATCCCGGGGATGACCATCATGGCGCCATCTTGCCGGTTAGAGATGGTAGCGATGCTGGAATACGCAGTCTCCTATCCTGGGCCCATTGCCCTCCGATATCCGAAGGGGAGGGTTTATATAGCGCCATCGGAGGAGCGACGGCCGCCCATTGTGCAGGGGCGCGGTTATATTTATAAACGCGGAGCGCGGGTTGCGATTTTGACTGTGGGTGTATGCAGGTCCATGGCGGAAAAGGCTGCGAAACTGTTGAAGCAGGAGGGAATTAGCCCCACCCTAGCTGACGCGCGCTTTATCGCACCAATAGATGAGACATTGCTGGAAGAGCTAGCCAGTGAACATGATTTGCTGGTTACGGTGGAAGACCATATTCATACCGGCGGTTTTGGGATGCAGGTGGCGGCATTTTTGTCGGCCAGGAAATATCCATGTGAGGTGCAGACCATGGCGCTGCCAGATAAATTTATTGAACAGGGAACGAGGGAAAGCCTTTTGACGAATTATGGCCTATGTCCAGATGCCATAGCGGAGCGGGTCCGGAAATTTTTAGCAAGGGGAGAACACAATGGCGGCAAAAAAAGAGAGGCTTGATATCCGGCTGGTGCGTGAGGGACTGTGCGATTCCCGTGAAAAAGCAAAGGCATTGATTATGAGCGGAAATGTCTATGTGGGCGAAGCGCGCGAGGACAAGGCGGGCACCATGGTTCCGGAGGACAAGCCAATTCGGATTCGGGAGAATCCATTGCGCTATGTCAGCAGGGGCGGTCTCAAGCTAGAGAAGGCGATATCCCGATTTTCCCTTCAGATGGAAAACAAGGTTTGTATCGATGCGGGCGCATCTACTGGCGGTTTCACCGATTGCATGTTACAAAACGGCGCTAAGAGAGTGTACGCCATTGATGTGGGATATGGGCAGCTTGCCTGGTCCCTGCGTTCCGATGAGCGGGTTGTGGTTTTAGAAAAGACAAATGTTCGCTTCTTGACGGAGGAGCAAGTCCCTGAACTCTGCGATTTTGCGTCAGCGGATCTGTCCTTTATCTCCCTGACCAAGGTATTGGATTCCATTGCAGCAAGGCTTGCGCAGAATGGGCAAATGGTCTGTCTAGTCAAACCGCAGTTTGAAGCGGGGCGCGAAAATGTAGGAAAGAAAGGGGTCGTCCGGGATGCGGCGGTCCACGAGGAGGTTCTGCGCGGGATCACGGACTGGGTTTTAGCGCACGGGTTTTCGATTTTAGGCCTGACATACTCCCCGGTTCGAGGACCGGAGGGAAACATAGAGTACCTGCTGTATCTAGAAAAGGGCGGCAGTTCCGATTTACAGGACCGGACAGGCGCCATCCGGGAGGTCGTAAGGTTATCTCATGAAGCCATATAAATTTCTTATTATACCCAATCGAAAAAAAGATACGGGTCTAGCCGTGACGAAGAGGATTCTCGCGTTTCTCCAGGGGAAAGGGCAGGAACTCTACGTTGACCCTGAGTTTTGGGAAGACACAAAGAGCTTTCAAACCAATCCCGTGACGCCGGATCAGTACGATTCCATCCATATGGCCGTGATTCTGGGCGGCGATGGGACGATCCTCAGCTCAGCCAGAAAGCTCTACCAATATTCCATCCCCCTGTTAGGGGTCAACCTGGGAAGACTGGGATTTCTGGCGGAAGTCGAACCGGAAGCGGCGACAGAGGCACTGGAAAAAGTCTTACAGGGACAGTATAGCGTGGAGCGGCGCATTATGCTTAGCGGAAGTATCCTGAATCAGGGGAGGGAAAAGACCGACCCTTTTCTCGGATTTAATGATGCGGTCATTACGCGGGGAGCTTTTTCCCGCATGCTTCGCGTCGCAGTGGAGATAAATGGGCGCTATGTGGAAACGTTTTTGGCCGATGGCATAATTGTCGCGACTCCGACGGGGTCAACCGCGTACAATCTCTCGGCGGGTGGACCGATTATCGTGCCAGGAGCGCAGAACCTCGTGATTACACCCATCTGTCCGCACTCTCTGTCGGTGCGCTCCATCGTCGTTTCAGAGGAGGATGAGATCTCTCTGAGAGTCGAATCGGAGGCAAGCCCGGAAGAGGAGGAGCAGGAGCGCAAAATTATGCTGACCATTGACGGGCAGGTGGGGTATGGCCTGGAACAGGGGGACCAAGTCCGTCTGTCCAGGGCGGACGGCGCGATCTACATCGTGAAAATGAAAGATAGCACCTTCTATGATATTCTCAGGAGAAAGATGTTTTAAAGGGAGCGGAGGAGAAAGAAAGCGGCATGAAATCAGACAGGCAGACAGCAATTCTAACACTCATTCAGGAATATGAAATTGAAACCCAGGAAGAGCTGGCGGAAAAGCTCCAGCAGGCGGGCTATCAGGTGACGCAGGCCACAGTGTCGCGGGATATCCGGGAGTTGCGGCTGACAAAAGTCGTCGGGGAGAGCGGACGGCCCAAATACGCTGGAGTACAGCCGAAAAAAGAGGACTCCGACGAGCACTCCAAACGGTACATTCGAGTCTTACAGGAGGGCTTTTTGAGTGCTCAGACAGCCGGGAATATCCTCGTCATCAAAACGGTTACCGGAATGGCCATGGCAGTTGCCGCGGCGCTGGATAATCTGGAAATGAAAGAGATTGTTGGCTGCATTGCGGGAGATGATACTATATTCGTAGCGGTTCATGCCGCAGAACAATGTGTGGCGCTTCGCGAGAAGGTTCAGGCAATTGCAGGGCGGCAGAACAGTTGAACGCTTGCCGGAAAGGCGAAAGGGAGGACACAGATGCTGCAGCATATTCGGGTACAAAACATCGCGTTGATTGAGGATATATCCTTGGATTTGGAGGATCATTTCAATGTCTTAACCGGTGAAACGGGCTCTGGCAAAAGCATCATTTTGGATGCTGTGAATCTAGCCCTTGGGCATCGGGGATCTCGGGAGCTTTTGCGGGAGCCGGATAAACCAGCCCAGGTGGATTTACTTTTTTGCGAATCCAATCCAAGAGTCCTGCAAAAGCTAGATATGCTGGGCGCACCGGCAGACAATGGGGAGATCCTCATTTCGAGACGTGTGATGGGAAACGGTCGAAGCATTTGCAAACTCAATGGGGAGGTGGTGAATACCAGCCTTGTCAAGGAGGTTGGATCGCTGCTGATTGACATCCATGGACAGCATGAACATCAGTCTCTTCTCGACCCAGCTAAGCACATCGATCTGTTAGATCGCTTTTCAGAAGAGTTGATCCCCTGCCGCCAGACTCTGACCGGGTTGGTGGAGGAATATGGGCAGATTCAAAGGGAACTGAACCGATATTCCTACAATGAACAGGAGAAAGAGCGCCGGCTATCCCTCCTTCAATATGAATCGGAGGAAATCGAAAAGGCCAGCCTGCGGGAAGGCGAGGAAGAGGAGTTGAACGCTCGGAGGAAAAGGCTACAGAACAGTGCGAAACTGCGGGAGGGCTGTTCTTTTGTCTACGGAATGCTGAGAGAGGGAACCCAGGAGGCGCTTAGCGCTGTGGACCAGATGGGGGAGGCGGTTCACCGGCTGGAGGCGCTAACAGACTATGATGCAAGTTTTTTGACTCCGCTGACAGAATCGCTACAGGATGCCATGGCGGTGGCGGATGATGTGGCGGCAGAGGTGCGACAATACGGAGAGCAGATGGAGTACGAGGAGGGGGAAATGGAAGCGCTACAGCGCCGCCTCGACGAAATATATCATATCAAAATGAAATATGGGCATACTGTGGAGGAGATTCAATCCTACAAACAGGGACTCGATGAAGAGATCCGAAAGCTGACGCATCTCTCGGAGACGGTGGACGGATTAAGGCGGAAGGCCCAGAGCACGTATCAACAGATGGAAGCGGTGGCGTCCCAAATGTCCGAGATACGAAAACAGGCGGCGGCAGAAGTGGAAAAGAAGATAACCGAGATTTTGGGAACACTCCAGTTTCAAGAACCGATTTTTCGAATTCAGATTCAGCGCCGGGACCAGATTTCCACAAAAGGCTTTGATTCCGTCACCTTTATGATTCGGACCAACGTGGGGGATGAGGTAAAGCCTCTCAATAAAATCGTATCCGGCGGTGAGATGTCCAGGGTTATGTTGGCCATCAAAACGGTGCTGGCACAGCAGGATGAAATCGGAACGTTGATTTTTGATGAGATCGACGCAGGGATTAGCGGAAGGACAGCCCAGAGCGTAGCGGAAAAAATCTGCCGGATCGCCCGGTATCACCAGGTGATTTGCATCACCCATCTGCCACAGATAGCCGCAATGGCAGACTATCATCTATACATTGAAAAGAGAGTTGAAGCCGATCACACGAAGACATATGTCCGAAGCCTTGAGCCGGATGAGATGTCGGAGGAATTAGCAAGACTGATCGGCGGCGCGCAGATAACGGAAACCGCCAGGCGGAGCGCAAGAGAAATGAAAAAATTGGCACAGGATTGGAAACTAAAAATTGCATAATTCGCCTGATATCCGAAGTCAAGACTAGTATTCGCGGAAATCCTACCTTTATCCATGGCCAGACATCTGAATAAGATGTCTGGTTTCGGTTTACACTACCAGAAGCAAATTGAAACAGGAGTGTGAACCAAGTGCATGATAAAAAATTTTTCCGCTATCCTACAACAGTAAAACGAAATGTCATTGTGTTTTGTATCGCGATTGTAACGGTTCTGCTGCTAGGAGTTGTCTCCGTATCCCGATTCTTCCTGCCAGATACCATTCGGATTACGGAGGGACAGGAGACGACCATATCCTACGCCGACATCTTTTCCTTCCATATACACAAATCGGAGAAAGATTCCTTTGAAGTGATGCAGTCCCCAATTCGAGGGAATCAGGATATTCAAATTTCCTATCCGGATAGCAGCCAACATACAGACACAACGGTTACAAAGGCAACCATATCCTTATTTGGAATTTTGCCAGTCAAAACCGTTACCATTGAGATATGGGATTCATTATATTTAGTTCCATTGGGTCAGACAATTGGAATCGATATTCATACAAATGGAGTTATGATATTGGGGACGGGTTCCGTTGAAACAGCAGAGGGCAAACAGGACTCCCCAGCAAAAGGAAAAGTGTTCACGGGAGACCTTATCCAGAAGGTCAATGGACAGGTTGTGGAAAGCAATGGGGATGTGACGGAGATCGTGGAAAGAGAAGGGCAATCGCCGGTCACATTAGAGATACTGCGGGAAGGAGAGATCATCCAAGCGTCTATAACGCCGTTGATCGGAACAGATGGAATCTACAAATTGGGGTTGTGGATACGAGATCGCGCACAGGGAATCGGTTCCCTGACCTATTATAATCCAGATACCGGAGGATTTGGCGCCATTGGACATGGAATTGCCGACGTGGATACCCACGAGACCATCCCCGTTGGCGAGGGCACGATAACAAAAGCAAGGATCAGCGCGGTAAAAAAGGGAGTTGAGGGAGAGCCGGGCGAGATAGAGGGCAGTTTGACCAGTACAGTTCTCGGAGAAATTCAATTAAATTCTGCAAACGGCGTCTATGGAACCATTGTGAATTCAGAATCTCTGATTCAAACCCAGAATGCCATTCCCATCGCCTTGAAGGAGGAAATTAAAGAGGGAAAAGCCTATATCCTTTGCAATCTGGAAGGCGACACCGTCGAACAATATGAGGTGAAGGTTTCAAAGACATCGAAGATCGCATCCAAGAACGACGGGTTAGTTGTCGAAATAACGGATCCGCGATTGTTGGAAAAGACCAACGGGATCATACAGGGGATGAGCGGTTCTCCCATCATCCAAGACGGCGCATTAATCGGAGCCGTAACACATGTCTTTGTGCAAGAACCACAAAAAGGATACGGAATTTATATCGAAGATATGATAAATACGGAAAATTCTTTGAAAAACTAAAGAAGATACAAATTTTAAATGAAATAATCAGTAAATTTGCCGAAATACCATTTTTTACCAAATCAAGCTTGCGAAATACAATAAAATGGTATATAATGGAAAATGTAACGACAACTTGATTATTTAAGGGGGTAACTTTTTTGGGAAAGCTATCGATTTTGCTGGTAGATGATAACAGCATTTTCCGATCTTTGGTAAGAGATTATATCGAACAACAGGAGGATATGGAAGTTGTTGGGGAAGCGGGTGATGGTGAGGAAGCGTTAGAACAGATAGAAAATCTAATGCCAGACCTGGTACTCTTGGACATTATCATGCCGAGATTTGATGGGCTGGCAGTGCTAGAAAAACTCTGGGAGATGAATCTGGAGAAGCGGCCAGTCGTTATGGTCTTATCGGCGGTGGGGCAAGACTCCATCACGGAACGGGCGCTCCATCTAGGGGCGACATATTACATTGCGAAACCTTTTGAAATGGATCTGTTAATACAAAGAATCCGCCAGATGAAAGGCTCTCACCGAGTGATCACCTCTTCCCCTCCTCGACAGGAGAGCGGCGTTTCTATCTCAATCCCGATGAAGTCAGTCCCCATAACAAGAGATATTGAGACAGAAGTAACCAATATGATCCACGAGATTGGAGTTCCCGCGCACATTAAGGGATATCAATATTTGCGGGAAGCCATCATGATGGCGATCGAAGATATGGATATTCTCAATGCTATAACAAAGCAATTATACCCCGAGATCAGTAAAAAGTTTGATACGACGCCCAGCCGTGTCGAACGAGCAATCCGGCATGCAATTGAGGTTGCCTGGAGCAGAGGGAAGATGGATACCATTGACAAAATTTTCGGCTATTCCATTAATACAGGGAAAGGCAAGCCCACCAACAGCGAATTTATCGCTCTCATCGCAGACCGCCTTCGCCTTGAATTAAAGGCCGGCTGATCAAACTCGCGAAAACAGGATCCACGGCAGGTATTGAGGCCGTGGATTTATTGCGTAAGAAAACCGTAATGGACTTATCATAAATACAGAGGGACATACCTTGATTTTCAATAATAGTGTATGGTATAATAATCGCATTAGCGATTGCATTGGCCATTATCGGTGTCGGCCGCGCGGTGAGCGAAGCGAACAATCCGCGCGACCGTGTGCAACCGCCAAAGGGTACAGAAACTCGTCGATACAGGGAAGGAAAAGATCGATCGCTTATTTTTCACACGGCAATTTGTGCCGGAGCGCCACAAATTGCTCTGGGGGCAGAATTCGCCCCGTCGCTAGCGCTCCAGAATGGAGATTGCTATGGAGGACGTGACCGTCATCGGTGCGGGCGCATCGGGGTTGACGGCAGCTATAAATAGCGCCCGCCACGGGGCGAAGGTCCTACTCATTGAGAAAATGGACCGGGTTGGAAAAAAGCTGTTGGCCACTGGAAATGGGCGGTGCAACATCAGCAATGTAAAGGTGTCGCTGTCTCGATACCATGGCACTTGTACCCATCTGCTGAAAAGTGTGATGGCAGACTACGGCGGAGATGCGACAAGGCGTTTTTTTGCGGAAATCGGTATCGAGTATCGCCGGGAAGAAGACAGGTTGTACCCCTATTCATTGCAGGCATCCAGCGTTTTAGATGTCCTTCGCTATGAGGTTGCGCGGCAAGGAGTTCAATGTGTGACAGGTTGCATGGTAAAAGATATCATTCCGGGCGATTCCTTTTCGATTCAAACCAGCGAAGGTCTATTTCAGAGCCACCGGGTGATTCTCGCGGCTGGCGGGAAGGCTTCAAGCAAACTGGGCTCCGCAGGGGAAGGTTATGAGATTGCGAGAAAGCTGGGAATCCGAGTCAGCCGTCTCTTTCCAGCTCTCGTTAAGCTGCGATGCGAAAGCCCCTATCTCAAAAGGCTAGCAGGAGTTAAGGTTGAACAGGGCGTCGCCAGTGTCTGGGTGGGACAGAAAATGCTTCGACAGGAAGAAGGAGAAATTCTTTTCACACCGGATGGCCTCTCTGGACCTCCGATTCTACAGCTCAGCAGATGCGCAGCGCAGGGATTAGCGGAAAAGAAAGAGGTCCTGATCATACTGGATCTTTTCCCTGCCATGGAAGAGGAGCAGCTTTTTCAAATGTTGAAAGGAAGAACCCAGCGGCTGAGCTATAAGACTGTGGAGGAATCCTTCAATGGATTGCTTCATAAAAAGCTGACGCCAGTTCTTTTGGCATATACTGGATTGGACGGAACCCGAGAGTCGGGGACTCTGTCCAACCGCGAGCTTTGGATACTGGTGAAGCAGATGAAAGGGATGAAATTTCCAGTCACAGCCACAGGGCCATGGCAGGAGGCGCAGGTGACGGCGGGCGGGATCGTCGCGGGGGAAGTGACGGGCACCTTAGAGGCGAAGCGATATCCAGGATTATTTTTCTCTGGGGA
Organism: Bianquea renquensis; assembly: GCF_014384895.1. Lineage (GTDB taxonomy): Bacteria > Bacillota > Clostridia > Lachnospirales > Bianqueaceae > Bianquea > Bianquea renquensis. The sequence goes on from NZ_JACRSQ010000015.1 coordinate 72,353, forward strand.
AGTGTTGGACATCGATGGAGACTGCGGTGGTTTCAACCTACAGTGGGCGTGGAGCAGTGGCCTATTGGCAGGGCGAAATGCGGCCATATCCATAGCGAAATAAATGGAGGACGAATATGAGAGACGTGGTGACACAAAAGAAAAGGGTTGTGGTGAAGATCGGATCCTCATCCCTTACCCATCCAACTGGAAAAATCAATCTACATAAGGTGGAACAGCTTGCGGTGGAATTGACGGACATTAAGAATAGAGGATTGGATGTGGTTCTGGTATCATCAGGCGCAATCGCCGTAGGGACCAGCGCCCTCGGTCTGGAAGCAAAACCGGAGAAACTCGCATGTAGACAGGCGGCGGCGGCTGTCGGTCAGGCGGCGCTCATGCAGATTTATGAAAAGTTCTTTTCCGAGTACCGGCAGCGAATCGCCCAGATTCTTTTGACGAAATCCATTATGGATGCGGAGATTCGCAGGAGAAACGCGCAAAACACTATCCATGAGCTGTTCTCCTATAATGTCATTCCCATCGTCAATGAAAACGACACCATCGCGACAGATGAAATCGAAGTCTATGACGAGTTTGGCGACAATGACACGTTATCGGCATTGGTGGCGGAGCTGGTTGGCGCCGACATACTGATCCTGCTGTCCGATATCGATGGCCTGTATACGTCCGACCCCAACACGGATCCCGATGCAAAGCTCATTTATTATGTCGATGAAATCACGCCGGATATTGAAAAAATGGCTTCCGGCGCTGTAACCAAGGTGGGAACGGGGGGCATGAGAACGAAGCTGCGCGCGGCACAGATTGCCAGCGATGCGGGTATCGACATGATCATTGCCAATGCCAGCCCTCTCGACAATATCGGTAAAATCATGGACGGGGAAGAAATCGGAACCTTTTTTAAGGCAAGGGGAAAGTAAATGGATAAGCGCGCGCTGCGGCGAGAAATGAGACGAAGACGGCAGGCCTTTTCCGAGACGGAGCGGCTGGACATGAGCCAGATGGCATGGCGCTGGCTGTGGGAGAATACGCTTTTTCGGCAGGCGCAAACGATATTTCTCTATCTAGGCTTTGGGAGTGAGATGGAGACGGCGGGCCTGGCGGAGGAGTGTTGGAAGCAGGGAAAACGAACGGCTTTCCCGAGAGTGACCGGTCCAAGGCAAATGGAATTTTTCTACGCGACAGCGCTGAACAATTTTGAAGTCAGCTCATATGGGGTATTGGAACCTCCCTATGAAGAGGCGAAAAAAGCTTTGCCAGACGCAGGGACTGTGATCCTTGTTCCTGGGCTAGCCTTTGACCGGAGAGGCTATCGGGTCGGGTACGGAGGCGGTTACTATGACGCCTATCTCGCCCACTATCCGGACAGCACCGCGATTGGGACATGCTTTGATTTTCAGCTGTTGACCGGGGAACTCCCGGCAGAACCCCATGATCGGCCATTGCAGTACGTGGTAACGCCAAAGAAAGGAATGATGAGTATGAAGACGGAACTTCAGATAAAGGGAGCGGCCCTGCGAGAAGCCTCCCGGGAATTGTCAAATACAGGATCCGCAAAGAAAGATGAGGGGTTGCGGGCTGCGGCAAAGGCCCTGAGACGCCATCAAGGTGAAATCTTAGCGGCCAATCAGCTCGATGTACAGGCCGCAAGAGAAAAGGGGGTGCGGGAGGCGATGATCGACCGGCTAGTTTTGACGGAGCAGAGAATCGACAAGATAGCGCAGGCCCTGGAGAATCTCACAAGCTTGCGCGACCCCGTCGGCGAGGTGCTGTGGATGCGAACCCGGCCTAACGGCTTGAGAATCGGGAAAAAGCGAGTGCCGCTGGGTGTTGTAGGGATCATCTATGAGTCAAGGCCCAATGTGACGGCGGACGCCTTCGGCCTATGCTTCAAGTCGGGAAATGGAGTCATGCTGCGTGGAGGCAGCGATGCGATTCAATCCAACGCGGCCATCGTAGCGGCGTTGAAGGAAGGGCTGAGCGAAGCAGGGCTGAATCCAGAAGCCGTTCAGCTAGTGGAGGATACATCCAGGGAGACAGCGGCGGAGATGATGCGGCTGCGAGAGTACATTGATGTACTGATTCCCCGGGGAGGCGCCGGCCTGATTCAAAGCGTGGTCAATGAAGCAACGATCCCCGTCATTGAGACAGGAACGGGCAATTGCCATATCTTTATCGACGAGAGCGCAGATCGGTCCATGGCTGTGTCCATCACCGTGAACGCGAAGACGCAGCGACCTGGCGTATGCAATGCGGCGGAGAGTCTTCTCGTTCACCAAAAAGCGGCAGCCTCCCACCTGCCCGCCATTGCCAAGGCGCTTATGGAAAAAGGCGTGGAGCTGCGCGGCGATGAGCAGAGCCGTGCGCTGGTTCCTGGTATGAGGCCGGCCACAGAGGAGGATTGGGGCACAGAGTATACGGATTTGATCATGTCGGTCAAAATTGTGCGGGACATTGAAGAGGCAATTCAACATATCAACCGATATAACACCAGACACTCAGAGGCAATCATCACACAGAATTACGCCAATGCAGAGCGATTTTTACAGGAAATCGATGCGGCGGCAGTCTATGTCAACGCCTCCACGCGCTTTACAGACGGCGAGGAATTTGGCTTTGGCGCAGAGATTGGAATCAGCACGCAGAAACTTCACGCCACAGGTCCCATGGGATTAGAGGAATTGACCGCGACAAAATATGTCGTGTATGGGGATGGACAGATTCGGTCATAACCATCCCGTCAAATCGTTTTGAGCTGCTGTCCAGTGGGCAGAATGGAGGAAACATGATTGCATTTGTGGAGGGAACGCTGAGGGATATAGGAGAAGATCAGGTGGTCCTTGAGAATCATGGTATCGGATACCAGATTTTTACTCCTGTCCACGAAGAATTGCTGCGAAAAGGGATTGGAAGTAAGATTTGCCTTTACACGTATCTAAATGTGCGGGAGGATGCGCTGACGCTGTATGGTTTTTTGCAGCCAGAAGTTCTGACCCTATTTCGACAGTTGATCAATGTCAATGGAGTTGGCCCCAAATACGCGCTGGCGATTCTGACTGCCTTATCTGCTGAGACGGTGATCCTAGCCATTGCCCAGGGAGATCACAAGACCCTGAGCAAGGTCAGCGGTATCGGACCGAAAACCGCCCAGCGGATTATTCTGGATCTAAAAGATAAGGTCAGCGTCTCAATGGTGGCAGAGCCCGCGGCTCCAGCAGGATCATCTGCGGTCTCGCCGGCCCCAGGATCCGGAGTAACGGCGCAAGCGATTTTGGCGCTGGAAGCACTGGGATATGCGCAGGCGGATGCTGCCGCCGCCGTGCGGCAGGTTATGCGCCCGGATGCGTCCGTACAGGATTTGATTAAAGAAAGCCTGACACTTTTGTCGGCGGGGTACTGATGAGTGAGAGGATATGGTATGGAAGATATTCAGAAGGAACTCGACCGTTTTGAGCGAATCATCGATGTCACCATGAAACAGGAGGACAATGATATCGAAAAAACCCTTCGCCCCAAGCGCTTTGAGGATTATATAGGGCAGGAAGAAGTGAAGGAGACTCTCCGCGTCTTTATTCAAGCCGCGCAAAAGCGAGGCGAATCGCTGGATCATGTATTGCTTTACGGTCCGCCGGGACTGGGAAAGACTACGCTGGCCGGAATCATCGCGCACGAGATGGGAGTCCACATGAAAGTGACCACGGGGCCAGCGATTGAACGGCCAGGGGACATGGCCGCCATATTGAATAGTTTAGGTTCTGGCGATGTCCTATTTATCGATGAGATCCACCGTCTCAACCGGCAGGTGGAGGAAATCCTGTATCCGGCTATGGAAGATTTTGCTATCGACATTATGATTGGAAAGGGGCCCTCGGCCAAGTCAATTCGTCTGGATTTGCCGCGTTTTACTTTGGTGGGAGCCACTACACGGGCGGGCTTGCTTTCCGCTCCTCTGCGGGATCGATTTGGTATGCTCCATCACATGGAGTTTTACACGGAGCAGGAGCTGGTGCGAATTGTGAAACAGTCAGCTAGACAGCTGGAGGTGGAGATCGATGATGAGGGCGCAGGGGAGATTGCCAGACGATCCCGTGGAACTCCCAGGCTGGCCAATCGAATGTTGAAACGAGTGCGGGATTTCGCTCAGGTTCAATTTGATGGGAATATTACCCTTGAGATCGCACTGCATGCGCTAAACGCACTGAAGGTGGATCCCAATGGATTGGATACGGTCGATCGAAAAATGCTTTTGGCGATGATCGATATGTTTGACGGCGGACCTGTGGGGCTGGATACCTTAGCGGCGACGATAGGGGAGGATCCGGGAACCATTGAAGACGTATGCGAGCCGTACCTGATGCAGCAAGGGTTTATTCAGCGGACCCCGAGGGGAAGAGTTGTCACCGCTGCATGTCTTCGATATTTTCATCGAGAATTGCCCGGCAACGCTGGACAGATATCATTATAAGTGTAAAACAGGAGGCGCAGCATGGGGGAAAAGCGTAGAATCGAGGTCAATATTGGCGGGTATGTGTATAAGTTGATGGGGGAAGAATCGGAGGAGCACATGCAGCAGGTGGCGATGTACATCGATGAGAAGATCCGGCAGGTTCAAAAGATGACATCCGCCCAGAGCCTTAGCAGGGACTATGTGGCAGTATTGGCCTCCATCAACGTCGCCGATGATTTTTTGAAACTGCTGGAGCACGTCCAGATTCAGCAGGAGCGAATGGAAGAGCTCACACAAAAATCCAAGGAGTTGGAAGATAAGCTGGATGAATATCAGGATGAACTGATGAGCTTGGAACAAGAAAATTTGAATTATCGCGAATTGGTGGAGGAGCTTCAGCTGGAAATTCTGCGGTTCAAGGAACAAGGAAAAAATGAATAGAGAATGGTTACCTGAACTGCTCTCTCCGGCAGGGGACATGGATTGTTTAAAGGCAGCTGTGGATGCAGGGTGCGACGCCGTGTATCTCGGGGGCAGCCAATTTAACGCCCGACAGGGCGCGGGCAATTTTTCGGCTGAGGAGATGGAGGCGGCCGTTCGATATTGTACCCTTCGAGGGGTCAAGGCGTATTTGACTCTCAATACGCTGATAAAAGAAAGAGAATGGGAGCAGTTGGCGGCCTTTGTCGCGGAAATCGCAGGTATGGGATTCTCCGGCGTTATCCTTCAGGATTTGGGAGTGGCCATGTACCTGCGGCGCCATTTTCCAATGCTAGAACTCCATGCCAGTACACAGATGAGCGTTCATGATCAGGCCGGCGTGGAGTTTTTGAATACTCAGGGATTCCAGCGAGTCGTGCTTGCCAGAGAGATGACGCTGGATGAAATTCGCACTCTGCGGGCGCAAACGAGCACAGAGCTAGAAGTCTTTATCCACGGGGCACTCTGTTACTGTTATTCAGGCCGGTGTCTTATGAGCTCGTTGATCGGAGGGCGGAGTGGAAATCGAGGTCGATGTGCGCAGCCCTGCCGCTTACCATACGGATACGTGGATGTCCAGAAGAATGAAATCGAAGAGCCCGCCTATCGTTTGAATTTAAAAGACATGTGCTCACTGGATTTTGTGGGGGATCTTGTGGCGAGCGGCGTTCACTCTCTAAAAATCGAGGGCAGGCTCAAGAGCCCCGCCTATGTTGCCGGTGTTACGGAGCTATATCGCAGAGCGCTGGATTACTGTGGAGAGCACCATAGATCATATGTGGTTACGGCTGGGGATCGAGAACGATTGCAGCAGCTCTACAATCGCGGAGGATTTTCAAAAGGGTATTATTTCGGAAAAGAAGGAATGATTGACCTGGAGAATCCGAAACATAGCGGTCTCCTCGTAGGAACGGTAGCGAAAGTGAGAGGGCGGGAGGGACTTTGTCAGATTATGCCATTGCGGCCCCTGCACCCGGGAGACGTCATTGAGATCCGGACGAAAAAGCCACCCTATCCATCCTATCAGTTGAGACCGGAGAACGTGTCCGAGGTGGGGGCGTGCTGTATCCCCCTTAAAGCCGGTGTTGAGAAGGATCAGCAAGTCTTTCGCCTGACGGATGCTCAGCTGCTCCATGCGCTGCGAGAGAAAAAAACGTCGCGGCGCCTCGGAGTATCCATGAGAGCAGTTCTCAAAAAGGGCATTCCCATGGAGTTAACGGTGACGCTGAGACAACTCACCATAACTGTATGGGGAGCGGCTCCAGCGAAGGCTGAAAAACAGCCGATTACGGAGGATGACGTCCACCGCTCGCTATCGAAACTTGGCGATACGGCCTTCTATCTCGATGGGATGAGTGTCGAGATGGATTCGGATGTATTCGTGCCGGTCGCTGTGTTAAATCAATTGCGAAGAGATGCGGTTGAGAAGCTGGAGAGCCAGCTCACAGCGCGAAAGACTCTGTCCTTAGAGGCAACGGTGAAACCAGTCGCCGTGAGGACGAGCCCGGAGGCGCATCCCCCCTTTTTGGAAATCGAATTCTCCCGAGTCGAACAATTTCGCGCGATTCCTCCTGAATGTATTCCGTGGATTCGCAGGATTTTCCCGAGGATGGAACGAGTTATGCCGGAGGCGGCGGCGGAGATGCTGGCATGGGGGCAGACAAACCAAGTGGAGATCTGTCCAGTTCTTCCGGCTGTTAGCCAACAGCGAAATCGAGATGCGATGCGGACCTTACTGCGAAGATGGATGGATGTCTGTGTGCAAGGCTATGCCGTTTGTCATGTAGGGCAGGTCAATCTGATTCTCGACCGGAATCAGCCGCTGCATTTAAATTTGGGATTTGGGATCCTGAATAAAGAACATGCCTGTTTTTGGCAGAGGCAGGGAGCCGTCTCCTTTCTCCTGTCTCCAGAACTGAACCTGCGAGAACTGAGGGATTTGGGGAGACCGGAAGGGGCATCAGCCCTTGTATATGGCCATATACCAATCATGGTAACAGAACAGTGCCCTGGAAGGGACGCTTCGGGATGCAGGGCGGAAACTGGGGCAGGAACTGTCTCAGCCTACCTCAAAGACCGGAAAGGTGCGCAGCTCCCTGTTGAGCGGCACTGTCGTTTTTGCTACAGCACCATCTATAGCAGCGAGCCCATTTGGCTTGGTGATAAGCCGGAGGTTCTGCGGCATTTGCCTGTGGATGGACTTCGAATGTTTTTCTTAGAGGAAGCGCCGGAGGAAGTGAGCAGAACGCTCACTGCATATGCCCACGCATTGGAGGGAAAAGCAGCCCATAATGGACCATCTTCATATACACGTGGCCATTTCTTCAGGGGGGTGGAGTAATTGTTCAATCTCTGCGTCAGTATTTCTCGTTTTATTTATATCATTCTTATGGGGATTTTTATCCTTTGTGGATATTATCTGTATTTGCGCCGTCCGTCAGAGCGAACGAGCAGAGAGATCTGCAATTATCAGACGGCGGCCATCATTCTATTTAATCTGCTATCCTTTGTGATCTTATTTTTTCACGAGTTGCAGGCCAATGACTGGCAATTTGGGGAGCCCATCTGGAATTTTTTAACGAAGATGGCAATGGCGGCGGGGTTTATGCTTGGCATGCATATTCTCTCCACAACCCTTCACCGGGGGACGAGCCGTCTCCTTTGGAACTGTGTTTTCATGTTGCTCAGCGTCAGTTTAGTCGTCCTATGGAGATTAAAAGCGTCCACCGCGATTGCGCAGATCTACTGGATGGGGATTTGTTTTCTTGTGGTCAATGTCGTCTTGTTGATCATGCGGCGGGACTGGGTATTTCGGATTCATAAGTGGATCTTTGCGGCCGGATGTTTGGGGCTGATCGTGCTGCCTTTCCTATTTCCCAATAAGCAGGGCGGATCTCTCAACTGGGTACAGATCCGATCCTTTGGATTCCAGCCTTCCGAGTTTGTAAAGATTGCCTTCGTCTTTTTCTTGGCCAAAGTCTATGGTCGCCAGTATAAATTTCGATCTCTGGTGGAAGCCACGGGCATGGTGGGGATACTGGCGCTAGTCTTGCTCGTTCAAAATGATTTGGGAACGACACTCATATTCTGTGTCCTGTTTTTACTCTTGATCTACGATTACACCCAAAAGACTTTTATTCTTGTGGGGGGAATACTAGGTGCTTGCCTTGCGGCACTGGTCGCCTATAAATTATTTGGCCATGTGAGGACTCGAGTTTCGGCCTGGTTGAATCCGTGGTCGGATTTTGAGGGCGGCGGATATCAGATTGCCCATTCGCTGTTCGCCATCGTGAACGGTGGTTGGGTCGGCACGGGTTTGTTTCAGGGGTTGCCCACATATATCCCCCATGTCCGCACAGATATGATTTTCGCCGCCATCGTTGAAGAATTCGGCGCAGTATTTGGGATTCTGTTGGTCATGATATACATGTTAATCTTTCTCTTTATCATGGATACGGCGAAACGGGAAAAAGATCTCGTGCGCAGGGGCGTTGCCATGGGGTTTGGCATTCTCTATATGCTCCAGTCTTTTGTCATCATCGGCGGCGTGATAAAACTGATACCGCTGACTGGCGTCACACTGCCCTTTATCAGCTATGGAGGGAGCTCGCTGCTCTCCAGTTTTCTGATACTAGGCGTTCTGCAATCTATGATTCGAATCCATTATATGGAAAGAAAGGAGGAATCATCTGGTGGGAAAGGACAACAAAGCTCAAAACAAGCCGTCAAAGCAAAAGAGCAAAAGGGGGCAAGAGATGACGCGATTCAAGATCCCTACGATTTCGACGGACCTTACTAAGCGGATGGAAGGCCATACCTTTCGTGTCATCAAAGGGACCTTTTTGCTTCTCAGCATTCTCCTAATTGTTTGGATTGGAAAGTTAATCGTGTTCGATTCCAATACGATCAGTGTGAATGCCTATAATCCTCGGTTAGCGAAGCTGGAGGAGGGATATATTCGCGGTTCAATCCTGGATGCCGATGGGAATGTTCTGGCGTATACACAGATGAACGAGGCGGGGGAGAAGACTCGCGTATATCCCTACGGAAAAGTTTTCGCCCATGTCACGGGATATTCCGGGAAGACAAAAACGGGGTTGGAGCTTGCCATGAATACAGAACTGTTGTCAGCTTCCAGCTGGCTGGATACCTTGCGGAGTGCGGTGCGGGATACACCGGTACAGGGCTGCGATGTGGTGACAACCCTGCAGGCGGGACTTCAGGAAAAAGCATATGCACTTTTAGGGGATTACAGCGGAGCTGTAGTCGTCAGCGAACCATCCACAGGCAAAATCTTAGCTTTAGTGTCGACACCAGCCTTTGATCCGAACACAGTGTTCAGTCAATGGGAGGAAGTGTCCCAAGATGAGTCATCTCCGCTCTTTCCAAGGGCAACCCAAGGAAAATATGCGCCGGGCTCAACCTTTAAGATTATAACGAGCCTCGCTCTGTATCGAACGGATTCCGCGTGGCAGGACTATCGATATACCTGTGAAGGGGAAACGGTGTTAGGGAATACGACGCTCCCCTGTTTCGACCACACGGTTCACGGGGAGGAGTCAATCGGGGACGCCTTCGCGAACTCCTGCAATACGTTTTACGCAAATCTGGGACTCCATATTGGAGCGAAGTCCTTGCGTTCCTGTGCAGACAGTTTATTGTTTAATTCCAACATCGAGTTTGTTTTGCCTATTGCGCGCTCCTCCTTTCCCCTGTCGGAGGACGATACAGTGGAGATGGTTGGGGAAACCTCCATAGGCCAAGGGAAAACCATGGTTTCACCGTTTCATATGAATCTCATCACAAATGCGATTGCCAATGAAGGGATGGTCTATGAGCCTTACATGGTGGACCGCGTGGTGACGAAAGAGGGGCAGCAGATATCGAAAAATCTGCCCAAACTCTATGGGGCGCTGCTTGAACCGCAGGAGGCGGCGTATCTGGAAGAGCTGATGGCGGGAGTCATAGAGAGGGGAACGGCCACATCCCTACAAAATTCGTACTGCGAGGTGTACGGAAAGACGGGAACCGCCCAGGTGGGGGAAGGCGAGGAGGCGCATTCCTGGTTTACCGGCTATACGAAAACCAATGGTTCGGTGGATATCGCAATCACCGTTGTGGTGGAACACGGCGCGGAGTCGAAACGGGCTGTGCCGCTCACCAAGGAGATTTTAGATTACTATTACAGCCGATAATCTCTGATTTCGCTGCCTACCCCCTCAAATATTAAGTTATGATTACAATTCTGAGATGAAGCCTGTAAAAACCGTGTAAATAGACGGGGGAAAGGATGTCGAAGTCGGGCAGTATCTTACAAAAATATGACGAAAAATGTCATGATGATATTGACGAAGGCTGAAAAACGTGGTAACGTATTACTATCCTTTTACAGACGAGGAGGTGAGAAGTTGTTAAAAGGATTCGTAAGACAAGGTATTACATTTTTACTAGCATTCACCTTATTGGCGGGCTCTTTTCAGAGTGTGCTGGCTACAGAGGCAGCGGGCAATGAGGGCGGCGTCAACGGGACACAGGAGGAATCCTCTGCGATTTCCACTGTGGACGAATCCAGTATGGTGAATGGACAAGACAGTACGGAAGCACAGACAGAGAACAATGACAGTACAAATGAAAATTCCTCCATTGACGATTCTGACATTTCCAACAATGAATCCAACGCAGTTTCCGATGAGTCCAGCACCCCAGAGGGAAATGAGGAGAGCCGTCAAAATGAGGACAGTATTCCGGAGGAGTCATCATCGAGTTTGGATGAGAACACGACCGGAGATTTGACAGATGTTCAGTCCGACGAGGCGCTGGTTGATAGAGCATTTGGCGAAGCGGAGGCGATCTTTGAGCCGGCCAGCCAGAATCTATTGACAGTCGCAAGCATGTCGCTGTTTAGCCTTTCTGCCAATTCGGACAGTTCCAGAATGGGGCTTCGAGATGGAATCTCATTCCAAAAGCTGATCACGGATGAGAATAAGTATCCGGATCAGAATAATGTTCAGTACTTAGTCATTCATGACACAGGCAATACCAATAAGGGTGCCACGGCGATCAATCATTATTACTATTTTTTGAACAATGTCGGCCGAAGCGCCCACTACTTTGTCGATGACCATGAGGTGATTCAGATCATTGAGGACAAAGACGGAGCATGGCACTGTGGAGATGGGAAGGGACAGTATGGGATTACCAATACGAATTCTCTATCGATTGAAACATGTGTGAATTCAGATGGGAATTATGAAGAAGCGATTCAGAATACCATCGATCTTGCCGCCTATTTGATGTACGTCTATGATCTTCCCATGGATCGTCTGGTTCGCCATTATGACGCCAGCAGGAAGAATTGTCCGGCCCAGATGAATAAAGATGGGCAATGGACAGACTGGTATAATTTTAAAGCGGCTGTGGCCGCTAAGCTAAAGACCTACGGACCATCCAGTTCTGATCCAGGCGATGAGGAGCCAGAGGATCCGTCGGAGGAGGCACCAGGGCGCCGGTACACATCAATTTTTGGCGAGTCGACGGTCAGCGCTTCGGAGCTTATCGACGTCATTGTCAAGGTCAACCCAGATTTCAATCCGGAGATTGCCGAGGCCTATATTGAGATTGGAGCCAAATATGGTATCCGCGGAGACATTGCGATCTGCCAGGCCATTTTGGAGACAGGATGGTTTAAGTATGGCGGGCAGGTACCAGCAAGCAGTAATAACTTCTGTGGTTTGAAGACAAGCAAGACTCAGACAGAGACAGAAGAATTCGCCGTGTTTGCAACCCCTCAGGAGGGCGTGGAAGCCCATATTCAGCATCTGTATGCCTATGCGACGACAAAAGAACTTCCAGAGGGGACGACCTTGGTTGATCCTAGATTCCAGCTGGTCAACCGGGGATGTGCGACGTCCTGGGAGGATCTGTCAGGGCGCTGGGCGGTTCCGGGCTATAGTTTGGAAACGTATGCCAACATGGATGAGGCGAGAGAGTACCGCGACTCCTATGGAGACAAGATCGTCAAGTTGTATGAAAAATCCATGAATGGCGTGGTGGATGGAGAGACACCGGATACTCCGGGACAGCGGCCGATTTTGCAGCAGGGGTCTCTTGGAACCTATGTAAAAGAGTTACAGACGTTGCTGAATCAGTGGGGATATACCTGTGATGTCGATGGAAGCTTTGGACCTGCGACCCTAAAGAACGTGAAGACGTTTCAGACGGATCACGGACTGAGCGTGACGGGTGTGGTGGATGCGGCTACTTGGAATAAGCTGCTGGAGACACCGGCCACACCGGAGGAACCCACGACGCCGGAGAAACCCACGACGCCGGAGAAACCTACGACACCGGAGGAGCCCACGACGCCGGAGAAACCTACGACGCCGGAGGAGCCCACGACGCCGACCACCCCTGATGTATCAGGAAAACCGGTGTTGAGGAAGGGAAAGACTGGCAGTGCGGTTCGGGAGCTTCAGACGCTGCTGAACCAAAAAGGGTTTGCCTGTGATGTCGATGGAAGCTTTGGACCAGCAACCCTGGCGGCAGTTAAGGCTTTTCAGGCTGCCAATGGGCTTGCCGTCGATGGCAGTGTAGGCCCCGCGACATGGACGGCTCTTCTGAGTGGATCCAGCAGTTCCAACACAACGACGACCCCTTCTGTGACGACCCCAAATTCCAGTGCATCATCAAAACCGGTGTTAAGAAAGGGGAAGACGGGAAGCGCGGTTCGGGAGTTACAAACGATTTTGAGAAACAAAGGATATAACATCAGCGTCGATGGGAGCTTCGGACCCGCGACACTGGCGGCGGTCAAGTCATTTCAGGCCGCCAATGGACTTGCCGTTGACGGCAGCGTAGGCCCCGCAACGTGGGCGGCGCTGTTGGCTTAAAAGAGTAAACGATCGAGACCGAAAACTATCGTGATCATCCCAGCCCTCTACATTCCACTCAATCCAGTATATCGGTTAAGATAAAAATAGGTTAGAATGGAGATGACTCGCAACAGCGGGTCATCTTTTTATAATTCTGAAGAGTCGAAGAAATTTCAAAATACTTGAATTAATATCCAAAAAGCGTTATACTATACAGTATCGATTTGAATGTAGAACGGTTTTGAGACCGATAAAACACAAAAGGCAATCTGCCCCGGTTAGGAGGAACCGTATGATAGAGGCAATCAGCTGCGGGGGTATCGTCATTTATCACGGGAAGATACTATTGCTATACAAAAACTATAAAAATCGCTATTGTGGTTGGGTATTGCCCAGAGGCACCGTGGAAGAGGGTGAGGAATTTGCGCAGACAGCTGTGCGGGAAGTCAAAGAGGAAACAGGCGTTGACGCGCAGATTATAAAGTATATTGGGAAGAGCCAGTATTCGTTTCAGGGAACCAACGATGCGGTTCATAAAAGCGTCCACTGGTTTTTAATGAAATCCAGCAGTTTTTACTCGAAACCTCAAAAGGAGGAACATTTCCTAGATGCAGGCTATTATAAGTACCATGAAGCATATCATCTCTTGAAATACAGTGACGAGCGCCAAATGATGGAGAGGGCCTATCGAGAATATACCAGCATGTATCGCGGATATTCCAGGAAAAGGCGGTAAACACTATAGAGAACAGCCAATATGAACAAATTGAAAGGATGGACCCTATGACAATACCCGGATATACCCTGATGGAACAGCAGACGATTGAGGAGCTGCGGGCAGAAGGATTTGTTTTTTTACATGAAAAGAGCGGTGCTCGAATTTTTTATTTATCGAACCCGGCGGATGACAATAAGGTGTTTTCCATCGCCTTTCGCACGCCTCCGGAGGATGATGCGGGCACGCCCCATATACTGGAACACAGTGTGCTGTGCGGTTCCCGTAAGTTTCCGCTGAAAGACCCTTTCATCGAGTTGGCCAAGGGATCTCTCAATACATTTTTAAATGCCATGACATTCCCGGACAAAACAATGTATCCCATCGCCAGCCGAAACGGACGGGATTTTATGAATCTCGTCGATGTATATTTGGATGCGGTTTTGTATCCGAATATCTATCAGGAACCGAAGATTATGAAACAAGAGGGTTGGCATTACGAGCTTATGTCAGAGGAGGAGGCAATCACCTATAAGGGCGTTGTCTATAATGAGATGAAGGGAGCTTTTTCCTCCCCGGAACAGGTCTTGTATCGCAAGGTTCAACAGGCGCTATTTCCCAATACACCGTATGGGGCGGAATCCGGCGGAGATCCGGACTTCATTCCAGACTTGACACAGGAAAAGTTTCTCGCCTTCCATTCCAAGTATTATCATCCCTCTAACAGCTATATCTATTTCTATGGGGATGGAGATATGATAGAACACTTGACGTGGCTGGACCGGGAGTACTTGCAGCACTTTGAAAAATGTACTGTTGAATCTGCCATTCCGGAGCAGCCTCCCTTTCCCCAGATGCTGGACATTGTAGAATACTACCCCCTGTCCGCCAATGAAAAGGATTTCCAAAAGACGTACCTGAGCTATAATGTAGTGCTGGGAAAGGTTACAGATCCCATGCTGTATTATACGCTGGATATGCTAGAATATATGCTCCTTGAGGCCCAGGGTGCTCCGCTTAAAAAAGCGCTCCTAGATGCCAAGGTCGGAAAGGATGTATTTGGATATACAGACAACAGCATTTTGCAGCCGATGTTCGGAATTGTGGCTAAGAACGCGGAGGGCAGCCAAAAGAAACACTTTGTTGCCGTCATCGAAGATACGCTGAAATCTTTGGCACAGGAGGGGATTCCAAGGCGGCTAGTGGAGGGGGCGCTGAACCGATTTGAATTCAAGCTCCGCGAAGGCGATTACGGCACGACACCGACTGGCCTAATCTACGGCATTTCCTGTATGGACAGCTGGCTCCACGGGGAAAGCCCAATGCTCCTTTTACAGTATGATTCTGTCTTTAAGACAATCCGCAGCCGCGCCGCGGAAGGATATTTTGAAGAGTTCATTGGGAGGTATCTGCTGGGCAACCCTCACGGTGCCATTGTAACGCTTGCGCCAGAAAAAGGCTTGTCAAGCCGGAGAGACGAGGAGACGCGGCAAAAGTTGGAGGCCTATAAACGGTCTCTTTCGGAACAAGAGATTCAGTCTCTAATTCAAGAGACAAAGGACCTTGAGGAATACCAAACCAGCGCCGAGTCGAGGGAAGCTTTGGAATCGGTTCCTCAGCTGAGCATAGAGGATATTGAACCAAAGCAGGAGACGTTCCAGGCGGACGAAGACTCTCTGTGTGGAAGACCACTTCTCTGGTATCATGACTTCACGAATCAGATTGCGTATGTCAAATTTTATTTTGATATGAGCCGAATTCCAGAAGAACTGCTGCCTTATGTAGGGTTTCTGACAGCGGTGTTGGGAAGCGTATCCACGGACCGATATAGCTATGAGGAGCTCAACAATGAAATCAATATCCACACCGGAGGAATTGGGGAGAGTCTATCCATCATCGAGCCGGTGAAGAATGAGGACGCGTATCAGCCCTATTTTAAGGTCATTGCCAAATGTTTTTATCATGAGCTAATGCCAATGATTGAATTAGTGGAGGAGATTCTGCTTCGGTCCCATCTGAAGGATCGGGAGCGGTTGGAGGAAATCCTTTCGGAAACCTGCTCCCGTATGGAAATGTACATGATGGATTCTGGCAATGCAGTTGCCTCCGCCAGGGCGATGTCCTATTTTGCCCCCACCTATGCATTTCAAGAAAAGACCCAGGGCGTGGACTACTTTTTCTTTTTGAAGGAACTGGAGGGGGACCTCGAGAATCGTTTTGACGATCTGTGTGCAAACCTGGAGTTGGTCTGCCAAATGTTGTTTCGTCGAGACAATATAACGTTTATGGCGGCTTGCGAGGGAGAAGCGGATGGGGCGGTGCGCGATTGCATGGAGCATCTGTTAAAGAAATTACCGGAGGGCCGTTTAAAAGCGGAGTTGTCAGAGCCTCTCTTTGTTCGCCCAATCAAAAAGAACGAGGGATTGATGACACCTGGAAAAGTCCAATTTGTCGCGAAAGCGGGGCGGTTCCACCAAGAGTTTTCTGGCGCTATGCTCGTTCTGCGGAATCTGTTGAGTCTGGATTACCTCTGGAACAAAGTGAGAGTGTTGGGAGGCGCATATGGATGCATGGACGCCATCTACCGCAGTGGACGCCTCTATTTCGTATCCTACCGAGATCCCAATCTGACCTCCACGCTATCTGTGTTCGACAGAGCAGCAGAGTATGTGGAAACATTCGATTGTAACCAGCGGGAGATGGATAAGTATATCATTGGGACGATCAGCCGTCTGGATGTGCCATTAAATGCTGCGATGAAGGCTGCGGCAGCTTTTGAGCGCCACCTCAGCGGCTTAACGGATGCGATGCTGCAAACCTTGCGGGACGAAGTTCTGGCGGTAACCCCCGAGGATATTCGCAGAACCGCTGTTGCGGTCCGGGAGGCTATGGGAGAGAATTGTATCTGCGTGCAGGGTGGAGAGAGCGTGTTAGAGAAAAATAAGGATCTGTTCGGACAGCTTCTGCAATTGCTATAAAATTAACTAGGAGATGCATATGAAGAAATCAGGATTTGTTTCCATTATCGGCCGTCCCAATGTAGGGAAATCGACACTGCTAAACCAATTTTTGGGGGAGAAGCTTGCGATCACTTCCAACAAGCCACAGACGACCCGCAATCGGATTCAAGGAATATATACCAACGAAAAAGGGCAGATCGTGTTTATCGATACGCCGGGAATCCACAAGCCGTCTCATAAATTGGGGGAATACATGGTCAAAGCGGCGAGCACGACCATAGGTGACGTGGATCTGATTTTATTGCTTGTGGAGCCGAGGAGGCCGGGCAAGGAGGATCTGATGATCATTGACCAAGTCAAAAAAGTAGGTGCGGATACGTTTCTGATTATCAATAAAATCGATACGATCCCGAAAGTCAATTTGTTGGAGTGCATCAATACCTACAAAGACCTGTATTCATTTCAGGAGATTGTTCCAATTTGTGCGTTTAAAGGAGATGGCGTCAGAGAACTTCAGGATTTGATCTTTGCGTATCTGCCGGAGGGGCCAGGATTTTTCCCGGATGATATGATAACGGATCAGCCGGAGCGGCAGCTGGTGGCGGAGTACATCCGAGAAAAAGCTCTGTATGTGCTGGACCAAGAGATTCCCCATGGGATTGCGGTGGTGATCGATACGTTTGCAGAGAGAGAAGACAAAGCGATCGTGGATATCAATGCGACGATAATCTGTGAAAAGGAATCTCATAAGCCTATCATCATCGGAAAACAGGGCGCGACCATCCGTGAAATCGGCTCTCAGGCCAGGCGGGAGATTGAGCGCCTGCTGGGAATGCAAGTCAATTTGAAATTGTGGGTTAAGGTGAAAGAGCGGTGGCGCGATAGCGAGTTTCTGGTAAAAAATTTCGGTTTTGACAAAAAAGAACTTTGATGGGAAGAAAAAGGCCTTGACATTTTTTCGGTTGATGTTCAAATCAATGTCAAGGCTTTTTCAAATAAATTTTCCGGTGAGTTGTTCCAGTATAAATTTATAGCCCAGAGACACAATAAGTTTATCCTATTGGTCAGGGGGCGACGTTTGATGTTAGAGCAAGTTTTATGGAATATATTTGAAAAATCAGGGGATGTAGAGGCCTATTTGGCCTGGAAAGATTTTGAAGAATATAGCGAGATTGAAACGTCCACACAAGAGAAAGGAACCGAGTATGGGAAAGACCATCAAAGTGAGGGGCATTATCATTGGGGAGATGCCCATGGGGGAACAGGATAAGCGGGTGACAATCTTGACAAAGGAAGGCGGTAAACTCCAAGCGATTGCCAAAGGGGCGAAATCCTCCCGAGGAAAGTTGAGCGGATCAACGCAATTATTTTATTACGGAGATTTTCTGCTGGATAAGGGACGAACCTTTTATTATATTCGAGAAGTGCAGATACTGGAGAGCTTTTATTCTATACGTCAGGATTTTCTAAAAGTATCCTACGGTGCTTTTATGCTGGAGACTGCCACTGTATTGTCACTGGATGGTCAGGAAAATCGAGACCTCCTCTTTCTGTTGCTAAAGGGACTTATGGCATTAAAAGCAGAGGGGCAGGATGATCAGACAATCGCCATGACCTTTGCAATGCGAAGCGTTAGCGACAATGGATTTCGACCACAAATCGATCACTGTGACATGTGTGGACGGCCTGTGGACGAGGGTTCTGCATGGGCCTTTATCATTGGCCGTGGGGCTTTGATTTGTCCAGACTGCCAAAGGAAAACACAGGAGTACGGTAAGAGGGTATCCGCAACAGTCCTCCGAGCGCTTAAGTACATTGTCACTTCGCCAGTTGACAGGGTATATCGCTTTGCGATATTACCGGAGTTCGGTCAGGAACTTGCCAGCCTGGTAGAGGAATATGTTGTCACGCATACCGGGCAAAACTACGCAAGTCTTAATTTTATGAAAAAAAATCTACTTTGATATTGATAAATTAAATAATAAGAAAAGAGAGCGTTTTGTTTTTTATAACATATGCGCTCTCTTTTTTTTCATATAGTATAACACTTTACGAAAATCACTTTAAATATATTAATTTCAGAAGGAAACCTAAATATCTGACGGAAATATTGACAACAAATAATTTTTAATGCTCTATTCAATATATAATCACTGGCAGTTTGTATATTTTTCTATTGACCAGAATAGAAATAAATTGGTTTATCAATTTTGAAGATAGGGCATTTAGTATAAACAAAAGAATAACAAATTGTATATAAGTTAAGGATATATCAATGTTTTTATGACATTTTTTGTTACAAATCAATTGTATACTAATTTTGATATAAAAAAATACACAAAAAAAGCAAAGATTTTTCTTGACATTTTCATTCGTAAAGTGTTATACTTTATGCAAAATCAAAGGGCACAAATTGTAAAAAAGAACAAACCCGAGTTCGTGCAGAGTGCCGAAAACAAAGAGAGAAGGGGTTGGTCAAATGCCAGGTA
>NZ_JACRSQ010000016.1 GCF_014384895.1 Bianquea renquensis
ATTTGGAGTCCTCCCGAGTTTGTTGACTCCGGTCGGGCTTCGCCCTCCCTTCGTCAACAAACTCGATATCTCTTCCAAACTCCTTCGCTTTTTCGGTCTCACATCATTGACAAACGTACATCTAGCAAAAAACGCCGCCGCAAGGAGTGTAGGTCCGCCCCTCGGCTATCCTATAGAAAAAAAACAGGAATCCCACCGGACAGGATTCCTGATTCAACATAATACTATAATATGGAGGAGAAAAATAAAAATGAAGAATATGAAAACATGAAAAAGCTCTCACAAGATATATCATATCGAAAAATCGTGAATAAAATTTGACCTCCCGGTAAAGTTTCGATTAAAATCATGTTTTATTTGTGTTACAAGGCCACGCGGAACGGGATGGACTTTCCTATAGAAAATAAAAAAACAGGAAATCGAGATTGATTTCCTGTCCAAAACAAAACAGTATATATTTTGGAGGAGAAAATTAAAATGAAGAATATGAAAACATGAAAAAGCTCTTACAAGATTTATCATATCCAAAAATCATGAATAAAATTTGACCTCCCGGTAAAAGTTTGATTAAAATCTTGTGTTATTTGTGTTACAAAGCAAACTTTCAAGCCGCTCTGCCAGCCATTGGAAAAACGCCAGGTCTTCAGCAGGGCACTTCCTCTGCAAAGGCTGGCGTTTATACAATGTGGTCACTATAAAAACGGGATGTCCCCGCAATTTCATTTCCGTATGAAATTCATCACTGCATGTCAAGAGATACTTCTACTTTGCGACTCCAAGCATGGCTGCGGGACTGATTCTTTTTCATCGCCTTATCTAAGGCGCCATAACAGTAGTTGATGATGTCACTGCGCTTGATAATTCCGATAAAGATATCTCCGTCGTCCACCACGGGCACAAAACTTTGCATCCCGGCCAATTCAATCAGACTGTCCATACTGGCACTGATTCGGACCGGTCGATATTGCCAATATCTCGGAATCTGTGACAAGGGGATATTCTCAGTATCCTGAAACGTCAGATTGGGATTACGCTTCATCTCCCACAGCACGTCCCCTTCCGTCACAACCCCGTAATACCCTCCCGCTTCATCGATGATGGGAAGGGATTTATATCGATGATGCTCCATCTTCTCTAATGCCTGCCGCAATGTCATGTCCTTTTGCAGATACACGATCTCGTTCTTTGGAGTCAAAAAAAATGCAACATTCACGCCTTCAACTCACCTCTATTTCTCTCACTTTTCACTTATGTTTATGCAACCGTTCCCTGGGATATCCCTCCTTTCTCAGAGAATATTATACCTCCAAATTGTAACTTTTGCATGAACTCCAAATTAAAAATGGATTAAATTCCCGTAATAATTTTCTAATTCTTCTCCTGGGCGGCCCCTTACTTTTCATATTTTGTATCTAGTTTTCGAATCTAGCGGACTTTTCTGTAGGTAGAAGAGAAGACATCTGTCCATGGATTATCATGAACAGATGTCTTCTTATTTCCTACGATTCCGTATTCATCGACAGCTGTACCATCGCAAACAGACTTATTTCTCTTCCTCTTCCTCCTGGGAATCCTCTTCCGCAGGGGAGTCTTCCTGTCCGTTCTCCTCCGCCGTGTCAGATGGTTCTACCGTCTCCTCCTTCTGGCAGTCGCAGTTGGAGCACGCCTCGTCCTCCGAATCCTCATCAAAAACATCCTCGTCTACGGGATCATCCACAAATTTCTTCTTCAAATACAGAACCGCAGCGGCGCCCGCAGCAGCAATCGATGTAAATACCATAAACTTTCCAAACTTTTTCATTGCTACGCCTCCTTTCTATACCCGTATTATAGCGCCAGTCACGTATAAAGTCAATATATAGGTTTTCACTCTTTTTGGCGCGTATTATATTCTTCCAAATATTTTTTTGTGTATTCCACATCGGATATACAGGGAAGATAATTGGCGCCATACTTCTGCCGCGTTTCATTTCCCTTACCTGTAATCAACAGGATACAATTTTTTCCCTGTGCTATCGCTTTCTGGATCGCCTCACCGCGCTCTTCAATAATCTCATACTCGCAGTGCTGCGCTTCCACGTACTGCGCGATATCGCGGCTTATATCCATAAAGGGCTCCAGGCCTGGATCTTCCGCTACAATATAGACTTTTTTTGAGTACCGGCCTGCGATGGTCCCCAGATCCTCTCTTCTCAGCAGTGCTTTGAGACCTGGGCAGCCAAAGATGCTGATGATATCACGCCCCGGATACTCCTGTTGCACAGAGCTAAACAGTTTTTCAAAGCTGAGCTTGTTGTGGGCATAATCCACAATGGCGACAATTTGATTATCTTTGGAAGCATAGATCTCCATGCGGCCGCTGGACCTCGCCCTCTCCAGGCCCTCCACCATGTATTCCACAGGGATCCCCAACGCCATCACCGCCCCGATGGCCGCCAGCGCATTTTCCACATTGAAAAGCCCTGGCATCGTGAGACGGAATTGTCTGTCAAACTCCTTCGTCTTGACTTTAAAAACCGTATCATGGCCTTCTTTCTGGATATCATACCCAAAAATATTGGCCATGGGGTTTTGTGTGGAGAAGGTCAACATGGAGCTCGCTTGCTGTGCGGCTTTTCGTGTATCCTCCCACCGGTCTGCGTCCATATTCACCACAGCGGTGCGGCAGTGTTGAAAAATTTTAAGCTTTGCGGCAAAATAATCTTCAAAATCTGGGTGTTCCAGCGGGCTGATGTGGTCCTCGGAGATATTGAGATAAACCCCCACATCAAAGGTAATTCCGTCGACCCGGTCATATTTCAGCGCTTGACTCGATACCTCCATCTCCATATACTCGATATGACTGTTGACCGCATTGCGGAAGTGCATGTGCAAATCCATCGCTTCCGGTGTCGTCAGGTGGGACTCCTCCTGGATCACGCCATCATAGGTATCGATGGAGGAGATGATACCGCTCCTATTTTTCTGGTGATCCAACAGGTATGCGTCCAGGATATACTTCACGTAATACGCGGTGGTGGATTTTCCCTTTGTTCCCGTGATTCCAATCAAATTCAGCTCTTCCCAAGCTCGATTATAATAAAGATCGGCTATGACCGGCATCGCCTTCCGGATATCCTGTACCAAAAAAGAGGCGATGGCAGGGTCCGTCTCCCCATAGGCGGTCTCGCTCACATAAGCCAAGATCCCCTGCCGGCACACATCGCGAAAATACTCTTCCTTAAAGGCGGCTCCCTTACAGACAAAGAGCGTATTTTTCCCTAAGTCCTTTGAGTTGTAGGATAAATACTCCACCGGCTCCGCCGCGTCTGGGATATGGGCCTCCACAAGAAGGCCTGCCTCCTGTAATCGATCTCGATACTCCGAGAGGGTATGCGTTTTTATAGACGTATGCCTATTCACTCTGTTCATATGTGCCTCCAAGTCTCAAAGCTCTTTATATGGTCTGCCCGACATTTCAACAAACCGGCGGACCAATACATCCATGGCGTCCACAATGTCATCGGGCAAAGGGTATTCGTCTTTCAGGATTGACAATTCTGTGCAGGCTAGAATCATCACCTGACACCCCTGCTCCCGAAGGGAATCCGCGACTTGCGAAAATATATCCAGACTTCCCACTTTTCCCTTCTTGATTTCATTGTAAATAATATGCATAACGGCTGTCTGCATCAGTGGCGCTGGATAGACCGCCTGGATTCCGTAGGCGGCGCATTCCCTTCCATAGACATTTGCATGGACTGTCCCATCCGTAGCCATAATCCCGACTTTTTGGACATCTGGATACTTTGTTATAACTTCCTTGATTGTCTCCCTCACCATATGAAGGATCGGAATCGGACTCGCCTCCGCCAGCGCATCATAAAAATAATGGGTTGTATTGCACGGGATTGCGATATATTCCGCCCCCATATCCGCAAGTTTACGGCAATCCTCCTTCGCTTCCTTTAAAAAAGCCTCCGCCTCTCCAGTCAGTATGGCGCTCGTCCTATCCGGAATCGTCGCGTGATTCAGGATGCAGATGTCGATGTGCTCCTGGTCTCGGGCCGCATCGGTATGGGTGATTATTCGATTAAAAAAATAACATGTCGCCATGGGACCCATTCCGCCCAGAATCCCTGCTCTTTTCACACTCTCTTTGTCTTTCATTTTCCCGATCCCATATACTTTCGATATTTCACGTAATGGCTTACATAATTGCGCAGGACAAATCGAAGTCTGGCAAAACCAAGATCCCCTTTGTAGAACATGGGATTCACGTACCCATACTCCCTGAGGACATCCTTCATCTCGATCTTAG
The DNA here is from genome assembly GCF_014384895.1 of Bianquea renquensis. Taxonomy (GTDB): domain Bacteria; phylum Bacillota; class Clostridia; order Lachnospirales; family Bianqueaceae; genus Bianquea; species Bianquea renquensis. The sequence goes on from NZ_JACRSQ010000016.1 coordinate 4,301, forward strand.
CGAGGTCATTGCGCACGTAGCGAAACGCCACTCTCCGAGGAATCACGAGCCATAACTTCCGCTTGCCCGCGAGTACAAGATCCAACTTCTTATTTTCGATATAATCCTGGACGATATAGGTAGCCAGGTTGTAGCCGGCGCCCGTCACATAATAGTTGCTCCGTCCTTGCCGCAGATTGATCTCAAAGACTTTGAATTTTTTGTCGCGCTCATCATATTTGATATCAAAATTCGAGAATCCCGTGTATGAAATCGCCTCTAAAAAGCCTTTTATCTTCTCCATCAGTTCCCGGTTCTGCTCTGTGATGATGACGGCGTGGTTCCCCAGACCGTGGGGGGTATGCTCCTCGAGGAGAACATGGCCCAGACACATGAGTTTAACCTTTCTGTCCTTCCCAGAATAGGACGTGAGAACCCGCATGTAGGAATCGTCCCCCGGTATAAAATCCTGGATGATCAGGGAATCCGCGTAGCCGGCCCCGTAAATCTGTCCGATTACCTGGTTCAACTCTTCCCGCGTATTCAGTTTATAGACCTTCTTCTGCGTCTCAAAGGGATGCTCCCAATAGGCCACGCTGTTGGATGGTTTCAAAATATAGGGTGCGCCAAAAGGCAGCTCATAATTCATCCCCATCTCCGCTTTGTAAACAAATGTATCGGGATACTCTAGGCCATATTGATCGCACATTTTATAGAAATTTTCTTTTTTTATCAGTTCCTCCATGAGGGAATAGTCAATGTACGGCGCGATTACATTTTTTGCAAACTGCGCTTTATTTTGACTGATCAGCGCCGCATAACTGTCCCCGCACCCGATGGCGATCAGGGTTTTGTCTGGGAATTTCGCAGCCAGATCGTTCACTGTCTTGAGGAACACATCCGGCTGATCGATCCTCTCATTGGCTGTGAAGTCCACAATACGGCTGTTATAGCTGGGTCCGGTTGGATACTTTCCAATCACCATGGACTTTACCCCGTAAGCCTCATGAAATGCCCTTGCCATACTATATGTGTTGATGTCGCTTGCAAATAAAACGGGAATAAACTCCCTCTCCGTAATCTTCATGTCTGCCTCCCATTAACTGCTTTCCTTTGCGGATAAAGGCGCTTTCGTCAGCTCCTTGAATGCTCTAGAGCCGCGTATCTTACTGTAGGATACCATTCCCACCCTTGTTCGTCAAGCCTCCGATCTGAAAAAAATGAAAAAACCGGAGTTTCTATTGAATTTTATGGATAGGTGTGATAGAATTTAACAAGAAACCATGTGTAAACGATTACTTTTAAGTAGGAGGGTTTTGCGATGAAATTAGGAGTATTGACCGTTCCCCTGTATGGTATGAACTTGAAAGACACGATGAAATATTTGAGTGGCCTGGGCGTCCAGTCTTTGGAGCTGGGCTGTGGCGGATCGCCCGGAAAAACTCACCTTGACCCGGATGTCTATCTGAATGACGATGCCAAGATCGAAGAGTTGAAGGGTTGGCTGGAAGACTATCATATGGATATCAGCGCCCTGAGCGCCCATGCGAATCCCGTCCACCCACAGAAGGACGTCGCCGAGGCGGCAAAACAGGATTTCAAGAATGCCGTTCTGCTGGCGGAAAAGCTGGGGGTCGAAACGATTGTGACCTTTTCCGGCTGCCCCGGAGACTGCGATGATTCCCAATATCCCAACTGGGTTACCTGCCCTTGGCCCGATGATTTTCTGACAGTTCTTGACTATCAGTGGAATGAAAAGCTCATCCCCTATTGGAAAGAGGCTGTCGCCTTCATGCGTGCCCACGGCATCAAAAAGGTTGCCCTGGAGATGCATCCTGGATTCTGTGTCTATAATCCGGAGACGCTGCTGCGACTGCGCGAGGCCGTCGGCCCGGAAATCGGCGCTAATTTTGATCCCAGCCATCTGATCTGGCAGGGTATTGACCCTGTGGCCGGTATTCGGATGTTGAAGGGTGCCATCTATCATTTCCATGCCAAAGATACCCGGATCGATCCCTACAATACAGCTCGGATCGGTGTCCTGGACACCAAACATTATAGCGATATTGAAAACCGTGCTTGGGTTTTCCGCACCGTGGGGTACGGCACCGGAGAACAGAAATGGAAGGAAATGGTCACCGCTTTGAAGACCGCGGGATACGATGGCGTTATGAGCATTGAACATGAAGACAGCATGATGTCCGTTAAGGAAGGTCTGGAGAAGGCCATCGCTCTGCTCAAGAACGTGCTTGTCTACGAGCAGCCTGGCGAAATGTGGTGGGCGTAAGCTCCATCACAGAGAGCCTAAACAGGGGACTGTTGCACGAAGCTGAATACTGTGCACAGTCCCTTTTTTTCGTCCGCCCCCATTCCGCACTGTTTCCATCCCCCCAACCTGCATATGAGATTTGGCAGAATACTAATATTTAAACTACAGTCAAATGGTTAATTAATCAAGGATTCCGACAATTTTACAAAATTATGCCAACCAGGATTGGACTGTTATTTATGGATTCTAAAATGTTTTTTCCGGGTATAATACTGTGTTCATGTCTCTCCAATCATTTTACGAAGGATGGCAGAAAAGTAATACCCAACGACAAAACCAACCTGCCTCCGATCGCTCCCACAGGCAATTTTGAATCCGATGACGGTTTGTTTTGCCTCTTCGATGCAAATTACATCAAACCGTTAAATCAATGTCTAGCCAGTAACAAATTTATAGATTCTTGCCAAATGGCGTATAGGGACGTTTACCGTCTGAACGGCCCCGTCTACGCGGAGGGTTTCCGGGCGATTCGTTGGATCTTTCGCATCGACCCGTAGTAGGATACGACCAGCAATAACGCCCCGCCAATCCAGGCGGAAGCCTCCGCGATCCCAATCATAGAAAAGCCCAGCGCCGCCGGCAAGACAAAGGGCAGCGATACCCTTAACAGCAGTTCCACACCGCTGGCTGCCATGGGCAGAACTGTATTCCCCATCCCTTGTAGCGCGGACCGGTAGGTTGTAATCAACCCAAGAAACGGTAGCGCCACTGTAATGATGCGGACATAGTCCGCCCCAATGGCGATAACCGCCGTCTCACCGGGCGGGAGTAGAAGTGATAAAATGCCGTCAGCGCCCAGAAAAACGATGACCATAATCAGAGCACAAATTCCCATGGTCATCCAAAAACAATGGCGCAGTCCCAGGCGAACTCTGTCCAAACGCTGGGCCCCCATATTCTGCCCAGTATAGGAGGTCATCGCAGCGCCCAGGCAGATGGGCGGCTGGGCGATGATATTTAAAATTTTATTGCCGGTGGTGTAGGCCGCAATATACAAGGAGCCATATAGATTCACAACATACTGTAAAATCATCGCTCCAATATTGATAATAATATTCTGGAGAGCCATGGGAATGCCAAGTCTCAGCAAAGCCCATATGCGGTCCCCCTCAACCTTCCAATCGCCGCGGTTAAACCGCAAAAATGGTATTTTATAGATGGCAGCAAGACAGCAAAATAAAGAAAAGCCTTGCGCAATCAGCGTCGCCACGGCTGCGCCTGACACGCCCATTCGAAAGACGATGACAAACAAAATATCCAACACAACATTGATCACCGAAGCCGCAATCATGGCCAACAGCGGCGTTCGACTGTCACCAATCGCACGGAGGATGGCAGCAAAAAAATTATAAAAAAGGGTGATGCCGATACCGGCGCTCAAGATCTGCATATACAAGTTAGCTTCCTCGAGCAGTTCCTGCGGCGTGTGCATGACACGCAACAGCGGCTTTGAAAAAAAACATCCTCCGGCTGTCATGAAAAGGGCTGTAATCGCGGTTAGAAGGGCTCCTGTTCCGATGAGCTTGCGAAGTTTTTCATAATCCCGTGCGCCGTACTGCTGTGCCGGAAGAATTGCAAACCCCTCCGCCATCCCCATCCCAAAGCCTAGAATCACATAGTACACAACCCCACTGGCCCCAACCGCCGAGAGGGCGTCCACCCCCACGCCGCGCCCCACAACGACGCTGTCCACCATATTGTATAACTGTTGGAAAATATTTCCTAAGAGAATGGGGAGCGAAAAGGTAAGCAATAGCCGTGCAGGTCTCCCCGCTGTCATGTCCTGAGCCATAGTGATTGATCTCCTTCAACGATTGGCAGTACGTGCGTATGCATTGATCATTATACTGCATCTTCGTTAAAAAAGCAATCGATATCCTTTCCCGCTCATCATGCAAAGTCTGAATCTGTCATAAAATCTGATGTATAATCATCAGCATAGCGGCGCCTGGAATTCCCAGAATTCCGCAAACCCCAGCCGTCACGGGATTGAGCCCGACCGAAGCATTCGCGCCAAAGATTGCGCCTATAGCCCACAGCAGGCAACAGCCAACAGCCGCATTCCGCACAACGCGGCCCGCAGTCTTGGCGAATTTCGGAAATATCAAAATCAAGACCGACAAAGCCAAAATCGCGATTATCCATATTACGATGAGTTGCTCTCGAGTCAATTCCATGGGTATCATCCTTACGATCTTCTACCTTAACTATATGCCCTGTCCCTCCAGAATATACCGAGATCGATAGGAAAAGAAAGCCGGTTCTCCCTATGCATGGGGGAGAACCGGCGCTGCCTTGCCATCCTGTATCTGCTGTGGCGCCTCTCGGCGTAAGGCGCTGTCCATCTGCTTGATATTGCAGAAGTGATAGTCATACCTTGCTTCCAATGATTTGATTTCATAGATGACGCTATCGACCAACTTCTCATCTGTAACTGTTTCCAGCGCCTGATATAATCCATCCAACTCCCGCCGGACACTGCCCAGAGCGTCCAATTCTTCCTGCCGCTGGATGGCAAGAAATTGGATCTTTCTGCGGAGCGCCGGATCCATTTTGGGGGAAGAATGGCGAGACAATGAAAATATTGCCATGGGCTTTCCTCATTTCTATCCTGGTCTGATACTAACAGTATAGTCCAAAGAAAGAAAAAATATACATTGTCTCCATATAAATCAATTAAAGGGGCACTCTACCTTCCAGTGCTCTAGCAAGGGTTACCTCATCGGTATATTCTAGGTCACCGCCAACAGGCACCCCATTGGCGATGCGGGTGACTTTAATCCCCAACGGCTTGATAAGTTTCGACAGATACATGGCGGTGGTTTCGCCCTCCACTGTGGGATTCGTCGCCAGGATGATCTCGTGGACTTCGTCGGAGCGAAGCCTTTCCAAGAGCTCCTTGATCTTTAAATCCCCCGGCCCCACCCCGCCCAGAGGGGAAATGACGCCGTGCAAAATGTGATACAGCCCGTTGTATTGCTTTGTCTTTTCATACGCGGCCATATCCCGTGAGTCCTCAACCACCATGATAGACCCGCGGTCTCGGGATGGGTCCGAACAGATGGGGCAGATCTCGGAATCCGTCAGCGTACAGCACTGGCGGCAATACCGAACTTCCCGCCTCGCCTGGACAAGCGCTACTGACAGCGCGTTTACCTCATCCTCCGGCATACCGATAATATGAAAGGCAAGGCGCTGGGCCGTCTTTCGTCCAATGCCCGGCAGCCTTGCCAGCTCCTCAATCAACGTCGTCACAGGATTACCATAATAATCCATATATCAATCTCCATTTCGAAATGCGCTGGCGCAAATAAATTTTCAGATTAAAACAATCCGCCGGGGAGATTCAATCCGCCGGTGATGGTGCTCATCTGCGAGTTCACCATCTCATCGGCCTTGCGCAGCCCCTCGTTGATTGCCGCCATCACCAGATCCTGCAGCATCTCAATATCCTCCGGGTCCACCACTTCAGGCTTGAGCTCAATCTCCACGACCTCCTTGCGCCCGTTGACGACAACTTTTACTGCCTCGCCGCCGGCGGTGGCCTCCACGGTCTTCGTCTCCAGCTCCTTCTGCATCTCTTCCATCTGGCGCTGCATCTTCTGCGCCTGCTTCATTATATTATTCATATTGCCAGGCATCTGCCCGCCATATCCTCCGCGTTTTGCCATGGTACAACCTCCTGTGATAATATCTGGTATCTTTTATTGTAGCCGATTTAGCACAAAATAGCAAGGGGAATTTCATTTTTCCACATGGGATCCAAAAACCACGGCTTACTCCCATGTGATATCGGAATGAATATTTTTGATCACGTCGGCCAGATCACTCTCCGCCGGCGGTGGCGCTCCTTTTTGCAATTCGCCGTCGGTCACCGCCAGTATCCGATAGCGCGTTCCTGTGTTCTGCTCGAGAAAGGCTTCGATCTCCCGCAACTTTTCCCCATTTTTTTGGTTCAACTGATCACGGTAGATGGCCTTTCCCGTCACCAAAAATAGAGAATCTTCCTCCTCCCCCGGCGTCAAGGTCATCATATTTAACAGATAAAAGGAGGGCTGCTCTTTAACCAGCCGCCTCTTCAAGTCCGGCCACCTGTCCAGCAGCTCCTTGACCGCCCCTGCGGCTGGGCGGCTGGCCATTGGAGCTGTCACCTGCTGTTTTGCCTTCTCCGGCCGCGGCGGTTTTGGCTTGGGGGCAGAGGCGGCGCCTGTGCTGAGTTGAGGGGGAAGTCCGCCGGCCAATTTTTGTTCCACCGCGTCCAGCCGGCTGCGCAGCGCTTCGTCCGTGTGATCGTCCTCCGGATGGCAGAGCCGCAGGAGTCCCACTTCGATCAAGACTCTCTTCTGGGATGAATATTTGATCTGATTCTCAAGCTTAGACAGTTGGGTAATAAAATAGGTCAATTGATCCGCGCTTAAGGATTGTGCCTGCTCCGTCAGGCCCTTCGCCCGATCCGCGCTGATTTCCAGCAGCTCCACTCCAGCGGCGCCCAGCGCCTTGGTCATAAGCGCATCCCGAAGATGGCTGATCCAATCGGTCAGAAATTGGGAGGGATCCCGGCCCTTGCTAAAAATTTCATCCACGCATTGCAGACAGGCCATGGCATCCGCGCCAGCCAGGGCTCGCGTCGCCTCATAAAAGATTTGCGTGTCCACAGCTCCCAATACATCGTACACCTTCTCCAGCGTAATCCTCTGTCCTAGGTAGAAAGAACTGCACTGATCCAATATGCTCAGCGCATCCCGCATAGCGCCATCGGCCATCCGGGCAATGTATTGCAGCGCATCCTCGTCGGCCTCCAGCCCTTCCTTCTCCGTCAAGGTCTGCAGCTGTTTCGCAATCTGCGCCGTCGTAATGCGGCGAAAGTCATAGCGCTGACACCGTGAAAGGATCGTCGGCAGAATCTTATGGGGTTCCGTCGTCGCCAGAATGAAGATAATGTGCTCTGGGGGCTCCTCCAATGTCTTCAGCAGTGCATTGAAAGCACCGGCCGACAACATGTGAACCTCATCGATGATATAAACCTTGTACCTCCCTTTGGCCGGCGTATACTTCACTTCCTCGCGGATCTCACGGATGTTATCCACGCCGTTGTTGGATGCGGCGTCGATCTCCACCACATTGAACCCCGTCTCCGCTTCCTGGCACAGCTCGCACTCATTGCAGGGATTGCCATCCCGCGGGTTCAAACAATTGACCGCTCGGGCGAAAATCTTCGCTGTTGAGGTCTTTCCTGTCCCCCGCGTCCCGCAGAACAAATACGCGTGCCCGATCCGCTGATACTGGATTTGATTTTTCAGCGCCGTCACAATGGGATCCTGCCCCACGACTCCGTCAAAATCTCTCGGACGCCACTTCCTATACAGCGCCATATACGACATCCGCACCAGCCTCCTATCTAGTAGTCTCTCCCATACGTCTGCTATCATTATACTACGATTTTCTCAAAAAAGAAAGTGTGAATCCTGATTTCGATCCGCTCCCACAGGGCAGAATCCTCCTATTCGAATCTGCGGCCCCTCACGGCGGACTTTCCTATAGCATAGAAAAAAGCACTTGGCGCTCTGCCAAATGCCTCTTTCTGACTCCGTGCATCCATCTTTGATCCTGACCAATGGGCGTTACCTGAGAGGGCAAGCTCAAGCCAGGCAACCTCGCGGCACATAGAGGGGTCCGCTTAGTGCTGCTTCCTTCCGGACCTGACACGGTTCACAGAGCTCTATTGCGCGAGACCCGGCCGTCAACGCTCCCCTGCAGAGGGCAGCCCCACCGGCTCAGACCGAGGATGGATATCACCCCTGCTATAGCGGATTGCAGGTACAGGGCGCCGCTACCTCCCCAGCTGCACGAAGTAGTACTAGTATACCTATTTTTCCTGCGCCTGTCAACCTTTTTTTTCGTCCTCCCTCGAATCTCCGGTCTCTCTCCCATGTTCTTTCAACCAGCCTTCTAAGCGGTTGCGAAGCTCTGACAGACGGCCTGCCATCTCCACTTTCGACTGGGATAGATTGGGAAATGCGCGGAGAAGTCGATTCTGCTTCCTCTTTCGCTGTTCCTCCTCTGCGCTTCGGTACTCTGCCAGCCGCTGTTTGACCTGCTCCAGCCACTGCCGTCCCTCCTCTGATGCCTGCTCCCATCTCTCTTCTAAGTTCCGAATCACCTCGGGCTTAGGCAGAGACTCCAACAGCTTTTCCAGATCCTCCCGCCATTTTCGGGAATTGGCCATATCGCCCCGCAGCCTCAGAGCCGTCCGGGTGGAGAAGACAAGGTCAAAGACAAAGGCAATCACGATGACGGCCAAAATGATCCAGTGCCATCTCACGCTGATCCGGCCTAGAAGCTCTGTCACACAGGGATGTATGCCGTACATCAGGGCCAGTCCCAGCACGCCAAATTCCAGTGCGTTCAGCAGACAAACCCGGCCTTTTATGTTGAACCGCTTGTTGGAATAATCCCACCATTTGGCGTGGAAGATGGTCTCCAAAATCCAAGCTGTCACATATTCCACAATGGACACCACCAGCAGAGACGTCAAAAACACCAGCGGTGGATACTCCTTCAGCGGTGTCAGCAGCAATATGATCAGAATGGCTCCTGTACCGTAAACTGGGCAGATGGGACCATTTAAAAACCCCCGATTGACCCAGTGACCTTTGGAGACCGACACATAGATAGACTCCACCAGCCAGCCTATTGCGGAATACAAGAAAAATAAAATACCATAATCCACAACACGCAGGCCAGCCTCAAAAAAGCTTTGCATGCACACCCCATCCTTATCCATATTCTTGTTTTATTGTATCATAAGAATACAGGCTTGGCAAGACGCGATCCGTATGATCGTGACAGTCTATCGCGGCTGGAACTCTGTGACAAAGCTGCGGTATCTCTTCGGCACAAAATGGGCCTGCAACTTAGGATTTTTGCGGGCCTCAATGGCGATATGCTCAAAATAGCCTTTCCACAGCGCTTCCAAATTTCTCTCTTTTTCGCTTCGGTATTGCAGCAAATCCACATCAAAATCCCGCTCCAGCCACTGTCCCCTGGCATAGACGCCAGCTTTCTGCCTGCGGCGATCGTAGATAATAAACTGTTCCCGCTTGAAACGGTCAGCAAAATGAGGCATAAGGATCCGTGTCATGTCATAATCCGGTGTGTAAGCCGCGTACAGAACCCCCTGAATATCAGAAAATCGGAGAATTCCCAGATACCGGTGCACCTGTCCGCTCACCTTTTTGTCCAGCTCGTGGATGGGCAGTATCCACGGATGTGTGCGATATCCGTCTACCTGAGGACCATAGCGGAAACACAGCCGCAGATAGTTTAGGATCCGCGTATCTTTCTCCAGATCCTCCGCGAGAAAGCAGCGGTACGCTTTGCTGACAATCTCATCTCCAAGCTTCTCCTCCATAGCTTCATAGACTTTCTTTGCTTTCTCATCATCCCGCTCCACCACGGCGCAAGTCTCACCGAGCTGCTGTTGAAACCCATCGACCGCATAGATCGCCGAAGCGCTCCCACAATAGTAGTGTGCGTAGACACAGCACAGGAATCCATCGAAGCTCCCGTCATATAGGTAAATCATCGGCCTATGCCTCCTTCGAAGAGGGACAGCTGGGTATAGGGCTTTGGGTTCTCCATACATCGCAGTTTGTCTTTGATATTGTCTTCGTGAAAATGAATATCGCCATAGAATTTTCCGCCGCAGGTGATAAAGTACTTCGCCCTCTTGAGCACAACCCCCATTTTTCGGAGGGTATCATAGGAGATGGACGCCAGAGCCCGCTGACGCACGATCCGCTGGGCCGATGTGGGGCCAATCCCAGGGATTCTGAGCAGTTCCTCGTAGTCGACGCGGTTGATTTCCATGGGAAACTGATCCATATGGTGGAAGGCCCAGTTGATCTTGGGATCGAATTCTAGGTCAAAAAAAGGATGGGTTTCATCGAGCAATTCTTTTGCCTCAAATCTGTAGAAGCGAAGCAGCCAGTCCGCCTGATACAGGCGGTGCTCCCGTTTCATCGGCGGCGATAGATTCAGCGCTGGCAGGCGAGCATCATGATTTACCGGAACGTAGGCGGAGTAATAGACTCGTTTCAGGCGATATTTCTGATACAGATTCTCTGTTGTGTTGATAATCTGATAATCCGTATCGGGAGTCGCTCCGATGATCATCTGAGTCGACTGTCCGCTTGGGGCGAAGGATGGGGCTGACCGAAAATGCCGCTGATCTTCCAGATACCCACTGATAGAATTGCGGATCTGTACCATGGGGGCCACCAGTAGCTTGGGATTCTTCTGGGGCGCTAAGCTGCGCAGGCTGGATACCGTTGGCAGCTCAATATTGACGCTGACCCTGTCGGCCAACTCCCCCGCCTGACGGATCAACGCCGGGTCCGCCCCCGGTATGAGCTTCGCGTGAATATAACCGGCAAATCCATATTGGCGGCGCAGAAGAAAGAGGGTCCGGCATATTTTTTCCATGGTATAGTGTGGATTTTTTTCCACTGCGGAACTGAGAAATAGGCCCTCAATATAGTTTCGGCGGTAAAACTCCATGGTCAGTTCCGCTACCTCCTCGGAGGTAAAGCTGGCCCTCGGGACATCGTTGGTGATTCGGTTGACGCAGTATGCGCAGTCGTAGACGCAGGCGTTCGTATGCAAAACCTTTAGCAGGGATACGCAGCGGCCATCCGCTGACCATGTATGGCAGATGCCGCACGCTGTTGCATTTCCCAGCGCGCCGGTATTGGATCGGTTGACTCCGCTGGATGCACAGGATACATCATACTTAGCGGAGTCCGCCAAAATCTCAAGTTTGTCCAATAATGTCTGTTCCATATGGTTACCTTCTTTCTCCTCTATGCCATTTCGAGAACTAATGTTCTTATACTATAACACATTTCTCCTTTTTATGCAAATATTTGTTCGCATTTCTTTCGAATTTTTTGCTGTAGAAACTCGTTCACAGAGGCTCTTTTCTTGCCTGTGAGGGTAACATGTTTCTTTTTCGGAATAAAGTGGCTTGACAGTAGAAGAATTCTTCATATATAATATAAGATAAAACCAAGTTACCCTTTACTTTTTACCCGTGAAAAAATTGATAAGGAGACGAACCGAAAATGGCACTTTATTTTGATGAACCATCCCGGACCTTCAGTGAATATCTGTTGGTACCCGGATATTCCTCCGCCGAGTGCATGCCATCCAATGTATGCTTGAAGACTCCCCTGATTAAATACCGCAAGGGTCAGGAGGAGTGCCCGCTGACGCTGAATATCCCGTTAGTTTCCGCGATCATGCAGTCTGTATCCGGTGAACAAATGGCAATCGCGCTGGCGACAGAGGGCGGCATCTCGTTTATCTATGGTTCCCAGTCCGTGGCCAGCGAGGCTGCTATGGTTGCCAGAGTTAAGAGTTACAAAGCCGGATTCGTGTGCAGCGATTCCAACCTTCGACCTGACGCCACCCTATCCGATGTCTTAGCTCTAAAAGAAAGGACAGGGCACTCTACCATGGCCGTGACGGAAGATGGAACAGAGGCCGGCCGGCTGTTGGGCATTCTGACAAGCCGGGATTACCGCGTGAGCCGTATGTCTCTTGACACGAAGGTGAGCGAATGCATGACGCCCTTTGACTCTCTGGTCTACGCGAAGGAAGGCGTATCCCTTAAAGAGGCCAACGATATCATCTGGGAACACAAACTCAATGCACTGCCCATTATCGATGATGCAGGCCGGTTGAAATATTTTGTATTCCGCAAGGATTATTCATCTCACAAAGAGAATCCCAATGAACTGTTGGACGCTGACAAGCGCTACATCGTCGGCGCCGGTATCAACACCCGCGATTATGAGGAGCGCGTGCCCGCGCTTGTGGAGGCCGGAGCCGATGTCCTGTGCATCGACTCGTCGGAGGGCTTCACAGAATGGCAGAAGCGAACCCTGGATTTCATTCGGGGCCGATACGGCGATTCGGTTAAAGTCGGCGCCGGCAACGTAGTCGATCGGGAAGGGTTCCTGTACTTAGCAAAAGCCGGGGCCGATTTTGTAAAGGTTGGGATCGGGGGAGGCTCCATCTGCATCACCCGAGAACAAAAAGGCATCGGCCGCGGACAAGCAACAGCCGTCATCGAGGTCGCCGCAGCGCGGGACGAATATTTCCGGGAGACCGGCATCTATGTTCCCATCTGCTCCGACGGCGGCATCGTCTATGATTACCATATGACACTGGCTCTGGCCATGGGCGCGGATTTCCTGATGCTGGGACGCTATTTTGCCAGATTTGATGAGAGTCCCACCAACAAACTCAATATCAACGGCAACTATGTCAAGGAATACTGGGGGGAAGGCTCCAATCGCGCCCGCAACTGGCAGCGATACGACCTGGGCGGCGCAAGCAAGCTCTCCTTTGAGGAGGGGGTCGATTCCTATGTTCCCTATGCCGGAAGCCTGAAGGATAATGTTACACTATCCCTGAATAAGGTAAAATCCACCATGTGCAATTGTGGCTGTTTGACCATTCCGGAATTGCAGAAGAATGCGAAGATTACGCTGGTTTCCGCTACCAGCATCGTCGAGGGCGGCGCGCACGATGTGATTCTGAAAGAGAACAATGTGAATGTAATCAAATAACTGGCGGAGCTGACCAATTGGGCGATAAGCCGCCGTACTGTGGACAGTCCATGTTCAAGTGCGGCGGCTTTTTCTACTACTACTTATGAGGAATACAGATGTTGCTATGAATGGGCCTTATCGGCTAATTTGAATACTTTTCCATAAGTCCGATACTATTTCCCTTTACTGGTGAAACTTCTGTTTTAGATACTTGTAAAAATTAAAAACGGGAGGTCATAAGTATGCCTAGGCATGGAGAGAATATATACAAGCGCAAGGATGGCCGCTGGGAAGGGCGATATATCATCGGATACCGCGAATCCGGAAAAGCGAGATATGGAGCTGTTTATGCTCATTCCTATCAGGAAGTCAAGCAAAAGTTGAATCAGGCCAAGAATGGCCAGCTAGTGAAAAAAACCGCTGTCACCGTGGAAGAATTGTTCGATCTGTGGTTGGAGCGGGAGCGATCCTTTGTCAAACAGTCAACCTATTCCAACTACTATACCCTAATCCGATCCCATATCCTTCCGGAGATCGGGGGTATGCGTCTAGACAAAGTCACCTCGTTTATCCTGGATAAATTGGTCACACAAAAATTACAGGACGGGCGTCTGGACAATAGCGGTGGCCTCTCGCCCAAAACGGTACAGAATATCGTGATCATAATAAAATCGGCCTTCAAGTTTGCCCACCGTGAATTTCATATTCCCAACGTCGCGGAGAACATTGGGCTGCCCCGGGTCTCGGCGAAGGAGATTGAAGTCTTTTCCAATGAAGAAATCGTTCTGCTGACCCAGTATCTGACCGCAGACTGCGATATCTCGAAGATGGGGATTCTCCTCTGTCTATATACAGGGATCCGGTTAGGGGAAGTCTGTGCGCTGAAATGGAGCGATTTTGACTTTCAGGAAAACTTTCTTAAGGTTCGCAGGACCATCCAGCGCATTCAAAATCCAGAACCTGAGCCTCCGAAAACGAAGGTCATCATCGACAGCCCGAAGAGCGTGAAATCCATTCGAGACATTCCACTTCCCAACAACCTGTCAAAGGATCTGCGCCGGTATGCACAGATGTCATCGGGGAATGGATTTTTCTTAACAGGGAGCCCCTATTATTATATTGAACCCCGCACGTACCAGAGCCGCTATAAGATGTACTTGCAGAAGGGCCGTATACCCTACCGCAATTTTCACGCTCTCCGCCATACCTTCGCGACAAAGTGTATCGAGCTTGGGGTTGATATCAAAAGCCTCAGTGAGATCCTGGGGCATTCCTCCGTCACCATCACGCTTAACCGCTATGTGCACTCTTCCATGGATCTGAAACAGCAGCAGATCAACAAGCTGGAGCAGCTGGCGAGTTTATAAGCGCTCTTTGCCCCGCCTCTAGCGCTCCGGAATGAGATTACTATGAAATAGAGGAAGATTTCTATGAAAATCATACTTCAAATCGGGATCATCTTTCTGATCTGCCTTGTGGGGGAGGGGATTGCCAGCATTCTCCCCTTTTCCTTTCCCTCCAGTGTGATCAGCATGTTGCTCCTTTTTCTTCTTTTATTGCTGCGCATTCTGCGGCCTGAGCACATCCGCCAAAAAACGGATTTTTTATTGAAGAATATGGCGTTCTTTTTCATCCCTGCTGGCGTTGGAATTTTGGAACAATTCACGTACATTCGGGACAGCATGTTGCCGATTCTCCTGATCTGTGTGGTCTCCACGGTTCTGACCTTTGCCGCCACCGCGTATACCGTCAAGGCCGTCTGCGCTTTGCAGGAACGGCTTCGTAAGCGAGGGAAAAGACTATGAAAGACGTCCTTCTATCATCGCCGCTCTTTGGCATCTGCCTCAGTATCTTTACCTATGAGGCTGGTGTATGGATCAATAAAAAACTAAAAACCCCTGTGGCCAATCCCTTGCTCATCGCCATCGCGCTCATCATCCTAATCCTACAGATATTTCGCATACCGCTGGAAAGCTATGCTGTTGGAGGCGATATCATTTCCATGTTTCTCGCCCCCGCAACCGCCGCCCTGGCGATCTCTATCTACGGGCAGCTGGACATCCTTAAACGCAATTGGCTGCCGGTTCTCGCCGGAACGGCCGTGGGCTCCGCGGTATCCATGACGAGTGTTTATCTCTTATGTCAGGCTTTTTCCCTCGATGAAAAATTAACGGCTTCCCTGTTGCCGAAGTCCGTCACCACCCCAATCGCCATGGGAATTGCAAGACAAAACGGCGGCATCGTCCCTGTAACCGTCGCCGCCGTCATCTTCACTGGAATATTGGGAGCCATTTTGGCCCCGCTCCTCATTCGGCTGTTCCGGGTCCGCAACCCCATCGCCGCAGGCCTGGCCATTGGTACCAGCAGCCACGCTGTCGGGACATCCAAAGCGCTGGAACTGGGTGAGACACAGGGCGCTATGAGCGGAATCGCCATCTGCATGGCTGGAATCATCACCGTACTGTATTCTCTACTCCTCACCGCGTAGCTGCACTGTCATAAGCGAATACAATCTGTGTCCATGGCATTACCCGATTTATCCTTTTAACGAAGCAGCTTGCCTAAATTTCGATCCTCTATAAACTGAGGCCCGCCGTACAGGAACAAAAGGTCCGTTATCCCCTCGCCCTGGATATACGCGGAGAGACTCCCATTGAAATACCGGAGGTCTATCATCTGTACTTCCTGAAAATGATTCACCGCAAAAGGAGTAAAGCTGTTGGCATACGAGTCCTTGATGATCAGCAGCTTCCGCTCCTCTTCTACATTGGTCCTGATCCTGGTGAGCGCCTGATTTCCATTCAGATATACGGGATATTGATCTTTTTGGGACAGATACTCTTCCATGTACAGGCTGGAGTAGGTCACTTCCTCCTCCTGGTTGTAGGTGACCGTTACCCGGATATCCTCTCTGACAGGACAGTAGCGATACATGGTATCAGGCTCTGCAAAGGGATAATTCGCTTTTGAATACACTGTCCCCAAAAATGTATGGCTCAGGGGTTCAGCCTGGAAGTCATCCAACTGCCAGGGCGTCTCCCCCCGGGCATTCATCCAGACGCGGTACGCGTAGTAAGCGCCCAGGGTCGTCCAGTGATGATCCGTGCGATAGTAGATATAGGAATCCTGTGCTTCTGCAAGGACCGGTTGGACATCCACAAGGGTCCCCTCCGGCAGGAGAGGGCGCAGATGATCCGACAGTTCCCTGCTGGCCCAGCCCGGCGCATAGGCGGGCAACTTCTCTGTCAAAACCTGACTGGCCGCCGGAGCAAGAAGGACTTGAACTCTGCCCATGCCCAGCTTTTCCGTCTGCGCTGCGATAAACTGGCTGAGATAGGAACAATTTTTTTCATAATACGAGCTGGCAAGTTCCGATGCATCGTGGCGTTCAATCAGGTAGCCATCTTTTGCAAAAAAAACATGGTTGCTCTCCCTTTTTCCCATGGCCAGCTCCGCAAGGGTCTTCACGCTGACCCATGCATCGCGGCCCAAGAATTGATCGGTCAAATAGGTCTCGAACTCTTGTCCAAAAACGCCATCAAAAAAACGCGCCACTGACCATTCCGGCTTTCCTGCAAGATACCGATTTTCATTTTCTGAAAAAATCGTATCTTTTTTTAATGCGTTGGCCAAAGACAGTCCGAAGAGCAGTACAAGAAAAACGACCACAGTGAACCGTGCCTGTTTTCTTTTCATGGCAGCCTCCATATAAAGGATATTTGCTTGCTCCAGTCAAAATCGGAAATATAAAAACGGATTGTAGGTCGCATCTACCAAATACGCGGTGGATATCAGAAAAATGGCCACAAGGCCAATGTTTTGAAGCAACACCGCGGCATTCTCGTGTCTTTGCAGAAGCTCCATGGCCTTGGCAAGCAACCGTTTTGGCAGCTGTGTCGATCCTACTACAAGAATGATCAGCAGCGTGGCATTGGTGTAAAGCAAATATACCGCGTCCCCGTTGACAAACCCCGCACCAAATCCTCCAAACATTGCCTTTAAAAATCCCAACCCCTGAGGAAGGGATTCAAAGGCAAACAACAGCCATCCAAAGAGCACAGCAAGCAGTGTATAGACATGGGATACCCAGGATGGCGCTTTCCGGAGATAGGGCAGTAAAAACAGCTTCTCCATCATCAGCAATATGCCAAAGTACACACCCCACAGAAGAAAATTCCAGCTCGCCCCATGCCAGATCCCTGTCAGGGCCCACACAATGGCAATATTGCGAATCTGTTTTCCCAGGCCTTTGCGATTTCCCCCCAGGGGGATATAGACATACTCCTTGAACCAGGTCCCCAACGAAATATGCCAGCGCCTCCAAAACTCCGTTATGCTCTTGGATTCATAGGGATACTGGAAATTGTCATGAAAGTGAAAGCCAAACATGTTGCCCAGCCCGATAGCCATATCGGAGTAGCCAGAGAAATCAAAGTATATCTGAAATCCAAAGGCCAGCAGTCCGAGCCAGGCTGTTAGCGCTGGCATCTGTTCAACCGGCAGTTCCTGGATGCCACTCCAGACAAGACCGATGGTGTTTGCCAGGAGAACCTTCTTTCCCAGCCCCACCACAAATCTCTGAACGCCGCCCGCAAAAGAATCCACCGTCTCCCGCCGGTGGGTCAGCTGATCCGCCGCTGTCCCATATCTCACAATAGGACCTGCGATCAGCTGCGGGAATAATGCCACATACGTGCCGAAATCCAGGATATTATGCTGCGCTCTGGCCTCCCCCCGATATATATCGATGGTATAGGACATGGTCTGAAATGTATAGAAGGAGATTCCGATGGGCAGGGGAAGCCGGAGCAGCGGGATCGACGTGCCCAACAATGCGTTTACATTGGCCACAAGAAAATCCGAATACTTAAAAAAGCCAAGCAAACCTAAATTGATGATGACGGAGGACGCCACTGCCCCCTTAGCTCTCCGCGTCTGTCCGCGGCTTTGAAACCGCTCAACAAGAAGCCCGTGGATAAAGTCCACTAAGGTGGAGAACAGCATGAGACAGACGTAAACCGGCTCCCCCCAGGCATAAAAGACAAGGCTCCCCAGGAAGAGGATCAGATTTCGAATCTTGCGGGGAGCCACATAGTAGACGACCAGTATAACCGGCAGGTAAATAAAAAGAAACAATAGACTGCTGAAAACCACGGATGCCCTCCTATTTTGATTCGACTCCCAACACTTTGTTGATGGCGTCGATGGCAATCTGGTTTTGTTCCTGGGAAGCCTTCAGCATTTCTGACTCATCGCCCCGCTCTAGCATCTCATCGGGAATCTGGCCAAGCATGATGAAAAAGACGTAATCCCCAACAACATAGACCTGGGAGGCTTGAACCTTACTGATATTCATGGGGTATTGTAGGGTATCGTTGACGAGGGTTTCTCGATAGGCATCCAACGCCTTCTTCGCCTCCTCCACCTTGCCGTCGGCCGCTTCCAGCCCCACAAACGTATCCACTTGCGCACTCATCATGGGCCCCTCGGCAATTATCTCTTTTGCCATGTCCTGCTTGATTCCAAAGAGATCCTCCAACATCACTTCATCATAGGGCATACTTGGAATATAGTTGTCTCCGTAGGCATTCTTCACCGCCTCGTGGATCTCCTGGAGCTTTCCGGACTCCACCTTTACATCGCTGTTGTCGCTCTCCTTTTGACAGCCGGCCAGGGCGGCCACCATCAGACTCAGAACCATCATGACTGCTACAACTCGTTTCATTCGTTTTCCTCCATTATTTTTGTGAATTCTTGTATGATCCCTCTGTTCTTGTAGCAAGTACAGGAAAAAGTAACATGGACGATTAAATTTCCTCTGAATTCTTTGTATCCCCCTTGTCTAACTTTTTTATTCATAGTATAATAGGGCTTAATGCCACATTTAGAAAGGGGTACTCCTATCATGAGTTACACTCTCATAAAAGATTTGTACGCCCATGCGGAATCCTTCGCAGGCCAGTCCATTACTGTCAGCGGATGGGTCCGCAGCATTCGGGATTCAAAATCCTTGGGCTTTCTTGTCCTCCACGATGGCACATGCTTTGCCACACTTCAAATTGTCTATGAGGAAGGTACGATCTCGAACTTTCAAGAAATCAGCCGGCTGCCTGTGGGTTCCGCTGTCATCGTCACCGGAGAGGTCGTTTTAACTCCCAACGCGAAACAGCCCTTTGAGCTGAGAGCCGCCTCCATCGACATAGAAGGGTCTTCCACGCCCGACTATCCCCTTCAGAAAAAACGTCATTCCTTCGAATATCTTCGAACGATCGCCCATCTGCGCCCAAGATCCAACACCTTCCAGGCCGTCTTTCGGGTTCGGTCTCTGGCCGCTTACGCGATTCACCAGTTTTTTCAGGATCGGGGATTTGTCTATGTCCACACGCCCCTCATCACGGGAAGTGACTGCGAGGGCGCCGGCGAGATGTTCCAGGTCACGACGCAGAATCTAGCGCACTATCCCCTGACGGACCATGGGGCGCTGGACTACAGCCAGGATTTCTTTGGGAAACCTGCGAACCTGACAGTCAGCGGGCAGCTCAGCGCCGAGACTTACGCGGCCGCCTTTCGGAATGTGTACACCTTTGGCCCCACATTCCGCGCGGAAAACTCCAATACGCCCCGGCACGCAGCGGAATTTTGGATGATTGAGCCGGAGATCTCCTTTGCCGACCTTCAAGATGACATGCAGCTGGCGGAGGATATGTTGAAATACGTGATTCGATACCTGATGGATCGCGCGGCGGATGAATTGGATTTCTTCAACAGCTTCGTGGACAAAACGCTGCTTCAACGCCTGACGCATATTGTAAACAGCGATTTTGCGAGATGCACCTATACCGATGCAATTGAACATCTGAAAAAGGCGGACCGTCCATTTGAGTACAAGCCCGAATGGGGCTGCGATTTGCAGACAGAGCACGAGCGGTATCTGACGGAGGTTGTTTTCGGCCGTCCAGTCTTTGTGACGGATTATCCCAAGGACATTAAGGCGTTTTATATGCGCATGAATGAGGATACCCGGACCGTGGCCGCCATGGATCTCCTGGTGGCAGGCGTCGGAGAGCTCATCGGCGGAAGCCAGCGCGAGGAACGTCTTGACATGCTGCTGGCCCGCATGGAAGAGCTAAAGTTGGATCCGGAAAATTATTGGTGGTATCTGGATCTGCGCCGGTACGGGACGAACCGCCACGCCGGTTTCGGTTTGGGATTCGAGCGACTCATCATGTATGTCACCGGAATGGCCAATATCCGCGATGTTCTCCCCTTCCCCAGAACCGTTAACAATCTGGATTTTTAATCCACATTCTTCCACCGCAGACGAAATTCTCGCGGGGTTTGCTGGGTTTCCGACTTGAATACTTTTGTAAAATAATTATAATCGCTGACGCCACAGGCGCCGGCGATTTCGTTTATCGGTCGATCTGTCGTCAACAGTAGTTTTTTCGCGGCGGCAATCCGTCGCTCCCGCACAATCTGCCCCACCGTCGCGCCGCTGACTTTCTTCACCGCGCCCGCCAGCGATGTCTTCCCCATATGCAACGCCTGGCATATAAAGTCGATGGTGAGAGGAGCCGCCAGATTCTCATCGATGACGGCGTAGAGTCTCTTCATCAGATCATCCTGCTGCAAAGCGATTAAATCCTCCATCCAGATGAAACGGGCACAGATCTTGACCAGCTCCGTGGCGGATCGAATGTACTCTGTCTGCCGAATGGGTAACTCATAAAAAAATGTCTGTAGCTCCTCCAGGACATTGGCCGGTACCTGGTAGCGGAGGCATTGGGCGCGCGTGTGGCTCCACTGTTCCTCCAGGGAGGTGTCATCCAGCAGTTGCCCAATCATAAGGTACCCGTATGTCGTGTAATCATTCACGATAGGCGCGACTGCCTCCACAATGCCCATATGACAGCGATAGATGGAGAACTCCCGGCAATCGCGAAACGCATGGGCATCGCAGTCCAAACACTGCTGGGCGATGGCAGGGTACTGCCGCAGCCTAGTGCAAAAGCGGGAGGCCGCTTCCGGAATCGCCGCGATTTGTCTGTACTCGCGGCTGAAGACTCCAATCCGAACACCGCTGACACGGTAAAAGTCCCGAAGCAACTTTGTCAGCCGCTCCATGTTATATTGATATCGCATCGCTCTCCACCTCAGGCTAAAGTATAGCATATGGAGGCCCATAGCGCAACGTCTGCGCGAACGATTTTTCTACTTTTTCGCGTTTTTTTACCTATACGAATCCCGCTATCGATAAGTATACTAGAGAAAAAGTCTAAAAATGAGGTGTGTTTGAATTGACTAGGAGACAGCGCGTCATTAACAGCTTGCTTCACAGGGAAAGCGATATCATTCCCTATCACGCGGGATTTACCTCTCAGGAACTTGAAAGAGTGATTGCCTACACCGGCGATCCAGATTATCTTAAAGGGGTAGGATTGCACATGGCCGGCATCGATTACGGCGGCTGGCCTCACCCGCTTCCGGGCCAACCGGATTTCTACCAGGATGACTTTGGTGTGATCTGGAATCGCTCCGGTGCGGACAAGGATATCGGCGTGATCGATCATCCTGTGATTGAGGATCTGGAGGATTTCACCTATACCTGTCCTGTCTTTGACGAAGACCGTTTCCGCAAGGAGATTGAGGGCGTTTTAGCCACGCGTGAGGACCGCTTTACCTATGTGGGACTGGGATTTTCTGTCTTTGAGCGGGCCTGGAGCCTGTGTGGAATGGAGAACGTTCTCATGGGGATGCTCGCCTATCCCGAGGAGCTGGACCGGTTGCTGGACAGTATCTGCGAATTTAATTTGAACGTCATCTCTGTCATGTTGGAATATCCAGAGGTGGATGCCTGTTATTTTGGCGACGACTGGGGGCAACAGCACGGAACGATCATGGGGCCGGACCACTGGCGGCGCTTTATCAAACCTCGTCTGGCCAAAATGTACCGCAAGGCAAAAGACGGCGGAAAGTTCATCATCCAACATTCCTGTGGCGATATCCATGAACTTTTCCCAGACTTGATCGACATCGGATTGGACTGCTATCAAACATTCCAGCCGGAGATCTATGATATCGAAGCTGTGAAAAAAGAATTTGGCCGTCATCTCACTTTCTTCGGTGGAATTTCCACCCAACAGCTACTTCCCTCCGCCCCTGCGGAAGTGGTCAAAAGCGAGACCATCCGAATCATGCGCACCATGGGACCAGGGGGTGGCTATATCGCATCGCCAACCCACGCGGTGCCCCATGATGTTCCGCCGGAAAATATACTGGCTATGTTGGACGTGTTCACACACCAGGAGCGATACCTATAGTCGAGAAAAGAGCCGCTGCAAAATCGATACTTCCCTCGGAGCAAATCTTGTCGCTCGGTCAATAGCAAGATATGGGCCGCCGAATAGGAAAATTTTCTGTTCGGCGGTTTTTCTATGCTCAAAATTCCGGCCCCTGTTTCCTTGCTCCCTTTTGGAAGCTGTTTGGAGCACAATCACTTATTTCAGCGTAAAAAACGTTGTATGTTATCTAATTATCGTTGTATATTTTGTTTTAATGTGCTATACTACGCTTGTAAGATTCTGTGGAGGTGTGCCAATGTACCGAATTGCAATAGAAAAACTTTACAGGTGGAGGGAAAGCAAGCGCCGCAAGCCACTGATTATCCAGGGCGCAAGACAGGTTGGAAAGACTTGGTTAATGAAAGACTTCGGCAGTAAGGCTTATGCCGATACCGTATATATCAATTTCGATTCCAATTCCAGAATGGCGGAGTTATTTGCTAGCGATTTGAATACGGACCGCCTGATTATGGGAATTGAGCTGTATGCCGGCAGAAAAATTGATCCAAACAACACCCTTCTGATATTTGATGAGGTACAGGAAGTGCCGAGAGCGCTTTCATCACTGAAATATTTTTATGAAAATGCGCCACAGTATCATATTGTCTGTGCTGGTTCACTCTTGGGCATTGCTCTGCACGAGGGTACATCGTTTCCCGTAGGCAAGGTTGAGTTTTTGAGTCTTTATCCGTTATCCTTCAAGGAGTTTTTAATGGCCACCGTTGGTGAACGCTTTGCCGAACTTCTTGACAGACAGGATTACTCGATGGTCACCTCTTTTAAGCAGACCTATATGGATGCGCTCAAGCAGTATTTCTTTGTGGGCGGTATGCCAGAATCGGTGCAAAGCTTTGCCGAAGAAAAGGATTTTAACGAGGTTCGGGAAATTCAAAAACGTATACTGGCAGCTTATGAACAGGATTTTTCTAAGCATGCCCCTATCGAAATCGTTCCAAAAATTCGTATGGTATGGAACAGCATCCCGTCTCAACTTGCTAAGGAAAACAAAAAATTTTTCTACGGCCTTGTGCGTGAGGGTGGACGCGCAAAGGAATATGAAGCGGCCATTATGTGGCTTTGTGACTGCGGACTTGTCCACAAGGTCAGCCGTGTGAATGCGGCGCGAATTCCGCTGAAAGCCTATGAAGATTTGAAGGCCTTTAAGCTGTTTATTGTCGATGTAGGGCTTCTTGGCTGTATGACAGGCCTGCGTCAGGGCGCACTGCTAGATGGCAACGATTTATTTACCGAGTTCAAGGGTGCTCTGACCGAGCAATATGTATGTCAGCAGCTCCAAACCATAGATGATTTAGGTGTTTACTACTATACGAATGACCGTGGTTCCTGCGAGGTGGACTTTATTGTCGACACCGGCGAGCAGATCGTACCGGTGGAGGTTAAGGCGGAGGTTAATCTGAAGGCAAAGAGCTTGAAAACCTATCGCGAAAAATTTAATCCCGAAATTTCTGTTCGCACTTCCATGGCAGACTACAAAAAAGAGGATTGGCTGGTCAATCTGCCACTGTATGCGGTGGAAGAGATTTGCAAATGTGATGAGTGGAATTCAGAGGGATAGGCTGAAGGAATGGAGATAAAATGAAAGTGCTCGATCCACATTGTGACAACAAAGAGGGCGTATGGCTCCGGCTTAATAAGGATGTATAGTTGAATTGTGGCGGAAGGCATATCTTTGGATATGTCTTCCGTTTACTGTATCGTTCCGATGTAATTGAAGTAAACGTCAATCTTTTGTGTGTAAAACTTTTTCCTGTAAGCGCCGTCACGCTCATGCACCGTGATGTGGTGAACAAACTCCCGCAGGATTTCCGGCGTAAGCTCCGGCACTTCTAAATGCCGGTCAACAATGGCGAGGAAGTTCCCCACGTTGTCAAGCTCATCCTGTTGTTTGGCAAGTTCTGCTTCAAAACAGAAAGCCCGTGTTTTTAAGGTTTCCTGCTCCGCCAGATACCGCCCGTTTAGCTGCTGGAATTGCTCGTCCGTGAGTATGCCGGTTGCCAGCTTCTCAAAAGTGGCGGCTATCAGGTTGTCAACCTCTGCAAGCCGTTTCCTTGCCTGTTCCAGTTCCTTCCGCTTGGCTGTCAGTTCCTTTTTCAACTGGCCGGATTGCTTGGCTGTCAAATGGGCGATGAAGGCTTCCCGATCGGCTTGTACCGTTTGTACGACGGCCTGTATCGCTTGTAAAACAGCTTCCCGCAGGTGCAGGGCTTTTACTGTATGGGGCGTACATTCTTCCTTGTGGCGGTGGTATTTGCCGCAAACATAGGTGTATTTGCTTTCGTCCCAGCTTCCGCACCGGCAAAGATAATGGGTGTTGCCGCAGTCGGCGCATTGTACCATACCCGCCAGCATATCCATTTCCCCCAGCTTGGTGGGCCGCCGCTTGTTCGTCCGTACCCTCTGCACAATGTCCCACAGTTCCCGGTCAATAATCGGCTCATGGGCGTTTTCTACCCGGTAGCGTTCTTCTTCCGGCACCTCGACTACAATGTCGCTTTTGTAGGAAGGTTTGTGCGTCTTGCAGCTTACCTGTAAGCCGATATAGTCCGGGTTTTCCAGAATATCGGCTATGCTGCTACCCGACCACCGATAGGGAAAATCCGGGTTGCGGCTGGAATGGTTGCGTCCAAACTTGCGGTAGGCGTATTCAGTGGGTACAAGCACCCTTTCCCGTTCCAGACGCTTGGCAATCTGCTCTGGCCCCATGCCTGAAGCGCACAGGTTGAAGATATACCGCACCTTTTCTGCCGCTTCCGGGTCGGGAATGATTTTGAACTTATCCGCCGGGTCTTTCTGATAGCCATAGGGTGGGATTGTCGCAATTCGTACCCCTTTTTCCGCCTTGTGCTGGATAACGGCGTTGATCTTTCGGCTGGTCTGCCGGGGATACCATTCGTTAAACAGGTTGGAGAACATGGCTAAATCCTCGTCGCTCTCCGTGTTGGTGGCGCTGTCGTAGTTGTTGGTAATGGCGATAAAGCGCACGCCCAACGCAGGAAAGACGATTTCCAGCAGATTGTTGGCTTCCGACTGGTTGCGGTACAGGCGGGTCAAGTCGGTCACAATCAGCGTAGCGGCCTGTCCGTCCCGTATCATGGCAAGCACCTTCTGAAAGCCGGGACGGTTGGTCTTTGTCCCGGAAACGCCATCGTCATACAAAAACAGGGGATTGCCCAAGCTATGCTTTTCTGCATAATCCCGCAGCATTTCCTCCTGGTGCTGTATACTCAGGCTGGTGCCTTCCCGTTTGTCCTCGTTGGACAGCCGTCCATAAAGTAATGTGTATTTTTCGGTTTGGTTTCCCTGCATATTATGCTCCTTTCCAGCAGGGGGAACCCGTCATAAGGCAAAAAATATTATACCACAGGACAGAGAAAAAGGGAAGGTTATTCCTTCCCCTGTTCCCGCAGTTCGTTTTCCATTAGACGCAGGAGCCGCCCTTTCAAACTGCCTATACCAGTTTCGGGGAAATACACACTCACCCGAAGAACAGCGCTGTTTTTCCTGATCTCAAAGCAATTATAAAGGCGATAATCCGGTTCCTGCGTCCCATTTCTCTTCTTCATCTTACGTCCTTTCCGCCGGATTCAAATGTTCTTTGTTTCCGCGAAAAGGTCTTTTTATTCCATAGTTCTCTATCGGGTTTCCGGCTGATTATACAAAGGTTTTTCTCCTTCTACTATCAGTATGTCGGAAATTGGCTGGTTAAAGAATACCGGTCCCAAAAATGGGCGCTGATAGAAGAGCATATGTGAAATGCTTAATAGGTCTTGCGTTTGCTGGAATACACAATAACGTCCGTTAAGCCGCCGAAAGCGGGCAGTCCAAAGCGCCAGCTTGCTGTTATTCTCAGCCTTAGCAGATATTAATAGGGTACGTTCGTCTTCGTAAATCTCTTTTGCTGTTGCAGTCATAATCCATATGCCTGTATTGCTCATATCGTCGAGCAGCGGCATCAAGCTGCCGCCGCTTTATATCATTTCCCGACGGCGTATCTAAAAGGAACCGGTCTACGGATATAAAATAGCGCAGCATAAGTTCAAAGAAAATCTGTAAACTTCAACGAGCGATTCTGGTGCTGAGAAAGTCTGATAAGGGTACTTGCATTTTCACTTGTTCCATGCTATAATATAAAAACGGTTTGAAACGCTCCCGTACACAAAGGCTATTTGTGTACGGGAGCGTTTCTATTTTTTTGGATAAACAAAAAACATCTACAATCAATGGTGAATAACTATGAAAAGATCAAACAGTACATTTCTTGACGGGCCGATTTTGCCCGCTTTATTGCGCTTCTCCATACCTGTCTTATGTGCCTTGCTATTGCAGGCTCTTTACGGCGCAGTTGATTTGTGGGCAGTTGGGACATTTTGTGGAGAAGCCGATGTTTCGGCAGTAGCAACAGGCAGCCAAACCATGTTGATTGTTACAGGAATTGTAACGGGGTTGTCTATGGGAACTACTGTTTTACTTGGAAAAAAGATCGGGAGTGGGGATAGTAAAGGAGCAGCCGATACGATAGGCACAAGTATATGTGTGTTTACTTTGTTAGGAATTGTCCTCAGCATTGTAATGACATTTGCTGCCTCAAAAATCGCGGTTATTATGAACGCGCCGCAGGAAGCATTTGAAAAAACAGTACACTATATTTTGATCTGTGGCGCGGGAAGCCTGTTTATTGTAGGCTACAATTTGATTAGTGCTATTTTTCGTGGTATGGGAAACTCAAAAGCCCCATTACTATTTGTGTCAATCGCTTGCGTTGCGAACATTGTCGGTGATGTTATTTTAATTAAAGTGTTTGATATGGGAACAGCCGGAGCAGCCATAGCAACGATAGCAGCCCAAGCAATTAGCGTAGTCCTCTCATTGGTGCTGATTAAGAAAAAAGGTTTTCCATTCCCATTTAGAAAAGAAAATGTGCGTTTAGATAAGGGGACAGCAACAAGTATTATTAAACTTGGCTTTCCGATTGCATTACAGGATATGTGCAATGAAATATCTTATCTAATCATAATTGGACTTGTAAACGCATTAGGGGTAACTGCTTCCGCAGGAGTGGGAATAGCTGAAAAACTCGTAATGTTTATGCTGCTCATACCTATGTCCTATATGCAATCCATTTCTGCTTTTGTCGCACAGAATATCGGCGCAGGACAGGAAGTACGCGCAAAAAAGGCGATGTGGACAGGTATGTTTACCGCTGTCATTTTGGGCGGTGTTATGTCTTATTTATCCTTTTTCCATGGGGATTTGTTATCCCGCATATTTATAAAAGAATTGCCAGTAATCAATGCGTCTGCCGAGTTTTTGAAAGCGACCGCGATTGAATGTTTTGTTCTCTCCATAGCATACTGTTTTACTGGATATTATAACGGACTTGGAAAAACCGCTTTTGTTATGGCACAAGGGTTGTGTGCAATTTTCCTTGTGAAGATTCCGTATGCGTGGTTTGCAAGCCACAGGCATGAACCCCAGCTTTTTCAGATAGGTATGTCCACAGCGTATGCCGCTGTTTTCACGCTGATCGTATGTGTCCTTTACTATATCTATATCAATCAGAAGAAAAGCAAATCAAAAATAGGAGGCGCTTTAAAATAGGAACGATTATAGTCGGTCTCATCACATTCGTTATTATTGCCGGGCTGGTTTGGTACACAATAACACATTGGGGAAAATGAAAATTTTACGAAGCGTGGACAAAGCTATTTTATTGGTGTAAAATATTTATAGGCTAAAGTTGCGGAAATATAAAGTTAAGAAAGGACGATGTAATGAAAAATCCATGGGAAGAAATTCCATTAGCTGATTATGAAAATCATATGAAACTTGATTCTGTTATGCAATTACAGGCTATGAATGAAATGATGAAAGAGCAGTTTGACACTTATCCCATTTCCAGTGTAATGATATTAGGGATTGCAGGAGGCAATGGTCTTGAGCATATTCAGAAAGACAAATTTGAAAAAGTATATGGAATTGACATCAATTCATCTTATTTGCAATCCGTCAAACAAAGATACCCCCATTTGGACGGGCTTCTGGCATGTTTGTGTATCAACTTAATTGATGAAACGGATAGGTTGCCGAAGGCAGATATGGTTATTGCAAATCTGTTGATTGAGTATATTGGATACGAGTGCTTTCAGAACGCAATCCGGCAAGTCAATCCGAAGTATGTTTCATGTATTATTCAAATCAATATGGAGGATAATTGGGTATCAGATTCCCCCTACCTACATGTGTTTGATGGACTGGAACGGGTACACCATCAAATGGAAGAACAGGCATTAGAGAAAGCAATGCATGAAATTGATTATAACACAATCAGAACTTTAGAGCATATGCTACCTAATGGTAAAAAATTGGTACAGATAGATTTTGAAAGATAACTTTCAGTTTGTCAAATAAATAGCAAAATAGAAAACACCGTCAAGGATAAACTCCGCACTTCGCGTTTTTGACGGTATTTTCTGCCTTTGTTGATGAGCCACCAAGAGTGCAATCGGATAAACCGCTTTCGCCTTCAATTTATTATGGTGTATTCGCATTTAAATGCAAGAATCCCCCTAATTTTATGCAGTTTTTAGAACACGTTAAGGGTTTTATATTCATACCCTTAAAATTGTCTTTCTCCCGTTTCTAAGACGCTCCGGCGGTTTTGCGGAAGGCTATCCGGTCTGAAACCCGTTTTTCTCTCTTTACCGCCGCTTTCCTCGTATATGCTCCGTTTTCCTGCTTCACCAGTCATTACTTTCAATCCAGATAGTGCCCGGCGATCACGGAAATGCGGTTGTGCCCTAACTGGCGGGATACTTGAAGCATGGCGCGGCGGTCATAGACCATGCCGCGCCTGTCCTTTTTGCAATAATATTTTTCTTGCCGTGCCAGCGTATGGAGAGAGCGGGCAAGCTGCCGGTATAGGACGTTGGCGTACGCCCTGCGGCACCCATGCACGTCCATATGGGAAGGGACAGACGTAAAGATAGGTTTTCCTGTGGGATTTCCTGCGAATTTCAAAACCGCTTCTTCTTTTCCCGGAAGTACGGCAATATCCCGCACCTTGCCGCCTTTGCCCGTCACGCCGCATAAGGCCGCGCTTCCATCCGGGTTCATCCGTATCTGCTCCGGCCTGATCGCCGCCAATTCATGGCGGCGCAGGCCGGTTGCCCGTGCAAAGGCGAGAATATCCGCATTCTTTTCTTTGGAAAAGCCGTAATCCCTTGAAGCTGTGTTGCGGCTTCGTTCAATGGCCTGCCGTTCCCGATGTGGGAGCGTAATGTCAAAATCCCGCGCTGTGCAGCCGTAGAGCTTGCACAGCGCGGCTCTTTGTGTTGAGAGGGTATAAGCGGAAAGCCCCCGGTCGATACCGCTTTGCAGATAGCTTTCCACATGAGGCTGGGCTTGTGCCAGTGTCCGGCTTCCGTACTCCGTTTTGGCCCACTTTGCAAACGCGCAGCCTTGTTTCAGATAAGTTTCAAAGGTGCGGTAAGAGAAGATACCGATGGGAGTACGTGTGTTTTCTGCTTGTTTTGCGTCATGGCGGCTTTCGCCGATGCGAAGCTGGCTTTGCAGGGCCTCCTGTACCTGCCGCACCATAGATTTATGCTTCATAACAGCCTCCTTTCAAAAGGGTGCAGTTATCCCGTCGAAAATGTAGTTGTAGGTTGGGCGTTGTGACGAGATTTTTTAGACAGCTTCCCGGTGCTGTTTCCCCGATTTCATGGGCGTTTCTAATTTTTTTAAAGACCTACATGTCTTTCAAAAAATTTTACTCCGCTGCTGTTGGCAGCTCCGTTTACCCGTCGATTTTTTCAAAATCGAGCGTGTAATCGTTCTGCCCATGTTCGCTTCACAGGAAAGTATTTCGTATTCGCGGAATACCAGACCGCTATACGCGCTCCGCTGTGTCGCTTAGTCCCCGCACCCAGTGGGTGCCGCACAGCCTTTTCGGGTCTGCTGTGCTTCCCTCGAACCAGTTACCGCCATATCGTCTGGACAGGTCACTGCTTCTTCGAACCGTTTGCCGCCATTATCCGTCTGGACGGAGCCACCGCTCTTCGAACCCTTTAGCCGCCTCTTTATCGTCAAGGTAGGCCACTGCTTTTTCACTCCCTTCGTCTTTTCAAGCTACATCTTTAGTATGACGAATACTGGAAACATTCAATAAACGCAAAAAAGCGGCACCCCCAAATATGGAAGCGCCGCCCGCAGTGGCCCGCCCGACGAAAGGTTCGAAGTTTCGTCAGGCGGCGAGGCCGTTTATTCTATTCTCCGATTTTCTCCTTTTTTGCTCCGATCTCGTCAATCTTCCGGCCTCACTCTTAGTATGACGGAAATTGATCGCAAAAAGTAAGAGCAGGTGTTTTCACCTGCCCTTTGCTTTTCCTTATGCCGGTTCTCTCTGCTCTAAACATCCTTATCGAGCAGACGCTATCCCTCTGCGGTTTTTTATCCGTTTCGAGACAAGCCCTTTGATTGCACCTTCCCTCGCCCCTCGGAAATCCGAAGACAGGCAGCCGCATTTCGTATTCCGCTAGGCAACGGTATACTGTATATTCAAATCGTCAAGTAAATCATACCAACTGCTAAGACCGACACCGTTTTCGTGCAAATATTTGACAAAGGATACAACATATTCAAAGGTGGCAGAGTGACAGCTGCAGGCTTCGGATTGAACCCCTGCGCCACTCTCCTGCCTGACCACGATATGCACGCCGTCCGGCATGTCGGCAACGGAATAAGACAAGGTCCGGCTTTCCTGGAACCCTTCAATCTCCGAGTATGTATTGGTGTACTCACACGTTTTGAACTGTACCATTTTTTCTCCTTTCTGCATGTTGCAGATGGTTGCACATGCATGAACATAAAAATATTGTAAACGATGTTTTTTTCTTGAAAAATTATAAAAAACGGTATATAATAGGTTCATTAAAAAAATATCGTTACCTAATTTTACCAAGTGCTTCTCTCGATGTAAATACGCAAATGTGGAACATGGCTTCCAACCTTGCAATTTTCCCTTCTATATTTGCAAGATAAGGCCCTTTCCATGAACATGTGGATCACGTAAAAACCTGTAGGCCGCTGTTTTTCAGTGAAATTTAGTTTATCAGAATGGAATGTTTACTATGAATGCCGAAGATCTGAAGAGAATGAAGGAAGAGCGCAAGCTCACCACCAAACAAATATCGGAATTGAGCGGAATTCCGGAAAGTACCATCAGCAGAATCCTGTCCGGGCAGACAGACAATCCCAGTTTTGACACAATCTGCGCCCTAGTCCGTGCAATGGGCGGTTCCCTTGACGAGTTCACCGGAATCCAGTCCTCTGCGGATGCTCCGGAGTCACTAGCCCTCGTGGATTTATATGAAAAAATGATTGATGAAAAGAACCGACTTATTAAATGGTTGATGGCCGTATGTTGTATCCTGATCGCCGTCTTTGTTTTTATTGTGTTATTTGATCTCATAAATGGAAATATCGGATTTGTTCAGTACTGAGCCGGTGCATTTGACACTCGAATCCTAAAAAGACAGCGCACAAAACGAGAGAGAGCCTGTTCTTCTCTGCCGCTTGTGCGCTGTTCTATTATATGGGGCTATCCCGCTGGTGCCGTCTCCTGGTACCGTTCCGCCTGAATCCGAAACATGTACGCGTATCGTCCGTCCATGGCCATCAGCTCCTCGTGGGTGCCTTCCTCCACCACCGATCCCTGCTCCAGCATATAGATGTGATCCGCCATCCTTGTGGTGGACAGGCGGTGGGATATAAATAGAACTGCCTGCTGTCCCACCGTGTTGGCGATGGTGTGGTTCAGTTCATATTCACTTATGGGATCCAAAGAGGACGAGGGTTCATCCAGGATCAAGATGGGGTGCTGGCGGACAAAAATCCGGGATATGGCGATTTTCTGCTCCTCGCCTCCAGAGAGGTTGACGCCCTGGGGATCAAATTCACGGCCCAGCATCGTATGGATTCCCTGCTCCATTTTTGATAATCGCTGCTCAAAGCCCGCGTCACGCAATGCATCCAGAATCTCCTGATCCTGGCGCCCCTCATCCAAATCTGCCAGCACATTCTCCGCCACCGTCGCAGAAAACAGGCAATAATCCTGAAACACCGCACCGATGGTTCTGCGATATTCCTCCAGAGGAAATTCCCGAATGTCAATGCCATTGAGGTAGATTGCGCCTTCGTCGGGATCATACAGACGCATGAGCAACTTGATCAGCGTAGTTTTGCCCGCCCCGTTATATCCAACCAACGCCGCTTTTTCCCCCTTATGAAGGCAGAGCGTAATATTTCGAAGGCATTCCGTCTCCACGCCCGGGTAAGAGAAGGAAACGTTTTCTACGCGGAGTTCTTCAAATTTTGGAATGGCAGTCTCTCCCCCCTGAATCTTGGGCTCATACTCGAGAAAGGATCGATAGAGCTGTATATACAAGCTATGCTCTGGAAATTTCAGCAGGCGCTCGCACAAATCGCTGACATGCCAGTTGACCTTCCAGATGGCATTGACGGTGGCCGCGAAGCCTCCCAGAGATATGGTTTGCCGCACAAGGAGTTCGAATAGG
Organism: Bianquea renquensis; assembly: GCF_014384895.1. Lineage (GTDB taxonomy): Bacteria > Bacillota > Clostridia > Lachnospirales > Bianqueaceae > Bianquea > Bianquea renquensis. The sequence continues at coordinate 37,161 of NZ_JACRSQ010000016.1, forward strand.
AGAAGAAGAAAGATCCCCATGGTCTCCAGCAGGTGCAATACCAGGGCGCCTGCCCCTTCGATGGCCAGCAGCCGCTTTTCATACCGCTTATACGTGTTCTTTTGCCGCTGCAACGCATCGGTGTACTTGCCCTTGAATAGGGTGCCCGCACCGCTCATTCGGATTTCCTTGGCATACTCCGCTAGATAGAAGACTCGACCCGCGTACTCGCTTTCCCTCTGATCTGGCTTCAACTCTAACTCCCGCTGAAAGCGCACACGGATGCCGTATAAGCGGAGGGCAGTCTGGACAGTCGCCGCCCCCAACATAAGCAAGGTTACCGCAGGGCTGACCGTCAGCAGCACGCCCGTGATGGTGCACAGGGCGACGACCCGGTTGATCATTTTTCCCAGATCCTCCACCACGGCTACAGCCCGTTTGTCCGCCTCCTGCATGGCCCACACGAATTGAGTATAAAACGCGGGATCATCATAACAGCCCAGATCCATTCTCCTCGCTTTGTCGCATAAATCGCCCTGCATCCTCCGATGGAGTTTCTGGCGGGCCTTACTGTTATAACACTGCCAATACCACTGGGAAAATCCCTCCGACAAGAGGGAGAACAAGGCAATCCCCGCGGATATGAGCGCAATCTCAAAAAAGGGCCCCCCTTTTTCCAGCCGGTCAAACAGCATCTTGACGAATATGACGCTGGATGCGGCGTGGATTATTCCCCAGACGACGCCCTCCACGATCATCAGCGCCATATACCCCGGCGTATACCGGGCAATCTGGCGCAACATAAACCAAATGTTTGCCACCGCTTGGGCCCGCTTCGGTTTCATATGGCCGCCCCTTTCTCCCCGTAGTTCTTAGCCTGAATGGAGAACATCTCCTGGTACCGGCCCCCATGGCGCATGAGCTCCGCGTGGCTTCCCTGCTCCACAATCCGGCCGTTCTCCAGCAGATAGATGCGATCCGCCATGGCGGCGGACGCCAGGCGGTGGGAGATAAAGATAACGCTTTTATTCTGACATGCGCGCATCATATTGTCATACATGGCGTGTTCCGCGATGGGATCTAGGGCAGACGAAGGTTCATCCATGATCACCAGCTCACAATCCTTTGCAAAGATTCTGGCAATGGAAATTTTTTGCGCCTCTCCTCCCGATAGCACCGCCCCCTCCTCATCAAATTCTCTTGTCAGAACTGTGTCCATCCCATGGGGCAGGGAGCGCACCTTCTCCTGGATCCCACTGTTTTGTAAGGCATCCGCCACAATCGCTTCGTCCCCGTCGCCGCAAGGGTGGAGGAGAACATTCTCTTTGACCGGCGCGGAAAAAATTCGATAGTCTTGAAAGACGACTCCGAAAAGAGCGCGATACTCGTCCAAACGATACTGGCGGATATCCACACCATTGAGCCGAATCTCCCCCTGCGTCGGATCATACAGGCGCATTAACAGCTTGACAATGGTGGACTTTCCCGCTCCATTCTGTCCAACCAGCGCGATTTTTTCTCCCGCCTGTATACTCAAATTCACCTGATGCAAAACCTCTGTCTCCTGCCCTGCATAGTGAAAGGAGACGTTGTGGAATTCCAGTCCCCGAAAGTCCACGACAGGCAGCCCTTTCGGATCCCTCTGTATCGTTGGCTCATACTCCAGAAAATAGCGCAAATTTTGAATGTAGAGCGAATGCTCATGAAACTCAAAGAGCCGCTGGATGGAATCTTGAAAGGTAAAGGCCACCGTGCTGATGGAATTGATGACCACCAGCGCATCCCCCAGCGGCATCGTTTTCGCCGTCAAAACACGAAATGAGGTCCACAAAATGCTGCCGATATAGACCAGTACCTCGACGGTCTCATCTCTCACGTACTCAAAGAGCGCCAGTTTCAATCCGTATTCACGGATAGCCCTGCAGATATCCCGCAGGGATTCGTCCATCTGCCGGAACAGAACACGGTAGATATTTGTCAACCGCAGCTCCTTCGCATAGTTCTGCAAATAAAAGACGCGGCGCACGTAATCTCGCTTTCGGTTTTGTTCCGTAACCCGCATCGTTAACTCGTAGGAAACCTTGTTGCGCCGTTTTCCTATCAATACTTCTACAAGCACGGGCAAAAATGCCCATACCATCAGTTCCGGCGCCATGGTCACAAGCAGCGCTCCATTGGTGGCAACATAGGTGATAAACAGAATCAGGTCGCTGATGGAATCTAATATCTGGGAGGCGCGGGTAGGCGCCTCCTGGATCGCCTTTACATACCGGTCATAAAATTCGGAATCCTCAAAACAAGATAGATCCGCTTCCATCGAAGTGGTAAAAAGGCGCAGTTGAATCGATTCCTGAATCTTCAGATTCGAGATGGGATAGTAGAGGGTTTGCAGCACGGTCCGAAAAATCTGCACCGCGCCATAATATCCGGCAACCCATATGGTGGTGACGGCCAGCCTCCCAAAATCGCTTCCCGCTTGCACAGAATTGACAATGATTCGCAGCAGGTACACATCCAGCATAAACAGCGCCGTCCCGCGCAGGACGGATTCAAGAATGGTGACCCACAGCCTAGTTGGGCTTGCTTTACAGATAATTGTCAACGCATAGCGCAGATTCTTAACTACACCTCCGATATCCCCCTGCATCTTTGCACCCATCCCCTAACCCTTGCTAGTAAACTGCTACTCCATTGGCCGAATCCGAACCGTTCTGCCTGTCACAACGGGTATACAGAGGCAATCTGCATCCTTTGTGTACGCTACCGCCTGCCCATCCTCGCCGGTAACTTGAACTTGGCATGGCCGATTCCACAAAACCTTGCAATCGCCGTCCTTTCGGGGATGCAGGCAGATTTCCTGTACAAGCTTGTTCTTCCATACGGCATCGACAACAATATTCCCCCGGGCCACAAGACCTGCAAATGACCCGTTGGCCCAGTCATCCGGCAGTGTAGGAATCACATCGATATATCCGCCGTGGCTTTGCAGCAGCATCTCGGCGACCCCTGATGTGCCTCCAAAATTCCCGTCAATCTGGAAGGGCGGATGGGTATCCCACAGGTTAGGCAGCGTGCCCCGTTTGAGCAGAGTTTGATAGAGATGATACGCCCTATTTCCATCCCCCGTTCTTGCCCATAGGTTCAGCCGGTGCGCCATGGCCCACCCAGTGGACTGGTCGCCCCGCAGGTTCAACGTCACCTTGGCCGCCTCCATCCACTCCGGCGTGTTTTTGTTGATGATGGTTCCAGGATATAGACCCACCAACTGGGAGACATGGCGGTGGTGATACTCACCCAGCTCGCCGTACATCCTCTCCTCCCGGTATTCTTTCACCTGACCGGACTCCCCTACCAGCACCGGTTCCAGCCGGTCAATCTGCTCTCTGGCGAGCTCCACGATGGGGTCGTCGATCTGCAATTGATCGGCCGCTTGGATGGTATTTTTATAATTTTCATAGATCATCTGTTGATCAAACGCGCACCCCGTAGTGTGAATATACTCATCGGTCCCATTGATCTCCTGCGTCTGCTCCGGCGAAGCAGAATATTTTGTGAGAAATGCCCCCTCTTGCTCAACCAAAACCTTGGACAAAAATTTGGACATGGAGGATATAACAGGATACGTCAGGGTGCGCAGAATTTCCTCATCCCCGGTAAAGGCATAATAGTCCCAAAAGAGCTGCGAGGTAAAGGCTCCCGTTCCCGGCCCGGAATGACTGTTATTATCCATGCCATCCACGTCATACAGCCATCCGCCTGTCCCAATAATCCAGCCATTTCCCCCCGGCTCGTCGGACAACCGCTCCGGGTAATTATCCCGGATATACCGGTCTGCGTGCTGCTCTGTCAACTTCATATACGCCTGGTTATAGGCGGCATAGGCCTCAAACATTTCGGCCAGATTCGTATTAAAGGCGGGCCAGTAGTTCATCTGCACGTTAATATTGTGCCAATATCCCGCGCTCCACGGAGAATCATCGTAACAGTTCCAGGTTCCCTGAAGATTAGCCGGCGTCGTCCCCGGACGGGATGAACTGATTAGGAGATAGCGGCCATATTGAAAATACAGTTCCTCCAAGTATTTGGAATGAATCCCCTCTTTGTACTGCTGGAGCATCTCATCCGTTGGAACCCCCGACGGCACGCCGCCAAAATCCAGCTGAACGCGCGCAAAGTACTGCTGGTATTCCTGCAAATGCGCTGTCTTCAGCTGCTCATAGGACTTGGCTGAGGCTTTGTCCAATAGATCGCAGATCCGCTCGTGGGGATGGGGATAGGGGGCCAGCTTCTTTTTGGGGTCCGGCTCCGTAAAAACCCGACTCTCCATGCGATAGTTTGTTCCAACCGCAATCAGAATCAGAGCACTATCCGCGCCGGCCACATGCAACTCTGCGTGATCGCCCGACGCATCCGCGGTTATTTCCACCGATCCATTCTCCGTGATCACACGCATTTGCCCTTCAAAGGCGATATTATAATAGTGCATAACTCCCGACAGCGTAAGAGTCTTCCCTTCTCCCGTAACCGTGCCAGATTTGCCGCCTCCGTCGCCTTCCACTTTTCCATAGGGCTTTATGTATGGAATGGTGGGGCGAAGCGTAAATTGAACTGCCCCCTTTTCCGAAGCGGCAATGCGAATGACCATGACCTGATCCGGATAGGATGTAAAATACTCGCGCTTGTGTCGGACTCCCTTATGGGTATACTCCACATGGGAGATCGCTGTATCCAGCACCAGATCCCGGCGATATTCCTCCACCTCCCCATGGCCAAAGTCAAGAAATACCTCTGCAAAATTATTTAATCCTCCGACACTCTTCGGATTGGATAGGGTGTTCTCTGTGATCTGGATCCGCTCCGTCTCGGTTCCGCCAAAAACATTAGCTCCTATATAGCCATTTCCAAGGGGCAGAGACCAGTTTTCCCACTCATCATTTTCCGGTGTCCGCCCCGGCGTGATCTTCGTGATTCCTGGCGCTGGCTTTGTGTACCAAAGCTTTAATTCTTTTGCCATCTGTAAGTTTCCTCTCTTTCCTGACGCATCTGTGCGATTTTATAAGGATGCACCCGGCTGCACAGCGGTTTGTTCGCCTCGCCCGGGCACTGCTCATCGCTTTCATGGATATTATATCATAGTGGGACAGCCGAATCAAGAAATACTCTCGCAAAATATTAGATAAATAAATCTCAATTTCTAATCTTTTATTTCTAAATAGCTAGAACTGAATGGACTCTGATCATCGCAATCCCCCCTCCACCGATTTCGCATTGACAAGACTCCACAAAAAAAGAGCCGCTACAAAACCGTAACTTCATTGTAGCAGCCCCTCCCTGCACAAGCAGACTACAGATTCATGTACAGGCGTCTTCGACACAAAGATCTAGTGTAGGAGGGTTAACGTAGTATCACCCTCCCAGCAATTATTAAATATTTACAAGAATGAATTGTATTTTTCATTTCGAATCACCCTCTCTATACGATATATCACCTAACCGTCAATGAGCCGCAGACTATCGCGTCCACGGCTCATTGACAGGTTTTCTATTCCTTACCTGTCCAGCAATACGTGCAGACATCGCAGGACGGGATCTGGATCGCCTCCAACATCGTTTCCAAGCTCTGATAGTGAAGCGATGTGAAATTCAATTTTTCCCGAATCTTCTCCACCATGGCTTTATACTCCGTGGATTCTGTATCAGTGTATTTCTTTAGGGTTTCCTCTGACGGCACGCCACCCTCCAACTCCACAATGACACGCCGGGTAATCAAATCCAGCTCCGAGGATGAGCGAGAGAAATTCAGATACTTGCACCCATACACGATCGGAGGACAGGCAGGACGAATGTGAACCTCCCTCGCACCACTGTTGTAGAGAAATTGCACCGTCTCCCCCATCTGCGTTCCGCGCACAATGGAATCATCGATAAAGAGCAAGCTTTTATCCTTTATTAGATCTTCTATAGGGATTAGCTTCATATGCGCGACGAGATTGCGCATCTCCTGTCTCTGGGGCATAAAGCTCCGGGGCCAGGTGGGCGTGTACTTGATGAAAGGTCTCGCAAAGGGAATGCCAGACGCATTGGCATAGCCGATCGCCGCGGCCAAACCGGAGTCTGGAATTCCGGCCACATAATCAATGCTCTCCGGATCGACCTCGTCCTCCTTCGCCAGGAGCTCGCCACAGCGATACCGCATACTCTCCACGCTGACACCCTCATAGGATGCCGACGGATATCCATAGTAGGTCCACAGGAAGGCGCAAACCCGCTTCTTTTTCAGCGCTTCCATCTTCACCTCCACGGAATCCGGCGTGACAAAGACCACCTCCCCCGGCCCTAACTGGCGTTCATCGGTATACCCGAGATTTAAGTAGGCAAAGGACTCAAAGGAAGCGCAATGAGCTCCCTCCTTTCGGCCAATGACCACCGGGGTCCGCCCCACGATATCGCGGGCCGCGTAAAAACCCTTCTCTGTGAGAATCAGAATCGACATGGAACCATCGATATGCTCTTGGGCAAACCGGATCCCTTCCGGAATGCTGCCTTTTCGATTGATCAGGGCCGCCACCAACTCCGTCGCGTTGATTCGGCCGCCGCTCATCTCCAGGAAATGCATGTTGCCCCCCTGAAACGCCAGGTCCACAAGCTCTTTCTCATTGTTGATGCGCCCTACGGTGGTAATCGCATAATTTCCGAGATGAGATCGGACAATCAGTGGCTGTGGTTCGTTATCACTGATACAGCCAATGCCAAAACAGCCTTTCATCTCTTCCACATCCCGTTCGAATTTCGTTCGAAAGGGTGAATTCTCAATATTATGAATGGCCCGCTCAAACCCTGTTTCCTCAGCGTAAACCGCCATACCACCCCGTTTTGTCCCTAGATGAGAATGATAATCCACGCCAAAAAATAAGTCCATCACACAGTCCTGCTGGGACGCAACACCAAAAAAACCGCCCAAATCATTAGCTCCTCTCGTTATCGCTATACCGCTTTACAGCCGCTCCGCCTCTTGCTGCATTTTGGCATCCTTCTCTCTCACGCCCTCGGCCATTTCCTCTTTCATCTCCAACAATTTCGCGCTGAGCGCCTCGTCCGACAGCGCTAAAATCTGGATGGCCAGCAAAGCCGCGTTGTCAGCTCCATCAATGGCCACCGTGGCCACAGGAATTCCTTTGGGCATCTGAACCGTCGACAGCAGCGCATCCAAACCATCTAAGGTAGAAGCCTTGATCGGGATTCCAATGACAGGAAGCGTCGTATGAGCCGCCAGCACGCCCGCCAGATGGGCCGCCTTTCCGGCCGCCGCTATGATAACGCCAAATCCAGCCTCGCGAGCGCCGGACGCAAAAGCCGAGGCCTCCGCCGGAGTCCGATGGGCGCTCATCACATGAACCTCCGTCTCCACGTCAAAAGACTTCAACATCTTCACCGCGCCCTTCACTGTCCCCCAATCGCTATCACTGCCCATAATAACCGCTACTTTTTTCGCCATATCGTATCCACCTTTCAACAACACCCACTATAGAAGACCCTTCGGTTCCACGGACCTAAGTTCGCCAAACGCCGAACCCTCCACAGAAAAAAACACAACCCCAACAAAAAACCAAGACACCCTCTATTGTAAACCAAAACCCAAAAAATATCAATGATATTTTGAACAAGCACAAGCCGCGCAGAGGAAAGGCTGTAGGAGCCGGGGGGCTGCTTGCAGACCAACCGGCGGATACAGCCTTTCCTCTATGGGGCGACGCCCCATCAGCGAAGAAGCCAACGGCTTCGGAGCGGCGCGGCGGCCCCCCTTCATCTCACAGCAACGCGCAGAGGAAAGGCTGTAGGACCGGGGGGGCTGCTTGCAGACCAACCGGCGGATACAGCCTTTCCTCTATGGGGCGACGCCCCATCAGCGAAGAAGCCAACGGCTTCGGAGCGGGCGCGGCGGCCCCCCTTCATCTCGCAGCAACGCGCAGAGGAAAGGCTGTAGGAGCCGGGGGGCTGCTATCCCACCTGAGAAGGACGATACATGGAAACCACCCTGCACATCCCCTCTAGCACTTGCTTCGGCTCCTCCTCAAGCCCCTGCTCCAGCCATTGATCCACCAGTCCCTGAAAGGTCACCGCCAGCACATTCACGTCAAAATCCCGATCTCGAAGATCCAGGTCCTCCGCCTTCCAGAAAAGTTCATAGGCAATCTCATAGATCGCCTTCTCATACGCACCTCGCCCCATGGACGCAAAAATTGTCCGGCACAACTGCTCATTTTGCTGAATATAGAAAAGGATGCGCAGAAGACCGAGCCGCCAATTCTCAAAGAATACATCCTCGGACAAGCTCTGTTGAATCTCTTCCTTCAACGTCCACGTCAGCAGCTGCTGGATATCCTGAAAATAATAGTAAAATGTCTGCCGATTGACCCCCAGGTGCTCGACGATCTTCTTGACCGTCACCTTGTGAAACGGCACTTCCAGCAATACAGCCTTCAATGAATTTCCTAACGCTCGTTTTGTCATGTATGAACTTGACATGGTGCTCCTCCTTTCCAGGGACAAAAGCCTGCCTCAGCGGGGATAGACCCCACACAATCGTTCCATCCCTCGCTTCGCATCTTCCCGTCTTCCAAACGCAGTCAAGCGGAAAAATCCTTCCCCACAACTTCCAAATCCAGCGCCCGGCGTTCCCACAACGCGAGCCTTCTCCAACAGCAGATCAAAGAGCTTCCAGGAATCATATCCCTCTGGGCACTGCATCCAGATATAGGGTGAGTTTTCCCCTCCGGTAAACCAAATCCCCAGGCCGCGGAGGGCGTTGGCGATGATCGCCGCATTCTCCATATAGTAGGCAATATTCTGTTGTGCCTGCCGAATCCCTTCCTCCGTCAGGACCGCTGCCGCCCCCCGCTGGACAATATAGGGCACTCCGTTGAATTTCGTCGTCTGGCGGCGAAGCCACATCCTATTGAGCGACATTTCCCCTCGGGTCAGATCCTTTGGCACAACGGTGTACCCGCATCGGGTTCCGGTAAATCCCGCCGTCTTCGAAAACGAACAAAACTCGATAGCACAGGTTTTCGCGCCGGGAATCTCATAAATGCTTCTCGGCAGCGAGGGATCCCGAATAAAAGCTTCATAGGCGCTGTCAAATAAAAGAATCGCATCCTGATCATTGGCATATGCCACCCACTGCGCCAACTGGTCTCGATTGTACACCGCGCCGGTTGGATTGTTAGGCGAGCACAGATATATGAGATCCGCCTTCACTCCGGCAGGCGGCATAGGCAGAAATTGGTTCTCAACAGTGGCCTTCAAAAATTGAATTCGGCGGCCCGCCATAAGGTTGGTGTCCACGTAGACCGGATACACCGGGTCCGGTATCAAGACCGTATTCTGCGAGTCAAATAAATCCAGGATATTCCCTAAATCGCTCTTCGCCCCATCGCTGACAAAGATTTCATCTCTCTCCAGAGCCACCCCCTTTTTCGCGTAATAGGAGGCGATGGCATCCCGCAGAAAGTCATATCCCTGCTCCGGGCCATACCCCCGAAAGGTCTCCGCGCGGCCCATCTCATCCACGGCCTCTTTCATAGCCTCCACCGACGCCTGACATAAAGGAAGTGTGACATCCCCAATTCCCATCCGGATGACATCGGCATCGGGATGGGAGGCCTTAAACGTTGCAACTTTGTGGTTAATCTCTGAAAATAGATAGCTTTCCTTAAGTTCTGAATAATGTGTGTTCATCCGCATTGCGCTTCGCTCCTTTCCGCCTGTCGCACCGCCGCCGCGATAAATTCCCGAAAGAGTGGGTGGGCTCGATTGGGACGGCTCTTAAATTCTGGATGATACTGAACCCCCACAAAGAAATCCTGCTCCGGCAGTTCCACCGCCTCCACCAGCCGTCCATCCGGTGATGTCCCCGCAATGCACAATCCCTTTTCCGTCATGGCGTCCCTATATTCATTGCAGAATTCAAATCGATGCCGGTGCCGTTCTTGGATTTCCGGCTGACCGTAGGCAGCGTCCATCCTGGTGCGGGGCATGATTTTACACGGATATGCTCCTAAGCGCATGGTTCCGCCCTTAGGTCCTTCATAATTCTGATCCGGCATCCAATCGATGACGCGGTGGCCACTGCCGGGATTAAACTCGGCGGAGTTGGCGTCCTCCCAGCCCACAACATTCCTCGCAAATTCAATAACTGCAATCTGCATCCCCAGGCAAATTCCCAGATACGGAATTTTCTTTGTCCTGGCATACTCCGCCGCCAAAATCATTCCCTCAATTCCTCTGTCTCCAAAGCCGCCGGGAACCAAGATGGCATCCTGACCGCTGAGCACGGAATCCACCGTCAGCGGCGTAATACTCTCCGAATCCGTCCACTGAATCTCAATGCGGCTTTCATTTTCAAAGCCTGCGTGGCGCAGAGCTTCCGCCACGGATAAATACGCATCGTGGAGCTTCGTATACTTTCCAACCAGCGCCACCTTCACAACCTTCGTGCAGTGCTCAATGCGGTACAACATCCTATTCCACTCTGTCATATCGCTCTCGTGAGGACACTGAATCGATAATTCCCGGCAAACAATATCGTCCAGGCCATTCTCATGAAGCATGACGGGCGCCTGATACAGAACGGGAAGCGTTTGATTCTCGATCACACAGTCCGGCTTAACATTACAAAATAAAGCGATCTTGCTCACAATGGAGTCTTCCAGCGGCTCATTGCAGCGGGTCACGATCAAATCCGGCATGATGCCGAAGGATTGGAGCTCTTTGACGGAGTGTTGGGTAGGCTTTGATTTATGTTCGCCGGAGCTTTTGATGTAGGGCACCAGTGTAACATGGATAAATAGACAATTTCTCCTGCCTACCTCATGGGAGACCTGCCGGATCGCCTCCAGAAAAGGCTGGCTTTCAATATCGCCCGTGGTTCCTCCGATCTCCGTAATGACCACGTCAGCGTCCGTCTTTTGCCCGACTGAATAGATGAAACTCTTAATCTCATTGGTAATGTGGGGAATCACCTGAACCGTCTCCCCTAGATATTCACCCTTCCGCTCTTTCGTCAATACATTCCAGTACACCTTGCCCGTCGTCAGATTGGAAAACTGGTTAAGATTCTCATCGATAAACCGTTCATAGTGCCCCAGGTCCAGATCCGTTTCCGCTCCATCCTCCGTGACAAAAACTTCGCCATGCTGATATGGGCTCATGGTTCCCGGGTCCACATTAATATAGGGGTCTAGCTTTTGCGCCGCGATCTTCAACCCGCGCGCCTTCAACAGTCTCCCCAAGGACGCAGCGGTAATCCCCTTTCCCAGCCCGGAAACGACGCCTCCCGTCACAAAGATATATTTTGTTTTTCCGTCTCTCACGCCAGTACCCATACAGATCCCCCTTATCAGATTTCAACTGTACCTTCAAATACCATCTGTGCCTTGCCTGTCATATACACGGTTTCGTCCGTATAGCGCACCTCCAGATCACCGCCCTTGAGTTTGACAAGGATCTCCCGATCCTTCTGACAATGCCCACCTAATACGGCCGCTACCGCCGCCGCACAGGCTCCGGTGCCACAGGCCCATGTTTCACCGCTGCCCCGCTCCCAGACCCGCATTTTGACAGTATTATTATCTAGGATTCGAATAAACTCAACGTTCACCCGCTCCGGAAACAGCTCACAGTTCTCCACCGCACTTCCGATCTTGGCGATATCCAGACTGTCCAGATCCTCCCAGTAGATGACACAATGTGGATTCCCCATGGACACGCAGGTGATGGCGTAGCTCTCCCCATTGATGGTAACTTGACGGTTCACCACCGTATCCCCGTCTAACAGAACCGGAAGGGAGGAGGGGCTCAGCCCGGCGGGTCCCATGTCCACCGTCGCGCTGTCCACCAGACCATTTTGCAGGTACAACTTTAACGTTTTCACACCGCTGAGGGTTTCGATACGCATGACTTGCTTTTGCACAATTCCCGTATCGTACAGATATTTTCCCACACAGCGGATGGCGTTCCCACACATTTTTCCTTCGCTGCCGTCGAGGTTGAACATCCGCATTTTCGCATCCGCGATCTCGGAGGAGCAGATCAACACAACCCCATCTCCGCCAATGCCAAAATGCCGATCTGAGAGACTGACACTCAGGGATTGTGGATTGGTGATCTCTTGATTCATGCAGTCGAAATAGATATAGTCATTGCCAGCGCCCTGCATTTTGATAAAGTGCAGTTTGGTCTTGCGGGTTCGCATGTGATTCAGCTCCACCAGCTCTGTGTTGTACTGGGAATACCGGCTGCGCAAACTGTTGGCCAGCGCGTTTGCCGTGTCCAATGACGTGAGACAGGGGATTGCATGCTCCACAGCCGTACGGCGGAGCTTTACGCTGTCGCGGCTGGGGATCCGCCCCTTGGAGGATGTCGAAATAATATATTGGATTTTGCCGCTCTCCAACAGCGTCCTGGTGTTGTCCTTAGACTCATGGATCTTGTTGACTGCCGTGACGCCCATTCCTGCCTGTGCCAATATTCTAGCCGTCCCCTTTGTGGCATACAGTTCAAAGCCAAGCTCGTCAAACTTTCTCGCAATATCCGCGATCTCCGCCTTATCACTGTCCCGGACTGTAATCAGGACGCCCCCCTGTTTTTCCATCTTATAACCGGCGGCGACCAAACCTTTAAATAAAGCCTCATCCATGGTCCTGCCGATCCCCAGCACCTCGCCGGTGGATTTCATCTCCGGTCCCAGCTGTACATCCAGATCCCGCAGCTTTTCGAAGGAGAACACGGGAACTTTCACCGCCACATAGGGCGGTGTCTGGTACAATCCAGTTCCATAGCCCATATCAGCCAGCTTCTCTCCCAGCATAGCCCTGGTCGCCAAATCCACCATGGGCACACCTGTCACTTTGCTTATATAGGGGACGGTTCTAGAGGATCTAGGATTGACCTCGATCACATAGAGCTCTCCCTCATGGGCGACATACTGAATATTCACCAGTCCATGAGTGTCCAACGCCAGTGCCAAGTTCCGCGTAAACTCCACCAACTTCTGAGTCAGGCTTCCACTGACATTCCATGGGGGATACACGGCGATGGAATCCCCGGAGTGGACACCCGCCCTCTCGATATGCTCCATAATTCCCGGGATCAAGACCTCCTCTCCATCGCAGATGGCATCCACCTCGATCTCAACGCCCCGCAGATATTTATCAATGAGAATGGGATTTTCAATTCCATGGGATAGGATAATCCCCATATACTCCTTAATGTCCTCATCGCTGAAGGCAATGATCATGTTTTGTCCGCCCAGCACATAGGAGGGACGCATTAATACTGGGTACCCCAATCGGTTGGCGGCTGCAAGAGCCTCCTCCGTTTTCATGACCGTATCCCCCTCCGGCCGCTTGATCCCCAATTTTTCCAAGAGCGCGTCAAACCGCTCCCGGTCCTCCGCCGCATCGATGCTGTCAGCAGGGGTCCCTAAAATCCGGACGCCGGATTTCTCCAGATATTTGGTCAGTTTGATGGCCGTCTGGCCTCCAAAAGCTACCACCACGCCATAGGGCTTTTCTGTATCGATGATGCTCTTCACATCCTCAGGGGTCAACGGCTCAAAGTATAGTCGGTCCGCCGTATCGAAATCCGTGGAGACCGTCTCCGGATTGTTGTTGACGATCACCACCTCATACCCCGCTTCTTTCAGCGCCCAAACGCAGTGAACGGACGCGTAGTCGAATTCGATTCCCTGGCCGATTCGGATGGGCCCCGAGCCGAATACGAGAATGGTTTGTTTGCCCGAAGCGCGGTCCTCCAGAAATGCCTGGGCCTCGTTCTCTTCATCCCAGGTGGAATAGAAATACGGGGTTTGCGCTGCGAACTCCGCCGCACAGGTGTCCACCATTTTGAAGGCCGCTGATCTCGACGCTGTGACAGGCCGGCCAGCCAGCCGTGAGATCACGGCGTCAGGGTAACTGTACTTCTTGCAGGTCTCAAACAGCGCCTCACTCCATTCGCCCGCTTCCAGCCTCTGTTCCAGCCTTGCCAAATTCTGAAGCTTATACAAAAACCAGAGATCAATGGCGGTGATCTCATGGATCTGCTCACAGGAGATGCCCCGTTTGATCGCGGCGAAAACCACAAATAACCGCTCATCATCGCAGATGGAAAGCTGGTCTATGAGCTGCTGGCCGGAGTGCTCTGCAAGCCGGGGAAGGTTCAGACTATCCAGGGAAATCTCCGCTCCCCGGACAGCTTTCATAATGGCCGCTTCAAATGTATCTCCGATGGCCATGACTTCCCCTGTGGCTTTCATCTGGGTGCCCAGCGTCCGCTTGGCATACACAAATTTATCAAAAGGCCATTTGGGAAGCTTGACAACAACATAGTCCAAAGCGGGTTCAAAGCAGGCGTACGTCTTTCCCGTAATGGCATTGGGGATCTCATCTAATGAATAGCCGATGGCGATCTTGGCCGCCACCTTGGCGATGGGGTATCCCGTGGCCTTGGACGCCAATGCGGAGGACCGCGATACCCGGGGATTGACCTCGATGACGGCGTACTCAAAGCTGTCCGGTTTTAGGGCAAACTGGCAATTGCACCCGCCCTCGATCTTCAAGGCGGAGATGATATTCAAGGCGGCGGAGCGAAGCATCTGGTACTCCCTGTCTGCCAGGGTGACTGCCGGTGCGATTACGATGCTGTCCCCTGTGTGAACCCCGACGGGGTCAAAATTTTCCATGCTGCACACGGTTATGACATTGCCTTTTCCGTCCCGCATGACCTCAAATTCAATCTCTTTCCATCCCGCGATACATTTCTCCACAAGAATCTGGGTGATGGGGGATTGCCGCAGGCCATTTTCCGCGGTCTCCACCAACTCCTTCTCCTCGTAGGCAATGCCTCCACCGCTGCCCCCCAGGGTAAAGGCGGGACGGACGATGACAGGATATCCGATGGACTTAGCGAATGCCAGGGCGGAGTCCACATCCTGCACGACTTTGGATGGAATGACCGGCTCCCCGATGGATTCCATGGTGTCCTTGAACATCTGCCGGTCTTCTGCCCGGTCGATGGTTTCTGGCCGGGCCCCGAGCAGCTGTACATGATGCGCCTCCAAAAATCCTTCTTTCGCCAGCTGCATAGACAATGTGAGCCCCGTCTGTCCACCTAGGGTGGACAGCAAGCTGTCAGGCTGCTCCTTTTCAATGATGCGCTTGATGGTGGGAAGCGTCAGAGGTTCAATGTATATTTTATCCGCCATGGCTTTGTCGGTCATGATGGTGGCGGGATTGGAATTGACTAGCACCACCTCAAGTCCTTCTTCCCTCAAGGCACGGCACGCCTGGGTTCCAGCGTAATCAAATTCAGCCGCTTGCCCGATCACAATGGGGCCGGAGCCGATCACCATGACTTTTTTGATCGTGGGATTCAATGGCATATTGACTGCCCCCTTTCCATCAACTGCATGAAGTCGTTAAACAGATATTCCGTATCCCGCGGGCCGCCGCAGGCCTCCGGATGAAATTGCACGGAAAAGGCCGGTATATCCTCATAGCGGACGCCCTCGCAGGTTCCATCATTGACGTTGACAAAGCTCTCCTTGGCGCAGGCCGGCAGCGATGCGCTGTCCACCGCGTAGCCGTGGTTTTGGCTGGTGATGTAAACCCGCCCTGTGCTCAGATCTTTGACGGGTTGGTTCGCTCCCCGATGGCCGTATTTCAACTTGGAGGTGGCGGCTCCCTTTGCCAGGGCCAAAAGTTGATGTCCCAGACAGATTCCAAAGGTGGGAATTTTTTGGTCCAGCAGTTTGGCCAACTCCTGGATGATCCCCGGGTTATCCGCCGGATCGCCAGGCCCATTGGATAGCATAATCCCATGGGGCTTCCACGCTTTGATCTGCTCAGCTTTTGTGTCCGCCGGAACGGTGATGACCCGGCAGCCGCGCTTCATCAATTCCCGCTCAATATTGCGCTTTGCGCCAAAATCCCACAGAACGACGCGCTTTGTATTGACACCGGCGGGCGCGGACTGGTAGGCTTCCCGGCAGGTGACGTGGGAGACTGCATCCGTCACGCGGTAGGCGCGGAGCTCGCTCTGCAACGCCTCCTCCATGTAGGGTGATGTGGAAATCCGGGCGTTCATGACGCCATGCTCCCGGATCAGTTTCGTCAGCTCTCGGGTATCGAGATCATACATGCCGATAACGCCCTTTTCCTGTAGATACTGATCAAGCGTTCTTTCACAGCGGAAATTGGAGGGATGCTCACACCATTGCCGGACAATGTAGGCCCTTACGTGGGGGCCGCCGCTCTCAAAATCCGCAGGGATGATTCCATAATTTCCGATCAGGGGGAAGGTGTGAACTACAATCTGGCCGTAATAGCTTGGGTCTGTCAGAGTCTCCAGATATCCCGTCATTCCGGTGGTAAAAACTAACTCACCTGTGACCTCGCCCGCCGCGCCAAATCCCTTTCCCTTAAAAACCCGTCCGTTTTCAAGCAGCAAATAGACTTCTCTTTCCATGGTTACCTCCGTTTCGCCTCCAAATTCTCGACCGCTGGTTTACTCTTCAAATTGCTCTTTCCGATGGCATCCTACGGCAATCGGATAGTCCCCAGTAAAACATCCCGTACAGAAGCGCCTGGCGCTCTCCCTGCAGGCCTCCTTCAATCCCTTGGTGCTGATAAATCCCAGGCTATCCGCTCCAATGTGTTTGGCAATCTCCTCCACGCTCATCCGGTTGGCAATGAGATTTTCCTCACTGTCAATGTCCGTTCCAAAATGGCAGGTATGGCGAAAGGGCGGCGAGGAGATTCGCATGTGGACCTCCTTGGCCCCAGCATTCTTCAGGCTTTTGATAATCTTTGCGCTTGTGGTCCCCCGGACAATGGAATCATCCACCAGCACCACCCGCTTTCCCTCAATGTTGGCTCGCAACGGGTTTAATTTCAGCCGTACCGCGGCATCGCGCTGCGCCTGGGAAGGAAAGATGAAACTGCGGCCAATATAGCGGTTTTTGACAAAACCGGAGACATTGGGCAGATGGCTGGCGTAGGCGTATCCTTCCGCCGATTCCAGTCCGCTGTCCGGCACCCCGCATACCACGTCGGCATCCACGGGATATTCCTTCGCCAGCTGGATTCCCATATTAAACCGCGCCTGGTATACGCTCAGCCTGTCAATGACGGAATCGGTTCTTGCAAAGTATACGTACTCAAAAATGCACAGCCCTTCATTTTCACAGGGAAGAACCTTCTGGCTTGTGTATGTACCATCTCCCTGGATTACGATCATCTCTCCCGGCTCCACGTCCCGGATAAACTCAAATCCCGCACTGTCCAGGGCACAGCTTTCGGACGCCACCGCCATGCCGTGTTGGCTTCGCCCCAGACATAGCGGGCGGAAGCCGAAGCTGTCCCGAACGGCGATGATTTTATTCTTGCTGGACAGAACCAGCAGGGAAAACGCACCTTTCAATTGCTTCGATGCTTCCGCGACCCCCGCCTCGATACTGCCCCGATGGAGAGCCTCATAGGCGATGAGAAGGGATATGGCCTCACTGTCATTGGTGGCTGTAAAATCGCAGCCCACGGATAGGAGCCGTTCTCTGATTTCCGCCGCATTGACGATATTCCCGTTGTGGGCTACGGCGATGCGCCCTTCCAGATACTCCTTGACAATAGGCTGAACATTAGCCTTTGTATTATTCCCCGTCGTCGAATAGCGGACATGTCCAATGGCTTCCGATGCATCGGGAAGTTCGCTCAAAACAGAGGGCGAAAAAACTTCGCTGACTAACCCAACATCCTTGTGGCAAAGGATGGAGCTGTCCTTCAAAAGCGCGATTCCTGCACCCTCCTGCCCTCTGTGCTGCAATGCCAAAAGCGCATTGTAGGTGATGCCCGCCGCTTCCCCTGCTCTGCTGACCACGCCAAAAATACCGCATTCCTCTCGAAGCTTTTCCATCATGATTTGCACGCTTTCCTTTCAACTTTCATAGGTTTGCAGAATCCCCTCCGCCACTTCCCGCCGGGTTCTGCGAGTGTCCATTGCCTGTTTTTCGATATGCCGGTGTGCTTGCGCCTCCGTCATGTTCAAATATTGGATCAAACAGCATTTTGCTCGATCGACAAGCCTGATTTCCTCGATTTTTTGCTGCAGCTTTACATTTTCCCTTTGCAGGACCATAAGCCTTCGCCTGGCCGTTAACACCATCTTGACCGCGTGGTAGAAAAATGCGCGGTTAATTGGCTTTGGAACGACCACCACGCCATACTCCTCCACCTTGGCTTCCACATCCTCCGCCACATCCGCCTTCACGACCAGGATGATGCCGCAGACATTGGTTTCCGCTATATTCATGGCCAGATCATGGCCAAATTCATCGATCAGCGGCGCGTTGATGATGACCAAGTCCGGAGCCTTTTCCAGGAATGCGCGCCTCGCCTCGGAACCGCTGGAAATGGTTCCCGCGACGGAAAATGACTGAGACCGCAAAAATTCTGTCAATACCGTGTTTCCTTTTTCCGTACTGGATACGATTATGACGTTGTCCATGTCGTCTCACCCTCTCTGCGCGCTATACCTGGATAAAATACAGCCGATGCTCTAATTCCTGCTTGTCTTCCGCCTCCTTAAACTGCTTCCACTGTTCCTTTTTGGCCTTCAAGTAAAACGATCGTATTTTCTCCGGCATGACCTGTTGCAGAAATGTACTCTTTACCGCCGCGTCCAGCGCTTCTTTTAAAGACCTGGGCAGCTTTTGCAATGTCTGAAGTTCCTCCTCGCTGGCCGTAAACAAATCCAGATTTAAGGGGGCTGGCAGCTTCTTGTGTTCGCGAATGCCTTCCAATCCTGCCTTGATCAACAGGGTGAAGGCCAAATAGGGATTGCAGGCTAGATCCGGTGATCGAAGCTCCATCCGGCTTCTCTCTCCCACTGTCGCAGGGATTCGAATGAGCTGCGATCGATTTTGATGGGACCAGGATATATATCCGGGCGCTTCGCTGTTGCCCAGCCGTCTGTACGAATTGGTGATGGGATTCAAGAACAATGTGATTTCACAAATCCGGTCGAGAATTCCTGCGATAAAGCTTTCGGCCTCCTGGTTGTGGGAGTAACCGTCGGTTCGAAAGATATTCACACCGTCGCGGAACAGCGATAGATTGATGTGCAGGCCGCTGCCCCATGCATCGGCCAAGGGTTTTGGCATAAAGGATGCGCACAGGCCATTGCGGTTGGCGATGGTTTTGACAACGGATTCAAAATGGATCACATTATCCGCCGCCGTCAGCGCATCGCTGTACCGGAAATCCACCTCGTTCTGCCCTGGTCCGTGTTCGTGGTGGGAACTCTCCGGTTTGATCCCCATCTCCTCCAGGGTGAGGCAGATCTCCCGCCGCACATTTTCTCCCCGGTCTAGGGGCGCAATGTCGCAATACCCCGCGCGGTCCTGGGGTATGCTCGTCGGGTTTCCCTTCTCGTCCAGCTCAAACAGATAGAACTCGCACTCCGTGCCCACCTGGCATGTGAGGCCTAAGGCATTGAGTTCCGCCACCGCTTGTTTTAGCAGCTGGCGCCCGTCCCCGGCAAAGGGTGTACCGTCAGGGTGCCGGATATCGCAGAAAAAACGGACGACACGGCCGTGAGATGGCCTCCACGGCAGCACTGTCAGCGTCGAAGGGTCCGGGATCAGAAATAGATCCGATTCCTTCACGTTCATAAATCCTTCCACTGCTGACGCCGCAAAGGATATTCCCGTCTCAAACGCCCGCGGCAATTCGTCCGGCATGATGGCAATATTTTTTTGATGCCCATACACATCGCAGAACGCCAGTCGAATAAATTTCACATCGTTTTCTTCGACAAATTGAAGAATCTCACTCGCTTTATACTTCATGCCGTTTCCTCCTTCTCATCCTCGGTCCTGTAAAATTTTACAGCCCTATTTCTGTTCAAACTCTTTCCAAACAAATTGACCCCTCACAGCGACCCGCTCCAGCTCCATATGATCGCCGCCGGGCCGGCCCCCTCAGTCTGTACTATTTCCATCCCCATACTCCATGTGCGATTTGGCAGAATAATACTATTGTAACCCACAGTCAAATGACAATAAATATAGCATTCAGCCATTTTAATAAAATTATGCCAGACCAGTTATAGACTGATATCTATGGATTCTAACCGCTCTTTTTCGGTTATAATGCTGTGTTCGCGTCCCTCCAAGCACCTGATTCAAGGTGGCAGAAAAGTAATACTCAGCGGCAGATCCGATCTATTTCCCATCGTTCCCACAGATAAATTTCACTCCAATAGCAGTTGTTTTGCCTCTTCTAAGCAAATTGCATTCTGCCTTTGAATCGGTGTCTGACCTGTAACAGATTTATAGATTCTTGCCAAATGACACATGCGGACACTGAACGGCTGGGCGACCTCACCTGCGCGGAGGTTACTCCCACTCTTTTACTCCCATTCGATTGTGGCCGGAGGTTTGGATGTGATGTCGTAGACGACGCGGCTGCACCCTGGCACCTCGTTGACCATCCTCGTGGACAAAACCTTGAGCAGCTCATAGGGAAGCTCTGCGAATTCCACCGTCATGGCATCCCGGCTGGTCACCGCCCGGACCGCCACAACGTATTCGTAGGTCCTGGCGTCGCCCATGACACCGACGGTCTGAACCCCCGTCATGACGGTGAAATACTGCCAGATCTCTTGATCCAGCCCAGCCTTTGCAACCTCTTCCCGCAGGATCCAGTCCGTCCTGCGCACAATGTCCAGCTTTTCCTCGGTGATCTCCCCCATGACCCGGATGGCAAGGCCCGGCCCTGGGAATGGCTGTCTCCACACAAGCTTATGGGGAATCCCCAGGCTTTCGCCAAGCCGGCGAACTTCATCTTTAAATAGGGGGCGCAGCGGTTCGATAAGCCCTTTAAAAGAAATATTGGGGGGCAATCCGCCGACATTGTGATGGCTTTTGATCACGGCCCCATTCTCCCCGCCGCTCTCAATGACGTCCGGGTAGATGGTCCCCTGCACAAGGTAATCTCCGTTGATTTTAACGGCTTCCTCCTCAAAGACTCGCATGAACTCTTCTCCGATGATCTTCCTCTTCTCTTCCGGCTCCGAAACTCCCTTCAGCCGATTTAAAAACCGCTGAGAAGCATCCACCTTGACGATCTTCATCCCCAACTGTGCTTGATAAAACGCCATAACTTCGTCGGCTTCATGCATCCGCAGCAGTCCATGGTCAACGAAGATACAGGTCAACCGCTCCCCGATGGCCTTGTGAACCAGCACCGCGGCCACGGATGAATCCACGCCGCCTGACAGAGCGCAGACGACCTGAGAATCCCCCGCCTGCTCCTGGATCTGCCGGATGAGAACATCTCCCAAATTGTCCATGGACCAATCTCCCGCACAGCCGCAAATCTCGTAGCAAAAATTTCGAATGATTCGATCTCCCTGGGGAGAGTGCTTGACTTCTGGGTGGAATTGAACCCCGTACTGCCGTTTTTCCTCATTGGCAAAGGCGGCCACAGGGCAATCCGGTGTGGTCGCGATGGCAGTAAATCCCGGAGGCATCACTGTGACCTTATCCCGGTGATTCATCCATACAGTCTCGGCGGTTACGTCCTGAAAGAGGGGATGGCGATCATAGTGGATGGCGGTATGACCAAATTCGGATACGCAAGCAGAGCCAACCTCCCCATGATACTGGTAGGTCAGCTCCTGCATTCCATAACAAATTCCCAAAATCGGGATGCCGCATTCCAGCACCCTAGCGTCACAGTGCTTCGATCCTTCTGCGTAGACGCTATCCGGACCTCCGCTAAAAATGATCCCCTTGACATGTTCACCGCAGATGCGGTCAAGGGACGCGTTGTAGGGGATAATCTCCGTAAATACCCCCGCTTCCCTTACACACCGCGCAATAAGCTGGGTGTACTGTCCTCCAAAATCCAAGACCACGATTGTTTCATTTTCCATGGAAATTCCTCCGATTGTCGCTTAATCCCTACCTCAGTTATTGGTATAGAGTTGCTTATATGGGTTGCTTGTATTCGGCTCAAGCAAATAAAATTTGCTGTCCAAGATTTTCGACGAATCCTTCTCAAATTCCTCTCCGAATTCTTCTATATAGCCCTGTATCTCGTCTAGATCGCTGGGCATAGCCTCCCGCACATGGACCTGTGATGGAAGGGTCATGGGAAAGTCCTCACACCGGATGAAGATTTTGCCGCCGTGCATTCCCGTCGCACAGAAGTTTCCAACCGGTACCGGAGCATCCGCCAAGTTTAAAACGATAATGCGGCCTCCGGCTTGATATTCCCCTAGGAAACTCCCTGCCGTGCCCCCGACCACCAGAACCGGAGCTTTATCCTGATACGCCTTCATGTGAATTCCCGCTCGATACCCCGTGTCCTTCTCAACATAGATGCGGCCGCCTCGCATGGCGTATCCGGTGGCATCTCCGGCCCTCCCGTGAATGAAAATGATGCCGTCGTTCATGGTGTCACCGGTAGCCTCCTGCACATTGCCGTAGACCCGGATTGTGCTCCCATCAAGGTATGCGCCCAGAGCATTGCCGGGGACACCCTCGATCTCAATATGTTTCCCTTTGAGCCCGCTTCCGATGTATCGCTGACCAAAACAGTCTGTAATCAGAATATGATCCTCTTTTGCGTCTCGCACTCGCTGGCTTAACTCCTGAAAATGCATCAAACCTGCTTGTATTCTCATCTCCGACCTCCGTTCCGCCGCTGTGCGGCTAGGGCTTTTCTCCGATACCGCCATGGCTTTCTCACGCTCCTCCCAGCACACGATCCCGCTTACCCTTTGAAAACGCGATCAATTGTGGTTTTTCTTTGATAAGCTCATAATCGATGGTATCGAGAGGCGTCTCGTCCCGGATCAAGGCTGTGTAAATGCCGGCGCGGGCTACATCGCCGACCAGAATATAGCCCTTTAACACTCCTTGACGGGTCACTAATTTTTTATACGCAGAGTCACTTTGAACCACATACTCCTCCCCGACATAGCTTCCAGCCGTGAGCATGTGGAGTCCAAAGAAGCCAATGGCATTCATGGGAATCGCCTTATCATAGGAAGTCTCCAGGCCCGCCATGTTCAGGCCACAGACTTCCCCCTGCCGGTACGCGTTGGGAAGCAGGGCCAGGACACGCTCTGTCCCCGATGTAATATCATAGCTCTGAGTGCAATCCCCTGCGGCATAAATATCGGGGAGACTGGTCATACAGTGGGAATCCACCTGGACACCCCTCTCGATATCCGCCCCCGCATTTTTCAGGAGCTCCACCTCGGGACGCACACCCACGGCGAGAACCAGCACATCAAAATCTACAGCGCTTCCATTTTTCAATTCCGCTCGGGAAGGGGTAAAGCATTTTGCGCTGGTCCCGAGAATAAACCGGATTCCCTGGCGCTCAATATGCTTCTGTACCATGGCCGCGGCGGCGGTATCCAAAATGCTGGGCAGAATCTGCTCCGCCAGATCCACAACGGTGACGCTCTTGACCTTCTTCGCAATCCCCTCCGCGCACTTTAGACCGATGAGTCCCGCCCCTAGAATCATAACGCGGCTCTCCTCCGTCAAGTCTTGATCCAGCGCCTTGGCATCATCCAGGGATAGAAAGGTGTGTTTGACCGGAACCGACTCCAATCCTTCCATAGCGGGCACAAAGGGTTTTGAACCCGTAGCGCAGAGCAGCCGGTCAAAGGGAACCCTTTCCCCATTATCCAGCAAAACAGTCTTGGCAAGAGAATCGATGGCCACAGCTGTTCTTCCGAGCATAACTTCACAGCCGTTCTTTTCGTAGAAATCATCGGCTCGATATTTCATCCGCTCCCCATCGGTCTTTCCTGCCAACAGGTAAGAAATCAGCGGGCGAGAATAGGTGTGGTACTTTTCCCGGGAAATAATTGTGATGGGCCCCTCCTGATCAACCTGCCGGATTCCCTCCACACAGCCGATGGCAGCGGCCGAATTTCCAATAATCACATACCGCATATTCCTCACCTCTCTTCAAATACAATCGCTTTATTTGGGCAATGCTCAACACAGGCAGGCTTTCCACCAGCATTGTTCAGACACAGTTCGCACTTCTGAATCACGCCTTCATCCGAAGGCATGACACATCCATAAGGGCAGGTCAAAATGCAGGTGTAGCATCCCACGCATTTCTCCTTGTCAATCTCGATCACACCATCCACCAGATGCAAAGCTCCGGTGATACAGCCCTTGACGCACAGCGGCTCCTCACAATGGCGGCAGGAGACGGCGAAACTGATCCCATCCTTCTCTTCCACCTGAATTCTAGGATTGATCTGCACGCCCTTCAGCGCTTTGACCATATCCTTTTCCCCAGAGTTTGCAAAGGCACAGTAATATTCGCAAAGATGGCAGCCCAGGCACCACTTTTCATTGACATAGATTCGTTTCATGCAGGCTTCTCCTCTCTACTCTCCGGCGTGCTTGATTCCCAGGACTTCCAGTTCCTTTTCCGTCAGCCCGATTCCTCTCAGCATCAAACGGTTCCCCTTCAAGGCCTCAATGGAGTTGATCCCCATGCCGCCCATGATCTCCTTGATCTCATGCCCCCAGGCTGTCACAAGGTTGACCAATCTCTTATACCCAATCTCTGGATTCAACCGCTTCACCAGTTCCGGGCGCTGCGTCGCGATTCCCCAATTGCATTTTCCCTGATTACAGCTGCGGCAAAGGTGGCAGCCGAGGGCTACGAGAGCGCTTGTGGCGATGTACACAGCATCCGCTCCCAGGGCAATGGCCTTGACGATATCCGCGCTGCTGCGAATACTCCCGCCGACGATGATGGAGACTTCATCCCGAATACCCTCCTGGCGAAGTCTCTCATCCACACTGGCAAGGGCCAACTCAATGGGGATTCCCACATTGTCCCGAATTCGGGAAGGGGCAGCCCCCGTCCCGCCGCGGAATCCATCGATGGCGATGATGTCAGCGCCACTTCTGGCAATCCCGCTGGCGATGGCCGCAACATTGTGGACTGCGGCGATCTTGACGATGACCGGTTTCTTATACTCTGTCGCCTCTTTCAGAGAATAGACTAGCTGCCGCAGATCTTCAATGGAGTAGATATCGTGATGGGGCGCCGGTGAAATCGCGTCGGATCCTTCCGGTATCATCCTAGTTCTCGATACGTCCCCGACGATCTTGGCCCCCGGCAGATGCCCGCCAATGCCCGGCTTGGCCCCCTGTCCCATCTTGATCTCAACGGCGGCCCCTGCTTCAAGATAGTCCTTGTGGACGCCAAAGCGCCCAGACGCTACCTGCACGATAGTATTGGCGCCGTACTTATAAAAATCTTCGTGTAACCCGCCTTCTCCAGTGTTATAATAGATTCCCAGCTCCTGCGCCGCTCGCGCCAGACTTTCATGGGCGTTGTAGCTGATGGAGCCGTAGGACATGGCTGAAAACAGAATCGGCACGGAAAGCTCCAGGTGGGGCGGCATGGTGTTGACCAGATCCCCATTTTCATCCCGCCGGATTTCCGTGGGTCTCTTCCCGAGATACACTTTGGTCTCCATGGGCTCCCGCAGCGGATCGATGGGCGGGTTTGTGACCTGGGATGCGTTGAGCAGAATTTTATCAAAGTAAACAGGATAGTTCTTCGGCGTTCCCATGGAGGACAGCAGCACTCCGCCTGTGCCGGCTTGCCGGATCACATCGGAGATCACATCTCCCGTCCAGTTGGAATTGACTTTGTAGGTGTCGTCGCTTTTGACAATCTTTAGGGCCCTTGTGGGACAGAACGCGACACAGCGATGGCAATTGACGCACTTGCTTTCATCTGCCATCATAACGCCGGCATCCTCGTCATACCAGTGAACCTCGTTGGCGCACTGCCGCTCGCAGACGCGGCACGCGATACACCGGGATTGATTTCGGACAACTTCGTATTCCGGATAGATAAAATCAATGGACATTACTTCACACCTCCCTCAAGAGTCACGATAACCGGCTCCCCGCCCTTTGGCGCCCAGATGGCGTCCACATCTGGCTCAATCACCCGGATAGCACACTCTTCGCTGGCAGCGTATACCATATCGCCCTTCTCTGCGATAACCATGGATCGAAGCTTTAAGCGATCGTTCAGGGCCATCATGCCCCCCTCAAATCCCACCAGGATTGAGAAGGGACCTGTGATTAAAAGGCTGGAAAAGATGCTGCGCAGATACGTGAGCCGCTCTTTCTCCTTCGGGCTCTTTTTCTCAATGGTGCTCCAAAAGGGTGCGGCGATAACGGATGCCGTCTCTTCCATGGACAGCCCCTTTCGCCTGTGGAGATAATCGATGATATAGGTAATGACCTCCGTATCCGTCAACAAGGTACATTTGTACCCGAACATCTCAATGTAGCGCCGGTTGGCGTCATAGGAGGAAATCTCTCCATTATGTACGATGGAGTAATCCAGCATAGCAAAGGGATGCGCGCCGCCCCACCATCCCGGCGTGTTGGTGGGATAGCGGCCATGGGCCGTCCAGCAATACCCCTCGTATTCGTCGAGTCGGTAAAATTCTCCCACATCTTCTGGAAATCCGACCGCCTTGAAGACGCCCATGTTCTTTCCGCTGGAAAAGACATACGCCCCCTCCAATTCCGTGTTGATTCGGATGACACAGCGGGAGACATACTCTCGCTCCTCCAGCTGGCTGTCTTTTAGCTTGGTGGGCAGAGGTGCGACAAAGTACCGCCAGATCAACGGTTCATCCATGATGCGAGGGTGTTTTTTTGTGGGGATTTTTGACAAGTTCACCACATCAAAGTGACGGTCCAAAAATTTCTCACAGCGCTCCCTCGCCTCTATTGTATCATAAAATACATGAAACGCGTACAAATCTTTATACTCAGGATAAATGCCATAGCCGGCAAAGCCGCCTCCCAATCCGTTGGAGCGGTCGTGCATGACAGAGATGGATTTGACGATGGCTTCTCCACTGATCCGCCGGCCGCTTCTTGAGAATATTCCCGAGATCGCACAGCCCGATGGAATTCGCACTTGACCTTCTTTAAGCATTGGAGTTCCTCCTTATGGTTTGAAAAAGACGTTCACCAAAAGGCTGCCGGCATGGAAGTCCGCATCCCTTTGATGAACGTCTTTGTTCATTTTCCGATATTATACTATAGAAACCTAAAACTGTCAATGAAATTGATTCAAAAAAAAACAAAACTTGCAAAATTATGCAGATTTGATAAATGAACCTGAATCATCTCCCGAGTCACGCAGGAAAATTCATAAATCTTGCAAAATTAAAAATTTCCTCTTGACTTTCCCTCTTGACGGCACTATAATAAGCACCAGAACAGCAAAGGCGCTGTGGGTTATGATCCACAACGCCTTTTTTGGCTTTAGGACCTGAAGTCCTGGAAAGAAAATAGGCAAGATTTAAATAAGAGGAGGAAAGGACCATGAATAAAACAGAAGAAATCTTTGGCAGTTTGGTATTTGACGACCGGGTCATGCGGGAACGGTTGCCGAAGCCTATCTACAGAGCGCTGAAGCGAACAATCGAAGAGGGCAAGAGTCTCGACAAGAGCATCTCCGATTGCGTAGCCAACGCCATGAAAGATTGGGCCATTGAAAAGGGAGCTACCCATTTTACTCATTGGTTCCAGCCCATGACCGGTATCACGGCGGAAAAGCATGACAGCTTTATCTCTCCTGTTGGGGATGGAAGCATCATCATGGAATTTTCCGGCAAGGAACTGGTGAAAGGTGAGCCGGACGCGTCCAGTTTCCCGTCGGGAGGGATTCGGGCGACATTTGAAGCTCGCGGCTATACTGCCTGGGATCCATCCTCCTACGCATTTATTAAAGAAGATACTCTGTGCATTCCCACCGTTTTCTATTCCTACGGCGGGGAGGCTCTGGACAAGAAAACGCCTCTCCTTCGTTCCACTGAGGAATTAAACCGTCAGGCACTGCGAATTCTGGCTCTCTTTGGCCACACGGATGTGAAGCGTGTGACCACCACCGTCGGCCCTGAGCAAGAGTATTTTTTGGTGGACCGCGACCTCTACTTTAAGCGGGAAGACTTGATGTTGACCGGCCGCACACTGTTCGGCGCAAAACCTCCCAAGGGCCAGGAGATGGAGGATCACTATTTTGGAGCTATCAAGCCACGGGTCGCCGCCTTCATGAAGGATTTGGACGAAGAACTGTGGAAATTGGGAATCCTGGCGAAGACCGAGCACAATGAGGTGGCCCCTGCACAGCATGAGCTGGCCCCCATCTTCAGCAATACCAATATGGGCACCGACCACAATCAGCTGACCATGGAATTGATGAAAAATGTGGCCATCCGGCACAATCTGGCATGTCTGCTCCACGAAAAGCCCTTTGCCGGCGTCAATGGAAGCGGAAAGCACAACAACTGGTCTCTCTCCACGGACACAGGCATCAATCTCCTGGAACCCGGCGATTCCCCCCAGGACAACGCTCAGTTTTTGTTGTTCCTCACGGCGGTTATCAAGGGGGTCGATGAGTACCAAGATCTTCTGCGGATCTCGGTGGCCAGCGCAGGGAATGATCACCGTCTAGGCGCCAACGAAGCCCCGCCGGCGATTGTGTCCATGTTCGTCGGTGATGAGCTGCAGGCCGTTCTGGATTCCATTGAGCAAGGCGTTGTCATGGGACAGTCCAGCAAAGAGGACATGAAGGTCGGCGTTCACATTCTGCCCCGTTTCCCGAAAGACAGCACGGACCGCAACCGTACATCGCCCTTCGCCTTTACGGGCAATAAGTTTGAATTCCGTATGCTGGGTTCCAGCTGCTCCATCTCCGGACCCAATATCATACTGAATACCATCGTGGCAGAAGAGCTCAGCCAATTTGCCGATGAGCTAGAGGGCGCGGAGGATTTCACAAGCGCATTGACGGCGCTGATTCGCCGCACCATCTCCGAACATAAGAGAATCATCTTTAACGGCAACAACTACTCCGACGAGTGGGTCAAGGAAGCGGAGAGCCGCGGCCTCTTAAATCTCAAATCCACAGTGGATGCGCTGCCCTACTTCATCAGTGAGAAAAATGTTGCGCTGTTTACGAAACACAAAATCTTTACAGCGACGGAGATCCAGTCTCGGTATGAGATTATGATGGAAAATTACTGCAAGACCCTTAACATTGAAGCCTTGACCATGCTGGAGATGGCGAAGAAGCAGATCCTGCCGGCTGTCCTGTCCTATATCAAGGATCTCAGCGATACCGCCGCTGTCAAGAAGCAGCTTTCCTCGGCTATGTGCTGCGACGCGGAGGAGGCGCTGATCACCAAGCTGTCTGCCCTCGCCTCGTCCTTCTACAAGAAGATTGAGGCTCTGAACCAGGCTGTCCTGGGCGCCACGGACTTTGACGACATAAAGGCGGAAGGGACCTATTACCATGATGTCATCTTCCTCGCCATGCAGGAGCTGCGTTCCGTGGCGGATGAGATGGAGACGCTGGTGGGCGATAAGTACTGGCCGTTCCCAACCTACACGGACCTGCTCTATCGCGTGTAATTTTTGACCAATTGAAAAAGCGATACCCCGCCATGCGGCGGACTTTCCAATCGATGCACAAGGGCGTGCGGTGTCAGGGGAGAACTCCCCTCACCCCACGCCTTTTTCGTTTTGCTACTATGTCACTATATAAGGGAGGAGTTTGTATGTTTTCATCTGTTAACACAATCTGGGTCCTGTTAGGGGCTGCACTGGTGTTCTTTATGCAGGCAGGATTCGCCATGGTGGAGGCCGGGTTTACACGGGCCAAAAACTCTGGAAATATCGTTATGAAAAACTTGATGGATTTTTGTATCGGAACCCCTGTCTTCTGGCTCTTGGGCTTCGGGATTATGTTCGGGGGGGCCGGCGCCTTTATTGGAGGCTTTGACCCACTGGTGAGAGGCGATTACAGCGCGATCTTGCCGGACGGGGTTCCGCTGCCCGCTTTCCTGATTTTCCAGACCGTATTCTGCGCCACCGCCGCGACCATCGTATCCGGCGCCATGGCAGAGCGAACCAAATTCTCTTGCTACTGCCTCTACAGTCTCATCATCAGCGCTGTCATCTATCCCATATCCGGCCATTGGATTTGGGGCGGCGGCTGGCTGTCTAAGCTCGGCTTTCATGATTTTGCCGGATCAACAGCCGTACATATGGTGGGCGGCGTTGCCGCTCTCATCGGCGCGAAGATCCTTGGCCCTCGTATTGGAAAGTACGACAAAGATGGAAAGCCTAAGGCCATTCTGGGTCACAGCATTACATTGGGCGCGTTGGGCGTGTTTATTCTCTGGTTCTGCTGGTTTGGCTTCAATGGCTGCTCCACTGTCAACGCAGAGGGGGATGCCAGCCTGACGTCCATGGGCAATATCTTCGTCACCACCAACATGGCGGCGGCTGTGGCCACTGTCACCGTTATGATCATTACATGGATTCGCTATAAAAAACCCGATGTCTCCATGACCCTGAACGGCGCTTTAGCCGGTCTGGTTGCCATCACGGCCGGCTGTGATGCCGTTACCCCCTTTGGATCTGCCTGCATAGGTTTGATCGCTGGCTTTGTGGTTGTATTTGGGATTGAATTTATCGATAAGGTGCTAAAAATTGATGATCCCGTCGGCGCCATCGGCGTCCACGGCATGTGCGGCGCCACCGGAACCATTCTGACAGGCCTCTTCGCTGTCGACGGCGGCCTCTTCTACGGCGGCGGTGTCAAATTCCTTGGCATACAGGCCCTAGGCGTTGTCAGCGTTATCGCATGGGTCACCGTCACCATGACCATTGTCTTTCTTCTGCTGAAAAAATTCATGGGACTGCGCGTCTCCGAAGCGGAGGAGATCGCCGGCTTGGATATCATGGAACATGGCCTTACAAGCGGCTACGCGGATTTCATGCCGGCGAACATGCCGGCTCCCCCGACAATTCTCGGCGCCGGCGTTCCTGCTGCTGCCAGCACGGAAGAACCTGTTCCCGTGGACACGGCTGTGAAGGTGTCCTACACCCCCACGGCGCCGTCGGATCAGCCTAAGATGACGAAGATCGTCATGATCATCAAGCAGAGCCGCTTCGAAGTATTAAAACATGCCCTAACGGAGCTTGGCATCACCGGAATGACGGTCACCCAGGTGCTCGGCTTCGGTATGCAGATGGGCTCCAGCGAGTTTTACCGGGGCGTCAAGGTTGACAGCAGCCTGCTGCCAAAGGTCAAGGTCGAGATGGTAGTCTGCAAGATTCCGCCGGAGGCTGTCATCGAGACAGCGAAAAAGGCGCTTTACACCGGCCATATCGGGGATGGCAAAATCTTCGTATATGATGTGGAAAATGTGATTAAAGTCCGTACCGGAGAGGAAGGCTATGACGCTCTACAGGATGTGGAATAAGATCTGACTCTCGTTTCAGACAGCAAAACAGGCGGTATGTCTCTTCAGGATGACATACCGCCTGTTTTTGGCTGGCCGTCACGGGCTCATCTTTTGACAGCCCGGCGCTTGCCGGTCATCTCCTCCACCACCAGTTTCAGAACCTTTGTCCTCGCTACGGCTGCTCGATTGAACTCAAAGTGTTCCTCGTGGTAATGATCCGTCAGAATCGTCAACGCCTCCAGCTTCTCTTCCTCCTGCACAATCTCAATCTGCCCTCGGCCAATGACACTCTCATATTCCATGGTGCAATGGCCATTTTCCCTGTCGGACACAAGCCTGTGGGCGCAGTCCATCTCGAAGGATACCCTGTTGTCTCTTGCAATCAGCTCATACTTTTTTCCTTCCATTGCCCCGTGAAAGTACAAGGTCACCGTGTTTTCGCTTACCTTTGCGCCAAAGTTCAAGGGCAAAATATAGGGATACCCTTCGTCGTTAAGGGCCAGACGGCAGACATCGCATCGGTCTATGACGCCAACCATCTCATTCCAGTCCGTGATTTCTCGATCCTGTCTTCTCATTTTATCCTCCCTTCCGCCACCTTAGCGGCATTTTGATTCTCTTCGAAACTGGCTGGGCGTCACGCCCACATATTTCTTAAATAAAAGGGTAAACTGTGTGCCATCGGGCATCCCGCAGCTCTGCGCCACATGGGATATGGACGTGTCTCCAGTGGCTAGGAGCAATTTTGCGTGCTCGATTCGCTTTTGTATAATATACTGCTTGGGGGAAATCCCCGCCTTTCTCTTGAACAGGTGGCGGAAATGATCGGCGCTATACCCGGACAGTTCCGCTAAGGTGTCCAGACAGATATCCTGGCTGAAATTCTCGTCAAGAAAGGTGAAGATATACCCCATGGAATCAAAGGTTTGGTCCTTTCGAGTCTGCTGGTTCCGATAATGTTGCAACACAATCTCTGTCGTATACAGATTGACATAGAGATCATGGTAGATCTCCTTTGCGCCGAACTCTCTGCGGACATCCTGGATTCGCTTCCAAATCCTCTTTCCAAAATCCGTATAGACGCCGTCCTCCAGAGGCGGCGCATCCTCGGGCAAATAAAATCCTAGGCAATAGACGGTGACCGCTGCGCTGTGCTCTTCCGTGTGGGGGACTCCTGGTCGGTACAGACTGTACTGTCCTGCTCCGTAGGCGACCGCCCTCCCCGCGATACAAGTCGTCCCTGCGCCCTCGGCGTAATATGCCATCTCATAATAGGTATGCGCATGTTCCCGCACTGTACAGCCCGGTCCGTGCGAAACATAGAAAAAATAAGACAATTCTGCATTGACCGCTGTATGCATGGTCTGTCCTCCCTTTTGTCCAACTTCTATACTGTATCATAAGGCCCTCGCTTCGATTTGTCAAGCTGTCTGTGCAGGACGCTGACAGGCTCCTCTATAGTTCTTCGGAATTCCTCTCATTCGCACAGTTGACAAGGCGTATCGAATCTTCTACAATAGAGAAGGTAAAAATCGTTGCTTTGCCGGTGATCCCAGCACAGCATCGAGTTTATTCTATTGGAGGCTTATATTATTATGGACACTCAAATGACACAACCAAAAGAGAATAAGATGGGCGTTATGCCCATAAACAAACTGTTGATTTCCATGTCGCTCCCTATGATCATTTCAATGCTGGTTCAGGCTCTGTACAATATCGTGGACAGCATGTTCGTCTCCCAGCTCAGTGAAAACGCGCTCACGGCCGTCTCCCTGGCCTTTCCCGCACAGAATCTCATGATCGCTGTGGCCACTGGAACCGGCGTTGGCATCAATGCTTTGCTGTCCAAAAGCCTAGGCGAGAAAAATCGATCCGTCGCCAACAAGACCGCCTGCAACGGCGTTTTCCTTGCCTTCTTCAGTTTCCTTGTCTTTGCCGTGGCAGGCTTATTCTTTGCGCATACCTTTTTTACTCTGCAAACGGATATTCCCGATATTGTAAGCGATGGGACAAGCTATCTCACCATCTGCTGCGTCTTCTCCTTCGGCGTGTTTTTCCAAGTCACGTTTGAACGACTGCTTCAATCCACCGGAAAGACATTCTACACGATGATCACCCAGGGGACGGGCGCCATCATCAACATTATCCTGGATCCGATTTTGATCTTTGGCCTTCTGGGTTTCCCCAGGATGGGCGTCGCTGGGGCGGCGATTGCAACGGTTGCCGGGCAGATTGTGGCTGCGCTGCTGGCCCTGTATTTTAATCTGACAAAGAATGAGGAACTCCACTTCTCCAGAGAGACGTTTCGCCTGGAAGGCCACATCATCAAGCGCATCTATGCCGTGGGCGTTCCCTCCATCATCATGGCTTCCATCGGCTCTGTGATGACCTTTGGCATGAACAAGATCCTCATTGGATTTACATCCACGGCCACCGCTGTCTTTGGCGTGTATTTCAAATTGCAGAGCTTTATATTCATGCCCATCTTCGGACTCAACAATGGCATGGTGCCCATCATAGCGTACAACTATGGAGCCCGCAAAAAAGAGCGGATTATGAAAACACTTCGCCTCAGCATCACGTACGCCGTCAGCATGATGGTCATTGGTCTCCTGATCTTTTGGCTTTTCCCGGTGCAGCTCCTCTCCATCTTCAACGCCTCGGAAACCTTGATCCAGATCGGAGTACCCGCTCTGCGAACCATCAGCCTAAGCTTTATTTTCGCCGGTTTTTGTATCTGCACTCTGTCCCTCTGCCAAGCCCTGGGCCATGGACTGTTAAGCTTATTCGTATCCGTCGTCCGCCAGCTGGTCATTTTACTGCCCTGTGCGTTTATTCTCTCCCGGCTGGGCGGACTGGAGGCCACCTGGTGGGCCTTCCCCATTGCGGAAATCGCTTCCGTCGCCCTCAGCGCCCTTTTCTTGCGCCATATTTATCACAAGGAGATCGCGCCGCTGGATACCGCGGAGGAAGGTTTCGCTGAAAATCTAGATCCGGAGGCCACTTCTCTATAGAAAAATTCAGAGCGCTTTTATCATAAGCAGGGAAATCAACCCCAGCACAATGCCTGTGATGGACTTCACTGTAAGCCGTTCTTTATAGCACAGGGCGGCGATGACGGCGGCGATCAGGGTGTTGCCGCCGTTGATAAACGCGAACAGCACAACGGATGATACTTCATTGGTTGCCAGGGTGGCCAACTGATTGATGAGAAAAACCGCCACAGCCAAAAGTAAAATTGGCAGCCGCAGTTGGGTATTAAGCGGCTCCAATTGGCCTCGCCTGCGGGAAAAAAGGCACACCAGTCCACATAGAAGCGCCGGAATGGCGAAGGACAAAAAGGAAAAGAGGGACACACTGCTGTCGGGGTTTAAAAAGGTCAACAGTTTTTGGCACAACATTACGGTGCCGTTTGTGAAAAAGTTGCCGAGCAAGAGAAGGACTGTCTTGAGAGAAAAGCCAGTATAAATCTCTCGCGAAGAATTCGCCAACAGCAAGGTACAGCCGATAAAAATTGCAACGCCCAGCCACTGAAAAATGGACATCGGCTCATGGAAGAAGAAAATTCCGCATACGGACGGGATGATGAGACCTGCGGTGCTAAAAATCGAGCACAGTACCATTGTACCGCTCTGCATGGCGAGAGCGCTGCACAGCGTGCCGCCCGCCAGGCACAGACCGGAGGTAAGGGAGATCATAATCATGGTCAGATCAACCTTCCCTCTGTCCATAATGAGGTAAAGCCCCAAGGCTAGCACTGCCGATATACTCATCGACAACGTCAGATACTTCGCCCTGCCGCCCGTGGTAGTAGGATAAACGGTACTGACTTTCTTTGTATAAAAATTTTGCACAACCCTTAGCAATAGGATGATGCCTATGTATGCTGTCCCCACTTTGGTTCCTCCGTCCATTCCAATTATCATATTGGGTATTTCACATGCCCCACAGTATAGCAATCCTATCCTCAGCTGTCAACGAAAATGGAAACGAAACTTTTTCGATAGGATTCAAGGGATGGCAGGCGCAGAGTATTGACATGACTTGAGGAATCGTGTATGCTTACACTATATACACGATTTTATCCTGTCAGGAAAGGGGTTTTTATGACATGCATACAATGCCACACCGCTTTGGAATGTTTGTACACTGGGGTATATACGCCCTGTCTGAGTTTCACGAGCAGTACCGCTGGAAGCTCTCTGTGCCGCGCAAGGAATACGCTACACTCGCCGAGCGGTTTAATCCCGTTGATTTCGACCCCGAGGAATGGGTGTTGATGGCAAAGGACGCTGGGATGGAATACCTTTGTTTTACTACAAAGCATCACGATGGATTTTGTATGTGGGACACCCAATACACGGATTTTAAAGTCACCAATACTCCCTATGGCAGGGATGTCCTCAAAATGCTTGCTGACGCCTGCGCCAAGCATGGTCTGGCGCTTTCCCTCTACTACTCCATTCCGGACTGGAATCACCCCAACGCCTTCAATGAACTCAGCACCCATCAGATTTTGACGGAAGGCGACGTGGCGGACTCTGCCCTGTACCGCGAATACATCAAACACCAGATGGGCGAGCTGTTGACCCAGTACGGCAAAATCTACACGCTATTCTGGGATATTCCGCCTCACATCAGCGATCCATCGATCAATGAGTATGTGCGCTCGCTCCAGCCGGACATTCTCATCAACGATAGAGGCTACGATTCCGGTGACTTCTCCACGCCAGAGCGCTATGTCCCGGACGGATACGCCTTTGAGCGCTACACCGAAGCCTGTTCTGCCGTTGGACTCCGCAGCTGGGGTTACCGAAAAAATGAGGACTACTACACGCCCAAATTTCTCTGCCAGAGCCTGGATAAAATCCTTGTCATGGGCGGCAGCTATCTGCTCAACGTTGGACCGATGCCAAACGGCAAAGTCGATGAGAAGTCAAAATCCATCATCCAAAAGGTCGGCAGTTGGTACAACCGGGTCAAGGAATCCTTTGAGAATGTGGAATGCGCTCCGGAATTGTTTGAGGACCCATGCTACTTGGTGACCAAACGGGATCAAACTGTATATCTTCATTTCAACCGCGACGCCACAGCTTGCGGCGTATCGCTCAAACCGTATAACCAGATGCCCCGCTCCGCCACTGTCCTGAACAACGGCCAGAAGCTGGCATTTGACATTACCACTATGCCTGAAGATACGGATCCGGTAACCTTCGTCTTGAATCCGCCGTCACTCCACATCTACGATATCCCGGCTGACGTGATCACCCATGAGCCAATCGTAATTAAGCTCGAATTGTAAGGTCATGGAGGAAATGCGATATAATTGAAGTATTCCTATCTCCTATGAAGAAAACAGAGAATGAATCCTGCATGGATTCGTCTCTGTTTTTCTTTGGAAAGAATACTGCTATAATCATTGAATTATGCGATTTACGAATGGCTATTGTAGGTGTAATTTTAAAGTATAAGCTAACTTTATATCTTTTTGGAAACGGTTCTTTCCAATCAAATACGTTTGATATGCCGGTCCAAGACTCTATGAAAGGCGTGATAACCTCCATGAAAAAAGCTTTAACCACGGCCGGAGCGGTGCCCATCCAGCGGAAAATCAGCGCTCAATCCTATATGAAGCGTAACTGGATGCTGTATCTAATGGCGTTGCCCGGGCTTCTCTGTCTGCTGATCTTTAAATATGTTCCAATGTATGGGGTGTTGATGGCTTTTGAAAACTACTACCCTGCAAAAGGAATTCTCGGCAGCGATTGGGTTGGCTTCAAGCATTTTGTTACCTTTTTTAAATCTCCCTACTTTGAAAGGCTGATTGGCAATACGTTTGCCCTGGGCATTGCGTCGCTGATATTTTCATTTCCGGCGCCGATTATTCTGGCCTTGCTGTTCAATGAGCTGCACAATGAACGGTTCAAGCGAATAACGCAAACCATCTCCTACATGCCATATTTCATCTCCACCGTCATTGTCATCGGTCTGTTAAAGGATATGTGCAGTACCAATGACGGTATCATCAATCAGCTGATCGTCGCGCTGGGCGGCGAACGGATTGCGTTTTTCGCTTCGCCGCAATGGTTCCGCCCGCTTTATATTCTTTCCGGCATCTGGTCCAGTGTCGGCTACAACTCCATTATTTATCTGGCCGCTATCTCAGGAATCAATCCAGAACTCTATGAGTCGGCTGTGCTGGACGGGGCATCCCGGTTTAAACAGGCTATCCACATTACCCTCCCGTGTATCTCTTCCACGATCGTAATTCTGTTGATCTTTGCTGTGGGCGGTATCGTGGGGAATGATTATTCCAAAATCCTGCTGATGCAGTCCCCCCTTACATATGAAACGTCGGATGTCATTTCCACCTATGTGTACCGCGAAGGGATCCTGGGAGGAAGCTACGGCTATACCACCGCCATCAACCTGTTTACATCGCTGATATCGCTGTTCTTTTTGCTGACCACCAATATGATTTCCAAAAAAATCAGCGATGAGGCAATCTTTTGAAGGGAGTGTGCTATCCATGAAAATTCTCAGCGCGAGGCGAAAGAAAAGGCACAGCCTATTCGATATTTTCAACGTTTTGTTTATGACCCTGCTCTCGCTTATCTTCCTTTATCCGCTTCTGATGACACTAGGCCTCTCCTTCAGCAGTGCAAAAGAACTCGTGGGAAAATCCGTCATCCTTTTCCCCGTAGGATTTTCTACGCAGTCCTATGTGGCATTCCTGACGGACACGGCAATCTTTCGGTACTATGTAAATACTATTGTCTATGCCATAAGCGGCACCTTCGTTTCTCTGCTGTTTACTTCGCTGTTGGCCTATCCTCTCACCATATCGGAGTTTATAGGAAAAAAATTGATTACCATTCTATTGCTGATTACCATGTTCTTTGGCGGCGGTCTGATCCCGTCATACTTAAACATCCGCAATCTCCACATGTTAAATACCATCTGGGCCATGATCCTGCCGGGCTGCATATCCGCATGGAATACCATCATGTTCGTTAACTTTTTCCATTCGATTCCGGACTCGCTCAGGGAATCCGCCACGATTGACGGCGCAAATCATTTTCGTGTACTATTTTCCATTATTTTGCCGCTTTCTAAAGCACTGCTCGCCACCATCGCTCTGTTTACAATCGTCGGCTTCTGGAATGACTACTTCAATGCACTGATCTATCTGGACAGCACCTCCAAGATGCCAATTCAGATTTTTCTGCGCAAAATTCTTGTCAATATGGAGATTGCTGAAGGCAACGCCAATCAGGGCGACGAAATGATGCGCCTGCTGGATATGGTCAACGCCAATCCCCGCACCGTCAAGGCCGCAGCAACTATAATTACCATCATTCCGGTGCTCTGCGTGTATCCATTTTTGCAGAAGTATTTTACCAAGGGAATGATGATCGGAGCTGTCAAGGCGTGATCTGTGAAATTCCGCAGAATGCGCCCTGAAGATATATCAAATATAACGAGGAGGAAACATCATGTCAAACAGAACAAAGTCTTACATTGCCATGGTGGTCATGCTTGTTGCCGCCATGCTAACAGGATGTCAGGGGACCAGTCCTAACTCGTCCACATCGGCCGAAGGCGATGTCTCGAGCACATCCCAAGACAAAGCGATCACCTTCCCCTACACCGGCGACCCTATTGTCTACAGAGGTTACGCCTACGAGGGGTTGGATCAAAACCCGGAACTGCTTTGCCAGAAAGCTTGGAAAGAACACATCGGCAATATCTCCATTGAATATGAGTTTGCCGCCTATAATGATTATCTGGAGAAGAGCAAGGTCTACCTGGCCACGAATGACATCCCGGATGTTATGCCAATGCCAAGTGTCATGTCCGTTGCAAGCCAGTACGGTTCCACTGGCTGTCTGCTTGACTTCAACAAGTATTCCGAGTATATGCCCAACCTACAGGAATACCGTAAACAGTATCCGAACCTAGACTATATCTGCAATAGTAAGAACGAACGTTTTGCCATTGTGGGTGTACAGCCTATCGACTTTGCCGGCGAAAGCTATTGGGTCAATATGGACGTCCTCAACGCCGCCGGACAGAAAGTTCCAGAGACCTTTGAGGAAATGCTCTCCACCATGCGCGCAGTCAAGGCGAATGATCCCACCATCACTCCATGGCAGTCCTATTGGAATATTGATTACACCCAGGGTTGGTTTGCTAAAATGATGGGCGCAAAGTATGACGCAAGCACGATCATTTATTATGACACCGCCGACAGCTCCTACAAATGCGTCTACCGCGAAGCAAGCGCAAAGCGCCGGGAACTGATCGAAATGATGGCCACTCTGTACAGAGAAGGCCTGATCAATTCCGAAATTGCCGAAATGTCCTTTGAGCAAGAGCAAAACGCAATTGCCACTGGCAAATGGGCATTTTCTGCAACATATAACAATTCACTCGAAGCTGAAATCTTCAAGGTTGAAAAGGGCGCCGAACTGCCCTATGACATCCAGCCCATGACTGCTCCGGCCGACCCCGACGGCAATCGCTACCTTCCCATTGCCTATCAGCATGATGGCCTGCCTAGCTGGGGAATTGTCTGCTCCAGCAAAGTTGAGCATCCCGAGCTGCTGGCCGCCTACATGGATCAGGTTGTCTCCCCCTTCGGCCGCGATATCTTCAACTATGGAGTGGAAGGCACAACCTTTGACTATGTTGACGGGGTTCCAACCATACGCGACGGAATCGACAAGGCAGAATACGGCATTGGCACACAGTACGAAGTATGGATGGTGGGCATGGGACCGGTTGTCCGCACTGCCGATGGCTACAAGCTCGGTTCGGCAACACTGGACAACAACATGAATAACTTTATGGACGGCACAGTGAAAGCCGACTTTAGTCCACAATTCACAGTTTTCGGCTCCGATGAAGCGACTGAAAAGGCGAACCTCGAAAACAATATTATGACATTTGTCAAAGAACAGGAAGCGAAATTTATTTACGGACAGAGGAATATGGATGAGTGGGATGCCTATGTTCAGGAACTTGAAAGCTTCGCCAGCATCGACGATCTAATTACACTCTACGGCGAAGCCCAGACCATCGAGCGCGACCCGGAGCGTATCTTCGCAGTGAAATAAATCTTTTCTCATCTGAATAAAGGCACACGGAGGTCCTCCGCACTGGAGGATTTTTCCGTGTGCTTTGGCGGTTGAATGAGACTGTATTGAGGTGTAGGGAATGAAAAAGACGGTGACCATGTTCAAAGGCAGTATTTTCCGCAATATTTTTTCTATTTTGACGGTTTTAATCTTGATTATGACCGTCTTCAATCTGACGATGACTCTGTTTATTCGGAACCGCCTATTTAAAGATAAGATGCAGGAACAAAACGTATATATTGACTCTTATGCCTCTTTTATGGACGATACATTTCAGAGCTTGCAGAATATTTTCACCTATCTACAGCGAAATGACGCTATTTCTTGGCGTGCGTCTTCGGGGTATCGGGAAAGCGATAATTACCTGAAAAATGAACAGGCAATTTTTGACCTGTTGAGCACCTTTTCTTTCACATCCACCTCCATCAGCGAAATTTTGGTCTATTGGGAAGATACGCCCTATCTCTATACGGCTCAAGGGCTGGTACAAAAGGACGTCTATTTTCATAACCGGTTCAAAGGCAATTATGCTGAATGGGTGGATCTGCTGGAAAGCCACTATAATCAGGTCACGATACGCATAGCTGACAGCGCGGTCCCAGCCCCTCAGCAGATCACGAACACCAATACGGTGTCCTCCGGAATCTATCTATTGCAATCAATCAGAACAGACAATCAGACCTACAAGGGAACCCTTTGCATAGCGCTAAAAGAAACATTTGTCCGAAGCATCTTTCAGGACCAGCAATTTGCGAAGGGACGCCAAATCTTTGTACTGGACAGCGACACCAACATCGTGGCGGCAAACACGGACGCCGAGCTCAGCGATATACTGTATGGCTTGAACTTGAAAGACATCCATAATACCAGCCTCTATCTTCCACAGCGGGGGCTGATATCCAACCGTGAAGCGACCATAAGTGAGTTGGAATATGTGATTTTTACGCCGTATGACCAAATGGTAGGCGCGTTTGACCGCGTTTTCTGGACGGCAAACATTTTTTCCGCGGTGACCGTTTTCGTGCTGCTCTGTTACGCTTTCTGGAGTTCACGTCAAATGTATAAACCGTTTCGTGGAATCTTGAATGCATTGGGGCAAACGCCACGGAATGTGGAAACAAAGGATGACGTTCTCTATATTACCACTCGGGTGCTGGATCTTCTTTCCGTGAATCAAACCATGCATACCATGCTGCAGAGCAACAGCCATATGGTGCTGCAATCGGTGCTGTATAAGCTGATTATGGGCGGCCCTTCTGTGGAAGAAACCCTCGCTTCTGTCACGCCATACAATATCTCTCTTTCTGATGGGATTTATGAAACGGCCATCATCCGCATGGATCTGCCCCACGATGAAGAAGAAAGGTTTTACACAGAATACCATGACGTATTTGACAGAAATCTGCACGCTTATTTGGACGCATGGATCGTTGAAGCGTTGCAGACATTGCCCGATGAATATACGCTGGTGCTCTGCCTGAAAGATTACACCGAACAGGCACATCTGATCAAAGCCATGCATGAGATGTATGAATCTTGGCGCAGACAAATTCCTGGTTCCTCCTTTTTCATCGGGGTCAGCGATTGTATCCGGAATATCCTTGAGCTTCGAGTCTGCTATGAAAAATCCGTTGCGGCACTCTTTTCTCGCCCGGTGCAGAGCAAGGACGCCATTGTTCTTGTACAAACCGATTCGGCCGCGAAGGGCATCCCGTTTTTACCAGATGATCTTGAGGCGCAGTTACGCTCGCTGCTGGAAAAACCAACGGATGAGCCATTGCTCGCTTATGTAGACGGTATTCTTGATCGAAATTACCGAAAAAATGTGGCCTATAAGGCATATCTCTCCGCTTGCGTGACCATCAGCCGATTCGTTGGAAGGCTGGTACAGAGCAAAAATGAGAGCATCTCCGCTGATCTGATTCAGATTAGCCCCTCCAATTACGTTTATACCGCCGAGCGTTGCAGAGAAATTGTTCTTTCCAATCTGTCGGTTGCCTCAAAGCTTCTTGCGCAGACAAATGTCTCTGCCTCCATCAGTGAGCAGATCACGTCTTATGTGAACGAGCATTTTCATGAGGATATCAACCTTGCGTCTGTTGCCAACGAACTAGGATATACACCAAATTATATTTCCCGCTATTATAAACAGGCCAACGGAATTAACTTTACCGACTATCTCAACAGCCGCCGGGTTGCATTTGCCTGCGAGCTGCTGGCCTCGACCTCCAAGAATCTTAATCGCATCGCGGAAATGTCCGGCTTTCGCAGCTCAAATTTCTTCATTAAGGTGTTTAAAAAATATGAGGGCGTCACGCCCGGAGAATACCGAAGAAGGATGCGCTTGAAAACAGAAACCGCCGATGACAATTAATGTGAAAGCCTAATATAGGGAGGCAATGAAAATGCCAGGCCAAAAATCATCATCTTGCACGGAGGAATCCAAAATGAATCACCTGAAATACTTGACCGACCATTACGATGAGAGCATAGAAAAAATTAAAACAATAGGCGCCCCTCTGAACTTTGTCTTCATTACAGACTTGCATAACCGGCTAAATGAGTTTGCGACAAAGGGTGAAGCCGGAAAATATGAGCTTGCGGTCAACGCCATCGACTCAATTCAGTACATTTTAGATCGCTGCCCGGAAATCTCCTTTGTTGTCAACGGCGGCGACATAGGAAACGACTATCATCCTGACCCAGAACAAATTCGCGCCTCTCACCGGGAGGTGATGGATGCTCTGTACAGATTGTCCGCCCCCGTTCACTGCTGTGTGGGAAACCACGACGACGCCATCGGC
Source organism: Bianquea renquensis (assembly GCF_014384895.1). Classification (GTDB taxonomy): domain Bacteria; phylum Bacillota; class Clostridia; order Lachnospirales; family Bianqueaceae; genus Bianquea; species Bianquea renquensis. The sequence continues at coordinate 80,485 of NZ_JACRSQ010000016.1, forward strand.
AATGCCATCGACCGCGGCAACGATACGCAACCCTTTGCAATCCTGCCCGAGGAGATACACCGCCTTTGCATGAAAAATAATCCTACCGGGGAAAACTATTATTTCTTTGACCATGCCTCGCTGGACTACCGCTTTATCTTTTTAAATACCAGTGACAAACCGTATCTTCTAAATGAGCAGGGACAGTATCCTTTCGGCTGGCGGCTAGAGGTTTCGGACAAACAAGCGGACTGGTTGGAGCTTGCACTGCAGACGGAGAAAAAAATCCTCATCTTTAGTCACTCTCCCATTCACAATGCCGGAATTTATGGCACGATCGAGTATCCCCTTGGAATTAAGCCCTATGATGATCTACTTAACGGTCCGCGCATCTATTATGCCATTAAAAGGTGCCCCCGAGTCATCGCCATGATCGCGGGGCATGTACATTACGATAACCTGCTGTATGACGATGGAATCCTATCGATTACTTCCCTGTGCTCCTTTGTACAGGAGTGGGCGCCAGGGTGCCCGAAGCGGAAAATCGGCTCCATAACAGAGACCGCATTCGATGTGTTTTCCATCACAGATACCCAACTATTCATCACCCGCTTTGGCGCGGGGGAAGATCGCGTGGCCAATATCATGCGCGGCATTGATCTATAGCCTTGGGTGTATAATCCGCTCTTCTGTGCTGCCGTCAAAATCCAATCCAACCAAAAATATAAATCCGGAAACCATTTCCCTATAGAGAAAAACAATAGGATGCGATATACTAAGGATCGTATCCTATTGTTTTTCTTATTCACTGCTTTTGATGAAGTTGCCGCTAAGCGGCAGAATGGAGGTCACGATGACGGAAGAACTGAGAAAAGAGCGGCTGACACTGCCGGATGGCCCTCTGCGGGTTGTGCTGGATACGGACACTTACAATGAAGTGGATGACCAGTTTGCCCTGGCTTACCTGCTCTCGTCCCCGGAGCGGCTGCGCCCGGAAGCCATCTATGCAGCTCCCTTTTATAACCAGCGCTCACAGAGTGCCGGGGATGGGATGGAAAAGAGCTATGAAGAGATTTTGCGCGTTTTACAGTGCATAGGAAAGGCCCCCGCTGGCTTTGCCTTTCGAGGAGCCTCCAACTTTTTAACCTCCCTCGAGCGTCCTGTCTCCTCCCCCGCCGTGGAGGATTTGATCCAGCGGGCCCTCTCCAGTCAGGAATCCCCTCTGTATGTGGTGGCCATCGGCGCAATCACCAATGTCGCATCGGCTATTCTGATTGAACCCGCCATCATCGATCATATTGTCGTCGTGTGGCTTGGCGGCCATGTGGTCACTATGGAATCCAATCAGGAATTCAATCTGTGCGGAGATCTCCTCGCATCTCAATATATTTTTGACTGTGGCGTGCCGCTGATTCATATGCCCTGTTTCGGCGTGACCTCCCACCTCCTGACGACGGTTCCCGATCTGGAAGCATGCCTGCGCGGAAAAAATGCCCTGTGCGATATGCTGTGCCACCGGGTAGCGGACTTTACCAGCGATCCCTTTGGCTGGGCAAAGGAAATCTGGGATGTGGGCGCGGTGGCCTATCTTGTCAATCCAGGCTGGTTTGACAGCCGTATCATGCCCTGCCCGCGCATTACCGATGATTGTCATTGGGCTTGGGATGAGAACCGCCACTCCTTCAGAACCTGTTTCTTCTTAAACCGCAACGGTATTTTCCGGGATCTGTATACAAAATTGGGTGGCATTTCCGGCTAATCCTGAGAGAGACAACGCGAGTTTGCCGTTTTAACAGGGTCAAGATTCTCAATCGCAATGTAGAGAATTTTGACCTTTTCGCTTTACCGCTTTTGTCTTGATTGATGGACGGGTTATGATGTATAATGTAATCATAACCGCGATTTTCCACTGACTTATGAATGGAGGTTTCTATGAAAATATTAAACTTTGGATCGCTGAATTTGGATTTCGTCTACCAGGTTGACCATTTTGTCCGTCCCGGTGAAACCATGGCTTCCATGGGATATCAACAATTTTGCGGGGGAAAGGGCCTGAATCAGTCCATCGCCCTGGCAAAAGCTGGCGCTCCGGTCTGGCACGCCGGGCTAATCGGTGAGAACGGTGCCGTTCTAAAGAAGACGCTTGAACAGTATGGTGTCCACACCACCTTCGTCCGCCCATGCCCTGGCTCCAATGGCCATGCAATCATCCAGGTGGATTCCAGCGGGCAGAACTGTATTCTCTTGTTTGGGGGTTCAAATCAACAGATCACGGCGCCTTTCATGGATGAAGTCTTCACCTTTTTTGAGCCGGGCGATATCCTACTCCTACAAAATGAATTGAACGTCGGGGCTGAACTCATTGAGCGGGCACACCGGCAGGGAATGCGCATTGCGCTAAATCCATCCCCCATGGCAGAGACCATTCTGGAATGGCCTCTGGGCGATGTGGAATGGTTTCTGTTAAATGAGCTGGAAGGCTGTGAATTGGCCCAACTTCCCATGGGCACGGAGCCAGATGCAATTCTGGCCCAGCTTGTGGAGCGCTATCCGAATGGACGCTTTGTCTTGACACTGGGACACAAAGGCGTGCAGTACCGGGATGGCAACGCTACGGCCAGCCATGGCATTTACCGTGTCCAGGCTGTGGATACCACCGCCGCCGGCGATACCTTCACCGGCTATTTTCTCACCTATGTGGCGGAGGGCAAGCCGGTGGCCGACGCTCTAGCTGCGGCTTCCGCCGCTTCCGCTCTGGCTGTGACACGTCAGGGTGCCGCCGTGTCCATACCGGCGCGGGATGAGGTTGAACATCACACCCTTTCGCTGGCGTAGCGGAGGAGACTCCATCTTCTATGGCATAGCGTGTAAAAAGCAGTTGGAGACATAACACGACCTCTCCAACTGCTTTTTAAATTGCCTATGGGGTTTACTTTCTCTCGTTAATGTTGTTAAACCCTGTGCGTTCTATTTATGTGCCTGCAAATCCTCTACCGTCACCTGTACCAGCCCGCGAATCTGTTCCTCGTTGGAAAAATCCGTGACAATGTAGCTGTTTTTCTTGATGCCCGTGTCAAGATGCAGACCGTGCTCCGCAAGATACCGGTCCCCCGCTTCGGTCTTTTTCAGATACCATTTTTGACAGCAGACAACGCCAAGGTTTATGCCATTCAGTGTGACATTTTCCGTGCCGAACATTTTTTGGGCTTTGCCGCACCTAGCGGCGCTAGAATCTCACAGATGGATGCACTAAAATCCATAGTTTTTCCTCCCTCTGGGATACCATTTCATAAGTATGCCTTGTCACTATGTAATAGGTTTCGGATACCCGTCAGCACTGCGCGGTCGTTTTCAAAGACAATGTGAAACAAATGCTTTAGTTCTTCGCGTGTCTCTGGTTTTAGGAGCCTGTCCACAGAATCGTCGTTGGGCATATAGCCCGTATCGGGACCCACTCCGATTCGCTCCCATATCTTCCAGCCGATACCGTGGGTTTCGTCGCTGTGGTCCTTGATGTACCGTGTGAAGAACAGATCACTGAGCTGCTCTCGCAATTCATCATCGGTACACAGAGCATTCAGAATGCTTTCGCGGCAGCAAAAGGCCTCCGCCGCGTGCCAGCGGGTTTCTATTAGCACCCCGTTGATGCCTGCAACAAAGAATGCTATATCATGCGCATTGTCCGCGGTTACAGAGTCCAAACTCTCGTTGATAGACTGCTCCACACTGTCGTGTTTGGGGTAAGAAAGTGCCATGACGATTTTTTCAAGAATCTCTCCATAGGTTACCCGCCTCTGACAACGCCCAGTCAGAATGACCGCATCGCGAAGGGTTTCGTACCAGCTATCAGCGGCAAAAATCCCCTCTTTCCTATATGACACTCCATGGGACTCCAGCGTTTTCATGTGAGAGTCCAATCCCAGTAGCGTCTCGCCCTCATATCCAGTGATGAGCTGCCAGTCAAACTCACCGCCAAGCCGTGCGAGTACCGGCAAACCATTGTCAATGGCTTCGGCAATTGCCCCAAGTATATCCTGCTTTTCTGCTGATCGATCAAGCCGCTTCCATGTTACACCGGCAAATCCCATTACATACTCCAAATAATCATCATCCCAGCGCCAGCCGTTGCGGAAGCCCGGGAGAGAATGTTCCATATCATCCCAGGGATACTCAAAGCCGAAGGCGATCGTTGTCGCGGTAAGCAGACAGTGATATAGCATTTCCTGATGCTTTGCCAACAGGTCTTCGCCGCAGGGGGAACAATGGATACAATACCTGTTGTTTGGCGAACACCAGTACGGCGTATCAGCGGTATAGCCAAGTACGGGCAGCAATGCCGAGGACAACGCTGCGGTAAAGCTGTCGGATTCGGAGCCAACGGGAAAATTAACGGTTGTTATGATTTGCTGTTTCATTATGGATTCCCTCCCTACCTTTGTCGTGTGTTATCCTCCCATTTACAGATGAAGCTGCCGGACAAGGCAGTCATAGGCAACTTCATCCTCGTTCTTGGCCCGGGTGATCAGTTCGCAGATGTGGCGACGGATATCCGGAGTTGCCAGCGTCAGCATCTGTTTTTCTCCGCGCTCCCAGAGCCTAACGCCCGGTACATCTCCATGCCCGCCTGGCATACCGCCTCAAAGTGCGCTGTCGCCTCGGCATACAGCGGATGTTTCGCGGAGTGCTGCCTGAAGTATTTCGCCGCACTATTCCGGCCGTCCGTAATACAGTCCACGGCGTCACACTGGCACAGGCTTTCACATCTGTCAGCGTCCGGTCTGTCTATTGCGCATCAAATGCGACATGGGAAATGCGCCTCAACATCAGATAGTGTGAAAGCGTGATCCCGCGATATCTGAGGAACAACTCTCGTAAATACTCGGAATAGCCTATCAGTGCCGCCAGATGGGCGGGGTTCACCGCCTCATGAATATGGCTTTCGATATATGCGACAATAGCATGAATACTGCTGTAATGAAATGGAGGGCATATTTCCAAATGGGTTCAGAGACATTTTACCTCCATGAACATCATTATACTGCTTGACGCTGCGTCAAAGTCAATTTTTGAGATCCCCCCTCTTTTTCAGCATTCACTCCATGTGTAGATCAGGCAAGATACCCTTTCACAGCCAACAGCTCCGCCATCAAGACGGCTCCGCCGGCAGCACCTCTTAAGGTGTTGTGGGATAGGCAGACAAACTTAATATCATACTGATGATCCGGCCGCAGCCGCCCGATGGATACGGCCATACCTCTCTCCAACTCCCGATCCAGCTTAGCTTGTGGCCGATTATCTTCTTCAAAATAATGGAGAAATTGTTTGGGAGCGGAGGGAAGTTCCAGCTCCTGAGCAGGGCCGGAGAAGGAGGCCCAGATCTTTTTAATATCCTCAATCTCGGGTTTTTTCTCAAAGCTTGCAAAAACAGCCGCCATATGGCCGTCGCTTACAGGAACTCGCAGGCACTGTGTGGTGATAGAAGGCCCTGTGGCGTTTACGATGCGGTCCCCCTGAACACGCCCCCACATCTTTAACGGTTCCTGCTCGCTCTTCTCCTCCTCGCCGCCAATAAACGGGATCACATTGTCGAGAATCTCGGGAAAACTCTCAAAGGTCTTGCCGGCGCCGGAGATCGCCTGATAGGTGCAGGCAAGGACATTTTTCAGCCCGTAGACATCCTTCAAGGGGTGTAAAGCGGGGACGTAGCTCTGCAAAGAACAGTTGGATTTTACGGCGATAAACCCTCGCTTTGTTCCAAGTCGTGCTCTCTGTGCATCGATGACAGCGGCGTGGTCCGCGTTAATCTCCGGTACGATCATAGGCACGTCCGGGGTGGAGCGGTGAGCAGAATTGTTGGAGATCACAGGGATCTCTTCCCTCGCATACGCCTCCTCCAACGCCCGAATCTGATCTTTCGGCATATCCACCGCGCAGAAAACAAAATCAACCAGCTCTTTGATTTTCCCAATATCCGCTGTGGCATCCAGCAGCACCATATCCTCCATGGAGGCCGGCATAGGCGTCTTCATGGCCCAGCGGGGGCCGGCAGCTTCCCGGTATGTCTTACCAGCGCTGCGGGCGGAGGCGGCCAAAGCGGTCACCGTAAACCACGGATGATGTTCCAAAAGTGTTGCAAACCGTTGGCCGACCATTCCTGTCGCGCCAATGATACCAACTGAAAATTGTTTCATGAATCTCTCCTTCTTTCTATGTTCCAAATGGATCTTGTCAAGTATTCCGTCTGTGAAAGACAAATGTATTTATTTTTGAATCCTTGTAATTATCTATTATATAGGAAAATTTCGAAAAGTCAAGGAATGTTTCAGCCGCCAAAAGAATATCCCCTCTCTGGTGTGGATATATCACAAAACGGTGACTTTAGCCCTTCTTCCGTTCCACTGAAAAACCAATCTTGCGGTCCTTATCGTAGTATTCATAATCATGCGCATCGATCTCCCGCAGAACCCGGCAGGGGTTGCCTACCGCGACAACACCCGCCGGGATATCCTTCGTTACGACGCTACCTGCACCGATAACCGAGCCGTCGCCGATGGTCACTCCCGGCATAATCAATGCACCGGCGCCGATCCATACCTCGTTTCCGATATGTACCGGAAGGTTGTACTGATACGACTTTGCCCGCAGTTCAGGACAAATTGGATGTGCGCCCGTTGCAATCACAACATTGGGAGCGATCATAACATTGTTGCCTATGAAGATGTCGGCATCATCCACCAAAGTTAGATTGAAGTTGGCATAAAAGTTTTCGCCCACATGGGTGTTGCAACCCCAATTGGCATTGAGCGGCGGCTCAATGTATATCGTCTCACCTGTCTCAGCAAATACCTTGCGGAGGATATCCTCCCTGTATTTCACGTCCCTCGGACGGGAATGATTGAAGTCGTACAACAATTCCTTGCATTCGTAAAGCTTCTTGTCCAGATCCTCGTCAATCGCCTCAAATGAGCAATCGTAAAGCTCACCGCTTTTCATTTTTTCAAGCACTGTCATGGCAAATACATCCTCCCAATCTGTATTCAATCGCCTGTAAAAGACAACTGTATTGATCGTTGAGCCCTTTTACCTATCAATTATATAGAAAAATAAGATAAAGTCAAGAAACCCTGCAAGCCAATCCGAGAGACGTTCGGTTCTTTGGATTTGGAAGCCTTTCTATGGGAAATACAGGGGGCTGTCGGAAAAAGGATCGTCCTCTGCATATATTGGAAGACTGCCCGCCGGCGTGGATTTTACCTCTGTGTGCACGCTGGCCTCTGCCTTTCCTCGCCTCACCGGCGTGCATTTTTCTTCCCATTTCTCCTCCGGCTTGGGCGTCTCGAATCTGCCGGCGGGGATTTTGCCTCCGTTTGCACGCTGGCCTCTGCTGTCCCCCCCTTCGCCGGCGTGCATTTTTCTTCCCGTTTCTCCTCCGGCTTGGACGTCTCGAATCTGCCGGCAGGGATTTTGCCTCCGTTTGCACGCTGGCCTCTGCTGTTCCCCGCCTCACCGGCGTGCATTTTTCATTCTGTTTCTCCGCCAGCTTGGCCGTTTCGACTGTGACGGCAGGGATTTTGCCTCTGTGTGCACGCTGGCCTCCGCCTTTCTTCATCTCGCCGGCGTGCATTTTTTATTCTGTTTCTCCGCCAGCTTGGCCGTTTCGACTGTGACGGCGGGGATTTTGCCTCTGTGTGCACGCTGGCCTCTGCCTTTCTTCATCTCACCGGCGTGCATTTTTCATTCTGTTTCTCCGCCGCCTTGGCCGTTTCGACTGTGACGGCAGGGATTTTGCCTCCTTTTGCACGCTGGCCTCCGCCTTTCCTCGCCTCACCGGCGTGCATTTTTTATTCTGTTTCTCCTCCGACTTGGCCGTTTCGACGCTGCCGGCGGGGATTTTGCCTCCGTTTGCACGCTGGCCTCTGCTGTTTCCCGCCTCACCGGCGTGCATTTTTTATTCTGTTTCTCCGCCAGCTTGGGCGTTACGACGCTGGTGGCGGGGATTTTGCCTCCGTTTGCACGCTGGCCTCCGCCTTTCCTCGCCTCGCTGGCGTGCATTTTTCTTCCCGTTTCTCCTCCGGCTTGGCCGTTTCGACTGTGACGGCGGGGATTTTGCTTCCGTGTGCACGCTGGCCTCCGCCTTTCCTCGCCTCACCGGCGTGCATTTTTTATTCTGTTTCTCCGCCAGCTTGGCCGTTTCGACTGTGCCGGCGGGGATTTTGCCTCCGTTTGCACGCCGGCCTCTGCCTTTCTTCATCTCGCCGGCGTGCATTTTTCTTCCCATTTCTCCTCCGGCTTGGCCGTTTCGACTGTGACGGCAGGGATTTTGCCTCCTTGTGCACGCTGGCCTCTGCCTTTCTTCATCTCGCTGGCGTGCATTTTTCATTCTGTTTCTCCGCCAGCTTGGGTGTTTCGACGATGCCGGCGGGGATTTTGCCTCCGTTTGCACGCTGGCCTCTGCCTTTCTTCATCTCGCCGGCGTGCATTTTTTATCCCGTTTCTCCTCCGGCGTGGCCGTCTCGACGATGCCGGCGGGGATTTTGCCTCCGTTTGCACGCTGGCCCCTGCTGTTCCCCGCTTCGCCGGCGTGCATTTTTCTTCCCGTTTCTCTTCCGGCTTGGACGTCTCGACGATGCCGGCGGGCAATTTCCCTCTGTGTGCACGCTGGCCTCTGCCTTTCTTCGCCTCACCGGCGTGCATTTTTCATTCTGTTTCTCCGCCGGCGTGGCCGTCTCGATGCTGCCGGCGGGCAATTTGCCTCCGTGTGCACGCTGGTAGCCTGCTGTTCCTCGCCTCCTCAGCGTGCATTTTTCTTCCCATTTCTCCTCCGCCTTGATCATCTCGACGTTGCCGGCGGGCAATAACGAGGCTGTCGGGAAATCGATAGCTCCACACAGAGGCAGGTGTGATCCATGCGGATCTCATCTGCCTCTGACATTTTCCCATTATAAATGATACTAGATGGCCTACGATAACCATCCTGTCTCCGTTCCATGTTATAATGGAACTATTCTC
>NZ_JACRSQ010000017.1 GCF_014384895.1 Bianquea renquensis
AAGACCCCTTGAAGACGACGAGGAGATAGGCCGGAGGTGGAAGTTCCGAGAGGGATGGAGCTGACCGGTACTAATAGGTCGAGGAGCTTGATCAGGAGAGAGGACGAGTGAAACGTGAAGGCGTGACTCAGAGGACGAGACAGGTCAAGAAAGTGGAGAAGACCTTTGGTTGTTTCTTTTTTCCCTTCAATGTGCAATTTTGAATGTACTTAGCAAACTAAGTATATTTGTGGCTCAGTGGTACAGTTGGTTAGTACGCCGGCCTGTCACGCCGGAGGTCGAGGGTTCGAGCCCCTTCTGAGTCGTTTCTGTTGCCCCTGCGCAAGCTGGGTGATGGTAGAAGTGTTGGGCGCATAGCTCAGCTGGGAGAGCACCTGCCTTACAAGCAGGGGGTCACAGGTTCGAGCCCTGTTGCGCCCACTTCTAAGTAACAATGCACTGGTAAGTGCCAACGTGGCTCAATTGGCAGAGCAGCTGACTTGTAATCAGCAGGTTATCGGTTCGAGTCCGATCGTTGGCTTATGGGGGGATTCCCGAGTGGCCAAAGGGGACAGACTGTAAATCTGCTGGCAGTGCCTTCGGAGGTTCGAATCCTCCTCCCCCCATTCAACGGTTGCGATACCGTTATCATCGCGGGATGGAGCAGTTGGTAGCTCGTTGGGCTCATAACCCAAAGGTCGGAGGTTCAAGTCCTTCTCCCGCAAGTCAAAGACAATCCGCAAGCCCTTTATTTTCAAGGGTTTGCGGTATTTCTTTACCCTTGATTAATATTTTGTATTTACATCGCGCCTTTCGATAGATTTTTAAAGGTACCTTTGGCGGCTTGACACCATTGTATTGGTGTCATTTTTTAGTATGACGGGCCTGTCGTCAGTCTGTGGTGAAAGTCACAAGGGGCGTAATTGCCGCTCCATGGAATACAATGAAGGCTTATAAAGGATATTTTCGCGGAAGGATACAAATATATCTTACAGCAAGTCTTTTGTCTTTCTTGCAAGATATAGCGGGATATTTGTGATATATCCGTCTTTCCGATATCCGCGCTTTGAAAAACGCAGTGCATGTTCCGGTTTGTGCTCAGCGATATATTTCTTAAAAGACAGAGCGGATTTGTCTTCGCCTCCTTTTGCTTCAACAGGTATGATTTCCATTCCGCTCTGAATAACGAAATCAATCTCACTGTTTTTATCTGAATAATAACGGGGGTCAATTTGAAATTGTCCGCGAAGCTGCTGCAGGACATAGTTTTCTGTCAGCGGACCTTTGAATTGATAATCCGTCTTTAAAAGAATGGCGCTGTTGTCGATACCGGCCATATGCTTAAGAAGTCCGGTATCAAATACAAATAGTTTGAACTGCTCCAGCTTATCAAAAGCAGACAGCGGATGTTCCATTTTTGAAACATTATAAATTCGGTTTAGCATACCGGCGGAGACAAGCCATTCGATCGCTTCCTCAAAATCACGAGCTCTCCCGCCTTCCCGGACAGCCCCATACATAAATTTTTCGTTGGGCTTGGCAAGCTGTGAAACGATGCTGCGAAATACCAGTAAAATTCGGCCGCTGTTGACCCTCCCGTTGTGTTTGGAAAAGTCGTTTTCGTAAACCTCAATAAGTTCTCGCTGAATTTGGTATATCTTTGCCGGATCCTTATATTTAATCCACGATGCAACGCATTCCGGCATACCTCCGATAATAAGATAGTTGTTATATTCCTCTGTCTGCGCCTTTGGTTTCAAAGAAGCAATGGGCTCTTTCAGCGATATTTCGGTTGTAGCTCCGTATCTGACTGTTGCCTGTGACGACAACGGAGAGCTCCTGCCATTTTTGGTGTTTATGCATAAAGAACGCATATCCGACTATGCTTACAATAGAAATATGAGTTTGGTTGCATTTTTCTATTCTACAATCTTGACTTTTCAGAGCAAATATGCTATCCTATAATAGAAAAATGTTTTGAGTTGCAAAAAACTATTGTAAGGAAGTGCAGATATGGAAATTAAGAGAGATTTTTATCTGAACAAGTTAATTAACCGTAAACACAACGGTCTGATTAAGGTCATTACGGGTATCCGCCGCTGCGGCAAGTCCTATTTGCTTAATACATTGTTTTATCAGCACCTTTTGGCGAATGGTATAAACGAAAGCCATATTATCAGATTTGCTTTTGATTCTGCTGATGATTTGTATTTGATGGGAGAAAGCCTGATAGAACTGGAAAAAGAGAACAGAAAAGTTGATCCGGAAAAATTTATGGCATATATTCGGTCAAAAATTTCAGATAAGGAAATGTACTACCTTCTTTTGGATGAAGTTCAGCTGCTGGACTGCTTTGAATCTGTGCTGAACGGATATTTGCGGAAAGATAATATGGATATCTATGTCACCGGAAGTAATGCTAAGTTTTTATCATCGGATATTATCACCGAATTTGCGGGACGCGGTGATGAAATCCATATGTATCCACTCAGCTTTTCTGAATTTATGACAGTCTTCCACGGTGATAAGTACGAAGGGCTGTCACAGTATATGCTGTATGGCGGAATACCGCTGGTAGTTCTTCGGGAAGAAGTCGGAGACAAGGCCGCTGCTCTATCTAACTTGTTCAGCGAGATATATGTCAGGGATATATCGAAAAGAAATAAGGTGAAGAATCTGAGTGAACTGGAAGATCTGCTTAATATCCTTTCTTCTGCTATCGGGTCGCTGACAAATCCGGAAAAGCTGAAGGATACCTTCCGCAGTGTAAAAAAATCGAAAATAACCGCTGCCACCATAAAGAAATATCTCGGATATTTTGAAGATTCATTTTTATTGGAAGCAGCTCATCGCTATGATATTAAAGGCAGAGCATATATAGCCACTCCGCAAAAATATTATTTTTCCGATCTTGGACTTCGTAATGCACGAATCAATTTTCGGCAGTTTGAGCAAACCCACGCAATGGAAAATGTAATTTATAATGAACTTCGTATGCGTGGTTATAATGTGGATGTCGGAGTAGTTCCTATTGCAGAAAAAAATAAAGAAGGAAAAGTTATCAGAAAACAGCTTGAGGTTGATTTTATCTGTAATCTCGGTTCGGCCAGGTATTACATTCAATCTGCATATTCCATACCGGACGAGGATAAACTGAATCAAGAAATCAGACCTTTCCGTAAGATTGATGATTCTTTTAAGAAAATTGTTGTGACAAAGGATATTGTTCCGGCTCACTATGATGAAAACGGATTTTTCATTATAAATATTTATGATTTTCTGCTCAACCCTAAAAGTTTAGAAGGATAATTCTCAAAGTGCGCAAGATAAAATGCTCCTTTTAACTGAAGAAATTGGCGAATTGGCAAAAGCAGTTCGAAAATCAGCTACGTCAATGGCTATTGATTATGAGAAAATTCAAAACTACGATACAGTCGATGTGAGCGTATCACTCGCATGGTGCAGATGCAAGCCGAGAAGTTTGCTTATATTAAGCGAAAGAGCTTAATGAGCTCCTTTTACCGGAAGCAGACCTTATTTGATATGGGGGTTGACAGCAAAAGAAAAACTCTAATCTTTCTAATTCCATTTTTAGTTGAAATTTATTTTTGGTAAACAGTTAGTTTTCTGCAAGCCAATCTGCAATATCGACTATACGAACACCTTCATATTGGTATTCTTCATTTTGCGTTCTTGCAATAAGCATTTTAGGATAGGCGTCCCTGATTTCTAACAACGGAGAAACTTCACGCTTGAATGTTGTATCTTCGCTAATGGTATCCGAAACCTGAATATAGATTTTTTCACTGCGTTTTATGGCAACAAAATCTATTTCTTTTTTGTATAAGACGCCTACATATACTTCATATCCCCGTCTCAGTAATTCAATTGCAACAATATTTTCAAGAACTCTTCCTGTATCCAGATTTTTGGTCCCAAGTTTGGCATACCTGAAAGTATGGTCGCTGAGTAGAGTTTATCGAGGATAGATATTTTTTTCCTTGAATATCATATCTGCGGAAACGATAAAATGCAAATGCATTACAAAGATATTCGATATACTTGCCAACTGTTTTATGGTTGATTTTATCCTTATTATTCGTCAGTGCCTCAGCAATATTTCTGGCAGATGTCTAATTGGATATGTTATCCATCATGTAATCAACGATTCGATCCATCAGAACCGTATTATGAATATGAGCAGCCACAAGTTGCCAGATTGCTTAATGTCAGGTCGTTATATTTCGTTATATTTAAAACATGTAGCTTTTATATTCAAAAGATTACGATATAATAATAAAATAGGAATTTTCTCCAATTTTCTATAATAGCTTTGGTATTGCATCATTTCATTATGTTTTTATAAAAATATTTATAAAGGAGTGTGAAACATTATGAAAAAAGATTATCCCACAATGGAGCAAAAACTTACTGTAGAATCAATCGAAAAAGAAGTACGGATTGTTAAACTGCCACGCATGCGTATGATTCGTTCACCTATTGGAAATCCTGAGGAACCGAATGGAAAACTGCAAGAATTTTATAAATGGGCGCTTTGTGAATTATTTAATAATGAAGAGGAGTATCCTTATGGCGGAGGAACACCGCTCTTTTCCGTTGATAATAATGGATTTCAATTTTTAGTCAAAGTAAATGACGACTTTGTCAATACACCCGGTTGGGAAGAATTCAATTTTACCGGAGGATTATACGCTGTTTTTTCTGCCTGGATGCCCGAAATGCTTACAAAGTATGAACAGTTTAATATATGGTTAGAGAACAGCAGTATTTATAAGGCTGACAAAGATGCTGAAAAAGAAGGACGTTTGGTTATGAGTCATATTGTAACCCCTCCTGCATTACAAGAAAAATTACAAAATGAACAGCATGATATATTTGTGCCTATTCAGTTGAAATGACCTTTTCATAAATTCAATATTGCATATGAGAGGATCTGCAATTGCAAGTTCTTGTTCACATGCAATCAACAAATATACACAAACGGTTTTTGATTAATTCATATTTTCTGCCACGCGACTTTTAGACAAAGAGGCGAGCATTTTTGAATGCCCGCCTCTTCAACGTTTTGACAAAACTTAACGAAAAAATTACACAATGATTATTAAATTAAATTCTTGTTAAGATGTATTCGCTCAACTCTCTGATGCTTTTAAATCGATCCATTACTAGATCACTATCATAAAATTCGAAATCGAATTCATTTTAAACTCCTACAATAATTTTAATAAAATTTACCGAGTTAATCCCTAAATCAGAAAAATTAGAATCTGCATCAACTTGATCATTTATATTTATATATTCTTTTATTATATCAATTACATTTTAAATAATAACATCAACATATTTTATAGTTTCCATTTGTTCTATGTGTCCTTTCTGCAGCTGGCTAAATATTTAATTTAAAGTGGTTTTCACAACATAGGTCTCTATCTTTACACAAGCTTCGTTTTCGCGTTGAATTATAGACGAAAGCAATGTATTGCAGGAATTAAACAATCTACTGCTATATTGAATAAACAACTTCATATACATATTAAACAGCTTCATTTATGTATCAAAGCATGCCAATCTTTAGAACATTGACTTAATGTCGTTAAACCGAAATGTAGCATATTCCGTAACACAAAGGGAAAGTTGCTATTTTTCTGAAAATGTTAAATTGCGTTGCTTGTGGCAACGGGCAATTTAGTCTACAATAAGGGTGCAATCGAAAGGAGGCTATCCCTAATGCTCAATGAAAATATTAAAGCAATCAGAAAATCAAAGGGACTTTCACAACAAGAGCTTGCTGTCAAGCTGAACATCGTGCGACAGACAGTTTCTAAATGGGAGCAAGGAGTTTCCCATAGTTAAAGATACCACACCCAATATCACAAACTCACGCTTAAACAATATTCCTTAGTCAACCACATACAATAGCAAATACAAAAAAGCTGGAAGCAGACTTAATTTTGCTTCCAGCTTTTCTATATTATTTAGTTTTGATGAAGCCGTTCTATAATACTTGTTTTTGCGTTCTTTCGATATATGATTGCCGGAATAATAACCGTTAGCGCAATCAAAAATGGATAGATAACAAACATAGGGAAAATAACAAATTTATAAGTGAAAAACCAAATGCTATTTGAAATTGCTCTTACAATGATAACCGATACCAGAGAACCAAATACGATTGACGCAACAACTGTTCCCGCAGCATAGTATAAGCCCTCAAATGACAGCATTTTCTTTAGCTGTTTTCCTGTCATACCAATACTTTGAAGCATGGCAAGTTCTTTTCTTCGTGTAATAATGCTGGTAAGAACAGAGTTTACAAAATTTGTAATTCCTATTAAGCCAATGATAATGCTTAACGCTCCCCCTATGGTAATAATCAGAGAGGTTAAATCATTAAAGGAATTGATATACGTTTGTTTAGAGTCGTAATTCATACTCGGCTCAATGTCCTCAACATAGCTGCTCAAAAATTCCTCCATATCAGCTTCCATACCGTCAACTACATTGAATGGGAAGCTAACCAAATGAGGTTGCTCGCAAAGAGGTAAGAAAACATCCGTCGGCATATAGAACTTTGCAAATCCGGTACTTCTTATCGTATCGGTGTTTTCATTGATTAGCACCTTTGCCATAACCTTGCAGTCAAAGTTATTATCTATACTACTGGAAAGTCCGTTCATTTGTACATGATTGAAGTGAAGTGTATCGCCAACATGAATATTAGGGTCATCAATAATGTTTCCATTGTCATCAGCGGTCAGGGCATACAGTACATAGTTCCCGGATTTTAATGCTTCCCAATCAATCGTTCCCTCTATAACATCCATTGAGTTCAGTAAAAAATCATCTGCTCCATATAATTGAACCAAAGGATTTCCCTCAGCGTCTTTGTTATAATTTGAGGTAACTCCATTCTCGACAGAAAATGCTTCTTCCAAAATCTTTGTAGTATATAACTCGCCACCCTCATCAAATGCCGGATTTTGCTTAACTGCTTCAATAAAAGAAGTGGAAAGGTCATTTTTGCTGTCGCTATTTCCAAACTTAAAATTGAAGTAATCCGCAGTAGAGATGATGAAATCCTTGTTTACAAATTTCTCTACATATTTTTCCACATCAAAGCCGCTTGCAAGTGTGAATACAGTGTTGAACAATACCAAACTCAAAGTCATAGAAATAATAACCAAAATTGTACGTTTCTTGTTCCGACCAAGATTTGATAATGCCATGCGATGAATTTTGGCTCCATGTATAGACTTTTTATTAGACGTCTTTTTGCCTTGAAATGCTGTTGCGTCATTTTCGGTATAGCGGATTGCTTCAATAGGCGATACTGAACCTGCTATTTTGGCAGGCTTATTTACGCTAATAATCACTGTAACAAGTGCAAATAAAGCAGCTCCGATAAAAATAATTGGATTAGCAGTTACTTTTACTCCTGCGTCCGAAGCATAAACTGTGCCGTTCATTAAAAATGGTACTAATGCTCGTCCAACAAAGAAACCAATTAGCAAGCCGAATGGAATACCGATAAAGGAAAGTAACATAGCCTGTTTGCTGATAAGTTTCTTTATTTGTCGTTTTGTTGTGCCTAAAGTTTTAAGCTGTCCGTAGGATTGAATATCTTGAATGACAGAGATTTGGAAAATATTATATATAATCAAATACCCTGTTATCATAATTAAAAGTATGCCAACAATCCCCGAAATCAATAAAGCTGGATTTTCTAAAAAGTTACTGCCTTGATATGCAGGACTAACACGAGCGATCACATAATTGTCATCTGATGGACTTCCGCCCATAGTATCACAAGTATAGCCCGTTTCAGCAAGAAGCTGATGTAATTTTGATTCGATAGCTCCGTTTCCATGAAACATAACATAAGCGGCGACTACGCCGGAATAGTCATTATCTTCGGGATAGGTGTATGTTAAAAGTTCAGAATTATTGTCAACAAAGGCTTTAGAAACAATAAGTCGTCCAATATTACTTAGGCTGTCTGTTTCCCAAAATCCGCATAGTACAAAATTCTTTGAATATGAAATCCCTTTAATTTGATAGTCCAAAGTTACGGTTGCTCCGATTTCAGCAGGAATACCAAGTGCGTCCAGCGTTTTGGTATCAGCCATAATTTCATTCTCTGCTTCAGGACGGTGTCCCGTTGTTGGCTCATACCGTGCAAACTTCAAAGCAGTATCGTCCATAAACCACATATCAGCACGCCATTTTTCCAGTCCGGGATTATTGATATGATAAGACACTGCCTTTGTATAGGCAATCTGTTCAATCATCTCATTGCCTTTTATATTATCAAAAACCTCATCGCTTATATAATTCAAAACCGCTTGACCGTCGCCACCTTGTTTTCTGATATTTTGGTCGTGAACGGTATCTATCAAACCAGAGCCTAATGTAAAAATGGTTGTAAAGAGTATAGTAGTTAGAGCGATTGCAATAATTGCAATGATATTTCTACTCTTTCCTGCTTTGAAATAACGGTTGGATAATTTTTTGATAACAGGGCGATTGCTATTTCCAAATAAAATATCATTCATAGTTTTTGCCCCCCTTATTCTGCAATTTTCCCGTCCTCAATGCGGACAATACGGTCTGCAAGCTGGGCGATCTCGCTATTGTGGGTAATCATCACAATCGTTTGATGAAATTTCTGGCTTGTTACTTTCAACAGTCCCAATACATCGCTGCTTGTTTTACTGTCAAGATTGCCCGTTGGTTCATCGGCTAATATAATGGCAGGCTTTGAGACAAGGGCGCGAGCAATCGCTACACGCTGTTGCTGACCGCCGGATAAGTTGTTCGGCATATTTTGCAGCTTATCGCCGAGTGCCAGCATTTGCACAACTTCGTCCATGAAATTTTTATCTACTGTATCGCCATCCAATTCTACGGGCAAAACAATGTTTTCATATACATTGAGAACGGGAACAAGGTTATAGTTCTGGAAAATAAAACCGATATTGCGTCTGCGGAAAATCGTAAGCTGTTCATCGTTCAGCCCTGACAAATCTTTTCCCTTGACCTTTACATTACCGGAAGTGGGAACATCCAAGCCCCCCATCATATTGAGCAATGTGGATTTTCCGCTGCCGGAAGTTCCCACAATGGCAACAAATTCTCCCTGTTCGACAGTGAGAGTTACACCATCCAGAGCTTTTGTGATATTCGGCTCGGTGCCATAGTATTTTTTCAAGTTTTTTGTTTCTAAAATGCTCATAGAGAACACCATCCTTTCTTGTGATGGCTTCATTATAAAGGGCAATCCTCACAGAAATGTCACAGCCGACATAATAAATTGCCCTGAAATGTCACAATCCTGTGACATTTCAAAAAAACAGGTTATTCATGGGGAAGAAAAACGGAGAATGTTGAGCCTGTTCCTACTTGAGAAGTTACTTGTATATAACCGTTCTGCAAGCTAATAATTTCCCTTGCGAGATACAGCCCAATGCCGATTCCCTCTATATCGTGGACATTTTCTTCCCGATAAAAGCGCCTAAAAATTGCTCCCTGTTGGTTTTCGGGAATACCTTTGCCGGTATCAGTGATGCTGACTTTCAGGTGCATTTCCCAGCTTTCAACGCAAACACGGATAGAACCGTACTCCGGCGTGTACTTAACTGCATTATCCAATATGTTAAATAGGGCTTCTGCCGTCCATTTGCGGTCATGGGAAACAACCAATGTTTCCGGGCAGTTTACTTCAACTTGTATGTGCTTCCTTTCAGCGTTCAGAAAGATACCACCCAGAGCCATAGCAAGAGTATCATAAATGGGCTGCTGTTTCTTTTCAAGTGAGATAACACCCGTTTCAAGCCGGGATGTTTTTATCATAGCCTGCATTAAGAAATCCAGTTTATCAAGCTGTGTGCCACTGGCAAGCAGAAATTCCCGCTGTTTATCCGATGGCACTTCTTGTTCTAATAAGGTGGCATTTACCATTTTTAAGTTTGCTATCGGTGTCTTTACCTGATGAGAAATATCGGAAATCAATTCCTGTAAGTCAGCTCGTTCACTGGCAACGCTGTTTTTGCTTTCCTGCATAACCTCATAAAGACGCACCAGCCGATGATTGATTTTATAAAATAGGTTTTCTTCTTCGGCAACCTGTGATATATCTATTTTTCCATTCATCATTTCGTCTAAGGTGCAGCAAAGTATTTCAGAAAACAAAGTCAGCTTTCGCCGTATCAGTATCACAAAAACAGTAACACAAAGCAGAAAAAGCAGACAGAACGCCATGCTACAAAATACCACAGACATTTCTTTTGTCAGGATATATAGAACCGAAAACATGACCACGGATAAAAGTAAAATGGTAGTTGCCAGTATTATGCAGACTTTATTTAAGGAGAGTTTTTTTGAAATCATTTTTGCGCTCCTCCAATCCACATATAGCCCATACCGTAAACGGTTTTGATGTAGGAATGCTGGTTCGTTTCAATTTTACTGCGGATGCGGCTGATCGTTGTGGTAAGTGCGTGTTCATCCACATAATTTTCATCTATATCCCACAGCTTTTCAAGCAATACCTGCCGGGTCAGGACAGTTTGAGAATTTCTTGTCAGCACTTTTAGTAAACGATATTCCAATGATGTAAGGGTAATCGGCTGTCCTGCAAGACACGCTGATAATTCGGAAAAATTGATATACAAATTCCCATCATCGTAGAAATCTCCGCCGGATTGTGCTGAAATGCGGTTCAGTAAAGCAGATACTTTCTTTTGGAACACGCTGATAGGAAAGGGCTTTGTTACATAATCATCTGCGCCCAATTCAAATCCTTTCAGCATATCGCTTTCCATATCATTTGCGGTTAGAAAAATCACGGCGGTATCAGGACGGCGTTCTTTTACCTCACGGCATATATCAAACCCGTTCCCATCTGGCAGATTGACATCCAAAACGATTAAATCATAATCCTGTTTTTCAAGAAATCTTATGGCAACAGCCTTTGACATAGCCCCATCCACGGAATATCCGACAGCCGACAGATTATAGCTTAATGTCTTATTCAAAAGCTGGTCATCTTCAACAACCAGTATTCGCATAGTATCACATCCTTTTTCTTTTTATAGTATCAGCAAAATGTCACAGAAACCTCACAACGAGAAAAAAATTTAGTATTCTGTCAGTTCCACAATTACATTACTTTGCAGATACAGCCAGTCCGTAAATTCTTTCGGGCTGGCTGTTCCTGTTTTTACAGCCTTTTTTCTCTGCAAGGCTTCTTTCTTAAAGTCGGAAAAGGCAACCTGTATTTTTTCCAGACGGTCAGCCGGAAAGCCTGCGGTATTTTTTACTCGGTTTATTTTGTTGCGCCAGTTCTGGCATTCATTTTTATAAAGCAGGTCATAGTTGTTTTCTCTTGCCCTCTCGTCAAATTCCCGCTTGTTTTGAAGCGCCTGTACTTTTCGGCACTTGTCGCTGCACAGCTCATACCGCTGGCTCTTTGCCAGAAAATATTTCCAGCAGACCTTGCACTGCCGGAAGCAAAGCCCCCAGTCATTCAGCCTGTTCAGATAATAGGTAATCAAGGGGTAGAGGGACGCATAGGCAGACACACATTCTTCTGTGCGCCGGTTGTCCGGGAACCAGAGGTCAAGCCGGGTATCTTCTGACGGTGCGCCTTTGAAATAAAGGCTGCCAGTTTGAAAATGTTTCGGTTTTCCTGTTTCTCTGTCAAAGCTCATGGTTTCGTTATGGAATACCCCGGTCAGGCTGCTCATTTTATCCATGAAGCGGTCACAGGCAGCGTTACGGTCACGAGGTTCTCTGGCAAGCAGATAGCTGTTCCAGATACGGAACGCCACATACATTTTCAGAGGGTCGTTGCTAAGATATTTCTCCCAAAGAAATTCGCTTGCCGCCTGCTCCAGCTCCGGCTGTTTCCATCGGTTGGAGTGGAGAGCTTGCCGCAGCGGAGAAAGCCCGTATAAGTTCCAGTCTCTGTCCGTGTCACGCTCAAAGTTTATCAAAAAAGTTCCCAGTGGGCGTGTCATATCACAAAGCACCTCTGCGTTTTGGCTCCCGTTCAGACGGAAGCGGATCTGCTGTTCTTCCCCAATCAAAATCCGCTCTTTCATTTTCTTCCTGTCCAGCGTCAGGACAAACAAAATCCTCTCAAAACATGGCTCATGCCGTATAAACTGATTCTCCATCCCTATCCCCTGCCTTTGTTTATGGTAATTATATAATTTAGTTATATCCGTTACACTCATGGTATCGCAGAAGTATTGTTTTGTCAAGGATAGTCCGCTATGATGATTGCAGTTGGTAATTTCGTGCCACACAGTACCTTGACAAGTGAATGACCGTCCAAAAGGGATATGACCGGCAGGAGAAGTGACGCATTCGGCGCACCAATGCAGGGAAACACCGCAGGAATGGGGCAGGAAAACGGCTTTTGGGGAGAACGGCAACAGGAAGCATTTTAACCTATTTGATTTATGGGAGGAACAGAATGAACGATAAAAAGAGATTGAACAGCTACGAGGATTTACCGCTGGTTCTGGATGTGGCGGACATTCAGCGGATTATGGGAATTTCAAGAGCGAGCGCCTATGAGCTGGTACACACCCCCGGCTTTCCGGCGTTCCGCAGGGGGAGGCTTATCAAGGTCAGCAAAATTGCTTTCTTTGAATGGATGGCAAAAGGCTCCGAAACCGTACCGAGAAGCGACAAATAAGCGTGAGGTATCATTCCCTGACTGCAATACTGCCGCACTTTCCAAAGGGGCATACAGAGGGAAAAAACCTTAAAAATGATACCGAGACGCTACATCAAAACAGCCTATCTGCGTACATCAGATAGAAACGGAGAAAGGAGCCGGTTATGGCAAGAATGAGTAACAAGCGGCGGTTGGAATGGTCTTTCTTCTTAAATGACCGCAGCCGTATCACTTACAACGAACTGTGCCGGAAATGCCAGCACGAATGTAAACAGAGCTTCCGGGCGGTTGTGGTTGACTGCCCGAAGTATCTTTCCAAGCGTTCCAAGAAAAAGGACAAGACTGCCGGAAACGGCAAAATCCCTTAGGAACTAAGGGCGCACTTCTATACATAGTCTAAAGACCATGTATCGTGCGTCCTGCGGAGCTTACCTCTGCCGCTGATAAAATCAGCAATCCGAGGTCTGCGTTCGCTTCGCTCCGACAAGGTGGCTACACCCCCTTGCGCCGCTAAAGCGGCTATCCCCTGTGTACCCGCCGAAAAGAGAAATCCGCTCTGCGTTTTTCCCTTTTCATCGGGTTTTATAGAAGCACTGACACACAGACTGTCTGCGGATGGTCTTTCTTTATCTTATAAGCAAAGGATGTGAGAACATGGAAAAATCTTTGGAACAGTTAAAGCAGGAATATGAAAAAACCACTGTCCTGCTGGAACGGGAAAAACGGAAAATGCAGCGTTTGAAAAACCGGCAGGCGTATCTGGAAAGCGGTTCCCGGAAACAGAGGACGCACCGGCTGATTACCCGTGGGGCAGCTATTGAGAGCATTGCGCCACAGACAAAGGAGCTGACCGAAACGGAATTTTATTCCCTCATGGAAAGCATTTTGAATCTGCCGCAGGCGGAGCATTTCATCCGGTCTGCCACAGAGAACCACGCCCGTATTTCCGGGCAGGAGAAAGGCGGTGACTAAGGATAGCACTTTATCATTTTTCAATCGCACAGATAAAGCGCAGCGCCGGTCAGAGCGCCATTGCCAGCGCAGCCTACCGAGCCGGGGAGCGCCTTTACAGCAGCTACTATGGAGAAGTCAGCGACTACACCAAAAAGGGCGGCGTGATCGCTTCGGAAATCATGCTGCCGCCCCATGCGCCGGAAATATATCTTGACCGGGCGACCCTCTGGAATGCTGTGGAGAGCTGCGAGAAACATCCAAAAGCACAGCTTGCCTATTCATTTGATATTGCCATGCAGAATGAATTGACGCTGGAAGAAAACATGGAGCTGGCGAGGAAGTTCGTGCAGGAGCAGTTTGTGGCAAAAGGCATGATTGCTGACCTCGCTTTTCACAGCCCGGAGAAAGAGGACGGCGGTATCCCAAACCCGCATTTCCATGTGATGACAACAATGCGCCCTTTGAACCCGGATGGCACATGGGGACAAAAACAGCGGCGGGAATATCTTCTTGATGAAGATGGAAACCGAATCCGGGATAAAAACGGCGATTATATGTTTAACGCTGTCCATACAACAGACTGGCATGAGCCGGAAACGCTGGAACACTGGCGGGAGCAGTGGGCGGCTGCCGTTAATACAAAATTTGAGGAAAAAGGGCTGGATGTGCGTATCGACCACCGTTCCTATGTGCGGCAGGGGCTTGACCTGATACCTACTGTCCACGAGGGAGCTAATGTCCGGCAGATGGAAGCAAAGGGCATCCGCACCGAAAAAGGGGAACTGAACCGCTGGATTAAAGCCACCAACCGGCTCATGCAGGATGTGAGGAAGAAGATCAAAGCCCTGTTTGTCTGGATGGCAGAGGTAAAAGAAGAACTTTCCAAACCGCAGACACCGAGCCTTGCCGACCTGCTGATCGCTTATTACAACCAGCGCAACGCAGGGGCATGGAGCAATAAAGCCAGAACCGGAAACTTAAAGCAGTTTGCCGAAGCCGTCAATTATCTGACGGAAAACAAGCTGCTCACATTAGAGGATTTGCAGGAGCGTCTTTCCTCTGTCAGTGAAGAATTTGAAGCATTAAGCGGCTCCATGAAAAAGAAATCTGCCCGGATAAAGGAATTGCAGGAATTGATACGGGAGGGCGAGAATTACCAGCGGCTAAAACCTGTCCATACGGAATTGAACAATATCAAGTTTAAGAAACAGAGGGAGAAATTTGAAACATCCCACGATGCGGAGTTACGGCTGTTTTATGCCGCCCGCCGTATTCTGAAAGAAAAACTGGACGGAAAACCCATTGCCCTGAAAGCATGGAAACAGGAATATGCACAGTTAAAAACAGAGTATGCCGAACTGTCTCCGCAGCACAAGCCACTCCGGGAGGAAGTCATACGGCTGCGGCAGGTGCAGAACGCCGTAGATACCGCACTGCGCCGGAGGGAGCAGCCACAGGAAGTACAGAGAAAGAAACATGAGATGGAGCTATGATATAACCGGCAGCTTTACCGCTACCGGTATTTTTATGGAGGGAGCATTTGAATGTATTTGAAGCGGTGAAACAGTCTGTTACCACCCGGCAGGCTGCTTCATTCTATGGAATCCGGGTGGGGAGAAATGGCATGGTCTGCTGTCCATTCCACAATGACCGCACGCCCAGCATGAAAGTGGACAGCCGCTTTTACTGCTTCGGTTGCGGGGCTTCCGGGGATGTGATCGACTTTGCCGCTTTGCTGTATGGATTGGGGAAACGGGAAGCTGCGGTCAGGCTTGCGGAGGACTTCGGCGTATCCTATGAGAAATCCGGCAATGCGTCGCCAGATAGGAAGCGTCACAACAGGTCACAGCCCCGACAAAAATCAGCGGAGCAGAGATTTCAGGAAACGGAACGGTATTGTTTACGGGTGCTATGCGATTATCTGCGCCTGCTGGAGCATTGGAAAACAGCACACGCCCCACAGCCGCAGGATGCCATCTGGCATCCTCTTTTTGTGGAAGCGTTGCAGAGGATAAGCTACACAGAATACCTTTTGGATATTTTGTTATACGGAGAAATAGAAGAAAAAGCGGCATTGATCGCCGCACAGGGAAAGGAGGTGTTGCGGCTTGAACAGCGAATTTCAGAGCTTGCCGCCGGAAACGCAGGAAGCGGTCAAAAGGACGATGGACACAATGGAACCGGCGCAGACACCGGCAGAAATCCGGGAAACATTAGAGGGGACGCAGAAAGGCGGCGTGAAGAACAGCATCCGAAACTGCCTGACGGTGTTCCAGCGTGACCCTCTGTTTCGCGGGGCGCTGCGCCTGAACCTTTTGACGGAGCAGATTGACATTGTGAAGCCGCTGGGCTGGGAGCGCACCAGTACCACGCTGACCGACATGGACATGAACTACCTGCTTTTGTATCTGGAAGAAAATTACGGGCTTACCAGCGAGAAAAAGGTGCAGAGCGCCATCAAGATTGTTGCCAATGAAAACCGCTACCATCCAGTCAGGGATTACCTGAACAGCCTGCAATGGGACGGCACAGAGCGCATCCGTTACGCCCTGCATCACTTTCTGGGAGCCGATACGGACGAATACACCTATGAAGCCTTGAAACTGTTCCTGATGGGAGCCATCCGGCGGGTATTCAGACCGGGGAGCAAGTTTGAGGTCATGCTCTGTCTGGTTGGTGGTCAGGGAGCCGGGAAATCTACCTTTTTCCGGCTGCTGGCAGGCAGGGACGAATGGTTTTCAGACGATTTGAAGAAGCTGGACGATGAAAATGTGTACCGCAAGCTGCAAGGGCATTGGATTATCGAGATGTCGGAGATGATTGCCACAGCCAACGCCAAGAGTATTGAGGAAATCAAGTCATTCTTAAGCCGCCAGAAAGAAACCTACAAGGTGCCGTATGAGACACACCCGGCAGACCGGCTGCGGCAATGTGTATTCGGAGGGACGACCAACCGGCAGGACTTTTTACCCCGTGACCGCACCGGCAACCGGCGCTTTCTCCCCGTGACGGTGTACCCGGAACGGGCGGAGGTTCACATACTGGATGATGAAGCGGCGGCGAGGGCGTATATCGAACAGATGTGGGCGGAAGCCATGACGGTTTACCGCAGTGGGAAGTATAAGCTGTCATTCAGTATGGAAATGAACCGATACCTGAACGCCCACCAGCAGGACTTTATGCAGGAAGACACACAAGCTGGCATGATCTACGCCTATTTGGAGGACTACACCGGCGACAGGGTATGCTCCAAGCAGCTTTATGAGGAAGCACTGGGGAACTTAAATTCCCCGGCAGACTGGGAGACACGGGCAATCTGCGAGATTATGAATACCGGCATTGCGGGCGGCATCATACAGGGCTGGGTAGCCTACAAAAGCCCGAAGCGGTATAAGAAATACGGTTCTCAAAAAGGCTGGGAGCGTGTCAACCAAGCTCCGCCGGAGGGGGACGGTTTTCAGGAAATCACGGAAGAAGAAGCCCGGCAAATGGAACTGCCATTCTGAAAAGCCACCGGTTGACAGTTTGGTTGACGCTTTGGTTGACAGCCGGTTGACGGGGAAAAGCCTGATATTTGGGGCATTTCTCTCCTTTGTCAACCATGTCAACCAAGAAATCAAAGAAAAAGTAAAAAGTAATAATAGAGCGCCTATGGATTGTTTTCAAAGTCTTTTCTGCCGGTTGACACGGTTTGGTTGACACGGAGACAGTCTGCGGCTGTACACCTGCCTGACATTCCCTTGTCGGGCATATTTCATTTATGGAGGTAACTGCCTATGGCAAAAAGCAAAAACGAGAGCAATAACAAAAACAGCGGCACCCTGCTTACCGAAAAAGACGGCACCCAGTATTTTGTCATGGGGAAAGTCCGTATCAAGGTATCGGAGCATTTCGCACAGGATGGGAAGCCGCTTGACAGCCTGCTGGAAGATGTGATCCAGCACGCTGCCGCCGCTTCCTGAAAAAATACGGAATAACGACTGTCAATCAGCCCACGCTTATGATATACTTGTACCAGCGAGTATTGTATAAGCGTGGGTTGTTTCTTTTAGAAGGAGGATTTTTAACCGTGAAACAACCATACAATACAACGATTTATAACACTGCACTATATTTGAGATTGAGCCGTGACGATGAATTACAGGGGGAAAGCGGCAGTATCCAGACCCAGCGCATGATGCTTAGGCAGTATGCCGCAGAGCATGGGCTGACCGTTGTAGACGAGTATATTGACGACGGATGGAGCGGGACAAATTTCGAGCGTCCAAGTTTCCAAAGGATGATTGATGACATCGAGGACGGGAAAATCAACTGCGTTGTCACAAAGGACTTATCCCGTCTGGGAAGAAACTATATCCTGACCGGTCAGTACACGGAAATCTATTTCCCCAGCAAGGGAGTACGCTACATTGCCATCAATGACAATGTGGACACCATCAACGGAGAAAGCGAGCTTGCCCCGTTCTTAAACATCCTGAATGAAATGCACGCCCGACAGACCAGCAAAAAGGTCAAGGCTGCCATGCACACAAGATTTGCCAATGGCGCACACTATGGAGCCTATGCACCGCTGGGCTATGTAAAAGACCCGGACAAAAAAGGTCATCTTCTGATCGACCCGGAAACACGCTGGATTGTAGAGAAGATTTTTGACCTTGCCGTACACGGGAGGGGTGCCGCCAGCATTACACGGATTCTGGTGGAAGAAAAAGTACCTACCCCCGGCTGGCTGAACTATGAAAGATATGGGACTTTCGCCAATATCTACGCCGGTGCGCCCGCAGAAAAAGCCTATGCGTGGACGATAGCACAGGTCAAGAGCATTTTGAAAGAGGAAACCTACATCGGTCACAGCGTTCACAACAAGCAGAGCAACATTTCATTCAAGAACAAGAAAAAGGTGCGGAAGCCGCAGGAAGAATGGTATCGTGTGGAAAATACCCACGAAGCCATCATTTCCGAAGAAGTGTTCCAAAAAGTTCAGGAGCTGATTGCAAGCAGACGCAGACGACAGAAGAATGGCACAACGCAGATATTTTCCGGGCTGGTAAAATGTGCGGACTGCGGATGGTCATTGGCTTATGGTGTAAACAGCCAGAACAAAAATCCCTATGCACACTACCATTGCAGTAAGTACGGACAGGGATTACGCCAGTGTTCCATGCACTATATCCGCTATGATGTACTGTATGCCTATGTGCTTGCAAGACTGCAATACTGGTCTATGATGGTACAGAAAGACGAGGACAAGCTGCTGAAACGGCTACTCAATGCCAGCGACAGGGAAAGAAACTCTGCGAAGAAAAAGCAGGCTGCGGAGCTGAAAAAGGCAGAGAAGCGTAAAGCCGAGGTTGACGGGCTGTTTGCTAAAATGTATGAGGACTGGTCTGCCGGACGCATAACCGAGTATAACTTCAATATGCTGTCCGAGAAGTACCAGAACGAGCAAAAGGAACTTGAAACAAAAATAAGACAGCTTCACGAAACGATGGAAGCCGCCGTACAGACCGCAGCGGATGCTGAAAAGTGGATTGCCCTAATGAAACAGTATGTCAACCCTGTGGAGCTGACCGCCGAACTTCTGAACACTCTAATTGAAAAAATAACCGTCCACGAAGCTGTCAAGGGCGAGGACGGAAGTCGTGAGCAGGAAGTAGAAATCTACTACCGCTTCATCGGCAAAATCGACTGACCTTTCTTTTTTACCCAACAATATCTTTAATTAAGGGAAACGGGACTGTCAGTTCCTGATTCTGATATGTTAATCTCCTTATCGGAAGTGCTTGAAGTACCTGTAAGCACACTGCTGGGAGAAATTGTTATTGAAACGGAAGTTGATACTTTAAAAGCCATTTCCGAAAAATTGGAGGTGATAAACTTGCAACTGGCACGAAGGAAAACCACGAGAAGGAAAATGATTCATTGGTCGCTTATTTCGTTATGTGCCATCATAGTAATAGTTTTTGCAATTTTATTGGCATTAGAAAGTCCATATTTGGGGTGGAATTATAGTAACCCCGAAACCGCTGTTCTCGGAGTGGCATTTCACTCATTTGAATGGCTGTTTGTCAGAGTAGCATCGATTATCCTTATTGGTTCAATCATTGGAATTATCTTAACACAAAAGAAAGAATAAAGCCATCTTGCTTTTGCAGATAGGCAGCTAAGGGGCGACAGCAAAAAGTGCTGCCGCCCCTTACTATCATAAATCAATCCACAGCCCTTTGTGGAGGAAAGGGGGATTTCCATGACCTGTACAGACGGGAATACCCGCTTACCCTCTGCGGCGATATCGCTCATTTTGCCCCTGCGGGAATCTTGTTTGGGAGTGCCTTCCCCAAATCCTGCCAGCCCAGCGTAAACAGCAATCCCTTGGCATCATCAAGGGTAAAGAAATTCCGCAAACTGTATGGCAACCTCTTACAAATCAATGCCAAGTGTCTGTCGGTCCACAAAAGTAAGCACCTTTTCAGCATCCGATTTTGATTTATAGAATGTAATCTCATGGTATGGCTTTAGATGATCTTTCCATGCGGATACGCTTTCCAAAAAGGCAGCGCCGTTATTGGCTACTAAATAGCAATTTCGATTCTTGTCAATATAACATATTGGGGCGGCGCTTTCTAAATCGCTCTGTTGACCTACTGTTCCGATATATCCTCCGTTACTGTCAACTGCCAGAATATCAACCTGTGGAACCGTATAAAAATCGATATGCGGAAGAGCATTGTCAAATATGAAATGAATATCATATTCGTCGGCATATCTCTGATATTCCTCATTCCAATCCTTAATAGGCATAGCGTAGACAGTAGTACCTGCGGAGACAATTTCGGCCTGCGGTGAAAATATAGCAATACATTCATTTTTCTCTGTTGCATCGAAATATAATTTTTTCATTTTAATCTCCATTCTGGAGCGCGAGCGACGAGGAAAATTCTTCCACAAGTGCTATTTGTGACGCTCCGGCACAAATACCGTGTGAAAAATAAGCGATCGCGTTTATTTTTTCAACCTAACCTCCAACGCAGCCCACCCTCAGTCTATGGGGCTGATTATACCATAGTATATTTGGGAATGCAATTGCCATATAGAAAGGGAGAAAAACTTCCCTTCGCTCACAGCGCATCCCAGCAGATCACCATGATGTGACTAAAGATGAATAAGCATATCTAAAAAATTGCATATAATCTGCTAAAAATGAAAATATTATAAAATAAATGCAGGAAAGGCTTGACAAAAAATCAAAAATGGGATTACAATAGTAAGGATAGAAACTATAGATACAGGATATGACAGATTAGGGAATAGGAGGCTAGTCATGGCAGCGTATGAGCAGATGAGCAATGAAGAGCTTTTGACTCTGAAGCAGGATCTGGAAGCCCGTTTTCAGGAAGTCAAGAGAAAAGGGTATAAATTGGATATGTCTCGGGGAAAACCCTCCGCAGCGCAGCTGGACTTAGCCATGAAAATGATGGACGTCCTCAACAGTGAGACGGACTTAAAGTGCAAGGAAGGAATTGATTGCCGTAATTATGGTGTCCTGGATGGGATCAAAGAGGCGAAGGAACTGCTGGCGGATATGACGGAAGTGCCTGCGGAAAATATCATCATCTTTGGAAATTCTAGCCTTAACATTATGTTTGACACCATATCCCGGTGTATGACCCACGGCGTTCTGGGGTCCACCCCATGGTGTAAACTGGATAAGGTTAAATTTTTGTGCCCAGTTCCCGGTTATGACCGCCATTTCGCCATAACGGAATATTTTGGAATTGAGATGATCAACGTCCCTATGACCGTGGAGGGACCCGATATGGACATGGTGGAGCGGCTTGTGAGGGAGGATGAGAGCGTTAAGGGAATCTGGTGCGTACCAAAGTATTCCAACCCACAAGGGATTACGTACTCGGATGAAACGGTCCGCCGTTTTGCCAGATTGCAGCCCGCAGCGCCGGACTTCCGTATTTTTTGGGATAACGCTTACGGGATCCATCATCTATATGAGGATAAACAGGATAATTTAATTGAGATTTTAATGGAATGTGAACGGGCGGGGAATCCGGATATGGTATTCAAATTCTGCTCCACATCGAAGGTCAGTTTTCCCGGGTCTGGCGTGGCCGCCATCGCAGCCTCAAAGGCGAACCTGGCGGAGATTAAGCGCTATATGACCATCCAAACCATCGGCCATGATAAACTCAATCAGCTGCGGCATGTGCGATTTTTTAAGGACATCCATGGCATGGTGGAACATATGAAAAAACACGCAGACATCCTGCGGCCAAAGTTTGAGGCCGTTCTGCAAGGTTTGGAGACGGAGCTGGGCGGTTTGGAAATTGGTTCCTGGATTAAGCCGCGGGGTGGATATTTTATTTCTTTCGATGCCATGGAGGGATGCGCTAAGGCCATTGTGGCGAAGGCGAAGGAAGCGGGCCTGGTGATGACCGATGCCGGTGCGACATACCCGTACGGAAAGGATCCGAAGGATAGCAATATCCGAATTGCCCCCTCCTACCCCACACAGGAGGAATTGTCCATCGCCACGGATATTTTCGTGCTGAGTGTGAAGCTGGTCAGCATCGACAAAATTTTGGCGGACCGAAGAGCATAATATGGATCAAGAGGGCGGCGGTGAGAGTTGCCGCCGTTTTTTTGTCCTTAAAAGGCCGGTGACGGATCGATCCGTCACCGGCCTTCGCATTCAAATCTTTATTTTACACAGGATAAATGGTCTTTGCCGCCCATATACATTCGAAGAGGCTCCGGAATGCGGACGGATCCATCCGCATTCAAATTATTTTCCAGATAGGCAATTAGCATTCGGGGAGGGGCAACCACGGTGTTATTCAGCGTATGGGGGAAATAGTTTCCATCCTCACCGCGAACGCGAATGCCCAGGCGGCGGGCCTGCGCATCACCTAAATTGGAGCAGCTGCCGACCTCGAAATATTTCTGTTGGCGCGGGGACCAAGCTTCCACATCGATGCTCTTCACCTTCAGATCGGCTAAGTCTCCGGAGCAGCACTCCAGTGTCCGCACCGGGATATCCAGAGAGCGAAAGAAATTTACGGTGTTGGTATACAGCTTCTGGAACCAATCCATGCTATCCTCAGGTTTACATACGACGATCATCTCTTGCTTTTCAAACTGGTGAATGCGGTAAACACCGCGCTCTTCAATTCCATGCGCGCCGACTTCCTTGCGAAAACACGGGGAATAGCTGGTCAGCGCCTGAGGCAGATCCGACTCGCTCAGAATGGTGTCAATGAACTTGCCAATCATGGAGTGCTCGCTTGTCCCGATGAGGTACAGATCCTCCCCCTCAATTTTATACATCATATTTTCCATCTCAGAAAAGCTCATAACGCCGGTGACCACATCGCCGCGAATCATAAACGGAGGGATATAGTAGGTGAAGCCGCGGTCGATCATGAAGTCCCGGGCATAGGAGAGGATGGAGGAGTGAAGCCGCGCGATATCGCCCCTTAAATAGTAGAAGCCATTGCCGCTGGTGCGCCGGGCGCTGTCCAGATCCACACCGTTTAGCCCTTCCATAATGTCAATGTGGTAGGGGATTTCGAAATCTGGAACTGTGGGCTCCCCAAAGCGCTCCACCTCCACGTTCTCCTGATCATCCTTTCCGATGGGAACGGAGGGATCGATGATATTGGGGATGACAAGCATTCGCTCCCGGATGGCGGCGGTCAGCTCATTTTCCAGCGTTTCCAGCGCCTCCAGCTCCCTTGCGATGGAGGCCACTTCTGCCTTAGCGGCTTCCGCTTCCTCTTTCAGTCCCTTTCCCATAAGGCCACCGATTTTTTTGCTGATGACCTTGCGCTGATTGCGCAGTGTATCGCCCTTGGCCTTGGCCTCGCGGAACTGCTTGTCCATGTCGACGACCTCATCCACCAACGGCAGCTTTTCGTCCTGAAATTTTTTCCGGATGTTGTCTTTGATTCGCTCCGGGTCCGTTCGAAATAACATGATATCTAGCATAGTCTGCCTCCTTTTTGTCGATGGGGGCAATAAAAAAGAACCTTCTCCCCTATGTCCATGGGACGAAGATTCCGCGTTGCCACCCAAATTACCGATTTTGCTCGGTCACTCATGGGTACGATAAAGGGTACCACCCTTCCGGCTCGTCGCCGGCTGCTTGGAAAGTGGAAGGACAGACTCCGCCGCCGGTTTACACCGCGCACCGGCTCTCTGAAGACTTTGTACTGTCGTAGCTCTCCTTAGTTGCTTTGAATGGTCTTATTATAGTATATTCCGCCGCGTTTTGCAAGAAATATTTTGTAAGGAAAGGTGCCGCAGCCAAAGCGGATAGGGCGATTGATCATTCCACCACGTGGAGCTGAATTCCCGCCTGGGAGAGAGCCTTTTTCATTGAGAGGGTCAGCGGGATATCGCCGTCGGTGATTAGGTGATGGACGGCATCCAGATCACAGATTTTGTACAATGTTTTTTTCCCAAATTTTGAGCTCTCACCCAGAATGTACACTTGCGCTGATCGCCGTATGGCAGTTTCGCAAAAGATTCCGTCGTCAAGATTGTAGAGGTGGACGCCCTCGCAGCTGATGGAGGTGGCGCTGATAAAACATTTATCCACGGAGAATGTTTCCAGGAGCTGATTTGTCATAGTCCCCATGGCACAGCTGTATTCGGGGTCGATCTGCCCTCCCAGAAAGATAATCTGCCCAGTAAAATGTCCGTCCAGCTGTTTTTGCAGTAAAGTCGTCAGCGCGGAGACGGAGGTGATGAGCAAAGTGACATTGGACACATTCCGGATTGCGGAGAGGATCTCGTCCGTTGTCACGCCGGCGCCGAAGACCACACTGTCATTGTCCTGAATCAAGGAGGCGGCATAAACACCGAGCTTGCGCTTTGTATCGCGGTTGGTCACGGCCCGCACTTTGTAGGAAGGCTCAGGATGGTTGTCCTTCACGGGGATGGCCCCGCCGTGTACCTTCCGCAGGCGATTGGCGTCATTCAGGGCGTTGATATCCCGGCGGATGGTCTCGTCGGAAACATGAAATTCCACAGCCAGTTCACTGACCAGAACTTGCCCGTCCCGCTGAAGTTTTTCACAGATCAATCGCTGCCGTTCACTTGCAAGCATGGCGGAATACCCTCCTCTATCTCTGAAAACTCTTTCTTTTATCTTATAGCATAACGCCGCGGATGTCAAGACGGCCGGCTATAAAATAGGACAGAGGGTCATGAGAAAGCCTTCTAAAATTTATCTTATGAATCCAGTGAAAATCCACAAATAGCTGTGTGATTATGTTGACGTGAGACCGTAAATGTGGTATCATTTGCCTTAATCTACCAGAACGTGCCAAGAGAGGATGGATCAGTATGCGAAAAATGAATTTTCAGTCAGCGAATTATGAGGTGCGGCCGGGGGTTGTCCTCAGCGGTCAGACAACCACGGTGCGAATCGTTCCCAGGGGCCGGCACGCGCGATTTGACGATAAGCTTCACCGCTTGACTTGGAGCGAGAGGCGTAACCCTCACCAACACGCGCCGGAGATTTTGGCACCGGATTCCGAGACCGGCTATCGGATCTATTTCCTGCCAATGCAGGAGAGCCGTGATCCTCGGGGATTGGAAGCCTATGAGTCTGTGACGGTGAAACCGGAGCGCGATGGCTCCTTACAGTTTCAGCACATGTTTACTGGGGAGCAGGAGTATGGATTGGTTATCACGGCCGAACAGGAGAAAAAAGAAGTGTTGAAGCTTTCCATCTACTCCCTATTGCCAGACTTATATGGAAGGCGTGTCTATCGCGGAGATCAGCATGCGCATTCCTTCTTTTCTGATGGCAAGGAGGATCCCTGCGTTGTGGCGGCCAACTATCGAAAGTACGGATATGATTATATGGCGCTGACGGATCATCATAAAATATACCCCTCACGGTTGCTGCTCCAAGCGTATGAGAAGGTTCCTCTAGAGCTTGCCGTATTCACAGGCGAGGAGGTTCACGTACCCTATCCAAGCGATATTCACGCCGTTAACTTCGGTGGAAAGGCCAGTGTGAATGAATACTATGTGGACCATCAGACGGAGTGCAATGAAGAAATCGCCAAAATGGCAGAGACGCTGTCTAAGACGGAGGAGGCCGTCTCCTTCGATGCGCTACAGGTGGCGCAGCGTATCTGGGTGGCGCAGAAAATTAGGGAATTTGGCGGCATGCCTATTTTGGTACATCCCCATTGGATTAACAACAATACGTATAATATGCCGGACGTGATGACCGACTATCTGCTCAAAAATCAGGTTTATGATGCCTTTGAGCTTCTGGGAGGCCTGTCAGTACACGAAAATAACCTACAGACAGCCTTTTATCACGAGGAAAGGGCTAAGGGGTGCAGGATTCCTGTGGTGGGATCCACGGATTCTCACGGGACGGAGCCGCCTCGGTGTTTTAATGACATTAGCACTCTGGTGTATGCCTTTGATCCGTCCTTCGAATCTCTGACGGCCGCCATCAAAGATTGCTATAGTGTTGCAGTTGAAGAGTATCAGGAGGAGAATCAATACCGGCTGCATGGGCCGTACCGTATGGTGAAGTATGGCCGCTATCTGATGGAGACGTATTTTCCGCGGCACGATGAGATGTGCTGGGAGCAGGGGCGACTGATGAAGGACTATGCCCTGGGCGATCCGGACGCGGAAGAGATGCTAAGACTTGTCTACGGGCGCGTTGAGCGGTATGCTCAGGAGTTTTTCGGCTATTGATGGTGGGGCGACGGGAAAGTGAAAGGGACCTTTGCAAAATAGAGAATTCGTCTATTTGGCAACGCCAGATACGAAAGTTTTTATGTAGGGTACGGTGTAACTCAGTAAAATGGGTTACACCGCATCCTTTTTCTTATACTACAAAGCGGAAGTCCTGCGGGTTTGCCCGTATTTCCTCCATCATAGCAAGAATTTCCTGTTCGGTTGGAATATCTATCATACCAACCGCAGTAAAGTAAATATCGACCTTTACATAGCAATGACCGCTTGGTCTGCGGCGGTGTTTGCGAAGTTCCTGCACCCTCAGCCATTGTTCTTCTCATAAACACAGTAAGTTCGGCGGCAATTTGCTCAACAATCGTTCCCATATCATTATTGAAATCAAAAGAAAGATTATAGAAGTCCATAACATTCTTTCTGTCAATCACGATAATTTTGGGTTCGATGATATTTCCATTCTTGCGAAGATAGCCGTACTCAAGAGCTTTGGCAGCTATTTCTTTTTCCGTTTCGGACAGTTCATCAACCGCAATTCCTCCAATGGCTCTGAGTACCATTAAGAGCTTGGGATCATGAGATAGGTTGTGTCCACAATGAAAGTGTTTATCAATACGCTTACCATAAATATTAGACGCGAACACCGATTTATACCCGCCGATTGAAGTTGCATCAATACCTTCACTACCATAGAAATCAAATTCAGGATATTGTTCATCTGTATATGCAACTGCAACACAAGAAAAAGTCCTATTAACCGGAACAATGCCAGAAAAGTATTTTTCTGCAAGTACTACCAAACGGATGCCCGCTTGTTGCCGAACAGCCACCACAGTTTTCTTTAAAACTACATCCACTACAATCAATTCCACATATTGTTTCACTCATACTAACCCTCCTTGCTTACTTGGTTACAAAATAACAGTAATCAAGAATTACATTCCCATTTTCATCGGGAGTGGTGTAACGAGGACACAAACAATTCTCAAACGACCAAACTGCACCATTTTCATCTTGCCATATTTCCATACCGTTCTCTGCAAGTTTTTGTTTGCAGGCACTTGTATCGTGAACTTCATTCTCTTTTCCGTAGATCCAACAAGTTCCCAAACTCAAATCTTTGAAATCAATGCTGACGAATCCGTCAGGAACGGGCGTGTTTTCAGGAGAGAGCATACCTATGTAATATTCAAAAGGTTCTCCATCGGCTCGTCTTTCAACGCCAATATAACCGCCGCCATTTTCCCAAATGGCAAGGATTTTGTCTGTACCGCCCATAGTTTGTTCAAGAAGATCAAACCATCCGTTTTGCCACCATTCGCCCCAATGTCCAAAGTTATCGTATTTCTTTCCGATAAATCTCATTGTAGGAATGTTTTCTTTGAATACCTTAATAATTTCAGCCATAATTAGCCCTCCTAAATTTGGTTGCATTTATTTACATATTTTATTTGATAGTCCTTGAGCATAGCGCAAGGATATTCGGGACACAGATTGCAAGAGCTGATGTTTCGCTCAATACAACATTTTCTAAAAGGACAGTCCTGACAGAGTTCAAATACTTTATCCGTTCTACCACCCCAACAGTTGAGTTTTTCTAAAGGAATATCTATTCCAAACTGTTCTTTATAAAATCTCTGTGACTGTTCTCGCAAAGAATCATCATCGGTTTGGGTTGCAATGTATGTAACACATCTTGAGCAATCGTGACCGCAATAACATTTACACTCTTTCTTGGCTACAAAGATGTGTGCAAATTCAGTTTCATAGTGTTCGATTAGGAATAAGCCTGAATTTGCGATATAAGTTTTCATTTTCTCAGGTGTATCAGGAAATACTGTGATTTTTCTCGTTCCGGTGTCGATAAATACATCTTGGTTTTTGTCGATTGACAGAACGAATTTTCCACCGTCTTTTAGCAAGGCTGCCGCTTTGTTTATTGCTTTCTGCTTTTCCTCAACGTGCATAAAGGTTAAAGAGGAATATATAACATCGAAAGAATGAGAAATATCGAGTGTTAGAAAATCTCCGCAAAGCAACTTCACATCGTTCTGCTGAGAGAGATTTTCTTTTGCTCGCTCTATGGTTTTAGGAGAAATATCAACACCATAAAACTTACCACATAAGGGAGCGACACGAACCGCAAGACGACCTGTTCCCACACCGATTTCAAGAACAGATTTATCTTTATCAAGTTCCATTTTGTCGATAAAGGCTTTTCCGTCCCATTTATCCATATAATCTCGTAACGGCTTAGGATCGTGTACTGGATCGTTGTTTTCATCTATAAGTAAGTCGTAGTGTTGGACAACATCGTTTTTTAAAATTAGAATTCACCCTCTCAAAACATTATTTGTTTTTCAAACAGTGTTTTCATAATTATACTACATAATTGTGACTTTTTCTACCGTTACAGTAGAAAACGGCAACAGAGGAAAATTAATCTCCCTGCCACCGCTGTCGGTTAGTTGTAAATCACATCATTATTTACGATTTCTATAGCTCTGCTACGAATGTTATTCATCCGAGCAACCCACAGTATTTGATTCTCTGCTTTGAGTTGTTCGGTCATTGCTCAGACTGTCGATAATAATGCAGTACTCATAATCATCAATCGCTAAGTAATATTTTTGCTTTCGCATACGCTCGACCTCCTTTGTACCTTTATTGTATCAAGAGAAATTCAAGATGACGAATGTGCGATTTTTTCCGTATAAGAAAAGACAGCATAAAAAGCATTTCTGCCTTCTACGCTGTCTTTCGCCTTTGCAACGCCCATAAAGTTTTGAATTTACGTTGATAAGGAAGTATTTACAACAACTTATTACTAACGCTGACAAACAGAGTGCAACCAAAAACAGAGAGTAAATGTGCCCCTTATACATAGACAGATATTTGATGTGCGCTGTATAATGCCGCAATACTGCTTCTACCGCTTCCGGTTCTCCGGCTACCGCTTTTTCAATTACCTCAAAAGGTATCAGTTTCTTATTCCTCATGTTTCAATTTCTCCCATTCTTTTCTCAACCGTTTCAATGCCATACTTCTTCTGTGGTTTATGGTACTTCTGCAACGCCCGTACAGTCTGCCGATTGCTTCATCACGATAACCAAGAAAGTAATAAAGCAACAGGACTTCACGATACAATTTTGGCAATTTCAATAACGCTTTTGTCAACCGCTCATTGTCAACGATAACTTCCTTTCCCAATACGGGAAATATCCGATTTGAACACTAATTTCAACGGCTCAACAATCTGATGAGTTACCGTCAATTCGGCGTTAAAATAAGTAAATATAATCACATATTTGTTGATTATCGCACGTTCCAAAGCTGTAATGTTATTTCGTTCTTTTTCGGGACTGCCCCAATAGGAGAAGTCAATTTCCAACCATTCAGATTGTAAATTATGACTAAACAGTCCGGCAACCTTGTTTAATGATTTGTCTGCGTCGGGGTAATTTGACGATTTTAAAATCTGCAACGCCTGTACAATATTGTTTTGCTCCTCCTGTGTGAAATAAGATTTATCCAATGAGAAGCCCTGTAATAAGGACAGCCCTCCGCCATATCCCTTTTGTTACGTAATTGGTATGCCTGCAACCGAAAGTATATTGATGTCCCTGTATATTGTGCGGGTAGAAACACAAAGTTCTTCTGCCAGTTGTTTCGCTGTTATATTTTCATGCCTTAACAGGAGAAACACAATTTGAATCAGTCTGTCTATCTGCATATCATCACTCTTCTTTTTTGTATTCAGCGGCAAGCTGTCTTAGCCTGTTCAGATTGTCTAAATTATCATCTAAATTGGAAGCCCCTCTTTAATTTGTTCCATGTCTATGTGATACCCTCTTTTGACAAGCCGGAGCAGAGTCAATCCCTCCTGTTTTTCCAAAAGGCTTTTAGCTTCAAGCATTAGTGCTTCAAATTCCTCCACCTTTTGCGGCTTGACTTGATAAATACATATTTCTGTAAACGACATATTCATATCCTCCTTGTGTGTATTTTAGCATTAGGAATATGACAGCAAGTGTGTCGCATTCCTCTGTTTATTTTGAGGGAAATAGCAAAAATATGGCTGTTCCCATTTTATGACACGAAATCTCTTTTCTTGCACGCCATAATTATATACGGACTTCTGAATAATTACAACGACAGTGAAATATTTTGAAATTACATAATTTGTTGTTTGGCATTTTTCAAATTTCCCCGTAGTAGGACATAAGGAAAACTTTTTTTGAAGAATTTCTCTCAAAACTCCGTCAAAACCGCCCTGTGCGGTGTTGTAGGTAGTGAGAGGGCTTTTCAGAGGGTTTAGGACACTTCCCAACAAGCAAAATCTGTTCGGCAAGCTATAGCGCGGACGGGCAGATTTACGGAAATGGATACCCGTTTCCTATGCTTGCTCCGAAACTTCTCACTTTAACAAATACGGAAAGGAAGGGAAAAGAATGGAATGGGAACTGGAAATCAAGGATAGTAGCTTTCTACCAAAAAAAGGGAAGCCGACAGAGGAAACCGTCTGCTACAAAATCGGCGGCACATACTATGAAGTGTCTACCTCCTGTGGCGGCTCGGAACGGCTCCGCGACAAGATGGTACGGCTCATAAAAGCAGAAACCGTCAAACCGCCCTGTGACAAACAGGGATAAGTACGCTATAATAGGATTAGCACTTCTGTTTGTCGGGCGTTCATTGCAGGAGGAATGAACACATGACAGCAAATGCATATAAGCCCGGACAGATAACAGCATTATACGCCCGTCTTTCGCAGGAAGATACGTTAGAGGGCGACAGCAACAGCATTGTGAACCGGAAAGCAGTCCTCTCCAAATATGCGGCGAACAACGGATTTTCCAATCCCGTTTTCTTCATTGATGACGGTGTATCGGGTGTGACGTTTGACAGACCGAATTTTAACCGTATGATTGCAGAGCTTGAAGCCGGAAACGTGGCGACGGTCATTGTCAAAGACATGTCAAGGTTGGGACGTGATTATCTGAAAGTCGGCTACTATACGGAAATCTTTTTCGTGGAGCGCGATGTTAGATATATCGCAATCAATGACGGTGTTGATAGCGCAAAGGGGGATAACGATTTTACCCCGTTCCGCAACCTGTTTAACGATTTTTACGCCAAAGACACAAGCAAAAAGGTACGGGCAATTAAGCGGGCGCAAGGACAGGCGGGGGAACATCTGACAAAGCCGCCTTACGGCTACATGGTAAGCCCTACCGACAAGAAGCAATGGATTGTTGACGAAGAAGCCGCCGCTGTGGTGAAACGGATTTTTGATTTATGTATCGCCGGAAAAGGACCTATGCAGATAGCGAAAATCCTCAAAGAAGATAAGGTACTAACTGCCAAAGCCTACTACGCAAAGAAAAAAGGAAATCCATTTCCCGAAAGTCCCTATGATTGGAGAGATAGTACTATTGTTGGTATTTTGGAACGCATGGACTACTGCGGGCATACGGTGAACTTCAAAAGCTATTCCAAATCCCACAAGTTAAAAAAGCGGATTCCAACCACAAAGGAACAGCAGGCTACCTTCTTCAATACCCATGAAGCCATTGTCGAGGACGCTGTATTTGAACGGGTGCAGGAATTAAGGGAAAACAAACGTCGCCCCACAAAGGCAGAACGGCAGGGCTTATTTTCCGGCTTGGTATATTGTGCTGATTGTGGGAGTAAATTACATTTTGCCACTTGCAAAAGTTGGGGCGGCTCACAAGGCCATTACCGCTGTGCAAAATACAAAAGCAATATGGGAAGCTGTACGGCTCATTTTATCCGCGAGGAAGCGTTGAAGCAGATAGTATGGAGCAGGATATTCGATGTGACTGCCCTTTTCTTTGATGACATCATAGCATTAAGGAAATGATGTATCAACAACGCTCTGCTGAAACGGAAAAGGAAATGAAGCGCAGGAAGCGGGAAGTCGGACAGGCGCTTATGTGGCGTTAGCATTGAGCAAGGCCCCCTTATTTATCCTATAGGAAAGTCCGCCGATCGAAAAACTGAAAGACCTTCCAAAGTTCGCGGAACGCGAGCTTTTTTATTTGGATTGTTCCATGGATTCCCGGTATTGGGACGGACTGACGCCAGTCATATCCTTAAATAATTTTGCAAAATAGGCGGCACTGTTGTAGCCAACCCGTACACTGATTTCCGTGACACTGTAGCGTGTCGTGGATAGTAGCTGTTTTGCTGTGGTGATTCTTCGGTTCAACACATACTGCATAAGGGTAATTCCAGTTTTCCGCTTGAAGATATGGCACAGATAAAACTTGCTAATATGAAGTGCGGAGGCCATGGCATCCAAGGTGATCTCCTGTGGCAAATGCATCCGAACGTATTCAAAAACCTCTTCCATCAGCATATCGACAGGGGCGGAGGGGGCCTTCTCATTAGCCAACAGGATGGTGATCAACTGTTGAATCGTTGCAGATTTGGCATATATATCATCCGCCATGGAGCGTTCAAGGAGCTTTGCGATACAGGCATCTACAGTATCGGTATCCTGATGGTGCAGATTGACGCAGCAGCGGCCATAGTCCCGGAGGATAGCGGAGACGATGGCTTCCCCAGAGGTTTCCCGCGCAAGGACCGAGACGTAGCGTGGAATCTTGCAGTTTAGCTCTTGAAGCCGGGGATCAGGGCCATCGTAGTCTCCCAGTTTGCTGATGATCCTCTTTAGAAAACTTCCCGTGTGGACCAGGGAGCCAGCCAGAATGTCGGCCTCTGTGATTTTGGCAAAGAGGATTTCTCTGGCCGAAGTTTCCGGAGAGATGGTGGGGTTGTAGGCAGCTCCGCGCTCACGATCATAGGTAATATATAGATATCCGTCCCGTTCTGTTACATCGGGATAGGAAACACTGGACCGTTCATCTAGCAGTAGATGGCTATCCCAGGTCTTCCCGTCATCTTGAGATAACAGGGCTGTGAGATTGTTGCGGCCCTGGAAGTGATGGTGGTTCACCAGCAGGAGATTGCCGGAGGTGAGCCTTCGAATTTGAAAACGGGAACAGGGGCCTCCGAGGCCGCTGTCCTCACCGGGTGTCCAGGTGCACCCTCCGTCGTAGGAATAACTCTGTCCGATACCGTATCGGGTCCGCACTAGCATCCATAGAGCGCCATCATATTTTTCCAAAAGCATGTGTTCATCAAAGGAGCGCTCCTTGACATCCGCTCCCCCAATTTTTTGAAAGCTTTGTCCCTGGTCATAAGACCGATAGACAAAAGAGCCTCTTTCCTGCTGCGGGGTCGGACATTCCGAGATCACCAGGACCCCTTCATCCCATACGGCCATGGGAAAAAGCCACTCGCCGGTGGAGGCAATGATTGGTTTATTCATCATCACATCATGTCCGATGATACGAGGAGGGGACCAGTGAAGATCATCAGCATCGGGATGATCACAAAGGGAAGCCCATACGGCGTGGTCCGGCATGACAGCCCAGATAAACCAGAGGCGCCCCAGAGGATCGATCCATAGACAGGGATCATAACAGCGATAGGATCCCCCCGCGTCAGCGGCTGCGATAGGCTCGCTCCAGGTGTCGCCTCCGTCATCGCTCTTGAGCAAAACGCAGTAGTTTCCGAGCTGCTCAGTTGTCCCGCCGCTGTAGAAAGCAGAGAAAAGGCGGCCCTTCTCTGTACATTCGATACTGGGGATCCCCTGCCATAGCCGGTGGCAGGCGCTATATTGGTGTAGTATTTCAAAGTCGGTTTGCAGCAATGATACGTCCTCCTTGACTAAAGTAATACTAGTATAGCGATTTCCATTGGGAAATGCAATTACGATCTTGCGCTATTTTTTGCCAAACTAGAAACATGTTAAAAAATGATTGAATATTTCGGCAATTATTGATATACTAAATATGTAATTATCATAGGAGGTGGAGAAATGAAAAGGAAACTATGGCTGTGGGTAGCCATCCTATGTATGGCTGTACTAATCCTGCCATGCCAGGTGATGGCGCATTCAGGAAGGACGGATGCAAATGGAGGACACAAAGACAACCAAAACAAGAGCGGACTTGGCGGCTACCATTATCATTGTGGAGGGCATCCGGCCCACTTGCACCCCGACGGAGTCTGTCCTTACAACAGCACCACAACATCAAGCCAGACCCAACCAAAGAAGGATACGATCACTATCAATAACGCACCGGCAGAATTACAAGTGGGCGACTTCTATGAGCTGGAGTATACCATTACGTTCACGGATCAAGAGCAGGTCGCAATCGGTTCCAACAATGAAGACGTCGTCAAGGTCCAGGATAACAGGCTCCAAGCGGTGGGGGAGGGCGAGGCGACGATTACGATTCAAACGTACAACAATTCGCAATCCTTTTCCATTAAGGTTAAGGCGATTCCTGTAGAGGCAATACAGGCAAGTCAGGACACAGTGTCCTTGCAGGCCGGCCAAGAATTTACCATAGGTGCCAAGGCTGTGCCGGATACAGCTACATATAAAGAATTGGCATATCGTTCGTCCGACGAGTCCATCGCGACAGTGGATGAGGAAGGAATCATAACAGCCATAGCCCCAGGAGAAGCAGAAATCGTCATAACGGCTCACGGCAATGTAACCCTCTCCATACCAGTGACTGTCACGGAGGTCCGTCCCGAAGGCATCCTGACGAACAAAGATGTGTTCCAGATTGAGATCACAGAGGAAGATGCCCTCCAGGTTGAGATTGTACCTGTAAACGCGGCAAACAAGGCATACGAGATAGAATCTCTGGATCCATCGATTGTTCTGATTGAGAATGGCACGCTTAAACCTGTGAAAGAAGGAGAAACGGCTCTTCGGATTACAACGTGGAACGATGTTGTGAGAGAGATTCCTGTATCGATTTATCACATTCCAGCGGAATCATTAAGCATTGATGATCATTCGCAACAATATGTCTTTGGCGGACATGTTGACGTTGACGCGGTTCTTTCTTTGGAGACCGTATTGTCACCTGATACATGCACATATAAAGAAGTTACATGGACCTCGGGAGAATCATCTGTCATCGAAATAAAGGATACCGTTCCCGTTATCCGCGGAACGGGGAAGACAACACTGACCGCTCATGGTCCAGATGGTACAAGCGCTTCCATCACGATCACAGTCATCGACTGGGGGTTGGTGAAGGGCGTCGCCGTGACCAGCATCGGTGTGGTATGGATTATCCTAGCCACAATTAGTATACTCTATCTAAA
Organism: Bianquea renquensis; assembly: GCF_014384895.1. Classification (GTDB taxonomy): domain Bacteria; phylum Bacillota; class Clostridia; order Lachnospirales; family Bianqueaceae; genus Bianquea; species Bianquea renquensis. Next base: position 35,600 of record NZ_JACRSQ010000017.1, read on the forward strand.
AAAGCGCAGGGGTCGGAGAAAACCCTCTTAAACAGGAAAACCAGAACCGATGGGCCATGAGAAATCATCGAGGCTCATCGGTTTTTTGTGGTGCTGTCTGCAAGAAGATCCATCTACAATTGGATGACTGTCGGCGTTTGCTCGCAAGAGACCGCATGACAGGCAGAAAACAAAAACGCATAAGGGGGGATGGTGCCATTGACTTAGAATAAAAGAAAAGGACTGCTTCTCGCGGTCAATGAAAGAACATTTTCAGGAATCTTTCTAAGGATACGTTTCAAAAACTTCTCTTAAAAATAAAAGTGTAAGTTCTGAACAATCATTTTATGTCAGAACAGGAGACAAGAAAGAAGAATCGCGTAATAATGCTCGGCCAATTGAATGGTATGGCAGGACAGCTTGTTTAAATAGGCAAGACATAAAAATCCCCCTTAAGTAGATTGGGGTATTTATCCTGCCTACATAAGAGGAATCATATCGAGAAACATTGGGCTTATTTTGTTAGGCAATATCCTGTTATCTATAATCAGTAACCGCACAGGTGCGCCCAGCAGCCAAAATATGGTTAAATAAATTTATGCTTTCTATAGACTGAATTTGTGGTCTGCACCAGATCATGTGTAATCACCTCCAATATTTTTGTCTCCATTTTATCATAATAACTTATCAATATCAAGGAGTGTATCGTCAAGGTATTTGCTGATTGTATCTTTGGCATATTGAAAATAGATCGCGTTCAGTCGATAATAAATTTCCGCCCCAGATTTGCGTGCTTTTATTATAACCAGTTCGTCTAATAGGTCCTCTATGTATCGTGAAATGGAAGTACGGGCTAATTGTAAGCGCCGGGCTAGCTGAGATATTGTAAGCTCCCTTTTCCGTAGTTCGTTAATAATCTCAATCTTTGTTGGATGTCCTAATGAAATCATGAGGGATTTCATGGTTACATGTCGATAGTCAATAGCATTAGATACGTAGGCAGCCCAATCGCATCCAAGAACAAAGAAGTGTTTTCGACCTTGGGAAGTGCTTTTAATGATACTTTGATTCAGATAACATACGGAAAATGTTTGCCGGTCAAGAGATATAAGAGTTTCTTCATCAGGGATTATAACGCTCTTCCTAATTAGGCATTGATTTTCTTTGGAGATAAATCTCTGTAGGATATCCAAAGTCTCGGTCTTGTGGGCAGTATGATAAGATGTTATTATAGGTATAAGTTCTTTTAAATGGTCTATCATATTATCTACTAACTGGTTGAAATGATAGAACATATCAATAAAATACTTTATAGAAAGAGTTTCGCTTAAAATAGACATAGCCCTTGCGACTGTCTCACCTTCGGCTAAACATAGTTTTTGGAGTTCTTTTTCATTAAAAGAACTTCCAAAATAATATGTGATAGCGAACTTTTTAAAATTTGATTTATCTAGGAACAGAGATAAGAAGTTTTTCGTGTTAAGTTGAAACAAATTACAATGCTTGTTGACGTAAGCAGTAACCACACTGCTTCGGAGACCGTCAGTATGAAAAAACGGAAACAGGGATTCTGGAGGAGTGGGACAGTTTTTAGAAGATATCAGAGCATCATAATGAGGTAATTGAATGGCTTGTTGATAGAAATCAAGACCTACGGGATGTGCAAACATGTTTTTTCTACTGAAATAAAGTACAGTTTACAAGGGACTACACAGGGTAACGGTCTGACGGGAGGATTACCGCCCGTCAGATTTTCCATGTAATGTTCAAGCTGTCGCTTGTGGCGGCAACGGTGGTAATCATCAAATCCACCACCCGCCGCTTGTCGTCAAAGGATACATCGTCCCATGTGTCGAGGTAGCCGGAAATCTGGTTGACCTGTCCCGGGCTGATGGTTTCCACCGTCAGCTCGGCTATCTGCTTCACAAGTTCCTGCTTGCGCCCGTCCAGTTCCGCTATCTTCACATTCACATAGGAGAGCAGGACATTGTTCGCGCCCGTCAGACTGTCCACCAGCTTTTCAATCTCGCTGTCCACATGGAGAAGCTCTACTTGCAGGGCGGCGATTTTGGGATTGGCCTTTGCCGCTTTCTTCCTGCCCGTCAGCGTCTTGTGCTTTTCCAGCTTCTTCACCATCTGCTGGTAAACCACCGCTTCCAGTTCGGAAGTGATGATTTTCCCACAGCCCGGACAGCTTTTATTGTCCAGCCGTTTCGTACAGCGGAGATATTGCCTGCCGGACGGATTGAAGATACTCATAAGCGCATATCCGCAGTTCCCGCACTTGATTTTCCCCGCCAGCCATGTGTGGGTGGCTTTTCGGGCGGACTGGATTTTCATGTTGTTCATCAGCTTCTTGCGGCAAGCCAGCCATATATCCGCCGGAACAATGCCCTCATGGGGAGCCAGCACCAGCATTTGGTCTTTCAAGTCGTTTTTCTTGCTGGGCTTCACATCCCGCCCCTGATACAGATAACAGCCGTTTGTCCCCGTAAAGTCGGCGGCGTCATTGACGATAACCGTACCCTGGCTTTTGAAAAATTCGTACACATCCAAGTCCGCCTGCACATAGACGGGATTGCGTAACATCTGCGCCAGTGTGGGGCGTATCAGTTCCTTGCCGTAGAACAAAATCCCCTGTTCGGCAAAGTACCGGGTAATGTCCCCGTAAGAGGTTGTGGGCTGGGCGTACATCTCAAATATCAGCCGGATATTGGCCGCTTCGTCCGGGTTTACCACCAGCTTCTTTGTGTTGATACCGTCCATTTTGATAGGCTCGGTGTGGAAGCCGTAAGGGGCTTTCCCGCCCATCTTGAAGCCCCGCTGACTGCGGGAGTAGTAAGCGTCTGTCACCCGCTTCTGTATCGTTTCCCGTTCAAGCTGGGCGAACACGATACAGATATTCAGCATAGCCCGCCCCATCGGGGTGGAGGTATCAAACTTCTCCGTAGAGGACACAAACTCCACATCGTACTGCTGGAACAGTTCCATCATGTTGGCAAAGTCCAGAATGGAACGGCTGATACGGTCAAGTTTGTAAACAATGACCTTTGCAATCAAGCCCCGCTTAATATCCCGCACCAGTTCCTGAAACTTCGGGCGGTCTGTGTTCTTGCCGCTGTACCCTTTGTCTGTGTATTCCTTACAGTTCCCGCCTTTCAATTCGTATTTGCAAAACTCAATCTGGCTTTCAATGGAAATGCTGTCCTTTTTGTCTACCGATTGCCTTGCATAGATCGCGTCTATCCTGTTATTCATTTTGTCGCTCCTTTTCTTAAAAAGAAACGGAGCTGCTGACAGTTCTATTATACCGCCAGCAGCCCCGCAAATCAACGATGGCTTCGGGATTTATGCCCCGGCTTCCTCTTTCTGCCGCTTATCGGCATATTTGCGGAACACCTCATAAAGCTGCTGCTCCAGTTCCCGGCGTTTGGTCGCTTCCTGCTCCGGCGTGAACACCGGGGAGAGGTTTTCCAGCGTGATTTCCTTTCCCTGAAAAGTCACGACTTCTGTTTCCTTTTTGTATCTGATATTGTTACTTATAAAATCACCTTTCCTTTCCATACTGCCGCTGCTGCCGTTTCAGTTCCGCCAGTATATCCGGCGGGATACGGTCAACCAGCCTTTGCATATCGTGCAGTTCGCTTTCCAGCTTTGCCCGCTCCATGCGGTCTTTGATTTTGCCGCTCTCGCTGGCTCTGGCTCGTGCTTCCAGCTTCTCATTTTCTGCCAGCAGGTCATTGATTGTGACCTTGTACTTTTTCAACTGCCCGGAGAAATTCTCCATCTGCGGGAACCACTTTTTCAGCATGGAGAGGGCTTCCTCTTTTTTCTTTCCGGCGTTCAGCGGGTTAATGCCGTCCAGTGTGGCTTCAATGGCTCTTGCCTGCCGGGAGAGGGAAACCGCCTGTTTGAAAAGCCGGGTGGGGATATGCTTCCGGCCTGTCTTGCTGGCGCTTTCCCCACGCTCCAAGTCGGGATATTTCTCCACCATGTAGGCGTGAAAATCATCCTGCCACTTCGTCAGGTTTGCCCGGTTGCCGATAATCTCCTTAGCGCACAGGCGGTTGTCCTTTGTCAGCGGAACAAAGGTCAAATGCAGGTGGGGCGTTTTCTCGTCCATGTGTACCACCGCCGACACGATATTTTCCCGCCCTACCCGGTGGGTGAGGAAATCCGCCGCCCTCTGGAAAAACGCCTGTATCTCCTTTGGGGATTTCCCCTTGAAAAACTCCGGGCTGGCGGTTATCAGCGTATCGACAAACCGTGTGCTGTCCTTGCGGGTTCGGCACCCGGCCTGCTCAATCCGGCTCTGAATGAAGTGGTAATAGCGTCCCTCCGGCTTGACGATATGGAAGTTGTATTTGCTCCGGCTGGTGTCAATATCAGGGTTGCTGGCGTATTGGTCTTTCTGCCGTTCGTGATGGGCTTCCAGCGGCCTTGCCGGGTTGCCCTTGTGCTTCTCAAAACGCAAAATTGCGTGCTGTGCCATTCTGCTCCTTTCCCCATTCCTTTCCTATCCGGGGTTTTCCACAGGGAAAATCCCGCAGAAAATAGCTCGGATAGGATTGGAATGGATAGAATATAAATCAATCTTTTTAATCTTTGTATTTCTATATACCGTCCGGTTTTCGTACTTCTCAGGAGTGATTTCCGTACTTCATGGGTACGGTTTTCAGCCCTCCGGCGTACCAGAACGGGATTTCTTGAAGTCGGTGTTCGGAACCGCTTCATAGGATTTTGGGAAAATGCGGTTGGGTTTTCCACAGCCCTGCTTCTGGATCTCCACCAGTCCGGCATATTGCAGTTCCCGCATGGTATTTACCGCTTTCTGCCGCCCACAGCGGAGCAGGTCAACTACCTCGCAGATGGGATAGTACAGGTAAATCCGCCCGTACTCGTCCGCCCACCCATTCTTGCGGGATAACTCTGTCCGGCGCAGGATAAAGGCGTACAACACCTTTGCCTCGTTGGACAGGGGCTTGAATGTAGGGGCTTCAAAGAGAAAATTCGGGAGCCGGGTGAAGCTGAACGCCTGTTCCGGCTGGTGAATGTAAATCGTGTTTGTCATATCGTGTTTTGTGGACGGTTAGAAGCCCGTTTTCCGGGGCGGGCGATACTTTATACCACCTGCCCCGGTTTGGGGCCTGCGAAGCCTTATAAATCAAGGCTTTTCCGCTCCTAACTGTCCACAGCAGACCTCCTTTTCCGTTCACTTTCTGTTTTCTGCCGCCTGTGAACTCTGGCGGCGCAGTCCGGGCAGTATTTAGCCCGGTTGGATTTGGGGACGAACACGCCGCCGCAAACCGCACAGCGTTTCATGTCCTTATCCCGGAAAATCTCCGCTTTCAGCGTCCCGTCCAGCGGCAAGACCGCCCAGCGGAACCACTTACAGCAGACCGAGAAAGAAACCGTCTGCGGGCAGGTGCAGGCGTCCCCATCGTCAAGGACAATGCAGTTGCCGTCCTCACAGCAACAGCACTCCCGGCGTATCAGGCTGGCCGCCTGTTTCTTCTGCGCCGGTGTCATGCGGTAAAGGGAACCGTCCGGCCTGCGTTCCAGCGGCGGCAAGTCTTTATAGGGGTTATCTCTCATGCGTTCCCTCCATTTTGCTTTCCATTGCCGTTCTCCCCGAAAAGGTTTCCTGCCTCGTCGTCGCAAGCTGCGTATCGCTCGTTTCGCCGCAAGCGGCAAAACTCACTCGCTCCGCTGCTCCTCCTCTCCCCACAAAGCCATGCGGCTTTGCGGGGGCCCCGACAATAGCGGCGTATTCCGGCGTTGGCACGCTCCCCGCAGCTTCGGGACGTTTTGTCCCGAAGTGACCTCTGGACAAAGTGTCCAAAAGTCCGGCTCCTGGCGGTGCTTCCCCAGCCGTGGTATTCTCTTTTCGGACGGTCATTCTGTTTTCAAGGTGCTGTCCATCGATGAACTACCCTAAGTCTACACGAAAAAAATGCAAATCCCGGCTTTTTGCGAGAATTGCATTTTGATGAAGTTTACACTTTGGAAATTGCATTTTTGCAATTATCTTGTATAATGGAAGTATGCGGAGGAGGTGCGTGTCTATGGCTTTACCCGGAACACCCGGACAGCGGATTTCCGATTTATGCAACGGGAACCACATCACACAAAAGGAACTTGCGGAGAAGATAGGCGTTTCCGCTTCCCAATTGAGCCGCATTGTCAGCGGCGAAACAAGAACGGTAAGCAGTGATATTCTCATAGGTGTGGCAAAGGAATTTAAGGTATCGACAGACTACATACTGGGCTTGTCTACCGTGAGCGTCCGTAAAAGTTACGATATTTCTGAATTAGGCTTGTCAGAGGGGGCCGTGAGGGGGCTTGTGACGGGTGCTGTTGATGTGCAAATCCTCAACCGTCTGTTGGAACACAGGAATTTTCCCAAGCTGATAGATTTGATACGGATTTATTTTCAGGATACGGCGGCAAAGGGCATAACAGCAAGAAACCAGCTTATCGAGATGGCAACGGCTTCCCTGTCCGACCTGATGAAAGAACACCCGGAACACCGGGCAGAAGCGAAGCAGGATTTACAGCTTTTGAACGCCCAAAAGATGGGGGAACATGAAGCGGAGATTGAAAAAATCAAAAATGTGTTCCTGGCTATCCTGCGGGACATTAAGAAAGACATAGACAACGGGGAACAGCCGGGAGAAGCTGTGACCGCCGCTATGTTCCAAGCCATGCGGGACGCACTGGCGGAACAGAAACAAAAACCGCTTTCCATTGACGATGTAACGGCGATGATAGCCGGACAGATTGGACAGCTTGCGCCGATGGACGAGGAAACCGCCGACCTGTTTCAGCGGTTAGTAAAGAAAATGATTGAACAGGCAGAGAAATAAATGTAGGAGAATATTAGAAAATGGGAAAAAGCAACTCGTACTATATGCAGCTTCATGTAGAAGCACTGTTTACAATGAATGAAAAGAACGAACTTATGACTATAAGGGAACCATGGGACTCCACTTCACAGCCGGCTCCCCGCTTCTATTTGACAAGACCACTTTACGAAAAACCACATACTTATTTTCGTGCTGACGTACCGAAAGAATTATGATATAATGAGTTATCAACAAATCAAAATTTGTGGAGGTAAAATATAGATGAATCAAGGAAGAATTATTGTGATTACAGGCTCACCGGGGACAGGAAAAACAACAACTGCGTCAATTGTCGCAAAGGAATCAGATATGGATAAATCAGTGCATATGCACACCGATGACTTTTTTCATTACTTAAGCAAAGGCGCAATACCACCACATTTGCCAGAATCCAACGAGCAAAATCTGGTTGTCATTGAAGCCTTTTTAGAAGCTGCAAAGCGATATGCTCGTGGCGGATATGATGTAATTGTAGATGGGATTGTCGGGCCATGGTTTTTGGAGCCATGGAAAGCTCTTGTTCGGGAACATTATGAGGTGCATTATATTATTTTAAGGGCAAGTAAGGAAGAAACCTTAAAGCGGGCTGTTGAACGCTCAAAGTTAGACCGAAAAACAAATATCGAATTGGTAGAAACAATGTGGGAGCAATTTTGCAATCTGGGAATATATGAATCGAATGTTGTAGATACGACCAATTATTCCATTCAAGAAACTGTTTCCGCAGTACAAGAAAAAATCGCAAGTAGGGCAGCATTGTTGTCTTAGATTGTTTTGGTGCAATTCCCATTTATCGAGCAGATGAAGTTGGGGAGCCGCCTGGAGGCGGCGGTGCCGAAGGATAAAATAGGAGATGTTAAGGTTATGAATAATGAATACGATAATGAGAAGTTTTTTGAAGAATATGCAAAGATGTCCCGCAGTAAAGAGGGGTTAAAAGCTGCTGGTGAATGGCATCAATTAAAACCTTTGTTTCCTTCGTTAGAAGGAAAATCTGTTCTTGACTTGGGGTGCGGATATGGCTGGCACTGCAAGTTCGCAGAAGAACAAGGAGCTACAAAAATATTAGGGATCGATTTAAGTAAGAAAATGATTGAGGAAGCCCAAAAGCGCAATTCAGGAAATCAAATTGAATATCGTATTAGCGGATTAGAGGAATATGACTATCCAGAAAATGAATGGGATTGTGTTATATCTAATTTAGCTCTGCACTATATAGAGGACATAGTGGAAATATTTCAAAAAGTGTATAGGACATTAAAACCAGGTGGAATTTTTCTTTTTAATATCGAACACCCTGTTTTTACCGCAGGAGTTGGGCAGGATTGGATTTATACAGATGATGGGAAACCGCAATATTGGGCGATTGATAATTACTTTATAACAGGAGAACGAAATACACATTTTTTAGGATGTGATGTAGTAAAACAACATCACACACTTACACAGATTATAATGGGATTGCTGAACAATGGGTTTGAGCTTAAAGTTGTAGAGGAAGCAGAACCGCCTAAAGAGATGATGGATATTCCGGGTATGGAAGATGAACTTCGCCGCCCGATGATGTTACTTGTAAAGGCGATAGCGAAAAAATAATATCTCTATTAGGAAAACTGATATACCCCAATTTAGAGAATGGCATAGTAATTCCTAGTGATAAAGAGAAAATGATTGCACTGGCAAATAAATACATTGAAAAAGAAAATGTAGATGCACTCATTCTCGCCTGTACGGAGCTGCCACTTGCCATAAAGCCCGAAGATGTTAATGTGCCAATCGTGAATACAACCCAAGTACATATCAATGCAATTTACCAATATGCAATTCGATAAAAATAGCAAAGCCAGCCGAGCCAGTCAACGGTCAAGATGAACGGCGCATTTCATGCGCCGCCGTTGACAGCCCCGCCCGTCTTTGCTAAAGGGTAATCAAGGCGGGAAAGCCCTAAAATGGCTTCACACCTATTTCAATAATTGGAGGAGATAAAAATGAGATCAGAAAAGGAAGTTTATGATATTGTTTTGAATTTTGCAAAAACAGACAAACGCATTCGCATGGTTACTTTGGAAGGATCTAGAACAAATACAAATATTCCGCCTGATGATTTTCAGGATTTTGATATTACTTTTTTTGTTACGGATATGGACAGCTTCACAAGTGATGATAAATGGCTAGATATATTTGGTGAAAGGTTGATTCTGCAAAAGCCGGAAGATATGGAATTATTTCCAGCTGTAGAAAAGGGATTTTCATATTTAATGCTGTTTACTGATGATGTTAAGATAGATTTAACTTTGCTGCCGCTGGAACTGATAGACGAGTATTTTACATGGGATAAACTGGTAAAGTTACTGTTGGATAAAGACAACCGTATCGTAAAGCCGCCAATACCAACGGATATAGACTACCACTTGCAGAAGCCTACTCAAAGAATGTTTGACGATTGCTGTAATGAATTTTGGAATACTACAACATATGTAGTAAAGGGCTTATGCCGCAAAGAAATTCTTTTTGCTATTGACCATATGAATGATATAGTACGAAAAGAATTGCTTCGCATGATTTCCTGGCTGATTGGTATCAAACAGGGATTTCATTTCAGTTTGGGAAAAAACTATAAATTTATGAAGCAATATGTCCCAGAGGAATTGTGGGAACGACTTATGTCCACTTATAATATGGATTCCTATCCCCATATGTGGGAATCCTTTGAACAATGTATGGCATTGTTCCGGGAGGTTTCGTCAGAAGTGGCATGCCAGTTGGATTACCAGTATCCACTATATGATGAAAAAATCAGTAATTATGTGATTCGGCAAAAGAAAAAATATGGCATTGAAGATGATAACAAATAAAATTTTTTCAATCGAAAAAATTTATTTTGATTATTCAATTTTGAAAAACTGAATACCTCAAAATCAGAAAGAGCGCGGACAAGCACTTTGAGGGATTGGCCGCCTTGTCCACCCATCCAGCGGGGCGGCGGGCGGCGGTCAAGGCCGGGTGTAACCCCGTTCATTTCAGCCTTGACGGTTGCCCGCTGTCCTGCTACTTTTCCGGGAGTGTGGCCACAACTTCGGGACACTTTGTCCACAAGTCGGAGCGTAGGACGAGGGACGGGGGCTTTCATATACCTGCCGCCGTTCTCTGAAAACAGGCCGATTTTTTGCTCATTCCCATTCGCAAAAATTCAGCCTGTTTTCCTGCCGGAGCAAACGGGGCGCAAGAAGCACCGCACCCCGTTTCCCCCGTCAGCCACGCCAGCAGGTATAACACACTACACTTTGCAAGCAAAGTCGTGTGCCAAAGGGGGCACCCCTTTGGAAACCCCGGACAACAAAACAGGCGGTATGCTGCCCTCTCCGGGAGCATACCGCCGTTTGTTGTCAGCAGCCCGTTTCACGGTCTGCGTGTAGTTCCTTGTAAACTGACCTAAACAACGTTATAAAATATTATATCATGAACAATACCAACGTCTTCGTTAATATTCATCTTATCATCCCTCCAACACATGTATATTATAATTTAGATTATCATAATAATGTGAATAATGCAAGAAGATTTACGAATTTTCTAACAAATAGAAATACATCTTATATAGTTTTGACAGTTACTCAATAAATCCTCTTAGCACAATCTTAACATCTCGCGCCAGCATCCTAACACCAATCTTACTATCTTCGTGCTACACTCATCTCCGTAAAATGAATAGCCACAGGAAAGAGCCTTAGAGGAGGGAGAACCATGGAAGTCGTAACCGGTATCGTTGGCGTCGTAGCACTGTTGGTGCTGGTTTATCTGGGATATGTTCTGTTAAAAGGAGAGGATAGGAGATGAACAGCGTTTTACAATATGGACTCTATATTGCCATCCTTGTGCTGTTGGCAATCCCCCTCGGGGGATACATCGCCAAAGTGATGAGGGGGGAGAAGGTATTTCTTACCAGGGTTTTAGCGCCCTGTGAGAGAGGGGTCTACCGTCTTTTGCGTGTTAAACAAGAAGAAGATATGGGGTGGAAAAAATACGCAGGTTGTGCGCTGCTGTTCAGCGCCATATGTCTAGCCGTGTTGATGGTCCTGCACATGATTCAGAATCTTCTTCCCCTGAATCCGGAGGGATTGCCCGGTACATCCTGGCATCTGGCATTCAACACGGCGGCTAGTTTTGTGACGAACACCAACTGGCAGGCGTATTCTGGGGAGGCCACCCTCAGCTATTTTACACAGATGATGGGGTTGACGGTACAGAACTTTGTATCGGCCGCGGTGGGAATGGCCGTTCTCTTTGCCCTGATCCGTGGGTTGACCCGCGTTAAGCAAAACGGAATCGGAAACTTTTGGACAGATGTGACGCGCAGTATCCTGTACATCCTCATTCCCCTATCCATTCTGGTATCACTGGCGCTTATTTCCCAGGGCGTTGTTCAAAACTTTACGCCCTATGAGACAGTAACCTTAGTGGAGCCCATTGCGCTGGAGAACGGAACGCAGGTTACGCAGCAGATTGTGCCTATGGGACCCGCGGCTAGCCAGGTTGCCATCAAACAGCTGGGAACCAACGGCGGCGGATTCTTCGGCGCGAACTCGGCCCACCCCTTTGAGAATCCGACTCCGCTGTCTAACCTCATGGAGATGATCTCGATCCTCGTGATTCCGGTAGCGCTCTGCTTTACCTTCGGAAAATGCGTCAACGACAAGAAGCAAGGAGTCGCCATATTCTTAGCCATGATGATCATACTGCTTGGGGCCTTGACTGTTACAGCGGTTCAGGAGCAAGGAGGCACGGCCCAATTGGAGCAAGATGGTGCAGTGGACATCCGCGGGGAGAATCAAGCCGGTGGCAATATGGAGGGAAAAGAGGCACGGTTCGGCATCGCCACATCCGTCACATGGACGGTCTTTACCACTTCGGCGTCCAACGGATCTGTCAACTCCATGCTCGATAGCTATACCCCCATAGGGGGGATGATCCCGCTGCTCTTGATGGAGCTGGGGGAAGTGGCCTTCGGAGGCGTCGGCTGTGGCCTGTATGGCATGTTGGCTTTTGCGATTCTTACAGTCTTCATCGCAGGCCTCATGGTTGGGCGGACACCGGAATATCTGGGGAAAAAGATTGAACCCTATGAAATGCGAATGGCAATGCTGATCTGTCTGGCTACGCCGGTTGCAATTCTGATTGGAAGCGGGATTGCCGCGTTCCTACCGCAAACAGCTCAAAGCCTGAACAATAGCGGGGCCCATGGCTTCTCCGAAATGCTGTACGCCTATTCATCCGCCGGCGGAAACAATGGGTCAGCGTTCGCCGGTTTTAATGCGAACACCCCATTCTTCAATGTTTCCCTGGGATTGAGTATGTTGTTTGTACGGTTTGTCCCCATGGTCGCGGCTTTAGCCATCGCCGGAAGTATGGCCCGGAAGAAGAAAGTCGCGGTTAGCGCCGGTACGCTTTCCACAAGCAATGCTATGTTTATCGGTCTATTGATCGGCATTGTACTGCTGGTGGGAGCGCTGAGTTTCTTCCCAGCACTGTCCCTGGGCCCCATCGCAGAATTTGTCCAGGGGATGGCATAACGGTATGGAATTGAAGGAAAGGGTGAGTCAAATGCAAGAAAAGTCAAAGTCAGCCTTTGCCGATGGAAACATGATGGCAAGAGCGATGAAGGATGCTTTTGTCAAACTGGCGCCGAGGACACAGGCAAAGAATCCGGTCATGTTGCTGGTGTATATTTCCGCGATTTTGACCACAGGTTTATATTTCCTTTCGCTATTCGGCATTCGGGATCAACGCCCGGGATATATCATAGGGGTCGCCATCGTGCTTTGGTTCACAGTTCTTTTCGCCAACTTTGCGGAGGCGATCGCTGAAGGGCGCGGAAAGGCACAGGCGGATACGCTCCGCGCGGCAAAGCGCGATGTGGAGGCCCACAAGATCCCATCGGCGGGGCAGAAGGACGCCATCACGGTGATTCCGTCCGCAAAGCTAAAGAAGGGCGATATCGTCATCGTCAAATCCGGCGAGCAAGTGCCCGGCGACGGTGAGGTGATCGAGGGAGCGGCCTCCGTGGACGAGAGCGCCATCACAGGGGAATCCGCCCCCGTGATACGAGAAAGCGGTGGCGACCGAAGTGCGGTCACCGGCGGCACTACGGTCATTTCTGACTGGCTGGTAATTCAGATTACCAGCGAAGCCGGTGAAAGCTTTTTGGATAAGATGATCGCCATGGTGGAGGGGGCGGCGAGGAAAAAAACGCCCAATGAAATTGCCCTGCAAATCCTTCTGGTGGCCCTGTCCATTATCTTTGTGCTGGTGACAGTATCTCTATTTACCTATTCTGACTTCTCCGCCAAACAGGCCGGCATGTCGAATCCCAGTTCCATCACATCCCTAGTGGCGCTGCTGGTTTGCCTGGCGCCCACCACCATCGGAGCACTGTTGTCCGCCATCGGAATTGCGGGTATGAGCAGGCTGAATCAGGCCAATGTTCTAGCCATGAGCGGCCGCGCCATTGAAGCGGCGGGGGATGTGGATATTCTGTTGCTGGACAAAACCGGGACGATAACCCTTGGTAACCGGCAAGCGTCGGAATTTATTCCAGTGGACGGTGTGAGCCCGGAGGAGCTGGCAGATGCAGCACAGCTTTCGTCGCTGGCGGATGAGACGCCCGAAGGGCGTAGCATTGTCGTGCTGGCAAAGGAAAAGTTTGGGATTCGCGGCCGTTCCATGAGCGACTTAAATATAGAGTTTATCCCTTTCACTGCGAAAAGCCGCATGAGCGGCGTCAACTACAATGGCAACGAAATCCGCAAGGGGGCTGCGGACGCGATTCAAGAGTATGTAGCGGAACAGGGGGGATCCTTTAGCGCGCAGTGTGAGGAAGTGGTGAAGGCGATAGCCAATCAAGGAGGAACCCCTTTGGTGGTGGCGAAAAATCGCAAATTGCTAGGCGTCATCTATTTAAAAGATATTATCAAGCAGGGGGTCAAAGAAAAGTTTGCGGACCTGCGGAAGATGGGAATCAAGACCATCATGATCACGGGCGACAATCCATTGACGGCAGCGGCGATTGCGGCGGAAGCCGGGGTCGATGACTTTCTGGCGGAAGCCACACCGGAGGGAAAACTAAAGCTCATCCGCGACTATCAAGCCAAGGGGCATCTGGTCGCCATGACCGGAGATGGAACCAACGACGCGCCGGCGCTAGCGCAAGCGGATGTGGCGGTAGCGATGAACAGCGGCACACAGGCAGCAAAAGAGGCTGGCAATATGGTGGATCTGGATTCATCACCCACAAAGCTCATCGATATCGTTCGAATTGGAAAACAGCTGTTAATGACAAGGGGGAGTTTGACCACCTTTAGCATCGCCAACGATGTGGCAAAGTACTTTGCGATTATACCAGCGCTGTTTATGGCAGTGTATCCGGGGTTATCTGCCCTAAACATTATGGGCCTCCACAGCGCTGAGAGCGCGATTTTTTCCGCGATTCTCTATAATGCGCTGATCATTATTGCGCTGATTCCCCTTGCCCTGAGAGGTGTCAAATACCGGGAGGTTCCCGCTAGCAAATTGCTTTCGAGAAATCTGCTGGTCTATGGGGTCGGAGGTATGGTGATTCCCTTTATTGCCATCAAGCTGATCGATATGATCCTAGTGGGGATCGGGCTTTTTTAACCTGTTAAGTAAAAGAAAGGTGATCGAGATGAAAACCATAAAAGAAGTAGTGCCGAGGGCGATTGCATTTTTCCTCATGATGACGCTCCTCTGCGGTGGCCTGTACACTCTGGTGGTGACCGGCGCCGGCCAATTATTGTTTCACGACAAGGCCAATGGCAGCATTGTCGAGGTCGATGGCAAGAAATATGGATCTGCGCTTTTGGCACAGCAGTTTACGGATACTGGCCATCTCTGGGGGCGCATCATGAATATCGACACGGAGACATTTACAGATGAGGATGGAAATCCTGTCATGTACGCATGGGCCTCCAACCTTAGCCCCGCCAGTGAGGAGTATAAGGAGCTCATCGCAGAAAGGGTCTTGAAAATTCAGGAGGCGCATCCCGACAAGGCTGGCGTACCGATACCGGAGGATCTGGTAACCTGCTCTGGAAGTGGCTTAGATCCCCATATCTCAGTGGCAGCCGCGGAGTACCAGATTCAGCGGATTGCAAGGAACACCGGGCGATCCGTTGACGAGGTGCAGGCCATCATTGACCGGTATACAACAGGACGTTTCTTGGGGATTTTTGGGGAGCCGACCGTCAACGTTCTGAAAGTGAACTTGGCACTGGATGGAATCTTAACAGAATAAGATAGAACTTGAAAGGAATTTGTGATATACTAATCGTGAACGTGATGATAGGCGCCAGCCATGTGCAGCGCTGCGGAGCCATATCATGGCCGGAGGTCATGGTATACTCTGAGAAGAGAAATCAGGTGATGACGTGGAAACCCAGAGGCCCAATCCGGATCTGTTGCTTCAGCAGATTATGGGAGAGGAGCAGAAGCGGCAGGTCAGGGGCAAGCTGAAGATATTTTTCGGATATGCGGCGGGTGTGGGCAAGACCTATGCCATGCTGGAGGCGGCTCATCAGGCGAGCAAAGCGGGGATCGACGTGGCCGTCGGGTATATAGAGCCGCACGCAAGGCCAGACACGTTGGCGCTACTGGATGGACTGGAGCTAATTCCCCCTCTGCTGATGGACCACAAGGGAGTTGCAATCCGCGAATTTGACCTGGATCGGGCATTGGCCAGGAGACCGCAGCTAATCCTCATAGATGAACTGGCCCATACCAATGCGGACAGCTGCCGTCACGCCAAGCGGTACCAGGACGTGGAGGAGCTTCTGAAAGCCGGCATCGACGTCTATACTACCGTCAATGTACAGCATCTGGAAAGCCTCAATGATGTGGTGGCATCCATAACCGGCATCACAGTCCGGGAACGGCTGCCGGATACAGTCTTCGACAATGCGGATCAGGTGGAGCTGGTGGACATTGAGCCAGATGAGCTGATCCAGCGGTTAAGTCAGGGCAAGATCTATCAGAAGCGACAGGCGCGGCAGGCGCTTGCGCATTTCTTTTCTAAAACCAATCTGGTGGCCCTCCGGGAGATTGCGCTCCTGCGCTCGGCAGAGCGGGTCAATAAGACGGCGGAGAAAAGGGATTACTACGCGGGAGAACATATTTTGATCTGTTTATCCGCGTCGCCCAGCAATGCCAAAGTTATTCGGACAGCGGCCAGGATGGCGGATGCCTTTCATGGCAAGTTTACCGCGCTGTTTGTTGAGCGGGAGACCGAGTCCGAGACGGTGGCCCAGAGGGGGCTTACAGAGAATCTGCGCCTTGCGGAGCAGCTGGGGGCCAGAATTGCCACCGTTTACGGGGATGATGTAGCCTACCAGATAGCGGAGTATGCGAAGGCCAGCGGTGTGACGAAGGTTATCATCGGAAGGTCCAACAACGTAAAATATTGGTGGTCGAGCAAAGCCAATTTAGTGGAGCGGTTGACCAGTCTGGCTCCGGCGCTGGATATCTATATCATTCCAGACACACTGTCGCCCTACCGGAATAAGCGCCGTTTGCTGGGCAAAGTCCAGGGAGAGGGATTCTCCTTCGAGGATGTGGCTGTCTCTCTGGCGATTTTGATTTTCACCACACTGCTAGGATTTTGGTTTGACCATCTGAAGTTTGGCGAAGCCAGCATCATTATGTTGTATATCCTGGGAGTTTTAGTGACGGCACTTGTCACGAAAGGCAAGCTATATAGCGCATTCTCCTCCTTAATCAGCGTCTTTGCCTTCAACTATTTTTTTACCGCACCGCAGTTTGCCTTTCAAGTGTTTGACACGGAATACCCGGTTACTTTTTTGTTCCTGCTCATCGTCTCCATCATCGTTAGCACCTTGACGAGCAAAGTCAAAATGCAGGCGAAGCAGGCGGCACAGAAAGCCTACAGGACGGAAGTCCTCCTGGAGACGAGCCAGCATTTTCAGTCGGCCCAGACACAGCAGGAGATCTTGACCGAGCTGGCGCGCCAGATGCTCCGGCTGTTGGACCGCACGGTTTTGATCTATCCCGTCAAGGAGGAGCAGCAAGAACTGAGCGAGCCATTAGTGTTCGCAAAAGATGCGGAACTGGAAAGCGAATTGTATACGACGCCTGATGAGCGGGCAGTGGCTGTATGGGTATATAAAAATAATAAACACGCTGGCGCCACCACCAATACCTTGCCTGGAGCGCGCTGCCTATACATGGCAGTGCGCAGCCATGAAACGGTCTTTGCCGTCGCCGCGATCGCCATTGGGCAGAGGGAGACTCTGGGCGCCTTTGAGAAGAATCTTCTGGTGGCAATGCTAGGTGAGTGTGGTCTAGCTCTAGAAAAAGATTTGGTGACCAAGACAAAGAATCAGATTGCCATTCAAGCCCAGCAGGAACAATTGCGGGCCAATCTGCTGCGGGCCATATCCCATGATCTGCGGACGCCGTTGACCAGCATCTCTGGCAATGCGGGAATCCTCATGGAGAACGGCGATATTCTGAATGAAGAGAAGAAAAAGCAATTGTACTCCGATATCTTGGACGACTCCATTTGGCTGATCAACCTGGTGGAGAATCTCTTATCGGTTACCCGGATCGAAAATGGGACGATGAATCTGACGATGCAGTCAGAACTTGTGGATGAGGTCATACAGGAGGCGCTCCGGCACGTGAACCGCAGAAGCTCCGAGCATGATATCCGCGTGAATCTGGAGGATGATATGTTGATGGCAAAGATGGATTCCCGGCTGATCTTGCAGGTCATCATCAATATTGTGGACAACGCCATACAATACACGGACCCAGGGAGCCACATCACCATCGCCGCCAGAAAGAGCAAAGACATGATTTTATTTGAGATCAGCGATGATGGCGCGGGCATTCCGGATGAGGCAAAGAGCAAGCTCTTCGATATGTTTTACACCGTTGACAAAAACCGGGGGGACGGGAGACGGGGCCTCGGCCTTGGACTTTCCCTGTGCAAGTCCATTATCCACGCACACGGAGGAATCATCGGCGTGAAGGACCATGCGCCCCATGGATTGACGTTCTATTTTACGCTGTATTCAGAGGAGGTGAATTGTGATGTATAAACCGCGAATTCTCGTGGTAGAAGATGACAAAGCAGTGCGCAACCTGATCACGACCACGCTGGAGACGCAGGGCTATCAGTATCATACGGCGAGTACCGGCGGAGAGTCCATCATGGAGGCCATATCCAACCAACCTGACGTGGTGATTCTAGATCTCGGGTTGCCGGATATGGACGGAGTCGACATCATCAAAAAAATTCGCGGCTGGTCCAATATGCCCATCATCGTGGTCAGCGCGCGCAGTGAAGATCGGGATAAGATTGATGCGTTAGACGCAGGCGCGGATGATTTTTTGACAAAACCCTTTAGCGTCGAAGAACTGTTGGCGAGACTCCGCGTCACACTGCGCCGGCTCCGCTATGATGTAGAAAAAGCAGGGAAATCATCCAGCGTCTTCGTCAACGGAGAGCTGAAGATTGACTACGCGGCGGGGTGCGCCTATATCGCGGACGCGGAGGTTCATCTGACGCCCATTGAGTATAGACTGCTCTGCCTTCTGGCCAAAAATGTGGGAAAGGTGCTGACCCACAACTATATTCTAAAGGAAGTGTGGGGGAACGCCCTGCCCGGCGATACACCGTCCCTTCGAGTTTTTATGGCAACGCTGCGCAAAAAAATTGAGAAGAATCCGTCCCAGCCACAATACATTCAGACCCACATTGGAATCGGATATCGAATGCTGCGGATCCCCGAGTGATCCGCAGCCTGTTATAAAATGGTTGCATTTTTGTATGTTCTGCGGTATACTGGATGTGCTCGTGAACGGAGCGAGAAGTGACATAGACAGGAGGAAGGTAAAGGATGCAAACAACACAGAAACGGCAGGAAGCGGAGACATGGGCGCAGGCGCTGCTTGATCAGATGACCATAGAAGAAAAAGCTGGACAGTTGGCGGCCTTTTTCCCCAATGGAAATAAACGTTTGGGAATCCCTCATATGCAGCACGGAGAATGCCTTCACGGTATGGTGGCGGACCGCGCCACGTCCTTTCCCCAGGCGCTGGCACTGGGTTGCATGTGGGATCCAGAGCTGGTAGAGGAAGTCGCATCCATCGTGGCTAAGGAGGCGCGGGCTTTGGGAGTTCATCACTGCTTTGCCCCGATGCTAGGCGTTGTCCGGGATCCGCGGTGGGGAAGAATACAGGAGGCGTACGGTGAGGACACGTATCTAGTGACCAGAACGGGTGTAGCATTCTGCAAGGGATTGCAGGGGATGGGTGAGGAACGGCTAAATCGGGATCACATCATTGCCACATTGAAGCATTTGGTAGCTGACGGGGAGCCGGAGGCGGGGCTGAACGGCGCCGCTATGGAACTGTCCGAACGTAAACTTCGAGAGATCCATCTGCCCCCCTTTGAGGCCTGTATCAAGGAGGCACAAGCGGCATCCATCATGCCAGCGCACCATGCGCTCAATGGAATCCCTTGCCACGCCAATTCTCACCTGATTGAGGATATCTGCCGTCAAGAATTCGGGTTTGAGGGCATGATTGTATCGGACAACGGGGACATTCGGAAGCTGTACACGACCATGAAGGTCTGTTCCTCCCTGGAGGAAAGCGCAAAATTAGCTATGGATGCCGGCGTCGATACGGAGCTGGCATGGTTGATCCCCTGGAATGAAAATCGGATCTATGGTCCCGCGCTGATTCAAGCGGTGAAGGATGGCCTTGTCTCCATGGAGCAGCTGGACACTGCTGTCCGGCGTGTGCTGCTCTTTAAATATGAGATGGACCTGCTCCATGACCCTTGCGCAAAGCCGGAGCAGGAATCTCTGGAAGCCTGCTATCAAAACGTAGAAGGGGATGCGCATGTGTCTCTAGCGGGTAAAACCGTGTATTATGGAACGAAGAGGGACGATGTGGAGGAGGTCCTTCAGAATCCTCAACATGACGCAATAGCGCTAAAGGCAGCGCAAAAAGCGATTGTGTTGCTCAAGAATCAGAATGCACTGTTGCCCCTGAATGTATCGGCGCTACAGACCATTGCGGTTCTCGGTCCCAACAGTGATCGGGTGCTCTTGGGCAATTATGCGACGGCAAAGCCACGCCACTATGTATCCGTACTGGAGGGAATTCGCCGCTACGTTGGCCGCTCCGTTCAGGTCTTGACAAGTCAGGGATGCGACCCGGATACATATCTCGCGGTGGATATCCCGGAGGCAGTAGCCTGCGCGCGCAAGGCGGACGTTGCAATCCTGGTTGTGGGCGGCAATGAGATTACCTGCATGGAAAATCAGGATGTGGATGATCTAAACCTGAAAGGGGATCAGCAACAGTTGATTGAGGCCGTGTACGAGACTGGTACACCGGTGGTCATGGTTCTACTGGACGGACGTCCGTCCTCCATTGAATGGGCCGATCAGCACATCCCAGCAATCCTAGAAGGGTTTTACCTAGGGCAGGAGTGCGGGACCGCGCTGGCGAACGTGCTCTTTGGAGAGTATAATCCTGGGGGTAAATTGTCCGTCACTGTACCACGCAATGTAGGGCAGATTCCCTGCTATTATAATAAACTGATACCGGGCCGCGCGCCGGATTATTATCAGTCGCCTGTCAAACCCTTATATCCCTTTGGATATGGACTCAGCTACACCCGCTTCAGCATCCACGATCTGAGGGTCGTCTCCTGCGATCCCACCGTTGAAGAGGATGTCCAGCTTGCGGTGGAGATCACCAACATTGGAGCGCGCGCCGGAGAGGAAGTTGTCCAGCTGTATGTGCGGGACGAGATTTCGTCCCTCGTGCGGCCGGAGAAGGAGCTTAAAGGATTCCGACGGGTCTTTCTGGAGGCGGGAGAGACAAGGACCCTCTCCTTCACGCTGAAAAACCGCGATCTGGCATTCTGGATGGATGGCAGATGGGTGGTGGAGCCCGGCGAATTCACAGTCACGGCCGGCAACAGCAGCGCGGACGAGCAAGCCCGCTGCACCTTTGCCGTGAGAGGATAGAGGGCTTTCAAGCAATGTAAAAAACAGGAGGGACTCCACCGTCTGGCGGGTGTCTCTCCTGTTTTCCATATGTAGAGAAATCACAGATCCGGCGTCTCGTCAGCGGCGGACTCCGTCTCGCTGAGCATGGATGTGCAGTGGCCACAGCGCGTGGCAGCTATCGGAATCTCGCTGAGACAGTAGGGGCAGACCTTCACTGTCGGGACCACAGGCGCGGCGGGTTTTTTATGGAGAGACGCCAATTTGTTTATGCCCTTGATGAGCAAGAAAATCAAGAAGGCCAACAAAACAAAATTGACAACGGCCGTGATGAAAGCACCGTATCGGACTTCAACGCCGTTGACCGTAAAGGCGAGCATACTAAAATCCGTCTTGACAAATAGGCCCACCAGCGGGGAGAGCACATCCTCAGTCAGGGATTTGACGATGTCCTGGAAGGCGGCGCCGATCATGACGCCCACGGCTAGATCCATGACATTGCCGCGAAGCGCGAAGGTTTTAAACTCCTGAAGAAATTTTTTCATCGGTATCTTCCTTTCAAATTGAGTGGATGCTGTAGATCGAAGGTCACTGTGGAATTTCGATAAAATTGCTCCATACATGCTTGCCATTGGCGTCAATGCCTTCTACGCGCACGTGATGATCTGTGGAGTTAATTTTATATTGGCTGTGGGTGATATGGTCCCCCAGCTGGACCCGATTGCCTGCGAAGAAGGTGTCACTGTAAAAGATGACGGAACAGAGAGGGGAGGAATCCACGTGAAGAGTAAAGGTCGTCTCATCCAATGTAATCTGGTGGAGTTCAGGCCCCTGGGTGGAGTAGTAACGGTTCTCCTCAATGCCTTTGCGAATGGATGCCCAAGTATTATCGGGCGCCTGTACCATGATATACCCTCTAAATGCATCCCGCTCGTACCAATGCGTATCGTCAGTGGCAAACAATCGCTTCATGATCCCATTGGCCGCCAGGACATCGGCGTAATCGCTATAATATCCACGTCCGCTGTAATACTCGGAAACCCCGTTATAGATTTCAATTCCGTCGTAGCCCGACAGTTCTTGAAGGCTTTCATGGGTCATCAGCGACCAGCCCGGGTGGGCGACAATGGATAGACCGCCTGCGCCGTGGATGGCGTCCAAGATTTGCTGCGGAGTTGCCGCCGGGTCCTGAACCACCTCCCGCTCCAAACCGATCCCTAGAATATGGTAGGCGATATTGGGCGACATATAATTCCGGTCAAATTCCGTTCCCGGGATAACGCGCAGTCCATTTTTTTCAGCGGGTGGACAATATTTCCGGTGATCTGTGATGGCAAGGAAATCATAGCCCTGCCCGCGATAAAGCGCGATGGCTTCCTCCACTGTTTTTCTTCCATCCGACAGAGTCGTGTGCGTGTGAAGATTCCCCTTTTGCCAAGGGCACGACGAGTCAAAAATATTCATCTTTTTCCAGACAGCTCCTTCCAGATAAACCAATCTAGGTGTATTATACGGCAGACTTCACGAAAAAGCAAGCTGCGAAAATAAGTGGTGGCGGTTCTGTCTGGGAGATGTTGTAAACCATATCGCCGCACCAGTTGCAATTCGTGCTTGACAATAGAACAAGAAGTGCTATAATAGTCCGTGGTTAGCATAGCCTAACTGGGCTGTGTGCGAAAAGGTTAGTTATAACTAATAAGAGGATTTGCCGAAGACAGACTCACTGCGGATCCTACAGACAAATAAGAAAGGACAGGGGAATGAAAAGACAGAAGCTTTTTTTACATGTAGTGCTGTTCGCGGTCCTGATGGTAGCATCAGCGTCAGGATATGTATTTGCGGACCCTGCAAATGCATTTGACATGCAATTTGATAAAGCTCAGGTAAAGACAGGCGACATTGTGAGCGGCAAGATCTACACGGAGTCGGGCCATATTACCAATGGAACCCTTCGCATGACCTACGATGATGCCCATTTACAGTTGCTAAGAGCAGAGAAATCTGCGGGGCAGGAAAAAACCTATGCCTCTGTAAATACAACGGTTCCAGGGGTAATCGTTGTGGCCTTCGCCAGCGAAGCCCCGATCCCTGTTGGAGATTTCATCCAGCTGGAGTTTCAGGTTCGAGAGAATCTGTCCACATCGGATGTGATACAGATCTCCATGGACGCATCCGAAACCTATGATGAAAACAATCAAACCGTCCAATCGGAGATCGCGAATACATACTTAACCGTGGCTGGCGGTACCGGCGTGATTCCGGAAGAGCCAGGCAAGGATGGCGATTCAAGCGATTCACAGGGAGATGACAAAAACTCATCTGCGAATTCTGACACAGACCAGTCCAGTGACAATGGGGACCACCAGAGTTCCGATGGTCAGGAAAATAGCGGACAGGATAGCAAGGGCAGTGAGAGCGAAGCTAGTACAAACAGTCAGGGTGGAACAGACGCTGACAGTGCCGGCTCGTCGGCCAGGACAGGTGATACAGCACCGCTGTGGACTGTATCGGTGCTGGCTGTGGTCAGTATCATTGCCGTGACCGTCATTGTAAAGAGAAGGGCAGGTGCAAAGAATGAGACGAAGTAAACGGCGGTTTGGCGATAGAATTCTTGGGATTCTTTTGACTTTTACAATTTGCTTCAGCGGGTCTAGCGGCCTAGCCTTTGGAGCAGAACAGCCAGATACGGATGGCTTTATGGCACCTGGGGCGGCGTCAACCGCTGATACAGAAAGCGATGCATTGGATGTTTATTATAAGGATACCGCAGAGCAGAGTGTTGGACAGGTCATCGGCAGCGCTGACTTCACAGAAGTTGACGGGTCCGATTCATCCCGCATAGACGGATTTCGCAAAGAGCTGGAAGCGGAAAAACCGGTGGAGGACGCCGAAATTTCAGATGATGAGATCGTCAATGCCATTCTCGTGCTAGATTCAAAATCCTTGCTGGAAAGAGGATATGAGGCTTCCGAGATTCCGGAAAATTTTTGGGCCGGGTTGATGGAATTTTGGATGAATCAAAAGCAGAACAATGTGGCGGATGAAGTGCAGAATACCTTTGAGGATATAACCATTACCTATTATTACACCATCGGTATTTGTGGCATTGGCATTACCACGCCATACAAAAATATCAATGGCCTAAAAGAGCTGGACGGCGTCCAGGATGTAATCCTATCCCCCCTCTACGAGGTACCGGGGGCGGATGAGTCGAACAACATTATTGGGGCGACGGCCGCCTGGCAGGAGACAGGATATACCGGTAAGGGCACAAAGATCGCCATTATTGATACCGGGCTAGATCTGGATCACCCAAGCTTTCAGGGCGGGGACGAGTTCGAGACCACGGCAGATTCCCTGACGGTTGAGAAAGTCGACAACGTTCTCAAGGATTTAAATGTATCCTCTGTCCAGGAGGGGATTACGGCTGAAAAGTTGTATCGAAGCAACAAAGTGCCATTCGCCTTTAACTATATTGACGCCTCCCTGCGAGTGGACCACAATGACGCCAACGGCTCCGATCACGGGACCCATGTGGCCGGTATTGCGGCGGCAAACAAGATCAGCACCACATCCATCAGCGGCGTGGCACCGGATGCGCAGCTCGTCATTATGAAGGTTTTCGGCAACCGGGGCGGGGCTTACTTTAGTGACATAATGGCGGCAATGGAGGATGCCATCCGGCTAGGGTGTGATTCCATCAATATCAGCATTGGTTCCGCGGCAGGGTTTACCAACGATGAGGAGGAGATACAGGAAGTCTTTGCGCGGATCTGCGATACGGACGTGGTGGTTGCCGTTGCGGCGGGGAATGATTATAATGCAGCCTATGGAAATCCGACGGGAACCAATTATAACCTGACGTCCAATCCGGACAATGGGCTTGTCACATCCCCGGGCGTTTACACAAATGCGACGACAGTGGCCAGTATGGACAATGCGTCGGAGTTCTTCACAGTAGGCCAAAAGAATATTACCTTCAACGATTCAGCCCAGACCGATGGAACGGCCTTTATGAAAAATTTTGCAGGTGGCCAAGAGATCCCGTTTGCTGTAGTCGGCAACTATGGAGCCGAAGTGGAGGATTTTGAGGAGGCCGAAGTCAACGGCAAAATCGCTCTCGTCCAGCGCGGCGGCGGAATTACCTTTATGAAAAAGCAGGAAAACGCACAGGCGGCCGGCGCGGTGGGGGTCATCGTGTACAATAG
Source organism: Bianquea renquensis (assembly GCF_014384895.1). Lineage (GTDB taxonomy): Bacteria > Bacillota > Clostridia > Lachnospirales > Bianqueaceae > Bianquea > Bianquea renquensis. Next base: position 60,749 of record NZ_JACRSQ010000017.1, read on the forward strand.
CGTGGATGGCACAACGTCCATGAAAATCAATGACGGCGAGGGGTACATTCCGTGTATTTCCATCTCCAAGATTCTGGGGGAATACATGATCGAACAGTACTACAATGGCACCACAACACTCACCATCGGCATAGGAAGAACGGAGGACGCCCTCAAGATGAGTACATTCTCGTCCTGGGGGACAACCTCATCTCTAAATCTAAAACCGGATCTCACCGCCGTCGGAGGCAATGTCCTCTCAACCACAGACGGGGGACTGTATGGAACAAAGACGGGTACTTCCATGGCCTCCCCCCAGATTGCGGGCGCGGCGGCTTTAGTCAAGCAGTATTTGAGAGATCAGTGCCCGGAGCTGTCGGAAGGGGAGATTCATGCGAGAACAAATCAGCTTCTGTTAAGCACCGCCATTCCATGCAGGGAAGACAACGGTACGGAGTATTCCCCGAGAAAGCAGGGAGCCGGTCTCGTCAATGTGGGAAACGCGCTGGGAACGGAGGCGTATCTCAGTGTGGAATCCCAAAGCGGGCAGAGGCCCAAGGTGGAACTGTGGGATGATCCGCAGAAGACAGGAAGCTACCAGTATTCTTTCACGGTCTCCAATATGACGGAGGACTCCCTGGCCTACCTTCTCTCCAACTCCCTTCTGACCAACGGGTACAGGGCGGAGACAGACGAAAACGGGGAAACCTATGATCTGCTCAGTGAGAGCGACATGGCGCTGAGCGGTACCACCTCCTTTGACAGCGCCGCCATGGGCTACTATTATGATGTGGATGATGACAAAGAGGTGGATACCCGGGATATCAGAACCCTGATGCTCCGGGAAACCTACAGCAACCGAGAGGCCGCCATGGCGGATCTTGATCAGGATGGCGATCTCTGCGACGACCAGGATATAATGCTGTTTCTCGATAATCTCTCTGGGCTGAAAGAAGACCTGGAGCTCGACCGAGAGGCGCTGATTGTCCCGGGAAATGAAACGGCCACAGTCAATGTCAAAATTGATCTGACCGAGGATCAGAAGGTGGCTTTCGATCAGCGGTATCCCAACGGTATCTACGTGGAAGGATTTACGTATCTCAATTCCCTCAATGAGGACGGCATCGGACTATCCCTGCCATATCTGGGATTTTACGGGGATTGGGCCCAAGCTCCCATATTTGACGCCCATGACCATTATTATGAGACAGAGGGAAAAGTTAACTCGTATGGGACGTACCTGTGGACGGAGGAATCCATCTTAGGTGTCAATCCGTACGTAGAGACAGGATACGATGCTGCTCACAATGCGATTTCCGACATGAACACCCTGGATGTGTTGGAGAGCGCACTGCTGCGCAATGTCAAGAATCTGAAAATCACCGTGACCGACACAGAGGGGAATGCGCTATATTCCCATGAAGAGCGCTATGTGACGAAAGCCCTGTACAGCAGCTCGACCATGAAATACAGGGTCTATCGCTCACCGAAGCTGTGGGACGGCACAGGGCAGGATGGAGAGTTCCTGGAAAACAATACGGTGGTCAACCTGAATGTGGAAGCGGAGCTTGACTATAAAGGGAACAAACAGAGCTTTACCTACCCGATTACCATCGATACGGAGAAGCCGACGTTGCTCTCTACGGAGGTGGTGACAGACAGCGACGGGCGCATTAAGCTGAGGGCGTCCTTCCGAGACAATCAGTATATCGCCGCCGTTATCTTTAAGAGCGCCAACGGTTCAGTGGAATATGAACGCTATGCCATTGAGCAGTCGGAGGCGGGGGAAACCATTACCGGCTATGAATTTGATGTCACCGAGTACGACGATGATTTTATGATGATCCTCGTGGACTACGCCATGAATCAGGTGGACTATGATATCGACATGGGGATCAAGGATAATGGTGTGAAAGAGCCGGTTGCGCTGGAGGAAGGGACTCTCTACGGGTTTAATATGGGGGAGACCAGCCGCCTACCGGCAGCCATGGTCAAGGCGCCATTACAGGATGTCTCCCAGGCCACCGTCGCGGCAAATCTGAATGGGATCTACGCGGCAGAATATTTGGACGGGTATGTGATCACTTTCAATGCCCTGAAGGAACTGAACGTCTATACGCCCCAGGGAACCTATTGGTCCCAGAGCAAAATCAGAACATTGGATTGCGACGTCTACGATATGACGTATAACTATGAGGATCACAACCTGTATGCCATTACCTACCACGATGAGAAAGTGTACTTGAGCACCATTGATATCTTTGACGGGACAGTGAACGACATCGGCGCTTTCGGCAAGGGCATGGCAACCCTGGGATGCACCACGGAAGGCCAGCTCTATGCGCTGAGCAAGGCGGGCGAGCTCTGCAAAGTCAATAAGGCGGACGCAACCTCCACGGTGGTAGGAAAAGTGTCGGAGACAGAGGATGAACAGTGGGTATCCTTAAATTACCGCCAGAGCATGGCCTATGATCATAACACTGGCAAGATGTACTGGTATGCCTTCTGCTATAACGGGACGACGGGAAAGCTCATCAGCCATCTGAGCGAAGTCAATCTGGACACTGGCGCCACAGCCATCGTAGGCGAGTTTGATGAAGCCTGCGAGGTTGCCGCCCTGTTCATTCCCTATGATGGAGATCTGGAGATTACTCCGACGGACACGGTTACGGCTGTAACCCTGGATCAAAATTCCGTTGCCCTGTTCCCCGGACAGGAAACCCGAATTTTTGCAGCGGTGACGCCGTGGAATGCCAAGAATACCGAGGTGGAGTGGACATCGGAGGATCCCGCAGTTGCAACGGTGACCAACGGGCGGATCACAGCCGTTGCGGGAGGCGATACCATTGTCAGAGCCACCGTAAAGGGAACGGACATTTCCGCAGAGTGCAAGGTGAAGGTGATCGCGGATCCGGAACCCTTCTATGGGTATCTGCTGCTTGACTGGCATGATAACACAGGCGACGGCATCATTCAGATTGATGTGAAAAATCCTATCAAGTACAAGAAAAAAGCGGACATTCTGCAATTTGTCTACGCGGGCGAATATGTTGACGGCTTCTATTACTGCTATGACAGCAATGGATATTTCTACCGGGTTGACCCGGAGGAGTGGATCTACAATACAGTAGGAAAAGCGGATGGCAAGGTTGTGGAGATGACCTATGACTATGCGACGAATACTATGTATGGCATTTCAAGCACAGGCCACTCCACTGCGCTGGTGCGCATCGATATGAATACCGGTGAGACAACGGAAATCGGAAGCCAGGATACAAAGATCGTTGCCATGGCCAGTGTGCCAACGGCCGGGGATGCGGCGACAGGTTTTACAGACAGCAAGTTGTACGCAATCAACGAAGACTGTCAGCTGGTCACCCTGTCCAAGGACGACGGATCAGCCACAGTTGACGCCAACAGTGATCGATACGGCATACCCGATGTGGCGTATGTCCAGTCCATGACCTATGACTACAATACGGGTTACATTTACTGGGCACAGGTATACCAGTCCCAGAATTCCTCCCTGTATGTGCTGGATCTGGACGGTCAGACGATGTACTATGCCGGTGTCATCGGGAAGGTTGGGTCCCAGGTGTCAGGACTGGTTTCAATTCCAAAGGAAGGGACTGTGCCCGACATTCCATATGTTCCCCTTGAGGGCATTGCGCTGAGCGCACAGGATTGTGTCATGGTGAAGGGCGGAAAGCTACAGATCCGGGCTAAGATGGTCCCCTACAATGCAACGAGCCGGAATGTCAGCTGGTCCAGCGACAAACCGGATGTGGTCGATATCGATGAGGGTGGGGTCGCAACCGCTTACAATGTCGGAACGGCCACCATCACCTGCACGGCGTTGGACGAAGAGACGCGGACGACATTCACCGAGACATTGACGGTTACCGTGACGGAGCCCATTGATACCCTTAGCGGGTTCCTGCTCCAGGACTATGAGACCAACAATTATAATGCCTGGATCCACATTGATCCGGTCAATCCGTGGAAGTATACTGCAATCAACGCCAGCACCCCCACCATCGGCGCTGGGACCTATTACAACGGTTGGCTGTACGGATATGACAACAATTATGCCGCCACCACCGGCCTGCGAAATTTCTACAAGATTGATCCCCAGACTGGGGAGGCGGTCAAACTGGGAACCATCCAGACCAAGGTATCGGATATGGCCTTTGACTACAGCAGTGGGGTAATGTATGCCATCACAGACGACACCCAGATCAGCATGGTGGATACCAGCAATGGAGAGATGTATCCTGTTCTGACACAGGAGGATCAGGTGCTCGTCGCCCTGACGGTGGATGAAAAGGGAACCGTGTACGTCATCGGACGCAAGGCAGGCAGTACCCAGGCGGATGCCAGCTTGTATACAGCGGATCTAACAGCCGGCACTCTGACAAAGATCGGAGATACGGGGCAGAAGGCTGTCATGGAACAATCCATGACCTACGATTTCGAAAATGGGTATATCTACTGGGCACAGGCGTGGGCCAAAGCTGGGGAAGGCAGGGAGTTAAATCTTTGCATTGTCAATCCCAAGAACGGATATGCCAGCGTCATCGGCAAAATTGGGGAATCCGGTTCGGAAGTATCAGCGCTGTACTGCGATTCTCCAGATGAACCACAGGCCCCCTATGTGGAGCTAGAGGATATCCACATTGGGCAGGGCGCCGAGACGGATCTCATCGTGGGCGGAGAGCTGCAACTTCAAGTCAGCGCCGATCCCATCCATGCGACCAATAAAGACTATCAATATACGACGGATCAGAGAGACGTGGCAACTGTCTCCGAAACCGGCGTGATAAAAGCCGTAGGAAAAGGGACTGCGACCATCACAGTCTCTGCCACGGACAGCGGGAAAACCATGGTGAAGACAATCAAGGTCAACGTATTGGAACCGCCGGAAAAGATGGTGGCATTTTTAATCGAGGATCGCTTGTTTGAAGGAAATGAACTCAACAGCTTCATTACCTTCCCCCTGGCGGGCTCGGAGGAGTATGAAGAAGAAACCTCCTTTGATAAGCAGATTATCGCCGGAGAACGGTATGACGGAAACATCTATGCGTATACGTCGGACTTGCAGTTCATCAAGATTGACGAAGGGTCAAAAGAGTACGATGTCATTGGGGAGGTGAAGGACAAGATTGCCGACATGGCCTTTGATTATTCCCGTGGCATCATGTTTGGACTGACCTATCTGGGCCAAAAGCTGGTGGAGATTGATTTGTCCACTGGAAATTGGTATGAAGTCGGAGCTATGACCGATGGGGAAGGCGCGCAGGTCAAGGTGAACTCCATCGCCTGCGATGAAAGGGGCACGCTGTACGGCATCACATCGGACGGCAAATTCTATGCAATTGATGAGACCGGCAAGGCGACGCTGATCAGCGAGACAATGTTGTCCTCCTCCCTAAATTATGAGAGTGATTTGACCTACGACCCGGATACGGCGATGCTGTATTGGAGCCAGATTTCCCGCACAGAACAGCGCATCTACATCATAAATCCCAGGACGGGGGCGACCATCGGCATGTATCCTATCGGTGAGGAGGGCGCGGAAGTCTCCCTGCTCTATGCCGACAGCAAGACAGCGCTGACTCCGCCGGAGGCAGTGCCTGTCGATGCCATTGTTCTGTCCAATACCACAGCCCAGATTTCCAAGGGGAGCACTTTGGCGCTCACAGCGACGGTACTGCCTGTCAGCGTGGCTGTGGATAAGACGGTGCGCTGGGAGAGCAGCGACCCGACGGTTGCAGGGGTTGACGAAAAAGGAAACGTCACGGGGATTCAATCCGGGACGGCGACCATAACAGCCAAAAATGCAGACGGAACCGTAACGGCTACCTGCGATATAACCGTCGTGGAAGGCGGGGATCTGGCATATGGGTATTCTGTCACAGATGGGAGTTGGGTCTCCTTTGATCTGAGCAGTCCCGACCAGTTGACCAAAGTGGCCGATGGCGACGAGATTGTTTGTGCCACCTATGCAGACGGTTTGGTCTATGCCTATCTGAAAGGCGGAAAACAGCTAGTTAAGTTTGATCCGGATACGGTGGTAAATGGAAGCTATGTCTATGAGACCGTCGGGGCAGCGCAGAAATCTACGATCATCAAAGATATCGCGTATGATAAGAAGGCAGGCAAGCTGTATGGAATATCCATGAATAAAATGTTTGAGATCGATATGGCCACGGGTGCCCAGACAGCTCTGTATAGTGGGTTTTATTTCGGGGTAACGGGTATGATGCTGTACACCATGGCCTCGGACGATGCGGGGACCATCTATGCCATATCCTCCCTGGGCGCTCTCTGCTCCTTAGATCAGACCACAGGATGCGGTGAGTATGTCATTGACAAGAACACTAAATTGGATGGCACATCCCTGAACGGGTCCAATAACTCCATGGCCTTTGGCTCCGATGGCACCCTATACTGGGCGGCGACGACGACGGCCAAGGGGACGGCATCAACTGTTTTGAATAAAGTGGATCTCGCAACCGGCAAGGTGAGTCAATATATCGGAAGCTTTGGCGGAGAGGATCGGGATGTGAAGCTCACAGGAATGTACATCAAGTAAAAGCTGTTATCTGCTGCGGTAGGAATCCCAGAGAGCTGTGGAGATTGTGGATAATCCGCGCACACAATAGGCAAGGCCGTGACCTCGCGAAGATACTTCGCAAAGCCACGGCCTTTTACTTGTTCTTGTCTTACAGGTAAGTCCGCTGAGACTAACCTAGATCCGAAGAATCGGACTTGTATTCGTGGTTTACATGGCGATTAGGCCGGAACCAGAGTTCGAGGTGACGGTTGTTGACGTATTGGAGATTTCACTGGGAACGTATTCCTGCAAGGTGACAGATACTGTTGCGCTCTCGCCGTTTCTCAGAATGGTCATCTGAATGGTATCTCCCACAGAGCAAGTGTCCAGTATGGTCTTGACATCCTCACTGGTGGACACCTCCGTTCCATTGATGGCGGTGATACAATCCCCAGATCGCAGGCCAGCTTTCGCGGCGGCGGAGCCGTCTACCGTGCTATAGATGTAGCAGCCCGTCTGACCGACGCGGTACATAAGTGCCATCTGCTGGGAGCTGATGTCCAGGAGGCTGACACCAAGGCTGATACGTCCTTTCACATACCCGTATTGTTTCAGATCGTCCAGGATGTTGACCACATCATTTATCGGAATCGCGAATCCTAAGCCTTCGATTTCTTCGCCGGAGGATTTGGCCACCACCAGGCCGATGAGCTGTCCCTTATCGTTGAATAGACCACCGCCGGAGTTGCCAGGGTTGATAGCCGCATTGGTCTGCAACAATTTCTTAGTTTTACCGTCGATGGTGATATCGCGGTCAAGAGCGCTGATAATCCCATTTGTTACGGTGCCGCCCAGCTGTCCAAGTGGATTCCCGATGGCGACAGCGGTTTCTCCGACCTTTAAGGAAGAGGAATCACCGAAGGTAGCGGGACTCAGATTTGTCTCTTCGATCTTCAGCAGCGCCACATCCAAGTTGTCGTCAACACCGACGAGGGTGGCAGGATAACTATTTCCATTCCGAAGGGTTACGGTTATCGTGGACGCTCCCTCAATGACATGGTAATTCGTGAGAATATAGCCATCGGTGGAAATGATCACGCCGGAGCCAGCGCCTTGTGTGATGGATTGCTGTAAAAACTCACCTGTGGTTACGCTTTCCGTTGTGATCTCCACGACGCTGTCCGCCGCCTTCGCTGCGATTTCTTCTATGCTAAGCTGCGCGGAGGTTGTGTTGGAAAGCTGCGTCGCGCCGGCACTGGATTCACTGTTTGCCGTCGCTTGCTGAACGGTCACTCCGGAAGAAGAGGTTTGCGTATCGCTGAGAGAGCTGGCAAGCATCCCGCCACCGAATCCCATTGCGCCACAGAGCAGGGCGCTGCACAACACAAGGGCCACGGTTTTCCCTGCTTTTCCCCTCTTTTGTTTCCTCTGAGGCTCTGGTGCGGGAGCCCCTGGTTCTGGCGTTTCATTTTGGGTATATGGATAAAGTTCGTTGTTGTATGACATAGTCGAGACCTCCTTTATTTCATTTCCTTTATGCTGTATATTTTAGTAGAGGAATGTGTATTTTTTGTGGCAGAAATTTGACAAATCTTTAAAAGGTCCTTGAAAAAACTGAAAACAAACCGTGAATAAATTCTATCGTTGGCGTTACTTCAACTTTTTAAGGGGTAACGTCGGTCAGATAGGTGCGGAGAATGGAATATTCGGTTACCAATGCTGTAAAAGGAAAGCGGCCGCGATTGGCCGCACTTGTGGAGGGAAGATAGATGGACTCCCGCTGCGTGTCGGGAAAACAGTATTTCGTATACAGAGCGGTAGCCTTTTTCCCTGTGGTGAAAATCTGGCGGATCGGGGCCTTCGACAAGAGACTGCGGATATCATGGACCACCGGATTCTGGATGCTGGAATCCTCCGCGCCCTTGATCTCGCAGGAGTGCAGGACATCCCAGAGCGCGATGTGATGGGCATGTAGAAAGGCTAGTTTTTCCGGTATGCTTTGGGGCGTACCGGTGTCAAAGACGGCGGCCAGTACATTCCAGAACTGGTTTTGAGGATGCCCATAATAAAACCCGGTCTCCCGGGATTTTGGCGATGGCATGGTGCCTAAGAGTAAAATTCGAGATTCAGCGTCGATCACGGGCGCCAGTGAATGGGTAACGGTTTCCAACATAGGGCGCCTCCTTTCCCATGGTAGTATCGATCATTATACGGCGAAATGGCGGAGACGTCAACCTCATCCCAACCCCTGTAGTTTCCGGTACGCGCCCGGCGTGACCCCCTCCCATTTTTTAAAGGTCTTGATTAACGTAATGTCGCTCAAAAAGCCGGTCCTGCCGGCAATCTCTTCCAGCGATAGAGACGTATTTCGCAGCAGCTCCTTCGCCAGATCCAGGCGGACTTTGCTCAAATATTCCAACAGCCCGATCCCTTTCTGCGCCTTAAACAATTTTGAGAGATAGGAAGGGGTGATATGAAAAACGGAGCTGATGGAGGTTAAGGAGAGATTGGGATCCTGATAGTGCTCTCGAACGTACTCCGCCGCCTCGTCGCAGACGGTCTTTTGCTCTCTCGTCTGATTCCAGTATAAGTGCAGCTGTTGCAGCGACTGGGCCAGGAGTTCTTGAAAATCGTCCAGCGTCTCCGCGTCCAACAGCAGCTGAACCCAATGCATTTCGCGTTCCAAGGGGCTCGCGCCGATACCGTAGATGATTTTGTTAACCACATTGACGATATCATATTTGAAGCATCGGATGGATTCCAGGGATGCGTTGTCTCGAATGGAGGAAAGCCGCATCACCTGTTGGATGGCATCAACGGGGGAGGCTTTACTGGAATCCTGAACATACTGCATCAGGATTTGCGCCGCCTGCGAGGTTGCATCGCCGTTGTAGTAAAAGGAGCGGGCGACAACATCGCGGTAGAGGATATGGCTTCCCTTCCCAAAGATAAATCGATAGCTTATGGCCTGAGAAGCTTGCAGATACGCGGCATGGATGCCGGAAAGCCCTGTCAAAGCATCGCTGACGGCAATCGTGGAGATAATCCCGAAATGGGGTTCGAGAAAGGATGTCAGCCGGTTGCAGACGGCCAGCGCGGCATCCCGCATCTGATCGGGGGATAGGCCGGGAGTAAAATTCAGGATCCCCGCGTAGCTCAAGGGCGCGATGTTGAGTAGGAAGCCCTGGTGCTCCATGGCACAGAGTTCCTGAAACACATTGGCAAGGACGAAGGAGAGGGTTTGATTTCCCTCAGCGGTGGACAGCGGGCCGACGACGGCTTCATCCACAGTTTCAACACGGATGAGAACCACAAGAAATGCATCGGACAAGGGATAGATATGATTTCGGCAGAACATATCAGCCTCGCCTGCGTCAACATTCCAAATTCCCTGCAAAGCCCGGTACAGGAAATCCTCCTGCAATGTCTGCGATTCACTCTGAATATGGGCGAACATCTGGCGATTCTCATCGAAGGATTGGATCAGAACCTCCCGGATGAAATCCATCTCATTTTTCTGGCTAGGGGAGTAGGCCAGATTGGTCTTGCTGTGAATCGTTGACAGTATGGAGGTCAGGGGAGAATAATTTCGGTGTGCAAACAAAATGGCGAGTGCAACGCTAGCGGCAACACACAGGCAGAGGCTGATGATAACCAATAGGCGCAGCGTGTTAAGTCGTTCCCAAAAGACAGCGGTGGGGATGGCAGACACATAGGTGCAGTCTAAAACCGCGGAGTGAAATAGCTGAATCACGTAGGTCTGCCCGTCAAAGGTATCCGTGTAGCATGAATCCGTGCCATTATACGCGTGAATGTCAACACCCACGGTGTTGGGACTGGAGGACACCAACGGATTGCCGTTCTGATCAAAAATAAATAAGAGACCTTCCTGATGAAATGTGGCACTGTCCAATATTTGTTGGAGCCGTGTAGGACTGAGTGCCACGCCGACTGTGATGTCAGCATCCCCAAGTGCAAAGGAGACATTCTGCGAAAGAAGAACCGTGAGTTGGGGCGCGTCCTCCTGATCGTCCATGGAGATGAGGCGCGGCGTATCATTCGTATAGGGCACCGTAAGCTTTTGGTAGAATGTGTCGTAGGATCCGCTATAGTATGTAGTATAAAAAAGACTGCTCGACAGGCAGGAACGCGTGCAGGAGATAATGTGATCCGATGCATGGTAGTAGATGAAGATATCGGAAAAATCATTGCGAGGAAGTCCTGTCAAATACTTGCGAGCTTCATAGGCTTTATACCCATCGAATGCATCTTCCGCAGAATAGACGATATTTTTTACAGAGAAATCCTGGAGAACCTGAAAGGCGCATGACGTCATCTCCTCCAATTTGGAATCTACAACGTTAAAAAACTGATGGAGGCTGTTGGCATTGGAATTTACGATTTCGTTGCGAATCGATTGCTGTGCGACAAAATAGGTTAGAAGAAGAGTGAGAAACGGTATAATCAAGATCGCGATATATGATACAAGGAAACGTGTAAAAAAACTTTTACTGTTCCAGCGCATCGTCATGTTTCAGTCCTCCCTTTCCATATGTATAAAAGTTTGCCTTCATGATAGCAAACTACATTCTAAAATGCAAGATATGCGGTTGTGATTTTCGAAACCGACAGGAGACTTTGGAAATGGACAGTTTATGGTTTCGTTTTAAACAGCGGATTTCCTGTATCCGCCATAGATTTCTTTGTGAAGCAAGTGCTATAATGGGGCCAGCAACGGATTCCGGAACCTGTTGTCAATACAAATCTCAAAGAGACGAGAGGAGAATGCAGGTATGAAAAATCTTGCGCAACGATGTGCGATCGCTCTTACACTGTCCATTGGAATTACGCTTCTCAGCGGATGCAGTCAATCGGGGGAGGATAGCGCTTCCTCTAGTAAAGTGGACAGCGGATCCCAATCATCTGCTGTCAATTCAGTCGCTACAGAAGAAGAAACATTTGCAGGCTATCCAATAGAAACCGATGAAACGATTTCCGTGTGGTGTGCAGGGCAAGTCACTACGCTACATTCCTCCTATACATCCTATGAGGAATCCCCGTTTCACATAGGGTTAGAAGAAATGACGGGGGTTAAAGTGGACTGGCAAGCCCCGACGGCTGGCACGGACAGATCACAAGCGTTCAATTTGATGCTCAACTCAGATACCCTTCCGGATGTTATCTGTTTCACGTTATTTGAGAAGGCGCCACAATATATTGAGGAAAAGATTATCCGGGACTTAACAGAGGAGATGCCACTGTATGCGCCGAATTATTGGGCACTGCTCCAGGAAAATGAACACTTTGACAGATCTGTTAAGACAGACGACGGTCAGTATTATGCCTTTGGCAGTTTTCGTGAATCGGAGTGGGCTGCCACATATGTGGGACCGGTTGTCCGAAAGGATTGGCTTGAGGAACAAAATCTTTCCATGCCGGAGACAATGGACGACTGGGATGAGGTGTTGCGGACATTTAAAGACGCGTACAATGCCCAGCTTAGCTTTCACAAGGGGCGCTTGTCACCAGGGTTTGCGTCCGGCTATAACGCCTATGCCTCTTTGCTCGCCACCATTTATGTGGATGACAACCAGAAGGTTCAATTTGCCATGGCGCAGCCGGAATGGAAAGAATATATGACGCAGCTACATCAATGGTATGATGAGGGCATCATCGACCCGGATTCCGTTACGTTGGATGACGCGGGAATGCGGACGAAAGCCTTAAATGAAAAGGTTGGTGTATCCTGCACCGCCATCAGCCAGCTCAGCAATTGGGTGAATGATGCAAAATCATCAGGATTGGATGCAGACTGGGTCGGCGCACCCTATCCCGTCAAAAACGAGGGAGATATCCCCTGTATAATCCAAGGGGAAGACACTATTTCCACATATGCGGCTGCGGTGACCACCAGCTGCCCGGATGAAAAGTTGGAGCTTGTTTTGCGATGGCTTGATTATGGCTATACCGAAGAAGGATACATGTATTGGAATTATGGAAAAGAAGGGGAATCCTATACAATGGTGGATGGCGTTCCGACTTATACGGAGCTTGTGACGGAGGATCCGGAGGGCATTAATATGGCCTTGACGAAATATGTTGGGACAACAGGCACAGGACTGGCAGTACAGGCAGAGAATATGGTGCGGCAGAAGAATGTTCCTGTGTGCATAGAGGCGGTTGACACCTGGACGTCGAAAAATCAGCTGTCAGACCACATGTATCCGAGTGCATGCAGCCTGAGTACTGAGGAGAGTACGGAGGTCAGCACCATCTATGCCCCCATCAGCACCTATGCGGAGGAGATGGCGCTCAAGTTTTTGACCGGGGAAGAATCTCTCGATAATTTTGATGCATTTCTCGCAAAACTCAACAGTATGGATCTTGATCGCTATTTGGAGATCAAGCAAGAGTCATATAAGCGTTTCATGGTCCGGTAAGAATAGCAGAGTCCCGGCGGCAAGGCGGCTGCCGGGATTTTTTATCTAAAGGGGAGTCTATATGCAGATTGAACATATAAAGCCAGCTAGATCTGGAAAACCAGCCGGTCACCTTAGACGTACACTGGTGCGGGATTTTAAAATGAATAAGTGGAAATATCTCATCATCTTGCCGGTGATTGTATATTTCGCGATATTTGCCTACAAGCCCATGTATGGGGTTATCATCGCCTTTAAAAATTACCGGCCTTCCTTGGGGATACTGGACAGCCCTTGGGTGGGCCTGCTGCAATTCAAACTATTTTTTAGGGATATCTATTTCTGGCGGCTCTTGCGCAATACATTTTGCATCAGTGGGCTTAGTATATTGTTCGGATTCCCAGCGCCGATCATTTTGGCGCTGCTGTTGAATGAGATTCGCTGCTCCTGGTTCAAGCGCACAGTTCAGACCATCTCCTACATGCCATATTTTATTTCGGTGGTGGTCATATGCGGATTGATCAAAGCGTTCTGTCAGACGGACGGCGTCTTCAATGATTTGATCGCGTTTTTCGGGGGAGAGCGGACAAATCTGTTGGCGAGCAAACAGAATTTCTACCCCATCTATGTAGGGTCTGGAATCTGGCAGTCCATCGGCTGGGATTCGATTATCTATCTGGCAGCGCTGTCGGGAATCGATCAGGAACAGTACGAGGCGGCGAAGATCGATGGCGCAAGCCGGTTCGGACAGATGGTCTACGTGACGCTGCCGGGGCTGCTTCCGACGATCACCATTCTGTTTATCCTGCGAATGGGCGGGATCCTCAATGTGGGGTATGAAAAAATTTTGCTTCTATACCAGCCGCTGACCTACGAGGTGGCGGATGTCTTTTCCACTTATGTCTACCGGAAGGGGATCATAGAGGCAAACTACAGTTATTCCACAGCGGTTGGACTTTTTAATTCCGTTGTGAATATCGTGTTCCTGCTATTGACCAACGGCATCAGCAAAAAAGTGAATGAGACGAGCCTGTTTTAGGAGGGAGAAGGGGCGATGAAGAAAAGTGCCGGTGATAGAATTTTCGATATCATCAATGTTCTGATTATGCTATGTCTTGTATTGATTACGCTATATCCTATGTACTATGTACTTTGTGCGTCGGTCAGCTCCAACACCTATCTGGTGGCGCACCCTGGCGTTCTATTTTGGCCGCATGACTTCACGCTGGGCGCTTATAAAATGACATTCCAGCATCCGCTTATCCTGAGTGGATACCGCAATACCCTCATCATCCTGGCAGGTTCCCTGCCCCTGAATATTGTGATGACACTCTTTTGTGGTTATTTTATGGCGTCTAAAAATGTCCTATTTAAGAAGTATATTATTTTTTACTTGATGTTGACCATGTTCTTTTCCGGGGGCCTCATCCCGGCTTACTTAAATCAGCGGTCCCTAGGTCTGTACAATAACCTTCTGGCGCTCATCATTCCAGGTGCGGTGTCTCTGTACAACGCCATCATTTGCCGGACTGCCATCAGTGGTATCCCCGATAGCCTTGTGGAATCCGCCTATATCGACGGGGCAAACGACATGGTGATTTTATTCCGCATTATCGCGCCGCTGATCATGCCCACCACAGCGGTGTTGCTGCTGTACTACGGGGTGGGGCACTGGAATAGCTGGTTTTCTGCCTCCATCTATATTGAGGATAACAATTTGTTGCCGCTCCAGAATATTCTGCGGGCACTGCTGATTGCCAACTCGGACATTCTGGGAGGCGGTGAGTCGGTTGGCGATGAGTATAACAGCTATGCCGAGACGATCAAATATGCGGCAATCATCGTCACAACGGTTCCGGTCCTGTGCATTTACCCGTTCTTGCAGAAATATTTTGTGAAGGGTGTGATGATCGGCGCGGTCAAGGGATAGATTATAGAAAAATAAGAACACAATCGTTGATTTTTGAAAAGGGATGCGGTATACTGGACAGGAATACGCGGTATGACGGAGGGAAAGACAGTGGATACGATACGACTGGGAAGGACAGAACTCAGGGTCAGCGCCTCATCCTTTGGAGCGCTTCCCATACAGCGCATCCCCTTTGACCAGGCAAGAACCATCTTGCGAAAAGCTTACGACGGGGGGATCAACTTTTTTGACACGGCCAACGCGTACAGCGATAGCGAAGAAAAAATTGGGTATAGTTTATCGGATGTGCGGCATCATATTATTATCGCCACCAAGAGCGGCGCCACAGATAAGGCGGCGCTCTTGCGCCATATTGAGCTAAGCTTGAAGCGGATGCGGACGGACTATGTGGATATCCTCCAGCTCCATAACCCTTCTGAGCTTCCCGATCCGGAGGATCCGGACGGACTGTACGCGGGGCTGTTGGAAGCCAAGCAAAAGGGATGGATTCGTTTCATCGGTATCACCAACCACAGTGCGGAGAGAGCTCGGGCCGCAATTCTGTCGGGATACTACGATACCCTACAATTCCCCTTTTCCTCCCTGGCCGATCCCCAGGATATCGCGCTGGCCCAATTGGCGAAGGAGCTGGACGTAGGCTTTATCGCCATGAAGGGACTTGCCGGAGGACTGATCACCGACGCCTCCACCACCTTTGCCTTTATCAAGCAGTATCCTCATGTCGTGCCGATCTGGGGAATCCAGCGGGAGGCGGAGTTGGACGAGTTCCTGCGTCTGGAGGAGAATCCGCCAGAGTATGACGCGGCAATGAAGGCCAAGATCGAGGAGGACCGCAAAGCACTGTGCGGGGGCTTCTGCCGCGGATGTGGGTATTGTCTGCCATGTCCGGCGGGAATCGACATTCCTACGGACGCCCGCATGTCCCTACTGCTTCGAAGATCTCCCTATGGCCCTCATTTGGGGGAGGAACGGCGAAGGAATATGCTCAAGATCCAGGATTGCAGGCACTGTAATGCGTGTCGCTCCCGGTGTCCCTATGGGCTGGATACGCCAGCGCTGCTCCAAGAGAATTTGCGGGACTATCTGGCCTTTTACCAGGAGCATAAAGAGTAGGAGTGATAGGATGTGCGGCCGATACACGCTATTTACTGAGGAGGAGACCGATGAGCTCCGCAGGATTGTAGAGGAATTGCAGAAAAAGAACGGTGAAGTCAAAACCGGTGAGATCTTTCCAACCAATGTAGCCCCCGTCCTGATTGCGCAGGATGGGAAACCTGTACCCATGGCGTACACCTGGGGCTTTGCCCGCCCTGGGCGGACTGGGGTTGTGATCAATGCCAGGGCGGAGACAGTGGCAGAGAAGCCAATGTTTCGCGCTTGTATGCAGAATACGCGCTGCGTCGTACCGTCCACTGGCTTCTATGAATGGACGAAGGACGCGCGGAAACAGAAATATCTCTTTCGATTGCCAAAACAAAAGGCGCTATATATGGCGGGACTTTGGACCATGGGGGAGGACGGCGGCCGTTTCACCATCGTCACCACAGCGGCCAACGCCTCAGTGCAGGAGGTTCACCATCGAATGCCCGTGATCCTGGAGGAGGATGAGATTGAGGATTGGCTGTGCAACCCAACTGCTGCCGCAGAGATTCTACAATTGATTCCACCAAGGCTCGAGAAAACAGCTGTAAATGGGGAACAGATGGCGCTTTGGTAAGCACCTTTTTTCCTATAGGAAAGTCCGCCGCGAGCGACCCTGATTTACGGGGAACCGAAGATTCTATAAATTCTCTTGACAATGGCACCCGTTGTATACTACAATCTGTCCATACCCACAGTTGAAGGAGGATTAGTGTGAAAAATAAGCTTGATCGCTTATTTTTCACACGGCTATTTGTGCCGGAGCGTCACAAATAGCTCTGGTGGTAGAAGAGAAATCGCCTTCGCGAATTTCTCTTCGCCGCTGTCGCTAACGCTCCAGAATGGAGGATTTTTATGGCAGAGGGAATCGATCGCATGGCAGAGCGGAAATGGGGAGTGTTCACTCACTATCTGTATGGCGTGCAGAACAATCCTGAAAGCCCTATGAATCAAGGGGCTGGAGAGACTGACTGGAATACCTGTGTAGACGAACTAAACGTGGACAGGATTGCCAAGACATTGGCGGAGGTGGGCGCAGGGTATTACTTTTTTACTCTAATGCAGGGGCGTAAGTATATGGCGGCGCCCAATACAACCTTTGATGAAATTGCGCAGACCAAACCAGGGGAAGCGTGCAGCCTTCGGGATTTGCCAGCGGATATCCACCGAGCGCTGACCCCGTATCAGATCGATTTCTATCTGTATTATACAGGGGATGGGCCCTATAAGGACGAGCCGGAGGGCGCCCGATTTGGATTTCTGGAACCGCGTCAGAACATATCCCGGGATTTTGTGGATAAGTGGGCGTCCGTTTTACAGGAGTATGCGACACGATACGGACAGAGGGTGCGCGGTTGGTGGATCGACGGCTGCTATAAGGACGCCTTTGGCTACACAGATGATCTGTTAGAGCTATATTATACGGCGTGCAAAAAAGGGAATCCTAACGGTATCGTGGCGCTGAATAATGGCGTCAAAGGGTATCTGCATAAGAATTTTGCACGGGAAGACTTTATCTGTGGGGAATTCAATGATTTTACGGTGATCCCGGATGGGCGATACATTGAGGGAGCGCAGGCCCATATATTGGCGCCATTGGGTCTTCCCACGCCTGGAAATATCTATGATGCGTGGAGCAAGCCGGGGTGCAAGCGTTCCAGGGAGTATATGCTGGAATATGTCAAGCAGGTTAATGATGCGGGTGCCGCTGTGACGATCGATGTCTGTCTGTACCGAGATGGCTCCTTTGATCCAGCTCAGCTTGAGGTGCTGGACTACATTGGAAGCCATATTTGACGGGAGTGCGAGCCCTACAGGGCCCATATATAGCAAACATTGGACAGGAGGTAAAGACTATGTATGTTGCGAGACCCCCCATGGGATGGAACTCATGGAATACGTTTGGGGAAAATATTGATGAATCACTTATCCGGGAGACAGCGGACGCCATGGTGGACACAGGGCTGCGCGATGCGGGGTATACATATCTGGTCATCGATGACTGCTGGTCCCAGAAGGAGCGAGGCCCTCAGGGGGAGCTGCGCGCCGACGAACGGAAATTTCCCAACGGCATGAAGGCTGTGGCGGATTACGTCCACAGCAAGGGCTTAAAATTTGGAATGTACTCCTGTGACGGCGTGCTGACTTGTGCCGGCTACCCGGGCAGTTACGGCCATGAATTTCAGGATGCCAGAACCTTCGCGGAGTGGGGAGTGGACTTCCTGAAATATGATAACTGCTACAAGACAAAGAGCATGAATGGAGAACTGCTGTACCGCCGTATGAGCATGGCGCTCAAGGCCAGCGGCCGGGATATTCTGTTTTCCGCGTGCAATTGGGGGAGCGAGCAATCCTGGAACTGGATGCGGAGCGCCGGAGCGGATATGTATCGGTCCACGGGTGACATTCAGGACAATTTCGAGTCTGTCCGAAACATCGCGGAGAGCCAGGTCGACAAACTTTGCTGTAGCGCGCCGGGCTGTTTCAATGACCTGGATATGCTAGTGGTGGGCATGTATGGAAAGGGAAATGTGGGAGTCGGCGGCTGCAATGACGCGGAATACCGGTCGCATTTCGCCATGTGGTGTTTATTTGGCGTACCGCTCATGATCGGCTGCGATATTCGCAATATGACGCCGCAGACGGCATCCCTGCTGCTGAACAAGGAATTGATTGCCATCGATCAGGACCCGGAGGTTCGTCCGCCTTACGTGTTGACGGGACCGGGAACGAGCAAGGTAGAACCGATGTTTTTCCGGCACCTATCCGGCGGTGAGTACGCCATGGCCGGATTCAATCTGACTGACAAGCCGCGGGACGTCCATTTTATGTTTACGGAGACGGGACTGCCGACGGACCCGAGCGTAGCCTTTGAGCTGACCGATGTTTTCACCGGTGAGAGGGTGGGCGTGTACAATGAGCATCTGTGTGTGCCCATCGGTCCCCATGACTGCGCTATGTTCCGGGCAAAGCTGATTGTGAGATGAGAGACCAGTGTATTCGCTGTGGCAGAGAGCTGACGCCGGATGAGACGGCCCTATACAAAAAGCTAGTCAACCGCGGGGCGGAGGAATTTTGCTGTATCTCCTGCCTTAGCCAACATTTTCGCGTGGACGAGGGGCTGCTCTATGAGAAGATTGAGCAATTCCGCAGGCAAGGATGTACGTTATTTTCCTGAGGGACTGGGCCCTCCTTGAACCTAATGCCGTCCCCTGGATTCCCAGAGGCTTGAATTAGAAAAAGACGGGAGGCGGCATATGCAGGAGGACACTGGAAAACGCCAGGAGATCATCGCGCAGCTTGTGGAGGCAAGGCTGGAAAAGATGGTTCCCTGGCACGTACAGATAAGGAGGCAGTGATGAGCAATGTTTACAGCCTCCGTATTTACGATACGGAGCTTCTGCGCTTTTCTATGGAGAAACGCGGTCTGGAGGGGCTTGTGGCTGAAATATTGACGGTTCATGATGAAAACGCGCATCTGTTACCCCTGGACATGGAGCGTACCGGCCCGGGGATCGTGAAATGGCTGGAGATGCGCGTGATCCCCAAGAACCGCACATTTGTGGATGAGATACTGAAAACCCTGGGATTAAGTCACAATGATACAAAAGGAATCATTGACGTATGTAAGGGACTCTCCCTGAATGACAGCTATTGGGTGGTACCGGAGGATTTTGAGGGGACATTTGCACAGTATAACCTCTATGACAATCGTTTTTCAGAAATGCTGGCGTTGGTGGCCTATACCGGAGCCGGACAGAGCAGGCAGGCGTTTACTACCTCCCCGGAGTTAACCACCAACGGCATTCTGCCCAAGGCATGGCGTCTGATTGACGGGGAAGGCATCTTCCTTTATAAGGGCGGCACTAGCGGCGCATCCAATGCCGGCAGGGAACCCTACTGTGAATATTATGCCAGCCAGGTTGCGGAAACCATGAAGCTGAACGCAGTGCACTATGATCTGGAGAACTGGAAAGGGATTACCGCATCCAGGTGCGCACTTTTTACGGATGTGGATACCTCCTATATTCCCATAGGCCGGATCGTCAAAACGGGCGGTCTCAAGGCGTGTCTGGACTACTATGAGGCCCTCGGCCCGGAGTTCTCTGAGCAGCTTCGCAGTATGCTGGTGTTCGACGCCCTGATCTACAACGAAGACCGGCACTTTGGGAACTTTGGCGTTCTGCGCGACAATCACACCGGAGAAATTACGGCTCCGGCCCCTGTTTTCGATAATGGACTCTCCCTGCTGTGCTACGCCGGACGGCAGGACCTGGAAACGCCTGGGGCGCTTCGCGCCTATGCGGCCACCCGCACCAATCCCTACGGTATCTCTTTTGAGGACGTATGTGCGGAGATAATGGGTGCAAAGCAAAAGGACCAGCTGCGGCGGATGATTGGTTTCCGGTTCCGGCGACATCCGGGTATCAATCTCCCGGAAACGCACCTGCAGGCGCTTGAAACTTTGCTGGAAAGCCGGGTGCGAAGGCTTCTGTCGATCCCTGCACGGAACCGCCTCAAATCCAAACCTGCACGGTAACAACTCAGGAACACATATGAAACCGTCAGCGTTCTGTGACAGTCACAGGGCGTTCTTTTTTTGTCAATTCTTGATACCCGGGCGATTGTGACCCTGCCGCAGCGCCGTCGATTCCTTGCTGGCCGGCTCACGACCGCAACCGATTATAAATCTTGCGGAAATCTTCCAGAATCTCAGGATGAGTAAAATCCTGGTGGTGTATCATATTGATCTCCCGAATCATATTGGCGTTTTCGATGGGGACCACGGCCAAACGGCCGCGCTGCTCCTCCTCCCGGCACGCGCTGTGGGCGATGATGGAAATCCCCATATTCTGGGCTACCAGCTCCTTGATCATGGTCACATTATCCATCTCCATAATGACATTCAAATCGCGAATGGTCTCAGAATGGCTTTGAAGATAGCTGTCAAACAATAAGCGAGTTCCAGCGTTGGAGGAGCGGAGGATAAATTTTTCCTTCATCAGATCCCGAAGGCTAACGCTGCGCTGCTTGGCAAATCGATGTTTGGGCGACACGATCAGGCAAAGAAAATCCGTATCCAACAGCACAGAGGTGAGGGAAGGATCGGAGACTTTCCCCTCGACGATTCCCACATCCAGCTCAAAGACCTTCAAACGATTATAAATATTATTTATCGTGTCCGTAATTATATTGATGTGTGTGTGGGGGTGATCATTGCAGTAGGTTGCCATGACCTGCGGCATTAAGCTCTCAGCAGCGGTCTGCGTAATGCCAACTGTGATATGCTTGATCTGTCTGCGGCAGTCGTCGATCGCTTGTCTCGCTGCTGCGTTTATGGAACAGACACGGCGGGCGTATTTAACGAGAACGGCGCCCTCCGGCGTAAGAAGGAGTTCTTTTTTATTGCGATTGAATATTTTAATGCCGTACTCCTCCTCCAACATTCGAATATGATGACTTACAGCAGGCTGAGTCAAATTGAGCAACTGCGCAGCGCGGGTATAGTTTCCTGTCTCAACGATCGTCAGCAGCGTTTTGATTTTTACATCCACCATAGGGCATTCTCCTATAAAAATAAAAAATATTTATAACAGCCAAATAAATTATAATTTGATTTTATCATAAAAAATGCATATAATCAAGTATTATCCTAAGAAAAAGTAGGGTCAATTACAAAAGCAGATCAGGTAAATTCTTCCGAGAATCGTGATTCTCAATGAATAATGGGCAGGACCTTTTGACGGGATATGAAATCTAGACAAAAATGGGGAGGAGGAAGACATATGTTGCACTTGGATAAACTGGACAGTATGTCGGCGCAGGTTATTATCAGCCTGGCCATCATTTTAATTGCTGGTTTTTTAATGACGAGGATTACAAAAAAGTTGAGACTGCCAAACGTGACGGGCTATATTATATCCGGTGTTTTGATTGGACCGTATGTGTTGAACTTAATACCAGAGATCATCGTGGAGCGGATGGATTTTGTGACGGACGCAGCACTGGCCTTTATCGCATTTGGGGTTGGAAAATACTTTAAACTGTCGCAACTGCGAAAAAGTGGGGCGAAGATATTTATCATCACGGCCTTTGAGGCGCTTACAGCGGCCCTGCTGATCACCTTGGTTATGATCTTTGTCTTTCATTTGTCAGTCCCCTTTGCGCTGCTTTTGGGCGCGATCGGGTCTGCGACGGCACCGGCGTCGACGATTATGACCATTCGCCAATACAAGGCAAAGGGAGAGTTTGTCAATACGATTCTACAGGTGGTCGCCCTGGACGACGCTGTGGCCCTGCTGGCCTTCAGCATCTGTGCAGCCGTTGCCCAGGCGATGGAGAGTCAAGGCCGTATGGATATCACGGTGGTGTTGGTTCCGATCCTTGTCAATATGGCGGCCATCGGCCTTGGGGTAGGCGGCGGATTTTTGCTCAATAAGCTCATCAATGAGCATCGATCCCAGGATCACCGCTTGGTGCTGGTCATTGCCATCATCTTCTGTCTCACGGGATTTTGCAGTGCCTTCAACGTGTCGCCACTGTTGTCTTGTATGGTGTTGGGAACGGTTTATATCAACGTAAGCGGCAACAAAGCCCTTTTTAAACAGGTCAATAATTTTACGCCACCGCTGTTACTCCTATTTTTTGTGCTATCTGGAATGCGGATGAATGTCCCGGCCCTGGCGACTGCCGGCGTCATTGGCATCGCGTATTTTTTCGTGCGCATCCTTGGAAAATATGCCGGCGCCTATCTAGGAGCCCGTGTCAGCGGCGCGTCCATGGAAATCCGCCGTTACCTGGGGTTGGCGCTGGTGCCCCAGGCCGGCGTCTCCATTGGCCTGGCCGTATTAGGGCAGCGCATTCTTCCATACGAGTCGGGAGTGTTGCTCTCCACCATCATTCTATCCTCCGGCGTCCTGTATGAGATGGTGGGACCAGCGTGCGCTAAGTTGTCTTTATTCCTATCCCATACGGTCCAGCGCCCAGCCAAAAAAGATTCGCCGCCGGCCTTGTCCGTTCCCGCGCCGGACCCTGAGCCCGCAGACAGCGGAGACGGAGATAAAAAGAAAAAGAAAAATGCCAAAGGGAAAAAAGTCGCGGACAAGGAGAAATCTAAAAAGACAAAAAATAAAACTTCAGCAGTGACAGGCTGAGCTTTCCAGGAAGCCATGTGGGATGGTGCAAGCCTCCGATTCCACCGTTGACGCGAGAAAAATTTAGATACGGGGAGAGAAAGTTTAGGAGATGTATTGCATTTTTGATTATTTTTTTATATAATAGAGACATTAACCGTACAAGTTAATATCACTAAATGACGTTTGCAGGAAACGCAGTGTCGTGCGGCCGAAGGAGTAACACTCTCAGGCGTCCCCCGGGGGATGAGGACTGTAAACCGATAGTACTTTGGAGAAGCTCATTCAATTGAGTGCCGAAGGGGCAAAGCGCCAGCGCGCCAATCTCTCAGGCAAAAGGACAAAGCATATCTTTTATCGCAGCAGAAGAATACTTGGTACTTTTGACGAACCGCGCAGCTTGCACGGTTCGTTATATTTTTAGGAGGGGAAAGGATGGAGCAATTTGTCAAAGCGTTGACCGAGATCAACAATTCAGTCAATAATTTTGTATGGGTAACCATTGGTCTGGTTTTGCTCATCGGTACCGGTATTCTTATGACCTGCTGCACAAAGTTCTTTCAGATTTCGCATCTCGGTCACTGGTGGAGACACACCATCGGGAGCGTGTTTAAAAGGAACAGTCGTGCCACAAAAAAGACGGATAAAAAGTCGATTTCTCAGTTTCAGGCGCTGTGTACGGCACTCGCCGCCACAATCGGCACAGGTAATATAGCGGGCGTTGCCGCGGCAATCGTTGTAGGAGGCCCGGGCGCTGTGTTCTGGATGTGGCTTGCCGCATTCTTTGGAATGATGACAAACTTTTCAGAAAATGTGCTGGGCATTTATTACCGCAGGCGAAACCGTCAGGGGGAATGGTCGGGCGGCGCCATGTATTATCTGAAGGACGGTCTCGGCAAAAAGAAGAACTGTAAATGGATCGGAAAGATCCTTGCCGTACTCTTTTCCATATGTGCCATCCTGGCATCATTCGGCATTGGCAATATGGGTCAGGTCAATAAAATCACCCTAAATATTCAGTCCGCATTTTTTGCCAATGTTGACGCGCCACAGATGGGCGGAATTTCGGTTATCTCATTGGCGATCGGTATCATGCTGATGATTATCGCAGCCCTTATCATTCTCGGCGGCCTGCAGCGCATCGCCGCGGTTGCAGAAAAAATAGTTCCTTTTATGGCCGTGCTGTATGTTGTGGGTGCGCTCATTGTTTTCTTCGTACATATACGTCATGTAGGCGAGATGTTCGCCGCCATATTCCGCTTCGCGTTCGGCGTTAAGGCCGTAGGAGGCGCGGTTGCGGGCATTACAATAAAGCAGGTTGTGACGCAAGGCTGCAAGCGAGGGGTGTTTTCGAATGAGGCGGGGCTCGGCTCGTCGGTTATGGTGCACTCCTCCTCCAACGTAAAGGAACCCGTAAAACAGGGAATGTGGGGAATTTTCGAGGTTTTCTTTGATACCTTTGTTGTCTGTACCATGACCGCCATCGTTGTCCTTTCCTCCGGTTTCATAGATCTTGAAACGGGTCTTGCCGTCGAAGGCGTAAATGACGCGACGCTGGTTGCGCAGGCTTTCGGCAATGTATTCGGCAAGGGCGGTGAAGTGTTTGTGGCACTTGCCATTCTGCTGTTTGCCTTCACCACGGTTTTAGGATGGTCTCAGTATGGAAGCAAGGCAATTGAGTATCTGTTTGGAGAAAAGGCGGTTCCGGTATACAGGGTCGTTTTTGTAATCATGATTATTTCGGGCGCCATTATGACATCGTCCCTTGCGTGGGACATTTCCGATACCTTCAACGGAATGATGATGATTCCGAACCTTATCGGTGTCATTTCACTCTGTCCCCTTGTAGCCAAAATAACGAAAAACTACGTTGATCGAAGAATACGGAAGCTTGACAGAGAGCCGATGCTGTCATTTGACAAAACAATTCAAGACGAAGCGAAGGCCACACTTGGAGAGGACAGCGAATAAAAACGAAGCATGGAATGCCATCAAAAAATAGCCTTTCCCAAAAGGCGCAGCATCCTTAACGGAGTCAATGCAAACCGGATGGGATCAACAAAAAGGCGGTATAGTCGAAAGGCTATGCTGTCTTTTGATATGCTAGGAAGGCAAGGAAGTGAAGCAAATGGAGTATGTCATTGAATTCATTTTAGAATTGCTGGTAGACGGCACGATTGAAATCCTGCCCAACAAGAAGGTGTCGAAGTGGATCCGGTATCCATTGGGTATCTTGGTAGGGTTGTTTATGTTTGCCGTTATAATCGGTATCCTCGTGTTTGGTCTCCTGATCCTGGGCGAATCGATCATAGCAGGGATTCTGATGCTCGCCCTAGGGATCGCATTACTGGTATGTGCCATATATAAGACGGTTAAGGTAATCCGACAGATGTGAATCGCGCGTAGAGAGTCGAACAACCCTGGCATCTATCTGTCCAATAAGTGTTATGCAACCTAAAGTTTACATTAAGAAACGGGAAAATGGTGGTTTTCTTATCTTCGGTGCGGTATCATGTAGACCGTAATGCAGTGAGAAAAACCTAAAGGAGTAATCAGTATGACACTTGGAGAAAAAATAGCAAAACAAAGAAAAGAAAACAACTACACACAGGAGCAGCTTGCCGATATTCTCGGGGTGTCCCGTCAGTCGGTCAGCAAATGGGAGTCGGACATTGCGTATCCAGAAACCGATAAGCTGATCAAACTGGGAAAACTGTTTGATTGTTCGATGGACTATCTGTTAAATGAAGATTGCACGGATAGATCCGGCAAGGATACGGATGAAGTCGTATCCGTATTGGATACGATACATTCCACCATCAAGAGACAATGCAGGGAAAGGAAAAGCGAAAAAATAGTTTGCGGTATGCCGCTGTATCACATCGGGCGAGATGCAAGGGGATTCTTTGCAATCGGACTGAAAGCGAGAGGTGTCTTTGCAGTAGGGCTCCGAGCGCGGGGCATGGTGTCCCTCGGCTTGCTTTCGCTTGGCTTCATATCCATAGGGGTATTGTCCATCGGTTTGATTGCATTTGGCACATTCGCTCTTGGACTGCTATCTGTCGGATCGATTGCCTTGGGATTGTTTGCGGTAGGAGCGATCAGCATTGGAATCATTTCCTTTGGTGCTCTTTCCATCGGTGGCTTTTCTTCCGGAGCGTTGGCAATCGGTAAGTATATTGCCATTGGAGACCACGCACGGGCTATGATCGCTGTTGGTGGCTCCGAAGCGGTGGGCAATGTATATCAACATATAGGCAGACTTGCGCCGGCGGATCTATCGTATGTGATAGAATGGCTTGATGCCAATGTGCCCACATATCTATGGTGGGCAAAAGAGATTTTTAAGTTATATATGCGCTAACCCCTATGATTTTAGCAAATGCAACTGTGAGTTGACGGATTTCAAGTCGCCGTTTGGTGGTATGTAACCGTAAAAAAAGCTATACTCATGACTAAATCATCAGGTAGTGTCAAGTAATCTATGAAAAACTGAGCCGAAAAAAACAGGCTCAAATGAACCTTGAAAATTGCAGATATTGATTCCGAAAAGCTCTCCGAGGGCTCAGGGCGCTGCCCTGAGAA